>NZ_JCALEF010000009.1:0-167337 GCF_059813245.1 Mycobacterium sp. NGS15 | reverse complement strand
GCCGCATTCAACTGCCCGGTCACAAACCAAAACGGAATATTGAACGGCAGCGTCAACGCCCCACCCAACACCGTGAACACCGGCTGAATCGCCGTAAACAAACTCGGCGCCGGCGCAGCAGCCGCAGCCAGCGGCGTCGCGGCCGAACCTTGGACACCCGGCAAGGTAGCCAACGATCCGATGCTGGCGGGCGAGAGCGTGCCGTCGTTCGACGTCAGGACGTAAGCCTGCGTTGACACGGTCCGATGCTGTTCCGGACTGGCGCTAGGAGTTTGGATCGTGAGCGCGGAAGCCGACGCGGCGATGCAAATACTGCAAACCGTCGCGGCCGCCGTCGCACGAAGTCGTATACGCACGTAAACCACCCCTTCTGGGCAAAGTTTGTGAATAGGCTGGAAGTAACCTGGAGAACTCGCCATAAACGTAGGGCACACTGCACCATGCCGCCGACCACGAACTCGATAGTTTTCCTAGCCGTAAGTCAAATATCTCCCAGCCGCCATCGAGGATTGCCCAGGGATTCTCCGAATCAACCAGCGGTTGGGCAAATCACCTCAGCATGGCTGTCGGACCCCGGTGCGAGCATCTGTTCATGACCGGAACAGCCAGCATCCTGCACGCGGATCTGGACTCGTTCTACGCCTCCGTCGAGCAACGTGATGATCCAGCGCTACGCGACCGCCCGGTAATCGTTGGAGGCGGTGTCGTGCTGGCCGCCAGCTACGAAGCGAAGCGGTGCGGGGTGCGCACCGCGATGGGAGGCCGACAAGCGCGGCAACTATGCCCCAGGGCCGTGGTGGTTCCACCCCGTTTCGACGCGTATAGCGCGGCAAGCAAGAAGGTCTTCGAGGTCTTCCGCGACACCACTCCCCTGGTCGAGCCGTTGTCCATCGACGAGGCATTTCTGGATGTCTCTGGCCTACTGCGCATTTCGGGCACGCCACGCGATATCGCGGCGACACTACGCGCGGAGGTACGCCGGCGGGCTGGTCTGCCGATCACCGTCGGGATTGCTCGCACCAAGTTCCTGGCCAAGGTCGCCAGCCGCCAGGGCAAACCCGACGGGCTGTTGGCGGTAGAACCCCACGAGGAGTTGTCATTCCTGCGCCCCTTGCCGGTGCAGGCGCTGTGGGGCGTCGGCGCGATCACCGCCGAGAAGCTGCGTGTGTACGGCATCCATACGGTCGCGGATATCGCCGATCTCGGTGAGTCCACGCTGGCGTCCATGGTTGGTCGGGCCATGGGCCGCCAATTACATTGCCTCGCAAATAATGTCGACCCGCGGCGGGTGCAGGGCGGACGGCGGCGACGTTCGATCGGCGCGCAGTGCGCACTCGGAAGACAGCGCCGCAGGACCGACGAGATCGACGCCATCACGACGCAACTCATCGAACGGATCGCCCGCCGGATGCGTGGCGCCGGACGAAGCTGCCGAACCGTCATACTCCGGCTGCGGTTCGACGATTACACACGCGCGACACGCTCACACACCGTGTTGCGGCCCACCACCTCTACCGAGCACCTACTGGCGGTGGCACGCCAGCTTGTCACGCAGGCAGCTCCCCTCGTCGCGGAACGGGGTATCACCCTGATCGGATTCTCCGTTTCCAACTTGGATCCTTGCGGGGCAGCGCAATTGGAGCTCCCGTTCACGGACTTGACGGAGAACGCGCTGGCGCTCGACAACATCCTCGACGAACTGCGCGACAAGTTCGGCACTCGGTCGGTCACCCGCGCCACCCTGCTGCACGGGGGCGGACACGAAGAATGGGGCATCCCAACCTTCGAGGACATCTGAAACGTGCACCCTTCAGCAAGAAGCGGGCCTCGTCATCGCCGCACGGACAATGACGAGGCCTACCGCAGTCACGATCAGGAATCGACGGAGCACAACCAGAAGGTGGCACCGGTGGTGTCACGGACCAGGGCCATCCGGCCGTATGGGGTGTCCTGCGCGGGTGTGAGTACCACACCACCGAGCTCGGTGACCTTGGCGGCACTGGCGTCAGTGTCCTCGGTGCCGAAATACACGGCCCAATGCGCCGGTACACCCTCCGGCAGCGTCCACTGGCCGACCGTTGCGTCGTTGACTCCGGCGATCGGCTCCCCGTCATGCTGAGCACACGCATACCGGAACTCATCGGAATCGCCCTCTACCTTGGTTTTCCACCCGAGTACCTTGGTGTAAAAGTCGACCGCCTTGTCGTATTCACGGGTGTTCAGTTCATGCCACACCGGCGCGCCCGCCTCGGCGACCAGCTGGAACCCCTTGTGGGCCAACGGCTGCCACAACCCCGCCACGGCACCGGAGGGATCGCCGAAGAGCCCCATGTAGCCGAGCTGCGGAACTTCCATGGCCTGCATGCAATTTCCGCCGCCGTTGTCGGCCGCCTTCTGCAGTGTGGCGTTGATGTCATCGGTGGCGAAGTAGGTGGTCCACCCGTCGGGAGCATTCCACTCCGGGTTGTTGGCGATCATTCCGGCGACAGCCTTGCCGTCCTTATGCGCATTCACGTAGCCGCCGTACTCAGGGCCGGCCTCCTGCAAGGTCCAACCGAACAACGCGCTATAGAACGCCTTCGACTTCTCAACGTCCGACGAGGCAAGGTCGATCCACGCCGGGGCGCCGAGTGGAGTTTCTTCACGAGTAGGCATGGGGTCTCCTTGAACTGGATGGGGCATTCATAGGTATCGACCACCGGCGCCACAAAAACTCATCGCAGGCGCTGACCCTCTCTGCCGCGGACGGGGAACAGTTCGCTACGGTCTGTGGGGTGATCGTGCTGCTGCCGCCCTCGGAAACCAAACGTGAAGGCGGAGATCACACTCCTCTGTGCCTGGATGAACTGGCGACACCGTCGCTGAATCCACTACGCACGGTACTCATCGACGAGCTCGTCGCTCTCGCCGCCAACCCGCAGGACTGCCGGAAAGCGCTGGGCATCTCCGCATCCCAGGACCCCGAGATTCAACGCAACGCCGAGCTGCGCGTTTCTCCCACCATGCCTGCGCTGCACCGGTACACCGGCGTGCTGTACGACGCCTTGGACGTGACATCGCTGCGTGGTGCCTCCGCAACTCGCGCACGTGAACGACTCGCTGTCGGCTCGGCACTGTTCGGACTGCTGCGGGCCGATGATCCGGTTCCTGCCTATCGGCTGTCTGCCTCATCCAAACTGCCCGGAAAGCCGTCGTTGTCCGCGCGCTGGAAGCCAGTTCTGGAGCCTGCCTTGGCCGAACTGGCCGCCCGTGAACTCATCGTCGACCTGCGCTCGGGCTCCTATGCGGGTTTGGGACGGCTACCGCGCGCGGTGACCGTCGATTGCCTCACCGAGCATCCCGATGGGCGGCGCACGGTGATCACCCATTTCAACAAGGCGCACAAGGGAAAGCTGGCGCGCATCCTGGCCGGAAGCCGAGCAGAACCCAACGATGCCGCCGGGGTGGCCACCGTCGCCCGTCGCGGCGGACTTCATATCGAACGCGACGGCGACGCGCTGACGATCATCGTCAGTCAGTAGACCCGGAGTGTGACTTTCCCTCGGAGGTGTGCGTCTTTCCTTCGGAGGAATGTGAATTCCCTTCCGATGACGATGCACTCTTGCCAGTCGACGACTTCTCCGGCGACGACTTTTCCGGCGATGGCTTCTGGGCGGGCTTATCAGTCGTACCGCCCACAGAGGATGCCGGTCCTTCGCCAACCTTGGTCGCCGTAGACGCAGCGGGCGCCTTGCTGTCCGCCTCGGCGCCCTTGGACCCCTCGGCCGTCTTGGTGCCGCCAGTTGTGCCGGTTTCACCAGGCGTCGACTTCAGGCTGTCACGGATGACCTTGACTGGACGTGTGGCATCCGGCTTCGCCGGTTCCGGCTTGGTCTCCGCCTTGACCGGTTCGGGCTTGGCAGGCTCGGGCTTCGTTGATGCTGCCGCCGCTGGATCAACCTTGGGCTCAACAGCCTTCGTCGGGTCAACCTTGGGCTCAACGACCTTCGTAGGCTCGACAGCCTTCGTGGGCTCAACGACCTTAGTGGGGTCAACGGCCTTCGTCGGGTCGACCTTGGGCTCAACAGCCTTAGTGGGGTCAACAGCCTTAGCCGGATCTGCCTTCGTCGCATCCGCGGGTGTATCGACGGGCTTGGCCTCATGCTCGTTCTTGGGCGCCTCTGCAGGCGTCTCCGCAGGCTTGGCTCCATGCTCCGTGTGCTCGGTATTGGGAGTCTTCGCATCGACGTCGCGCTTGGCGGTCTCCGACTTCTCGGACGCGGTTTCCGGCTTGGTGACAGCCTGATCGACCTGCTTCGAGGATGCCTCCGGTGTGGTCCCGGGGTCGGTCCCAGGTAGCGATATCTTCGGCACCTGTCCCAGCAGGCTCGACAAGTCATTGAGTGCGGCGACAATCACCGTCGGCACACCCTCGGTCCTACCGATGATCGCCTGTACCGGCACCGTAATCGGCAGCGCCAGCACATGCAGTACCGCGAACGCCAACTGCGCAAAGTAGGACGGCGTGCCGAACGCCGGGCGCGGGCCCGGGAAGTTAGTCGGCAAGGGCTCTGGTTCCGGAGCCGGCTCCTCAGCGGCGGGCGCTTCGGCCTCCGCTGCCGCCGTCTTCGGCAACGGAGAGGAGGCCTCCGCGACCTTCTGCTGTGCCTGCGCCGCCGCCGGTTGCTGCGGTGAGAACCCTGGTATCTGGCCCAGCAGGCCCGACAAGTCATTGAGCGCCGCAGCTATCACCGTCGGCACACCCTCGGCGCTGCCCAGGAAGAACTGCACAGGCACCGTGATCGGCAAGGCCACAACGTGGAACACCGCAAAAGCCAGCTGCGCAAAGTAGGACGGGGTGCCAAACGCAGGCCAATGCGTCCCCGGGAAGTTGGTGGGCGGCGCCGGCTCGTCGGCCGCGGGCGGATCTGTGGGCTGCTCGACGGGCGGATCAACCGGCTGCTCTACCGGCGGATCGACGGGATCGAGGGCGGCCGCGGTGATCCCCGGAGTCGAACCGGTCGACGCGGCTTGTGATGCCGTGAGGAGTTTGGCGACTGTCCCGATGAGATCGCTGCTACTCGGTACCCCGGTAGCCACCGGATTCGATTGCGCCCCAGCATCAGTCTGCGGAGCAGCCACCGCCAGCAGGTCAGAGAACGACGTGAGAGAGACTGCCCGATTCGTCGCGGAACGTGTTGTGGCCGTAGCCGTTAGGGAAGGAACCGGCCGCACAGTGCGCGCGTCCACACCTGTCCCGACACACAGACTGCACACCGCAGCAACCGCAGCAGTTCGAATAGCCACATACACTGGATGACACTCCCCTACGACCGACCCGACCAGACTGTCTCCGACAAGGGCAAACTACTACCTCTGCGCACAGCCGACAACACGAAGGAATCGGCAGCGCCTCAACCGTCGGCGCCGGTCCTGACCGGCTGATTCGCCAACGCGAACACCTCGTCATCGGTGAACAGCCTTGACCGGATGAGGAAACGCACCCCCTCCGGTGCCTCCAGCGAAAATCCCGACCCTCGCCCAGGCACCACGTCCACCGTCAAATGTGTATGTGACCAGTACTCGAACTGGTCGGCACTCATCCAGAACGGCGTTCCCCCGCTAACCTCACCGAGCAACACATCCGACGCACCCACACGAAATTCCCCGCGCAGGTAACACATCGGCGCACTCCCGTCACAGCAGCCGCCGGACTGGTGGAACATCACAGGTCCGTGTGTGGCCACCAGCGAAGCCAACAGCTCGGCCGCCGCCGGAGTGAGCTCGACGCGATTGATCAGGGCCTGACTTCCTTCGCGCAAGCTCTCATCAGAAGAACCCCGCAGCGTCGGGCGAGTAGCTCACCAACAGATTCTTGGTCTGCTGGTAGTGATCGAGCATCATCTTGTGGTTCTCACGCCCGATACCGGACTTCTTGTAGCCGCCGAACGCGGCGTGCGCGGGATACTGGTGGTAGCAGTTGGTCCACACCCGGCCCGCCTTGATACCGCGACCCAACCGGTAGGCGTTGGTCATATCCCGCGACCACACCCCCGCGCCCAGGCCGTACAGCGTGTCATTGGCAATCTTGAGCGCCTCGTCCAGCGAGTCGAACTTCGCCACGGACAGCACCGGGCCGAAGATTTCTTCCTGGAAGATGCGCATGTTGTTGGTGCCGGCGAACACGGTCGGCTGAATGTAGGCGCCGTCCGGGTAATCGGCAACCTTACGGGCGTCACCACCGGTGAGCACCTGAGCTCCCTCTTGTCGCCCAATGTCAATGTAGGACAAGATCTTTTCGTACTGATCATTACTGGCTTGGGCACCGATCATGGTGTCTTCGTCGAGCGGATCGCCGCCCACGATGGCCTCCACGCGGGTGATCGCACGTGCGATGAATTCGTCGTAGATGGAGGAATGCACTAGCGCCCGCGAGGGACACGTGCACACCTCACCCTGGTTGAGCGCGAACATGGTGAAGCCCTCGAGCGCCTTGTCCAGGAAGGCGTCATCGGCAGCCATCACGTCGGGCATGAAGATGTTGGGGCTCTTGCCGCCAAGCTCCAAGGTGACGGGGATGATGTTCTCCGTCGCGTACTGCATGATGAGGCGCCCGGTGGTGGTCTCGCCGGTGAAGGCGATCTTGGCGATGCGTGGGCTTGAAGCCAGCGGCTTACCCGCCTCGACACCAAATCCATTGACCACATTGATGATCCCCGGCGGGAGTAGATCGGCAATCAACTCCATCAGCACCAGGATCGAGACGGGCGTCTGCTCGGCGGGCTTGAGGACCACACAGTTGCCCGCCGCTAGCGCCGGCGCTAGCTTCCAGACCGCCATCAGCAGCGGGAAATTCCAGGGAATGATCTGGCCAACAACCCCCAGTGGCTCATGGAAGTGATAGGCGACGGTGTCGTGATCGATCTCCGAGATCGATCCCTCCTGGGCGCGCAGCACCCCGGCGAAGTAGCGAAAGTGATCGATGGCCAGCGGGATATCGGCGTTGAGGCTTTCGCGAATCGGCTTGCCGTTGTCCCAGGTTTCCGCGACCGCCAGCCTCTCGATGTTCTGTTCCATCCGGTCGGCAACCCGGAGCAGAGTATTCGACCGTTCGGCCGGTGAGGTGTTGCCCCAGGCTTCGGCCGCGGCGTGGGCGGCGTCCAGCGCCTTCTCGATGTCGGGCGCGGTGCTGCGGGCAACCTGAGTGAATACCTTGCCGTCGATCGGCGAGGAGTCATCGAAGTACCGCCCATCGGATGGAGCCACCCACTCCCCACCGATGAAGTTGTCATACCGGGGCGCGAAAGTGACTGCGCTGCCCTCGGTTCCGGGCGCTGCGTGCTTCATTGCCTGCTCCTATCCGTCATCCGTGCGAGCCCTGTGACGTACGTTACACCCAGGTCAGCGGCGGGCCTCGGGTTGTCAGGCTCGCGGTCACGGCACCAACTGGCTTCCTGTCCACGTGCGTGCGGGCCACGTAAGTTCATGATGCCCGGGCCCACATACCTTTAGCATGGGTAAGTTATGTCAGCCGAATCCCCGCAGCAGGCCCCTGAATCCGAAACAGTCGATCAGGAAGCCGCGAGCTCCATGATCAGCGTGCAGCGCCGCAATCTCATCTTCGTCGCGGTCCTGCTCGGGATGCTGCTCGCCGCGCTGGACGGCACCATTGTCGCCACCGCCCTGCCCACCGTCGTCGCCGATCTCGGAGATGCCGGGCACCAATCGTGGGTGGTCACCAGCTATCTACTGGCCTCCACGGTGGCTACCGCGGTGATGGGCAAGTTCGGTGACCTCTTCGGACGGCGAACAGTCTTCATGGCCTGCATCGTCATCTTCGCGGCCGGATCGCTGCTCTGCGGCGTGGCCGGTTCCATGGCGATGCTCGTGGGCGCTCGCGCCATTCAGGGACTCGGATCCGGCGGCCTCATGGTGACGGCGACTGCCCTCATCGGCGAGATCATCCCGATGCGCGAGCGCGGCCGGTATCAGGGCATGCTGGGTGCGGTCTTCGGGGTGACGACCGTGATCGGCCCGCTGTTGGGCGGTCTGTTCACCGATCATCTGGGCTGGCGCTGGGCCTTCTACATCAATCTGCCCATCTCTGTCGTGGTGATCCTGGTTGCGGCCGGAGCCATCCCGGCGCTGGCCAAGGCGACACGCCCCGTCATCGACTACTGGGGCATTGTGCTCATTGGGCTGGGCGCCTCGGCACTGACGCTGGCGACCAGTTGGGGCGGCACCACCTATCCCTGGTCCTCACCGATGATTATCGGGTTGTTCGTCGGTTCGGTCGCAGCCATCGTCCTGTTCGTCTGGGTGGAATCCCGAGTATCCGAACCGATTCTGCCGCCACGACTGTTCCGCGACCCGGTCTTCACGATCTGCTGCGTGCTGAGCTTCGTCGTCGGCTTCGCCATGCTCGGGGTGATGACCTACCTACCGACGTTCATGCAGTTCGTCAACGGTGTCTCGGCCACCGTCTCGGGTATGCGCACACTGCCCATGGTGGCGGGCATGCTGATCACCTCCACCGGAACCGGCATCCTGGTAGGACGCACCGGCAAGTACAAGCGCTATCCCGTCGCCGGCACTGCCACCATGGCCATCGCGCTGGTGCTGCTGTCTAGCATGGACAACTCGACACCGTTCCTCCTGCAGTCGCTGTACCTGCTCATCCTGGGCGTAGGTATCGGCGCCTCGATGCAAGTACTCACACTCATCGTGCAGAACACGGCCCGATTCGACGATCTAGGCGTCGCGACATCCGGCGTGACGTTCTTCCGCACCATCGGCAGCTCCTTCGGCGCCGCGATATTCGGGTCGCTGTTCTCCAATTTCCTTGCACGCGAAATTAGCTCGGCGACGGTGCCATCCGAGGCTGCCCGGTCACCACAGGCGCTGCACGCACTGCCGCATGACGCCGCGATACCCGTCATCAATGCCTACGCCGACTCGTTGGACCTTGTGTTCCTTTGCGCCGCACCGGTTGCCGTCATCGGGTTCGTCGTCGCGCTGTTCCTCAAGGAGGTCCCGCTGCGCGGCACCGACTCGGCCCTTGCCGCGGATATGGGCGAGGGCTTCGGCATGCCCAATTCGGTCTCGCCGGACAAATTGCTGGAGATCGCGATCAGCAACGCAATGCGCGGATTCCCACACATCGGTCTGCACAAGCTACGCGAACACGCGGGTGTATCGATGCCCATCGCTCCGCTGTGGGCCCTGGTGCAGGCCAACCGATTTTTGCGTGCCACCGGATCTGCGGAGGTGTCCCGCATCGCGCAGTGGTACCGGATACCTCCAGAGGTCATCGACCCCGCCTTCAACGAACTCGTCGAGAATGGTTACGCGCTGCGCACCAATGACCATGTCTGGCTCACCGACCCCGGGCGACAGGAAGTCGACAAAATCAGCGAGGCGATCAACCAGTACTTGGTCGAACGACTTTCCCGCACACCCGATTTCGAAGATCGCGCGGACCGGGAGCAGATTCAGGCAGCGCTCGAACGCATTTCACGGCGAATCGTTACCGATACCGACTGGCGTGAGAACCCTATCTCTGCGCTACCCGCGGCACCTGGGGCGTCACCAGCACGGTGAGTAGCGCCTCGATTGCCGGGCGCGGATTGAAGTCCGGCGCCGGGTTGGCAAGCTGCTGGTAGATGATGCCGGTGAGATAGTCCTGAAAGACTTCCGCATGCAATTCGGGGGTTGTCGGGTTCACTTTGCGCATGAGCTGCAGTGTGCGGGGAATCTGCGCATCCCGGCCTTGCTGCAGCGGCTCCCTCAGCTCGGGATGACTCCAACCCTCCATGAGCAGTGCCATGTACGCCCGCACCCGGGTGCTCATCACCCCGACGGCACCGTTGGCGTACGCGGTACCGATACCCACCAGGTCGGGCACCGTGGTCGGGTTGATCTCTGTGACAAGCGCCCGCCAGAAGGCCCGACGGAGCTTCTCGATCTCGATGATGACACCGAGGAGCAGGGCATCGCGAGTACGGAAGTGATTCGACGTGGTTCCGCTGGGAACATTCGCCGCCGCATCGACCGATCGATAGGTGAGGCCACCAACACCCATAGTGCCCGCCACCTGAATAGCAGCTTCCAGCACCTCTGCCCGCCGACCCCGTGGTTGCTCGTTCATCACTACAAGCGTATTACGGTCAACTTCTGGGCACGCGCATTCCTCCCATAGCCTTCCTCTGGTTTTTCTCTAGGCTGGAAGACATGCGCTTTTCGATATGGGGACAAACCAATCAATCCTGGGCAGATCTGCTGGATATCGCCCAGTACGCCGACAACGGATCCTGGCGCGCCTTCTATGCGGCCGACCACTTCATGTCACATGCCGACACCCCCGAGCAGCGCACCGACTTCCACGAGGCCACCGCAATCTTTGCGGCGCTCGCCGCAGCCACCTCGAGAATCCGGCTCGCACCCCTGGTGCTGTCGATGACTTTCCGGCATCCGGCGGTGCTTGCCAACTGGGCAGCCACCGTCGACCACGTAAGCCAGGGACGCTTCACGCTGGGGCTGGGCGCGGGCTGGCAGGAAAATGAACACCAGCGCTATGGGCTCGCACTCGGCAGTCCCGGACCCCGTGTCGACCGGTTTTCCGAAGGGCTGCAAGTCATTACCGGCTTGCTCAACGAACAAGTCACCACCGTGGCCGGCGAGTACTACCAGCTGGCGGACGGCATCTGCGAACCCAAACCGCTACAGGTTCCCTTGCCTATCCTGATCGGCGCCACACAGCCGCGCATGCTTGGTCTGACCGCGCGGTATGCCCAGGAATGGAACCAGTGGTCCTCGCCCGGCACCTTCCATGAGACCTCGGGCCGACTGGACGCCGCGGCCGAGAAAATTGGCCGCGATCCGGCGACGATTTGGCGCTCCACTCAGGCGCGCATCATCGTCACAGGCGACCCGCAATCCGAAGCGCGCGCCGCAGAAACCGCTGTGGCATCACCGATTCCGGTGTTGTACGGTACCGCGGAACGCATCGCGGAGCAGATGGCGGCGTGGGCCGAGGAGGGTGTTGACGAAGTCATCCTGCCGGACCACCTGCTAGGTACAGGATCAGCTCGCCGAGACGCCTATGACGCCCTGGCGCAAGCTCTTCGACCGCTGGCGGACTAGTTCGTACGGCTACGCGGCTCAGTTACCCCAGCCGCGCTGGCCGTCCCAGCCACCACAAACGCCGTTGTAGCAACCGTGGCCCCAGCCACCTTGCCCGGGATTCCATCCGCCGCACACGCCGTTGTAGCAGCCACCGCCACCACCCGCGTCACCGCTGCCCGAACCGTCGGGATCGGCAAGAACGACCTGGTTGGACGTGGTTGTCGGCACCCCGGTGGTCATCACGGCGGCGGGTGCAGCAGCGATAAGCGCCGCGCCGGCACCTGCAGCGAACACCGTTCCGATGAACTTCCGTGTGATTGACATATATCCATATTGCTCCATATTCCGGAGCCTGCCAACCACCGACACGAGCTCGATACTCATCCAATCACAAACGGTCACTTGTGTTTTCGCAGGTAGAACGTAAAAAAGTGCTTACGACGCGGATGCAAAAACTTGAACGAATTTCGACAGCGAGGCGTCGATGTCACTGCGCAGCGCGGCAGCGACCACCGCGCCGATCGGGCCGAACATCGCAGGCCCACCCAAGTGCAGGGTGAAGTCCACGACCGAACCCGGGCCCTTCGGGGTGATCGTCACCCGGAGCTTGACCTTCACGCCGCCCCTACCCTGTCCTTCCAGGAACAGAGCCGTCGGCGGATCGTACTTCTGAAGGGTCCATTTGACGCGGTTATACATGCCCTTCACACACACGATCGAGTCGATCACCGTGCCCTTTTCCAAGATCTCGGGCAACGGGCTGCGCCATGCGGTGTGAACGCTCAGCCACTCATCGAAACGCCGCAGATCCGAGGCGTGCTCCCAGGCCTCCTGAGGAGGGAGGGGCACATCGATGGAGGAATTCAGTTTGGCTGCCACGTCGGCAAACGATACCGGAGCGATACCAACAGGCGGCTAGCAGTTACTGGGGGCCGGGATCCCGGCAAACCGATCCGCAATCCACTGCACCCCCAGCCGTTCCCCTTCTGGGTCCACATGCCCCTTACCCGGCGCGACAATCTCCTGGACCGTGTCGCCCAGCGTGCAGGCCCGCCGCACCGCCGCATGGATCCAGCGTGCATCGATGAGCCGATCGGCCCCACCGGCGTACACGAGCATCGGCCCGGACGCCGGGCCGAGCGGTAGCGCGATCCGCTTCAGCGCAGCCGCGAAAATCGCCGTGTCCAATGCGGTAGTGCCGTGAAAATCATTGGCACGCAACCTACCTATGGCTGCAGCCCGCGCGAGATCCAGTCCGTTATGACACCCCAGTAGCAGCGCCTTGTCGTGTGGATTGTCCTGGAAGGACCCGTGCAGAAAGTTCTCGGGCCGCAGCTCCGGAACGGTGACCGACAACCCCGTGAGCAGGGTGGGCATCATCGAGAGCTGGCTCCAGTCGTATCGGCCATCGCCGATATGGGTCGCCATATCGGTGAGATCGGCAGCCGGAGACAGATTGGCCGCACCCACGAACTCCAGTTCAGGGGCATAATCGCCGGCAAGCTCGGCAGCCGCCCACGTTGCCTGGCCGCCCTGGGAAGCACCGATGGCCGCCCATGACGTCGAAGCCCCGGGGATCAGCGATACCGCGGCGCGCGCCGCATCGATCACGTTGAAGCCCTCGGACCGCGGTTCCAGATACGGATGCGGCCCCGGAACGCCCAATCCTTCGTAATCCGTGATGGCCACCGCCCAGCCGCGCCTGGTGAGGGTGCGCACCAGCCAGATGTAGCCCCGCAGATCGGGAGCTCGAGAAACCGCGCATTCGTCGTCCAGTCCGGTGGTGCCATGCCCTACCGAGACAATGGGCCAACCATGTTGTGGCGGTTGACCTTTGGGAGAGAATACGACTCCGGAGACCTCGGTGGGCGTGCCGGTGGTGCCCGAGGTCGACATGTACCGGATCAGATGGCCGTCAGCGAGGGCATCAAGGTCCGGGGCCAGCGACAACGGCGCATCCCACAGCACCTCACCCGGCGGCGGCGAGGGAGGCAGAGGTGCGACACCTTCCGCCTCCACCCGCGCGCAGGCCGCCGTGAACAGCACCAGCACCGCAAGCAACGGCGCCAGTCGGTTACTGAGCGTCGCCGGCCTTCGGGGACTCGGTACCTTCCACCTTCTCCACCGCGCCCTTGGCGGCATCCTGCACCTTGTCCACCACCGAGCTGTACTTGCCACCGGTCTTGGAATCGATCGCGTCGCCGACCTTGTCGACGGCCTGGTTCACCTTGTCCTTGTTGCCCGCCAACAGGCTCTTGAGCTTGTCGATGAGACCCTTGAAATCAGCCATGAGCGTGTTCTCCTTCGTCTGGGACGGCGCAACTGTAGTACGAGATCGCGGCGTATGTCGGCTCGAGTGACGGACCTTGTGAAAATCACGTTGACCGGCGCTCCCGAGACGATGCTGGCCACCTTGTACGGCCGCGCACAGGATGCCACCTCCCCCAATTCGGTTCTTCATGACCACTACGCCGCGGATGCCGTCGCGCGCATCGACTACGACTTCTCCAAAACCAAGATCAAAGGCACCCAGGCGATCGGCGTGGCGCTGCGCGCCCAGCAGCTCGATGTCTGGACCTCGGAGTTTCTGACCGTGCACCGGGAGGCTACGGTGCTGCATCTGGCCTGCGGGCTGGATACCCGCGTCTTCCGGGTCAATCCGGCCGACACGGTGCGCATGCGGTTCAGTTTTTAGGCGCGGGCGCTCAGTCGCCTTCGCACGGCGTGCCTAATCGTCGTCGGTGGCCCAGAAATGGCGTGGCTGGCCGGACCACTTGCCCTGCAGCCACCACAACACCTCGATCATGGCGGCGGCCGCGATACCGATGCCCAGCGCGGGCCCGGTGACCGCCAGATTGCCCGGGTCGAGCATGAATGTCTCTCGCGCCAAGGGAATCGCAAAGATCACCGCATAGCCGAGGCCGGAGCACGTCACCAATGCCACCCGCCACCACCGATAAGGGCGAGCCACCACCGCGAGCACCCATACCGCCGCCACGAGCTCGGTGATCAGTGCGGCCGTCGACGCCTGGGTGCTGTTCCCCGTGACGTGCAGAATCTGACGAGCCAACAGGTAGGACAGGAACGTCGCGATTCCCACCGTAAGACCAGACGGAATTGCCGACATCATCACCCGGCGCACGAATCCTGTCTGCGCGCGTTCGTTATTCGGTGCCAGCGACAGGATGAACGCCGGGATACCGATGGTGAACCAGGCTGCAATCGTGACGTGGATCGGCTGGAACGGGAACGGCACCGCACCGTAGTGGAAGATCTTCGAGCCCAGCCCCGCCAGCCCCACCGTCAGCGCCAGCAGCACTGAGTAGACCGTCTTGGTGAGGAACAGGTTGGAAACCCGTTCGATGTTGCCGATGACGCGCCGTCCCTCGGCAACTACATAGGGCAGGGTGGCGAACTTGTTGTCCAACAAGACGATCTGAGCCACCGCACGTGAGGCTGAGCTACCGGCACCCATCGCGACACCGATATCGGCGTCCTTGAGCGCGAGCACGTCGTTGACGCCGTCGCCGGTCATCGCGACCGTATGGCCATGCGACTGCAGAGCCTTGACCATCGCCCGCTTCTGGTCGGGCCGCACCCGTCCGAAAGTGGTCGCATCGGCGAGGGTGTCGGCCAGCTGGCCGGTATCGGTGGGCAGGGTGCGCGCATCCACGGCGGTGCCGGAAAGCCCCAGCGTCTGGGCCACCGCGCTCACCGACACCGCATTGTCGCCGGAGATCACCTTGATCGAGACATGCTGGGAAGCAAAGTAATCAAGAGTCTCGCGGGCATCAGGGCGGATCTTCTGTTCCAACACCACCAGCGCACGCGAGGTGATGGCACCGGGCGCCTGGGCGTCGTCGACGGACAGTTCCGCCGAGGCGAGCAGTAATACCCGCAGGCCCCGGGAACCGATCTCTTCGGCGGCGGTGGCGATGGGGTCGGCCGGGTCGAGAAGCACATCGGGCGCGCCGATCACCCAGTTGCCATACTCGCCGTAGGACGCACCGCTCCACTTCTTGGCCGACGAGAAGGGCGCGATCGCAGTCGACTTCCAGCCCGGCGGGGCGTCGTACGCCTCGGCGATGGCGGCGATGCTCGCGTTGGGCCGCGGGTCATCGGCCGCGAGTTGAGACAGCGCCGCCAGTGCGGCCGCGTGATCATCGTCGCCGTCCAGTTTCTTCACGTCCGAGAGGCGCATGCCGTTCTCGGTGAGGGTGCCGGTCTTGTCCGCGCATACCGTGTCTACTCGAGCCAGCCCCTCGATAGCGGGCAGCTCCTGCACCAGGCATTGGCGCCGTCCCAGTCGAACCACGCCGACGGCGAAGGCAATTGACGTCATCAACACCAGGCCCTCGGGCACCATGGGGACCAGGGCGCCCACCATGCGAAGCACCGATTCCTGCCAACTGTCATCGGTGGTGAACAGCTGCGTGTAGATGATCAGCGCGCCCGCGGGCAGCAGCAGGTATGTGATGAACTGCAGGATCCTGTTGATGCCATTTCGCAGTTCGGAATGCACCAGGGTGAACTTGGAGGCCTCCTCGGCCAGCTTGGCCGCGTACGCTTCGCGCCCCACCTTGGTCGCCCGGTATGCGCCACTGCCCGCAACCACGAAACTCCCCGAAAGCACCGGGGAGCCAACGGTCTTGTCGATGGGATCGGCCTCACCAGTCAGCAGCGACTCGTCAACCTCAAGGGCAGCCTCCTCGATGACCTCGCCGTCCACCACGATCTGATCGCCGGGCCCCAGCTCGATGATGTCGTCGAGGACCACGTCGTTGGGCGCGAGCGCCGTGGCCGCACCGTCACGCCGCACCACCGGCCGGGTCTGGCCGACAATCGCAAGCTTGTCGAGCGTCTGCTTGGCACGCAGTTCCTGAATGATGCCGACGGCGCTGTTGGCGATGATCAGCAGACCGAAGGCACCGTTGATGACCGAACCGGTGGACAGCACGATGACCAGCAGCACGCCGAGGATCGCGTTGATCCGGGTGAAGACATTGGCTCGCACGATGTCCGATACGCTGCGCGCCGCACGGGCCGGGACGTCATTGGTCTTCCCCTGCGCGATGCGCTCGGCGACCTCGGCAGCGGTCAGGCCGTTGATGTCCGTCCCTCTTCGCGCACGCGGCTCATCGGCCAATTCCTCGATTGTTGCCACCCCTGCACAGTAGCGACCGGCGACCACCGAGCACGGCCGCCGAGTGGGAACACCGCGCGATTATTTGGCCCGGTTGTCACGCCACGTTCCCACGCAACGCGGGTAATGTCAGTTGGTATGACATCGAATGAGCTGCCGGACTGGGATGCCACATACCAAGGCAAGAGCGAGATCTTCCAGGGCGAGCCGCCATGGAACATCGGCGAGCCGCAACCCGAACTGGCCGCGTTGATCGAGGCCGGCAAGTTCCATGGCTCCGTTCTCGACGTTGGATGCGGGCACGCCGAAACCTCGCTGCGTCTGGCGGCACTGGGGCACATCACCGTGGGATTCGACCTGTCCCCCACCGCCATCGAGGCGGCACGGGCCGCCGCTGCCGAGCGCGGACTGACCAACGCCAGCTTCGAGGTCGCCGACATCACCGACTTCTCCGGTTACGACGGGCGCTTCAACACCATCGTCGACAGCACACTGTTCCACTCGATTCCCGTCGAGGCCCGCGAGGCCTACCAGCAGTCGATCTCTCGTGCGGCAGCGCCGGACGCGTCGTACTACGTGCTGGTCTTCGCGGTAGGCGCCTTCCCGCCCGGGATCGGCCCCAACGCGGTCACCGAGGACGAGCTGCGTGCGGCGGTCGAGCCCTACTGGGTGATCGACGAGCTGCGACCCGCATTCATCCACTCGAACATCCCGGAAATCCTGCCCGGCGCCGACTTCGAGATACCGGCGTTCCACAAGGACGAGAAGGGGCGCAACAAGCAGCCCGCATTCCTGCTGCAGGCGCACAAGCGTTAGGAAAGACGCCACCAGCCGTCGGGGGCGGTGGGCCGCTGCGCCTCGGCCCGCTGCCCGGGCTTGGGCACCACGACGGTGACCCCCTGCTCGTCGGCCGCGGTGAGCAGCCGCTCGATCGGCTCGGCCCACGGATGCAGGGCCAGGTTGAACGTCGCCCAGTGGATGGGCAGCAGTGGGGCCTGCGGGGTCGCGAGATCCATATGAGTTTGCACGGCCTCTTCGGGATTCATGTGAATGTCGGCCCACGATGTGTTGTAGGCGCCGACCGGCAACAGGGTGAGATCGAAGGGCCCGTAAGTATCGCCAATGACCTTGAACGCCTTGGTGTATCCGGTATCGCCCCCGAAGAAAACCTTGTGCCTGGGTCCGGCGATGGCCCAGGAGGCCCATAACGTGGTGTTCCGGGCGAGCGATCTGCCCGAGAAATGCCGCGCCTGGGTACAGGTGAGTGTCAGCTTTCCGAGCTGATGACTCTGGTCCCAGTCGAGCTCGACAACCCGGGCAGGAGAGACACCCCAGCCGCGCAGATGCGCGCCGACACCGAGCGGCACCACGAACACCGCGTTCTGACTGCGCGTCAGCGCGATGATGGTATCCATATCCAGATGGTCGTAGTGATCATGACTGATCACCACGGCGTCCAGGGCAGGTAGCGCCGATAGCTCCAAGGGCACCGGGTGCTGCCGGTGCGGGCCCACGGCACGCGAGGGCGAGCAGCGGTCACTCCACACCGGGTCGGTGAGCACGCGGTACCCGTCGATCTCGACGAGCATGCTCGAATGCCCAAACCAGGTCGCAGCCAGCTCCGCGGGCGAGCCGGGAAATTCCGGGATCACCAGCGGTACTTCGCCCTTCGGCGTTCCCGCACCGCGCCGGGTGATCACGTCCCACACCACGGTCGTGGCCTCTGCATCCGGCGAAAATTGCCGTGCCGGCTCGGCGTTATGGAAGGTACCGTTCCGGTACTGCGACGATCCCTCCGCGACCTCGGCGATGCGTTCCTTGCTGGCGCCCAGCGTCCGCGGGACGTCACGCAGGGCGCGACCGATCCACGTCGACGCAAGAGCTGCGCCGGCGCCAACCCAGAGCGCCCGCACGCTCAGGCTCCCTGAAAGTTGGGTGGGCGCTTCTGGATTCGCGCGACCTGAGCTTCGATGATGTCTTGGCTGCTCCAGGCCTGGTCGAACAGCACCTTGTGCTCGGGCAGCTGATCCTCGAACGCGCCGTCGTCGTTGAGCACGCGTTTGGCGTGCTTGAGGGCCAACGGCGCGAAGCCGGCCAGCTCGGCCGCCCAGGCCTGGGCATCGGCAAGCTCTCCGATGCGATTGGCCAGTCCGGTTTGGAAGGCGGCCTGTGCGTCGAGCGGCTCGGCGGCCAGCAGCATGCCCCGTGCGCGCCCGTATCCGACCAGCGAAGACAGTCGACGGATGCTCCAGTTGTCCAGGGCAATACCGTATTTGGCGACGGGGAACTGGAAACGCGCGGTCTCGGAGACGACCCGCAGATCAGCCACCATCGCCAGCATCACGCCGGCACCGATGGCGGGGCCGTTGACGGCAGCGATGACCGGGATATCCGCGGCATCGATGCTCTTGATCGAGTGCTGCCAGGCATCGGCGAACTTGTCGGGATCAGGGGCACCGCTGGACAGGTCGGCACCCGCGCAGAACGACGTGCCCTGCCCCGTGACGACGATGACGCGTGCGGTTTCGGCAGCCTTGCGGACCTCCTCGGCGAAGGCGAGTGCAAGCTCGTAGGTCACGGCATTGCGCCGTTCTGGGCGCTGCAGCTCAATGGTGGTGACGGGGCCGTCGCTAGTTACACCGATCATGGCGACCACCCTAATATGGCGCCCATGACTACCGTCGCCGTGATAGGTGGCGGGCAGGCCGGAATCGCGGCGGGATACTTCCTGCGGCGGCGCGGCCTCGAGCCCGGCGTGAAACCTGGGGGGTTCGTCATCCTCGATCACTCCCCCAGTCCGGGCGGGGCCTGGCAGTTCCGCTGGCCCACGTTGACGCTCGACAACACCAACCGCATCTATCAACTCCCCGGACTGCCGTTCGATGAAACGGGCACCATCAAGGCGTCAACCGCCATGCCCCGGTACTTCGACGAGTACGAACATCGGTACGCCCTCGACGTCCACCGGCCCGTGCACGTGCGCCAGGCGCGGGCGGCTCCGGGCGGGTTCTCACTCAGCACATCCGCGGGCGAGCTCACCGCTCGCGGGTTGATCAATGCGACAGGGACCTGGGACAAGCCGTTTATCCCATTCGTTCCGGGTTCGTCCGCCTTCAAGGGGCGTCAACTGCACACTCACGACTACCGCACACCGGAGGAGTTCACGGGCCAGCATGTGCTGGTGGTCGGCGGCGGAGTGTCCGCGGTGCAGTTGCTGGCCGAGATTTCGACGGTCACACGCACGTCGTGGGTGACCCGGCGCGAGCCGGTGTTCGTCACGGATTTCACCGTCGATCGTCTGCGTGCCGCGGTCGCCGGTGTGGACGAACGGTCGCGCCGCGGGGAACCACAACGCTCGGTGGTGTCCGCGACCGGGCTGCCGTGGACGCCGGAGATCGCCGACGCCTCACAACGCGGGGTGCTCGCTCGGCGGCCCATGTTCCGCCGTATCACCTCGACCGGGGTCGCCTGGCCCGACGGCGGCTCACTGGATGTCGACGTGATTCTGTGGTGCACCGGATTCCGGCACGCGCTGGACCACCTGGCACCGCTGCACCTGCGCAACGGCCGCGGCGGCATCACGATGACCGGCCGGCTGCTCACTCAAGTCGCAGGACAACCCGCCATCCATCTGCTGGGATACGGGTCCTCAGCGAGCACCATCGGCGCCAACCGGGCTGCGCGTGCGGCCGTCGTCGAGCTGATGGACCACCTAGGTCAGTAGGTTCCTCGGTACGTCCCCCATGGGCCCTCGTGGGCGCTTAGAAGGATGTGCTGCCTGAGGGCTGCAATACGAAGCCGTGCTTCTGATCACCCATGGTCACCTGGCAGGCGGTCAGGCTGCCCGCGCCGACGGCACATGTCACGTTGCCGTAGGTGAGCTTCTGCCCGACATTGAGTACGGGTGCCTCGGGTTTGGTGCCGCAGGACCAGGCACCCTTGCTGATCTCGAACGCGCCGTCGCCCTTCTGCGCGACGGTACCCATCGGGCAGGTCCCCACACCCGGGATGTTCACGCCGCCCAGCCCCGGTACATTCGCGCTCGCACCGCCGACACCCGGCACGTTCGGCGCGCTCTGTGCGTCCCCGGGAATCCCGGGGACGGCACCGTCACAGCTCAGGCGTTGCCGTGAGGTGGGTGTGATGTTGGCCGAGGCGCGGAACATACAGCCGATTCCGTCGGGGGTCGAGAAGTGGATCGACCGCACCGAGGAGTTCTCGTTGGTCACAAAGAATCCGTCGGGAGCCACCGCCGCGAACCCGTTCAGATCGGGAAAGGCGGGATCGGCGTGAGCGACAGCCGCACCCCCGGAAAGCAGCCCCAGACCAAGCACGGCGCAAACGCCAGCAACATAGGAAACTAGCTTTACAGGTACTGTTTTTGACATGCGCAAGCTTTCGGTATGGGACGCCGGATTATCAGCCTTCATGATACTGGCGACTCACGGGACAGCACCGGTGTCGGCAGATGGAGGGTTTTGAGCGCTGCATCGGGCAAGATGGCAGATATGCCTGATGGACTTCGCGCAAGCAGCTCATCACAAGATGCCGGGCACGCCTCCCCGCGCGTATTGGTAGTCGATGACGACGCCGACGTGCTCGCCTCGCTGGAGCGCGGCCTGCGTCTCTCCGGTTTCGAAGTGAACACCGCCAGCGACGGCGCCGAGGCGCTGCGCTGCGCCACCGAACACCGCCCGGACGCGATCGTCCTCGATATCAACATGCCCGTACTCGACGGTGTCAGCGTGGTGACGGCGCTGCGTGCCATGGACAACGACGTGCCGGTGTGCGTGCTGTCCGCGCGCACCTCGGTGGACGATCGGGTTGCGGGCCTTGAGGCCGGTGCCGACGACTACCTGACCAAACCGTTCGTGCTCGCCGAGCTGGTGGCCCGGGTGAAAGCACTACTACGGCGGCGTGGCGCAGTGGCCACCTCGTCCACCGAGACCATCACCGTCGGCCCTCTTGAGGTCGAGATCCCGGGACGGCGTGCCCGCATCAACGGTGTCGAGGTCGACCTCACCAAGCGCGAGTTCGATCTGCTGGCCGTGCTGGCCGAACACAAGACCGCGGTGCTATCCCGGGCCCAGCTACTGGAGCTGGTGTGGGGATACGACTTCGCCGCCGATACCAATGTCGTCGACGTATTCATCGGCTACCTGCGCCGCAAGTTGGAGACCAGCGGCGCGCCGCGCCTGCTGCACACCGTGCGCGGTGTCGGCTTTGTGCTGCGTTCGCAGTAGCCAGGATGAGCCGCTCGCGCGAAGACCCACAAACCAGCATGACCAGCCCCAGCAAGCACCGCAGCCAGCGGATCACCGACCTGGCGTACCGACTGCTGGAAAGGCCCATGCGGGTCTTCTCGCTGCGCACCCTGGTCGCTATCGCCGCGCTGGGTGTGATGGTGCTCGTCGTCACCCTCGGCACCTGGGTGTGGCTGGGTGTCGAAGATGACCAGAACAGCCAGCTGGATCGCCGGCTGGACTCGGTGTCCAGCCTCGGTGCCGTCTCAAGCCTGCTGAATTCGGTGATCAGTTCGGAGGGGAAGATCGACACCCCGGACGGCCTGGTGCTCACTGCCCGCGTGGCCGGGATTACCAAGTCCATCCCCAGCGAAGTGGAACTACCGCTACTGGACCCCGGCTATGCCAATACCACCATCAACGGCGTCGAATACCGGGTGCGGTCGTTCATCGCCCCAGGCAACATTCCCGTCGCGGTCGGCGCCCCGATCGCCGAGACACAGCGGCAGATCGACCGGTACCACATGCGCATCCTCGCGATCTGTGGCGGCGTGCTGATCGGGACCGTGATCGTGGGCTGGGTGATATCCCTCATCGTGGTGAGCCCCTTCCGGCTGCTGGCGCAGCAGGCCCGTCTGATCAACGCGCAATCCAACCCCGATGACGTGAATGTGCGCGGTGTGCGCGAGGCCGTCGAGATCTCGGAGGCGGTCGAAGGAATGCTCGAACGCATCAACAACGAGCAGGAAAAGACCAAGGCAGCCCTCGAAACCGCACGTGATTTCTCCGCGGTCGCCTCCCATGAACTCCGCACCCCGCTCACCGCGATGCGGACCAACCTCGAGGTGCTCTCCACGCTCAACCTCAGCGAGGACCAGCGTGCCGAGATTCTCGAGGAAACCGTCCGCACCCAAACCCGGATCGAGGCAACACTTTCCGCGCTGGAGAGACTCGCCCAGGGCGACCTGACCACCGAGGACGACCACGTACCGGTCGATATCACCGAGCTGCTGGACCGCGCCGCGCACGATGCCGACCGCACTTATCCGAATGTCGAAGTGTCCCTGGTGCCCTCGTCGACCATCTTGATGTTGGGGCTGCCCGCGGGGCTGCGACTGGTGATCGACAATGCGATCAAGAACGCGGTCCGCCACGGCGGCGCGTCAGAGGTTCGGCTCTCTGCCATCAGCACGGTGCACGGTGTGGAGATCGCGATTGACGACAACGGCACCGGCATCCCCGAAGCCGAGCGCGAGGTCGTCTTCGAACGGTTCTCACGCGGCTCCACCGCATCGCACACCGGCTCCGGCCTCGGCCTCGCGCTGGTCGCTCAGCAGGCCGAACTCCACGGCGGCACAGCTGCTTTAGAGTCCAGCCCGTTGGGAGGCGCAAGGCTGGTGCTGCGCCTCCCTGGGCATTAGCGGCGCTTGTTCTAGCGGGCGCCGAGCAGGTCGATCACGAACACCAGCGTCTTGCCCGACAGCTGGTGCCCCGCGCCCGCCTCGCCGTAGGCCTGCGCCGGCGGCACCGTGAGCTGACGACGTCCGCCGACCTTCATGCCGGGAATGCCGTCCTGCCATCCCTGGATGAGTGCGCCGAGCGGGAACTCGATGGACTCGCCCCGGTTCCACGAGCTGTCGAATTCCTCACCGCTCTCGAATTCGACTCCGACGTAATGAACGTTGACGACAGATCCGGGCGCGGCCTCGGCGCCGTCACCGACGGTGATGTCCTTGATGACCAGTTCGGTGGGTGCTGGACCTGGCTGAAAATCAATCTCGGGTTTCGTCATGCCAGCAGCGTATCGTCCCGCCGCCGATGGGCTGCCAGGCTGCTCACCGCACGTTCCACCTTGCCATCCATACCGCGACTCTCTTGCGCCACGGCCGATGTCATGGTGGCGGTCAGTCGTACCCGATCAGCGCGGAACAGGTCATAGCTGTATTCGAACGGCTTGCCGTCCGTATGACGGGTTACCCGCGTGATGGCCAACAGGGGCCTGCGATGCGGCACGTCAAGCCATTCGGCCTCACGTGGATTTGCACTCACCACTTCGATCGTCTCGGTCGACGAGTCCGCGACCAATGCATAGCGCAGCCGGCACAGCTCGTACAGGGATCCGCCGAGCGGTTGTTCCAGCAGGTCCGGCACCAGCTCGGCGGCAAAGCATGCACTGTCGACAGAGAGCGGCACCCCGTCGGCGTAGCGAAGCCGACGTACATCGAAAACCTCTGCACCGTCCTCGATTTCAAGAGCAGATCGCTCAACCGGGGTAGCCGCCCGCCGGGACGTACCAAGTACCCGGGTATCACTGGTGTGGCCACCGATGTGCAGCCTGGTGGGCAGGCCCACAAGTTCGGCGACATTGCGCTGCACCACATCGGCCCGCACGAAGGTGCCGCCGCCGCGGCCGGTGTGACGCTCCAGGATGCCCGCACGACTCAACGGCACCAAAGCACTGCGCACGGTCGCACGCGACACCGCGAATCGCTCGGCCATCTCGCGCTCGGAGCCCAACCGCGAGCCCGGGTGCAGCGTGCCCTGCGCGAGCATCGACAGGATTCGACGCCGCACGTCTTCGGCTACCGGGCCGCCCTCCGACTCCTCCATCTGCTCAGTATCGCCGCAAGCGCGCCTACGGGTTAACCGCCTCCGGCGATTCGGGCAGCACCTGTCCGCCGTCGACCACGACGGCCTGGCCGGTGATGTATGCCGCCTCATCGCTGGCCAGGAAGGCCGCCAGATGCCCGATATCGGCAGGGCTGCCCAGCGTTCCCAGGGGAATCGAGCGCGTCATCCCGGCGATGTATTCCTCGCCCATATCCGCCAAGCCCTCGGTGAGGATGTTGCCGGGCAGGATCGCATTGACCGTCACCCGGCGTGGCGCCAGTTCTATCGCGGCGGTGCGCATGAAACCCAGCTGCGCGGCCTTCGACGCGCCATAGTGCGACCAGCCCGGATAGCCGGTGACCGGCCCGGTGATGGACGAGGTGAGGATGACCCGACCGTGACCCGACGCGGTCAATGCCTCCAGACAGGCCTGCACTGAGTAGAAAGTGCCCTTCACATTGACATCAAGCACCTCGGAGAGTTGCTCGGGCGTCATGGTGGCCAGTGTCGCCTCCGGGAAGATCCCCGCATTGGCACACAACACATCCAGCCCGCCGAACGTGTCGATGACCGTCCGCACGGCATCCGCACACGACTTCGGGGCGGACACATCCAGCCGGACACCGACGACATTGCCAACACCGAGTTCGTCCAATTCCGCTGCAACCGCTGTGGTCTCATCCAACGATCGAGCGGCGACCGCAACGTTGGCGCCGGCACGCGCGAATACCGTGGCAATACCGCGGCCAATGCCCTTACTAGCACCGGTCACCAACACCGACTTGGTCGACAGATCGAACATCACACTTCCTCTCTGGTCGCTCGAAAACCGAAAACCGCCTCCCGCAACCATGTTCGGTCACCGAGGTATCGCTCTGCGAGGCGGGCAGTACGCGTTCCGAATCCGTCACCGACCCTGATCGCGGCATCGGCATCGGCATGCGACGCGATCCAGGCGGTAAGCATGATTCGCCGCAGCATCACGAAAACCGGGATCATGGCGAGATGTTCGTCGGAAAGCCGGCGCACTCGCTGGTACCCATCGAGCCACTCCGCAACCGCTGCCTCGGCCTCCGGAGTGTCTTCGACCCACGAGACCACGGCGCCGAGGTCGGCGATGAACCAGGACCACCCGCAGTCGTCGAAGTCGATGACTGTGATGTCAGATCCCGTCCGTCCCGGATCGACCATGAGGTTGGACAGCCTCATGTCCGCGTGTATCAGGCCGAACCGGTCTGGGGTGTAACCGTATTCGGTAAGCCTTCGGATGATTTCCTGCACGGCGGCGGCGACGGCTGTACGGTCGCGGTCCGTCATGCCGGGGGCCTGTCGCCAGTCACCCCAGCGCGCCTGCGGACCGAACATCGAGTCCAGATCCCAACGGAACCGCGTGAATTCCTGCGGCACCTGCCAGCGCTCGGCATGGTCGTGCATGTGCGCGGTCAGCTGGCCGAGCTTCGTGTACCCGACTACGCCGGGCGCCTCCTCCGCGGTACAGCCCGGGACGAAGCCCATGGCATCGACATATAACGTGGCGTCGTCGATGCCGACGGCGATCACGTCCGACCCATCCAGCGCTTCCACAAATTGTGGTGTGACGACAGGAGTCTCGGCGCGCAGCGCCCGCATCCAGGCCAGCTCCGAACGGATGGCGGGCAGACAGTGGTACCCGGGACGGTGCACCCGCAGCACGATCGGTCGCTGATCATCCACCAGGTACGTGGCGTTCTCGGAAAGGCTCAGTAGCCGCAATGGGGTGTCCGGATCGCGCCCATACCCGGGAAGGGCGGCTCGCGCGAACGCACTGTGATTCGACGGTAATCCCGGCATGGGTCGAGTGTGCACCATAGACAGCCCTCAAGCGGACCAAATAGGACCAATTAACTCCAACGCAGCGCGATGGACTCAGATCGAAACATCACGGAAACCAATCCGGACGATTTCCCTGATTTCCTTTTAACCTGGGCACTAAGCCAGGTATAAATAACCGCGTCGCGCCCAAAACAGCACCATTGCTCCGACTGCCAGGCTTCGCCGATCGCGGAGAACCAGCCCAAAACAGACCAAATACGGAGAAGGGACCTTCCGTGAGCGACACTATCGACCCCACCACCACTCCCGCTGAAACTGCCATCGAAACCACCACTGAAACCGGCAGCATGCAGCGCTTGAAGCCCAATGCCGTCGGCCTGATGGGCGTGCTGTTCATGGCGGTAGCCACCGCCGCACCGATCACCGCAATGGTCGGCAATGTGCCCATGGCGGTGGGATTTGGCAATGGGGCGTACGCACCCGCCGGGTACCTGGTGGCCACCATCGTGCTCACCCTCTTCGCGGTCGGTTATGCGGCCATGTCCAGACACATCGTCGCGACGGGGGCGTTCTACGGATACATCTCGCACGGCCTCGGCCGCATCGTCGGACTGGGCTCGGGATTCCTGATCACATTGGCCTATATGGTCTTCGAGGCCTCCCTGGTCGGAATCTTCTCGTTCTTCGCGAACGACCTCTTCCATACGTTTTTCCACGCCGACGTTCCCTGGATCGTCTTCGCACTGATCATGCTGGCCACCAACGCGGTGCTCACCTATTTCGATCTCAATCTCGCGGCTCGGGTACTGGGTGTCTTCCTGGTGACCGAGATCTTGATGCTCTCGCTGCTGGCGCTGTCGGTGCTGTTCACCGGGGGCGGGCCGCAGGGCTGGTCCTGGGGATCACTCAATCCCCTCAACGGCTTTCACGATCTCGGCGGAGTGGTCCACGGCCCGGCCGGCCCCCTCGCGGTCGCGGGTTCTGCCGGCGTCGGCCTGTTCTTCGCGTTCTGGTCCTGGGTCGGGTTCGAGTCCAGCGCGATGTATGCCGAGGAGTCGAAGAATCCCAAGAAGATCATCCCCATTGCGATAGTGACCTCAGTAGTCGGCGTGGGCATCTTCTACGTCCTGGTTTCTTGGCTCGCCATCGTGGGCACCGGCTCCGATAATGCCGTTGCACTGGCCCAGGATTCGTCGACGGCGGGTGACATCTTCTTCGGCCCGGTTCAGAGCCACCTCGGGGTATGGGCAGTCGACCTGTTCAAGGTGCTGCTGATGACGGGTTCGTTCGCCTGCGGCATGGCCTTTCACAACTGTGCCGCTCGCTATCTGTATGCCATCGGCCGCGAGAACGTCATACCCGGGATGCGCCGGACCATCGGAGCCACCCATTCGGCACACGGCTCACCACACGTAGCGGGGTTCGTGCAAACCGCGTTCGCCACGGTGGTGGTGCTCTTCTTCGCCCTGACCCATCGCGATCCCTACACCGGGCTCTACGGGCTGATGGCTCTGCTGGGTACGACCGCGATCCTGATCGTCCAGTCACTCACAGCTTTCGCGGTGATCTCGTACTTTCATGTGCTGCGCAATCACCCAGAAACAGCACACTGGTTCCGAACGCTGGTGGCGCCGCTACTGGGCGGGCTGGGCATGCTGTACGTCGTCTACTTACTAGCCAAACACGCCTCGTTTGCGGCCGGCACCGCGGCCAGTGACTGGATCTTTGCGTCGATCCCCTGGCTGGTCGCGGCTACCGGAATCGGCGGTATCGCATTGGCTCTCGTCCTCAAGTACACCGCACCCGACCGCTACGAGGATCTCGGCAGAACTGTCCTGGAGGAGGCACCCGAACGATGAGCTTTTCCAACATCATGGACTCGAACAGCTACGCCGGAGAGCACGACGATCCGGCCACCGAAACGCTGATCGCGGCGAGGGAACGGATGCTCGGGCCGTCATACCGGCTGTTCTACGAGCGGCCGGTGCACCTGGTGCGGGGGCGGGGCAGCCATGTGTTCGATGCCGACGGCAACCGGTATCTGGACGCCTATAACAACGTGGCGAGCGTCGGCCACTGTCATCCTCATGTCGTCGACGCGGTCACCCGCCAGCTGTCCACGCTCAATACTCACACCCGGTATCTCCATGAAGGCATTGTCGAATACTCGGAACGTCTACTCGCCACCATGCCCAGCGCCATCGATCAGGTGATGTACGCATGCACCGGGTCGGAGGCCAACGATCTTGCGCTGCGTGTGGCCGAGATGTACACCGGGGCAAGGGGAGTCATTGTGACCAGCGATGCCTACCACGGAAACACCGCAGCAGTCACCGCCATCTCTCCATCACTCGGTGGGAACTCTCTCGGACCACATGTGCGGACGGTGCCGGCACCCGACAGCTATCGGACATCGCCGACCGACCTGGCCGCCGACTTCGCCGCCGCCGTATCGGGTGCCATCGATGAATTACGCTCCACGGATTACGGTTTCAGCTGTTTGGTGGTGGACACCATCTTCTCCTCGGATGGAATTTACCCCGATGCCTCGGTACTGGCGCCAGCAGCGGAGACTGTGCGCAGGGCAGGCGGTGTACTCATCGCCGACGAGGTGCAGCCAGGATTCGCCCGCACCGGGGAGGCCATGTGGGGGTTCATTCGTCACGGTGTGGCACCCGACCTGGTCACCATGGGTAAACCGATGGCCAACGGCATTCCGGTTTCGGCGATGGCGGCGACCTCCGAGATTCTCGCTCCGTTTTCTCGGGAAGTACCCTATTTCAACACCTTCGGAGGAAACCCGGTCTCTATGGCTGCGGCCTCCGCCGTGCTGGATGTCATCGAGGACGAGAAACTGCAGCTCCATGCCGCAGAGGTGGGCGCGATGCTGCGGACTGAGTTGCGGTCCATAGCCTCGCGTCACGCCGAGCTGGGCGACATTCGGGGTATCGGCCTGTACACCGGAATCGAGGTCGTCGCCGAGCCCGGTTCGCGCGCCCCTGACCGTGCCGGTGCACTAAGCATCGTGAACGCGCTACGAAATCGGCGGGTGTTGGTCTCGGTCTGCGGCCGGGAGGGCAACGTACTGAAAGTCAGGCCGCCACTGGTGTTCTCGCGGTCAGACGTGGACTGGTTCTGCACCGAGTTCGAGGACGCGCTGAAAAGCGCCGTCTGATCACCGGAACGTCGTACAGTCCTCCCATGGCGATCACGGGATCCGACCGATTTGACACAGTGATCGTCGGCGGCGGGCACAATGCCTTGACCGCCGCCGCGTATCTGGCGCGCGCAGGCAAACGGGTGCTGCTCCTCGAACGGCTCGACGCGCTCGGCGGTGCGGCGATCTCGGCACCGGCATTCAATGGCGTTGACGCTCGACTGTCGCGGTACTCGTATTTGGTGAGCCTGCTTCCGCAGCAGATCATCGATGATCTGGGCCTTTCAGTGCAGCTGGCGCGCCGCAAGTATGCGTCGTACACACCGGACCCATCGACCGGCGGCCGCAGCGGATTCCTAGCCAGTCCCGACGATTTCGCCGAGTTCGGGGCGCTGTGCGCCTCGGTGACCGAGCCGGTGTGGGGTTCGATGCTCGGCCCGCTACCCACACGCAGTCAGTTACGCACCGGCGCATGGTCCGAGCTGATCGAGACGCCTATCGGCGAGGTGATCCGCGCGGCGACGCCCGATGACCTCCAGCGCGGGGTTCTCCTGACGGATGCGCTCATCGGAACATTCACCGGCGCCGATGACCCGTCACTGCAACAGAATATCTGCTTCCTCTATCACCAGATGAATCCCTGGGATGTTCCGATCGGCGGCATGGGCGCCGTTACCGGCTCGCTGGAATCCGCAGCACGCCGTCACGGTGCCGAATTGCGCACCGGAGCAGAGGTTTTGACCGTCACTATCGACGGCGAGGTGCGCTACCGGATCGGTGACGATGAGCGCGTCGCCATCGGCAACCATGTTCTCAGCGGTGTCACGCCCGCGGTACTGGCCCGTCTACTCGGAGAAGATCCACCGGAGGGTCAGCCGGGTGCACAGGTCAAGGTCAACCTTCTGCTGCAGCGTCTACCGCGGCTCCGAGACGAAAAGATCACGCCGGAACAGGCTTTCGGTGGAACTTTTCACATCAACGAGACCTACACGCAGCTGGACAATGCATACCGGCAGGCGCTGGCAGGCAGCATCCCAGACCCGTTGCCGTGTGAGATTTACTGTCATTCGCTCGCCGATCCCAGCATCCTTTCGCCGGAGCTGCGCGCGTCCGGGGCGCAGACGTTGACAGTGTTCGGATTGCACACTCCGCATGGGCTGAAGGCGACCCGTGAGGAACTGCAGGCCGCGGTGCTCGCATCGTTGAATTCGATACTGGCCGAGCCGATCACCGATGTCGTGGCCACCGATTTCGACGGTGACCCGTGTATCGAGACCAAGACCACCGACGATTTGGAGCGTGCCCTTGGCATGACGGCAGGCAATATCTTCCACGGCGGATTACACTGGCCATTCGCAGAGGACGACGAGCCGCTGAATACACCCGCACGCCGGTGGGGCGTGTCCACGGACCACGATCGGATTCTTCTCTGTGGATCGGGTTCCCGCCGCGGGGGCGGGGTATCGGGGCTCGGTGGATACCATGCCGCGATGGCGGTGTTGGAGGCGGATTAGCCCGAACCGACGCAGAGGTTTCATGTCGGCCGGCCACGGGTACGCACCCCGACATGACGCGTTTTGGCTACACCTTGATGACCGAACAGAGCGGGCCCAAAGATCTTGTCCGCTACGCCGTCGCTGCTGAGAAGGCCGGATTCGACTTCGAAGTGTCGAGTGACCACTACTCTCCGTGGCTCAGTTCGCAAGGGCATGCTCCCTATGCCTGGACAGTCCTGGGGGCGGTGGCCCAGGCCACCGAGCGAGTGGACCTGGCCACCTACGTGACCTGCCCTACGATGCGTTATCACCCCGCGGTCGTCGCGCAGAAGGCAGCCACACTGCAGATCCTCTCCGATGGCCGGTTCACCTTGGGCCTTGGCAGCGGCGAGAATCTCAATGAGCATGTCGTCGGCCAGGGCTGGCCGACGGTGCGGCGGCGCCAGGCGATGCTCCGGGAAGCGATCCACATCATTCGTGACTTGCTCTGCGGCGAGCACGTGAACTGGAAGGGTGAGTACTTCGAGGTTGACTCGGCCCGGCTGTGGGACCTACCCGACATACCGGTTCCGGTCGGTGTCGCGGTGTCCAGTGGTGAGACCGCGGCAAGCTTTGCTCCGGTGGCAGACCATCTGATCGCGGTCGCACCGGAATCCGACATCGTCGACGCGTGGCGGCAGGCCCGCCGTTCGGCTGCAGCACCAGAGGAAAGCCGAGTCATCGGTCAGCTGCCTATCTGCTGGGATACGGACCACGAGGCTGCGGTAAAGCGCGCACACGATCAGTTCCGCTGGTTCGCCGGAGGCTGGCCGGTCAACGCCGAACTGCCGACTCCCGCAGGGTTCGCCGCCGCAACACAGTACGTCCGCCCGGAAGACGTCTCCGGAAACATCCCTTGCGGTTCAGATTTCGGCACCATCATCGAAAACGCCCGCGCGTATGCGAGCGCCGGGTTTACCGATATCGCCCTGGTGCAGGTCGGTGGAGAAAGCCAGGACCGCTTCCTGGCCGAGGCAGCCGAACCTCTGCTCGCAGAACTGCGTACCTCTATCTAGCAGGCGCTCACTGCCGCGGGGCGGTCGCCTTCTCCAGAATCGCGCGCAGCGAGATCAGGTCGGCTTCGTTCAGAGTCGACAAGCCAACCGGTGCCGGATCGTCCAGGTCGGCGATGACCGCCACCAAGCGCCGGCCCTCGTCCGTCAGTGACACCTGTTTGCATCGCCGGTTGTCCGGGTCGATGCGGCGCACCACCAACCCGCGCTTCTCCAGATCGCTGACCGCAACGGTGGCGGCCGGAGCATCCAGAGCCGTGGCCTCCGCAATCCCTTTCACCGTCATGGACTGTCGCGCAAGCCTTCGCAGGATGCGCACACGACTGAATGGCAGGCCGGTCTTCTCGACAACCATCCGTCGCCAGCCGTCACGGTTGTCCAGCACCAGACTCGCCATGGTGCGCCACACCTCGTCGGCGAGCGGCCTACCCGACACGAGAAACCTCCCGTGCCGCAGTGCTCTGGATGAGCGGCGCGAGTCGCTGCGCCGAGCGCAGCGCGAATGGCGAAGTGGACACGACACCGAGGGTAGCGATGGCCAGCCCCAGGCCCGCACACATGAACCACAGCGCGGGCGCGCCGACCGAACCGCACACTGCCACACCGATACTCACGCCCACCTGACGGCTCGTGGAGGTAACCGCCGAGGCTGCGCCGGCGCGGTCCAGTGGCATGCCACTGACCGCGGCATTCGTGATCGGTGCGTTCACCATGGAAAAGCCCGCGCCGAAGATCGCGAAAACCACCAGAAGCTCCCACATCGGTGTCCCCGTCGAAACCCGGGTAAGCAGCAGCGAGGCCGTAAAGAACAGGGCACCCGCCGCGAGCAGTGACGGCCGCGCGCCGAACCGGCCCACCATGCGTCCCGAGATCGGCGAGAACACCAGTGCCCCAATGGCGATCGGGAGGTAAACCAGCCCGGTGTGCATCGCGGAGAAGTGACGTTCGCCCTGCAGGTACAGCGACATCGTGAACAGGAACGCACTCCAGGCCACGCACGCACATACCGCGGTGAGGGTGGCTGACGCGAACGGGATGCTACGGAAGAAGCGCAGATCGATGAAGGGGTGGCGCCGCCGGGATTCGTACCTGAGGAATACCGCGAACGCCACCAGCGCGGTGATCAGGACCGCGACGAGCTGGGGTGTGGCCCACCCCAGCGACGGCCCTTCAATAAGGGTGAACACGATGCCGAACAGGAAGAACACCGCGAGTACCTGCCCCACCGGGTCGATATCGCGCATGGTTGCCGACTTGCTCTCCGGCACAAAGACCGCCGTCAGCACGAACGCCAGCGCACACACGGGCAGGTTGATCCAGAAGACGGCCCGCCAGCCCACCCATTCGATCAGCAGTCCGCCGACTATCGGGCCCAGTGCCATCGATATCCCCACCACCGCGCCCCAGAATCCCAGCGCCCTCGCGCGTTCCACGCGCCCGGTAAACACCTGCGAAATGATGGACAGCGCAACCGGATTGAGCATCGAGCCGCCCACCGCCTGCAGCAGGCGCGCGGCGATAAGCAATCCGACGGTCGGTGCCACGCTGCACAGCACCGAGCCCACCGCGAAGATCGAAAGCCCGATGTGGAAAACCTTCCGGCGCCCCAACCGGTCCCCTGCGGCTCCGGAGAGCATGAGCAGCGAGGCCAGCCCCAGGGTGTAGATGTCGATGACCCATTGCAGCTGCGAGGTGCTGGCACCAAAATCCGCCCGGATGGTCGGCAGCGCGACGTTCACGATGGTGGAGTCCATCGAGACGATGAGCAGACTCAGGCAGCAAGATCCCAAGATGACGATCTTGCGGCGTTCGCTCAACGCCTCGGCGGCAGGTTCCACATGACTATTGTGAAACTACAACTGTTAGCGATGCAAACAGATTGATGTGAGCTTTGTCATCTCACGAGCGATCGCTACGGGTAGTGACGCTCTCCGTAGCCGGTGTAAATCTGGCGCGGACGGCCGATCTTGCCCGGTTCCGAATGCATCTCACGCCAGTGCGCGATCCAGCCCGGTAGACGTCCCAGCGCAAACAGCACGGTGAACATGCGGGTCGGGAACCCGATCGCCCGGTAGATCAAACCCGTGTAGAAATCGACGTTCGGGTACAGCTTCCGCTCGATGAAGTAGTCGTCGGTGAGCGCGGCTTCCTCAAGGGCCTTGGCGATCTCGAGGAGCTGGTCGTCGCCGCCGAGCTTGCCGAGGATCTTGTCGGCCTGCTCCTTGCAGATACGTGCACGCGGGTCGTAGTTCTTGTAGACGCGGTGCCCGAAGCCCATGAGCTTGACGCCGTCTTCGCGGTTCTTGACCCGCCGAACGAAGTCGTGAGTGTCGCCCCCCTCGGAGCGGATACGCTCCAGCATCTCCAGCACCGCCTGGTTGGCGCCGCCGTGCAGTGGGCCCCACAACGCGTTGATGCCACCGGAGACGGAGGTGAACAGGTTGGCATCCGAGGAGCCGACCAACCGCACCGTGGAGGTCGAGCAGTTCTGCTCATGATCGGCATGCAGGATCAGCAGCATGTCGAGCGCCCGCACAATCTCCGGGTCCACCTCGTACGGTTCGGCGGGAAGACCGAAGGTCATCCGCAGGAAGTTCTCGACGAGGGTGAGCGTGTTATCCGGGTACAGGAACGGCTGCCCGACCGACTTCTTGTAGGCGTAGGCCGCGATCGTCGGCAGCTTCGCCAGCAAGCGAATCGTGGACAGCTCGACCTGTGCGTCGTCATGCGGGTCCAGCGAGTCCTGGTAGTAGGCACTGAGCGCGTTCGCGGCGCTGGAAAGCACCGGCATCGGGTGCGCGTTACGCGGGAAGCCGTCGAAGAACCGCTTGAGGTCCTCATGCAGCAGGGTATGGCGCTGGATCTTGGTGGTGAAGTCCTCCAACTGCTGCGGGGTGGGCAGCTCACCGTAGATGAGCAGGTAGCTCACCTCGATGAAGGTGGACTTGTCGGCCAGCTGCTCAATCGGGTAACCCCGGTAGCGCAAGATGCCCGCATCGCCGTCGATGTAGGTGATGGCGCTCTTCGTCGATGCGGTGTTGACGAACCCCGCATCGAAGGTCGTGTAGCCGGTATCAGCCAGCAATTTGCCCAGCGCGAAGCCATCAGAGCCTTCGGTCGCGCGGACGATATCCAGCTTGGTTTCGCCTCCGGGGTACTGGAGAGTAGCGAAATCATTGTTGTCGGCCACAGGCATCCCTTCTGAGGTTGAGCGGCTCCGTGAGAACGTTCATAGAGAAGGTAGTCGCTCCGCCTTCAGGGCGCCTGGTCAGGGTCGGGGTCGGGCATCCACACGGCCACGGAGCGCCCCCCGTCGGTCCCCTCTCCTGCCCCCTCTCCTGCGCACTGCCGCGAGCGCACCATCCCACAACAACATCGCGCCCGCGGCGATGATCGCCGGCCGGAACGTGTCTCTGGCCAGCCCTGCGGTCGCGGTGGCCTTGGTGGCGGCGCTGGCCTTGGACATGTGCCCGGAGTCGAAGGGCGGCTGCGGGTCGTACTCGATGCTCAGCTGGATCGCCTTGGCCCGTTCCTCCCCAGCGATCTGTCCCGCCAGCCACAGCCCCAGATCGATACCCGCCGATACCCCCGCCGCGGTCACCACACCCTCGTGACCGGTGCGCACGATGCGCTCGTCGCCGACCGGGGTCGCCCCGAACGGTTTGAGCAGCGGCAGGGTCGACCAATGTGAGGTGGCCCGCTGACCCTCGAGCAGACCAGCCGCGGCCAACACCACCGAACCACTGCACACCGAGGTGGTCCAGGTGGCTGTCGGGTGCACCCGGCGCAACCACTCCAGGAGCTGTTCATCGCGCGCCGCCATGGTCGTTCCCGGCCCTCCGGGCACCAGCACGACGTCCGGCGCGGGGGTCTCGTCGAACGAGTGCGTGGCGCCGATGACCAGCACGCCGGAATCAGCGGTGACCGGTCCGGGCTGATGCCACACAAACCGGACCTCGGTGTCGGGCATAAAGCGCAAGACCTCGTACGGACCAATGAAATCCAGAGCCGTGAAATCCGGATACAGCACGATCGCGATCTGCGTCGAGGGGGAAGTCATAGCGAAATCCTTTCGGTGCGGTGGAAGGTCTTGCGGTACTGATCGGGCGATACACCCATGCGGCGAACGAAGTTGCGGCGCAAGGATTCCGCGGAGCCGAACCCGCAGCGGTCCGCGATCACCGCCATGGTGTCGTCGGTCTCTTCGAGCTGGCGGCGAGCCGCCTCGGAGCGGATGCGCTCCACATAGGCCGACGGTGCCTCGCCAACCTCCGCGGTGAACACACGCGTGAAATGCCGCGGGCTCATCGCCGCCAGGCGGGCCAGCTCGGGCACCCGGTGCGATCCACCGGGCTGCGCCTCGATGGCCTCCTGCACGTCGCGGATCGGCATCCGCTTGGCCCGCGGCATCCACACCGGCGCCGCGAATTGGGACTGCCCGCCCGGGCGGCGCAGGTAAAGAACGAGCCAGCGCGCGACCGTCTGCGCCACTTCTGCACCGTGGTCGTCCTCGACGAGGGCCAGCGCCAGATCTATACCCGCGGTCACGCCGGCCGCCGTCCACGTCTTGTCCGAACTGCGTATGAATATCGGATCAGGATCCACTGTGATGCTGGGGAATTCAGCTGCAAGCGTTTCCGCAATCGCCCAGTGCGTGGTCGCACGGCAGCCGTCGAGCAGCCCGGCCGACGCGGCCAGGAATGCACCGTTACAGACGCTCACCACGCGTCGGGCAGAGCGTGCCGAGTCACGGATCCATTCCATGAGGGCGGCGTCCCGCTGGACCGTGGGCACACCGACGCCGCCAGGCAGGACCAACGTGTCGCATCCCTCGCCGGGATTCGGCAGCGGACGGGTCACCAACTCGATACCCGAACCCGTGGACACCGGGGTACCACCGCTCGACACCAGCGACACGTCGTAGCCGGGTGTACCGGTCAAGTACTGCGACGCGGTCGCGAACACCTCGTAGGGCCCCACCAGATCGAGGGCCTGAACCCCCGGGAACCCCAGGATCACCACCGAACGCGTCACGCTTCTCAGTCTTCGCCGCCTGGGCAATGGCGTCCAGGTCGGGCATCCCACAAATTAGGACATTAGGAGTTTGGCAGCCACTGTTCTTCCGAAGCAGCGAGCAGCCGCTGGTGGTCCGCACGGTTGAGCTGCGTGTAGGCCTCCGCGAAATCCGCGAACGCGGCATCCGCGGCGTTCGGATCACTTCCCGTGCCGAGATAGCCCGCGATCACTCCCGGCACCCCCGATTGGGCGTGCGAACGCGCGAGCGTCATCGCGCACAGCGAGCCGTACAACGCCAGATCATCGGGATCGGTGAGGCTCGCGATCTCGACAGAGCCCTTCATGTCGCGGAACTGCCGGACGTAGAAGCTGCCACGCCGCGCCGAGGACACGTAACCGAGGAAGGGATCGCCACTGGCCTGCATGATGCGCTGCCCGGCCACCACCCGGCGCCCGTGATCCAGCCGCAGCTCCTGTGGGAAGTACGCCTCAATCACCGAGGCCGAGGCCTCCTTCATCTGCAGGAACAACGGCGACCCATCCGCATCGGTGAGCAGCGCGAGGTAGCAGCGAGTACCCACGCTGCCCACACCGACCACCCGCACGACGGCGTCCTCGAACTGATGACATGCCAACAGCGCCACGACGTCCTCGGGCACCGAACCGAAGTACTCGCCGACCATGACCGCCGCCTCGGACAACCCCACCTCCGGGACCCGGACCGCGATGTCCTGCTGCTCGACGATCCGGTAGTGACCATCGACAGTGGTCGCGGTCAGCTTCCTCAGGGCACGGTGCGAGGTGTTGCGGGACGCCTTCGAGAGCGTCTCGGTCGCCAACTTGGACGCGCTCTTGGACAGACGGGAGACCAGCTCCAGCACCTCCAGCGCGGTCGTCTTGAGATAGAACCGATCCAGGGCGGACATCTGCGCCAATTCGTTCATCCGGGTGCGGTACGCGGCGACGGTCTTGATGACCGTCTGGCGCACGGCATCGCCGGACATCCCGAATTCGTCGCCGAGAATCGCCACGCTCGTGGCCAGGCGCTTGACATCCCACTCCCAGGGACCGACCGCGGTTTCGTCGAAGTCGTTGACGTCGAACAACAGTGCCCGATCGCGCGATGCGAACAGCCCGAAATTGGACAGGTGCGCATCACCGCAGGTCTGAATCAGGACCCCGGTCGCCGCCGTGCCGGCAAGATCAGACGCCATCACCGCGGCCGCGCCGCGGTAGAACGCGAACGGCGACTCCGACATTCGCTCCCTGCGCACCGGAACCAAGGACGGAATCCTGACCTTGTTCTGCGCGGCGAGTACCGCTATCGGATCTCGCTCCGACCGGGTGGTGAGTTCCCCGAGCCGTCGCCGCGGCATGCCATCGCGCAGCCCGCGACCGAGAGCGAGCTGCTTGTCCCGCGGAAGCCGCCGAAATTCCTCGGCCGTCCGCGCATCCATGACGTGAAATCTACTGGGGCTGTATCTGGTCCGGGTTAGCCTGGCTCGCATCGTCCTCGGCGATCTCATCCGATGTCCGGAACCGTACGAACATCGGAACGAGTAGCGCGGCAATGATCACCCCGATCACCACGAGGGCGCCACCACCGGCGGCCGCTGCCGTCGTACCCACGACGGCAGCGGCCGCACCGTGGGTAGCGTCGGCGACTCGCGGTCCCCCGGCGACCACCACCGTGAACACGCCTTGCAACCGGCCCCGCACATCGTCGGTAGCCACCGATTGCAAAATCGTCGTCCGGAAGGCCGCCGACACCATGTCCGCGATGCCACCGATCACCAGGAACGGCAGGGTCAACCAGAGCAGCGGAGCATGCGCGGTGAGCCCAAAGCCCACCATCGCCAGACCCCACACCACGATGCTCACCACCACCGCGAAACCCTGACGATCAATCCGTTGGAACCAGCCGGAGAACACCCCGCCGATCACCGCGCCCACCGATATCGCCGCAGAGAGCAACGCGATCACGGTGCCGCCGTCGGCGGGATCACCGAATCCCTCGTGGGCAATCTGCGGGAAGAGGATCCGGGGCATCCCGAAGATCATCGCGATGAGGTCCACCACGAAGGACATCAGCACGATCTTGTGCCCCGCCAGGTAGCGGAAACCCTCAAGTACGTCACGAAGACCAGAAGTATTGGCTCGCAGATCTTTTGACACGCCACTTGGCGGCATCTTGTGCAGTCGGATCGTCGCCCAAATGGGCGCCACGCACGCGATCGCGTCAATCAGATACAACGTGGATAGATCCACCCACTTCAGCAGCACCCCGGCCAGCAGCGGGCCGGCGATAAACCCGAACTGTTGGACGGTCATGTTCAGCGCGTTGGCGGCAGGCAGCTGATCAAGCGGAAGCATCCGTGGAATCGCCGCGGCGCGCGTCGGTGAATTGACGGCGAAGAAGGCCTGCTGCACCGAGAGCAGGCACAGCACCACCCACACGTTGTTGACCGACAACGCGGCCTGCAGCCACAGCAGCACCGAGGAGACGCCCAACCCGGTCGCGGTGACGATCAGCAGGGTCCGTCGGTCCATTCGGTCGGCCAGTGCACCGCCCCACAGACCGAACACCACCAGCGGCACCAGACCGAAGACGCCCGTCAGTCCGACGTACGCCGAGCTGTGCGTGAGCGCATAGATCTGTACCGGGACTGCGAACAGCGTCAGTCCCGCACCGATGACGGTGACCACTCCGGCCAGCCACAGGCGCCGGAAATCAGCATTCCGAAGAGGAGTGACGTCCGCAAACAATCGTCTCAGACCGCACCCACTCCACTCGCTATCGGCTCACTGACACCGCGTGTCCAGGCTGGCTAACTTACCCGGGAGACCGCCGAATCACTCCTTCGGCTCGGATACTGCGTCAGATGGCGTGGCTGCCGCCGCCGAGTCGGCAGCGGGCTGCGCCTCCTCCGATTCGGATTCCGCGTCCGGCAGCTGAGCCACGAGATACTCGGCGAGACCACCGATGGTCGGGTAGTCGAACACCGCGGTCGCGTTGATGGTGAACTTGCCGCCGAACTGGCTGTGCAGCCGGTTGCGGAGTTCGATCGCCATCAGCGAATCCGTGCCGAGGTCAAGGAACCGGCTCGTTGCGGCCGGCGGTTGGGCCAGTCGCAGGAAGTTCTGTACCTCGCGCTGAAGGAATTCGGTCACGAATCCGGCCCGCTGCGGCACCGGGATCTCCATCAGCTGCTTGAGCAACTCGCTGTCACCGGTCACCTCTCCGATGGCACTGGGCAAGACGAGGTCCAGGATCGGCGGACGCGAACTGCCCAGCACCTTCGCGGCGCGCTGCCAGTTGGCCTTGATGACGGTGGCTTGGCCGGTGCCGTTGGCGATGACCTCGGCGAGAGCCGCGAGCGCCGCCGAAGGATCCAACGGAATCAGACCCTGCGCACTGATGTTCGCGGTCGCCGCCTCCGAGGAGGCCATGCCTCCCTGCCCCCACGGGCCGAAGTTGACACCGGTGGCCGGCAGGCCCTGTGCCCTGCGCTGCGCGATCAGGCCGTCAAGCAACGCGTTAGCCGTTGCGTAGTTGGACTGACCGGGTGAACCGAACAGGCTGGACACCGAGGAGGACACGATGAAGAAGTCCAGCTCGTCGTCCTGCGTCAACTTATCCAGGTATCCGGCGCCGAACGCCTTGGGCGCCAACGTCGTCCGGAACCGCTCCACACTCTGCTGACCGAGCAGCGCATCATCGAGCACGCCCGCCAGATGCGCGACGCCCGCGAGTGGCGGCAGCTCCGCACGGATCCGCTCCAGGAGCTCCGCAACCTCGGACTCTTCACCGACATCAGCAGTGAAGACGTGGATGCGGGTCTTGGAGCGCTCGGTGATCTCCTCGATCGACCGCTGCGCGTCGGTGTCGGGCGCACGGCGGCTGGTCAATACGATGTCACCGGCACCGAGCTGGGCCAGATACGCCGCGGTGTGCAGACCGATCGCACCGAGACCACCCGTGATCAGGTAGGTCCGATCCGGCCGCGGTGCCAGCGGATTCGGCATCTGGCACACGATCTTGCCGATATGCCGGGCCTGCTGCATGCGGCGGAACGCCGTCCTGGCCTCCGTCAGCGGGTAGATCTCCGCGGGCAGCGGCGTCCACTCCCCCTTGGCCAGCCCGTCCGACACCTCAGTCAGCAAGGCGCGAATTCGCTCGGGCTCTTGGAACATCACCGTGTCCAACGCGACGATCTCGTAGGCGATATCGGGTCGGGCCTCGGCCATCTGCTCCGGAGTCCAGATATCGCGCTTGGCGATCTCGGCGAAACGGCCGTTCTTGGCGGTGGCCCGCACGGTCGCCTCAACGAAACCTTCACTGGTCAGGCTGTTGAGCACCACGTCGACACCGGCGCCGTCGGTGTCCGCCAGGATCTGATCAGCGAAATCCGTTGTGCGCGAATCGTAGACATGCTTGACACCGAGCTTGCGCACCGTTGCCCGTTTGAAGGTGCTCGCCGTCGCATAGACCTCCGCACCGCACTGTTGCGCCATCTGGATGGCGGCCAATCCCACGCCACCACTAGCGGCGTGGATGAGCACCCGATCACCGGGCCTGAGCTGCGCCCAATCGAATGCTAACCGGACCGTCAGCGCCGCAGCGGGAATCGTGGCGGCCTCGACCGCGCTGACCCCGTCGGGAATCGGCGCCAGGAACTGCGCCGGCACGTTGAACCGGCTGGCGAAGGCACCCTGCATGGAGCCATAGACCCGCTGACCCACCTCGACTTCGGTAACGCCCTCACCCAATTGCGTGACAACACCGGCGAAGTCACCGCCGATAGGGCCGGGGTCGCCCGGGTACAGGCCCAGCACGTTGAGCACGTCGCGGAAGTTGAGACCAGCGGCCTCCACCCGCACCTGCACGTAGCCCTCGTCCGGTGCCGGTACTTCCTTTTCGGTGATACGGAGGTTGTCGATAGCCCCCCGTTCGGTGGGCAACAGGGCGTAATCACTTCCGCGCGGCACCGTGAGATTGCCACTGCGTGACCACGGCAGCAGCCGGGAGGCCAGCAATTTGCCCTGCCGCACAGCGATTTCCGGCTCCGCCGGCTCGTGTCCGGGAGCGACCAACAGGTTCGCCAGCGCCTGCACGGCCTCCGGCGAACCGTCGCAATCGACGAGCCTGGCACGCAGCGCCGGTTCCTCGTTGATGGTGGTGCGCCCGAATCCCCACAGCGCCGCCTGCACCGGGTCGACCGGCTCGCCGGACTCGGTGGCCACCGCCCGCTCGGTGACAATCCACAGTCCACCGGGCAGTTTGACGCCATTTTGGGAGCCGTTCTGCACCGTGTGCACGGCACTGAGCAGGTTGGCGATCTCCGTTTCGAGGCGCGCGATCTCAGTGTCCGAGAAACCGGCACCTTCCTCCGCGCTCGGACCGATGGCACGCCAGATAACACCGGAGAACGGCACGCCGCGCTCCTTGGCATGCTCCAGCACCTGCCCGAGCAGTTCCGGATCGGTCGTGCGGTCGATCGGGATGCAGCCCGGCACCTTCGCGGCGAGCTCGTCGAATCCCGCGACCAGCCATGTACCGCTTGCCTCTCCGACTGCGTCCTCCACAGGTGGGACCGGAACCTCATGCCAGCCGAGGGTGTACAGCAGCCGGGTGGCATCGCCGCCGAGGCCGCGCAGCAGCGCCTCGCGCGGCGCACGCTTCACCGTGAACTCGCGAATCCCACCCAGATGACGACCATCCCGATCGAGGTAATCCAGATCGAAGACCTGCGTCTCACTGTCCAGTGGGCTCTCGTGCCAGCGTGCACGGCAGTAGAAACGCCTGGGCATCTTCTCCTTCAACGTCACCTGTCCATACCGCAAGGGCAGGAACAGGTCGTTGATACCCTGCTCTGCCGCGAGCAGCGCCGGGAACGCCGGGAACGCGACACCGGTGCACAGGTCCATCAGCACCGGATGCATCGGCTCGGTGCCGAGCTGTTCGGCAAGTTCCTCGCCGACGAGAACATCGCCAATGGCCTCACCCTGGCCGAGCCAGAGGGACTTCAGGGAACCAGACCAGGTTGGGCCCCAGGACAATTCCAGGTCGGCAAAGATCTCGAAGAGCTCCATCGGGCGCATGCGTTCCATCCGCTCGATGGCCGCATCAATGGGCTCCGTCGCCTCTTCGGTCCCCGGTGTCGACTCGTCAGCATCTTCGCCGATACCGGTGACGACGGTGCCTTCGGCGTTCAACGACCAATCAACGTCGCGTTCACCGTAGGGACGGCTGTGCACCTGGAATTTCGACCCACTGCCATCCTCCAACGGATGCAAAGTCAGCTGCACTTCACGAGAGCTCTTCTCCGGCAAGATGATCGGCTCGTAGAAGAACACATCCTTGGCCCGTGCCGGAGTGCCGACGGCGGCCAGCGCCATCGCGGCATACGTCGCGCCGGGGACGACGACGGTGCCGTAGATGACGTGGTCGGACAGCCATGGCTGCGACCTGACCGACAACCGGCTGATGTACACGGAATCTCCGGAGGCCAGATCCTCGCCTCTACCCAAGATGCCGGAGGTTGCCCCGCCCACGCCGCCGTCCATGGCGGCACCGGACGACTTCGGCCAGAAGCGGCGGCGCTGGAAGGGATAGGTCGGCAACTCCAGCGTGTTACGGGGGTGACGTTGCAGTGCAGCGAAATTGGGCCGATGTCCGCCGACGTACGCGGCGGCAAGCGCCTCGGCGATCTGGCGCCGGTCGCCAACACCCTTGCGCAGCGAGACAATCGCCCGGGGCGCGGCCAAGTGCTCCGGCCACACCTGCACCGCGGCGCCGGTCAGTACCGGCTGCGGGCCGATCTCCATCAGCACCGAGCACCCCAGCGCGGCGACGGTGCGCACGCTTTCGGCGAACTGCACCGGCTGGCGCGAATGCCGACGCCAGTACTGAGCATCGATCGGAGTCTGCGCCGTCAGCACGGCACCCGTGCGGTTGCACACCAACGGCAACGTCGGGGTGGCGAACTGCACTTGCGCTGCGTACGACTCGAACTCGTCGAGAACCGGGTCCAACAACTCCGAATGGAAGGCGTGGCTGGTCTCCAGCCAGGTGCAGCGGATGCCCTCTTCCTCGAACCGCGCGACCGCCTGTTGCACATCCTCGCCCGGGCCCGAGAGCACGGTGTTCGGTCCGTTGTAGGCACCCATCGATACCCGCGGGAAATCGCCCCCGATCCGCTCGACATGCTTGGCGTCGCTGAACACGGCCACCATGCGTCCACCCTCGGGAAGGCTGCCGAACAGTCGGCCCCGCTCGGCGATCAGTCGCGCACCGTCCTCGAGGCTGAACACCCCCGCCACGCATGCGGCGGCGTACTGGCCGACGCTATGCCCCAGCACCACATCCGGCTCGATGCCCCATGACTGCCAGAGTCGGGCCAGGCCCATCTCGACGGCGAAGATTGCCGGCTGGGCGAAGGAAGTGTGCCGCAGGACTTTCCCAGCTTCTCCACCCGTTTCGCGATCGGTAGCGAACATCACGTCGAGCAATGGACTCGTCACGATGTCCTTGACCGCTTCCGCGCAACGCGTCACGGTCTCGGCGAAAACCGGCTCGGCGTCAAACAGCTCGCGCGCCATACCGGGGTACTGGCTACCCTGCCCGGTGAACAGCCATGCCGTCGTCGGATGATTCGTGTGCTCGCCACGGACCACACCGGGGCGCAGACGGTTCTGGACCAGCTCGGCCAGCCCCTCACGCGCGGCCTTTACCGAATCCACGACTAGCGCGGCACGATGCTCGAAGTGCGACCGGCCTCTACCGGCAGTGAGGCACACATCTTCGATGTCGACACCGGGATGGGCGGTCAACCACGATTCATAGCGCTGGGCCATCGCGACCAATGCCTCCGGTGACCTCGCCGACAGCGGGAGCACGCTCACCTGGTCGCCCTGCAGTTCCGGCGCGGAGTCCGGTACCTCGGTAACACCCTCAGCTATGTCCGTCGGTCGTTGCGGCGCTTCCTCGATCAACACGTGCGCGTTGGTTCCGGTGAATCCGAAAGAACTCACACCGGCGCGGCGGGGCCGGCCATTGGCCTCCCACGGGATGGCCTTGTCCACCACACGCACCGACAACGAGTCCCATGGGATATGCGGAGAGGGCTTCTCGAAGTGCAGGCTCTGTGGCAGCACCCGGTTTTGAAGTGACAGCACCACCTTGATGAGACCTGCCGCGCCGGAAGCCGATTCGGTGTGACCGATATTGGATTTCACCGATCCCATCAGCAGCGGCCGGTCCGCGTCACGCGAGCCGCCGTAGGCCGCCGCGGCCGCCTGTACCTCGATCGGATCACCCAACGGAGTGCCCGTGCCATGCGCCTCGAGGTAGTCGACGTCCCCGCCTGCCAGGCCGGCCCGGTCCAGCACCGTACCGATAAGACGTTGCTGTGCACCACCATTGGGCACAGTCAGGCCACTGGAGGCCCCGTCCTGGTTCACCGCGCTGCCAGGAATCACGGCAAGGATCCGGTCCTCGTCGCGCTGGGCGTCGCTGAGTCTCTTGAGCACCAGGATTCCGCAGCCTTCGCTGCGCACGTAGCCGTCGGCGGACGCGTCGAACGTCTTGCATCGACCGACCGGTGACAGCATTCTGGCGCGTGAGGCGGCGATCACCGTCACGGGGCTCAGCAGAACGTTCACGCCGCCGGCCACTGCCAAATCGCAGTCGCCGGAGTGCAAGGCCTGGACAGCCTGATGAACGGCCACCAGTGCCGAGCTGCACGCGGTATCGACGGCCACCGCGGGCCCTTCAAATCCCAGTGCGAAAGCAACACGGCCCGAGATGGCGTTGAGCGCGTTGCCGGTGATGAAGTACGGCTCGATCTTGTCGAGCGACTCCGACGACAACAGATGCGCATACTCATTGGCGCCCACTCCCGTGAAGATGCCGGTTCGGCTGCCGCGCAATGCGGCCGGCGAGTAACCGGCCCGCTCCAGGCCCTCCCACACCGTTTCGAGCATCAACCGTTGCTGTGGCTCGATCCAGACGGCCTCGCGCGGGGAGATGCCGAAGAATTCGGGATCGAACCCATCGATGCCGTCGAGGAATCCACCAAAGCGTGTGTAGGTCTTGCCCGCAGTCTCCGGATCCGGATCGTAGAACTCGTCGATGTCATAACGGTCCTCCGGGACCTCCCGGATCGCATCGACACCGCCGGATAGCAAGTCCCAGAAGGCTTCCGGATCGGGCGCGCCCGGGAATCGGCACGATACCGAGACGATCGCGATCGGTTCGTCCGTGCGTGTCGCCGCCGCCTGTCGAGGCGCGGCCTTGACCTGCTCGTTGAGCCCGAGTACCTCGCCCAGGAGGTAGTCGGCAACATCGGAAATGCGGGGATGATCCATCACCAGGGTGACAGGTATCTCCTTGCCGACACCTTGCTCCATGCGACGCCGCAATTCGACGGCCATCAGCGAATCCATGCCGAGGTCGAAGAACCCCGCATCCTCACGGATCTCCGATACGTCCACGCGTGTCACCTCTGCCACCGCGTCGCGCAGGTAGTCGGTCAGCAGCTTCTTGCGCTGCTGGATGGGAGCGCTCGCGAGCCGCTCGACCAACTGCGTGTTGCCCGACTGCGTGACCGCCGGCGATGCGGCCAGGTGCGAGGGCACCTCGTGCTCCAGCTCCGCCAGGAATGCTCGCCTTCCTGCCTGTTGGTAGAGCGGCAGAAAACGGGCCCAGTCGATGCGGGCGATGACGCCCTGCACCCCGCCGTTCGACGGGGAGGCCGCCACCACATCGGCCAGGCCGGCCAGTGCATCGGCCGGCGACAACGTCTTGATCCCACGTTGCTCCAGCCGCGCACGGGATTCGGCGTCCGCCATGCCAGCCGTCCACGGACCGAAATTGACGCTGGTTCCGGCAACGCCTTGCTCGCGGAGACGCCAGGCGAGCCCGTCGAGGAAGGCATTGGCCGCACTGTATGCGGTCTGACCGAAGCCACCCCATACCGAGGCGATGGAAGAGGTGCTGATGAAGAAGTCGAGCTTCAGGTCAGCTGCGGCTTCGCTCAAATGCCAAGCACCCCAAACCTTGCCAGCGAAGACGCGATCCGTCTCGGCTTGCTGAGATGGACCGTCGAGGTCGCTGAGCGGGGTGGTACCGATCTCTCCTGCAGCGTGGACAATGCCCGCCAACGGCGGCAGCTCCGCCTGCACACCCGCCAGTAGGCGTGCAACGTCGTGCGCATCCGCGACGTCGGCGGTGACGACCCGGACTTCGCAGCCGTGCTGTGCACCCAGTGCGTCGATGCGCTGACGCGCACCCTCGCTGGGTTCGCGCCGACTCGTCAGCACCAGATTCTTGGCACCACGTTCGGCCAAATATCCGGCAATCTCCAGCCCGATCGAGCCCAGTCCACCGGTCACCAAATACGTTGCGTTATCACGCACTTCCAGCGGTTTGCCGCTCGGCAGTTCCTCACGCCGAACCAGCCGGGGAACGTAGACGGCATGATCGCGCAGCGCGATCTGGTCTTCTCTGACGGCCGCCTCAGTCGATGCGGAGGCCCGCGCGATGAACTGTGACCATTCCTGAGCACTGGCATCAGCTAGATCGGCAAGTCCGCCCCACACCTGCGGCAGCTCCAGCGCTGCCGCACGGCCGAATCCCCACAAGGCACTCTGTTCCGGCGCCACGGTGTCGGCGTCGGTGATGCGCTGCGCGCCCTGGGTGAGCACCCAGATGGGAGCTCGCAACTCAGCAGCGGCCGCCGCGCGGAAAAGGCGCCGCGTACCGGCCAGCACCTGATGCTGCATGCGCAGCAGAGACCGCGCCGAGGGTGCACCCGCGTCGAGGGCGGCGACGTGCACGATGCGGAGTCCTTGTTCCTGCGCCGAGGCGTCTGCTGCCGCAGCGCGCAACGCAGCTGCGAGCTGTTGCTCGTCGGCATCGGACGCCGGCAGCCCGAGGACCAAATGCTGGTGCCCACGCGCGGTCAGCGCGTCGACCAGCGGTGCTGCCGCATCAGATACCTCGCCTACGAGAATCCAGGTGATGCCCGCACCGTTATCCGTACCGGACAGTGGCGTCGGCGACTTCTCCCAGCGGAACTGGTAACGGTCGGCCGCGATGGTTTGGGTGCTGCGCTGCTGGTTGTGTTGTGCCGCAAGCTTAGTCAGCACAGCCAGGGTCTGCTGATCACCACCGGCACCACCGAGGAGATTCGCGAGTTCCTCGATCTTTCCATCCTCGAGCAGCCGAAAGGCCTCGGTGCGCGGGCCGCCAGCACTTCGTTGCCGATTCGTGGTGTCCCGTCCGTCAGCGTCACGCTTATCGCTGAACCAGTACTGGCGATGCTCGAACGGATACGTGGGTAGGTCGAGCTTTCGCGCGAGCCCGTGCCGGAGCGCCCCGAAGTTGGGCACGTGACCCAGGACGTACGCGTCGGCAGCGGCTTCAGTGATTTGTCGGTGGTCTGCGGTGTTTCGACGCAGCGACGCAATCGCCCGCGGTGCGGTGGCCGGGTCGGGCCACGCCCGCAGGGCCGCTGCGGTAAGCACCGGTTGTGGACCGATCTCGAGCAACACCTTGCAGTTCAGATCGGCGAGGGTGCGCACGCTCTTGGCGAACTCCACCGGTTGGCGCGCGTGGCGACGCCAGTAGGCGCCATCAATTTTCGTACTCCTGCCAAGCGCGGCGCCGGTCCTATTGTCGATCAGAATCCGTTGTGGGGTCTTGTAATTGAACTGACCCGCATATGATTCGAATTCGTCCAGAATCGGGTCCAGCAGAGCCGAATGGAACGCGTGACTGGTCTCCAGGAAGTCGCAACGCACTCCCTCGGCAACCAGCCCCGCCACCGCCTTTTCCAGATCCTGTGCGGGACCTGACAATACGGTGTTAGCACCGTTGTAGGCAGCAACCGACAGGCTGGGGAAGTCGTCGGTCAAGCTCTCCACCCGCTCGGCAGCGGCAAACACCGCCGCCATTCGTCCACCCGCCGGCAGGCTGCCGAACAGCCGGCCGCGCTCGGCCATCAGCCGTGCGCCGTCCTCCAGACTGAACACACCCGCGACACAGGCCGCTGAGTACTGGCCGACGCTGTGACCCAACACCACGTCCGGCTCGAAGCCCCACGACTGCCAGAGTCGGGCCAGGCCCATCTCCACCGCGAACAAGGCGGGTTGCGCGTAGGAGGTCTGCCGCAGCGCCTCCCCGGCCTCCGGCCCGTCCACGTCGAAAATGACATCCAGCAAAGGCTTTTCGAGAACGTCGGCGACCACTGCCGCGCACTGCTTCAGTGTCTCAGCGAACACCGGCTCGGTGTCGAACAGCTCTCGGGCCATACCCGGGTACTGGCTGCCCTGACCGGTGAACAGCCACGCGGTCTTCGGCGTGTCATGGGATTCGCCACGGCCAAGACCCGTGGCCGGGCGGTCGTCGGCGACAGCGCCGAGCAGCTCCACCGCGGCTTCTCGCGAATTGACCACCAACGCGGCCCGGTGCTCCAAGTGCGCTCGCGCCACTCCGGCGGTGAAGCACACATCCGCCAACGTCGCTTCCGGGTGTGCGTTCAACCAGCTGCGGTACTGGTCGGCGATCTGCACTAACGCGGCGGGGGTGCGTGCCGAGAGCGGCAGAATGCTGAATCTCGGAGCCGCAGCGCCGGCGACATCCGACGGGGGCTCTCCGGCCGTTTCGGCTTCGATCGGTGCGGCTGCTTGCTCGGGGGCCTCTTCGAGGATGACGTGAGCGTTGGTCCCGGCGAATCCGAACGAGCTGACACCCGCAATACGCGGCCGGCCGCTGCGCTCCCAGGCAGTCGCCTCCTTGACGATCTCCACCGGAAGCCGGTCCCAGGGAATGTGCGGGGACGGATTCTGAAAGTTGCGGTGCTGTGGCAACAACTCGTTCTCGAGCGACAAGACGACCTTGATGACACCCGCGATGCCCGCGGCCGCCTCCAGATGTCCGATGTTCGTCTTCGCCGAGCCGATTAACAACGGGTCGTTCGCTTCACGGCCAATGCCATAGGCCGCGCCGGCCGCCTGAGCCTCGATCGGATCGCCCAGCGATGTCCCGGTGCCGTGCGCCTCAAGGTACCCGACATCACTGGGTGCGACGCCTGCACGCTTGAGCGCATCGGCGATAACCCGCTGCTGAGCAACGCCATTGGGCACCGTCAACCCGCCCGATGCGCCATCCTGGTTAATCGCACTGCCCCGGATCACAGCCCGGATCCGGTCTCCATCGCGGATCGCGTCCTCAAGGCGCTTGATGACAATGACACCGGATCCCTCGCCACGCACATAGCCGTCCGCGGCCGCGTCGAAGGTCTTGCACTTACCGTCGGGCGCGAGCATGTGCGCGTGAGAGAACGTGATCATCGTCGCGGGGGTCAGCAGGACGTTCGCGCCGCCCGCCAGTGCGAGATCGCACTCTCCGAGTTGAAGCGCTTGGCACGCTTGATGAATTGCTACCAATGACGAACTGCACGCTGTATCGACGGCAACCGAGGGGCCCTGCAGTCCCAGCCGGTAGCTGATCCGCCCCGCTGCCGCGGCGTTCGAGGTACCGATGGCCATGTAGGCCTCGATCTCGGGGAAGGTTAGCTCATCGGATGCCATTCCCAGGTAGTCGTGGGTGGCCAAACCGACGAACACGCCGGCATTGGTCTCCGCCAAATCCGTTGGGGCAATTCCGGAATGCTCCACCGCCCGCCAGGCCATCTCCAGCAACAGTCGATGCTGCGGGTCCATCAGCCTGACCTCGCGCGTCGACATGCCGAAGAATGGTGCGTCAAACCCCGTCACGTCATCGACGAAGCCCGCACGACGGGTCACCACCTTGCCTGGAGCTCCGGGTTCGGGGTCAAAGAATTCGTCGGCATCCCACCGGTCGGCGGGTACCTCCGATATCGCGTCACGGCCATCGCGCAGCACGTCCCAGAACTCGTCCGCGTTAGCGGCACCGGGAAAACGCGCTGCATATCCGATGATTGCAAAACGTGGGGCTGGCTTGATCGGATGGTCAGCGGATTCCATGCTGTGGCCTCCTTGCGTCGGCGGGTGGGGAGAGTGGCCCTCGACGTCGTCGGGCGAGAATGTGACTCGGGACATCGGCGGGTGCGAACGCGACTCTAGCCGAACAAGTATCGTGCGCACTGGTGTTCCCAAACTTCACGGTTACCGAGACAGTGAGTTCTAGTTATTCTCGGTATGCCATGTGGCGCATGGGGTTTCCAGGCCTTGGTCGACCGGCGGCTATGCGGTCAAACCGAGGGTATGTTGGGCCAGCGATGAGAGATGCCGGAGCGGGGCCGGCCGAACGAGAGGACGGCGCTTTGCGCATAGGCACGATAACAGTTGGCGCACTTGATGAATGGACGTTGAGCCCCGGCTCCGTCACCTCGTGGCACCCCACCGCAGCCGCGGCAGAGAAAGCCCTGAAAGCACCTGTGAGTTTGGTGCCAGTCAGCTACATGCAGAGTCAACATCTGCGAAATTACTACGAACGGAACGCAGCTGGCCTAAACTTCTCTCGCCAAATCATCGCCAGCTGCGATGTCGCCGGCCAATGCGACATCGCCGCGATGGACCATGCCCTCAACACATATCTGCGTAGGCACGACACCTTCCGCAGCTGGTTCGAGCGCACCGACGACGAGACGTTTGTAAGACGCACCATCAGCGATCCGGGCGATATCGAGTTCGCGCCTGTAACGCAAGGGCACATGACTGTCGATGAAATACGCAGTCACGTCATCGACATACCGAGTCCACTGGAATGGGGATGTTTCACCTTTGGAATCATCCAGAGCGAGAACCACTTTACGTTTTTCGCTGCCATGGACCACGTGCATGGCGACGCGACGTTGATCGGCACCACGATGATGGAAGCCAACGGAATGTACTCGGCGCTGAGCGGAGGCGGCCAGCCTCTCGCACTTCCCGATCCCGGCAGCTTTGACGACTTCTGCACTCGCGAGCGCGAGTACACATCGGCGTTGACCCTGGACTCACCCGGGGTGCGCGCGTGGATTGACTTTGCCGAGAACAACAATGGAACCTTCCCCGAGTTCCCGCTTCCGCTGGGCAACCCGTCGGAAGCGACCAACAGCACCATGACGTCGCTGTCTCTGATGAACCCGGAGCAGACGGAGCGATTCGAGTCCGCGTGCTCGACGGCCGGCTCGCGGTTTGTCGGTGGCTTGTTCGCCTGCCTCGGTCTGGTTGAGCACGAATTCACCGGGGCGCTCACGTATTACGGTCTGACGCCGAGGGATTCCCGCACAGCTAGCGACAACTTCATGACGCAAGGCTGGTTCACCGGCCTGATCCCGATCACCGTTCCGATCGCGGCAACCTCCTTCAACGATGCCGCGTACGCCGCACAGACCGCCTTCGATTCCAGTCTGGACATGTCCCGGGTGCCGTATTACCGGGTACTGGAATTAGCACCGTGGCTGAAATGGCCGCAACCGAACTTTCCGGTGTCGAACTTCTTCCACGGGGGCGCGGCTCCGCTCAACGCCATTCTCGCGGCGGGCGAGCTGGGCCTTGCCGACAACATCGGAATCTATCCGGACGGCCGCTTCTCCTATCAGCTGACGATTTACATATTCCGCTACGGGGAGGGCACGGCGATGGCAATCATGCACCCCGACAACCCCATCGCCGAGAAGTCGTCTCTGCGCTACATGGAGGCGATGAAGTCGGTGTGCGTGCGGGTCGCTGACAGCGGGCACTGGGGACGCGTCGCGTAGCTTGAGCAACATCAAAGTGAGGGTGAGGAAGATATGCGGCGGCTAGCCGATTTCGTGGTGCGGTGGCCATGGGCGGTGATCGGCGCCTGGGTCGCGCTGGCCATCGCGCTGCCATTGACCTTCCCCTCACTCACCGAGATGGCACAGAAGCATCCGCTCGCGATCCTGCCCGCCGACGCGCCGTCGAGTGTTGCCGCCAAGAAGATGACCGAGGCGTTCCACGAATCGAGTAACGACGATCTCCTGCTCGTCGTGTTCATCAACGAGAACGGCCTGGGGCCGGACGACGCGGCGACCTACCGCAAAGTTGTGGACGCGGTCCGGCACGACCTCACGAACGTCGTGTCGGTGCAGGACTTCATCGGTACGCCCGAATTGCGAAAGTTCCTGACGAGTCAGGACAACAAGACCTGGGTTCTGCCGATCGGTCTCGCGGGCGAGTTGGGTACGCCTCGAGCCTTCGACTCCTACAACCGGGTGACCGGCCTTATCCAGCACAGCATCGACGGCAGTCCGACAACCGTGCACATCACCGGTCCCGCGGCTACCGTTGCCGACCTCACCGTCGCAGGCGAGCAGGATCGTCTGCCGATCGAACTCGCGATCGGCATCCTGGTGCTCGCGGTGCTGTTACTGGTCTATCGCAGCGCACTGACCATGATGCTTCCGTTGGTGACGATCGGTTCGTCACTGGTGATCGCACAGGCCGTGGTGGCGGCCTACTCGCACCTGACCGGTGCGGGCGTCTCGAACCAATCCATCGTGTTCCTGAGCGCGATCCTGGCCGGCGCCGGTACCGACTACGCGGTCTTCCTCATCAGTCGCTATCACGACTATCTGCGGTCGGGTAAGACCTACGACCAGGCGGTCCGGGCCGCGATGATGTCGATAGGAAAGGTGATTACCGCATCGGCCACGACCGTGGGTATCACCTTCCTGCTCTTGAGCTTCGCCAAGATGGGCGTCTTCCAAACGGTCGGCGTGTCGTCCGCGATCGGGATCGGCGTCGCATACCTGTCCGGCATGACCCTGCTGCCCGCGATCCTGGTGCTCGCCGGGCCTCGCGGCTGGGTCCGACCACGGCGCGAGCTGACTGCCCAGTTCTGGCGGCGCTCCGGCATCCGCATCGTGCGCCGGCCGATTCCCCACCTGGTTGCCAGTGTGCTGGTGTTGGCCCTGCTCGGAAGCTGCGCGCTCCTCGCGCGCTACAACTATGACGACCGCAAGGCGGTGTCGCCGTCGGCACCGAGTTCTGTCGGGTACGCCGCACTGGAACGCCACTTCCCCCTCAGCCAGTCGATTCCCGAGTACATCCTGATCCAGTCACCGCGTGACCTGCGCACCCCGCAGGCCCTCGCCGACCTGGAACAGATGGCGTCTCGTATTGCCCAGCTCCCGGAGGTGGGCCTGGTCAGCGGCGTCACCCGCCCGCTCGGCGAAGTGCCCCCGGAATTCAGGGCCACCTATCAGGCGGGGCTCGTCGGCACCCGGCTGGCTGACGGCTCCAACCAGATCAGTCAGCGCAGCAGCGACCTCAATCGACTTACATCCGGGGCCAACACCCTGGCCGGCAGCCTGAGTGACCTACGCACCCAGCTCAACAAGATCGTCCCGGGTCTGCAGAGTCTGCTCGACGCATCGGCCTCCCTCAAGACCAAATCCGGCGGCGACGAGCTGGTGCAGAACGTGGACAACGCCGCCAAGCTCGTCGATGCCATCAACGCGCTCGCCAACGACATGGGGTGGAACTTCTCCACCGCCAAGGACATGTTCGCCTGGATCAACCCGGTCTTGAACGCGCTACAGGCCAACCCGGTCTGCGATGCCGATGCCTCTTGCAGCACCACCCGCGGTCAGTTCGAGCGGCTCGTCGGCGAGCGCAATAGCGGCCGCCTCGACGAAATCAATCAGCTCGCTCATCAGCTCGGGAATTCCCAGGGCAATAAGGCCACCCTCTCCGCGACGGTGACCAAGCTGAACGCCTCGCTCCTGGGCGTCGTCAACGGTCTGCAGGCCATGGGCCTGGACAAGGCCGGCGGCCCGCAGGCCGGACTCAACCAGCTGCGGCAGGGCGCCGACCGCCTGGCCGGCGGCAGCAAGCAGGTGGCAGGCGGTGTGGATCAACTCGTCGGACAGATCAAGGTGATCGTCAACGGCCTCAACCAGGCATCGAACTTCCTTCTGACGATGAAGAACAATGCCGCGGATCCGTCACAGGCGGGCTTCAACATTCCCGCCGAAGTGCTGAGCAATCCGGACTTCCAAAGGGCCGCCAAGGCATTCATCTCACCGGACGGCCACTCGGTGCGGTACTTGGTTCAGACGAAACTCAACCCGTTCAGCCCCGAGGCGATGGACCAGGTCAACCAGATCAGTGACGTCGCCAAGGGCGCCCAGCCCAACACCACGCTGGCCGACGCCACGATATCGATGGGCGGGTTCCCGACCGCGCTGAGAGACACGCGCGATTACTACCAGCACGACATTCAGTTCATCATCGCGGCGACGCTCATCGTCGTACTGCTGACATTGATGGTGTTGCTACGGGCGATCGTCGCACCCCTGTATCTCGTCGGTTCGGTGGTGCTTTCCTACTTCGCGGCCATCGGCATCGGGGTACTGACATTCCAGTTCCTACTCGGCCAGCAGCTGCATTGGACCGTGCCGCCCTTGGCGTTCGTGGTGCTGGTCGCGGTGGGTGCGGACTACAACATGCTCTTCGTATCTCGAATGCGGGACGAGTCGATGAATAGCGTGCGCTACGGCATTATCCGTGCGCTGAACTCCACAGGTGGCGTCATCACGGCGGCCGGGCTGATCTTCGCTGCATCGGTGGGCGGCCTGCTCTTCTCTAGCATTGGAATCGTGGTCCAAGGCGGCTTCGTGATCGGTGTGGGAATCCTGCTGGACACCTTCGTCGTTCGGACCATCACGGTGCCGGCCATCGCGGCATTGGTGGGCCGGGCCAACTGGTGGCCCTCGCAGGTCAGCGCCCGGAAACCATCGGTGACGTCCCCGCCACCCGCTGAACCGGCAACGCAGGCGGGCTAGCACGCGAAATGTATGTGAGACTGAAATGAAGCCGAGCGGTCAGGAGCACGGATGAAAGACTTCCTCGCAGGAGCGGCCCTGCTGGTAGTCGCCAGCATGGCAGGCTGTTTCGGCATCCCGTCCGCGGTCGCCGACGACCAGCAGGTTCCCGGTCCGCCGATCCCCGGAATCTCGGCCAACGGGGTACCGATGGCCGCACCGGTATCGCCGGACCGGACCGCATACGCCCTGGGCGGCGCGCACGTGCTCGGTATCCCCTATGACGAGTACATCCGGATGACCGGCAAGGACTGGTTCCCGGGCATGAAGCGGGCAAACATCTGGTACCCCGCGGGGCAGGTGCAGGGCCACACCCTGGAACGTCTTTTCCCCGGCATCGGTCCGGTAGGAGAGAAGATCCTGCCCGGCCTGGGTCTGGACGGCCCCAGCATCGGTGAGTCGATCGACATCGGAGAACCGAATCTCGAAAATGCCGTCCGCACCGGCGGTCCCGGCACCGCGATGGGGTTGTCCGAGGGAGCGCTCGTGCTGAACGCCGTCAAATCGGCGTTGGCAACCGATCCGACCGCGCCGGCGCCGGATTCATTGACCTTCGCGACGTTCGGCGATCCGATCGCGAAAAGCCCCTTCAGCGAGAGCTTCCTGACGCAGAACTTCCCCGTCGGTTCCGTCGTGCCGTTCATGGACTACCCGGTGCCGGCCCCGGTGGAGAGTCAGTACCACACCGATCAGTTCATCTCCGCCTATGACAGCATCGCGGACTGGCCGGACCGGCCGGACAACCTGTTTGCGGTTGCCAACGCCATCGCGGGCCTGGCCACCGGTCACACCGCGATTGCGTTCACTAACCCGAAAATGGTTCCGGCGCAGAACATCCGGACGGAGTTCAACTCCCGGGGAGGGTCGACAACGACCTACTTCATCCCTGAGCAACATCTTCCGCTGGTGCTGGGCTTCAAGTATCTCGGGGTACCCGAGGAAACGCTGAACAGACTCGACGCAATCCTGCAGCCCCGAGTCGATGCCGGCTACTCGCGTAACGATGATCCCGCGACAGCACCGATCACTGTGGACCCGACGCGCGGCTTCGACCCCGCGCAAGTCACGGCGCCGGCCTCGCAAGCGACATTCGGTGGCGGCTCCGATCCGATTTCACAGATCACCAGCGGCGCCCTGGCCGTGCTGGGCAACGGCACCCGCTCGACCCCTCCCAATTAGTACGGACAAAACACTATGACACCTTCAACCCAGTCATCCATCCTCTCGATGCTTCACGGACGGGCCAGTCTGCGCCCCGATGACATCGCATTCACCTTCACCGATTACGCCCACAATCCGGCTGGTGTTGCCCAGAGCCTCACGTGGTCGCAGTTGTCGCGCCGCACGTTCAATGTGGCCCGCGAACTGAGCCAGCACGCATCGGTCGGAGACCGGGCGCTGATCCTGGCTCCGCAGAGCCTCGAGTACATCCTGGCCTTCCTCGGGTCTATGCAGGCCGGGCTGATCGCGGTGCCGCTCCCGCTGCCGCACCGCGGCTCGAGCCTCGATCGAGTGAGTGCAGTCTTCGACGACACGTCGCCCTCAGTGGTACTCACGACGTCGGCGGTCGCCGGGGACGTCGGCGATTACGTCGATCAGTCGCGCCTCGAGATTGCCCCCAAGATCATCGAAATCGATACGTTGCGGCTCGATATCGACAGCGGACCGAGCATCGCGCCGGCCGTCATGCCCGACATCGCGTACTTGCAGTACAGCTCGGGCTCAACCCGAACGCCGACCGGGGTCGAGCTTTCGCATCGCAATCTCCAGGTGAACTTCGAGCAATTGATGCGCTGCCTCTTTGCGGACGCCGGGGTCAAAATCCCGTCTGATGTCACGATCGTGTCGTGGCTGCCCTTCTACCACGACATGGGTTTGGTGTTGGGCGTCTGCGCGCCCATCCTGGGCGGCTTTCGCGCCCAGTTGACCAGTCCCATGGCCTTCTTGGAAAAGCCTGCCCGGTGGATGCGGGCGCTCGCCGAAAATCCTCATCCGTTTTCCTCGGCGCCCAACTTCGCCTTTGATCTGGCGGCGCGCAAGACCTCCGACAGCGACCTGGCCGGACTCGACCTCGGTGGGGTGCTCGGCATCATCAGCGGCGCCGAGCGCGTCGAGCAAGCCACCTTACGACGCTTCGTGGACCGGTTTGCGCACTTCAATTTCCAGGACAGCATGATGCGGCCCTCCTATGGGCTGGCGGAGGCAACGGTTTTCGTGGCCTCGGGGACATGGAGCGAGGCAGCGCCCGCGACCCATTTCGATGTCGAAGAGCTGTCTGCGGGCCGCGTGCAGCGTTGCCCGGCCGGGAAGGGCACAGCACTGGTCAAATACCATGTGCCGCAATCCCCCGCCGTGCGGATCATCGACAGCGACACACACCGGGAGTGCGCACCGGACACAGTCGGCGAGATCTGGGTGCACGGTGAAAATGTCGCCTCCGGCTACTGGCGTAAGCCGCCGGACGAGCAGCGGTGCTTCGGGGCAAAGGTGCTCGACCCGTCACCGGGCACCCCGGATGGGCCCTGGCTGAGAACCGGTGACCTCGGTTTCATCTCCGAGGGTGAGCTCTTCATTGTCGGCCGTATCAAAGACCTGCTGATCATCCGCGGACGTAACTACTACCCCGAGGACATCGAGGCGACGGTTCAAGAGATCACGCGTGGCCGAGTCGCGGCGATATCGGTCCCGTTCGACAGCACCGAGAAGCTGGTCACCGTCATCGAGCTCAAGAAGCGCGACGATTCCGCCGAGGCGGCGCGCTGGCTCAAGGAGATCAAGAACGAGGTCACCTCGGCGATATCCAATGAGCACGGCGTAAATGCCGGAGATCTCGTTCTCGTGCCCGCCGGGTCGCTTCCCACCACGACGAGCGGCAAGATCCGGCGCGCAGCCTGTGTCGAGCAGTATCTCCAAGACCAATTCACCCGATTGGACGCGGACACTCGCGTCGGAGTCGCCTGAGCCCATCCGGCATCGAAGGGGCTGTCAGATGCCGGCAAGCCCGACCACGAGCAATACGCATCCGACCAGGCCCAACACCAGCGCGATATTGCGGCGGCGGTTGGACTGTATCCAGCTGTTCAGCCGTGCCATCGCCTCGGCGGTTCGCTCCGGCGCGACGACATGAGCCAATAACGGAACTTCGATCAGCGCGAAGGCGATGACATTGAACATCAGCAGCGCGGTGACCTGCGTGGCCGGTGCTGTGCCCGAGGCCACGATCACGGCAAGTGCGGCCAGGAAGTCGACCGAGGGCAGCGCGATCCCCAGCCCCGCGACCGCGGCCACCCATAGCGATCCGCCGGTCGCTATGGACTGAATACGCCCGGAGACCTTGTCCAACTGCGCGTTGGAGGCAGGACCCCGCACACGCGAGGCCACCAACGCGGCGACCAGCAGTGCCGCCACCCCGATGCCGACCTGCACCCGCGGCAACGTGAACTGCGCCGATCCCGTTGACACATGCCGAAAGGCGAACAGCACCGCCAGCCCTACCGCCGTCCCCATCGCGAACCCACCACTCAGGAACGCGAGCAACTGCAGCTGCGGGCGTGGCCGATTCAGCATCAGCACCGTCATACCCAGACGGAAGGGTTCGAAGCTGACGGCGATGGCCATCACCAGCAGGGTGATCCACATGGGTGTCAGGGCCGCGACCATTCCGTGCGCAGATCGAGAACCGCCATGAGCGCCGACTCGACACAGGCGCCCAGCGGCCGGTTGGCATCCGGCCCCAACCACCGTTGGAAACCGAATTCCGCGGCGGCGAGCAGCATGTGCACAATCAGCCCGGGGCGCTGATCGGCCACGGCGTCGAGCCCCATCCGGCCGGCCGCGATCGCGGTCAATTGCTCGCGGTCCTGCGCCGAGATAAGGGATACCCGGGCCATCAATTCCGGGGCCGTCAGTATCGCCGTGCGCCAACGATGTAGCTCGTCGTCGTCGACCTCAGCGCTGCGCTCGGAAATGGCCGCCGCCAATGCGACCGGAACCGCTTCGCCCCTGGGTCTCTGGGAAAATCTGGTGGTGATCGCGTCACCGCTGATGAGCAAGGGGGCGAGTAGCAGATCTTCCTTGGCATTCACATGCCGGAAGTAGGTGCTCGCCGAAACCCCCGCCCCGGCCGCGATCTCCTCGGTAGTCACCGTGTGGAACCCGCGCTCGGCGAAAAGAGTGATGGCTGCGTTGTAGATGTCGCTGCGCACCCTCATCCGCTGACGTGATCGCAGCGAGCCAGTCATATGTCTGACCTTGACACACAGTCCACGTCATGGCAATTTGACAGTTACTGTCATGTAGATGCTAACTCGCAAGAAGGATGGTCGCGGTGAGCGAGATCTTCGATGTCGTCGTGGTGGGCTCGGGCGCCGCAGGCATGTCCACGGCGATCACCGCCAAGCTGCATGGCCTATCGGTCGTCATCGTGGAGAAGGCCGCCCAATGGGGCGGCTCCACCGCGCGATCGGGAGGCGGCGTCTGGATCCCCGGAAACCACTTCCTCGCGAAATCGTCCGGAAAGTCATCCACCGAAGAGCTCGATGACGCGCGGACCTATCTGCACCACATCATTGGCCCGTACGCCGCCACAGACCGCATCAACGCCTACATCGACCGAGGCCCCGAGGCACTGAAGTTCCTCGCCGACAACTCCGCACTCAATCTGGAATGGGTGCGCGGCTACTCCGACTACTTTCCGGAAGTCCCGGGCGGGCGCCCGGGCGGAAGATCTTGCGAACCAAAGCCGTTCGATGCGCGGCGGCTTGGACCTGACGTCGGCACCATGGCGCCTTTCTACACGAAGGTCCCGATGAACGTTGTCGTCAAACAGTCCGACTACCGGTGGCTCAGCACCGGGCTACGGCACTGGCGCGGCCCCTGGCACATATTCCGAGTCGGGGCCCGCTCCGCGATCGCCAAGCTTCGGCGTCAGCACCTCATCGGCGTCGGAAGCGCCCTTGTCGCATCGCTTTTCATCGGCATCAAGGATGCGGGCATCCCGGTGCGGCTGAGCACGCCGCTACGCGAGCTCGTTGTGACCGGCGGTCGCGTCACCGGCATCGTCACCGATGAGGGCATCATCACCGCGCGGCGCGGCGTCATGATCGCGTGCGGGGGCTTTGACCACAACGCGCAGATGCGCGCGAAACACCACCGTGAACCCGCGGGCGCGCAATGGTCGATCGGCGCCGCCTCCAACACCGGCGATGGCATCCTTGCCGCCGAAACAGCCGGTGCCGCGCTATCTCTCATGGATGACGCATGGTGGGCGCCATCGATTCCGCTGCCCAAGGGGCCATGGTTCGCGCTCGCCGAGCGATCGCTGCCCCGCAGCATTCTGGTCAACTCTCGCGGGCAGCGATTCATGAATGAATCACTGCCCTATGTCGAAGCCACCCACCAGATGTTCGGCGGCCAGTTCGGCGCCGGGAAGGGCCCCGCAGAGAACCTGCCCGCATGGCTGATCTTTGACCAGACGTATCGGAACCGCTACACCTTCGCGGGCGTCACCGGGCGTGCCCCGCTCCCCAAATCCTGGCTGAACAGCGGCGCAATCATCAAGGCGAACAGCATCACCGAGCTCGCACAGATGATCGGCATAGCCGCGCATGCACTCGAATCCACCATCGGCCGGTTCAACGAATTCGCGCGCAGCGGACGTGACGAGGACTTCCATCGCGGCGAGTCCGCGTACGACCACTACTACGGCGATATCACCAACAAACCCAATCCGAGCCTGGGAGAACTGAACCAGGCCCCGTTCTACGCGGCCCGCATGGTGCCGGGCGATCTGGGCACCAAGGGTGGTATCGACACCGACGCCAGCGCGCGTGCACTGCGTCCCGACGGCTCCGTCATACCCGGGCTGTACGCCACCGGAAACGCGAGCTCCGCGCTGATGGGGCACACCTATGCGGGGCCGGGCGCCACCATCGGACCCGCCCTCGTGTTCGGCTATCTGGCCGCACTCGATCTGGCCGCCGGTCTTCGCGCAAGCGGCTCATCCTGACACCGGTCTTCGCGCAAGCGGCTCATCCATCACGGCTGCAGGCGCTGCACCCGACCATCGGTGACGACGATCCGGTTGTGCACGCGGTTCTCCCGCCCCTGCCAGAATTCAACGGTCTCGGGAGCGATCACGTAGCCGCCCCACTGCGGGGGTACCGGCACCACGTCCACATCGGCGAACCGTGCAGTGACGTCATCGAGCTGGGCCAACAGCGCCTCTCGCGACTCGATCGGCGCAGACTGCCGAGACGCCCACGCCCCCAGCTGCGAGCCACGCGGCCGATTGGTCCAATAGTCGGCGGTCTGTGCAGGATCGACCTTGGCTACCCGACCGCGCACATGCACCTGTCGCCCCAGCGCATACCAGGGAAAGGTGACACTCGCATACGGCGTGTGATCGAGCTGGCGCCCCTTGGCGGAGTCGTAGTTTGAGAAGAACGTCACACCCGCGGAGTCGAACCCCTTGCACAGCACCGTGCGCGTCACCGGCCGTCCGTCGTCGACGGTGGCGAGCACCATCGCGTTCGGCTCGGGGATGCCCGAGGACACCGCGAGGTCGAACCACTTGTGTAGCAAGGGAAGCCAGCCATCGGCGAGCCAGTCAACATCCAGATCGCCACTACCGTCTTTCTCTCCGGGACGGTAGTCCGAGCGCAGCCATTCGGTCACGAAAATCACGCTACAGGCGGGCGCTTAAGAGAGGGGGAGGCGACTAAGAATCACCCTTAATTGCGGGTGCAAGAATCGCCTTTACCGAGTTGTTACCCACAGGTAGGGAGTCGAGAATCATGACGGTTGCAGCGCCGCTACCAGCGGATTTCGCACCTGGACTGGAGGGCGTGACCGCCTTCGCCACCGAGATCGCCGAGCCCGACAAGGACGGCGGGGCGCTGCGCTACCGCGGTGTCGACATCGACGATCTGGTCGCCCAGCGGGTGACTTTCGGTGATGTGTGGGCACTGTTGGTCGACGGCAAGTTCGGCCAAGGACTCCCGCCCGCCGAACCCTTCCCTATCCCGGTACACACCGGAGACGTCCGCGTCGACGTGCAGGCCGGACTCGCCATGCTCGCACCCATCTGGGGCTTCGAACCGCTCTTGGACACCGAAGACTCCATCGCCCGCCACCAGCTGGCCCGGGCCTCGGTGATGGCGCTCTCGTACGTCGCCCAGTCCGCGCGGGGCAGCTCCGTGCCCGCCGTACCGCAAAAAATCATCGACGAATGTTCCACCGTCACCTCGCGTTTCATGACTCGCTGGCAGGGTGAGCCGGACCCCAAGCACGTCGAGGCCATCGACGCCTACTGGGTGTCGGCCGCCGAACACGGCATGAACGCCTCGACGTTCACCGCCCGGGTCATCGCCTCCACCGGTGCCGATGTGGCTGCCGCCCTCTCGGGTGCGGTGGGCGCGATGAGTGGTCCGCTGCACGGTGGCGCGCCTGCCCGCGTGCTGCCGATGATCGAGCAGGCCGAAAAGACCGGTGACGCCCGCGGCGTCATCAAGGGCATTCTGGACCGCCGCGAAAAGCTCATGGGCTTCGGCCACCGGGTGTACCGCGCCGAGGATCCACGTGCGCGCGTACTGCGCGCCACGGCCAAGCGTCTCGGCGCCGCGCGCTACGAGGTGGCGGCCGCCCTCGAGCAGGCCGCCCTCACCGAGCTGCGGGAACGTCGTCCCGATCGCGTCATCGAGACCAATGTCGAGTTCTGGGCAGCTGTCATTCTCGACTTCGCGCAGGTACCTACCCGCATGATGCCGGCGATGTTCACCTGCGCCCGCACCGCGGGCTGGAGCGCGCACATCATGGAGCAGAAGCGCCTCGACAAGCTGGTACGTCCGGCCGCGCTCTATGTCGGGCCCGGGCCGCGCCCCATCGAATCGGTGGAAGGATTCGGGCTTCTGCGCTCTCGAGTGGGCGCTTAACCCGAAGTCCTGGCGTCACTACGCGTGAGGTGGTTGGGTGGGTCACATGACCTCCGAAGTACCTCCCGTAGTGCCCTCTGTTTCCCCCTACATCATCGTCGAGGACTCACGCGCAGCGATCGAGTTCTATAAGAAAGCCTTTGGCGCCGAAGAGCTTGGCCTGCTGGAGACTCCCGACGGCAAAGTGATGCACGCCGCCGTCAAGATCAACGGCACGACGATCATGATGAACGACGACTTCCCCGAGTACAACGACGGCAAGTCCAGCACCCCGACCGCGCTCGGCGGCACCCCGGTCACCATTCACCTCACGGTGCCCAATGTCGACGACTGGTTCGGTCGCGCCGTCGACGCCGGGGCCAGCATCGAGATGCCGCTCGAAGACCAGTTCTGGGGTGACCGCTTCGGCGTCATCAAGGATCCGTTCGGACACCTGTGGTCATTGGGTCAACCGGTCAAGATCGTCAACCCCGAAGACCTCAAGAAGTACGCCGCGGGTAGCGGCGACTAAGGGGGAATACCCGCTACCGCAGTAGGTCTTCCAACGCCGATCCGCGAATTGCCTTGCGCCACAACGGTGGTTGCGGGGCATTCGCGGCAACGCGGAGCATCTCGGACACCGAGACAAACTTGTCACGCGGACGGCCTTCACCCTTACCGCGCGCAATTTCCGCACGGTCGATCGCCAGCCAGCCCTCGTGCCCGACGATCGTCGGCTGACGCCGCTGGATCAGTTTCGACAGCCCCGAGAGCCGCTGCGCGGGATCGGCCAGCAGTCCGCGGTTGTAATCCTCGACCAGCGACGTGATGGTCTGCTGCGAGCACGACTTGTTGGTCCCGATGAAACCGGTCGGGCCGCGCTTGATCCATCCCGCCACATAGGTGCCGGGATGGGGCTTGCCGGTGTCCAGATCCGTCACGCGCCCTTGTTCATTCGGGATGACCGCACGCTCGTCATCGAACGGCACATCGGGCATGGGGACACCGCGATAGCCGATCGAGGTGAGCACCAGGCCCGCTTCGAGCTGATCAACACCGGTCGGTTCTGTATTCGTGTGGAACTCGATGCCTTCGACGCGCCCGTCCCCGAGCACCTTGATCGGGGTGCGGTTGTAGGCGAAGCGGATGGTCTTACCGCCCGGCTCCCGCGCCTCGCGGGGGCAGGTGCTGAGCACTTCCAGCTTCTGCCGGGTCAACGGCTCCAGGTGTGTTTGCAGCGCAAGTTGGACGCTGTTTTGCGCTTCCTCATCCAACACCACCGTCATATCCGGGAGACCCACAAGACCGAGCAGCTCGGGCAGGGTAAACGCCGAATGCTCGGGACCGCGGCGCCCGACGATGACGACCTCACGCAGCTTGCTGCTGCGCAATGCGGTCAAGGCGGTATCCGAAATATCCGTGCGCGCAAGGCGATCGGTGTCTCCGGTGAGCACCCGGGCGACGTCCAAGGCCACGTTTCCGTTACCGATAACAACAGCGCGCTGATGATCGAGGTTCACCCGGAAATCTGTGTAGTCGGGGTGCGCGTTGATCCACGCGACGACCTGGGTGGCGGTGGCGTTGCCCGGTAGCTCAATGCCGGGGATGTTCAGGCGGCGATCCGAGGACGCACCGACGGAGTAGATCACCGCATGGTGATGTGCCAGCAGTTCCTCATGGGTGATGTCCTTACCCACCTCGACATTCAGGAAGAACTCGAAGTTGGGTTGTGCGGCCATCGTGTCGAAAAGCTTCGTGACCCGCTTGGTCTGCTGGTGGTCGGGGGCCACCCCGGCACGCACCAAACCGTATGGGGCGGGCAATCTTTCGAACATGTTGACCTTCACGTGCGGCTGGGTCAGCAGCTCGTCGGCGGCGTACATGGCCGCCGGACCGGAGCCGACGATGGCCACCTTCAGTGAACGTCCGGACGCGCGGACCGGCGGCGCCTGAATGACCGGAGCCAAGCTGGCACGAGGAATTTCGCGCGGATAGAACTCGGAGTTGATCCGCAAGAAGGGCAGTTGCTCTTCCTTGAGAACCGAATCCGGCTTGATGGCATCCACCGGGCAGGCGGCAACACAAGCACCACAGTCGACGCATGCGGAGGCGTCGATGTGCAACATCTCCGCCTTGAGGAAATCGGGTTCGTCAGGCGTGGGGTGGATGCAGTTCACCGGGCATGCGTAAACGCAGGAGCCCTCGTTACAGCACGCCTGGGTAACGACGTGCGGCATCAGGCGGGAACAGCGCTGTGTGAATCAGCCACTGCGGCTCCGGGAGCCGAGTAGTTCACCAACGGGCCGCGCTGCGGCTCGCTGCGGTAACGGGCAGCGCGGCCATCGATGTGCAGCACGCGCCACACCAGCTTGGCCACCGGGTTCATCATCCCGGTCTCCCTGACCAGCATCCGGACATCGGAGAAGACCTCACTCATCGTCTGCCGCGAGGCCGGGCTCTTCCAGAAGATCTCCTTCATCACCTCTTGCGGGATGTCGAATCTCTTGGCGAAGCTGCGCGGCGGCGTCATGATGGCGCCCATCAGCACCCGCATGGTGATGGGGGTGGCAATCGACAGCACAAACCGGTTGAACCAGTGCATGGCCGGAACGCGCTTGCGCAGGTATTCATGCGCGAAGGAGATGTGCCGTGCCTCCTCGGCCACGTGGATCTCCATGACGCGCTTCATGATCGGGTGCAGGTTGTCACCCTCGCGCAGCACGTTCTTCTGCGTGTGGTCGATGGGCTCCTCACCGGCGAGCACACCCACGAAGAACATCTCGGGGAACGGCGTGGAGGCCAGCGGAATGAACGGGGATACCCAGCGCAGCAGGCGCGGCATACCGGGCACGTCGACGCCGAGGCGGTTCACCATCTCCTGGAACATCAGGGTGTGGTTGCACTCTTCGATGGACTCGTGGTTGAGGTAACGGAACTCCGGCGAGCCGTTGGGCACGCTGAACGCGTACTGGATGAGACCGCGGATCAGGATGCTCTCGAAATGCAGACCCACCTTGGCGACGTTGGCCTGACGCCACATGCCGATCTCGATCTGCTTCTCCAGCGGCTGCGCCTGGTACCAGGGGTGCCGGCCGAACGGATCGGTCCGGTGCGGGAGCACCCAGCGCGGATCATTGGGGACGACGGCATACTCCGGGTTATCCCAGTCGATATCGATGAAGGGATCGAAGTTCCGGTTCGTGGAGCCGTGCGACAGGGTTTCGAGCACCTGGACGTAGCTCGCGTCGGCGCGTACTTCCTTCTTCGCACGGAGCTTCTCGCGGAGCGACATGGCTTTATCTCCTTTGATTCGTCCAAAGACGCGGTAACGGACCTGCAAACTTTTACGTTCTGGGGCTAGTTGAAAGTCTACAAGCTCTGGGCGAGTGTAAACAGGGCGAAGAGGCCCTATCTAGGTTTGGGACGAAACGTCCCATGTGACGTTCTCTGCAGCCTATGTTTTATGTGAGGCAGGTCTCAATGGGCCACCGTTTAGGCTGGTAGCCGTGGCTGAATTGACCATCCCCGCTGACCTGCTTCCCGCCGACGGACGTTTCGGCTGTGGCCCCTCCAAAGTGCGGCCCGAGCAGCTGCAATCGCTCGTCACCGCCGGAGCCTCCCTCTTCGGTACCTCGCATCGGCAAGCGCCGGTCAAGAACCTGGTGGGCCGCGTCCGCGAGGGGCTCAAGGAGCTGTTCTCCGCGCCCGACGGTTACGAGGTCATTCTCGGCAACGGCGGCTCAACACTGTTCTGGGATGCGGCCGCCTTCGGCCTGATCCGTGAAAAGTCGCTGCACTTGACCTTCGGCGAGTTCAGCGCCAAGTTCGCCTCCTGCGTGGCCAAGAACCCGTTCGTCGGCGATCCCATCAAGGTGACCGCCGATCCGGGTGGCGCGCCGGCGCCCGTCTCGGACCCGTCCGTCGATGTGATCGCCTGGGCCCACAACGAGACGTCGACGGGTGTCATGGTTCCGGTGCAGCGTCCGGCCGCCTCCGAGAACGCACTGGTCCTCATCGACGCCACCTCCGGTGCCGGAGGGCTACCGGTGGATGTCACCGAGGCGGATGCCTATTACTTCGCGCCGCAGAAGAATTTCGCCGGTGACGGCGGCCTGTGGCTGGCGGTGATGAGCCCGGCAGCGCTGGAGCGGGTGGAGGAGATCGGTGGCAGCGGACGTTGGGTGCCGGACATCCTGTCCCTGCCCATCGCGGTGGAGAACAGCCTCAAGAACCAGACCTACAACACTCCCGCCATCGGGACGCTGCTGCTGCTGGCCGATCAGATCGATTGGCTGCTGAGCAACGGCGGTCTGGACTGGGCCACCAAGCGGACCGCCGATTCGGCGTCGCGGCTGTACTCCTGGGCCGAAGCGACGTCGTACACCACCCCTTTCGTGGCAGACCCGGCGCAGCGTTCACAGGTCGTGGGCACCATCGACTTCAACGACGACGTGGACGCGGCGGCCGTTGCAAAGGTGTTGCGCGCCAACGGCGTTGTGGACACCGAGCCGTACCGCAAGCTGGGCCGCAACCAGCTGCGGGTGGCGATGTTCGCGGCCATCGATCCCGAGGACATCTCGAAGCTGACACAGTGCGTCGACTGGGTCGTCGAGCGCCTCTGACTCAGAGCTTCTGGCCTCGAGCGGGAACCTGGCGAGGAAAAGCACCGCAAGAACCTCGCCAGGTTCCCGCTCGGCGGACAGCTACCGCGTTGCCGCCGTGAGGTCGTAGACATCGACGTCGTCGATGGTCTGTCTGGCGAAGGTCTTCTGCACCCACTCCTGGATGGACTTCGAGGTCTCGCTGCCGGGAGCGCCGAACCCCTCGCCGCCACGGTTGGTGCGCTCCCCATCTACGAAGTAATGGATCTGCCCGTCGGCCACGTACTGCTGGAACTGCGCCAGCGTGGGTGACGGGTCGGTCCCGTTGAATCCACCGATGGGCATGACGGGCCGACCGGTGGACAGCTGGTATCCCGAGGCCTGGTTGGAGCCCACCGCCGCGGCCACCCAGGTATAGCGGTCGGCGTTCCCCTCCAGCGCGGCAACAATGTTGGGGCCCGGATCGCTTCCGTCCAGCAGACCACCACCGCGTGGGGAACCGCGCTCAAATTCGGGACGATGCTCCCGTTCCGGCATATCCGGGAAGTCCGGGAAACCGCCGCCCTTGACCTCGGGCCCGGCTGACGGGAGTGCGCCGCTGTGCGGTGTCGCGACGGTCTGGATCGAGTACGCGATCGGACCGGAGAGCGCCACCATGAGCGCGATGGCCACGGCCGCCCTGGGATATCTGTTCAGGGCAATGCCGGGGAGTGCGACCGCTCCCAGGGCCAGAATCGCCCAACGCAGCCATGGCTGAAACTCCGGTGATCGGCCCAGCAGAATCCAGGCCAGCACTGCGGTAAGGGCCAGAGTTGCCGCCAGAGACACTCTTACCCAGGCCCTTTCGCGCTCCTGCCAGGCCAGTGACGCGCCCGCTCCCACGAGTGCGGCGACGGCGGGTGCCAGCGCCACCGAGTAGTAGGGGTGGAATATGCCCTGCATATAACTGAACACAGTGCCCGTGGTGAGCACCCACAATCCGAAGACAAGCAGCACCGCCCGGCGCGTGTCCGTCCGAGGTTCCTTGCGTAGCAGGACCAATCCCAATACGGCCAGGACCAGTGCGGTCGGGAGCAACCAGGCAATCTGCCCGCCCAGGGCCGGTTGGAACAACCTGCCGACCCCGGGTTCGCTCCCGAAATGGCCCCCGAAGCCATATATCTCATCGCGCGGGCCCGAGGCGCTGCCCTTCTCATTACCGTTGATGCGGCCCAGTCCGTTGTAACCGAGGGTGAGCTCGAGGATCGAGTTATCGGGCGATCCGCCGATCCACGGACGCGAGCCCGGTGGCCACAGCTCGACGGCGACGATCCACCATCCCGCCGAAACCACCGCCGCGGCAGCCGATCCGGTGAGCTGTGCCAGCCGCTTCCCGGCGCCCACGGGTCCGGCGACCAGATAGGTCAGTGCGATGGGCGGGATGACGAGCAGGACCTGCAGCTGCTTGGTCAGGAAACCGAATCCGGCCAGCGCCCCCACCAGAAGCAGCCAGCGGGTACGGCCATCCTCGACGGCGCGCAACAGCGCCCACACCGCGGCGATCATCAGGAGGACCAACAGCGCGTCCGGATTGTTGAACCGGAACATCAGCACCGCCACCGGCGTGACCGCGAGTACCAGACCCGCCAGCAGACCGGCGCGGTGGCCGAAGTACCGGCCGACGGTCAGATATAGCAGGCCGACCGACGCCACCCCCAGAAGCACCTGGGGCACCAGAATGCTCCAAGTGCTGAGCCCGAAGATCCGCACCGAGAGCTCCATGAGCCATAGCGAGGCGGGAGGCTTATCGACGGTGATCGAGTTGGCGGCGTCCGAGGATCCGAAGAACGCGGCCTTCCACGACACCGAACCCGCTTGCACGGCCGCCGAATAGAAGGAGTTGGCCCAGCCGTTGGAGCCGAGGTTGACCAGGTATGCCGCCGCGGTGCCGATCAGCAGAAGACCAACGCTGATCCGCTTGCGGGACCATTCCCGCACTAGCGGATGCTCGCGCTTCGGAACACCCAGCGCAATCCGACGAACCGGACCAGGGTCGCGACCAGGTTGGCCACGGTCAGCACGATCAGCAGCAGATGCTTGGAGGCGTCCGGAACCAGGTGGTGCATCGCGACAAGCGAGCCACTGGTCAAGGCCAGCCCAATACCGAAGATGACAAGCCCCTGGAACTGATGCTTGGCGACGTTGCGCCGTCCCCGTACCCCGAAGGTGAAGAACCTGTTGGCCGAGGTGTTGAGCACCGCGGTAATAAGCAGCGCCAGAAAGTTGGCTGCCTGATCCCCCACCGCCCCGTGTAGGACCAAAAACAGCAGCGCATAGGCCAATGTGCTCGCCACACCGATGATTCCGAACCGAACCAGCTGACCGACCATGCCGGGAGGCACTCCCTCCACGAGCGGTTCACGGCCGAGGCTGTGGCGAAGCTCGTCCAGCGGCAGGGTGCCGAGCATCAATGCCCGGCCCAACCGCCAGATTCCGAGCAGGTCCTTGCGCACGGTATCGACGATGTCGACCCGGCTGTCCGGGTCATCCACCCAGTCGACCGGTACCTCGTGAATGCGCAGGCCGACCCGCTCGGCCAGCACCAGCAGCTCGGTGTCGAAGAACCATTCTTTGTCCTCGACAAGCGGAAGCAGTTGGCGCGCAACCTCAGTGCGGATTGCCTTGAATCCGCACTGGGCATCGGAGAACCTCACCTGCAGCGAGGCATGCAGAATCAGGTTGTAGGTACGTGAGATGAACTCACGCTTGCGGCCACGGACCACACGTGAGTTGCGGTTGAGCCGCGAGCCGTAGGCGACATCCGAGTGGCCCGAGATCAGTGGTGCGACAAGCGGCATCAGCGCGTTGAGGTCGGTGGACAGGTCGACATCGCAGTAGGCGACAACCTCGGCGTCCGAGGACAACCACGCCGCGGCCAGCGCGCGGCCCCGGCCCTTCTCCTCCAGGTGCAGCACGTCGACACCGTCAAGCTCATCGGCAAGCCGGCGGGCGATCTGCAAGGTGCGATCGGTACTGGCATTGTCGGCAATGGTGATGCGCGCCGTGTACGGCACCTCGTTGGCCAGGAACGCGTGCAGACGACGCACGCACGGTTCCAGGTCGTTTTCCTCGTTATACACGGGGATCACGATGTCGAGGGTCGTCGCGAGGACTGCGGTCGGTGCCGTCACGGTGTCGAACGGCTGCATCACACTGGTCACAACAGTGACAATGGTTGCCACTGCTCCGGTGTCACTGGGTTACAGCTGCGAGTTACCTGTGAGGGGTTACCACCGCGCGCCTTCCGGGCATAGCTCACGGAAACCCACTCCGGCGCCGATACGGCGCTCGGTAAGTTGGGCGGGGTGACGGAACCGCCCGAAGATCACGAGATCGACTACCGCTTCACCCTGGCCAATGAACGCACGTTCCTCTCGTGGATCCGCACCGCTCTCGGGTTGCTCGCTGGCGGCGTCGCGGTCCAGACCCTCGTGCAACCGTTTCACCATGCCGGAGTCCGGCATGTACTGGCAGCGTCCTGCCTGGCCCTCGCCGTGGTGGTGTCCATTGGCGCATACGTGCACTGGCGCGATGTGAAAGACCGGATGGACCGGGACCAACCACTCAAAGGCACCCTGCTGGTGCCCCTCCTGGCGGTCAGCATCGGACTGGTCGCGGTCCTGGCCTCGATCGCGGTCTTCTACCGATGAAGCCGGCACCCGAAGCCCGTGCCGCCGAACGCACGGCACTGGCCTGGCTTCGCACCGGGTTGGCGGCCGCGGGAACCGCTGCGGTGTTCGTGACCCACGCACTCATCCACAAACAGACCGCTGGGGCGTCATTGATCGCAACCGCGGTCGTCCTGGGGGTCGTCGCGATCAGCACGGTGCGCCACCATGCGCTGGCCCGTGGGCACTGGCACCACGGCGGCAAGCCCATCGCGCTCACCACTGTGACCGTGGTTGTGGTGGTCCTGCTGTCGGCCGGTATCGATATCTCAAATCTGGGTACGTAGGTATACCCGCGTTCCGTGTCCCGCACCCCGTTACCGACCCATACTTTGTCCTGTTCGGCTCCACCCCCCATCACATTTAAGGAGAACGCTATGAAGCGTGGGCTTGCGGTCGCCATTGGCGGCGCGGCGATTATCGCCGCAGGTCTGGTCGGTTGTTCGAGCGATAAGGACAAATCTGAAACCAAGGGCACCACCGTCAGTAACAACGGCGGCGCGGTAGCAACCAACAGCAACGCCAAGGTCGTCATCGACGGTAATGAGCAGAAGATCGAAGGCGCTGTCGTGTGCCAAGCCTCCAACGGCAACATCAACATCGTCATCGGCAGCGGCGCTCAGGGCTTCGGCGCTGTGGTGACGGAAGGCGATTCGCCGACAGTGAAGTCCGCCGGCCTGGGAAGCCTGAGCGGGCAGTCGCTGGCATTCTCCGAGGGCACCCCGGGAGCGAGCGCAAAGGCCACCAAGGACGGAAAGAAGTACCACATCGAGGGCACCGCCATCGCGGTGGACATGGCAAACCCCATGCAGCCCACCAACAAGCCATTCGAAATCGAGGTCACCTGCCCCTAAGGCACGCAATTCCGATCTAGCGCGCTATCGAGTGCGAGCCTCCCGCGGAAATCACGCCAAGAACCCGCGCCAGGCTCGCACTCGATTCGCGTTATCAGCACCATGCCGCGCGCCCAGCCGCAAACAACATCCGCCACATGCGTCACATAGCGCGAACTGTCCATAAAAGCAAGTAGCCACCACCCCCGCGTGTCACCGCGGAACGGCCCTCTACCTGCACTAAGGTCCGGAGAACTGGGGCATCCAGTCCAGGGCGAGGAGGACATCATGCGCGAACTGAAAGTCATCGGCCTGTCAGCCGACGGCAAGCGAGTGGTCTGCCAAGACGCCAATGGCACCGACAAGTTCGTAGTCGACGCCGACGACAGACTCCGTGCGGCCGCCCGGGGAGATCTGTCCCGTCTGGGGCAGATTCAGATCGAGATGGAGAGCTCGTTGCGACCTCGGGAAATTCAGGCCCGCATCCGGGCCGGCGCCACCGTCCAGCAAGTGGCCACCTCCGCCGGAGTCGATGTCTCGCGGATCGAACGGTTCGCCCATCCCGTGCTGCTGGAACGACAGCGCGCCGCCGAGATGGCCACCGCGGCCCACCCGGTTCGCAATGACGGCCCCACGGTCAACACACTCGCCGACACCGTCGCCGGCGCGATGTTCGCGCGCGGACTCGACCCCGATGGCATTGAATGGGATGCCTGGAAGGTCGAGGACGGCCGGTGGACCGTGCAGCTGCTGTGGCGTGCCGGCCGGTCTGATAACAAGGCACACTTCCGGTTCACTCCCGGGGCACACGGCGGCACGGTGACCGCCCTCGACGATTCCGCACGCGAGCTCATCGACCCGACGTTCAGCCGCAGCCTGCGCCCCGTCGCACCGGTGGCTCCCCTACTCCCCGATACCGAACCGGAGTTGTTCAACGAGCGCTCCGCGCCGCAGCCCGAACCAGTCCGTGAACCCGAACCCGTGACGGTCCAGGAAGACACCGACGTCCAGCCAACTCCCGCACCGCGGCGCTCACGCCGGAACAAGCCGGCGGTGCCCACATGGGAAGACGTGCTGCTCGGTGTTCGGTCTGGCGGCCAGAATTAGTGAAGGTGCGCCCTAGGTGATCAGGGCGGTCACTACCGCCGCCACCCAGCCGCCAGCGATCCCGATCGCGATGCCCAGCACGAACCATCGCAATACCGGGCGCTCCCGCCAACCCCATAACGTTGGCGAAAGACCACCCACGGCAACAACATTGAGCACAACTGCCCATAACGGATGCACACGGGCCAGACCCAGACTCAGTACCACCACTCCCACCGCGACCACCACGGCCACACACATCGCCGAGATGATGCCCTCGGCCCACGGGGTATCGGAGTCCGCCGAACTTGTCACCCTTCGCGCGGGCTGTTCATCGCCGGTCATGGCGCGAGCCTAGCGCGTTCGTAGAACGCCAACGCCGCGGCGGTGGCTACGTTCAGCGAGTCAGTGCCGTTGGCCATCGGGATGCGCACGCGAAAATCGCTGGCACGCAGTGCGACATCGGTCAGCCCCGGGCCCTCTGCACCGACCATCAGCGCCACCTTTTCGCTCCGCAACGGCGGTATCGCATCGGCCAATGCCTGCGAGTTCCCGGCGGGCGTCATCGCTAGCAGTCGGAATCCATTGTCCCGCAGCCTATACAGCGACTTCGGCCATTCCGGAAGGCGCGCGAACGGCACCAGCAGCGCGTGCCCCATCGACACCCGCACCGCCCTTCGGTACAGCGGATCGGCGCAGCCGCTACCGAAGAAGACCGCGTCCACTCCCATTCCCGCGGCATTGCGGAATATCGAGCCCAGATTCTCGTGGTCGTTGACGCCCTCCAGCACCGCAACCGTGCGTGCGCTCTGCATCAGTTCGGTCGCCGAGAGTTCCATGGGGCGCCTCGCCGCTGCGAGAACTCCACGGTTGAGATGAAAGCCGACGACCTCCGCCATCACCTCGGCGCTCGCCCGGTAGTACGGAACATCGACAGGTTCGAGATCACCTGCGAGCTCTGTCAATCGACGGTCGGTGCCCAAAAGGGCGAAGGGAGCGAAGCGTGAGGCCACCATGCGCTGCACCACCAAAACACCCTCGGCGATCACCAGCCCCTTGCCGCTGGGCAGGTCTGGCCTGCGGTCGACGCTGTTGAGATCGCGGAAGCTGTCCAAACGGGGATCGGCAGCGTTGTCGACGTCAATGACCAACATCTAGGGCCGCCTCGCCAACGGCGTCGGTTCACACACCGGCGTTGCGATAGGAGCAGGCGGAACAACTCCATGACTTATCTGATCGGCATCCGAAACCACCTCGGCGACAACCGGACACGGATGACGGCGCAGATACGTCGCGCACACCAGTCCGGCGGCCACCGATACCACCCCACCGATCAGCAGCGGCATTCGCCCGCCATGTAGGTCGGCCAGCCAGCCCACCAACGGGCTGCCCAGTGGGGTACCTCCGAGGAAAGCCACCATGTAGATGCCCATCACCCTTCCTCGCAGCTGCGAATCCACGGACAGCTGGACGATGTTCATCGCCGACGTGGTGAACGTCAGCGCAAGCAAACCCGTCGGGATGAGCGCGACAGCCACCGACAAATAGGAGGGCATCATACTGACGACAGCCTCGGAAATCCCGAAAGCCATTGCTGCACTGTAGAATAAATTCATACGCACCCTCTTGGTGCGCCGGGCAGCCAGAGTGGCACCCAATAACGTGCCGATTGCCAGGGCCGTCGACAGCAGCCCGTACGACGCCGCTCCACGACCGAACGTCTCTCGCGCCAGCACTGCGAGCGTCAGCGAGAAGTTCAGCCCGAACGTCGAGACCAGGAATACCGTGAGCATGATCATGAACAAGTCGCGCCGGTGCCATACATACGAAAATCCCTGGCGCAGTTGGCCCTTGGCAGGAGGAACCGGCTCACTCTGATGGAGCTCATCTGGTTGCATGCGCCACAGCGCGATTCCCACACCGATGAAACTGACAAAGTTCAGCAGGAAGACCCAGCCGGTACCGACCAGCCCGATCAGCACACCGGAGATCGCCGGCCCGATGATGCCCGCGAGGTTGAACACCATCGAATTGAGCCCGACCGCGTTGGGCAGGTGCTCCGGTCCCACCATCTCGATCGTAAAGGACTGCCGGGTGGGGGCCTCGATGGCCGCCGCGCATCCCATCACGAAGGCCACCGCCATCACATGCCAGATCCGGACCAGTCCGGTGACTTGCAGAAGACCGACGGTCAACGCGAACAGCGCCATCAGTGCCTGGGTAAGCATGAGCATCCGTCGCTTGTCGTAGCGATCGGCCAGCATCCCGCCCCACACCGACAGCAGCAGCGTCGGCCCGAACTGCAGCGCCATCACCACGCCGAGCAGGAGGGCGTTACCGTGCGAGAGGTCCAGGACCAACCAGTCCTGCGCCACGCGCTGCATCCACGTTCCGATGAGCGACACCATCTGGCCGCTGATCCACAGCCGGTAGTTACGTGTACGCAGCGATACGAATATCCCGCCGCGGTCAGCCACGGGAGATTATGGTAGTGGCTTTTCGAAAGGCACCGAGATTGTCAGCTAACCGTTTTCATTGACAAGCGCGGACAGCAGGTCAGTCGCCTGCCGCAGCACCGTTCGTTGCTCCGGGGTGAAATCGTCCAGGTGCTCGCGCAGCCATTCCTCGCGGGCGCTTCGATCTGCCAGCACGATGTCGGCACCTGCCTCCGACAGCGAGACAACCACCTGGCGCCCGTCGGTCGGATGCGCCGAGCGCTCCACCAATCCGAGCTCGGCCAACGAGGCGATCACCCGTGTCATCGACGGCGGCTGCACGCGCTCGCGGGCGGCCAGCGCGCCCGGCGTCATCGCACCCTCGTTGAGCAATGTCGCCAATGCCGACAACTGCGTCAACGAGACCGGGGAATCCGCACGACGAAAGCGCAGATGCCGTGCCAAGCGGATGACAACGAGCGACAGATCGCTGGCCAGCCGGGCATCGGGGTCGCTCACGGCCCAAACCTTACGGCACGTCCAGGGCTTTCACAGGGACCTAGCCCGGTGTAGTTCTTCCCACGTATGCTGCGCATCTAGTGGACACCCCCGCGCCCCAACCGCCCCCGCTTCCGGCCGCTCTGCTCAATCCTTGGCCGGTTGTCGTTGCAGGCACCCTGCTGTGGCTAATTGCCAACATCCTTGCCTTCACCGTTCCCGCGTTCGAAAGCTGGCGTCCCATAACACTTGCCGGACTCGGTACCGGCGCGCTGGGCACGACCATCGTTCTGCTCCAAGTGCGTGCGGCGCGGCGCGGCTCGCGCGGTGCACAAACCGGCCTGTAGCTCGAAACCAACCCGTAACCCCCGGAAAGAGGAGCAATCTCATGCCCAACGCATCACTGCTGGAAACCGCCGTCGAGATCAATGCGCCTGTGGAAAAGGTATGGGGTTTGATCGCCGACCTCGAAAACATGCCCCGATGGAGCCCGCAGACCCGCAAGATGTTCGTGCGCGGACCCGTACAGGCCGGAACCAACGTCATCAACTACAACCGCAAGGGTTGGAAGGTGTGGCCGACGCGGGCCGTGCTGACCGCCGTAGAACCCAATAGGCGCCTGGCTTGGCACATCAAGGACAACCTGAGCGAGTGGAGCTATGACCTCGAGCCCACCGCAGCCGGTGGCACCAGGGTGACCGAACGCCGCGTGCTGGGCGACAAGCGGTCGGCCATCTCCACGAATCTGCAGAACCTGATGTTCGGCGGCACCGAGGTGTTCGACGAGGTGCTCCTCGACGGCATGCGAACCTCGCTGTCGAAGATCAAAGACGCGGCGGAAGGCGCCTAGTCCGCGAGATCGAGGACGCCGTCGTCAAAGGGTTCGTACAACGGCATCGCGGCGTTGACCGGCTGCGGCGTATCGGAATGAGCGCCGCAGCCGTACTCGATGTGCACGACGTGGCCGTCGGCCGCCATGGAGTTGGCGCACACGCCAAAAGCGACACCCAGTGATCCAGCAAGTGGCAGATAGAAACCGCAGGACCGGCACACCCGGCGCGTGGCACGTGCCATCTCGGTATTCGGACCCCAATCGCCGTCGAACCACCGCTGTGCGGCATCGACGCGCCCGGCCAGACTCAGTACCTGTCTGCGCCCCAACCCGATCTCACCGGCGGTCTCGGTGACCTGCGCATCGCCGTTGTCGGTGTAGCCGGGCACCAACCGGGGGTCATTGGGCGGCGGCGCGAGCAGATCGCCGGGGCCCAAGTCGCCCGGGCGAATACGCTGATCCCAGGGCACCCAGCTCGGTGCGCGCAGCGCCTCGGCGCCGGGAACAAGCACCACTTCACTCACGGTGGCAGCGGTCGCACCCGGGGGGGCGGCCATCACCACCTCCCAGTGCCATCCGCGGTAACCCGGCAGCTCAGCTTCGAAACGGTGGGTCAACGCGTGCAGATCGGTGCTCTCCGAGGAGGCCCCGAGGTACTTGCCCACGGTCTCCCCGCTGAACTCGACGATGGCTGTACGAGCCTGGTCGATACAGGTGTAGAGGGCGTCGCGGCCGGAGATAGTGATGTCCATCGCTGACCATCTTCTCACCGTGGGGGACAATCGATGCGTGCGGGACGACTACGCGCGGTTCGAAAACCGCCAATCCAGTAGTGAGCCCCCATCTCGCCGCCGTAATCAGGATCCACGCGACGCCAACTCCCACCCCGGCATGGCCAACTATCCGACGGGCAGCTCGCAGCGTGATCCTCTTCGCGCGAGCGGCTCATCGAAGCGTGATCCTCTTCGCGCGAGCGGCTCATCGAAGCGTGATCCTCGCCGGGCGAGCAGCTCATCGAACCGGTACCTGCCGCCGCTCGGCGAGGAACGCCGCGAGCGGGTGCGGCGGCAGCCCCCGCCCAACCAGGAGATCCCGCCGAAGCTGACGGTCACCCGGGTCGCCGCGATGCGCAGCCGTGAAATGGGCTCCCGGATGTACGGGCTGTTCCACAAGGCCGCGACGGCCGACGGTGCCGACAAATCGGGCCTGACCGCGCTCACCTATCCGGTCATGGCCAATTTCGCGGTGGATGCCGCGATGGCCGTGGCCCTGGCCAACACACTCTTCTTCGCCGCCGCCACCGCCGAGTCCAAGAGCAAGGTGGCGCTGTATCTGCTCATCACCATCGCACCGTTCGCCGTCATCGCCCCGCTGATCGGTCCCGCACTGGATCGTCTGCAACACGGGCGCCGGGTCGCCTTGGCGGCCTCGTTCGGGCTGCGCATTGCGCTCGCCGTCATCATGACCGCCAACTACGACGGTGCCAGCGGTAGCTTCCCGCCCTGGGTGCTGTATCCGTGCGCGCTGTCAATGCTGGTGCTGTCCAAGTCCTTTGGCGTGTTGCGGAGCGCCGTCACGCCGCGTGTGCTGCCTCCGACAATCGACCTCGTTCGGGTCAATTCCCGGCTCACCACCTTCGGCCTGGTCGGCGGGACCATTGTGGGCGGCGCGATCGCTGGAGCCTTCGAGCTCTCGTTCACCCGGCTGTTTCAACTGCCCGGAGCACTTTTCGCCGTCATGGCGGCCGCGGCGGTGGGCGCCTGGGCGTCCATGCGCATCCCCAAGTGGGTCGAGGTGACCGCCGGTGAGGTGCCCACGACTTTCGGCTATCACGGCGACGACGGCGAACACCCGACGATATTGCTTCGGCGCTCCCACAAGCAGCAGGACAAGGTCCGCCAGCCGCTGGGCCGCAACATCATCACCGCGCTGTGGGGCAACAGCACCATCAAGGTGATGGTGGGCTTCCTCACGCTCTACCCGGCCTTTGTCGCCAAATCCCATGATGCGCATGGCTTCCAGCAGCTCGCAATGCTGGGCATGATCGGCGCCGCGGCCGGTATCGGGAACTTCGCCGGCAATGCCACCAGCGCCCGGCTCAAGCTCGGCCGCCCCGCCCTGCTCGTGGTGCGGTGCGCCGGCGCGGTCACGGTGGTGGCGCTCGCGGCGGCCTTCGCGGGGGTCCTGGCGGTCGTGGTGTTCGCGACGCTGGTGACATCCGGGGTCAGCGCCATCGCGAAGGCATCCTTGGACGCCTCGCTGCAGGATGACCTGCCCGAGGAATCCCGCGCATCGGCATTCGGCCGTTCCGAGGCACTGTTGCAGCTGTCCTGGGTGCTCGGCGGCGCGATCGGCGTGATGATCTATACCGATTTATGGGTGGGTTTCACGGTGATATCGGCGGTCCTCATCCTCGGCCTGGCGCAGACGCTGGCCAGCTTCCGTGGTGTCTCCCTGATCCCAGGCCTGGGCGGCAACCGCCCGGTGATGGCCGAACAAGAGGGTGGCAAGGTAGTCGCGTGAAGGCAAAACTGGCGGCACTTGCCGTCGTCTTGGTGTTGACCGCTGCCGCAATGGTGGGGTTCGTCGCCTGGCAGCTACGCGAGTACAGGGAAGGCCCGGCAGAGCGGCCCGAGATCAGCGCTTTCACCCATGGCACCCTGGTGCGGACAGGCCCGCTGCTCTACTGCGATAGAACGCTCGCCAAATGCGACCCGCCGGGTCGTATCGCTGAACTTTTCGTGAATGATACTGAACTCGTTCAGCTTTCGGTCGACTCACAAATCTCCAAAGGTCCCTGGGCGATCACACCGGCGTACGCGGATCTGGCGGCGCCGTCGACAAAGTACGGCGACCAAGTGATCTATTGGGATCACCGCTCGGCAGTCACCGTTCCGACCGTCGACAAGGCGGGGAGGAAGCTGGTGGGTATCGAGGTGGCAGTGCCCACGGTCGGTGTCAACGAATTGGGTGAGCAGATCTTCAAAGCACGGGCAACCTGGTCCGTCGCCACCGTCTGGCAGAACTAGCGCCGCGCGCGATACTCTGCGCGCGCATCGACGTCCAGATGCTCCGTGGCGTAACTGAGCGCCGTGCGCCCCATCGCAGTGGCATGCGCATCCAGGTAATCAATGAGCAACTCTGCGCCACAACGCTTCCCGGCCTCACGCAGCATCCAGCCGTAGGCCTTCTGAATGAGGTCGCGGCGGTCCTCGATGACCAGCGGCGCCACCGCGAGAAGGGCTAGCGCATCACCGCGTTTGGTGAAGGCGAAGGTCCCGATGATGCCCACCCGCCGACGCCAGAGGCCATCTTCTGCCGCCAGCTCTAACAGCAACGAATAATCCTGGCCGACAAGCCATTCCCCCAGGATCTGCCAGGCCGAAGAATCGACCAGATCCCAGTTGTTCACCCGCCCCTCGCGGACCTGCTGCACGTACATCTGCACCCAGGCCTCGCGTTCGGCGCCCTCGGCGTGTGCGAACTCCCAGCCCGCCAGGATCAGCCCGGTCAATCGATGCTCGTGCACCTTACTGGCCAGCAGCCGCACCACAGCGTCGCGTCCGATGCCACGGAATTGCCGCGCGAGCTTGCGCTGATCTGGTACGGATACGCCCACGAAGACATCGCCCTCGCCGTATTCGCCAGGCCCAGTCTTGAAGAACCGTGCCGAATTCTTGGACCGGCCGGAATCGCCGGCGGCATCGAGCGCCGCGATCACATCTTCGGCGCGGATGGAGGTCAGATCAGGCGTCCAGCTCGCTAGCGACAGCGCGCACAACCTCGGATACCTTGCGGGCGATCTTGCGGTCCGGGTAACGCCCCTTGCGCAGCTCGCTCTGCACCGTGCCCTCCAGCAGGGTGATCATGTCCTCGATCATTCCGTGCAGCTCGTCGGTGGTGTGCTTATGACTCACCGGCCCACTGCTCTCGCGGCGCGTCTTCTGCACCGAAGGTGGGGCGTCGATCAACTTGAGGCTCAGTGCCTGCGGACCGCGACGGCCCGCGGCCATGCCGAACTCGACCTTCTGTCCGGCCTTGAGTCCCTCAACGCCAGCAGGCAGCGCCGAGGACCGGACGTACACGTCCTCGCCGTCCTCCTGCGACAGGAAGCCGAAGCCCTTCTCGGCGTCGTACCACTTGACCTTGCCGGTTGGCACTGCACTCACCTCACATGATTAACGCGCCCCAAATAGGGCGCGGTGACTGGTCATCCTACTCGGCTCGCGCAAGTGGTCGCTACGCTGGACTTATGACCCCGTTAATTGATTCGTTCGGCCGCATCGCGACCGACTTACGGGTGTCCTTGACCGACCGGTGCAATCTGCGCTGCACGTACTGCATGCCCGCGGAGGGACTGGACTGGTTACGCAGCGACGCACTACTGACCGCCGACGAATACATTCGGCTGATCGGCATCGCGGTAGCCGAGCTGGGGATCCGCAGCGTCCGGTTCACCGGTGGGGAACCGTTGATATACAAGGACTTGGAGAGAATCGTCGCCGCGGTGGCCGCCCTCTCACCGCGGCCCAACATCGCACTGACCACCAACGGCATCGGCCTGGAGCGCAAGGCCGCCGGGCTACGAGACGCCGGGCTGGACCGCATCAATGTGTCGCTGGATACCTTGGAAGCCGATCGTTTCGCCGCCATCACCCGCCGCGACCGGCTGTCCGATGTCCTCAAGGGACTCGAAGCCGCCGGTGCTGCCGGACTGGGACCGATAAAGATCAACGCAGTTCTGACACCCGAGCAGTACAAAGAGGACGCCGTCGCACTGCTGCGGTTCAGCCTGGAACACGAGTATGAGCTGCGGATCATCGAGCAGATGCCGTTGGACGCCGAGCACAACTGGAGCCGCGACCGGATGGTCACGGCCGACGAAGTCCACGCCGCCCTGAGCCGGGAATTCACACTGAGCACCGACCCGGCACCCCGCGGCAGCGCACCAGCACAACGCTGGCTGGTCAACGGCGGGCCTGCCACGGTCGGGATTATCGCGTCGGTATCGCGGCCGTTCTGCGGGGAGTGCGACCGCACTCGGCTGACGGCTGACGGACAGGTGCGCAATTGCCTGTTCGCCACCACCGAGACAGATCTGCGCGGGCTGCTCCGCTCGGGTGCCGCCGATGCGGCGGTGGCATCGGCGTGGAAGGCCGCGATGTGGGGGAAGAAGCCCGGACACGGGATCAACGATCCATCGTTCCTACAGCCAGACCGTCCCATGAGCGCGATCGGCGGTTAAGTGAGCATCCGAGTCCGGTACTTCGCCGCTGCCGCGACCGCGGCAGGCGTCCAGGAAGAGACCGTCCAGCTCCCCGCAGGAGCCTCTTTCGACGATCTGACCCGTCAGCTGGCCACAAAAGGAGCGGAACTGGAACGCGTATTGGCGCGTTGTTCCTTCCTCTACGACGGTGTGGCGGTCCGCGACCGCTCCCACCGGCCGGAATCAGGGTCTGTCGTGGATGTTCTGCCTCCATTCGCTGGGGGGTAGAAGTGCGCTGGCCCATCCTTTTCCTAAGGAAGCTCTAAGGCAGCTCTGAGAGTTGTCCATAGAGATGTCCAGCCAATTTCGTGATCTCCGACACACATCGGAAGGTCACAGTGGGGTCACGGCGTGGACACGGGGTGATGGAGCTACGCAATAACCTGCACAGACCTCGCCACCGCCGGGAATAAACCCACCCCGCCGTGGACGAAACACCGTGGAATGTCCAACATGACGAGACGCGCGCGGGCACGTACCGTCATCCGAAGTCCATACCCGCGCACCGAGCTCCGTCCCTCGGGTCTGGCACCTCGTCGGTAAACCAAGGGACGGAGGCGGGGAACCCAACCGCCGGAGATCTCGATCTCCAGCACGAACCTCCATGGTTCTTGGGGTGAAGCCCGGGCAACCGGGCCGAGCGACCTCTCGTTCGAACCCGACAGCTGACTTCGCAGGTGCGTCATAGAGAGGAATACGACGGACATATGAGTGGACGGCACAGTAAGCCCAGCAAGGCTGGCGCCAAGGCGGCCAAGGTCGCGGTAGCAGGCGCGGGCCTCGTCGGTGGAGGCCTGTTGATGGCCGCGACGGCCAATGCAGCCACCGATGGCGAGTGGGACCAGGTCGCGCGCTGCGAATCGGGCAACAACTGGGCTATCAACACCGGTAACGGGTACCAGGGCGGGCTGCAGTTCTCGCCCAGCACCTGGATCAACAGCGGTGGTGGCCAGTACGCGCCGTCCGCTCACCTGGCCACCAAGGAACAGCAGATCGCGATCGCCGAGAAGGTGCTCGCGGGCCAAGGCCGTGGCGCCTGGCCGGTCTGTGGCCGTGGCCTGTCCGGTTCCACCCCGCGGACCGCCCCTGCCGCGAACATCACACCTGCCGCGCACCACGAGCAGCAGGCCGCCGCCGAGCCCGCCCCGGCCCCTGAGCCCGCCCCGGCTCCCGAGGCTGACGAGCAGTTCGTCGCCGAGGCTCCCGAGGCGCCCGTCGTCGCCGAGGCTCCCGAGGCGCCCGTCGTCGACGAGGCACCCGCACCCGAGGAAGCCCCCGCTCCCGAGGCGCCTGAGGCCCAAGACGTCGACTTCCAGTCCGGTCCCGCACCGGCCGAGCCCGAACCAGCTCCCGAGCCCGCGCCCCCCGCCGCGGAAGCCCCGGCACCCGAGGTCATCGCGGCCCCCGCTCCCGAGGCGCCCGTCGTCGACGAGGCACCCGCACCCGAGGAAGCCCCGGCTCCCGAAGCCCCCGCCGCCGAGAACCAGGTTTTGCCCTACGAGTTCCAGTCCGGCCCGGTGCCCGCCGATCCCGCACCCGAGCCTGCCCCGGCACCTGCCGCGACGGCTCCCGAGATCCCGCTTCCCGCGGGCGTCCCGGATGCTGCGGATATCGGATTCGCCGCCGGCAAGGCCGCGTTCGACGCCGGTCCGGTCGCCTCCAACGGGACACTCAACCCCGAGGCCGTCTCGGGTGTGGTCCGGCATCTGCCCGACCCGAACAACCTGCCTCCCGGCACGACCGATGTAACTCCTCAAGACAGTCGCGGAGTGTCGTACCTGAAGGACATCGTCTTCGCCATGCAGACGCAGGATGTCAAGGCCAGCGACGCAATCCTCGCCTTGGCGCAGCGCTAACTCGTACATCAGACAATCGCCCCGGACCTCACGGCCGGGGCGATTGTCGTTGCGGGGTAACCCATTCGACGGAAGTGTAGGCCCCTTGTCAAGAGGGTTGACGTGCCAGCGTCGAAGCGTACGTTGGTGGTCATGACGGAAGCGACCACTCCCCCGGACGTTCCAAGCCAAGAAACATTCGAAGCGGTCTACAACGGCAAACCCATGTTCGAAGGCGCCCCCGCGGCGGGCGTGCCCTGGGACATCAAGGACGCGCAGCCGCGGATCAAGGAGCTCGCGGCGTATGGCGCGTTGCGCGGAGACATCTTGGATATCGGCTGCGGTCTCGGTGAAAACTCCATCTATCTGGCCCAACACGGCCTGTCGGTCACTGGCCTGGACTTTTCCCCTTCGGCCATTGAACAAGCGAAGCGCCGCGCCGCGGCCGCGGGCGTGACCGTCGATCTCCAGGTGGCCGATGCGACCGTGCTCGACGGCTGGGACGGAAAATTCGACACCGTGATCGACAGCGCCGTGTATCACTGTTTCGACCACGACGGCCATCAGCAGTACGCGAAAGCACTGCACCGGGCCACGCGGCCGGGGGCACGCTGGTTCATCGCCTGCTTTGGTGATGGCACCGTGAACGGCATCGCGATGCCGTTCGGCGTACAAGATCCCGAGGAAATCAAGAGTGTGCTGTCCGAGGCCAACTGGAACATCCAATACTTGGGCAAGACAACATATCTCGGTTCCCGGACGGCATTCGTCGGCGCCGCACTGGCCGGTGCCGATCCTGAACAGATGCCCGCCGACATGCGTCAGCGTTATCAGCAGCCGGGCGTGGCCGAGCGAGCACAGAAGACTTTTGAGCGTCTCCAGCAGCTGGACGACGACATGATCCACATGCCTTTCTTCAACATCGTCGCAGAAAGGGGCTGAACACCCATGACCGCACCCACTCAGAACACGTTCGAGGATCTGTACCGAGAGAGCGTCAAGGACGGCGGGCCCATCATCCCCTGGGATTCCAGGGACGCCAAACCCCGCATCAAGGAGCTGACCCTGCTCGGCGCGGTCCGCGGAGATGTCCTGGACATCGGCTGCGGTCTCGGCGATAACGCCATTTACCTTGCCCAGCAAGGCTTTAACGTCACCGGGCTGGATTTCGCCCCCTCGGCGATCGAGCAGGCGAAAGATCGGGCCGCCGCCGGCGGCGTCACCGTCGACTTCCAGGTCGCCGATGCGACCGTGCTCGACGGCTGGGACGCAAGGTTCGACACCGTGATCGACAGCGGCGTGTACCACTGCTTCGACGACGCGGGGCATACGAAATACGCGAGCGCGCTGCATCGCGCCACACGCCCCGGAGCACGTTGGTACATATGGTGTTTCGCTCAGGGCAGCGTGCACGGCATTCCGACCCCATTCCAGAATGCACAACCGTCGGAGGAGATCGAGGAGGTGCTGCCCGCCAACGGATGGAACGTGCTGCAGCTGAATCCGACGACAATGGCGGCACCAAAGGCCGAGTTCCTCAACGCGATTCGCGGCACCTACCGCGGAGACCCCGAGCGGCTAGAGCGGCTGGAACAGGATCTCGAGGATCCACTGCTCTACATCCCCGTGTACACGGTCATCGCCGAACGGTCGTAAGGCTACAGCTGGCGGCCCACGAGCACGCGGGCCGCCGCCGCCGACATCACCGCGATGGTCCATAGCGCGGGCCTTGAGGCAAGCATGGATCTCACAGTGCGGGTATCGGATTCGGGTGTCATACCCTCCAGGCGTTGCGCCAGCCACCGCAGCGCCGCCGGTGCACCCAGCACCACCAGTGACAAATGCTCGCTGAGCAGGTCTCGCCGGTAGGTAACGTCGGTGCCGTGCGTGGCGTAGAAGTCGGCCTGGCGATCCACTTCGCCGATGCCGACGAGTTGGTCGTGCACCGCGGTGTAGATGTATACCGGGCATGTTGGCGCGGCCTTGCCCACGCGGAGGTCCTCACTCATCGCCGCGACGTCGGGCAGCGCCATCAGTTCGGCGATCGGCAGGTCCACATAGCGATCGAAGTTGTGCATCGCGTAGCGCCCAATGGCCTGGCCCGTCGACAGCCCACGCACGGTCGTCATGATCTCCTCACCCCGACACGTAAGGTGTTCCGTCAGCACTGAATCCAATGCGGGATAGCTCCCGCGCAGGGCAGAGATCGCAGCGATACCCAGCCCCGCGAACAACCCTCCGTCGGCCCTCTCCAGAATCTTGCTGGGGTCCGAAGCCGGCGATCCCAACGCGGCGGCGACGATATTGAGCTCGGGGGCATAGTCCGGTGCCATCTCCGCCGTCCACGAACTGGCAAGCCCGCCACCGGAGTATCCCCACAACCCGATCGCCGTATCCGCCGGGAGACGCAGTTCGGCGAAACGCAGGGTGGCCCGCAGACCGTCGAGTACGTGGTAACCAGGTTGGCGCGCGACGACATAACGCCCGGGCTGGCCGCCATGGTCGGCGACGCTCAGGATCCAGCCCTGACGCAACGCGGCAGCCATCAGCAGCAATTCGATATGCGGGTTGGCGAACGGCCCCCGCGCACCCTGCAACAGACAGTGGGAAGGAAAGCAGGATCGCTCGCTCGAGTTGATCGCGCATTGGTACGCCAGCAGACGTGGTGAGCGCGGATCATGGCCGGCGGGCACCAGCACGGTGGTGACCGACACCTCAGGCGCGCCATGCGGATCTGAGGTTCGGTACAGCAGCTGCCAGGCGGTCACCCGTTGACGCAGCAGCCCCAGGAATCCGATGTCCACGGGGCGGGCATGCAGAACGGTTCCCGGTGTCGCGTCCCCGAAGCCGTCGGGCGGGACATGGAACGGATCATCGACGGGATGCGCCGGACGCTTACCGGGGTGCGGGAAGATCTGAGGTGCTGGCGCCGCGGCGCGGTATTTCGGGTGCACGGAAGTGCTCATGAACTAAGGAAGCTAATGCACCCACGGGACCCACAGCGCCCTGATCTGGGTTTTTAGGTACCAGACCCCAATCGGGACCCGGATTTTTCAGGCCGACCCCACCCATTCGTTGCTGCCGTCGGCGAAGAACTGGTGCTTCCACACCGGCAGCGCCGCCTTCACCTCGTCGACAAGGCGCTGGCAGGTGGTGAATGCCTGGCGACGATGATCGGCGCTCACTGCCACCACGAAGGCCGCCTCGCCGACCAGCAGCGCACCGATGCGGTGACTCACCGCCACTGCGCGCACGCCCGCTGCCTCTGCGGCGATGCGCTCCACCACATCGGTCAGCACCTGCTGGGCCGACGGATGCGCCGAGTACTCGAGCCGCAGCACCGTCTTGCCGCCGTCGTGGTCACGTACATTGCCCACGAATCCGACTGTGGCGCCTGCTGATTCGTGGTCGACGAGTTGCTCGTGCTCAATCAGCGAGATATGTTCCGCAGTCAACAGCGCACGCGAGACGTTAGCGCTCATACATGATCACCCCCGGCTATCTGATCCAGTGCGTGGCCCAGCACGCTGTTGAGTACCTCGAGTCCGTCGCGCACACCACCGGTGGAGCCGGGCAGGTTGACCACCAGAGTCCGGCCGGCAACTCCGCACACGCCGCGGGACAGGATGCTGGTGGGTACGGTCGGCAGCCCCGAGCGTCTGATGGCATCGGCCAGGCCGGGGATCTGGTAGTCCAGCACGGGGGCGGTCTGTTCGGGTGTGACATCGGTGGGTGAGAGCCCGGTGCCGCCGGTGGTGATGACGAACGAAACTCCGTCGGAAACCGCGGCGCGGATCGCCGCTCCCACCGCGTCGCCATCGGGCACGACGATCGGTTTCTCAACATGAAAACCTTGGGCGCCAAGCCATTCGACGATGACGGGTCCGGTCTTATCGGGGTACTGACCGGTCGCCGCCCGAGTGGAGGCCACGATCACCCGCGCAGATCTCAGGATCGGGTCCATGTTCCGGTCTTGCCGCCCTCTTTACGCAGCACTCGGACGTCGTCGACGCGCGATGCGGGATCAACCGCTTTGACCATGTCATGCAGTGTCAATCCGGCGACCGCCACCGCGGTCAGCGCTTCCATCTCGACCCCGGTGCGGTCGTTGGTGCGCGCGGTGGCGGTGATCTGAATGGATCCCGTTGTGTCGTCAATCTCGAAGTCCACGTCGAGGCCGGTGAGCGGTATCTGGTGACACAGCGGAATGAGCTCGCTGGTGCGTTTGGCGGCCATGACGGCGGCGAGCCGGGCCGTGGCGATGGCGTCGCCCTTGGGCAGCGTGCCGTCTGCCAATAGCTTCAGGACTTCCGGGGTGGTGACGAAGCGTCCGGCCGCGACCGCCTCACGTGCGGTGGCCTGTTTGGCCGACACGTCGACCATGCGTGCGGACCCGTGCTCGTCAGTATGGGAGAGACGGTCAGGCTGGGATAATGAGCCGCTATCGCGAGGACCGTCGGACACCGTTACTTGTTGATGACGGTGACGGGGTGCACGTAGGGCACGGACTCCACCGGGAACTCGATGTCGCCGAAGGGTGACAGGGCTCCGGTGCGGTCGGCCGCGAGCTCGGAGACCGCGTGCTCACCGTCCACATGTGCGGGCCAGCCGTTGTCGACGTATTGCTTCTTGTCAGCCACGAAGCCATTGTGGCAGGCCGGGAGCACGACGGCGAACCCAACCCGCCTCTACGCTGGTGACCGATGAGTGACGATACGGCGTTGGCTACCTGGCTGCGCCAGCTGCCCGATGAACAGTTGGTGCGGCTGGTGCGGCTGCGACCCGATTTGGCGTCGCCACCTCCGGGTTCGCTGGCCGCCCTGGCGGGCCGGGCGCTATCGCGCCAATCGGTACGCGCGGCCACCGACAACCTGGACTTTTTGACTCTGGCGATCCTGGATGCGCTGCTGGTGGCCCGCGCGGACGTCACGGGCATCCCGGTCTCGGATGTGCTAGCTCAGGTCGATGGTCGTGCCACCGAACTGCAGGTGCGGGCCACCCTGGACCGGCTGCGCGAGCTGGCGCTGGTGTGGGGGGATCGCGACCTGCATCTGGCGGCAGAGACGCGGTTGGGGCTGCCGTGGGTGGTCGGGCAGGTGATCAGCGAGCAGACCCCCGGTTCGTACGACCCGGCCCGCGCCGCCTTGGAGGCGACCGACGAGCGGGGAATGGAGCTGTTGCAGGCACTCATCGCGGGATCGCCCATCGGCCGTACCCGGGACGCCGCACCCGATGCCCCGCCGGATCGTCCGGTACAACGACTGCTTACGGCCGGCCTGCTGCAGCGGATCGATGACGAGACGGTGCTGTTGCCCCGGTTCGTGGCACAGCTGCTGCGCGGTGAGGAGCCCGACCGGCTGCAGCCACCGATCGTCGAGACGACAACGGCGACCCAGGCCGAAGCCGACGCCGCGGCCGCCGGGGCGGCACTTGATCTGCTGCGTGAGGTGGGGCTGCTGCTCGATGAGCTCGGCGTCAACCCCGCTCCTCAGCTGCGCAGCGGCGGCCTGGGGGTACGCGAGGTCAAACGGCTGGCGAAGGCGACGGGGATCGATGACACCCGAATCGGGTTGCTGCTGGAAGTGCTGGCGGCCGCGCAGCTGATCGCCGTGGGTGACCCCGATGTTCAGACCGATGCCGAGGGCTGGCATTGGGCGCCGACCACGCAGGCCGACCGCTTCGCCGAGCTGCCGACCGCGACCCGCTGGTTTCGGCTTATGTCGGCGTGGTTGATGCTGGCGGCCCGCCCCGACCTGATCGGCAAGCGCACCAGCGATGACAAACCGATTGCAGCCCTTTCCGATTCGCTGCGCTCGACGGCGGCGCCGCATGACCGCAAGCTGCTGTTGGAGATACTGGGCGAGCTGGAGCCCGGGCAGGGGTTGCGGGCCCAGGAGACCTCCCGGGTGATGCGATGGCGTCGTCCGCGCTGGGGCACACGGCTGGGCACGGAACCAGTGGCGGCCCTGTTATTCGAGGCGACGACGCTGGGCGTGATCGGGCGCGGTGCGTTGACGACGCATGTCCGTACCTTCCTGGACAGCAGCGGCGATGAGGCGGCGACATTGGCCGCCATGGACAAGGCACTGCCCGCTCCCATCGATCATTTCCTCGTGCAGGCCGATCTCACGGTCGTCGCACCCGGTCCACTGACGCGCGAGGTGGAGCTTGAGCTGGCGGCGGTGGCAGACCTCGAATCAGCGGGGGCGGCCAGTGTTTTTCGGGTCAGCGACGCGAGCATCCGACGTGCACTGGATTCGGGGCGGACCGCGACATCACTGCACACTTTCTTCGGTTCGCGATCCAAAACCCCTGTCCCCCAATCGCTGACATACCTCATCGACGATGTCGGGCGTCGACATGGGCAGCTTCGGGCCGGCGTGGCCAGCTCGTTCCTGCGCTGCGACGACGTGGCCCTGCTGACACAGGTGATGGGGTCCGCGCTGGCGGAGGACGTGGGGCTGCGGCTGCTGGCCCCGACCGTCGCGGTGTCGCTGGCCCCGTTGGCCGATTTGGTGGCCGGCCTGCGCGCGGCGGGCTTCGCTCCCGCCGCCGAGGATGCCACCGGAACCATCGTGGAGCTCCGGGCGCACCGCGCCCGGGTGACTCCACAGCCGCACCGGATGGGTTGGACGCCAACGGTACTCAGTGAGCCTGCAGCCGCCGCAGTGGTCAGAGCCTTGCGCGCGGCGGGCGATCACGACGGCGTCCGCATCGAGCCGTCGCATGCGGTGGCGTTGTTACAGCAGTCCGCCAAGGCCCAGACCAGCGTGCTCATCGGATACGTGGATCCGGCCGGGGTGGCATCCTCGAGAGTGGTCAATCCGATCAGCGTGCGCGGTGGGCAGCTGTCGGCATTCGACACCGCCGCCGGGCGGATCCGCGACTTCGCGATTCACCGCATCACCGCCGTCTCGCCGCCGTCCTGACCGACGATGAGCTCCGCGTCAGCGGACCCCCTCGAAGGGGTTCCATGACTCGCTCTTGCGCACCCAGTGCAAGTAGTAGGCCTGGTTGGCGATGCCCATGAACAGCGCAGCAAAGCCGATAGAGACCGCTCGCGTCACGCTATCGGATGCGCCCACCACCCCCAGCACGACACCGATACCGAGGCTGATACCCAACAGCACCAACCCCTTGCGCCACATTCCCTTGACGAAGAAGTAGATCGGGCCGAAGAAAAAGGCCAGGAAATTGCTGGTTAACCGCGCGCGTGTCCAAAACGGCCCCGCCCGGAAGAAGGCATTCGCCTCTTCTTTCGTCGGGGCCGCGGCGTACTGGTCGTAGAACGCGAACCGGCGCTGCCAAATCTCGGCCAGGGTGCTGCGATCTTGTGGTGTCGTCACTCCAGCAATCTAGCAGGGCACACGGCACCCTCTAATGTCCCCAGGGGTCACTATCCTGGACCGAATGACCGATGGACCGCTGATCGTCCAGTCCGATAAAACCGTGCTGCTGGAGGTCGATCACGACCAGGCAGACGCGGCGCGCCAGGCGATCGCCCCCTTCGCCGAGCTCGAACGCGCACCCGAGCATGTGCACACGTATCGCATCACCCCGCTGGCGCTGTGGAACGCCCGCGCCGCCGGGCACGATGCCGAGCAGGTGGTCGACGCCCTCGTCACCTTCTCCCGCTACGCGGTACCGCAGCCGCTGCTGGTGGACATCGTCGACACCATGGCCCGCTACGGCCGCCTCCAGCTCATCAAGCATCCTGCGCACGGTCTGACGCTGGTGAGCCTGGATCGCGCAGTCCTCGAAGAGGTGTTGCGACACAAAAAGATTGCTCCCATGTTCGGTACCCGCCTCGATGACGACACCGTGCAGGTGCACCCCAGCGAGCGCGGCCGCATCAAGCAGATGCTGCTCAAGATCGGTTGGCCTGCAGAGGATCTCGCCGGATACGTGGATGGCGAGGCACACCCGATCAGCCTGGCCGAGGATGGTTGGGAGCTTCGGGACTATCAACAGATGGCAGCCGACTCGTTCTGGGCGGGCGGTTCCGGTGTGGTGGTGCTGCCCTGCGGGGCCGGTAAGACGCTGGTGGGTGCCGCCGCGATGGCCAAGGCGCAGGCGACCACCCTGATCCTGGTCACCAACACCGTCGCCGGACGGCAGTGGAAACGGGAGCTCATCGCACGAACCTCCTTGACCGAAGAGGAGATCGGCGAATACTCGGGTGAGCGCAAGGAGATTCGGCCGGTCACCATCGCCACCTATCAGGTGATCACCCGGCGCACCAAGGGCGAGTACCGCCACCTGGAGCTGTTCGATAGCCGGGACTGGGGTCTGATCGTGTACGACGAGGTGCATCTGCTGCCGGCTCCGGTGTTCCGGATGACGGCAGACCTGCAGTCACGGCGCCGCCTCGGGCTCACCGCCACCCTGATCCGGGAGGACGGCCGCGAGGGCGATGTCTTCAGCCTCATCGGCCCCAAGCGCTATGACGCGCCCTGGAAAGACATTGAGGCACAGGGCTGGATTGCCCCCGCCGAGTGCATAGAGGTGCGGGTCACCCTCACCGACAACGAGCGGATGATCTACGCCACCGCCGAGGCCGACGAGCGGTACAAACTGTGCTCGACGGCCCACTCGAAGATCAACGTGGTGAAGTCGATCCTGGCGCGCCATCCGGGAGTGCCGACGCTGGTGATCGGCGCCTATCTGGATCAGCTCGACGAATTGGGAACCCAGCTGGACGCCCCGGTGATCCAGGGCTCCACCAAGAACGCCGAACGCGAAGCACTCTTCGACGCTTTTCGGCGCGGCGAGATCGCCACGCTGGTGGTCTCCAAGGTGGCCAACTTCTCCATCGATTTGCCGGAAGCAGCTGTTGCGGTTCAGGTTTCGGGTACGTTCGGCTCGCGCCAAGAAGAGGCGCAGCGCCTTGGGCGGCTACTGCGACCGAAGGCCGACGGCGGGCAGGCCTACTTCTACTCGGTGGTATCCCGCGACACCCTCGATGCCGAGTACGCGGCACACCGGCAACGGTTCCTGGCCGAGCAGGGCTATGGCTATCGGATCACCGACGCGGACGACCTTCTCGGACCCGCGATCGGTTAGCCGTTCGAGGCCCTGGAGAGTTGGTCTCCGGCCCGCTCCGCGGATGATTCGAAGCGGCGCTTGATGCGCAGCAGGGGCGTCTCGAAGTATCGAAAGCTCAGATAGGCAACGGCGATGACGAGGACCGTCGTTCCAGCGCAGAGTGTCAGCCCCTGTTCCTCATGGACAATTCGGCGTACGACGTTGGCGCACAACATGTGCATCAAGTAGATGCCATAGCTGATCACTCCGACGAACGCGAGGGGCCTGCAGGCCAGTAGCGGATGCATGAGGGTGTCCTCGCGGATGGAGACGGCGACGACGGCGCCGACCATGAGGATCTGGACCGTCCAGGGCGGCGCACCGAACCACAGCGCGACAGTCATCACGGTGAACACCGCCGGGGCCGACCACCACCAGCCCAACACCGCGGCGACCCCCGCGTAGCCACGGCGGGTGTTGACGACGATCGCGAAAGCCGCACCGAGCAAGATGGGCAGCGACAAACTGGCCAGGATGCGCCAGGGCAGCACCCGGGCATCGAAGAACACGCCGGTTCCGGCCGATACCGCTACCAGCCCGCAAAGCACGATGAACGGCGTCCAGACCCTTCCCTTGCTCAGCAGCAGGGCCCCGGCCAACAGCGGTGGCCACAGCAGGTAGAACTGTTCCTCCGTGGACAGCGACCATGAAAAATAGAATGGCACCGACGTGCCGCTGGACAGATCCACGAACCAGTTGACGGTATAGGTCAGGAATGCCGGCAAGTCCCCGAAGAATCGCTCGCCCTTCGGCGTGCCGCGTTCGGTGGCGAATACCAGCAGGACATACACGGCCAGTACCGCATAGTACAACGGGAATATACGCAATGCCCTGCGCGCGTAGAAGTTTCGCAGCGATATGCCCGCTGTGCGATCACGCTCACGGATCAGCAAGGTGGTGATGAGAAAGCCACTGATCGCGAAGAAGAAGTCGACGCCCATGAATCCGCTGTGCGAGATCCTTGGACCGGGAGTCCCGGACGTGTGGTGCCAGATCACCGCCAGCACGCTCAGCGCCCGCAAGCCGTCCAGCGCCCCGAATTTCTTCGTGGCAAGAAACGACTCGTAAGCAGCCACAGCCTGTCGCGACACCGAAAGAAGGGTAGCAGCGTTACCAGATTAGTGCTGTTGCCGGCATCCGTTGTTGGCGGCGGTGTCGAGCTGGATATCCGTGGAGCTGATCGACGGCGTCAGGAACCGAAGATGCCCGATCAGCTCCCTCGGCAGATCGTCGATCCGGGTCGGGTACCGGGTCCCGTCGATCACGCTGCGGGCGGTCAGCGAGAAGGTCTTCGCGACGTCGGCGTCAAAGGCCCCATACTTTTGCAGCGCCATCGCAACCATCCGCTGGAAGGGTGTCAGGTTCAACGTTCGCAAATCCAGGGACGGATCGAGCTGAATTCTGATCCCCTCGGGCACTCCATCCGGAATCGTGCCGTCCGATCGCGTACCCGGGTACACGTAGGTGGGCGCATTGATCGGGATCGCGAACCGCAGCGCATGATCGATCACTCCCGCCTGTACATCTTCCGGTGTGATCAGCCCCGCGAGGTAGGACAGCTCGCCGCCCGAATGCGCGGGCCCACTGACATGCCCGCCCGATCCGCTGTTTACCCGATAGGTGGCCTGCGCAATCGCCGACATCGAATCCGGCGTGAAGGACTGGAACTCGTACTCACACCCGTTGGTGTCGTCGATGATGGCCAGATGAGCGTCGGCATCCTGCGTCGGCAGATAATGCGGCAGATACGGGACGTCGATCGACTTCCCGCTGTTGCGGACGCTCACGGTCCGGGTAGGAGTGCCCGCCGGCGCGTGATATACGGCGGTAGTCCAGATGTCCTCGTTGACGTCGATGGCTTTGACGTCGGGATGATGCATCAGCGCGGCAACCCAACGCGGCGACCGAGGGTCGATCGCCGGATTCGGCGGGAGCGGCTGATTAAAGAATGAGTTCGCCGCGAAGAAGTTGCCGTTCGCGGACTCCCTGCCCACCGCGACTTGGGACACCGAGAACTCTTGTACCGCAGGGCCGCTCGTACTGGAATAGCTGACCCGGACCGTGTGCACACCGGCCTGTACCGTGCGCGTGGCCAGATCGGTTCCCCAATCACGGGTATTGGCGTGATCGAAGATCTGCTCGTCATCGAGCCAGACGCGCCCCACGACACCGCCGCTCATCGAGGCAATCCGGTACTCGCCCGTCACGGGGAACCGCAGCGAGCCGCCGGCATCGACCGAAAATTCGTCGGCCCGCACACCCGGCGCAGGAGATCCCGTGAAGTTCCCACCGACCGAGTACTCGCATCGGGCCAGCACCGCGGTCCCGGAATGATCGGTGTTGTTGTAGTAGCGCGTCCAGTATTGACCTACATCGCAAGGGTTCTGGGCCGCCGCGTCCATCTCGTGGCGGGCAGGCGCACAGGCGGCCAGCAGCAGGATCACCGTAAGCAGGACGATCGTACGCACGGATTCACTGTACGGGCGAACGCTTACCTTCCGGCGGCGGCAATCTTGTCGAAGTATTTCTGGGTGCGCTTCATCGAGAAACCGACGATCGCGCTCACCGCCGGTGTGGCATTGCGAATCGGTCCGGTGCCGTCGATCGCCCACGCCCAGGTGAAGTCGGCGCCGCGATCCGTCGGCGTCACCACGTAGTCCTCGGCGAAGGCACGCAAGCCAGGCACCCGCACCGGCAAGCTCGTCACGTAGAACGCCTTCCGGCGTCCTTCCTCCCACAGGAAGTAGTGCTCATTCACCTTGGGCCCCACCGCGGGCCCGATCTTGCGGACAGCACCAACCCCGGCGCGCGGGTTACCCCACACGACCCTGATTCCCGGCGCCAACCACCGCAGCGTGGTGTCGTTGGTCAGCTCACGCCACACAGTGTCGGCGGACACCGGCACGGAGATGGTGTGACTCGCTCTCACCGGAGCGCTGGACAGAAAGGCTTCATCGACTGCGTCAAGCGAAGGCATTCCCGTAACTTACGGTATCAGTTGGGTCGTAAACAATCGGCCCTGCTGCTGCGCTCGTATCTGGTCGGTCTACACACCGCCGGCGACTATTTCGCGGACAAACAAGTCGATTCCAGAACGGTCATAGGCGGCCTCCGGGAAATTGCATATCGCATAGCCCAAGCCCCGCCGGTGGAACGCGGCCAGCCGGTCGGCGATCTGCTCCGCGGTGCCCGCAGTCTCGGCAAGGTTTCCGACCATGACGTCTGCGACGTCCTCACCGACGACCGGGATGAGCCGCGCCTTGATGGCCGCTAGTCGGTCGGCAACCTCGGCGTCATCGGCCCCGATGACGATGTTCATGTTGACGCTCCGGATAATCGCGCCGAAATCGGTGCCCATGTCCTTGCAATGTGCCGCAAGCACTTTCGACTTGTGCTCGAATTCTTCAGGGGTCTGTCCAAAGTTGGTGTACTGCGCATAGCGCGCCGCGATCCGCAATGTCACCTTCTCGCCGCCACCGGCGATCCACAGCGGAATTCCCTTGGCTTGCAAGGGCTTGGGAGCAACGATGGCGTCGTCGACCTGGTAATAGGTGCCGTCCATGGAAACGCGTCCGTCGCGCCAGGCGTCACGCATGATGCGCACCCCTTCGCGCAGCCTGCCGAGGCGCTCGGCGGCACCGGGGAAGCCGTATCCGTAGGCACGCCACTCGTGCTCATACCAGCCGCCGCCGATGCCCATTTGGGTGCGCCCACCCGAGATGATGTCCACCGTCGCGGCGATCTTGGCCAGATACACGGGATTTCGGTATCCCATGGCCGTGCACATCTGTCCCAGCTTGATCCGCGAGGTCACGGCCGCGAAAGCGGACATCAGTGTCCACGCCTCATGGGTCGCCTCGTCGGTGGGCACCGGGACGGTATGGAAGTGGTCATAGACCCACACGGAGTCCCACGGGCCGTCCTCTGCGTACCGGACCAGATCGCGCATGGCGTTCCATTGATTCTCGGGCGCGATGCCTACCAGATCCAGGCGCCAGCCCTGCGGGATGAAGACTCCGAACTCCAGTGTCTCGGCCACCCGCGCCACATTACGCCGGGACCGGCGATCCCATCCATTGGGTGAGTGCCTCGGTGAGGCCGGCATCGGAACCCTCGCCCACCCAGGCGACATACCCGTCAGGGCGCACCAGCACCGCATCGGGCGCCTTCACCTCACCCAGCACCGGAAGATCCCATGCGCCTGAGCATTTCGCGTCCACCAGCTGAACTCGGTCGGTCCATCCGTCGACGCGCAGGCTCCGCGGCTCGCCGAAGTTGAACAGCACGGGACGGGTGGTGTGCAGGTAGGGGTAGACGCGTGTCGGCCCATCCGCAGCCACCACGTCGAGGTCGGGCATACGCCGGCCCAGCAGTGGATGCGCTGTGCCCTGATGCCCACCCACCTCATAGTGGATGTCCAGGCCGCTCATCATGGCGGCGATGCGCTTGCGTGGTTCGTCCATGGCTAGCAGGTCGGCCAGGATGTCACGTAGCGCATCCATTCGCGGACCGGCCTCGGACAACGGCGTCTGGGCCATGGTGTTGTGCAGCACCCGTTCCGCCACCGGGTGGCGCTCGGAGTGATAGGTGTCCAGCAGCGAGTCCGGGGCTTCTCCCTTGATCACCGCGGCAAGCTTCCAGCCCAAGTTCACCGCGTCCTGGACACCGGTATTGAGTCCTTGGCCGCCGAACGGGAAGTGGATATGCGCGGAATCGCCCGCGAGAAACAGGCGCCGGTCGCGGTACCGGTCGGCCTGGCGGGTCATATCGGAGAATCGGGACATCCAGCGCGGGCTGTGTAACCCGAAATCCGTTCCCGCTATGGCGATAAGCGCTTCCTTCGCTTCCTCCAGGGTCGGTTCGGTACCGAGCCGGGAGAGGTCGGTACTGAAGACCAGCCGGCACCATCCCTCCTCAAACGGCAGAATGGCCAGGAAGGACTGACCGGGCTTGCGCAGCAGCCCGAACTCAAGGGGCTGCTCGGTGATCTCGGCATCCACCAGCATCGCCGAGCAGGACGGGTCATGGCCCGGAAACCCGATCCCCGCACCCTTACGAATGCGGCTGCGTCCGCCATCGCATCCGATGAGATACAGCCCGCGCATCGCACGCCCGTCGGCCAGCTCCACGTCCACACCGGAGTCATCCTGGGTAAATCCGACCACCTCTGCGTTGTAATAGATCGGCACGCCGAGCTCGGTGATCCAGGCCGCCAGCGTCTTCTCGATGTAATGCTGAAGCAGGACCAACGCGTACGGATGACGAGTGGGGAAATCCTCGATGCTCATGAAAATGCCCGAAAAATGGGTCAGCTGGCCGGTCATCCCCTGGGAGAGGAACCTCTCGGCGATCCCACGCTGATCGAACACCTCAATGGTGCGTGAATGCAGACCTGCCGCACGCGATCCCACCTCTTCGTGACTGCCCCGGCGTTCCAACACCGCAACGTCGACACCAGCGAGGGCCAGCTCGCCTGCCAACATCAGCCCGGTCGGGCCTCCGCCCGCGACAACCACCGCGTGCTCGGTCATAGCGCTCCTTAACGTCGTTATTGGTATTAACTCCATAATTACTTTAACGATGTTAAGGTGTCAATGTGTCCCTCAATCGTGAGACCATCGCCCGTGCCGGCCTCGTTCTACTGGACCGCCATGGCGCCGAGAACTTGACCATGCGGTCCGTCGCGGCTGCCCTCGGCGTTCAGGCACCTGCGCTTTATTGGCATGTGAAGAACCGGCGTGACCTTGTCGACGCGATGGCCGACGAGATGTTCGGCGATGCCGTGAAGAACTTCGACCTATCGACGCCCGAGTGGGATCAATTCCTCGCCGGGGCCGCTCGGGTGTTACGTCGCGAAATGCTGCGGTATCACCAAGGGGCCCGGATCCTCGCCGGCACGGCCACCGCGCGCGCGGCCGACATCACCGAACCCATGCTCAACGTGATGATGCAGGCCGGGTTCGCCCTGCGTGACGCCGCAAGGCTGACACCCACGATCTTTCACTACACCATCGGATTCACTATCGAACAGCAGACTCGCGACGGTTTCGAGTATCCGGAATCGAATCCCTACAGCGAGGAGAACATGCGAGAGCATGTCGACCTGATCGCGCATCCGACGGTCGCACAGGCGTTCTCGGAGCTCTACGAGCCCGACTTCGACGCCGACTTCGAGGACGGGCTCGCGATTATCATCGACGGCCTGCGAGCTCGGCTTCGCGGGAAACGGAAATCATCAGTGGCTCCTCGCGTAACGAATCGTCGTTAGCACAATCGGGCTCGTCCGATTCCGGAGAATCCGCATCCCGAACATCGGCCCTCGACCGTGAAAAATGTTTCTGGAACCAGGGTTCCACGATCGCAGAGGGCCACCAGTTGGCTTGCCCACACAGCACCACCAGAGCGGGAATGGTGATGGTGCGCACCAAGAAGGTATCCAGGAGCAGGCCCATCCCGATGATGAAGCCCGCTTCGACCATCGACTGCAGGTTGCCGATCAGCAAGCCGAACATCGAGGCTGCGAAAATGACGCCGGCAGAGGTGATCACACCCCCGGTCGACTTGACCGTCTTGATGACCCCGGACCGGATACCGTCGGGCGACTCATCGCGGATGCGCGAGATGAACAGCAGGTTGTAGTCCGCGCCCACCGCGACCAGCACGATGAACGCCATGCCCGGCACACTCCAACTCAACGGCTGCCCACCGATGAATTGGAACGCGATCACCCCGATCCCCACCGCCGAGGCATACGAAATAATCACCGAACCAATGAGATACAGCGGCGCGACGATGGCCCGCAGCAGTGCGACGAGGATGAGCAGCACCACGATCACCGTCAGCACGATGATGAACCGCAAGTCGTGGTTGTAGTAGTTGCGGATGTCGTTGTACATCGCCGACAACCCGGCCATCGAGATCGACGCATCGGAAAGCGTGGTGTTGGGTTGTGCGCTGTGGGCCGCATCCTGGATAGCGCGGACCTGATCCATCGCCTCGGGACTGAACGGATTCAGATTGCTTTGCACCAGGTAGCGCACCGCATGTCCATCGGCCGAAACGAACGCTGCCGCAGCGGTCTTAAACGAGTCTTGGGTGAGCACCTGCTGCGGTATGTAGAAACCGGACATCGATCCGGGTGCCGCGTCACGCTTGGCGGCGACCAGGAGCGTTGAGGCGTCGCCCAACTGGCCACCCATCTGCTTGGTCTGGTCCACCAGCATCTGCACACCCTCGGCCAGCTGTGCGCTGCCATCGGCCAGCGAGTTGACTCCGGTCAGAACTTCGGCGAACTTCTGCTGGATGCCGTAGGAGTCGGACAGGCCCAGCCTGCGCAGGTTAGTGTCGATGGAGTTCAGCGCGGTGCGCAGTCGGGCAATGGTCGAGCTGATCTGTTTGTCATTGTCGACGGATTTCAACTCACGACCGAGTTCGACGATCCTGTCCCTGGTGCCATCCTGTTTGGTCTCCAGGAACTTGTTCATCTCCTCTCGCGAAGAGCGGCACCCGGGGTCCATCTCGCAGGCCGGGTTGCCCACCAACACGCGTGCGACGGGTTCGATCCAGCCATACACCTCACTGGCACTCTGGGCGTTGGCCTCGATGGCGTCGCCGAGGGAATGCATGCTGGTGACCAGCTTGTCCACCGAGTCCAGATCGGCGAGGGTGCCCGTCCTGCCGCTGCCGCGCAGCTGGGCCAGCACCTCGACCAGTGCGCGCGCGGTGCCCAACGAATTCTTCACCGAGTCGCGGACCTCACCGAGCTTGTCCGCCAAGGTGTGTCCACCCGCGGCGAGCTTGTCCAAGTCCCTGGCGCGGGCATCGATCAGGTTCGATGCATCGCCGAGCTTCCCGCCGACCTCACCGGCCTGGAAGGACAGCTTGGCCTCCTCCAGCGGTTCGCCCGTGGGCCGGGTGATACCGCGCACCTTGTCGACACCGGGTACCTGGCTCACCCGCGCGGCCATCTGCTCCAGGTCGGCCAGCCCGCGCGGGGTGCGCAGATCATGAGGCGATTTGATGTACAGGTATTGTGGCAGCGTCGAATTCACCGGGAAGTGCTTCTCGATTGCTGCGTAACCCTGATTGCTGTCAGCCCAGGACGGCAGGTTCTTGCGATCGTCGTATCCGAACTTCACCATCGCACCACAGGTGGCGAGGATGATCAGGATGACCAGGCTGGCCGCCAGGTGCGCACCCGGACGTTTCACGATGTTGATTCCCGAGCGGTGCCAAATCTTGTTGGCGTAAGCCTTTCTCGGCTTCACCCAGCCTCGGCGTCCCACCAGCACCAACACCGCCGGTAGGAAGGTCACCGATGCCACGAATGCGATCAGGATGGACACACTCAGCGCCGGACCGATGGTGGACAGGATCCCCAGCTTGGTAAAGCCCATGCCCAGGAAGGTCACCGCCACCGTCGCCGCGGACGCCGCCACCACCTTGCCTATGGATTCCAGCGCGGCGGTCACTGCACTGTCGGAATCCATGCCCTGTTTGACATATTCGTGATATCGGCTGATGAGGAAGACCGCGTAGTCGACACCGGCACCCATCATCATCGCGGTCATGAATGTCAGCGTCTGATTCGAGATGCTCAGACCCATCTGCGCCAGTCCCCCGACGGCCGCCTGGGCGATGCCCAGCGAGACACCCACCACGATGAGCGGCAGCATCATCGTCACCGGGTTGCGGTAGACGATCAGCAAGATGAGCAGAACCAAAGCAGCCGTCGTGATTTCGACCTTGTGCAGGTCGCGCTCGCCCACCACCGTCAAATCCCCGACGGTGGCGGTCGGACCCGTCGTAAAGGCATTCAGGGTGGTGCCCGCGGTCGCGTCCTTGATGATCTTTAGCGCCCCGACGTATGCCTTACCGGATTCGGGGGTGGCGAGCTCACCCTGCAACCCCACCGGCAGATACCACGCCTTACCATCGGTGCTCGACATCATCTCGCGCAGCATCGGTTTGGTGATGAAGTCCTGCACCATGCTGACATCGCGGGTGTCTTCACGCATGCGCGCCGCCAGAACTCGGTAGGTCTGCTCGTCGGCCGGCGTCAGCCCGTTCTCATTGGTGAGGACGATCAGCAGGATGTTCTGCGCACCCGACTCCTGGAACGACTCAACCATCTGCCGCGTGGTCTCCATGACGGGGGCATCTTTGGGCAGCAGATCGACCGGGTGATCCTCGATGGCCTTCTGCAGCGAGGGCGCGGTCAGCGCCAAGACGGCTGCCAGACCGATCCACACCCCGATGACGGCGACAGGGGCCTTCCGGACGATGCGAGCGATCAGTCCGTAGATACCACCTGTGTTGTCCGCCACGACTACTCGATCAGCCCGTGCATGCCGAAGTCGTCGAGCGTCTCGGTCAGCAGGCTCATCAGGTCAGCGCGCGACTCGATCACGCCAGGTTGGTACGCGACAACGGCCAGGAAAATCCTTCCGTTGACCCTCCCGGATGCGACGAACAGCTGCCCGTAGGTGCTCAGCACCTTGTCCGGCCGCACCCGCTGCTCGGCCAACCTGCAGTAGACGTAATCGGCGTGGGTCCCATCCGGGCGATTCACATCGGGGTCCAGAGGCCCGACGTTCGAGCATCCCACTGGATAGTCACCGTATTCCAGGGCCACGTCGGCCAACCGGCGCGCGGCAGCCTTGGGGATGAACGGAGTGAGCGGTAGCAGTGCCCATTTCTCGTCGGGTGCATCCTGCAGTCCGGAGAGCACCTCCTTGGTCACTCTGCGGATTCCGCGTAGGTCGGTGGTCAGGTCCGCCGGATCGACCGCGAACATCACCGAGGTCATGGCGTTGGCACGATGATCGCCATCGGTGCGCTCATTGACGGGCATGGAGAGAGTCACCCGACCGTCCGGGCCGAGCCTGCCCACCTTGGTGGCGAGCTGAGCGGCAAACGCACCGACCAGCGAGTTACTGGTGCCGCCACGTCCACGCGCGTGTGTGTCCCAATGGGTTTCGTCCAGATACACGGTCACCGCCGGGATCTGTTCGATGTGCGCCTCGGTCGCGGGCAGGCCCGCATGTTTGATGTCCTGGCGCCGCGAGCTCAACATCTTGGTGGCCTTGCGGAAGGCCCGCGCCGTGTCAGGCAGGTCACGTCTGGTGCGCCACAAGTCTTCCCGCACGCTACGCAAGCGTTTGCGCGCCTGCGGCGTCTCGTAGCCCAGCGGGACTACCGCGTCATTGACCGCATCGGCGATGGCTCGGCACATACCCACACCGTCGGCGATACTGTGCGAGACCACCAAGCTCACCGCGGCTGCACCATCGGTAAATCGGGTGACACCCAGCCGCCAGGACGGACCGTGCTCGGGATCGATCGGTAGCTGGGCATGCCGGTGCACCCAATCCTGCAGTTCCGCGCGCGGCAAGGGGGCGAGCTCGACATCGATGGGATGACACGCCGGATCGAGCACCCAGCGGTGACGACCAAAAGGCAAGCGAGAACGTTCGATTCGGCGTCCGAACAATCCCTGGCCGAGGTTGGCATGGAATCTGCGCAACCGGTCGGTGTCGATATCGCGTTCGTAGACCCAGACCATCTGCCCCAGCGTGGACAGCTCGGTGGCTCGCAGCCCCAGGAAAGACGCCTGATCGACGAAGTCCAAATGAGAGATCGGCAGGGTGGTGATGCGCGGCGGAGTGTGAACCTCCGGGATCGTCGCCGTCACAGTGACTCTCCCGCCGGCGACACCCCCAACGTGCTGTAGAGCTCGTTGATCAGCCGCACGCTACGAGGATCGGCATCCGCCTTGGTCACATCGAACTGGTTCATCACGTACGAGTAGCCGATGCGGTGCTCCAGGTCGACGAAAGCGTACGAACCACCAGATCCGCCGTGCCCGAAAGTCTTCTGGTTGGGCCCGGCATAGCAGCGCTGGTTGAGCATGTAGCCCAATCCCCAACCGTGGTTGGCCACCCGGGGGCCCAGCACGACATCGGGATCGAACCCGCCCTGGGACACCCGCACCACATCCATGTGGTCGTGGCTGAGCAGCTTGCCGAGCGCCATCGCGTTGTAGAAGGTGGCCATACCCAGCGCCGAAACGTGCGCGTTGGTACCGGGAAACTCCAACGCCCGCCACAACGCAATGTCCTTACGGGCAATCTCGTCATCGGGTATGAAGTCCCCCGAGATGAGCGGGCCCGCCAGCGGGTGATCACTCATGCAGTCGAACTCCCCAGGAGCACCGCGGAACACATCGCGCAGGAACGGCTTGTTGACCAACTCCGCGCACCGTTGGTGCTCGCTATGCGGCAGCCCGACATGTACGTCGAGTCCGTACGGCTCGGCAATCTCGGTACGCAGGAACTGCCCGAGCGTCTTACCCGTGGTCCGGCGAACAACCTCGCCGAGGATGAATCCGAACGTCGCCATGTGGTAGCCCTGCGCGGTTCCAGGCTCCCACCACGGCGTCGCCCTCGCGATGTGCTCGCACACCTCGTCCCAGTTGGCGGCCTGCTCCGGCGTCAACCGGGTACGTGGTCCAATGACGCCCGAGCGATGCCCGAGCACCATGGCCAGCGTGATGGATTCCTTACCGGCCTGGCCAAATTCGGGCCAGTACCGCGCCACCGGCGCGTGCAGATCGAGCACACCGCGCTCCACGAGCATGTGGACGCACGTGCTCATCAATCCCTTCGTTCCGGAATACACCGGCGCCAAGGTGTCCTCGGTCCAGGGGCGAGTGCGCGCCTCGTCGGCCCAACCGGCCCACAGATTGACCACGAGCTCACCGTCGACCCAGATCGCGACCGCGGCTCCCAGCTCGTCGTTCTCCAGGAAATTGAGTGCGAATGCGCGCCGGACGTTGTCGAAATCCGGTGAGCTGGTTCCGTTCACCGCGACGTCAAGGCTTGTGCTCATGACAATGCCTTCCTTTCAAGTACTGCCCAATGCTGCGGGGTGCGGCCGCGATGCCGCGGTTTCAGGAAACGAACTGTGACTGCGCGACACGCTGGTAAACCATGCGTGCCACTTCGAGATAGCGCGACACAGATTCACGGGCGACGGCATTGTCGGGGAAAGAGATCGTCAGGTTGGTTTCGTTCTCAAACCTGTTGACCCACATGCACACCTGATCGGAAGAACGGCTGTCTCCGTAGATTCCGCCATTGATGCGATCCCATTCGGCACTGACCGGGATCTTGCGCGCGTCCAGGAACGACACCATCGGCACCACATAGTCGGGGGCCGCCAGCCCCGACTCCGGGCCCGCGAGCTCCAACGCACGTTCAAAAGGAACCTTGGCCAGTGGCTGGCATTCATCGAACGACTTCTGCGCGGAGCGTGCGACCCGCGCGAAGGAGTCCTCCGACATATCAACCACGAAGGGTATGAAGCTCGCGTACCAACCCACCGACATCTGCTCCTCAGCAGTGTCGCGAGTGTCGTACGGGGTGATGCCGTAGAAGGCATCAGCGCCGGTGAGCTCGCGGTCGATCAGTGCGGTACACGCAAACACACCCCCGCTGAATCGCACACCCGCCTGCTCACAGGCCTTTTCGAACGCCACCGTCTCCTCGGCATCCAGCAGTGACGTGGCGATCATGCCACCGACGTTCGGCACGGATCGGTCACCGAGCGGCAGAACGAAGTCCGGCAGGGTGCCACCGTTGTCCCGTGCGTACCGGAGCCATGTCCGCACCTCGAAGGAGTCCAGGGTCATGGCCTGGTTGTGCGCACGTTCGCGCGCGGAGAAATCCAGATAGCCCGCGGGCGGTGGAAGCTGCAGCGCCGACCCGTGCACCAGGCTGGCGTACATCAACTGGATCTCGACGTAGATGATCCCCGTCGACATGCCGTCGGTATGCAGGTGATCGACGCTGATGTACACCGTGAAGTGGTCCGCGCGCTGAATCACCCCAAAGGTGAAGCAGTCCCACGAGAGCGGAGTGCCCGACGTGCGCAGCAGGTGTGCGCGGATCTCCTCGGGCCCCTGCAGCCCATGATCCTGCGGCACGAAGTCGACGGTCTCCGGATCCTCGATCGCATGCCGGACGATGTCGTCGGCCGTGTTGAACTCGAACCAGGAGTGGTAGGTGTCGTGTCGCCGCAGGTGCGCGTTGATCGCCGCAGTCATCGCATCGATATCGCAGACACCGGGAACGTCCCAGGATCCGATGCCCAACCGTGCCATCTCGCGGTCCTGGCGGGCCAGATTCCGGTATGAGCGCACATGCTGGGCCTGCTGATAGCTCGGCGGTACCGCGCTGGCGGGCGCCTGCGCCGCGGCCTGGCGAGCGCGTGGCGAAGCACTCCAGGAGACGACGGTTCCCGGCTTGGGACGCCAATCGTGGATCGTTCCGAGTGCAACCATCGTCCCTATCCCTGCTCAGCGATCTTCAATACGAGCCGAACCACGCTCGATTTGCCTGCGACAGTGCGGACGGCAAATACATTATTCATTGCGGGCAGCGTAGCGAATAAATATCTCGCAAAGGTACGTTCCATCAAAGAAATAGCTAGTGAACTGTGGGTAACGCCGCGTTACGCCCCATCGCAGCAACTTCCCGAAAGACTTACGGTAAACCAATCCCAGCAAATATAACTACCGTATGGAAATACCCTATGACCAGGCGATTCACATCTGGTTGCGCGAAGAACCAACAACTATGTTTGTAGTACCACCAGAGAACCTACGAGGTCTGCGCGATTTTTTGTGGGCTACCCCCTGGGTTACCCCCGCTGTGGCGCAGCCCACTCTGTCTGAGCGGCCACTTCTGATATCCGACTCTAAATTTGTCGAAGATGCAAGGGCTGCCTTCGGGCGCGGCCGCGCCCGCCCGTCGAATAGAGCCCCAAACGCACCTCAGCCGCCCACCCCGAAGGGTGAGCGGCTGAGGGGTGTCGAGTCCTGCCTACGCGTCCAGGAGCGACGCGGGCGGGTTGAAGCGGTCACCGTACTTGGCGGCCAATTCCTTTGCGCGAGCCACGAACCCGGCTGTGCCCTTGAGGCCCTTACCGTCCTGGCTCTCGTACCCGACGATGTACTGGTGCACACCGCCGGTCCAGGGCGGGAAGCCGATGCCGAAGATCGAGCCGATGTTGGCGTCAGCGGTCGAGGTCAACACGCCCTCGTCGAAGCACTTCTGCGTTTCGATGGCCTCCGCGAACAGCATGCGCTCGATGAGGTCCTGCAGCGGCGGGTTGGCCGCGTCGGCCCCGGGACGGGTATTGAACGTCGTGCGCAGGCCGGGCCACAGCTCGGTGCGCTTGCCGTCCACGTAGTCGTAGAAACCAGCACCACCCAGACGGCCCGGACGGCCCGCCTCGACCAGCGTGTCGATGACACGGCCCGCCGGATCATCCGGCAATTCCTTGCCCTCGGCCTTGGCGGCCTCGACGGTCTCCTTACGGATCTTCTGCATCAGCGTCAGGTTCAGCTCATCCGACAGCTGCAGCGGCGGAGCCGGGTATCCGGCCTGGCTGCCGGCCTGCTCGATGGTCGAGGGCTCGATGCCCTCGGCCAGCATCGCGACGGCCTCGTTGACGAAGGTGCCGATGACCCGTGAGGTGAAGAAGCCACGGCTGTCGTTGACGACGATCGGAGTCTTCTTGATGGCCAACACGTAGTCGAATACCCGGGCCAGCGCCTCGTCGGAGGTCTTTTCACCGCGGATGATTTCCACCAGCGGCATCTTGTCGACCGGTGAGAAGAAGTGGATACCGATGAAGTCTTCCTGACGCTTCACACCCGCCGCCAAACCCGTGATGGGCAGGGTGGAGGTGTTGGAGCCAAGCAGCGCGTTGGGCTCGACGATGTCCTCGATCTCCTGGAACACCTTGTGCTTGAGCTCGGTGTTCTCGAAGACCGCCTCGACCACGAAGTCGACGCCTGCCAGATCGGCGGGGTCGGCCGTGGGGGTGATCTTGGCCAGCAGCGCGGCGGACTTTTCGGCCGTGGTCTTACCACGCGAAAGCGCCTTCTCCTCAATCTTTTCGGAGTAGCCCTTACCCTTCTGGGCCGCCTCCAGCGAGACGTCCTTCAGGACAACGTCATAACCGGCCTTGGCCGAGACGTACGCGATACCGGCGCCCATCATGCCCGCGCCCAGCACACCGATCTTCTTGATGTCCTTCTTGGCGATACCGTCCGGACGTGAACCGCCGCCGTTGATCGTCTGCAGGTCGAAGAAGAAGGCCTGCGTCATGTTCTTGGCGACCTGACCGGTGGTCAGGCTGGTGAAGTAGCGGCTCTCGATACGGCTGGCCGTATCGAAGTCCACCTGAGCGCCCTCCACCGCGGCGGCCAGGATGGCCCGCGGAGCGGGCATCGGCGCGCCCTTGAGCTGCTTCTTCAGGTTCGACGGGAACGACGGCAGGATGGCCGCCAACGCCGGGGTGGCCGGGGTGCCGCCGGGGATCTTGTAGCCCTTGACATCCCACCGCTGCACGGCTTCCGGGTTGGCCTTGACCCACGCCTTGGCGGCGGGGATCAGCTCATCCACCGAGCCGACGAGCTCGTCGATCAGGCCGACTTCCTTGGCCTTGGTCGGGTTGAAGCGGGTGCCCTGCGCCAGCACGGTCACGAAGCCGTTCTGAATACCGAGCATGCGGGTGACACGGGTGACGCCACCGCCGCCGGGCAGCAGACCCAGCGATACCTCGGGCAGACCGATCTGAGATCCCTTGACGTCGGCGGCAATCCGGTAATGGGTGGCCAGCGCGATCTCCAGGCCACCGCCGAGGGCTGCGCCATTGATGGCCGCCACGACCGGGCGGCCAAAGGTCTCCAGCGTGCGCAGGTCCTTCTTGATCTCCTCGACCTCGTTGAAGGCCTCCTGGGCGTTCTCGGGCTGGATCTGGATGATCTTGGTGAGGTCACCACCGGCGAAGAAGGTCTTCTTCGCACTGGTGATCACCACGCCGGTGATCGAATCCTTTTCTTCCACAAGGCGCTTGACGGCCGCGGCCATCGACTGCTTGTAGTCGTCGTTCATCACGTTGGCCGAGCCGTTGGGGTCGTCCAGGGTGAGGGTAACGATGCCGTCGGCATCCTTTTCCCACTGAATTGTGTTTGCGCTCATTAGTTCTGGTTCTCCCTATACTCGCTCGATGATGGTGGCCACACCCATGCCGCCGCCGACGCACAGGGTGATGAGGGCGCGACGGAGGCCGCGGCGCTCCAGCTCGTCGACCATGGTTCCGGTGATCATGGCGCCGGTGGCGCCCAGCGGGTGGCCCATGGCGATGGCGCCGCCGTTGACGTTGAGCTTCTCGTCCGGGATGTTCAGGTCCTTCTGGAACTTCAGGACCACGGAGGCGAAGGCCTCGTTGAGCTCGAACAGGTCGATGTCATCCACGGTGAGGCCGGCTCGATCGAGCACCTTCTGGGTGGCCGGGGTGGGGCCGGTGAGCATGATGAGCGGCTCGCTACCGGTGGTGGCGGTCGCCACGACGCGGGCGCGCGGGGTCAGACCCTGAGACTTACCGGCCTCTTCGCTACCGACCAGAACCAACGCGGCGCCGTCGACGATGCCCGAGCTGTTGCCACCGGTGTGCACGTGGTTGATCTTCTCGACGTAGTGGTACTTGATGCGTGCCACATCGTCGAAACCACCGAGAGCAGCCAGGCCTTCGAACGCCGGCTTCAGCTTGCCCAGGTCCGCGGCAGTGGTGCCGGGACGCATGTGCTCGTCGTGGTCCAGGATGAGCAGACCGTTCTGATCCTTCACCGGCACAACGGACTTGGCGAAGTAACCGCCGGACCACGCGGCCGCGGCACGGTCCTGCGAGCGCGCGGCGTAGGCGTCGACGTCGTCACGGGTAAAGCCCTCGATGGTGGCGATCAGGTCGGCACCGATGCCCTGCGGCACGAAGGACACGTCGTAGTTGGTGGCCGGGTCAGAGGCCCAGGCTCCGCCATCGCTGCCCATCGGGATACGCGACATGGACTCCACGCCACCGGCGAGCACCAGGTCGTCCCAACCGGAACGGACCTTCTGCGCGGCGATGTTGACGGCCTCCAGACCGGAGGCACAGAAACGGTTGAGCTGCACGCCACCCACGGTGTCGGGCAGGCCGGCAGCCAACACGGCGGTGCGGGCGATGTCGCCGCCCTGGTCGCCAACGGGTGCCACGACGCCGAGCACGACATCGCTGATCAGGTTCTCGTCCAGGTCGGGGAAGCGGCGGCGGATCTCGTCGATCAGGCCGACCACCAGGTTCAGCGGCTTGACCTCGTTGAGGGCGCCGCCGCGCTGCTTACCGCGAGGCGTGCGGATGGCCTCGTAGATGAATGCTTCAGTCATGGGTATACGTCCTTATAGGGAGGTGCGTATGGGGCATGTGGTGCAAGCGCCCCGGCCTGTGAATCCGGGTTGACTCCGGGTCAGTTTCGCCGAGACAGCCCTACGTTAGACCAGGCTGGCGTCCCCATGGTAAGCAGCCCTCCCAACCCGTTGGTTGGGAATATGGTGCCGGTAGTCTCGCCGTGTGCTGCGGACCCGGTCGTTGTCAATAAGACGCGTGCTCATCGGGACTATTGCGGTGCTGACGATATTCGCCGTGTGGTGGGCGTGGAACTGGACCACCGACGGTCCGGGCCACCGCAGGCCGGCGCCCCCACCCACCTCATTCACACAGCGGGCCGCTCTCCCGAACTGCGGGACGCATAAGCATTTCCACGAGGAGCTGCCCGCCGCCCAGCGCGATTGCATGAACAACGGCAGGGCCTCGGGCCTCGGCGGCGAACTGACGGTCGTCCAGCCCACCATCGAGGGTGATCCGATCACCACGTATTACCGGGTGTTCTCCCCGGATCAGCGGGTTGAAGTCTTCGTGGACTCCAGTACGGACCGCTTTGGCCACACTGGCTAGAGTCACTTCTTCTGCTGGGCCGTTCCGCTCAACTACCCACCCGACCCGAGCTGCCCCGACCCCAAACTGCAGCCCGACCGGTAACGCCCCTGGGGTCAGACCCCAGAGAAATAAGCGCTTTGCCGTGCGTTTCGACGAGATTTCACCGAAATCTTCCGCGGCCGACCCGAAGACGACAAGGCTGGAGCGATGCTCAAAAGACTCTGCACGGCGCCGGTAATCCTGGCCGCCCTCGCGGCAGGATGTCCGCCGCTGGCGCAGGCCGAGCCGGAACCGCTCCCCGCCGACATCGCCTTCGAACAGCGGGCACCACTGCACAACTGCGGCAGACTGCGCATGCTGCCGCCATCGCACGAGATCCCACCGAACTATCTGGACTGCATGCGGCAGGCCCGCGCCGCCGGCACCGGTGCCGAGCTGGTGACCACCATCGCGAACTTCTTCCTCGAGGACACCACCACGTACTACCGGGTGTACGGCGCGGACCGGGACGTGGAGGTCTTCGTGGACAACCGCGACCGGGGCAATCCCGGCCTCAGTCATTACTTCTGCCCCATCCCGGGCACCGACCTATCCTTCGAACCGCCCAGCTGCTAGGTCCGGCGGTAGGCTGCCCGGCATGAAGCCGGGGAACACCGAAGACGGACCAGCGTGAACCCGAAGACCGTCAACCGGTTGCGCCCTTTCGGCGCAACGATCTTCGCCGAGATGTCGGCCCTCGCGGTCCGACACGACGCGATCAATCTGGGCCAGGGTTTCCCCGACGAAGACGGACCCGCATCCATGCTCGATGCGGCGCAGCAAGCCATCCGTTCCGGCCTCAACCAATATCCCCCCGGGCTCGGCACCCCCGAACTGCGCCGAGCCATCGCCGCCGATCGGCTCGCCCGCTACGGCGAGGAGCTCGATCCGGAAACGCAGGTGCTGGTGACCGTGGGCGCCACCGAGGCAATCGCGGGCGCGCTCCTGGGCCTGGTCGAGCCCGGCTCCGAGGTCATCCTGATGGAGCCGTACTACGACTCGTATGCGGCAGTGGTGGCCATGGCAGGCGCCGTTCGTGTCCCGGTACCGCTCATTCCCGACGGTGCGGGCTTCGCACTGGATACCCAGGCCCTCGCGGCCGCCGTCACACCCCGGACCAGGGCACTGGTCATCAACTCCCCGCACAACCCGACGGGCAAGGTGTTCACCGACGCCGAGCTGGCACGAGTCGCCGAGCTCGCGGTCGAGCACGATCTGCTGGTCATTTCCGATGAGGTGTACGAGCGGCTGCTCTTCGATGGGCGCACGCAGACCCCGATGGCCAGCCTGCCCGGGATGGCCGATCGCACGGTCACGATCTCCAGCGCTGCCAAGACGTTCAATTGCACCGGCTGGAAGATCGGCTGGGCTTGTGGCTCACCGGGGCTGGTCGCGGGCGTGCGCGCCGCCAAACAGTTCCTCTCCTATGTCGGCGGGGGGCCGTTTCAGCCTGCGGTGGCGGTGGCCCTGGATACCGAACAGACTTGGGTCAAGAACCTGCGAGAGTCTTTGCAGCGCAGGCGTGATCGCCTCTCGGAGGCGCTCGCCGACCTGGGATTCGAGGTACACAGCAGCGAGGGTGGGTACTTCGTCTGCGCGGATCCTCGGCCGCTGGGGTTCAGTGACAGCGCCGAACTCTGCCGGCGCCTACCGGAAACCGTTGGCGTGGCAGCGGTTCCGGTAAGCGCCTTCTGCGATCCCAATACCGGCACAGCCGATCAATGGAATCACCTGGTGCGGTTCACCTTTGCCAAACGCGATGCGGTGATCGACGAGGCGATATCCCGCCTGGCGCGACTAGGAGGTTAGGCCCGCCGCGATCGTGCCCGGACGCTGCCGCGTCTTGGCCAGCCCCGGCAGGATCTTGATGAACTCGGTGATCTCCCCCACCGCGCGCCGGGCGTCCGGGTTGGTCGCCGCGAACACCTGAAACACGTGAATCGCGCGATCAAAGATCTGCAACCGCACCGGAACCCCTGCCGCGACGAGACGTTCCGCGAACAGTTCGGAGTCGGGCCGCAGCGCCTCCTGCGAACCGACCTGCAGCAGGAACGGGCCAAGTCCGGTCAGGTCGGCGTCCACCGGGCACGGGCCCGGTTCGCGCGCGCCGTTGCGCAGCAGGAATACATCGTTGATCATCTTCAGGAAGTTCACCGGGAACATGGCATCGCCGATGCGTTTGGCGGCAGCGCATTTCGGCTCCATGTCATTGTTGGTGGCTGCCGAGATCAGCACGCACCCGGCAGGCGGCCGCAGGCCCTCGTCACGCACCGCGATAGCGATCATGGCCGCCAGGAATCCTCCGGCCGAATCTCCCGCCAGCACGACGTTGTCTGGATCGACCCCCTGACTCAGCACGTAGCGGTACGCATCGACGCCGTCGGCAACGGCATCTTCGACCAGATTGCGCGGGCACAACCGGTAGCCCACACTCAGCGCCCGCGCCCCGGAGTCACGCGCGATATGGCTCACCAACGGCCGATGGCTGTTGATGCCCAACGCGATGAACGCCGACCCGTGGAAGTAGATGACCACCGGCGCATCTGGCCCCGGCTCGTCCTTGGCGTTCCACGTCCATTCGGCCTCGCAGTTCGGCAGCTGAACGCGCTCGGTGCGGGTTCCGGACACTCCCGGGACCCAGCCCATGAGGCGTTCCAGCCCGTCGTATCGCCGATTCAGCAGCGCATCTGGGAAGCGGCGATTGACGGCCAGCATCAGCCGGGTGAGCGCATACAGACCCGGCTTACCCACTGCCTTGAACAGGTAGGTCTCGGCCACCGAATGCCAATTGGCCTTACCCATCCACTCCGGTCCCGCATAAGTGACGGCGGCTAGCCGGGATTCGGCGGCATGTCGGGCGCTGGTCATCGAGCCTCCTCGTAGCGTCATTGCTTTGAAGCGAGAGACTACCAGTACCTAGTACTGGTGATCCCAGCTAAATCACCAGCCGATATCGGAGAGCTCGGTTGTGTCCTTCGGCGGCGCCTCGATGGGCCCGCTGGGCGTCCGTGAGAAGCGCGGGGCGGGCGCCGCCTGCGTCACCCCATCGACGTCGGCGATGGTGCCGCGATCGCGCAGGTGCGCGTTTTGCTTGGCCTCGCCCCAGGTGAGCACCGGCGACACACAAGCATCGGTGCCGATGAAAATCTCGGTCCACTCATCGCGGGTCTTGGTCTTGAACGCATCGTCGAACATCTTGCGCATCTCGGGGTAGCGCGCCTTGTCGAGCTGAAACGGAACGCTCTCGGGATCCAGCCCCAGGCCCTGTACCAGGATCGCGAAGAACTGTGGCTCGATCGATCCCACCGCCATGTACTTGCCGTCGGAGGTCTCGTAGGTGCCATAGAACGGCGCCCCACCGTCGAGCAGACCCGACTCACGCTCGTCGAACAGCAAGCCGTTGTTGTACATCGTCCATTGCATCTGAGCCAGCTGACTGACGCCGTCGACCATCGCGCCATCAATGACCTGTCCCTGGCCCGACTTCTCACGCTCGTACAGCGCAGCCAGGATGCCTTGCACCAAAAGCATTGAGCCACCGCCAAAGTCAGCGACCAAGTTCATCGGCGGCATCGGCGGGCGGTCCTTGTAGCCCATAGATCCCAGTGCGCCGGTCAGCGACAGGTAGTTGATGTCGTGGCCCGCGCGTTCGGCCATCGGGCCGTGCTGGCCCCAGCCCGTCATCCGGGCGAAAATCAGCCGTGGGTTGCGCTTGGCGCACTCCTCGGGGCCGACCCCGATGCGCTCGCACACCCCGGGCCGGAACGGGTCCAGCAGGACATCGGCCTTGTCGACGAGCGCGAGCAGCGCTTCGGGGTCCTTCTTGACGTCCAGGTTGACCAGGCGCTTGCCGCGATGGAACAGATCGGTCTCCTCGGCGGGGATCGCAAGCCCGCCCGGGCGACGGACCCGAATGACGTCTGCCCCCAAGTCGGACAACATCATCGCCGCGTGCGGCCCGGGGCCGATGCCACCGAGCTCGATCACCTTTACGCCCGCAAGGGGGCCCGTCTTGACGCCAGTGTCAGCCATGGTGGTCACCCTAACCAGTCAACCCGTTGGTTGGGAAGTGTGGCTAGAGCGACGAGGAGATGGCCGGTGACGAGGTTTGCGCGGGCGCCGGGGCCGGTGTCGGGGTCGGGAAGTTGGGGATCACCGGTCGCGACGTGCTCGGTGCCGCCGGGACGTCCGACGCCGGTGGTGGCGCAGGAGGCGGTGTGAACTCGTAGGCGGGCAGCGGAGCAGGTGGCGGATCGTCGTCGCCCTCACGCCAGTGCGTGGAGCGGTACAGGTCGATCACCTTGCCGAGGTCATGTAGCCGCAAGGCCGGTGGCCGCCCCCCACGCGCGTCACGAATGCGCTGCGCCTCCCAGGCGACCAGGCATTGCGCCGTCGGCGTGTTGTACAGGCTTTCCAGGAAGGGGGTCAACGCCTTTGCGAGATCCCCCTCGGCCTTGAGGACATCGTTCCGATAGGGGCCGTAATACGGCAGGATCGCTTCGAGGACCCGCACCATGACGGTCTGGAATCGGGTGACGAACTGGTCGATCGCCCATGGATGCCGCGACAGCAGCGGAGATATGCGGGCCAGTACCGGTCCCATCATTTTCAGGATCGGTTCGTAGGCTGTGGCCGGGGCGAACGCTTCCGAGGAGAACACGCCCGCTGCTGGTGCCACGTCGATCAGCGAGGCCAATCCGCCCTGCTCGTCCGGGCCAGGCGCCGGCCAACCGAAGGGGCAAGGCTGGGCGACGGATATCGGAAGTCCGCGGTCGGTCACCGAGGGCAGTGCACCAAATGGTCCGGCGGCCTGGCCCGGTGGATGCGAGGGCGCCTGCGGACGAGGTAGCGGCGCAATCAATTGCGGTCCCGGTGGCGGCACCGGGATCGGGATAGCGCCTTCGGGAATCGATCCGTCCCGGTTCACGATCTGATACCCGACAATGGGTGCGCGCGCAGGCGAATACGACAGCTGGGTAATGGCCGCCACGCTGCCGATCACGGTAATGGCGGCGAATGTCCTTACCGCGATGCCGAATACGCGTTCCCTGGTGGGCCTCTGGTGCGCTGAAGCGATCGGAGCCGTCTCTTCTGCGGGGGTCGGACTCATCGGTCTTTCACCACGCCTTCGAGATGCCAGACTCCCGTGAAGCTGTTGAACGGACCACCCACGATGAGACTGGTCCAATCGAGGGTGAACTTCTTGGTGCCTTTGTCGTATGTGCCGGTGGCCTTAGGGCTTTCGCCGTCCACGGAGTCGCGGCCGACCCAGCGCCCCGCGACGAACTCCCATACCTGCTTGGCACGTGCCTCTCCCGGAATCTGCGCCTGCTCCTTGGGTTTCGGCTTGGGCGCGCCCTGATTGAACTCCTGACGGTTCCACGACGCGGCCCACGCGGACACGTCGGCCGAGATCTTGTCGCCCGACACGGTCGCCGAGGGTGCCAAAAGCTCGCGTTGTGTCTGCGGGTCGATCTTGTTGGTGGAGATGCCGAATTCGATGTTGAAGAACTTCGTCGGCTGCGTTACCCGGGCAGCCAGGGAATAGCCGGTGGCCTCATCGAACGCGGGATCCGGCTCACCCTGGTAGTCGCCCAGAATCAGGCCGCCGTCCGCGCCCGGCGAGAGTAGTGTCGCAGCCCCTTGCGGTACAGGAGAATTGGCATTCGGCATGAACGGTCCCTCTTGAGGGTTGCCGCCCGGTTGCACCATCTTGAACCAGGTCCCGCTGAGCTTGTTCCCGTCGATCGTGCCGGGCTGCAAGGCCAGCAGCCCGGTGAGCGGGGACTCAGTCGGCTTCTCCGACCCACAGGCCGGGGCCGTCATCAGCACCGCGGCCGCCAGCACTGCCCCGAGCGTGCTGCGCATCATCGTTTTCTGGGCCACCGTGCGGCTCCTTTCACGTCGACAGCGGCAGCGGCCGCTAGTACACCGGGCACGAGGAAGAACCATCCGAAATAGTCGAAAGATCGGAATCCCAGGGGGGCGGTGATCCGATCGAGCGCTACCACCCTGCCGAAGTTGTCCACGTTGTCGGCCATCACTCCGATCAACGAAGCGAAATCTGCTGTCATGGGTTGCCATTGGGAGACGAAGGCGTCGATACCTGGAACCGCGCGGGCCGGATCGTGCTGCCGCAAATCACCCAGGAACTGGGTGTCCAATTCCCCTTCCGCCGCGACCAGCACCACAAAATGCCGCTGGACCGCCGCCACTCGCTCGTGGGTCATGATCGGACGGAACGCGTCAATGAGCTGGGCCCCCGCCGGGGCGCGCGTAAAGAGACCGTCCGCGAATGGCACGGCGATCAGCGCCGCCGCTGCTAGGACCGCGAGAATTCGTGCACCGAAGGCCTTTTCACTGTCGCGGGTGCGCCGAAGGCCCCACACCCCCGCACCGACCAGGACCAGTCCCGGCACCGCCAGCAAAAACGGCAACACGTCGAACGGGCCCACGGCACGCAACTGCCCGTAGTTGCTTATCTGGCCATCGACCGCATCGAGCAGACCGTTCATATCCTGCCGAATCGACGGGTACTGCGCGACAAAGGCATCCAGTCGCTCGTAGCGCCCGCCCGCGACCGGCTGGGTCGCCTGCACATCGGCGCGGGCGGCGTCGACGGTATCGAGGTAACTGCGGAACTTGGTGAGCACCTCCGACGACACGAAGGGGCGGAATTCGGTGAGCATCTGCTGACCGCCCGCGGCGCGTGTGAACATCCCGGTGACCACCGGCAAGACGAACAGCAGCACACCAAGGACGATGAGCGCGATGAACGGCCACCGGGGCCTGGGAGCAGGTCCCGCCTCGGCGACTACGGCTTCCTCACCGACGATGTCGGCATACGAGGGCAGGGCCGGAGTCGGCGCCTCCGCCGGCTGGCGGCCCGTCCCGTGTGCTGGGGCCTCAGCGGCCACGGCTGAAGATCCGCTCCCCCACCACAAACAGGATTCCGCCACCGATGGCCACGAAGACCAGCAATGCGATGACCCACGGCGGAGTTATCGTGCGGGGGTTGTCGTCAACAGGCAACGCGATGAGTTGTTGGCCCGCTGACAGCGGTGGCGGCGCCGCCACCTGTTGCCCGGCTTGCACAACGACCTGCCCGGGGGCCGCCGGCGCGGCCACGCCGGGCGGTGCATCCGCCGCCGGCGGGGCACCGGGCGGAGGAGGGGGTGGCGGTTCGGCCACTGCGCCACCGGCGCCGCCCCCGACCTTGCCCACCAGATGCCACAGCCCGGTGAAGTCATTGAACGGACCGCCCACGATCTGGCTGGTCCACTCGACGATGAAGGCTCCGGTGTTGCTGTCGTAGGTGCCGGTCACCGGCGTGGTCTTCCCGGGAAATGCGCCACCGGGTTTCGGCGATCCCTGGTTGAAGACCTGGTTGTTCCACGTCACGCCGAAGGCGCTGAGATCACCGCCAAGCTTGTTGCCACTCACCGTGATCTGAGGCGTGGCGGTGCCCTGGCCAGTCTGCGGGTCCGTCTGGTTGGACGCGGTGGCAAACCCCACACCGTAGAACTTCACCGGCTGGGTAATACTGCCGGACACCGCATTTCCGTTTCCGTCGAATGCGTTGCCGGGCTGCGGCTGATACTCGCCCGACTTCAGACCACCGTCGGTACCCGGCGCCAGCAGAGTGACCGTGTTGTCCGAGCACGTCGAATCGCCGTTGGCGAGGTAAGGGCCGGACGCGTCGCCGGCGGGCAAGATCATGCGGAAATAGGAGCCTGTGGCGCGACCCTCCGCGCAGCTACCGGGCGCCAACGCGAACAGGCCATTGAGAGGCGTCGCCGTATCGGCCACCGCCGGATAGGCGGCAGGCGACATCGCCGCGGCTGCCACAACCAGGGCGACCGTCGCGCGGCGGGTGAGATGCTTAATCATCGGTGTCCTATTGCATGTTGCATGCTTATTGCACTGTTGCTCTGACCCGTAGCACGAGCTGGGAACGGCGCAAACGTATGAAGGACCCGACCACGCGTCAATGGCAACGCCCAGCAAACGACATCCTGCCTGGTGGCGTTCCCGCAGGTGGTAGGCGTGCAACTCGATGGGCAGTCGTTCGATTCACCCCGAGCGGATTTGGATCACATTCGTTTGTCGCCGCAGGCCGGTGGTAGCTTGCTCGGCATGGCAACAGCCGGACGGCGTGTTATTACCGCGCTTCTGATGCTGCTGGCACTCACCGGATGTTCTCGCGACCAAAGTCCGCCGCCTGCCACCACGCCGACACTCTCTCCCGACGGATTCCCACTCAGCATTCCCCATAGATACGGCGGCGCATTCCTCGCGACGCGACCCAACCGCGTTGTCACACTGGGATGGAACGACCAGGACCTCGCGCAGTCGCTGGGCACCAAACCCGTCGGTGTCCGATCCACGCTGCCGGAGTACCCCATGTACCCGTGGGTGGTTCCGGAGGTCTCGCATCCGCCCGTCGTCTCCGGCGCGGAGCTGGATTTCGAGGCCATCACCGCCGCTAGACCCGACGTCATCCTGGCCACCGGCGCCGATATCGACAGACCCACCTATGACAGGCTCACCCAGATCGCACCAACCGTGATCTCGGAGGATCGGCTCGACCGTGCCGAGACACCTTGGTATACACAGCTATTCACCATCGGGCGAGCCCTCGGTAAGTCCGATCAGGCGCGCATGCGATCCGAAGAGGTCGGCACTCGGTACAACCAGATACGCACCGGCCACCAGCATTGGGTCAACCGCACCGCCGTCGTCGATTGGGTGGCCGACGGACAAGACACCTTTCTGCTGGGTTTCCGCGATCCACGACGAGCAGTTTTCGACGGTCTGGGCTTCTTGAGCCAGCGGTACTCAGGCCCCGTGCCCGATAGCGAACTGAAAGCCAAAGCCGACGAGGACCTCCTGGTCGTAGTGGGCGCCACCGAACAGCAGGCCAAGGCCACGGGCGCTCTCGGCGATCTGCGTGCCGTCACCGAGGGGCGCGCGATCTACATCCCGGCAGACAGCCCCGTGGTGAACGCGCTTCGGCTGGGAGGGCCGCTGGCCCGGATCTATGCCCTGGAACAGCTGACACCCCAGCTTGAAAAGGCATTGAAGCCACCTTCTCCCCGATAGCCGCCGCCCTCCTCGTCGCATCTGTATCGACGTAGATCTGTGGCCCCCATCACTGTCATGTTACGGTCCTATCGCTCGATTGAATCAACTGATAGACACCTTGTCGGGAGGGCTGTGACCGACCAATCCGCCGAATCCCTATGCGCTCCGTACACGATCGAGTTCGGATTTGAACGCACCGTTGGCCCCAAGATCGGCGCCTTCCTCGGCGGTCTGCGCGAGGCGCGGCTGTTCGGAGTGCGGACGGCCAGTGGACAGGTGTTGTGCCCGGCGCTCGAATTCGATCCAACGGATGCCAGTGCCACCGGCGAGTTGGTCGAGCTGGAGCCGACCGGCGTTGTCCTGCAATGGACCTGGGTGCCTCCGCGTCCGGCCGATGAGCTCGAAACAAGTTTCGCGTGGGCCCTCATCCGCATCGGCGGAACCGTCAACGCGATGTTCCACGCAGTCGATGTCGGCGGAAATCCCGCGGTGCTGAGGGTGGGGCTTCCGGTCGCCCCGCGATGGCGCCCCGACCGCATCGGCGCCATCACCGATATCGCCTGCTTTGAACCGATTGGTCAGCAGTGACCACATTGCCCGAACCGGTCACCTCGATCGCCAGTCCGTTTCGCATGGACTACACGTACGTCGCCGGAATCGGCCGTTCGGTATTCCTCCGTGGATTGGCGCGCCGGCATCTACTGGCGCGTCAATGCCCGGGCTGCGAACGCGCGTACTGTCCTGCACCGCAATTCTGTTCGCGATGCCTGACCGAGCTTGGCGAACCGTACCCACTTGCGGGAACCGGAACGATCCAGACCTTCTGCATCGTCAGCTTCCCCTTTCCGGGACAGGTGTTCACCCCGCCGTACGCGGTGGCACACATCCAATTGCACGGGGCCGACACCAGGCTCATGCACATGATCGGGGATACCGAGCCGGCAAGGGTTCACATCGGCATGACGGTCGAGCCGGTCTGGGTGGCCGACGAGGATCTCGGTGCCACCATGCAGAGTATCCGCTACTTCCGCCCCGTATCGAATGAGGGCGCCCATGCGTGACGTTGCCGTGATCTCCTTTGCTCAATCACCTTGTACCGCAGCGAATCTGCGTGATGATATGGCCGAGATCCTGCTCCCGGTGGTCCGCCAGGCCCTTGAACAGGTGGAGCTGCGTCGCGAGGACGTCGACTTCTACGCATCGGGCAGCCATGACTTCTTCGAGGGCCGCACCTTCGCGTACATCGAATCCCTCGATGCCGTCGGCGCCTGGCCGCCGATATCGGAATCCCATGTCGAAATGGACGCCGCGTGGGCATGTTACGAGGCGTGGGCATGGCTCCAGCTGGGGCACGGCGATATCGCGTTGGTGTACGGCGTCGGCCGGGGCGCGCTGCCGGTCGACCTCGACCAGGTGGCACCCTCGTCACTGGACCCCTACTACCTGACCCCCCTCCATCCGCCCCGGCATGCCATCGCCGGGCTACAAGCGGCGGCAGTCATCGATGCCGGTATCACCACGGAGCGCGAGATGGCCGATGTGGTGAACCAATCGCTGACCGATGCCCTGTCAAACCCCTTTGCTCTCAAGGCGGGTGCGCCAGGAGTCGAAACCCTGCTGGATGCGCCGTACATCGCCTCGCCGCTGCGCGGACACGATGCGGCACCGGTTGGAGACGGCGCGGCGGTGCTCATCCTGGCCACCGGCGACGTGGCACGGCGCCTGGCCCGGCGACCGGCGTGGATTCGGGCAATCGATCACCGGATGGACACACACCATCCCGGCTCACGAGACCTCGCGGTGCTGGATTCGGCACGCATCGCCGCCGAGAAGGCCGCCGCCATCGCCGGTTTCACTGCCGCGAGTGTGGAGGTCGCCGAGCTGCATACCGAATACAGCTACGCGGAACCGTTGCTCACCAAGACCTTCGGCATGGAGAACGCGCTTGTCAACCCATCCGGTGGACCGCTGGCTGGTGCGCCCGCCACCGCCACCGGCTTGATTCGCATCGGTGAATCGGCCCGCACCATCATGCAGGGGCGAGCCACCCGGGCACTTGCCCACGCCACCAACGGTCCTGCGCTGCAGCACAATCTGGTGTGCCTGATGGAGGCAGGCGCATGAGTGCCCGTGTTGCGGTGGTCGGTGTCGGACAAAGCAAGCAAGCCAAGAAACGTGAGGTCAGTATCGCGACGCTGGTCCGCGAGGCGGTGGACGGCGCGCTGACGGATGCGGAGCTGACGTTCGCGGATATCGACGCGATCGTGCTGGCCAAGACCCCCGATCTCTTCGACGGGGTGATGAATCCCGAGCTGTATCTCGCCGACGCGATGGGCGCGCGTGGCCTACCGGTCACGCGGGTGTTCACCGGTGGCAGTGTAGGCGGGCACGCCGCCATCTATGCCGCACATCTGGTGCAGGCCGGACTTGCCGGAAGGGTGCTGGTAGTCGCGTATTCCAAAGAGTCTGAAGGCAATTTCACCTGGGCACTGTCACGGCCGCTGCCCTTCAGTGCCCAGCTGGGCGCCGGCGCGGGCGGGCATTTCGCGCCGGTGATCCGCGAGTACATCCGCCGCTCGCAGGCACCCGAGCACATCGGCTGGCAGGTCGCCGTAAATCACCGACTCAACGCCACTCGCAACCCGTACGCACATATCCACAAACCCGACATCACCGTCGAGGAGGTGCGCAACTCCCCGATGCTGTGGGATCCCATCCGGTTCCTGGAATCCTGTCCATCATCGGATGGCTCGTGCGCCGTGGTCGTTTCCTCCGAGCTGTTCGCCAAGCATTCCCCGCGACCACCCGCCTGGATCCATGGCACCGGATGGCGCACCGAAACAGGTCATTTCGCAGGCAGGGACGAGGTGAACCCCCGTGCCGGGCAGGAGTGCGCCGCCGAGGCGTACCGGGAGGCGGGGATCACCGATCCCGCCACCGAGGTCGACGTCTCCGAGCTCTACATCCCCTACAGCTGGTACGAGCCGATGTGGATGGAAAATATCGGGCTGGCGCCGGAGGGCGCGGGTTGGCGCGCCGTCGATGAGGGCCACACCGCGTTCGAGGGCAGACATCCGATCAACCCCTCTGGTGGTGTGCTCTCGGGCAACCCCACCGGTGCGACCGGTCTACTCCGGTTCGCCGAGGCGGCATTACAGGTGCGCGGACTGGCTGGGGAACATCAGGTCCAGGGCGTGAGACGCGCGATAGGCCACGCCATGGGCGGCGCATCGCAGTTTCATGCACTCTGGGTGGTGGGAAGCCAGAGACCATGAGCACAGAGCGAGAACTCCTCGTCGAACGTGACGGTCCGATCGTCGTTGTGACCATGAACCGCCCGCATCGGCGAAACGCACTGTCCACCACTATGGTCGGACAGCTCGCCCAGGCCTGGGACGAGATCGACGCAGACGACGGAATCCGGGCGGCGATACTGACGGGAGCCGGTGCTGCCTACTGCGTCGGGGGCGATCTCGGTGACGGCTGGATGGTCCGCGACGGTTCGGCGCCGCCACTGGACCCTACCGCCATAGGCAAGGGTCTGCTGCTCACCCATACCCTGACCAAACCACTCATCGCGGCGGTCAACGGCGCGTGCCTCGGTGGCGGCTGTGAGATGTTGCAACAGACCGATATCCGTGTCGCCGATGAGAACGCCACCTTCGGTCTTCCTGAGGTACAGCACGGCCTGGTGCCCGGTGCCGGGTCCACGGTCCGGCTCAAGCGACAGATTCCCTACACCAAGGCCATGGAGATGATCCTTACGGGCGACCCACTTACCGCCCGGGAGGCATACCATTTCGGATTGGTGGGCCACGTGGCACCGGCGGGCACCGCTTTGGACAAGGCGCGCAGCCTCGCCGAGCGCGTGGTCCGCAACGGCCCGCTGGCCGTGCGCAATGCCAAGGAGGCCGTGGTGCGCAGCGGTTGGATCGCCGAGGAAGACGCGCGCGCCATGGAGGCGCGGCTTACCCGCCAGGTGATCACCTCCGCCGATGCGCGCGAGGGTTTGGCGGCGTTCCGCGAGAAGCGAGAGGCACGGTTCAGCGGGCAATGACCAATACTGCAGCTGAAACTTCTGGTATCGCACACGATTCCACCTACCAACGACTACTCAGCGCCGCTGAGCGATTGTTCGCCGAGCGCGGTGTGGACGCGGTATCCTTGCGCGCGATCATGGCAGCGGCCGGCACCAATGTCGCGTCGGTGCACTATCACTTCGGATCCAAAGAACGCCTCATCGAGGCATTGCTCGACAAGTACCTGAACCAACTGGAGAAGCGTCGGTTCGCGTTGCTGGATATCGCCGAGGAGGCCGAAACACTGCGGGCCATCGCCGAGGCGATCGTCGTCCCGCTGGCGGAGATCGGCGAAAGCGGCGGAACTGCATGGCTTTCCACCCTCGGAAAGCTCCTCATCAGCGGCCATCCCGCGTTGATCCCGATGAGCGTGAGTTTCCAGCCTCAGGCTGCGCGATTGCAGGAACTCATCGTGCGGTTGCGCCCGGACGCATCGCTGCCCTCGATCCGTTTCGGAGTCACCCACGCCGTGACGCTGACCTGTGTGGTTCTCGGCGATATCGCACACACCAATCGTCTGATGTCCTTGAGCGGCACCTACCTTGACAACGGGCAGATGAACGCGCAGCTCGTCGACATGGTGACTGCCATCCTCGCCGGACCTCCCACCGAGGACTAGGAGCGCCCCTCCCGGAATGCGTCGAAGGACCGGCGCAGTTCCCCTGTGGCAGTGCACATCACCTGAGTCCTGTTCTCCAGATCCAGTGCATGGCGCAGGCTCGGCGCATCCACCGTCTGCCACATCGTCTCCTTGGTCATCCACACTGCCAAGGGCGAATGCGCGGCGATCTCTTCGGCCTTCGCCAGTGCGGCGTCGAGTAGGTTCTCGGCAGGTGCCACGTCGAAGACCAAGCCGATCCGTAGGGCCTCCTCGGCGCCGAACACCCGTCCCGTCAACATCAGCTCGGCGGCGCGGGCCGCACCGACCAGCCGAGGTAGGTGATAGCTGGTGCCCATATCGCAATTGGACACCCCGTGACGAATGAACACGGCACCGAAAGAAGCTTCCGGACAGGCGAACCGGATATCGCAAGCCAGTGCCAACGCGAACCCGCCGCCGACCGCATGCCCGTTGACTGCCGCGATGACCGGCTGACGCATCCGGTGAATCCGTTCGAACAGCGAGGCCATCAACTCCTGAGCCGCAAGCGTGCGCACCAGCTCCGAGTCGGTGGCGCCGAGCAGCGCGGCCGTCGAGGTGACACCGGTGCTAGTGAAGTCCGCGGGCAGCGATTTCAGGTCGGCTCCGGCGCAGAAGGAGGTACCGACAGCGGTGAGGACCACCACACGGACCTGTGGATCGCCGTCCGCCTTCTCGACCACGGAGTGCAGCTCGGCCACCGTCTGCGGATCGAGTGCATTGCGGCGCTCGGGACGATCGATGGTGACCACCAAGATTCCGCTATCGCGATGTTCGGCGCGGATCATCGGGCTACCAGCCCGCCGTCGGCGATGATGGTCTGGCCGGTGATGTAACTGCCCGCGTCGGATGTCAAAAGCAGCGCGGTGCCCACCATTTCGTCCGGCACCCCGAGCCGTTTGAGGTGGTTGGCGTTCGCCATGCGTTCCACCTCCGCGGGCGGGGTCTTGCGCACCATGTCGGTATCGATCGCGCCGGGGGCGAGTGCGTTCACACGCACACCCCGCGAGGCAAGCTCGGCTGCCGCCGACCTGGTGTACGAGACCAGTGCAGCCTTGGCCGCCGAGTACATCGCGACGCCTTGCCCAAACATGAAGGCGCCCACTGATACTACGTTAAGCACGGCGGCGTTTTCACTGGCCACCAGATGCGGTAGCGCGGCCTGCACGAGGAACACCGGCCCGCGCAGGTTCACACCGAAGGACTTATCCCAGCCGTCGACAGTGAAAGCACCGACCGGCTCGGTCAGGGCATTGGCGGCATTGTTCACCACAATGTCGATGCCGCCGAATTCCTCGACGGTGGCGCCCACTAAATGTTCCAGAGACTCGATGTCACCGGTGTGTGTCGACACGCCCAGCGCCCGTCCGCCCAGCGCGCGCAGGTGCTCGACGGTCTCGGCGCATGCTTCTGGTTTGCGGCTTGCGACAACGACATTGGCGCCCGCGCAGGCATAGCCTTCAGCGAGTGCGCGTCCGATCCCGCGCGTACCGCCGGTGACGATCGCAGTACGTCCCGTGAGGTCGAACAGGTTGGAGAAGGTTTCCCGGTTCATCGTTCCCTAACTTTTCGCTGGTCCACAAAACTCGCGGCACGCACCACACCCAGGATCTGTTCGATGAGCGCATCGTCGGCAGTGCCGCGCAGCACGCCGTGGTACACGGCCGTGCCCACGATGGTGTCAAAGAGCGCGTCTGCCCCCGGCTGGTCCGCACACCGGCCAGCGGCGACGGCCTCGCCGTGTGACGCCCGAAATGCCTCGCGCAGAGGTATTTCAGTGCGCTCCACCAGACCCGCATACCGGCTCGGTTCGCGGTAGTACTCAACAAGGAGTCCCGGCATCGCCGCGCGGGTGGCCGGATCGGCGAAGTATTCGACCACGGAACGCACCAGAACAGGCAGATGGTCATCGAATTCGGCGGGTTCGGCCAGCGCCGCGGGCCAGGGGCGGTCGGCGATCGCACTTTCCACCATGTCGGCCTGGGTGGGCCAGCGCCGGTAGATGGTGGGTGCACCGATTCCGGCGGCGCGCGCCACCGCGGGAATGGTGGTGCCCTGGTAGCCCTCGGTGGCCAGCATCTGGCGCACCGTCTCGCGCACCGCGTCGTCCTTATCGGGGTCGCGAGGGCGTCCGCCCTGACGTCTATCCACTATCCGACCGTCCCACTAGTTTCGATATTAGAAATAACGATACTAGGGCGGCGCGGCGGGGGAAAGGCCCTACCGGTAGGTGGCAAGAACCTGCTTGCGCAGTCCGTCGGTCGCGGTTTCCATGGCGCCCTTAATGGCCCGCTTCAGCACAAATCCAGGTAGCGGGATCAGTGGGTCGACCGTCAGCTCAAACGTGACGTGGGTCTTATCGCCCTTGGCCGTGAAGGTGTACTTGCCGTCCTGACGGCGCTGCTGGCTGGCCTTCACCAAGGTCCAACTGACAGTGTCAGGCCCCCAGCTGTAGGCGACGGTCTGCTCGTCGGTGATGCCCGCCGTCTTCACCTTCATCTTCACCTCATGCGGACGCCCGTCCTCGCCCGTCGTCAACACCGTTGAACTCTGATGCGCCGAAGACCATTTCGGCAGCACCGCAAAATCGGCGATGACGTCCATGATCTGCTCAGGGGTCGCTTCGATGACGATTTCCCGGGTATCGCTAGTGGCCATGGGTCTGACCCTAGCGAGCCCGCTCAGTCCTAGACGGTCAATCCGCCGTCGATGTTGATCGCGGTACCTGTGATGAACCACGCTTCGGCAGAGGCCAGGTAACTCACCAGACTCGCGATATCGCGTGGTTGGCCATAGCGCCCGACAGCGATGTTGGGACGGAGAATCTCGGCCAGCGCACCGTCCTCGGGATTCATATCGGTGGCCACCGGACCGGGCTGAACAGTGTTGATGGTGATACCGCGGGGTCCAAGCTCCCGCGCCAACCCGCGGGTGAGACCGGCGACGGCCGCCTTCGACATGGCGTACAGCGACATTTCCGGCGTAGGCGAACGGTCACCGCCGATACTTCCGATGCTGATGATCCTGCCGCCATCTTGCAGGTGCGGGGAGGCCGCCTTGATAGCGGCGAAGACGGCCCGCACATTCACCGCGATGATCTTGTCGAAGTCCTCCAAGGTGGCCGTGTCGACATCACCAGACGTGGCAATTCCCGCGTTGTTGATCAGGATATCCAGCCCGCCAAGGTGTTCCGTAGCCTCTTTGACGACGGCCGCCAGCTGGACTGGGTCGGCGACATCGGCCTTGATGGCCAGCGACCACCCGCCCTCCTTCTTGACATCAGCCACGACGCCCGCAGCCTGCTGCGCTGAGCTTGAGAACGTGAAAACAACGCGTGCGCCGTCGGCGGCAAGCCTGCGCACAATGCCCGCGCCGATTCCGCGCGATCCACCGGTGACGAACGCGCGGCGGCCCTTGAGTGGCTGAGTCATGTCGATCCCTTCGATCGGTACTCAGAAAACAAGAGGACCGGGGTCCGAAACATTCCCAGCTGCCCGATTCGTCCACGGTATGTCCAGACCCCCGGCATACTCGCCGTGTGTCGTCCCCTGACATTCATCCCAATCTCCGCTTGGCCGCCAAGGTTTTTCCACGGCAGGTCGGCCTTCCGCGAACGCTGCCGACGCTGCGCGCGGTTATCCGCGCCTCGGGGCTGCTCCCGAGATTCGGGGTACGGACCATGGCGGTCAACGACGACGTGACCGTGCGCGCGCACGTTCCCAAGGACCTCAACGAACCATCACCGGCTCTACTGTGGATTCACGGCGGCGGCTATGTGATGGGCACCGCCCGCCAGGACGACCTCTTCTGCCGCAAGGTGATGCGGGAGACGGGGCTGCCCGTCGTATCCGTCGACTATCGCCTCGCGCCCGAATATCCCTACCCCACCCCCATCGAGGACTGTTACGCCGCGCTGCGCTGGTTGTCCGTGCAGGGCTGGATCGACCCGACCCGCATCGCCATCGGCGGTGCCAGTGCCGGGGGTGGACTGACCGCGGCACTGGCGCTGCTGGCACGCGATCGCGGCGAAGTGGCCCCCGCGATGCAACTGCTGGTGTACCCGATGCTCGACGATCGCACCGCCGCGCGCACCGATGTCGACGAAACCACGCTGCGGATGTGGAGCAACAAAAGCAACCGGTTTGGGTGGGATTCGTATCTCGGCGACGCTGACCCCGATGTCGCGGTGCCGGGCCGCCGCTCCGATCTGGCGGGGTTGGCGCCGGCATGGCTCGGCATCGGAACCTCCGACCTGTTCCACGATGAGGACCTCACCTACGCCGAAAGCCTGCGAGCCGCCGGCGTGCCGTGCGAGTTGGAAGTGGTCGAGGGCGCCTTCCATGGTTTCGACAGATTCGCGCCGTGGGCCCAAGTATCGAAGGACTTCGTGGCCAAGGCCTGCCGAAGCCTGCAGCAGGCGCTCCTCTGAACTGCGTTCGCCGAGCTCTCAGCGTCGAGAATGGCGCACTGGCTTTCTGAATATAGCTGGCCGACAACAGCTCTCTAAGTTTTTCGGCGTCGACTTTATTGAATGCGGGGCCGATACACCTAACGCCTACGGGGTACCGGCACGCTCCGCATTTTCGCACGCTAATGTAAATGACTATCGTTATCGTTGTCATTAGTGCTTGGAGGGGTGCGGAATGGCTATGCCGGTGTGGATGGCGTCGCCGCCGGAGGTGCATTCGGCCCTGCTGAGCGGCGGTCCGGGTCCGGGCCCACTACTCGCCGCTGCCGCCGAATGGTCTTCGCTGGGGGCGCATTACACCGCGACCGCCGATGAGCTCCGCGCAATTCTGGCCGGAACCCATGCGGCAGCGTGGCAGGGCCCAAGTGCGCATGCGTACGTGGCGGCGCACGTTCCATACCTGGAGTGGCTCACCCAAGGCGCCATTGAAAGCAATGCCAGAGCAGCTCAGCACGGGGCCGCCGCAGGCGCCTACAGCACCGCACTCGCGACCATGCCGACCCTTGCCGAGCTGGCCGCCAACCACGCCACGCATGCGGCATTGGTGGCAACAAACTTCTTTGGTATCAACACCATTCCCATCGTCGTCACCGAGGCCGATTACGTCCGCATGTGGGTGCAGGCCGCCACCACGATGGCGACGTACCAAACCGCCTCCGATGTCGCGCTGGCATCCACACCGCCCTCCACGCCACCGCCGCCGATCCTGCACGGCGACGATCACGATCACGAGCACGAGCACGAGCACGAGCACGACGACGACCATGGCCACGGGGACCTGGACCCCACCAACCCGGAGTGGTGGGTACATGTCGCCGGCGAGATGGTCGAACATATCGAGCTGCTGTGGAACAACCTGCTGACCGATCCGGCCGCGCTGTTGACCAATCTTCCGTTGGTGCTGGCGGACGTGGCGTTCCACGCCGCTCAATTAGCTTCCACCATCGGACAATTCGCCCCCGCCCTGATCCAGCCCGCGCTGGCTCTGGCGATCGCCAGCCTTGCTTCGGTGGCCGGGTTGGCGGGCCTGGCCGGTATCCAACCGCCTCCGAATGCTCTTGCCGCGGAACAGGCTCCCATTGAGGAACCCCCGACGGCAGCGGCAGCGGGGTCGGGCCCGATGAGCAGTCCATCGCCGTCGGCTCCGGCACCCGCTGGAGCCGGAGCGTCAACCGTCACCAGCACCGCACCCGCGCCGTCGCCTCCACCACCTGTCGGCGATCCAGGCTTCTCCTTCCCCTATGCCGTGGGTGGCGGCCCGCGCATCGGCGCCGGATTGGCATTGGCGAGCCGAGTTCACACGAGATCCACTGCGGCAGACAGGAACTCAGTATCAGAACGAGCCGCTACTGCTGCCACAGCGGCGGCACGACAGGCACGCCGACGACGCGACCGGAGCAAGCAGGAAGGCCGCGCTGTCGAATACATGGCTATGGGTGCCGCCGTGGCCGTCGGCAAGAACGAGCCTTCCGCGACGGCTTCACACCGCGGTGCCGGACCGATGGGGTTCACCGGTACTGCATCCAGACAGGACACGGCAGCGGCGGGATTGGCGAGATTGGGCCGCGATGATGACTTCAGCGAGGGGGCTCGGGCACCGATGATTCCGAACACCTGGGATCCGGATGGCAGTGATCCGCGCTGAATACCATCAACGCGACCACGGTCATCGAGAACGATTCGACGCAGAATAGTCTCGATGTCGCAGGTGGCACCCACGGGGAGAGCGGCGGCAGCTCCGCCGAAGAGATCGCCGCGTCGCTTCGTTGCTCCAAGCGAACTGTGTACCGTGCGCTACTGCATAAGTTCCGAGGCGCGGATCGTTGTCAGCTACGGTCCCGTTTCAGTCTTTCGCGCTAGGTGGTGTCGTGTTGAATATTTTGTTCCAATTTGCTTTAACCCAGTCGACGCTATGGCGGCGAAGCCAGTAGTTCGCCGCCCCAATAAGGACCACAGCTAAGATGCCGCCGGTGGCACCCAAGACCACTTTTAGAGTAAAACCGTATCTGTGGGAGAGCAGCAATACCATGCTCGCCGTCGACGAGACGAAGAAAAGGGAGAATAACGCATACCGTCTCCACATCAACGCGCCAACCATCGCCAACATGCAGATTAGGAGTAGCAGGGCCGCGAAGACGGTCATGCCGACTTCTCTCCAGAATTTTTCGCCCATACATATCCCGTTTGGGCTAGCAGAACCGCAGCGATACACACAATAGAGTAGCGCGGCATACCCCCCGGAAAGAGAGCCCATGCGGCAATAGCTGCGAACAGCAACGCTATTACAAATTTCACTAAACTGTCGACGTTGCGCACACTGGCGCGTATCCGAGTTTGGTACAACCACAACAAGAATACCGCTAATGCAAGCACGACAACCAGCATGGCCTTCATTCCAATATTATTCATAGGAATTCCTCGTCTGTCTCATGCTCAATCAGAACCAATCGAATGCTTTTTCAGCGAGGAAACCCCCCGCTGCTGCAAACAGCGGGACCGCAACGGGCGCAAGAGGTCCGGTCAAGCCGCCAACAAAGCCTCCAATAAGTGATCCTCCGATACCTAGAGCAGCTTTCGCGGCCGCATCACCCACCGGCTCACCATTGGCTACGTCGATGCCAGCCGAAACAACATCGAGTACCGGACCAACATATGGCGTAAATCTTCCCACCTTTGAAAGAACCTTGGTCGTATCCTCCGCGATGGTCAGCCCCTGCTTCTCAGCTTGCTTGACCGCCCATTCGTTTGCCTTGACGACACCTTCAGTTGTGTCGTTCACCGCCTGTGCGCTCTTAAACGCCCCATCTTTGAGGGTCGCTGACTTCTCGCCACTCTGCTCGCCGCCTTTTTCTGCAGTCTGCTGTGTAGCTTGCTGCGTCTGTTGCGTTGCCTGGGTGGCCTGCTGAGTCGCTTGCTGAGTGCCTTGTTGCGCTGCTTGCTGGCCTCCTTGCTGTGCAGCCTGTTGCGAGCCACGGCGCGTGGCCGCCGTCGCCAGGTCCGTCGGATCCATCGGACTCTTCTTCGGCGCGTCAGGTTCCTTCTGCGGCTGCTGTTGAGGTGCCTGCTGCGGATTCTGTTGATTCGCAGGGTTTTGTGGCTGCTGCTGGCCAGGTTGAGCCTGCTGCGGCGGGCTTTGTTGTGGCTGCTGGCCGGGCTGGCCCTGAGGCTGTTGCGCACCAGGTTGTTGGGGTGCCTGTTGCACGGGCTGTTGGCCAGCAGGATTTTGCGGCGCCTGAGCCGGGTTCTGCGGAGCTTGGGCTGGTTGCTGCGGAGCCTGAGGTGCCTGCTGTGCAGGTGCTTGTGCAGGGGGTTGTGCGTCGGGTTGCCAGGGACCGTAGTTGGGTAGCGGTTCGCCATGCGCTGCGCGTTGGCCGGACATTTGCGGGCCTATGTTTTGGGAGCCTTGTTGCGGGCCAGCCTGACCAGGGCTTTCGTTGTAGATGGAAATTCCGGAGTTCTGATCGAGGGGCGGTTGGTTAAGCCCGCCGGAGTAGTCGGGCTGCTGCGCAGGCATGTCCGGTGGTCTGAACTGGCTGCCGCCCCCAGGCGGACCGTCAAGACCACCCCCACCGCCGCAGTCAGGTGGGCAGGCAGCCCGCGCCAGAGGCGCAGCGCCCGGGCCGGTGTAATCGGTCGGGGACGCCAGTCCAAATCCCATGGCGGAGAACCAGATGAGTGCGATCACGGCGGCACCGGCCTGCATCTGTCCCAGCGGGCTGGCCCCGCCACCGCCGCTGCCGTAGGTGTGGGCCCACTGCCACCACTCAGATAGCGCTTTCCACCACCAGGTATTCGCCGCAAAGGCCACAGTCAGAATCGCCGTGATGGCCGCCAAAGCCGCCATCGGATCATCACCGGAAAGCCACCCCGAGACCCGCGGGACGACATACCCGGATAGGAACACGAGCGCGGCGGCACCGGCCAACATCGCCAAGCCGAGGCCGGGGTGGCTAGACCAAAACAGCGCCCACCGCTCCTCGGTGGTGTTGTGGGTGTTGTTGTCGCGGTGGCGTGTTCCTGAATTGGCGAATATCGCGGCGGCCAGGGTTTTGGCCCCGCCGAACAGCAACGCCCCCGCGACCGCGATGATCGCCACCTGCACCAGCGCCGCCAGCAGAGCCCAGCCGGTACCAGTTCCCGCTCCGGTGGTTTGTGTCCACCAGGTGGCCGCCTGCCCGCGCATCACCCACCAGATGCCGGCGGCACCGATGACGATTCCAGTCGTGGCCCGCACGAGGGCAGATACACCGGCTAGCGGCGCCAAGACTGCGACGGTGACCGGTGCCAGTGCCCGGCGCAGCAGAGTGATGCCTTTACCCAGGGCGGTAAACGCCAAGCACAGCAGCACAACCCAGCCGACCGACCCCACCGCGCCGCCACCGGGAGTCAGCACGTGCAGGCCCCACACCCCCGCAGTCACCAGGGCGGCTCCTGTGATCCCGGCGGCAAAACCCTTCAACGGCAGCGCCGCCTGCGGACTGGGTGCGGTGGGCAGGGTTTGCGTGGGTGCATCATCATTCATCGACAGATCCTTTTCCCCGAAATAGCGTTGTGTAGGTAGACATGTCAGGCTCCCGTTCCTGCGGCAGCGGGGCCTGGCGCCATGTTTTCTTTGGCCCAGCGGGTGTGCCCGTTGGCCGCTGCCTGGCAGCCCTCGTAGTCGTCGCCGTCGTACCCAAACGCGGTGACACACGCATTCGTCAAATCGGCCATAAACGTGTTCTCACACGTAAGCGCACTGGTGCGGGCGGGAGCCGCGCTCATGCAGGCAGCCAGCCGAGCACATGACGGCACGAAATCAGCAGAACCACCGGGATTTTGACCATCCCCGGCACCCCGGAATTGCGACGGCCCGGACACGCACCGGCCACCCTCAGCGACCGGCGGACGCTTAGGTCCCGGATCACCTTGAGACACGACTGGGCTAGTGGTGGTGGCGCGGTAGGCCACGGTGATGGTGACAGGGAAATTGAGCAACCCGACATCGCCGACGTTCAAGTTCAGATCCGATTGCTGATACAGATAGCTCGGGCCGATGGACGGGGCCACTGAAATGGCGCTCCCAGCGCCATCTTTGGCCTCGGGAATGCTGAACGCCCCGACGATCGCTGCAGGCTTACCCGGTGAAGCGTCAGTCTCGACGACCACCGCTTGAGTGGCTTGGCGCAAATGGGTGCCGTCGGGGTATCTGACCCCTAACGAGAAGTCGCTGGGTGAGATGAAGGTTTTGCGGATCATGCGGATATCGGCACCGCCTCCCGCATCGGGAATCACGACATAATCCACCGGTCCGGAGCCGTATGCGGCGGCGCCGCCTTCACCCCAGTTGGCGGCCGTCAGGGCGCGTTCGTTGGGTAGGTGGATGACGACTTGCTTACCTGGCCAGGCGGTGGCGGCGTGCACGCCATCGGAGGCGATCGGAGGCACCGCGGCTACGGAGCGCTCGCGCGGCTCGGCCAAGGGCCGCCCCAGCCCGTTGCCCATGCCCAGCCCAGAGTTTGTGCTGGTGCGCGCCCCTCCGATGAACGCATCGCGGGGCAGCGAATCGGGTTGCGGAACTGCCAGCGGTGGCGGAGCCGGAGCAGGAGGCCCCGGCTGATTCGGGTCCGCGCCGGCTGGGCTCGCGCTAAATAGCGTGAATCCGGCAACCAACATCATCGCCGCGGCCGACACCGGTCCGACACGGAACCACCGCGGCGTTCGCCCGCCGGAATATCCGTTTGAAGATTCGCTACGCGCAGGTAGCGCACGGCAGTTGACCACTGTCAGCGGCCGACGCGGCGTGCCTCCAGCGTAGGTATCGCCGCCCATGAATCCCCCTACATGTGACCGTACGTCTCAGACCTCTTAGCGACGAGGATATATCAGCTATACCAGCATATCTAGTCAGGGTGGCAAATGAAGAGGGTCACAGAGTATTGCCCTCATGTTTCTGCATTCCAGAGCGGTATTCGGCAGGAGGCTGAGTACTAACGGTGCCCGCCGGCGAAATCGCTTAACGCCAGCGAAAGATAGCCCAGACCGAACGTAGCCGATCACCGCTGCACCCGACTTTCCAGTCGTCGATCACGGTCTGGGCCCCGTTTCAGCGACCAAAATGCGGTTCCAATTCGGGCTCGTATCTATGCCGCAGTACCCCTCAGTGATCCGCACCAGTTCGCGCATCGGGATCAGTCAGCGGCGGCCGACCTTCACGCCGCGCAACCTGCCGTCCTTCATCTGCGCGTAGATCAGTGATTCAGAGCAGCGCAGGCACTCCGCGCCTCGCGTACGGTCAGCATCGTCTGCGGTACGGCCGGGGCTGCTGACCTGGCCTGTCCGACGGCGGTCAGCAGCGCGGCAATCGCGGCGGCCAGCTCGGGGGGTGCTCTCACTCATACATATGAGCTCACCACGCATCTCCGCAATGTCCAGCGAAACGGATTCCGCCGATTCTTCAGCGTGTCTCTCCCAGCGCGCTCAGGAGTCTGGACCGCAGCGATGGGTCGTGCTGAACGCAGGGCGCATGTCCGCGGCGCCTGACATGCTCCAGCGAAGGCACGAATACCCGACTACGTAAAGGTCATTGATCTACCCTCCGGGCGCCGATACGAAGTGCGGCCGGAGGTCACCAGTACCGGTGACAAGCGGAGGCAGAAGCGCAAGCGGTTCAAGACACTGACGAAGGCGGTGGACCACTACACCGCGATCGCCGGGGACCGAGATCGCGGCATCCATGTCGCGCCAAGCGAACTCACCGTGCAGGAGGCCGTGGATAGCTGGCTCCTCGGCCAACACATCCGACCGAAAACGATGTCGGCGTACGTAACCTCGCTGCGGCCGATCGTGGACACCTCGGCAAGCGACAGGTACAGAGCATCACCAAGGACGACATAGAGGCCGTGGTCCAGGCACTGCGCACGGGCACGTCGAAGACGGGTACCTGGAACGCGCCCACCAGGCTAAAGAAGAGCGCGAAGAAGGCGCGGTCGAAATGGGCCGCGGCATCGATCAATCCGATACTCGCCAGAACACGCTCAATCTTCGACGACTTGGTGAACCAGGGCACCGTGGTGCGGAACGTCGCAGCGTTGGTGAAGAGCCTCCCGGTCGAGAAGGCCGAGATGCACACCTTCGACGGCGACCAGGTCGTCACGCTCCTCGACGCGACGGCCGGTGACCCGTTCGCGATTGCTCGGCTGCTCGCGGTGTACGGACTGCGCCGAGGTGAGATTCTCGCGGTCAACATCGACAAGGACATTGACCGCGATGCGAACACCATCCACGTCAACGAGTCACGGATCGCAGTCGCCGGAGGCAGCGTGACCGGCGCAACCAAGACCGTGACGAGCACCCGTACGTTGCCGATGCCGGAGAATCTGGCGCGCGCAGTGCGACGCGAGCGCAGGCGGCACGCAGGGCTGAAGCTGCTGCTTGGATCGAAGTGGACCGACACCAGTCTGCTCGTCGTTGACGAGTTCGGAAACCCGCCTCACCCGGACACGCTCACGGCGGCCTGGCCCAGAGCTCTGGCAAACGCCGGACTCCCCCACGTTCGACTGCACGACGCGCGCCACAGCTGCGCCACGCTGATGCACCTAAACAGGGTGCCGGTCGTGGTGATCGCCGCATGGCTCGGCCACCGGGTTCACACTCCGCACATATGCCCACAGCACGAACGATGCGTTGGCCGAAGCTGCAGCCATGCTCGGCACGATCACGGCGAGGAAGAAGAAGGACGCGAAGTAGCCTGCCGCAGAGAATAAGGAAGCCGATGTGTCACATGTGTCAGATTCGGAGTCCGGGCGACCGACCCCAGAAACGAGAAAAACCACCCGTTACCAGGTGGTTCTTGAAGTGGCCAGGGCCGGGATCGAACCGGCGACCTTCCGCTTTTCAGGCGGACAGGATAGCCACTGACCTGCGGTTTATTTGATTCTGTGCGTCCTATTCGCCGCATTGAGCTGCGCTGACATATTCAGTCTGTCCGACGAACGGACATAAACCGGACACGGTGCTTGCGCTCCTGACCAGGAGCTTCCGCGCTGCCGCTTGCGCTGTGGGCAGCCTCGGGGGCTCTGGGGAGCAGGCATCCCGATGCCCAGCATCGCATCATCAGTTACAGGGTCGACGCCATCGGCGAACGGCTCGACTTCGGCCTCAGAGCACCCGCCAGTCGGGCACGCATCTGCCGGTAACTCGGTTGACGGTAGGTCGCGTTCGCCCGAGGCCGCCAGGCCGCAGGGCGGGAGAGCGACAGCCTTCGGCCGGACGTCAACCGCGTTACCGGCATCAGACCGGCCAGGGGTTGGCGGGCTTGTTATATGTGCCGAAAATGTCCGCGACCCGGCTTCCGACGGGTGCGCGACCGGCGAGCTTCGGGCGATCGACGCATTGGGGCTGCGGTTCCCGAGCCCCGAGATGGTCACCGCGGCTGCGGCGTTGTTCGAAGCGGCACCACCCTGGGCCTGTGGTCCTGGACGCCGCGGTGTCGAACCTGAATCAGGCCGGTTTCGCATTTTCATCGGCCCCGGTGTCGTGCGACTCGGCTGGACGAACCCCGTCCGAGCCGAGAAGGCCGCGAACGGGCAGTCAGTCATCACCAACGTGACGTCGACGATGCGAAGCTGCATGTCCGAAGTGACCTCGAACGCGATACCAGACACGGCGATCAGGCCGTCGTGTCTTCGACACGACGGAGTACTACGGGAAACGACAAATGCGCAACTGGCGGTGTCATCACCGAGTGGTCCCGGAAATCACGGTCGGCGATGTGCCGCACCTTCGCCGAACTCGACTACAGTCCGCTGGTGGAATCTGGCCGCGTCCCTGCCATGGTCGCACTCACCTACCCTGGAGATTGGGAAGTCGTCGCCCCGGACGGAGCCAGCGTGAAGCGTCACATGGTGTTGTGGCGCAAGCGCTTTCAACGTGAGCGCGGAGAGTCGGCACGATACATCTGGAAGCTGGAGTTCCAGAGGCGCGGCGCTCCGCATATTCACTTGTGGATGGCGCCTCCGACGTCGCCGGGCCGCTCGGGGCGTAGCTTCGCTCAGTGGTTGTCCGAAACTTGGGCCCAAGTTGTCGACCATCCCGACGCTGCGCACAAGTCTCGGCATCAGCTGGCTGGCACCGCCATCGACGTACGCAACGGTCTCAAAGCCTGCGACCCGAAGCGGTTGGCCATCTACTTCACCAAGCACTCGTCACCAAATCTGCACTGCGACAAAGAATATCAGCACATAGTGCCCGAACTGTGGCGGCAGCCGGGACGAGGGCCGGGCCGGTTCTGGGGTGTGTACGGACTCAAGAAGGCAGTTGCTGTGGTCGAGATCGCTCAGGACGCATACATGGCTGCGCGCCGGATCGTGCGCCGATGGTCCCGGAGCCAGGCCGTACATGGCGACTCATCAAGCCGCTTTCCCACTGCAGTCGTTCCGCGCACGGTCATACTTCGGGTTCCTCGCGTCGATCGCGACACCGGCACGGTGGAGTATCGACGCATGCGGCGACGACGAGCCCTTTGCAGCCAAGGCGGGTTGGCCGGCGGCTACGCCCTTGTGAACGATGGCCCAGGGTTCGCATCGCTGCTGGCCGCCGCGTCGCAGGCCCACAGAGCTGACGTTCCACCCTTTCGTAACTTTCGTAACCTTGCTACGATGGGTCGGGTTCCAAGAGTGGAATGAGAGGAAGCGAGACCCATGAGCACCGCCTCCGCGGAGATTGTTAGCCCGGTTCCGGCCGATGCCGATGGGCTTGCCAATGTCCTCAGCTTCATCGAGGCGCACGAGGTCCGCCACGGGAGCTCTCCTGAGCCTGCCTTCTTCCTGTCCGGTGCTGGCGAACATGATCGTGTCGAACTGACCGAACAGCTATACGAGGTCCTCAAGCGGGTCGCCCACGCACTCAGCCACGGCCAGTCGATAAGCATCCTTACCCGCGACGAGGAAATTTCCACCCAGCAGGCCGCGGAGATCCTCGGCCTGAGCCGCCCCACGGTGGTTCGCCTCATCCAGGACGGCGAGCTGCACGCGCACGTACCTGGCGCGGTCCGACGCAAGCTGCGGCTTGCCGATGTTCTCGCCTACCGCGAAGAGCTTCACACCCGGCGCAACCGTTACATCACCGAGAGCTCGGCGGAGTTCGCGGATACCGACGCCGACGAAGTCGCCGACCTGCTCGCCGAGGCGAAACGCAAGCGCTGACCGTCCGCGCCGTCTGAAAGACTCGCCCACGTGTATCGCGCCGTCCTCGACACCTGTGCCCTTGTGCCGAGCCTTCAGCGCGACTTCCTGCTGCAACTGGCCACCGAGGAGGCTTACGCGCCCGTGTGGGGATCTGGAATCCTCTTCGAGCTGGACTACGTACTCGCCGGCCTGCACGCCAAGCGTGGAATCAGCGATAGCGCCAGTCGCCGACAGCACCTCTTCGACCAGCTGAGGCGCGCGTTTCCGGGCTCAGAAGTTCACGCACCCAAGGACCGTGAGTACAGCTACGGACTCAACGATCCTGACGACGGACACGTCGCCCACGCGGCGATCATCGGCAAAGCCGACGCCATCGTCACCGACGATGGTCGCGCAGGGTTCAGCTCGGCACACGCACTCGTGGAGGCGGACGTCGAGACCGTCTACCCACATCAGTTTGCGGCCAACACGGTGTCAGCGCACCCGCATGCAGGAGTGCGCGCGTTGCGAGAGATGTCGAATCGTCGAACCAACCCACCACAGACCCCGGAACAGATCCTCGAGTTGCTGGTGACACGGCACGAAATGACCGAGGTCGCCGAGATCTTGCTCCCGCTGCTTTCGGACGACGCCCGGCGACCCGAGTGAGGTTTATGTGACTGTGGCGATTGGCACCTCGATATGGTCCCGCCCAACGATCACGCCGTTCTTGATGGCGTAACACTCGACGTAGTGCTCGCCCCGGAACTTTGTCGCTTCGCGGTGTGTTCGACTGTCTTCGTTGATGATTTGGCCACGAATCTCGTTTCGCTTCTCAGCAACTTCGCCGCGATTCAAGACTTTCCACTTGAACCTGTACGGTTGTGGCACATCGCATTCCGTGACTGTGAAGTCCAACGTCTTCTGTGGTCTGAGCCAGACCTGTCGGGCAAGCATGCTGCGCAGTGTGTCCGGGCGGAAGCCGTTTTGGGCCACGGTGCAGTCGATGGTCAGGCTGTACCGAACATCCACTGGAAAACCATCCTCGATGAACTCTTCGGTGTTGTCGAACGGATACGCGCTCGCAGTCTTCGCGGTGGTGTCGGCTGCAGGAACGGGCTTGCCGAAGACCTTCCTCCATTTCGCGTTGACCGTCGTCTTACCTTCAGCGTCAATCGCTTTGAGGCACAAGTCATACGCAGTCTTTGCCTTACGCTGGAACCTCTTTTTTACCTTTACATCCTGCTTACTTCCCAGCGCCTGGTAGTGATCGTGGTCATCCTCCTCGGACAGAAACTCAAAGAAGTCGCGAACCATGAAGGCATAAGTCGCCGTGGTCGCGGAATGGTGCTCGGTGTTCTTCTGAAGGAAGTTGTACACCAAGGTATCCATCAACAGCCCACCCATGACTACGCCGTGCTTGTTCTTCCACGCACGCGCCAACTTGCATAGTTTGCGGAAATTGCGATTGGTGATGCTGTCGCAGTCTCGGGTCTCATTGATCTCGTCGCGCGGCTTGGTGACCTTCCAGGACTTCGATTTCGTGTACGGGTACTTGAACGAGCCGTCCCCTTGCTCGAAGACGGGTTGTACCTCGAACATAAAATTCTGGAATGTCACGACGACCACCGGACTGTCAACCTTCACGCTGGATGTCGGATAGCGCGCTTGTATAGCGGCGCACATGCGCGACAAGACATCCGAGGGTCCGTTCTCTCCTTCGTACTTGTCCCAAAGCGACGACGGCAGGACGTAGAGCATGTCAAGGTCCGAAATGCCGCGTATTGCCGTGAAGCGCCCATAGGAGCCCACCATGAGCTGATTGTCCTTGGAGCTGTCGAGGTTCCGGAACTCCTTATTCAGAACCCTGGTGATTTCATCGCGGCGGGCACCGATAGTGCCGGCATTGTCGACCTGAAGGTTCGTGAGCAGACCGTCGAAAATCTCACTTGTCTTCATCGGCTGCCGACTTTCCCTGTCGAAGCTGGACTGGCAACATCTGGTCGATCTCACTCTCCGAGAACGTCAAGTCTTCGCGATTCTTCAAACCGTCCTGCGCAGCCTCGTATGCTTTTGGGGTTGTGCGGGGAGCATCACCAAGGATGGCAAAATACCGTTGCTGCAAATCGTTGCGTCGTGCGATTCCCTCCCGCACCGAACACGCTCCCGCTTGAAGGTCAACGATGAGCGACAGGTAGAACTCGCGGACATCCCACACCTTTGCCGCCGTGTCACGGTGCTGCTGCATCTCCTCGCCGTGCTTGAAGTTCTTGTTGCCAAGATTCATCGCGGTGACGGCCAACGCGATGAACGAGGTGACTAGTGGCGCCCACTGCTGCCCGTTTGCAAGGCCGAGGAGTGACGCCACGAACGTGGTCGAGCTGACGGCTGTCAGGGCCACTAGCCCTCGGCGCTGCCACCAATATTTTCGGTAGCAGATATCTGCCTGCTTCTCGTGGGTCTTGTGCGTGTACGCAACGCGTCCGTACAACTCACGGACTTGTGCGAGCAACAGCTTGGGGTTGCTTTCCGCTGCTGCAGTCTCTTCCGTTGACTCTGCCATGTAGCCCCTCTCCTTTGAACTATCGCCGGCGGCGCGCAGGATTCCCCGGCTACCTTGGCCGTCGACTCGCCGGATGCGGGGTTGTTTTTGTTATATCACTATGCAAACATAACATATATGACGGAACTGTCGACCATCCCCACACTCCTTCAAGCCACCCGCGGTGCACTCGACCTCACTCAGGCAGAGATAGCCGAGCGACTCGGTGTCTCCTTCGCCACGGTGAACCGGTGGGAAGGCGGTAGCAGCAAGCCACAAAGGGCCCAGCTTGCCAAGATCAATGCTCTCGCCGAGGAAGCTGGCGTCGACGCCAGCGAAGCCCCGATTGCTGGTGGAGCAGTCGTCACCCGTCGCCGCGGCCGCCAGGCTAAGCCGGCGACTCCGACTACGAAGCCCATGGAACAGATGCTGTGGGATGCCGCGTGCTCGATCCGAGGTGAGAAGGATGCACCGAAATTCAAGGACTACCTGTTGCCGTTGCTCTTCCTCAAGCGCTTATCCGATGTTTTCGACGACGAGATCGACCGACTCGCCGATGAGTACGGCGACCGTGACGTAGCCCTGGACATCGCGGACAACGACCACGACCTGCTCCGCTTCTACCTGCCCCCCGAAGCGCGCTGGGCGATCATCAGCGGACGCGCACAATACGACTGGCCTGACGACGAGCGTGGTCGCTCGACGCGACCACGCGACATCGGTGAACACCTCACCAAGGCGGTGCGAGCCGTTGTCCGATTCAACCCCAGCCTCGCCGGAGTCATCGACGTCGTGGACTTCGCGGCCGAGCGCAACGGCGAGCGGGACATCAACCCCGCCAAGCTAAACGGCGTCGTCGAGACTTTTTCCGACCCGCGATATCGCCTGGGCCTCGCCGACGTCCAGCCCGACTTTCTCGGCCGCGCATACGAGTACCTCCTCCGGAAGTTCGCAGAAGGCTCGGGTCAGAGCGCGGGCGAATTCTTCACCCCAACCGAAGTCGGTTTCCTCATGGCGCGCATCCTACGGCCGAAGCCCGGACAGACCTGCCATGACTACGCATGCGGTTCCGCTGGCCTGCTCATCAAACTCCAGCTTATTGCGCGCGAGCTCGACCCGACTGCCAAGATCCCGCTCAAGCTGTTTGGCCAGGAACTGCAAGCCGAGAGTTACGCCGTCGCCCAAATGAACGCGATCATCCACGACATGGACGTCGACCTTCGTCGCGGCGACACCATGATTAATCCCAAGTTCCGCACGTCGTCGGGATCGCTCGACCAGTTCGATCTTGTCGTCGCCAACCCTATGTGGAACCAGCCTTTTGACCCGAGCGTTTTCGAGGACGACCCATTCGATCGCTTTGTCAAGCATGGTGGCGCGACCTCAGGCAAGGGTGACTGGGCCTGGCTTCAGCACTCGCTATCCGTGTTGAAGGACACCGGTCGTGCGGCGGTAGTCCTCGACACGGGCGCCGTTACCCGTGGCTCGGGCTCGAAGAACGAGGACAAGGAACGAAACATCCGGAAATGGTTCGTCGACCGCGACCTCATCGAGGGCGTCATCCTGCTGCCTGACAACCTCTTCTACAACACGCCGGCCGCCGGCATCATCGTCGTGCTCAACAAGCGCAAGCCTGAGTCCAAGAAGGGCAAGATCACGCTGCTGAACGCAGGCAGGCGATTCACTAAGGGCAAGCCCAAGAACCATCTCGTCGATGAGGACATCACCGACCTCGCGAAGCTCTACAACGCTGGTGAGGCCGTCGATGGTGAAGTTGCGGTCGCCGACCTCACGCAGATCGCCGAGTCGGACTACAACCTGAGCCCCAGCAGGTGGGTGCGTCAAACAGCAGTGACTGATCATGTCGAGATTCCGCAACTGCTGAAACTGCTGGACGCACTCGTGGCCGAGGACGCAACACTTACCGCTCAGCTGCAGCGACTCGTGCTACCACTGGCCGACGCCGGGGTGGAGAGATGAGCCCCGTATGGGAAACAGCAACAGTTGGGGCATGCCTATTGCCGGTGTCGACTGCTGGGAAGCCCAAGGTCCCAACAAAGGACTACAAGAGCGCAGGTTCGTACCCGATCGTGGATCAAGGACAACCGCGCACAGCAGGGTGGACGGATTCGCTCAACGCGGTTATCGAAAGTCCACTCCCGCTGATCGTCTTTGGTGATCACAGCAGGACTTTCAAGTATGTTGACGAACCGTTCGCCCGGGGTGCTGACGGTACCCAGCTGCTTCGCCCAGTTGAAGAGATATCCCCCTTGTTCTTCTTCTACGCCTGCCGTGCGATTGACCTGCCGTCTCGGGGCTACAACCGCCACTTCACCCTGCTCAAGGAGAAAGAGATCTCCTTCCCGAGAGACTTGGCGGTCCAGCAATCGATAGCACTCGTCTTACAACGAACTGAGCGTGCGGTCGCACTTCAAGACAAACTCGTAGAGATGCTGGAGGAAACAAAGTCTGCCTCCATGCGCCAGCTATTCACTCGGGGCCTGCGAGGGGAGAAACAGAAAGAGACCGAGCTCGGTCCGGTGCCGGACAGCTGGGATGTGTTGACGATTAACGACGTGGCGTTGAAGACCCAGTACGGGCTTTCGATGCGCGGTCAAGTGCAGGGACAAATTCCCATCCTTCGAATGAACTGCCAAGATAAAGGCCGCGTCCGGTTCCGAGACTTGCAGTACGTTGACCTCGACGAAGTCACGCTCTCGGCGTTCCGCCTCGAAGATGGTGACTTACTCTTCAACCGTACAAACAGCATCGAGCACGTTGGACGGACGGCGATCTTCGAGGGCGCCGCGGAAGCAGTCTTCGCGTCATATCTTGTCCGACTCAAAGTAGACGCGCTCCGATGCTTGCCGCGCTTCCTCAACTACTACATGAACCGAAGGGAAGTCCAACACGACATCAAGCGTCTTGCTAGCAGGGCGGTTGGACAAGCAAACATCAACGCAACGAAACTGCGCACCATCGCATTTCCGCTGCCCCCGTCATTGAATGAGCAGGCTGAAATCATTGGCGTCCTCGATACCCTTGACAGAAAGATCGACCTGCATCGACGAAAGCGTGAGGTTCTCGACCAGCTCTTCAATTCGCTGCTGCATAAACTGATGACCGGCGAGATTGCGGTTCACGACCTCGATCTGAGCGCACTGCCGTCAATCGATGGGAGCGCACCATGAGCCAGGTCAAGATCTCCGAAGCCAAGTCAGTGCAGTTTCCGATGGTCAAGCACGCATCAGGAGTCGGCTGGGAGCCGCTCACACCAGAGGAGGCCGAAGGCATGCGTCGCGGCCGGGCGAACATGCTGTTCACCGAGGTGTTGCAAGACAAGCTTCAGCAGTTCAATCCATGGCTCACCGAGGACCAGGCTCGCGCGATCGTCGAGAGCATTGAGGCGCTTCCCGCCACTATCGAGGGCAACCGAGAGGTTTTGCGCTGGCTCCGAGGCGAACGTCAGTGGAACGACGCAACTGAGAAGCGCCAGCGTCCCGTCCAAGTCGTCGAATTCGCAGCCCCTCATCAGAACGCTCTGCACGTCACGTGGGAGTGGAAGATCGAGCCGCCGGCACGGGCGAAGGGCAACCGCGCGGACGTCATGTTCGTCGTCAACGGTATCCCGGTCACCATCGTCGAGCACAAGAACCCGAAGGACCGCGACGCACTAACCAAAGCGGTGACCCAGCTCCGGCGTTATGAGAAGGAGACGCCGGAGCTCTTGGCTCAGGCTCAGCTCCACAACGAGACTCACCTGATCGACTACTGGTACGGAGTCACGTGGAACATCAACCGCCGCATGCTCTTTAAGTGGAAGCACACGAGCGACGAGTCCTACCGAGATGCCGTGCAGGCGTTCTTCGAGCCGCGTGACTTCCTGCGTACTTTGCGCGAGTGGGTGCTCTTCTACATCGAAGATGGCGAGACTAAGAAGTCTGTCCTCCGCGAGCACCAGCGCGGCGCAGTCGATGCGGTGGTCGAACGGTGCGCCGACCCAGCAAAGAACCGGGGGCTGATCTGGCACACACAAGGCTCCGGTAAGACTTTCACCCTGTTGACGGCTGCGCAGCTGATCCTCAGCCAGAAGAACCGCTTCAAGAATGCGACGGTCATCCTCGTTGTTGACCGCACCGAGCTTGAGGGACAGCTTAAGGAGTGGGTCGACAGGTTGCTCGGCGAGATGCAGGCCAATGACATCCCGGTTCGGCGTGCCAACAGCAGGGACGACCTTCAGGACATCTTCGATTCCGATTTCCGTGGGCTGGTCGTGTCAATGATCCACAAGTTCGAGGCGATCCGGAAGGACAGCTCGAATCGGGACAACGTCTTCGTCTTCATAGACGAGGCACACCGTTCCGTTGCCGCCGACCTGGGCTCGTACCTCATGGCGGCGGTACCGAACTCGACGATCATCGGCTTCACGGGCACGCCGGTCGGAGGGACGCAAGGTGGCGGCTCAGGTTCGTTCCAGATCTTCGGATCACAGGACGAAAAGGGCTATCTACACAAGTATTCGATCATCGAGTCGATCGACGACGAGACCACTCTGCCGATCAAATACATGCTGGCACCGTCGTCGATGTCCATGGCACCAGAGGACTTGGACGACCAGTTTTACGCCCTGGCGTCCGATGAGGCTGTCACCGACATCGATGAACTCAACAAGGTACTGCAGCGAGCAGTTGGACTGCGTACCTTCCTGGGCTCTGATAGCCGGGTGAAGCAGGTGGCTGAGTTTGTCGCGAACCACTTCGAGGAGAACGTAGATCCCCTGGGGTACAAGGCGTTTCTGGTTGCGGTCGACCGGGAGACGTGCGCGAAGTACAAGCGCGCGCTCGACGAGTTGCTGCCGTCCGATTGGTCCGAGGTGGTGTACAGCAAGAATGCGAGCGATGTCGTCGACCGTCCCGACGTACATCATCTCCAGCTTTCCGACGACCGCGAGAAAGAGATGCGGCGGCAGTTCAAGAAGGCCGATCAGCGGCCCAAGATCCTAATCGTCACCGACAAGTTGCTGACCGGCTACGACGCGCCGATTTTGTACGCTTTATACCTCGACAAGCCGATGCGTGATCACGTCCTCCTCCAGGCGCTAGCGCGCGTGAACCGACCGTATGTTGACGGCGATGGTGTGCAGAAGAAGGTCGGTCTCGTCGTCGACTTCGTTGGCATCCTGAAGGAACTTCATAAGGCACTGCGGTTCGATTCTGCCGACGTCGAAGGGGCACTCGAAGACCTCGATGTTTTGATGGCGGACCTGTTGGTAAAGATCGACGCCGCTTCCAGCGAGTACCTGCAGGTCACGGGTAGCAAAGATGCTGACGAGCAGTTGGAGGGCATCGTCTACGGCAAGTTCATTTCGGAGGATGAGCGCAAGAAGTTCTTCGACGACTACCGCGACATCGAGTCATTGTGGGAGATCCTCTCGCCATCAGCAGAGTTGCGCGATCACATCACGACATACAAGCGCCTATCTGTTCTCTACGCGGCCGTGCGAAACGCCTACTCGGAGGCAACCACCTTCACCGCCGATCTGGAGCACAAGACCAAGCGCCTGATCGAGGAAACCGCAACTCAGGAAGGCCTCGGTCGGTTCACTAAGGTTGCCACGTTCGATGTCCCAACATTGGAGGCACTGGGTAGGGACAACGGACCGCCCGAGGAGAAGGTCTACAATCTGCTGCGCGGCTTACGCAAGGAGATGGAAGATAATCCGGTCGCCGCGGTGGCGCTGCAGAGCATCAGCGAGAAGGCCGACCGCGTCATTGAGAATCTCGAACAGCGCAAGATCAACGGTCTGGCCGCGCTCGATGAGCTCAAGGCCATCGCAGAGGAGAAGGACCGCCTGCGTGAGTTTGCCAAAGCGAGCGGGCTGTCGGATCGCGCCTTCGGCATTTACTCGGCTTTGAGCACCGAGCGTTCCTTGAGTGAGCTGAAGGTCGACATCCAGTGGGTCGCGGTGAACATCGATGTGGCGGTGGATCAATTCCCCCACTGGCGCCAGAATCCCGATGAGCGGCGCCGCCTACGCAGTGGGCTCTACAAACCGCTGCTGGATAGCCACGTCCCTGCCAAGTCCTGCGGCGAGATCATCGACAATGTCATGAACGTGCTGGAGAAAGTCTGATGGCGAAGCCAAAGATGCCACTCACCGCCGACCAACTGCTCACCCGCAAGGCGATGACATGGGCAACCAAGATTCGAGTGAATCCCTCGCGCATCGTGATCGCCGAGCTGACGACGAAGTGGGGCTCATGTGCGCCAGACGGCGCGATCACGTTGGCGGAAGACCTCGTTGACACGCCAGCTGCTTTCCAGGACTACGTCGTCGTCCATGAACTGCTCCACTTGCGCTACCGCTCCCACGGAAAAGCCTTCACCGCGATGATGACTGCGCTCGTCCCCGGCTGGCGCGAGCTGGAAGCATCAAGCCCAATCAGGGAGGTACGCGGATGATTTCCGCGGAGTTGTTGGAGCTCCCCGCTAACGCCTGGTTGGAGACTCGTGAAAGGGCAGGGTAGTGGAACTACTGTACGTCGTTGAGGTCGATGTACGTCCCAGCGAAGGTTCCGAACTGACGCCGACGGATGTTCGTAACCGCGTTAAGCGCCACCTCGCGGAGTGGCTGAGTTTCGAGCACACTCCGACGCTGGATGCCGAGGCTCTCCAAACCGACGGAACGATCACTCTCGTCAGCGACCACAAGGACCGGAACGACAGTCGTGTCTCCTGGTCCACCGAAGGCACTCCTGACGTAACAGCGTTAGTCGTCGCGGTGAGAACCGAGATCAGTCGTAGTGGCCGAGCGGACTTCATTTGTATCGTTACGGTTTTCACGGAAGGCGACGGGACTGCCGTGAGGATTGAGCTGGGGCGCGAGTCGCTGGACGGCGTCCTTGCGCCGACAGGCATCGACTTTTTTCGCCGGCCGTATCTCCTTGTCTTGCTCCTTCGAGACCGCGACCTGCAGTACTGGTCCGGACCCAGTCGGGTTGACGAGCGGTTCAACTGGGTGAACCCGCAACACTCGGACTTTGTGTGGGAGGCGCTGTCCGCAGAGGGACGCCTCCTGCCGATCCTGCTCGTCGACGCGAGCGAGGACGTTGGCGCGCAACTGGCGCGCAAGGCCGCTGGCGAACTGATCGGGCTCGCACCCGTCCTCGCGGTCGATGCACGGTCACAACGACTGCTCGCCGACAGGTTGGACCAGATTGACGCATCTATTCCCCGGGGCGGTGCAGTTGCGACAGCGCGAGTCACGCTCGGGCGATGCGAGAACGGGTCTGCGTGGACCCTGCCGTTGAGCGGCCGGCACACCCTCACTGTGGGCTGCTCAGGTGCAGGCAAAGGTTCCGTCTTCTGGGGCATCGCTGGTGGGCTCGGCCCCGCTGTTGCCGCCGGCGTGGTTCGCCTGGTGGGAATCGACCTGAAATACGGCATCGAACTGTCGGTCGGCCCCGGCCTGTTCACCAAGATCGCCACGACAGAAGCCGATGCCGTGGAAACCCTTGCCGCGCTGGAGAAGTTGATGAACGAACGCGGCAATGCGATGGCAGGTCACACACGCGAACACTGTCCGACCAAGGCCTCTCCCCTCGTTGTTCTGCTGATCGACGAACTGGCCGGCGTAACCGCGTACATGAGCGATCCAGCACTGCGCAAAGAAGCCGCTATCTCGTTGTCGCGGATCCTCACCAAAGGTCGCGCGCTGGGAATCGTGGTGGCCGCGTTTCTGCAGGATCCCCGCAAAGAAGTCCTGCCGATGCGGGGGCTGTTTACCCAGACCGTCGCGCTTCGACTGCGGTCCCGCGACGAAGTCACGATGGTCCTCGGCGACGGGCTGGCTGATGCCGCACCCGCACACCGGATCAGTCCAGAAAGACCGGGCACCGGCTACGTCGTTGCCGAGGATGGACAGGTAACCAAGGTGCGCTCCGATTTCTGGACCGATGACCAAATCCGCTCCACTGCACAGCAATACGGACGGTCGCGCACCGTCGGAGGGCAGCGCAATGAATGACGACTGGGCCATCTTTGAACCACCCGACCAGAATCAATTGGCTCGGCATGCAGACGATCTGATGCACCGTGCCAACCTGGTCCGCAGATACGGGTGGGACGACTACCGGCATCTCTGGTCACGCGGCGAGGTGATCGGCACCGCTCTGGTACTGGGCGACGGTGCCGAACTCCAGCGATGCGGTGAGACAACGATCTCCGCGCTGGATCGTTGGGCATTCGATCTATGGGGAATCACCGGTGGCCAAGCCGACACCGACGCCGGATTGCCAAGTACACGAGCCTGGTTCGACTCCGTCCGTGCCGGCATCGATCTGCCGCCTACGCACCTGCGACCGACTACGAGGTGAAGCGATGGTCACTCACGGCCTCCGGGAGGCTCTAGTCGCCGCCGGCAACTTCCCTGAGCTGCTGACCGCAGACCAGGTGTCGGCGCTGCTCGGCGTCTCTGCCGCGACGCTCAACCGCTGGGCGGCGATCCGCGAAACGACCGGCGAACAGATCGGCCCGCCCTGCTACACGTTGTCAGAGCGGGTACGCCGCTGGGATTGCGCTGAAGTCCGGTCTTGGCTGAAGCAGGTGCGTCGGTAATGGCCGGCAACACTCCACGCGGCATCCGAAAGCGACTCAATGCAGCCAGGGAACCCCGCTACCAAGTCCGCTACCTGATCCGCGATCCTGACGCGTCGTCAGGCTGGGTCGAAACGTCGGCCACGTTCCCGACCCTGCGCGAGGCGAAGGCATTCAAAGCCGAACGTGACAATGAATCCGCGCTCGGCGCGCGTCAATTCGATCCTCGCCTCGGCCGCACACCGCTATGCCGGATTTGGACGCAGTTTTCTGAATCCAAGAAGCCCGCGGTATCGGCGAAAACATGGAGCGGATACACCCAGCACTGGGAGCTGCGCATCGCACCGCGGTTCGGTCATGTGCCCGTCGACGAGATCACCCGCGCCGACGTTCAGGCATTCGTCGACGGCCTGCTGGTCGGACCCTGGGCGAAGGTGTCGACGCTGCGGCTCCTGCGTTCGATCCTCGACGTGGCCCACCAGGATGGCCGCATCCACCGCAACCCCGCGATCAGCGTGTCAGCAGGGCGCATTCCCGAGCGGGAACGTCATCGTTATCTCACCGCGCAGGAGGTCCAGACACTCACTGCCGCGTGCGGCGACCAAGGCGACGTCGTGACGATCCTCGCCTACACCGGCCTGCGCTGGTCCGAACTCGTCGGCCTCCGAGTCAAGGACGTCGACCTCGCGGCCCGCCGCCTCTACGTCAGAAGGGCGGCACCAGAAGTCGAGGGCCGCATCGTGATCGGACCGCCGAAGACCCGGGCCGGCATCCGAACCGTCCCGCTCCCGCTGGTCGTGGTCGACATCCTGAAACATCGAATCAGCGGCCGTGCTCCGGACGAGCCCGCCGTCACGTCACCCAATGGGGCAATGCTGCGATCCAACAACTGGCCCAGGCACACACACTGGAACACAGCCCTCAAGAAGACGCACCTCGCACCGCTGACCATTCACGAGCTGCGGCATAGCTACGCCAGCCTGGCCAGGAAGTCCGGTGCAGACCTGCGCTATGTGCAGAAAACGATGGGCCATTCGACGCCGACCGTGACCGCGAATATCTACAGCGACCTCTATTCCGACGAACTGGACCAGGTGGCTACCAACCTCGATCAGCTTCACGCGAATGAGGTTCACACAACGACGACCGGACAAGAACCGGACGAGTCCAACTGACAACCGAGTGCAAGACCCGTGTCGATGCAGGTGAAGAATGGTGGCCAGGGCCGGGATCGAACCGGCGACCTTCCGCTTTTCAGGCGGACGCTCGTACCAACTGAGCTACCTGGCCGGACGGCAGATCCACAGAAACTGCCTCGCCGTACTGGCGACCCTGACGGGACTCGAACCCGCGACCTCCGCCGTGACAGGGCGGCGCGCTAACCAACTGCGCCACAGGGCCTTACTCTGCTCCCAGTATGCCTGGTTGCGTACCCCCAACGGGATTCGAACCCGTGCTACCGCCGTGAAAGGGCGGCGTCCTAGGCCACTAGACGATGGGGGCCCATGTCCGAATCACTCCGGGGTACTCGTCAACGTGGTCACGTTGGGAGCTCGCCTAGCTTAGGGCACAACCTCCCCAGAACCCAAACCGGATTACCTCGGTGCTGGCTCACCGGCGCGACCAGTATTCTGTCTCGGCACGCCCCTATAGCTCAGTTGGTAGAGCTACGGACTTTTAATCCGCAGGTCCCAGGTTCGAGCCCTGGTGGGGGCACCAGCGCGCCGGTTGCGATCAGCGGGAGCAGGAGCCTTATCAGGCCCTCCATCGCTGCATACCGTTCGGAAATGACGTCCACGGCCCAGAGCACCACCGAGACCGCAGCGCCCCAGTCCCAGCCCGTGACGTTCCGGCAGGCGTTCTTCGTCGCCGTGACGGCGGGCCTGGGGTACGGCTTCGACTCGTACGCGGTGAACATCTACGGTCTGGTGCTGCCCGAGATCAAGAAGACCCTGCACATCACCGAGGCTCAAGCCGGATACATCGGCTCGATCTTTCTCCTCGGCTACACGATCGGCACCATCGGATTCGGCCTCGCCGCCGACCGATGGGGCCGCAAAACAACACTCGGGGCCTCGATCCTGCTGTACGGCATCACGACCGCCCTGGCAGGTCTCACCACGAACGTCGCCGCCTTCACCGGGCTGCGGTTCCTCACGGGTGTCGGCGGGGCCGGTGAACTCGCGGTGGGGGCCCCTTACACCGCCGAGGTATGGCCGGCCAAGACCCGAGCCATAGGCGTTGGTGGCGTGATCTTTTCACTCTTCTCGCTGGGATACGTCCTGGCCGCCGGAGTTGCCTTGGTGCTGGTTCCCCGTTTCGGCTGGCAAGCGGCCTTCATCGTCGCGATCGTCCCGGCGGTCGTGCTTTTCCTTGCCCGGCAAGGCATCAAGGAATCACACCGCTACACAGCGACGCAGGCCAAGGTCGAACGCGGAGCCCCCAAACCCAGGCTGTGGCATCTGCCTGGCGTGCGACGGCGCCTCATCGTCGGCTGGCTCGTCTACACCGCCAATGCGGTCGGCTACTGGGGCATGACACTGTTCCTGACCACCTACATCGTCAAGAAATTCCACGCCACCTCGGTAGAAGCGATCCGCTATGCGCTGATCTTCTTTCTGCTGCAGGCCGTTTTCGTCTTCATCGGCACCGCGCTCGCCGACTGGATAGGGCGACGCCCCTCGGCCATCCTCGCCGCAGTCATCGAAATCGCTTCCACCGCATTGGGAGCCACCTCAGACTCGCTCTCGCAGTATTTGGTGTTCGGCGCCATCTCCATCGCCACGCTCGGCTGGCTGTGGGGGGTCGGCGATACCTATGTCGCCGAACTCTTCCCGACCGTGTTGCGCGGCACCGGATTCGGCATCGCGGTCGGCGGCGGCCGCGTCGTCTCCATTGCCGCGCCAACCCTGGTGGGCTGGGCCATAACGCATTACGGAATCCAAACGCCCTATCTGGCGCTCAGCGGCCTGTGGATTCTGACGATTGTCGGATACCTGCTGGGCCCAGAAACCAAGGGCAAGGAGCTCGAAGACCTTGCCGACGAGGCCTTTACTGAAGACTTGGCGCGCCAACTCACGCCGATGGGGGCATCGGCAGCACCTGCCGATGCCCCCATCCGACGTGTCCCTTAGCCGGTAACGTCCTGTGCCGCCTCGGAGATGAGGTCGGCAACCGCGACGGGCTGCGACGCCAGCGAGGCGTGGCTGGCATCCAGTTCGATGGTCTTGCGGGGGTTGATCCGCTGCGCCATCTTGCGTTCGTTCTCCGGGTTGATCATCCGGTCTTGCGTGGATACCTGATACCAGGAGGGCTTGGCCTTCCACGCGGGCGCGGTGATGGCGTCCCCGAATGTCGATGCCAGCGGCGCCTTCTGAGTGACGGCCATGACGAGGGCCGCCTCGTCGGGCAGGTCCTGGGCGAAGCTCTCACGGAACTTGTCCTGCTTGATCCACAGATAGCCATCGCTGTCGGGGGCCAGATTGGCGGCTGCGGCGGGCGGCAGCTGCTCGGTCAGCTGTCCGGGGCTCTCGCCCGCATCGGGGGCGAACGCCGCGACGTAGACCAAGCCGATCACATTCGGAAGATCGCCCGCCTCGGTGATCACGGCGCCGCCGTACGAGTGCCCGACAAGGAGCACCGGCCCGTCGATCTGCTGGACCATCTGCCGCGTGCGGGCAGCGTCATCGGCCAGTGACGTCAACGGGTTCTCGACCGCGTAGAGCTCCTCGTAGCCGCGCTTATGCAGCTCGACGATCACGTTCCCCCAATGTGCGGCGCCACCCCAGAATCCGTGGACCAGGACGATGGCCGGTTTGCTGGACATATCTGCCTCTCAGTAGATGTTGGACGAGCTCAACCCCGTCGTGTCCGCCGTCGGCGGCACTGTTGACTTACCGGGGCTCCTCCAACATATTTGGACTATGGAGCAAGTGGTATGACCGATCATCCTGAATATTTTGCCGATCGGCCAAAATCGCACAGCTGGTTCTCAGACTCGACAGATATCGACGCCTTCTCCAGCGTCCTCGCCGCCATAGGGTTGAGGGGCGAAACTGTGATGCGTTGCTCCTCCGAGCCGCCCTTCGATATCGCCCTTCCGTCCAGCGATCGCGTACTCCACATCGCAGAGACCCCCGGGCTCCGGGTACATATCGACGGAGATCTTGAGTACACCCTCGGCGCAGGAGACATGGTGCTCCTGGCACGCGGTACCGCACACCGCCTCGCCAAGGGCGAGCCCTGCTGCGTGCGAAGCCTGTCTGCGGCGGATCGGCACGTCGATGCGCGCAACACCTCGACCGCAACGCGTTGGGTCAGTGGGCGGTTCACCGCGGAGAAGACAGCCGCCGACCCGCTGCTGTCGGTCTTGCCGCCGGCCATCGTCGTTCGGGCCGACCAGCCCGGCCATGAATGGCTCTCCCTGTCTCTTCAGCTCGTACTGGCCGAGGTCGTCACGCCCAGCCCTGGATCCTGGGTGATGCTGTCGCGGATCCTGGACCTGCTGTTCATCCATGCGCTGCGGGAGTGGTCGACATCCGATCGCGCCGAACCCGGCTGGCTCACCGCGGCCATGGACCCGCGCCTGGCCCCCGTGCTCACCGCGATACACAACAACCTGGAGCACCCCTGGTCCATCGCAGAGCTCTCCAAGCACGCGCAGCAGTCACGCTCGGCCTTCACGCAGCGGTTCACCGCGCTGCTGGGGCAGCCGCCCGCCAGTTACATCACCGAACGACGGCTCGATCGGGCGGCGCATCTTCTGCGCTTCAGTACCGATGCGGTGAGTCAGGTCGGCAGGGCTGTGGGTTACACCTCAGATGCCGCCTTCAGCCGGGCATTCCAGCGCCGGTTCGGCGAGCCTCCGCTGCGTTGGCGCATGAGACACCGGCCTCAATGACCTGCACTGGTCAGCCACTGCCCCTGCGGCTCAGCACAATTCCGGCGATCACAATCGCCCCGCCCAGTGGTTCGTGCCAGCCGATGTGCTCACCCAACAACACCGCACCCAGCAGCACCCCGATGACCGGGGTCAGATAGGTGACCGACGAGGCCGCGGTGGCACCCCATCCGTTGATGATGCGGGTATTCCAGACGTAGGCCAATCCGGTCCCCAGCACCCCGAGGGCGAGCATGCTCAGCACCACCGCGGGTGTCGCGTCGACGCGGTGGCGGTCGGCCAGCGTCACCACGACGGTCATCAGCACCGCCCCCACGCCCACCTGGATTCCGGCGACCGCCAGCGCGGGCAGGCTCAGCGGTGTGACGTATTTGCGCATGTAGACAAAGCCGATTCCGTAGCTCAGCGTGGCCCCGAGGCAGGCGAATTGTGCGAGCACCGGGCCGCCGTGGCCGATCAACTGCCACGGAGCCAGGACCACACAGACACCCAGGAAGCCCAACGCCAATCCGAGCTGCTGCATCCGGCCGGGACGCTCAGCGCGCAGCGCGACGAACGTCACCATCGTGGTCATCAACGGGGTTGCCGCGTTGTAGATGCTCGCCAACCCGGAGTCGATGCTCTGCTCGGCCCACGGGTACAGCACGAACGGGATGACGCACAGCGTCAGCGAGACGACGGCGATATGCCCCCATGTCTTGGCTTGGCGCGGCAGCGGAACTCGTAGCAACAGAATCAGGGAAACGAGAGTAAGGGCACCGAAATCCAGGCGTGCAACCGCCACCTGCAGCGCCGACAGGCCCTGCAGTCCGATCTTGATGAACAGGAAGCTCGCACCCCACACCAGGGCAAGGGCGGCGAACTGAAAGGGAAGCCAGCGATTACGGGCCGGGGCGACGGTCGCGGTATCCACCTATCGATTGGACAGGACCATCGACCGCCGGCGCTAGCGGTTTTCCGCCGTTACGCCCCGGTGCTGGATCCCGGGCGCACGATCATGAGTACGGTCACCACCGCCCACAGCAGGTTGAAGATGCCGGTGAACATCGCCAACCGCGCGAACACCCGTCCATCGAGCGACTCGCCTTGGCCCAGCTGGGCCAATACCCGCTGCTGCCGCGGCAACACCACAAACACCAGCACCACCGCTGCCGCCCCTGTGAGCACCAGCGATGCGATCAGCCAGGGAGTGCCCAGGACTCCCATCAGATCGGCCAGCGGCAGCCCGAACATCGGAATCGCGATCCCTACCGCCGCGTACACCCGGCAGACCCGATGCAGGGTGCGCAGGCTTCCTAACTCGCCAGTGCCGTCGGGCGAGGCCGCGGCGCGACGTGCGAACGCCGGAAACATGCTGGCTGCCACGGCGATTGGGCCCACCGCGAGAATCACCGCCAGCACGTGAATCGAGAGCAATACCTTGGTCACGCGCAGACGGTATCGGTCCCGCCGCGGTGCCGAAAGTCCGGCACTGGCCATATTTCGACGACTTTCGGCCGTATCGCTCCACAATCTTGGGATCATGTGCCGATGGGCCGTCGAATACTGATGTATTTCACCGTGTTCGGGATCGCGATGTGGTTCTTCGGAAACCTCTACGAGGCCATCGTGATAGGACCGAACATCGCCGGTGACACCAAGGAGCAGCTGAAGGCCTTTCAGCAGTTCACCGAGGTGACCAATCCCGTGTACTACTACATCCCCCTCACCCAGATCGCCGCCGTCACCCTGATCGTCTGGTTCGTGCGCACCCCGCGCAGGGCCCCCGAGAAACTCTCACTGCTCTTGGCCTGCCTCGTCGAGATCGCAGCCGTGGTCCTGTCCGTCTACATCATCGTCACACTCAACATGACGCTCTTCTTCGGATCCCTCGGCGAAACACCCAGTGAGCTGCGTCAGCTCGCCCTGCAGTGGAATGTGCTGAACCTCATCCGGGTGGTCCTCACCGCCATTGCCCTGCTGTTCACACTGAGAGCCCTGCGCCTTGTCTGGCAGTCCGCCGGTCGACACCCGGCCACCCCCGTGTGAGACTTCCCCCTGTTCCGGACGTCTCGACGAGGAGATCAACATGCCCAGCACCCCGAGAACGGTGGTCATCACCGGCGCGAACGCCGGAATCGGCCTGGCCACGGCGCACCGGCTGGCCGCCGATGGGCACACCGTCGTGATGGCCTGCCGCAATCAGCAGAAGGCCCAGGCAGCGCGCGATGAAATCCTGGCCGCAACGCCGGGCGCTCAGGTCGACGTCATGTCGCTGGATCTGTCCTCGTTCGAGCACATCCGCCGTTTCGCCGGCGAGCTGGCCGCACAGCATCCCCAGGTCGATGTGTTGATCAACAATGCCGGCGCCTCACCGATGCGCCAGTCCAGAACCGAGGACGGATTCGAACTGCAGTGGGGTGCCAACTATCTGGGCCCCTTCCTGCTGACACACCTGCTACTTCCGCAGCTGCAGGCCGCCCGAACCGGCGATGCCCGCGTCATCCACCTGGCCTCCGTCGCCCACAGCGTGGGCAGGATCAATGAAAAGACCTGGCGCGGCAGGCATTTCTACTTCACCTTCTCCGCCTATGCGCAGTCGAAGATGGGCAATCTCATGTTCAGCAATGCCCTTGCCCGCCGCCTCCCCGCTGGAGTCACGTCGAACGCGCTACATCCGGGCAACGTCAGATCCGAGATCTGGCGTGAGATACCGCAGCCCATCCGGCCGCTGGTAATGCTGGCGCTGATCACACCCGAGCGGCCCAGCCAGCTGATCACGGACATGGCAGTGGCGGAGGAACACCACGGGCGCAATGGGGACTACCTCACCGCACAAAAGCCGAGCCCGGTGCGGCGCTACACAAAAAATGTAGCGGCGCAGGATGATCTCTACGCCAAGAGCTGCGAGCTCGTCGGTGTCGAGCCGCTGCCGGTGCGCAGGTAGGACACGCTGAAGCCGGACAAGCGCACATACGGTCAATGCAGGCGACGCTCGGCTTCGATAGCGAGATGGAGCTCAGCGATGTCCCGGGGACGGGCAGTATCACGTCCTGTCAATTGCTTCAGCCTGCGCAGCCGGTATCGCACGGTGTTCGGATGACAGAACAACGCCCCCGCGGTGGCCGGGATGGAACCGTCGCAGAGCACCCACTGCTGAAACGTGCTTACGAGCAATTCCCGATCCGCGGCACCAATGTCAGCGAGGCCGCCCAACACCAGGTTGCAGTAACGCTCCATCGTTTGCGGATCGGTAACAGCCGCCACGGCATAGGGATTCGTATCGAACGCGACAACCGCCTCATCCTCGGAAGCCGCAAGCAAAGCCGCCTTCGCGTAGTTGAGTGGGGAACCCGGCGGGGGATAACCCTCATACACGGGGCTGATACCGATCCGCTGCGGGACGAGATCGCGTAACGCCTCCCCCAACTCGACGAGACGCGAGCGCGTAACCAGTGCGACCACACCAACCTGCATGTCGGGTTCAACCCTCCATGCTGAAGCGAAACCACGGTCACGGAGGGCTCTTTCCGTGGCCCGCAACGCACGGTAGTCGAGCGATGCCGAGTCAATGGCGACCACGACGAAACACCCGGACTCTGGCAACCCGAGTAGATGCACCGCATCCCACGCGGTCGTTCCCGGAGGTAGGCGGCCATCGATGAGCCCACCCACCAGCGCGGCACGTTCCTGATCCCGTTGGATGAGCTGCTCGGTGACCACATCGCGGTATCCCTCAGCCATCGCATCGGTATATCTGTCTTGGTTCTGCCAGGCCTGCGTGGCAGCGGCCCGCAGCTCCTGCCGAGACAGCCCGGCGTCGTCAATCGCCTGCGAAAGTTGATCCCACAAAAACTGGCTTGCCGATCGATATGCCGACATCACGTCTGCCAGCGGAACTCCTTGTTCGGCACGAAGTCTGCCGACCCGGGCCGCTGCGCCCACCTCAGGGGCACCCGAGCCCATTGACTCCAGCAGGAACACCGTCTGGTCACGGCCCACCGCGAACAGGTCCTCCTCGGTGACCAGCGCCGGGTCTCGGTATGCCGCGACGCGTTCACGAATGATTCGGCACTGTTCGAGGCAGAGCTCGTCCACCCGGGCGAGCAGCTGGCGGCCGACCGACTGCAGATTTGCGCCCGCGTTGCCTGATTGTGCTCCGCTCACGAGTACCAGGATAACTCGAGTTCCACCCGCCTAATTGTTCAAATGGACAATCTAGAAACCTGAAATGTTGGCTATACAGCCATCGACGTGCGGATTCGAAGTGGCTATGTTGTTTATTAATCCAGAACTTATGCCTCGCGGGATATCGCAACCACGGGACGTAGCCCACGCGGTATCGGGTCGGGCAATGACGTTGCTAAGAAATCACGCAGGAAGCAGAGGGCAATGAGCGATCGACAGAAGACCATGGCAGTCGTCGGGGCCGGCGTCATCGGACTCTCCTGGGCACGGCTGGCCCGCGACCATGGGTGGCGAGTCGGGATCACCGATCCCCGAGACGATCTCGACGCGGTGGCCGAAGCGGCCTTCGGCACTGAGGATCCCGACGTGTTCGTGAGCCACACGCTGGCAGATGTGGTCGCAGAAGCCGATCTGGTTCAGGAGAACGGCCCCGAGCGCCTGGCCATCAAACATGAACTGTTCGGCCAGATTCTCGATTCGGCACCCGGGCACGCGGTCCTGGCCACGTCGAGTTCCTCCATCGGGGCAACCCTCATTGCAGACGGCCTGAGTGCCGGCGACCGGGTCATTGTCGGTCATCCTTTCAATCCGCCCGAATTGATGCCGCTGGTTGAGGTGGTTCCCGGAGCGCACACGAGTGAATCCACACTGCAGAACGCCCTTGAGCTGTATCGGGCACTCGGTCGAGCACCGATCGTGATCCGCAAGGAGGTCCCCGGGTTTGTCGCCAACCGCCTCCAAGTCGCACTGACACGTGAAGCGCAGTACCTCGTCGAGGAGGGTGTGGTCAGCGTCGCGGACCTCGACATCGCTCTGCAGAATTCACTTGGCTTGCGCTGGGCCGCAACGGGATTATTCGAGGGAAATGCACTGGGAGGCGGCCCAGCGGGCGCACGACACCTCTACGAGGGGCTTGGAGCGGAAGTGGGCAAGATCGCCCTCGGGACTCCGTCGGCGGACCCGCAGGTGATCGAACACCTGATCAAAGATATTGACGCCGTCTACGGCACCGGCGAAAAGAGCTACCAACGACTGCTATCCCGGCGAGACGCGCGTACCTGCGCCGTCCTGGCCGCGCTCCGCAGCCTGGATACCTAACGACTCCTCAAGGAGAACATAATGTTTCAATACCTGCTGGCTCTGAACCAGATCAAGAGAGCCATCCTGAAGTTCCCCGTGTCGGGTGAAGGATTCACGGAACTGGTTGCCGGACTTCACGAACTGCCAGATGGCATAGTCGTCGATCCCGCGCGGAAGCACATTTACTGGACGAACATGGGCATACCCACACTCGCACACCCCGGCGAACCACCCACCGAGGACAACCTCGACTTCTACACTAAAAACGGCTCCATCGAACGAGCCGCAATCGACGGCAGTGGGCGTTCCTACCTCCTTCCGCCGGGAAGTTTCGTTACCGGAAAACAGCTTTCGGCCGCATGGTCGCTCGGTCGCCTGTATTGGTCCGATCGCGAAGGAGCGGCCATCCGCAGCGTGCAGCTCGACGGCAGCGACCTGCGCGACGAGGTGGTGGTCGCCACGAATGACAACGACCGTCACATTGTTCGCAATCAGTGCGTCGGACTGACTGTTGACGAGCAGAACGGGTTTCTGTACTGGACGCAAAAAGGCCCATCCAAGGGTGGAGATGGCCGAATCTTCCGGGCCTCCTTGGAAATTCCCAAGGGACAGACTCCGGCGAATCGTGATATCGAAGTGTTGTGGTCCGGACTGCCCGAGCCGATTGACATCGAACTGGACCTTGACGGCGAAGTGATCTACTGGACCGACCGTGGAGCTCCCCCGTCGGGAAATACGTTGAACCGCGCGCAGATCCCCGCCCAGGGACAGGCAGGCAGAGACGTCACGGTCCTGGCCTCCGGGTTCGCGGAAGCGATCGGTCTGGCGGTGGACAAGGAAGCCGGGATCGCCTACGTCAGTGATATGGCAGGCGAAATTCGGGCCGTCAATCTCGACGGTAGTGGCGAGCGCACGTTAGCCAAGATTGACGGAAACTTCACCGGAATCATTGGAATCTGAACGTAACTCATCAATCGTCAATGGGAATAGGGGCCAAACATGACGTACTCACCCCCGATAAACATCGCCAATCGCCCGGTCGCCGTGTTGGGCGCAGGGACACTGGGCCGCCGCATCGCCCTCACCTTCGCGACACGTGGCGGCATAGTGCATCTCTACGACGTCTCCGAGGATTCGCTGAAGTCAGCCAAGGGATTCCTCGATCAGCGGATCCCGGAATTGGTCAAAACCCGCAGCGATGCGGGCGCTACACCGGCGACAGTCGAGTACTTCACGGACCTGCCCAGCGCGGTGAAAGACGCTTGGTATGTCGTCGAGTCGGTCCCCGAGGTGCAGGCACTCAAGATCGATATCCTCGGCCAGCTTGACGAAATCGCTGCGCCTGATGCGATTATCGGCACCAACTCGTCGTCCTTCATGAGCAGTGAGCTCATCGGCAAGGTCAAGCACCCGGAAAGATTCCTGAACACCCATTACGGGCAGCCACCCGAGGCGCCACAGGCCGAGCTGGTCACCGACGGACACACCGACGAACGGATCTTCGACATCCTCAGCGAGGAGCTGCCCAAACACGGCTTCGTCACCGCCGTCGCCCGCAAGGAAAGTGTCGGCTTCATCATCAACCGGGTGTGGGCCGCGATCAAGCGCGAAGCCCTAGCCGTTGTCGCCGAGGGCGTTTCGACACCGCCCGAGTTCGACCGCATCTGGCTCGCATCCGGTATGAGCCCAGTGGGTGTGTTCCGGGCTATCGATCGAGTGGGGCTCGACGTCGCGCTCGACATCGAAGAGAACTACATCAAGCACTTCCCCTACATCCCCGCCAGATCCCGGGACCTTCTCAAGAAATACGTAGACGAGGGCAAGCTGGGCGTGAAGTCCGGCGAAGGTTTCTACAACGACTACAAGTAGCGAACACACGGCTAGCAGACCTTCTCACCTCAAGGCGTGAATTCCGTTGTACAGCACCATCACACCGATCACGACCAGGATTACTGCCATCAAGGACGCGTTGTTCTTCTCCATCCAGTCCTTGAGTCGCCGCATCACGTCGTCAAGGCGGTGTCCCGCGGCCGCGTAGGCCAGTATCGGTACGGCGACCGAAGACGCGGCGAGAGCGACGAAGAATGCCGCGGCCGTCCAGCGATCTGCGACGTCCAGCCCGCTGGCGCCGATCGCCAATCCCGCAGGAATGCAAATGAACAGGACATCGGGACGTACCACCACCAAAGCCGTCCCCGTTATCGCCGCCCGCGCCGGGCTGATCCTGGAGAAGGATCGCATCCAGCCCGGCGACTCGGAGTGACGATGCCGGGTCAGCCACCGGTAGATGCCGAACAGGATAAGCGCCGATCCAAGAACCACCCGCACCCACGAGGCCCAATTCGGTGCCGAGCGGTGTAGCCCGCCGAGTAGGCCGGTGGCCGCGACACACACCGCCGTGAGCGCGGCCAGGCCGAACACCCACCCGGCGAGGAAGGCGAGACCGCTCGGCCGTGGCCTCGGCGCATGCAAAACCAACACCGCCGGGATGACCGTGATCGGCGACAGCGCGATAACCAGTCCGAGCGGAACAAGCCCGGTGAGGACAGAGCCCCAACTTCCTGCCATGAGCAGCATCTTCGCACCATGAACACGATGTCACCGCCGAAAAGTGGAGAAGGGCAGCCAGCCGCCGGTGAGCGGGGTCTAGGACACTTTGGGGCTGTAGTGATGGGGGCTCTCGCGCAGCGGCACCGGCGGCAGGTAGCGGGCCGACGTCTGCGGCAACGGCGCGTCGGCAGGCATCCGCCCGGCCGCCCGGTCCCACCCTGCGCGTGCGCGTGGATGTTTCCTCCATCGGAAGGGCACCAGGCGGAAGATCGCGGCGTTTACCCGGCCCAGTCGCTCAAGACGCCGCTCGTCGCGGTCGGTCCACGTATACCCCAGGCGTTTTCGCACTGGATCGTCGAACATCCCAACCATCACCCACTCGGAGAACCGGGTGAAGAGGGGAAGCGCTAATCGCCACATCCAGGTCGGCATCAGCGGCAGGAACGGCGGCTTGGGCAACTTCGCGAAGTCGAGCAAGTCGCGCGTCGCCTTGTTGTCCTCTAAGACATTGGCGCACATATCATCCCAGTACGCCTGGAATTCCTCCCAGGTCTTGGGCACGGGCCGCATGCTCATCCCGTACATCTGATACCACACGATGTGCTCGTCGAAGAGTTGCCGTTTCTGCGCCTCGGTAAGCCCGCCACCGAATCGCTCCACCGATAGCAACAGTGATTTGAAGAAGGTTGCGTGCGCCCAATAGAAGACGTCGGGGTCGAGTGCGCTGTAGCGGCGCCCTTGACTGTCAACACCTTTGATACCGACGTGATAGCCGCGTACCTCGGCGCCGGTCACCGGGGCACGATCCCCGTCGAAGACCACGCCGGTGATCGGATACAGCGACCGCAGTAGGCGTTCCCATCGCTCACGCAGAAACGTGGAGTGCTCCTCGACGGCGGCACCGAGCTTGGGGTGCATGTTCTGCATCGCGGTGGCGTACGAGCCCATCAGCATTCCGGACCAGTCCGCGGTGAGCTTCCACGTCAACGACTCCGGCCCCAATGGCACGGGCATGGATCGATCCGAACCGGGGGTGACCGGACACCCGGCCGTCAGAGAATCGACCTCGCCGTCGATCATAAGCCGCTCCGTTGTCGCCCATCGCCAGAAACTGAATTTAGATTCAGTTACAAGGCGACACTAGGACGCCTATGTGGTGACGTCAAGCACCGAAATAGCCAGGGTCAGGAGACCTTCGGGTTGTAGTGCTTGGAACTGCCCCAGGCATCCAACGGCGGCAGGTTGCGATCCGGGGTCTGCACCAGCGGGGCGTCGGCGGTAATCCTGCCCGTGGCACGGTCCCAGCCGGCCCGGGCCCGCGGGTGGCGCCGCTTGCGTTCGGGCACAAACTTGAACAGCAGATTGACACCCTGACCGAACTTGCGGTGCAACCACTCATCACGCGCAGACCATGTGTACCCAAACCGGTCTCGGACCGAGGGGTGATACAGCCCAACAGTCAGCCACACGAACATCGGTGCCACCAAACGTCGCTGGAATCTCCACAGACCCTCAGGAATCCAGGGCGCAAACGGCGGCACCGCCAAAGTGGTCAGGTCGAGCACATCTCGCGAGGCCTTGTTGTCCTCTAAGACGTTGGTGCACATGTGCTCCCAGTACACCTGGAAGTCCTCCCAGGTTTCCGGAACGGGCCGCATGCTCATGCCGTACATGCGGTACCACTGCACGTGCTCGTCGAACAACTGTCGCTTTTCCGCCTCGCCGATGCCACCGCTGAGCCAGTCCGCCACGATGATCGTGCCCATGAAGAAGGTGGCGTGTGCCCAATAGAAGACATCGGGATTGAGTGCGCTGTACCGCCGCCCCTGAGCATCTACACCCTTGATCCCGATGTGATAGTCGCGCACCTCCGCGCCCGTCCTGGGCGCCCTGTCCCCGTCGAACACCACGCCACCGATCGGGTACAGCGAGCGCAGGAGACGCTGCCAGCGCTCCCGGAAGAACAACGAATGCTCCTCTACCGCAGCGCCCAACTGCGGATGCATGTTCTGCATGGACCCGGCATACGGGCCCTGCAGCACTCCCCGCCAGTCTCCGAAGTACTTCCAGGTCAACGACTCCGGGCCCAGCGGCACAGGCATCGCCGGACCCGCTCCATGGCTCACCGGGCAGCCCGTCATGAAGGTGCCGGATGCGGCGACAGGCTGCGTCTGGGCGAGCTCGGACATATCGTTGACCATTCGGAACGCTCCGTTGCAGTTCGACGTATAGTGACAATCAAGGTTGTCAACTTTGACATCAGATTAGGAGGCCCGTGGCGAACGGTCAAGCGCAGCGACGTAGCTGGGCGGGTGTCTCGGCGGCCGAACGTGCGGATGAGCGGCGGCGCGAGCTCATGGCGGCTGGCGTACGACTGCTGGGACTCAGCCCCCGGCCGGCCGTCACAGTCCGTGCGGTGTGCCGATCCGCGGGCATGACTGAGCGGTATTTCTACGAGAACTTCTCCGACCGCGACACCTTTGTCCGAGCGGTCTACGACCACGTGGGCTTTCGCGCGATCGAAGCACTCAGCGGCGCGCGATCCGCGCATGAGGGTGTCGACGCTTTTGTCCGACTGATGGTGGACGAACCCACCATGGGGCGAGTCCTCCTGATAGCGCCGACATTTGAGCCGACGCTTTCGGAATCCGGTTATGACTGGCTGCCGCGATTCGTCGCGTTGTTACAGGGAAAGCTCAGCACCAACCTCGCCGACGAGGTGCAGCAACAATTGGTGGCAACCAGCCTGGTGGGCGCGCTGACAAGCCTTTTCAGGGCATACCTGAACGAGGAGCTGAACGTGGGCCGACAGCGGTTCGTGGACTACTGCGTGCAGATACTGCTACAGGGTGCAACCTCGACGCCGTCAACAACCGGGCTGACTGGGTCAGCTGGGCCCCTTACGTCGCTGCGGACTTCGCCTTCTCCTCAGCAGCCTTCTTAGCGGCCGCGACCTCAGCCTTGTAGCAGCGCAAGGTCACATGGACCATCTTTCCGCGGTCGTCCTGCCCCTTCTTGACGGTGAACGCTTCCTGATGCGCAACCAGGCAATTATCGAGGCCCACTTGATCACCGGAACGGCCCGCGACGACGACCGTGTAGCCCTCACCCTTAAGAGTGGAGGAGGCATCGCCATAGAACTGTCCGGTCGTATCGGTCGGACCACCAGCATGAGCCAGCCCGGCCATCATCAACGAGAAACCCGCACCCGCAACCGTCACGATGGTCGCGTTGACTACCGACTTCACTGGATACACCTCCACCTTGGGATGTCGGCAATCATACTGCGGGTATAGCGACCTCGCAGCCCGAGCGAGAAAGGCGTTGATCCGCACGTCGGACGGTGCGCGGAAGGGTATTTGTGCGCCATGATCCGTCCACTTGTATGCAACCGCCGTTTACAGATATATTGACTGCAACTTCCAGATACAGATAACTCTGTCGAGACCTGAGGAACGTGTCCATGCAGAAGGAATTCACCGACCTTGAGTTGCTCCATGAGCTTGAGCCCGTGGTTGAGGAGAATGTCCATCGCCACCTGGGGGTCACCAAGGACTGGAATCCCCACGACTACGTTCCGTGGTCGGAGGGCAAGAATTACAAGGCATTGGGTGGACAGGACTGGGATCCGGAGCAGTCCAAGCTCTCCGAGGTCGCCAGGGTCGCGATGATCACCAAC
>NZ_JCALEF010000008.1:0-177888 GCF_059813245.1 Mycobacterium sp. NGS15 | reverse complement strand
TATCTACCAGCGCCCCCGGCAGGAATCGAACCTGCGACCTAGGGATTAGAAGGCCCTTGCTCTATCCGACTGAGCTACGGAGGCATGTGGCGCTAGCCGGATGGGAGTCTATCGAACCGGTGGCGGTGTGGATCGCATCTCGCCATACCCTTGACTGGTGACGACCACCCCCACGGCCAGGAAGACCGATTCGCCGATCTGGACGATCGTCGTCGGCCTTACGGTATTGGCGGGCCTGATAGCGGCCACCATCGGCGCGCTGTCACTCACGGAAGCCCTGCTCGCGACGGGTCTCCCCAACCCCGGTCCCGTCACCTCCTATGGTCTGCCGTTCGTGCGGGCGGCCGCCGAAATCGCTGCCGTCGTCGCCGTCGGCGCATTCCTGCTCGCGGCCTTCTTCGTCCCACCGCAGTCCAGCGGCGTGCTCGATGTGGACGGCTACCGCTCGCTGCGCCTCGGCACGGCGGCATCGGCCGCACTCGCAGTGCTCTCGGCGGTCATGGTGCCGCTGTCGATATCCGATGTCGCCGGTCAGCCGGTAAGCGATTTCGGGCCCGGGGAGCTGTGGACGCTGGCCGGCGAGATCGAAACCGTGAATGCCTGGCGCTGGATGGCCTTCATCGCCGCCGCTGTCGCGATCGCCAGCCGCATCGTGCTGCGCTGGTCGTGGACACCGCTGTTGGTGCTCGGATCGGTAGGCACCTTGATGCCGTTGGCCTTGGTGGGGCATTCGGCAACCGGTGGCGCGCATGACCTGGGCACCAACAGTCTCATCATCCATCTGGTGTCTGCGGCGCTGTGGGCCGGCGGGCTGGTCGCGCTGCTGCTTCACGCGTTGCGCGGCGGCGGGCATCTCGATGTGGCCGCGCGCCGATTCTCCATGCTGGCGTTGTGGTGCTACGTCGCGATAGGGCTCAGCGGAATCATCAACGCCCTTATCCGGGTGCAGCTTTCAGACCTGTTAACCACCCGCTACGGCTGGCTGCTGGTGGGCAAGGCCACCGCGCTGCTGATTCTGGGTGTACTGGGGTATCTGCAACGCCGTTCGGCGATAACGGCATTGAGCGAAGAACCGCAGAACCGCCGACCGCTGATCCGGCTTGCCGGGGTGGAGGCCGTCATCTTCGCGGTCACCTTCGGTATCGCCGTCGGACTGGGGCGCACCCCGCCACCGCCACCGGTCAACCTCAACCCCTCGCCGGTCGAGGTCGCCATCGGGTACACGCTCGACGGTCCGCCGACCCCGCAGCGACTGATGTTCGACTGGCGCTTCGATCTCATCTTCGGAACGGCCGCCCTCGTTTTCGCGATCACCTACCTGGTGGGTGTCCGTCGGCTCAAGGTCCGCGGCGACGCCTGGCCGGTGGGGCGCACCATCGCCTGGCTGTCCGGCTGCGCCTTCCTGCTCATCGCCACATCGTCGGGTGTCGGCCGGTACATGCCCGCCATGTTCAGCATGCACATGGTGGCGCACATGACGCTCTCGATGCTGGTACCCGTACTGCTGGTCCTCGGTGGTCCCATCACGCTGCTGCTGCGAGTGCTACCAGCCGCGGGCAAGGGCGATCCACCAGGGCTGCGCGAATGGGTGCAGATGTTGTTGCACAGCACCTTCTCCCGATTCCTGACGCATCCGCTGGTGGCGACCTCCTTGTTCATCGGTGGGTTCTACGGCTTGTATCTGAGTGGGCTCTACGACGCTGCCGTCGACGTGCATGCCGCGCACCTGGCGATGAACCTGCACTTCCTGCTCAGCGGATATCTGTTCTATTGGGTGGTCATCGGCATCGACCCGTCGCCGCGGCGCCTGCCGCCGGTCGCCAAGCTGGGCATTGTGCTGGTCTCGCTGCCCCTGCACGCCTTCTTCGGCGTCATCCTGATGGGCACGAAATCGATTTTGGGCGAAAAGTTTTATAGCAATCTGGCCCTGCCGTGGCGGATCGACCTGGCCGCCGATCAACATATGGGTGGCGCGATCACCTGGGCGACGGGGGAGCTGCCGCTGCTGGTGGTCATGATCGCCCTGGTCATCCAGTGGTCCCGTTCGGATGAGCGGCTCGCCCGCAGACAGGACCGCGCCGCCGATCGTGACGACGACGCCGACCTGGCCGCCTATAACGCCATGCTCGCCAAAATGGCCCAGCTGGACGAGAACTCGCGCTAGTTCGTGGATGAGCCGCTTGCGCGAAGACCGTTCTAAACCGCACCCGCGGCAATGGCGGCGGGCCAGCTGCCGTGCTCGCTGATATCGATACCGGCCTGTACGGCGGCGCCGTCGCAGCCGAACCCGGTGCGCCACATACCGTCATCGCATTGAACCTTGCCTAGCATCATCGGCTCGGGCAGCTGCGCCAGGAAGGTGCCCAGTGCGGCGGGGGACAGGCGCCAGATTTCGCCGCCGATGCTCACCCCATCCTCTTCCGAACGAGTCAGGCCGGGTTTGGGGGGTGTGGTGCGCAGCGCCGACATCCGGTACTTCGGTGCCGTGCGGACCGGGCCGACCCAGCGCGCGCCCAGATCGGTGAGCTGAAATTCCAGGGGGCCGCCCTTGAGATGCGCGCCGAACACCGCGAGCTCATGGGACAAGGTGATCGCTGCCGGCCAAACATCTTGGTCTGCAGCATCTCCGGTGACCAGTGCGGCGATATCGAAGGCCACCGCGTCATCGAAGGCGCGCGCCAGCACGGTTACTCCGAACTGGGCCTCACCGGCGGTTCCCGCGGGCACTGCTACCGCGCACAGATCAAACAGGTTGCAGAAGTTGGTGTAGGTACCCATCGTGGCGTTGACGCCAATCGGGTCGGCCTGCACCTGCTCGATCGTCGGGTGCAACGGCGCGGTGGGCACCAATAGTGCGTCCGCACCGGCCAGGGCGGCCATGGCCTCCTCGCGTAGTCGCTGCACCTCGGCGCGGTCGCGTACCAGACGATGTGCGGGGATATCGCGCGCACCCGAAACGATCTGTGCGACAGTAGGATCTAGCGCGGCTTCGGGGTTGGCGTCGATGAACTCGCCCACGGCGGCATAGCGCTCACTGACCAGCGCGCCCTCGTACAGCAGTTTCGCGGCGGCAAGGAACGGTGCCATATCGACCTCGACGATCGTCGCTCCCGTTGCGCGAAGATGCTCTACCGCTGCATGAAAGGCGTTGCGCCACAGCTCATCGAGTGCGGTCAGCTCGCGCGGTACGGCGACGGTGGGTTGTGGCGGTGCCGCCAGTCGGGTGTTGGCGGGCCACAGCCGGGGACCTGCCGCGGCGCCCAGGGCGGCCATCGCCAGATTGGCGGTGGCCAGCGTGCGGGCGAAAATGGTGACACAGTCGTAGGATTCGCAGGCAGGGACCACGCCCTGAGTGGAGACGACGCCGACTGTCGGTTTGATCCCGACGATGCCCTGCAGTCCTGCGGGCACCCGCCCGGATCCCGCGGTGTCGGTGCCGATCGCGATATCGGCCTCGCCGGTTGCGACGGCCACCGCGGATCCGGAACTGGAACCGCCGCTGATGTATTCGGGACGGCGCGAGTCCGATACCGCGCCGTATGGGGAGCGGGTGCCCACGAGTCCGGTCGCGAATTGATCAAGGTTGGTCTTGCCGACCACGGTGGCGCCCGCCGCGCGTAAGGCCGCGACCGCCGGTGCGTCGTGCTCGGGGATGTATGCGAACTCGGGGCAGGCGGCGGTGGTGGGCAGGCCACCCACGTCCACGTTGTCCTTGACCGCGAGTCGAACACCGGCCAACGGCCCTGACGAGCCCTCCAATCCGGCGGAGATTTCGTCCTCGGGGCGGTGCATGATCCAAACCGTCATGTCAAGCAAGGTACGGGTGGTCGCACTCATCGGCCAGTTGTCCCCAATCTGGCATTCATCCACAGCGGCCGTTCGAACCGCCCACATGTAGGGAGCGGTGTCGGTGCCTACCGGGTTACTGGAGTCACCAAGGGCACCGGATTGGCGGTGCCGAGAAGAGCTCTAGACATCTAGAGATTAGGGAAAGGCACGGACCATGTTTGAAACTCCAGTGACTGTGATCGGATCCATAGTCGGAGACCTCAAGAGACGGCAGGTCGGCTCCGACGAGATGATCAAATTCCGCGTCGCCAGTAATGCGCGCCGCAGGCGTGACGACGGTAGTTGGGTGAATTCGAACTCCCTCTTCATCAATGTCACCTGCTGGGGCCGGCTGGTCACCGGGGTGGGTGCCGCGTTGGGCAAGGGTGCGCCGGTGATCGTGCACGGTCATCTGCACACCAGCGAGTTCGAGGACAAGGACGGCAATCGCCGTCAGGTCACGGAGATGAAGGCGATCACCGTGGGACCGGATTTGTCGCGGACCATCGCCCGGATAGAGAAGGCCGGGTACACCGGCAAGCAGGAGGATGCTGAAGCGACGGAGCAACCCGATCCGGGCGCCGAGGAATCCACGGCGGAGCTCCCCGAACCGGACGAGAGCAGCGAGGAGTCAGGAAACCTGCGCTTGAGCGCTTGATCCTGAGCTGACACCGGCGACCGCGCAGTCGCCTCTCCCCTAGGATGGTTCGGGCAGCTCATAAGAATGGTCGTGAGCTGCGGCTAAAGAACTTAGAGGAGAGGCGACAGCGCGGCAATGGCTGAGTACATCTACACGATGATGAAAGTCCGCAAGGCGCATGGCGACAAGGTCATCCTCGACGACGTCACCCTGAACTTCCTGCCCGGCGCCAAGATTGGTGTGGTCGGTCCGAACGGCGCCGGTAAATCCAGCGTCTTGAAGATCATGGCTGGGCTGGACAAGCCGAACAACGGTGAGGCGTTCCTGGCCAATGGGGCCAGCGTCGGCATCCTGATGCAGGAGCCGCAGCTAGACGAGACGAAGACGGTGCGCGAGAACGTCGAGGCCGGCGTGGCCCTCAAGGGCAAGCTCAATCGGTATAACGAGGTCGCCGAGTTGATGGCTACCGACTACTCCGACGAACTCATGGAAGAGATGGGCAAGCTCCAGGAAGAGCTCGACGCCGCCGACGCCTGGGATATCGACTCGCAGCTGGAACAGGCCATGGATGCGCTGCGTTGCCCGCCCCCTGACGAGCCGGTGGATCACCTGTCCGGTGGTGAGCGACGACGCGTCGCCTTGTGCAAGCTCCTGCTATCCAAGCCGGACTTGCTGCTGCTCGACGAGCCCACCAACCACCTGGACGCCGAGAGTGTGCTGTGGCTGGAGCAGCACCTGGCCAACTACCCAGGCGCCATCCTGGCCGTGACCCACGACCGGTACTTCCTGGACAACGTGGCCGAGTGGATCCTCGAACTGGACCGCGGCCGCGCCTATCCCTATGAGGGCAACTACTCGACGTATCTGGAGAAGAAGGCCGATCGCATCGCCGTGCAGGGGCGTAAGGACGCCAAGCTGCACAAGCGCTTGCAGGAAGAGCTCGCGTGGGTGCGTTCGGGCGCCAAGGCACGGCAGGCCAAGAACAAGGCACGGCTCGGGCGGTACGAGGAGATGGCTGCCGAGGCAGAGAAGACGCGGAAGCTCGACTTCGAAGAGATTCAGATCCCCACTGGCCCGCGGCTGGGCAATGTGGTGGTCGAGGTGAGCCATCTCGACAAGGGGTTCGAGGAACGCGCCCTCATCAAGGATCTCTCGTTCACGCTGCCCCGTAACGGCATCGTCGGCGTCATCGGCCCCAACGGTGTCGGTAAGACCACCCTGTTCAAGACCATTGTCGGGCTGGAAAACCCCGATGGTGGCGAGGTCAAGGTGGGCGAGACCGTCAAACTGAGCTATGTCGACCAGAGCCGTGCGGGTATCGACCCCAAGAAGAATGTCTGGGAGGTCGTTTCCGACGGGCTCGACCACATTGTGGTCGGTCAGAATGAAATGCCTTCGCGGGCTTATGTTTCCGCGTTCGGATTTAAGGGGCCGGATCAGCAGAAGCCTGCGGGTGTCTTGTCCGGTGGTGAGCGCAACCGTCTCAACCTGGCACTCACCCTCAAGCAGGGCGGCAACCTGATCCTGCTCGACGAGCCCACCAACGACCTCGACGTCGAAACCCTGAGCTCACTGGAGAACGCGCTCGAGCAGTTCCCTGGCTGCGCAGTGGTCATCTCGCACGACCGGTGGTTCCTGGATCGCACCTGTACGCACATCTTGGCGTGGGAGGGCTCCGACGATACCCCCGCGTCATGGTTCTGGTTTGAAGGCAACTTCCAGGCGTACGAAGAGAACAAAGTTGAACGTTTGGGTATCGATGCAGCCAGACCTCACAGAGTTACCCACCGCCGCTTGACTCGCGACTAGGGTGAGATTGCGTGCCGAAACCCGGCACGCAAACTCGGCCAGGAGCGTTCTGCGTGACTGTTAAGACAGGGACCACAACTCCCGAAAACACGCCATCTACCAATGGATCTGGCGTGCCGACCATCGAGGCACTGGAGGCTGCGTTCAGCCACTCCCGATTCCTGGGCGACCAGGAATGGGACGAAGCACTCGATGCTGACGGCCACCCCTCACCGCCGGCGCCGCCCGTGCGCGAGGCGCTTATGCGCTCGCTGCTGCGGCTGGCAGCACAACGCCCGCCGCACGCGATTTCGATGGCTGTCTACCGCAACGGAGACGATGCGGGTCTCGGAACCGCCCTACAGTTGGTCACCGATTACACGCCGTTGCTCACCGACTCCATCACCGTGCTGTTGCGACGTTTGGGTGTCGCGATCGTGGACCTGATGGACCCGGTCTTCACCGTCGAACGCTCCGCCGAGGGCACCCTGCTTTCCGCGGTACCGGTCGACAACCCGCACAGCGATACCGCCATCGGTGCCGAGTGCTGGATCCACCTGCAGCTGCCGCCGTCCATCGATGCCGAGCGGCTGGCCTTCATCGAGACGCAGCTACCGCACACGCTCGAAGACGGCAGCCACGTCGCCGCGGACACCGACGCCATGCGTGACGCGGTCATCGAGCTCGCTGCCGACCTGGACGGTTCCGCGGGCACGGCACGGTTCTCGTCCGCCGAACTCACCGAGGTGGCGAACCTGCTGCGCTGGCTCGTGGAAGGCAATTTCACGGTGCTCGGATATCAGCGGTGCACCGTCGCGGACGGGCGTGCCACTGTCGACGAATCCAGTCGGCTCGGCCTGCTCAAGCGGCGCGAAGAGGTACTTCCGCAGCTCACCCACAACGACGAGCTGCTGGTGCTGGCGCAAGCCACCGTGCCGACCTATCTGCGGTATGCGATCTACCCGAACATCGTGGTGATCCGGCAGGACGACGGCAGCGGTCCGGCCATCGAGCACCGCCTCGTGGGCGTGTTCACCGTGGCAGCCATGAACGCCGATGTTCTGGATATCCCGGTGATCTCCGATCGAGTGCATCAGGTACTTGCGCGCTCGGATGCCAACCAGGACTCGCTGGCCGGGCACATGCTCATCGACATCATGCAGAACCTGCCCCGCGCAGAGCTGTTCGCGGTGGGCGTAGACCAGCTGCAAAACATCGTCACAGCCGTCAGGAACATTGGTGCACATCCCGGTTCGCTGCTGTTTCTGCGATCCGATGAGCTCGGAAATTTCGTGACTGCCCTGGTGTACCTGCCCCGCGACCGGTACACCACGACCGTCCGACTGGCCATGCAGGACACCCTGGTCCGTGAGCTCGGCGGCACCGGCATCGATTACACCGCACGTGTTAGCGAATCACCTTGGGCATTAGTTCATTTCACGATCCGCATGCCCGAAGACAACATTTCCACGAGCGTCGACACATCCGAGGCCAACCGGATTCGTTTGCAGGGACTGCTCACGCAGACCAGCCGCACCTGGAGTGACCGTCTGGTGAGTGCGGTGCGGCCGGACTCGCCGATCGATCGCGCGTGCGCCGAACGCTACTCGGTGATCCTGCCTGAGGTCTTCAAGACGAATGTCGCTCCCGTAGACGCCATCGATGACATCGCGAGAATCGAAGGACTCCAAGATAATTCGCTGGATCTTGCCTACGACGCCGCCGAAGAGCCGGCGACCGGTGTGCTCAGTATGTACCTGGGCGGGCGCTCGGCATCGCTGAGTCAGGTGCTGCCGGTCCTGCACAGCATGGGCGTCGACGTGATGGAGGAGCGCCCCTATCACTTCACCCGCCCCGATGGTCTTGCCGTCTCGCTGTACGCGTTCCGTATCGTGGTGCATCCGGCGATCGCGCGCACCTTCGACGCCGAGGGCGTGCAGCGCCGCGCGCAGCTCTTCACCGATGCGATCGACGATGTGTGGAACGGCCGCGTCGAGACCGACCGATTCAACGAGCTGGTGCTGCGCGCCGGGCTCACCGCTGGTCAAATAACGATTCTGCGCGGATACGCCAAATACCTGCGGCAGGCCGGCTTCCCGTACAGCCAGGCACATATCGAGACCGTGCTCGCGGACAACTCCGGCACCGCGCGTGACTTCGTCGAACTGTTCGAGGCTCGTTTCGATCCGGCCATTACCGACAACACGTTGGCCGTCATCAAGGCAGAGCAGGTTCTTGCGGAGATCGATAAGGTCGTCAGCCTCGATACCGACCGCGTGCTGCGTGCCTTCTTCGCGCTGATCCAGGCCACCCTGCGCACCAACTACTTTGTGACGGAAGAGAACTCGGCCCGAGCCAAGGGGGTGCTCGCCTTCAAGCTCAATCCGCGCGAGATCGAGGAGCTGCCCGAGCCCAGGCCGCGGTTCGAGATCTTCGTGTACTCCCCGCGTGTTGAGGGTGTGCACCTGCGGTTCGGCCCCGTCGCCCGCGGCGGGCTGCGTTGGTCGGATCGCCGCGAGGACTTCCGCACCGAGATCCTGGGGTTGGTCAAGGCGCAGGCCGTGAAGAACGCCGTCATCGTCCCCGTCGGGGCCAAGGGCGGATTCGTCGTCAAGCAGCCGCCGGCGACCACCGGCGATGCCGCCATCGACCGGGACGCGTTCCGCGCCGAGGGTGTCGAATGCTATCGACGATTCATCGGAGGTCTGCTTGACCTCACCGATAACTTGGACACTGCCACCAACGCCGTCATCCCGCCGGAGGGGGTGCGCCGTCGTGACGGCGATGACACCTATCTGGTGGTGGCAGCGGACAAGGGCACCGCGACGTTCTCCGATATCGCCAACGACGTCGCCAAGTCCTACGGATTCTGGCTCGGTGACGCGTTCGCCTCCGGCGGCTCCGTCGGGTACGACCACAAGGCCATGGGAATCACCGCGCGCGGTGCCTGGGAGAGCGTCAAACGTCACTTCCTGGAGATGGGGATCGACACCCAGGCAGAGGATTTCACCGTAGCCGGGGTCGGCGATATGAGCGGGGACGTGTTTGGCAACGGCATGCTGTTGTCGCAGCACATCAAGCTGGTGGCGGCCTTCGACCACCGTCACATCTTCCTGGACCCCAACCCGGACCCGGCATCGTCGTGGGCAGAACGCAAGCGGATGTTTGCGTTGGAGCGTTCCAGCTGGGCCGACTACAACCCGGCACTCATCAGCGCCGGGGGCGGGGTGTACAGCAAGGAACAGAAGTCTGTGCCGATCAGCCCCGAGGTTCGTGAGGCTCTCGGCATCGACGGCGATGTCACCGAGATGGCACCGCCACAGCTCATCCGGGCCATCCTGCTGGCCCCCGTCGACCTGTTCTTCAACGGCGGCATCGGCACCTACGTCAAGGCCGAGAGCGAATCGCACGCCGAGGTGGGAGACAAGGCCAACGACGCGGTCCGCGTCAACGGAAACCAGATGCGCGCCAAGGTGATCGGCGAGGGCGGCAACCTGGGTCTGACCTCGCGCGGGCGCATCGAATTCGAGCTCAACGGTGGCCGGGTCAATACCGACGCACTGGATAACTCGGCCGGAGTGGACTGCTCCGACCACGAGGTCAACATCAAGATTCTGGTCGACTCACTGGTCAGTGCCGGCAAGGTCGAGGCCTCCGAGCGCACCGCGCTCTTGGAGTCCATGACCGATGACGTCGCGGCACTTGTACTGGCCGACAACGAATCCCAGAACAATCTCATGGGAACGAGTCGCGCCAACGCGGCCTCGCTGCTCACAGTTCACGCGCGCCAGATCGCTCACCTGGTGGCGGATCGGGGGCTGGACCGTGAGCTGGAGGCGTTGCCCTCCGAGAAGGAGATCGAGCGCCGCGTTGCACTCGGGATCGGTTTGACGTCACCGGAGTTGTCGACCCTGATGGCGCACGTGAAGCTGGCGCTCAAGGCGGACCTGCTGGCCACTGACGCCCCCGAGCAAGAGGTCACCCAGCGGCGGATGGTCCATTACTTCCCGGACGAACTGCGTGAGCGCTTCGATGCCGAGATCCGCAAGCATCCGCTGCGTAAAGAGATCTACGCGACGATGCTGGTGAACGCGGTGGTCGACTGCGGTGGAATCACCTACGTGTACCGGCTTTTCGAAGATGCCGGGACGGGTTCGGTCGACGGACTCAAGACCTATGTGGCGGTGGAGGCCATCTTTGGGCTGCGCTCGCTGTGGGACCGAATCCGGCATGCCGATGTGCCGGTGTCGGTTTCGGACCGGCTGACCCTGGACATGCGCCGTCTACTGGATCGCGCGTCACGGTGGTTGATCAGCTACCGGCCGCAGCCCCTGGCGGTCGGCGCCGAGATCAACCGCTTCGCGGAGGGCATCGCCCAGCTGACCCCACAGCTCACCACCTGGCTGCGGGGTCACGACCTGGAGATCGTCACCAAACAGACTGAAGACCTGATGGCGCTGGGCGTTCCCGCCGATCTCGCCGGCGATGTGGCCGGTTGCCTTTACGGGTTCAGCCTGCTGGACATCATCGATATCGCCGACATCGCCGACCGTGACGGCGCGGAGGTCGCGGATCTGTACTTCACCCTGATGGACGATCTGCGGGTGGACGATCTGCTGACCGCCGTCTCTCAGCTGGAACGCGATGATCGCTGGCATTCCCTGGCCCGGTTGGCGATCCGCGACGACATCTACTCCTCGCTGCGGGCGCTCACCATGGACGTGCTGTCGGTGGGCGAACCCGATGAGACGGGCGAGCAGAAGATCGCCGAGTGGGAGTTCACCAATGCCTCGCGTCTGGAGCGCGCGCGCAGCACCCTCGCGGAGATCTTCGCCTCGGGCGAGCCGGACCTGGCGACGTTGTCGGTGGCAGCACGCCAGATCAGAGGGATGATCAGGAGCAGCATCACCGGTCCTGCATGATGGTGCGATGAGCGTGAGCGAAGAGCGTCAGGCACCGATGAGCGTGAGCGAAGAGCGTCAGGCACCGATGAGCGTGAGCGAAGAGCGTCAGACACCGATGAGCGTTAGTGAGAAGCCCGGCTATGTCGCGGCGGTGCCGGTCCGTTGGTCCGATATCGACATGTACCAGCATGTGAACCACGCCACGATGGTGACAATTCTGGAAGAGGCGCGAGTGCCCTTCCTGCGCGACGTTTTTGGCGCGGAGATCACCACCACGGGCCTGCTCATCGCCGACGTCCACGTGAAGTACAAGGGGCAGGTGCGGCTCGCGGACTCACCGCTGCAGGTGACCATGTGGGTGTCGAAGATCAGGGCAGTGGACTTCACGATCAACTATGAGGTGCGCTCGGTGGACGCGGCACCGGACTCCAAACCCGCGGTGATCGCGGACACCCAATTGGTGACGTTTCACCTCGACAGCCAAACCCTGCTGCGTCTCACCGACACCCACCGCGAGCATCTGCAGCGGTGGTCGCGACAATGAGTGAGGCCGCACTACGGGTGCCCGGCGCCTCCGATCGCAAGGACCTGGCGACCTTCCTCACCCGGGTTGCCCGCCTGGACGAGTCGGCGGTGGTACGGCTGCGCGTTCGAGACGATGGCCGGGTAGTTGTCTGGACCGCAACGCAATTCGATGTGCTGGCGTGTCGCGCGGTGCGCGGTGAGCTGAGGACACCCGATATCAGCGCCGCCGTCGATGAAGTGCTGCGTGGCCTGCAGGCCCCGGATGCGGACGGCTATGTGCACACGGGGTTTCCCATGGACTCGGTGTGGCGAGGTGCGCTACCCGCCGATAACGGCTTCGAGTATCTCGACGACATCCCGGCGCGGTCGGTGCTCGAACTGGCCCAGCGCGGGGGAGAGCTGGCGCGCGAACACGGCAGCGCCCACGGTCCGCCCGTATCGCTGCTGGACCAGTCCGTCGTCACGGTCGATGGAAGCGACGGCCGACCGGTCGACGTACCGATGCGGTGCGTGTTTGCCTTGGCCGCCATGGGATTCGTCCCCACCAGCCCGACCGAAGACGAACCGGTGCGGGTGCGGGCCGTCCCGGCGTGGTTGCGGCTTGATGCCCGCTTCGGATCGGTCTATCGGCGCCGCACTGATCTGACGCTACGGGTCCGTTAGACGATCCAGGCCGCGGTGTTACGCGGCAGCTTGCCGTTGACGAGAGGTCCGCTGGACAGGATGACCTCGCCCGCAGGCAAATCCACCAGGTCACTGCTGACATTCAGGGCGCAGGTCAGGCCGCCGCCCTTGACGCGGAAGGCCAGCGCGCCCGGGGGGCTGCCATACCACTCCAAGCCGGTGCCGTCGAATTCCTTTCGGTTCTTGCGTAATTCGATGGCACGCCGATACAGAGACAGCGTGGAGTCGGTGCGCTCCAACTGACGTTCGACCGTAAAGTCGGCCCAGCCGTGGGGCATCGGTAGCCAGGTCTGATCGGTGGTCGAGAAACCGTACGGGGGATCGGTGCCCTCCCACGGGATGGGCACTCGGCAGCCGTCGCGGCCCCGCTCGGTGTGGCCGGAACGCTCCCACACTGGATCTTGGAGAGCCTCGTCGGGCAATTCCACATTCGGCAGCCCCAGTTCGGAGCCGTTGTAGATGAACACAGTTCCCGGCAGCGCGAGCATCACCAGGGCCATGGCGCGGGCCCGCCACTGCCCGATCAGGCCATCGCCGTAGCGCGTCACCTCGCGCTCCACGTCGTGGTTGGATAACGTCCAGGTAGGCGTCGCGCCTACCGAATCCACTGCGGCGAGTGAGTTTTCGATGGCGGCGCGGATCTTGTCCGCATCGAAGTCGGCCTCTACCAGTTTGAAGTTGAATCCGAGATGCAACTCGTCAGGCCTGACGTATTCGGCGAAGCGCGCGTTGTCGTTCACCCAGATCTCGCCGACGGCCACCACATCGCGGTACTGGTCGAGCACCTTGCGAATCTTGCGGTGGTACTCGTGTACGCCCTCGTTGTTGAAACGTGGGTCCTCGTCAGCGATATGCAGCATCGAGGCTTCGGTTTCCTGGAGGTCCGGGAGGCCCGGTGGCTTGGCCATGCCATGGGCCACGTCGAGGCGGAATCCGTCGATGCCCCGATCGAGCCAGAAGCGCAGGGTGTCGGCGAAGTCGTCGAATACCTCCGGGTTGTCCCAGTTGACGTCTGGCTGCTCGGGGGCGAACAAGTGCAGGTACCACTGGCCGGGTTTTCCGTCGGGTTCGGTCACTCGCGTCCAGGCGGGACCGCCGAACACCGAGGGCCAATTGTTGGGTGGCAGTTCGCCGTTGGTGCCCTTGCCGTCCCGGAAGATGTAACGTGACCGGGCATCACTGCCGGGCTCCGCGGCCAGAGCCTCGATGAACCAGGGGTGCTCGGAGCTGGTGTGGTTGGGGACCAGGTCCATGATGACCTTGATGTCGTGGCGGTGGGCAGAGGCGATGAGCCTGTGCATCGCGGTCAACCCGCCGAACAACGGATCGATATCCCGCGGATTCGACACGTCATATCCGTGGTCGGCCATCGGTGATCTGGTAACCGGATTTAGCCAGATTCCTTGGACGCCGAGCAAGTCGAGGTAGCCAAGTTTTGCTGAAATGCCGTCGAGATCGCCGACGCCATCGCCATCGCTGTCGCCGAACGACCGCGGGTAGATCTGATAGAAAACGGCCCGCGACCACCAAGGGTCGTCATGTTGGCCCAAGTCGGCGGCGGTCACGGTTGAACATTCTGCACCACGGCGGCTCTGGCCTCGAATCGCGATCGATGTTCAGAAGGGCGAGTTGACCATCGATTGCGCCGCCATCTCCAGGTAGCTCCACAGCTGGGCTCGATGGTCGTCGTCAAGCGTGTTCCGATCGATGGAATCGACGGCGGTCCGCATGCAGCGCAGCCACGCGTCCCGTTCGATGGGTCCGATCCGAAACGGTGCGTGGCGCATCCGCAGCCGGGGATGTCCGCGCTGGTCCGAATAGGTGCGCGGGCCGCCCCAATACTGCTCGAGGAACATCCGAAGGCGATCCTCGGCGCCGGTGAGGTCTTCCTCCGGATATAAGGGGCGCAGCACCTCGTCGTCGGCGACAAGCTCGTAGAAGCGGGCCACTATCGCGTGGAAAGTGGCGGCGCCACCAACGGCGTCGTAGAAGTTATCCGGCGTAGGCGCCGGGGACAGCTCTGCCACGTACGCCATTGTGCCGGTACGCGCTTCGGTCGATCGGCCGGGTTGGTTACGCGATGTTCATTGGATTGACCTGCGAACACGGCACAAATTGTCGTGCGAAGACCGCGGAATCGTGGTGCACTGGTGGCAATGGTGCAACACAGGAAGAGCCGCGGGCACCGGCATAACAGTGCCAGCGCTGGGCCGACCCAGAACGGGTCGGCCCGAATACTGCACAGTGTCCCAGGGACGAGGGTCCCCGGGACCATTCCCCCACAGCACTCCAACGACGCCGGTTCCCTATGGGGCCGGCGTCGCGTGTTATTGCTGAACTCCACATATGAGCCGCTCACGGCACTGCCGATGCGTCGCGCTGTGATCATGCTGCTATGCGGGAAGGCCGATGTGGTGCACGACGACCCGGCTGCTCCGGTCATTCATTCCGCCACGACGTCGGTGGCGGTCCCGTCGGTGATCAGGCTCAGGTCCTTCGTACGGGTGCCATACCGGGCCCGGGTTCCGATGACGCGTGCCGCGCTCATGCATCGCGATCGGTTCCGTTGTGCCTATTGCGGTGGACGGGCCGACACCATTGACCACGTCATCCCGCGCAGCAAGGGAGGCACGCACTCCTGGGAGAACTGTGTGGCCTGCTGCTCGTCCTGCAATCACCGCAAGGCGGACCGGATGTTGGCGGACCTGGGCTGGTCGCTTCGCACCACGCCGATGCCGCCCAAGGGGCAGCACTGGCGACTGCTGTCATCGGTCAAGGAACTCGACCCGGCATGGGTGCGATATCTAGGGGAGGGCGCGGCGTGAGTTCCCGGTGCGGTCGGCTACGGTTTGCATCGTGAGCTTTCTCAACAGCCCCACATACATTGGGATGCCGGTCTGGGTAGCCCTGATCACGCCGGTCTTCTTCGTGCTCGTCGGACTGTGGACGATGCGCAAGAAGGGGCCGCACCCCGCGACCTACAACATGAACGACGGCTGGACGCACGCCCCAGTTCTGTGGGCTGCCGTCGACGAAAACGTCGGCGATGCCCATGGGCATGGCCACGGTCATGGACATGCGGGCACCGAGGCGATTGGAGGGTCCGCAAGTGGCAAGTGGTGAAGTGACCAAGACTGCTCCCGCCAATCTGCCGCGCGGCTGGGCCGAGACCATCAGCGGACGCATCTCGGGTGTGACCGAGCCCGGCGCGCTGTCGGTTGAATACCCGTTCCCCAACTACGAGCTGGCGACTCTCGACGACGCGCTGACCTACGGGTCTCGTCAGTCGAAGGCGCGGTTCTCGGTGTACATCGGCGATCTGGGATCCGATACCGCCGCCGGAGCGCGGGACGTGTTCCTCAAGGTACCGACGCCCGATGAGGCCGTGCTGATCGCTGTGTCGCCCAACCAGCATGCTGTCGAGGTCGTCTACGGCGAGGGACTCAAGGGTCGCGGTGTCGAGTCGGCCGCCGACCTTGGCGTCGCTGCTGCTGTGGCGTCGTTCAAAGAAGGCAACCTGCTCGACGGGATCATCAGCGCGGTGCGCGTGATGAGCGCCGCCGTCGCTCGCCCCTGATCTTTCTCTCTGCGCCGGTTCCCGGCGTGCTTCTTTGCGCCGAGCGCATACCTGGTGCAGGTCAAATAACTGAATCGCATGCACCTGGTATGCGTTCGGTGAGCTGTCGGACCTCTGTTGCATGCTTCGGCAATGGGGAACGGGGCCTTTCTCGGAAGTGAAGCGCTTCGTGCGGGTTTATTGACGCGGCACGAACTGATCACCAACTATGTGGCCTGGCATAAGGATGTCTACGTTCCGCGAGGCACCGTGATAACGCCGACGATCCGTGCGGAAGCCGCGTGGCTCCGCTCGCGTCGTCGTGGTGTGCTCGCTGGGTTCTCGGCGGCGGCGCTGCTTGGCGCGCAATGGATCGATCCCTCTCGGCCAGCGGAGGTTGTCGATGACCACAACCGCCGCCGCGAACCGGGTGTAATCACCCGTCGGTACGTCCTTCCCGCCGACGAGGTGTGCGTTGTGCGCGGTATGCGCGTCACAACTCCCGCTCGCACGGCGCTCGATCTGGCGAGTCGGTACCCCGCAGGCTCTGCGGTGGCATCTGTCGATGCGCTGTGCCGGGCGACGGGGCTTACGGCCCTCGAGGTACTACGCCTCTCAGAGCGCTACCGGGGCCGGCGCGGAATACGAAAGGCAAGGGCAGCACTCGATTTGGTGGACCCTGGCGCGCAGTCGCCGAAGGAGACCTGGCTCCGGTTGCTGCTGATTCGGGCTGGGTTGCCACGCCCTACCACGCAGATCCTGGTGCATAACGGAGACTTCGTTCCACTTGCATACGTTGACATGGGCTGGGAGGACGTCATGGTCGGCGTCGAATACGACGGCGATCACCACCGCAGTGACCGCCGACAGTACGTGAAGGACATTCAGCGGCTGGAGATGCTCGAGGGTCTGGGCTGGCTGATTGTCAGAGTGGTCGCCGAGGACCACCCCGACGACGTCATTCGTCGAGTGCGCGAAGCCCTCGCTCGCCGAGTGCATACCGTACGCGGACGAATCGCGTGAAAGGTCTGTGCCTGGTATGCACTCGGCGCAACGGCTGAGAGGCAGGAGCTAGTGGGCTGCGTCGAACTCGCGGGCTTTCAGTGACCTGACGATCCCGGCGCGCCCCTCGGACACCAGACGGCGCAACGCCGACGGGATCTCCTTGGCCAAGAAGCCGTCTGCCGACTCGACGGCGCGCTGGGAGATGTCCCATGACGGGTACAGGCCGATCACCACGGTCTGGGCCACTTCGCTGGACCGCCGTGCCCACACATTCTCGATGACATCGAAGTAGCGACCCGCGAACGGTGCCAGCAGGTCGGCCTGCCCGGGCTGCACGATTCCCGCGATGACGGAACGCGCGGTGATGTTCGGCAGCGCGTCATCCTCGATGACCTGCTTCCACGCGGCCTCTTTCACCTCGGCGACCGGACGGGCCGCCCGGGCCTGGGCGGCCTGACGTTTGCCCGCCGCGGTCTGGTCGCGCTCCAGCTCCGCATCGATGAACACCGAGGCGTCCGGCTCCAGTGCCCCGGAGGCCGACAGCGCGTTCACGATCCGCCACCGCAGGTCGGTGTCCACCGTGAGACCCGGCAGATCCAGCGACGCAGGATCGGAGTCCAGTAGCGCCTGCAACACGACGGTATGTCCGGCCGACAACACCGAGGTGGTGAAGGCGTTCACGAACGCCAGCTGATGATCCGAGCCAGGGGCGGCGGCGCGCGCCAGCTCCAGCAGCCGGTCGGCGAAGGCCGGCCAGCCGTGCTCGCGTGCCCACTGGGGTTCCACATATGAGCTCAAGGCCGTCTGCGCCTGGAGTAGCAGGCGTTGCGCCACACCGACTTCGGATTCGGCGTGCACCCCGGAGGACACCAGCGCCACGAAGTCGCGTGCGCGCAGCTCTGCCTCACGAGTCATCTCCCACGCCGCCGACCATGCCAGCGTGCGCGGCAATGGGTCGGCGATATCGGCCACCCGGGACAGCACAGTCTCCAGTGACTCGTCATCGAGCCGCAGGGAGCAGTACGTCAGGTCGTCGTCGTTGACCAGGATCAGCTTGCCGCGGGAGATTCCCTGCAACGCAGGAACATCCGTTATCGGGCCAGCGACATCGAGTTCCACTCGATGAGCACGGACCAGTTTGCCGTCCACATCGTCATAGATACCAACCGCGAGCCGGTGTACCCGCGTCTCCCCGGCGCCCGGCGCCGCCCCGGACTGCTTGACGGCGAAACGGGTGAACTTCCCGTCGTTGTCCACCTCGAAGTCGGGTGACAACGTGTTGAGCCCGGTGGTCTTGAGCCACTGCGTGCCCCAGTCCGACAGGTCGCGCCCGGAGGCCTCCTCCAGGGCGCCCAGCAGATCGTCGAAGGTTGCGTTGCCGAACGCGTGCGCCGTGAAGTATGCACGGAGGCCCGCGAGGAAGTTCTCCAAACCGACATACGCCACAAGCTGTTTGAGCACGCTGGCGCCCTTGGCATAGGTGATGCCGTCGAAGTTCACCTCGACGGCTGCCAGGTCGGGGATATCGGCGGCGACCGGGTGGGTCGACGGCAGCTGGTCCTGGCGGTACGCCCACGACTTCTCGACATTGGCGAAGGTGGTCCACGCCTCGGTGTACTCGGTGGCCTCCGCCTGGCACAGCACCGAGGCGAAGGTCGCGAAGGACTCGTTGAGCCACAAGTCATCCCACCAGCGCATGGTGACCAGGTCGCCGAACCACATGTGCGCCATCTCGTGCAGCACGGTCTCGGCGCGGCGCTCATAGGAGTACTTGGTGACCTTGCTCCGGAAGACGTAGTCCTCCAGGAACGTCACCGCTCCGGCATTCTCCATGGCACCCGCGTTGAATTCGGGGACGAATAGCTGGTCGTACTTGCCGAAGGCGTACGGGGTACCAAAGTTCTTGTGGTAGAAGCCGAATCCCTGCTTGGTCTCGGTGAACAGCCGATCGGCGTCCATGAACTCCGACAGTGAGGCGCGGCAGTAGATACCCAGATCGATGGTGCCGTGGTCATCGGAATACACGTCGTTCCACCGTGCGTACGGTCCGGCGATCAGCGCCACCAAGTAGGTGCTCATCTTGGCAGTGGTCGCGAACGTGTGCACGCCGTCGGCGACCGATAGCGGCGCACCGTTGGAGATCACCTGCCAATGCGCCGGGGCGGTCACCGTGACGTCGAAGGTGGCCTTGAGGTCGGGCTGGTCGAAGCTGGCGAACATCCGCTTGGCATCGGCGGTCTCGAACTGGGAGTAGAGGTAGACCTCGTCATCGACCGGGTCCACGAAGCGGTGCAAACCCTCGCCGGTGTGCGAGTACTCGAAATCGGCCTCGACCACCACGGTGTTGGTGGCAGCCAGCTCCGGCAGTGTGATGCCGTTCTCCTCGTCGTACTCGCTGACGTCGATCTCGACGCCGTTGAGCTCGACGCGCCGCACGGTGCGGGCGGCGATATCGATGACCGTCGAGGCCCCCGGCTGCGCCGTGAAGGTGACGGTGGTCGCCGAGTGGAAGGTTTCTTCGCTGGGACCGCCCTCGCCATCGGTGAGGTCGAGGGTGATCGCATAGTGCTGGACGTCGATCGCTGCGGCTCGGGCCGCGGCCTGGTCACGGGTGAGGTTGGGAAGTGCCACGTACCCAACGTAGCCGGTAGACGGACATTCGTGCGGGATGGGAACACGGGGGCAGAATCGTGAGTTGGGTTAGACGTCCCCTATTAGGCCGGCCACATCACATCCGAAAGGCGCTCTATGTCTGCAGACAAGAAGGACCTCGCTGAGTTCTGGTTCGACCCGCTGTGTCCGTGGTGCTGGATCACCTCGCGGTGGATTCTTGAGGTCCAGAAGGTTCGCGATATCGACGTGAAGTTCCGGGTGATGAGCCTGGCCGTCCTCAACGAAGGCCGCGATAACCTGCCGGAGCGCTATCAGGAGCTCATGAAGACCGCCTGGGGGCCGGTGCGGGTGGCCATCGCCGCCGAGCAGGCTACTCAAGACGGCGGGGGACCCGACATCCTGGAGCCGCTGTACACCGCCATGGGTACCCGGATCCACAACCAGGACAACAAGGATCTTCCGGCGGTCATCGCCGAGTCGCTGGCTGAGGTGGGCCTGCCGGCCGAGCTGGCCGACGCCGCCGAGTCCACCGACTACGACGAGGCACTGCGCGTCAGCCACCACGCCGGCATGGACAAGGTGGGCCCGGATGTGGGCACCCCGACGATCCACGTCAACGGTGTGGCCTTCTTCGGCCCGGTGATCTCCAAGATTCCGCGCGGCGAAGAGGCGGGCAAGCTGTGGGATGCGTCGGTGATCTTTGCCTCGTACCCGTATTTCTTCGAGCTCAAGCGCACGCGCACCGAACCGCCGACGTTCGACTAGTAACGCGGGGGCGGATTGCCGAACGTGTAGCCCTGCTGGTGCGGCTGGTAGCCGTGCGGAATCGGGAGCGGTGCGGGCGGTAGTACCGGGGGCACTGGAGGAATGGGAGTCGGCGGCAGCAGCTTGGGCCGGAAGAACAACGACCCGGCCTGCTGCCGATTCCGCAGTGCGGCCGCGCGCCAGGTGTGCACCGGGTGGCTGGACAGCATATTGACCAGCCATACAAAGAAGCCTGTTTCCAGAGTGGCGCGGTTGGCCAGCGTATCGAACTCGACCCGCTTGAGCAGATATTTGCCTGCCGCCATGACTCCGATGGCCCCCTGAATTCCGGTGGGGCGCATGGCATATCCGTGGTTGTCGGCGGTGTATTCCATGGACCGCGACAGCGAGGTGCCGAGGAACGGGACGAAGTTCATCGCGGTCTGGGCGAACTGCCGCCAATAGGACGCGTGCCCGGCGGCGATGTGGCCGACCTCGTGGCCGATGATGAAGGCCAGCGCCTCCGGGTCACGTGCATCGCCGCCGATCTCGAACAGGTCGCTGTAGACGACGACGAACCGGCGGAAGCCATGACCACTGGCGAAGGCGTTGATCTGGCCGTTGCCCAGCACGACGTAGGCATCGGGCAGCTCTTGCAGGCCGAACCGCTGTGCCGCCTCGACGACCATCGCATATCCCTCGGGGAACTGCGTGGGTGACATCTTCACGCCGTTCACCCGCTGCTGTCCGTAGAGGATGCCTCGACCCAGGTACAGGGTCAGAGGAGTGGCCGCCAGCGCCACGATGATGATGTTCAGGTCGACGTGCTCGGGGTCGGCGAGGTACCCGATGATGCTGAAGAGCGCGCCGATGTAGAGCAGCACCGTGAACAGGATCACGGCGACGAGCAACCCGATCTCCCACGGATGTCGACGCGGGGGATAGGTGTACTGAGGCAGTCCGACCGGGTACATGCGCGCCACGGTAACCGACCGCGGGGCAACCTGACACAACTCAACTGTCACAATTGGGGCATGCGCGTCTATGTGGGAGCCGATCACGCCGGATACGAGTTGAAGCAGAAGATCATCGAGCACCTTCGTGGTCGTGGCCACGAGCCGGTGGATTGCGGTGCCTTTGAGCTGGACCCGCAGGACGACTATCCGGCGTTCTGCATTGACGCGGCGCGCCGCACCGTCGCCGATCCGGGCAGCCTCGGCATCGTGCTGGGCGGTTCGGGTAACGGTGAGCAGATCGCCGCCAACAAGGTTCCGGGTGCCCGCTGTGCGCTGGCGTGGAGTCTGGAGACCGCAGTGCTGGCCCGCGAACACAACAACGCACAGCTGATCGGCATCGGTGGACGCATGCACACCGTGCCCGAGGCACTCGCCATCGTGGACGCCTTCCTGGCGGCCACCTGGTCCGAGGAGCCGCGGCACCAGCGCCGCATCGACATCCTGGCCGAGTACGAGACCACGCACGTCGCGCCGCCGGTACCGGGCGCCGGCGGGTAAACGTCTGTGCCGGAGGGGCATACCCTGCACCGGCTGGCCCGGTTGCATCAGCGCCGGTTCGCTGGATCGCCGGTGTCGGTCAGTAGTCCGCAGGGACGGTTCACCGAAGGCGCGGCCGCGGTCAACGGACGGATCTTCGTGAAGGCGCATGCCTGGGGCAAGCACCTGTTCCATGACTATGGCCCCGCTGGCGTCGTCCATGTTCACTTGGGGCTATACGGCGCGTTCACCGAGCTGTCCGTCCCGATGGGTATGCCCGTCGGCCAGGTGCGGATGCGTATCGAGGGAGCGCAGTTCGGTACCGATCTGCGCGGCGCGACGGCGTGTGAGCTCATTGACGCCCCGCAGGTCGACGCGATCCTGGCTCGGCTGGGCCCCGACCCGTTGCGCCCCCGGTCCGACCCGGCGTCCGCCTTCGAGCGGATCACGAAGTCGCACAGGCCAATCGGCGCTCTGTTGATGGATCAGAAGATTATCGCCGGTGTCGGCAACGTATATCGCAGCGAGGTGCTGTTCCGCCAGCGGATCGACCCGTACCGGGAGGGCGTCCGGCTGGATCCGGACGAGCTCACCGCGCTCTGGGGTGACCTGGTGGACAGAATGCGCGTCGGCCTGCGGGTCGGAAAGATCGTCACCGTCGATCCCGAGTTCGATCACGGCGCGCCGTCGTACGCACCGGACAGACCCCGTACCTACGTGTACCGGCGCGCGGGTGCTCCCTGTCGGGTGTGCGGCGCCCCGATCCGCACAGCGGAGATGGATGCGCGAAACCTGTTCTGGTGTGCCTCATGTCAAATTGGCTGATGACAAGCCCGGTGACGTACAGGTTGTTAAGCTTGCCTGAATGAGACGGTGAGTACCGATAACCCGAGAGGTGGGTTCATGACGCGACCTGGCGCGCCGTTGGGAAAGCTTTTCGCGCGCGCGGTTCGCGGACTTGGTTCGCACCCTGAACCGGACGATATCGAAATACGGCTGCTGGATGCCGCCATCGAGGTTCTGGCGGAGCGGGGAACCCAGACCGCCACCATTGACGAAGTGGCGCGACGGGCGAAAGTGGGCCGCGCCACGGTGTTTCGGCGCTTTGCGAGTAAGGACCAGTTGTTCGAGAGGGCGCTTGCCCAAGAAATGCGAAAATTCCTGGACGAGTTACAGGAGCGTGCGGGCGGTTTTGACGACATCGGTGAGCGGGTCGCCGAGGGGTTCGCTGTCTGTATTGAGGTAGTGAATCATCCTCTGCTGCGCGGTGATTCACTCGTGGCCAGGATGACTGCGATAGAGGCAATCACGCAGGGAGATCCGGCGCCAATCGAACTGGCGCGACACTATCTCACCTCTCAGATCGATCAGATGCGGGAGGAAGGGCGCATTCCGCCGGGCGATTCGCAACGGCAGGTGGACGTCTTGATCCACTTGGTGCTGGGATATCTCGCCGCGCCCACGACAACCATCGACCTCGGCAACACCGAAGAGGTACGTGCGCTGGCGCGCGAGACTTTTGCGCCCATCTTGCTCACGCCCAATGTGCCGCTCAATGCACCGTAGGCGTCCCTAGAAGTCCCCGAAATCGCCGCCGAAATCGCCGCCACCGCCACCATCCCAGCCGCCGCCGCTGTCCCAGCCGCTACCGCCGCCCTGGTCCCAACCGGAGCCGCCCTGGTCCCAGCCCCCTTGGTCGGCCCCGCCTGAGCCTTGATCCCAGCCGGCTTGGTCCGCGCCGCCGTCGTTCCCGGCATTCACCCCGGCGTCATATCCGTCCGAATAGCCTTGGCCGAAACCACTTTCGAAGCCGGAGGCGCCGTACCCGACGCCATGCATGCCGGAGAAGAGTGAGTTGAACAGCAGCGCCGAACCCACACCCCACGCGCCGGCCACGAGCGCAGGCTTCCACCACGGCTCGGAGTACCACCCGGCGGGAACCGGACGTCCGGCGACGGTACCGCCGGGGTAGTAGTTGGGCGTGCGGCCCGACGGATCCGGGGAGGCCTCGATCTCGCGTCCCTCGAAGTTGATGCGCCGATCCTCACTCACGGAGCCGGCGTTGCTTTGTCCGGTGGTCGACGGGAGTTCGGGTCCGGGATCCATGCCCATGGCAAGGCGAGCTGCCCGGACGTAGTACAGCCCTTCAACGGCGCTTTCCTTGGCCAGCGTTGCCTGTGCCGGGGTCCTGGCCTGCTCGATGGCCGAGGACGCGGCGGTGAAGCGCTCGGAGGCGTCGGCGAGTGCCTGCCGGGAAGCATCGTCGTTCCCGGTCAAACCCAGCACCTGCCCGCCGAGACGCTCGGTGAGGCGGCGGGCATCGGCCTTGGCGTCCTCGAGCTGGTCGCCACGGCGGCGGCTCGATCCCTGTGTGTAGATGATCGCGCCGCCGACGATCACGCCGAGGAGAAGCAGGCCCAGGATGATTTCCATGGCACCTACGGTACTGATGTGTGGAGCGGGTGACGGGAATCGAACCCGCGTAGCTAGTTTGGAAGACTAGGGCTCTACCATTGAGCTACACCCGCATGCGTGCGAGGTTGTCCCGCATGCGCTGACGAATGTACAGCGCCAGGGAGGATCAAACCAATTCCTTCTGCGATATGGCGAGGCCGTAGTATCACCAGGTCTCATCGAAGTGAGGGGACGCAGGTCCGACGGGGTGTAGCGCAGCTTGGTAGCGCATCCGCTTTGGGAGCGGAGGGTCGCAGGTTCAAATCCTGTCACCCCGACAGCACGACAGCACGAAGAACCGCAGGTCACGACGATCTGCCGCGAACTATAAAGGAGCACTGCACGTGAAGAGCACCGTCGAAAAGCTGAGCCCGACCCGGGTTCGCATCAACGTCGAGGTTCCCTTCGCAGAGCTCGAACCGGATTTCTCCAAGGCGTACAAGGAGCTGGCCCAGCAGGTCCGTCTGCCCGGTTTCCGGCCGGGTAAGGCCCCCGCCAAGCTGCTTGAGGCGCGCGTCGGTCGTGCCGCCGTGCTGGAGCAGGTCGTCAACTCCGCGCTCCCGGGACGGTACAGCGAGGCCGTCACCGCCTCCGACGTCAAGCCGCTCGGACAGCCGGAGATCGAGGTCACCAAGATCGAGGACGGCGAGGAGCTGACCTTCACGGCCGAGGTGGATGTACGCCCCGAGATCGAGCTGCCCGACCTGAGCACCGTCGCAGTCACCGTCGAGCCCGTCACCGTCGAGGACTCCGAGGTGGATGCCGAGCTGGACGCGCTGCGGGCGCGGTTCGGAACCCTCAAGGGTGTCGAGCGGCCCGCCGAGGACGGCGACTTCGTGTCGATCGACCTCTCGGCCACCGTCGACGGCAAGGACGTCGAGGAAGCCGCGACCACCGGTCTGTCTCACGAGATCGGCTCCGGGCAGCTGATCGACGGCCTGGATGAGGCCATCATCGGTCTGAAGGCCGGCGAGGAGAAGCTGTTCACCACCAAGCTGGCCGCCGGTGAGTTCGCCGGACAGGAAGCCGAGGTCACCGTCAAGGTCGGATCGATCAAGGAGCGCGAACTTCCCGCTGCCGACGACGACTTTGCCCAGCTGGCAAGCGAATTCGACACCATCGGCGAGCTCAAGGACAGCCTCGTCGAGCAGGTGAAGGGCCGCAAGCGCATTGCCCAGGCCGACGAGATCCGCGATGAGACCATCACCGCGCTGCTTGCGAAGATCGAGATCCCGGTGCCCGAGAAGATCCTCGAGGAGCAGATCGGCAATAGCTTCCACGAGGCCGTTCACGGTCTGGACCACAACGAGGAGAAGCTCAACGAGCTGCTCGAGGAGCAGGGCACCTCCCGTGAGGAGTTCGACAAGGACCTGCGCGAGTCCGCGACCAAGTCCATCAAGACCGAGCTGTTGCTGGACGTGATCGCCGACAAGTTCGACATCAACGTCGACCAGCAGGACCTCACCGAGCGTCTGGTGCTGATGTCACGGCAGTACGGCATCGAGCCGCAGCAGCTGGTGCAGTACCTCACGCAGCAGCAGCAGCTGCCCGGCCTGTACGTCGACGTGCGTCGCGGTAAGGCCATCGCCGAGGTCATCCGTCAGGCCAAGGTGACCGACTCCACCGGCGCCGATGTGGACGTCGATGCCGTGCTGGGACCGCGTCGTGGCGGGGCCGAAGAGGCCGGTGCCGAGATCGACGCAGATATCGACGCAGACGTATCTGCCGAGGAGAGCGCGGACAGCGCCAAGAAGAAGAGCAAGGACAGCACGGGCGGGGAAAAGTCCGAAAAGTCCGAGAAGAAGGCCAAGAAGAAGAGCAAGGACGAAGCCGGGGAAGCCGCCGACGCCTAAATAACGCCGTGATGAGCCATTGAGATGAGCCATTGAGGCGAGGAACATCACGCTCTGAGCGAACTCACCCGCTGTGGGGAGTGCGCAGCCGCCGATGTTGGTTAATGTCGGCAGTACACAAAACGGTTCTCAAGATTGGTTTCCACCGGTTTCTCAAACGGAAACCTGAAGAGCTAGACGAAGGCAGGTTGCACAGTGACTGAAATGCGTTCGGCGACAGCCGGGCTCAACCTCATCGACTCGGTGTATGAGCGCCTGCTCTCCGAGCGCATCATTTTCCTGGGCCAGCAGGTGGACGATGACATCGCCAACAAGCTGTGCGCGCAGATTCTGCTGCTGACGGCCGAGGATCCCACCAAGGACATCCACCTGTACATCAATTCGCCAGGTGGGTCGATCAGCGCCGGCATGGCGATCTTCGACACCATGGAGCTCTCCGAGTGCGATATCGCCACCTACGCGATGGGTATGGCGGCATCGATGGGTGAGTTCCTGCTCGCAGCGGGCACCAAGGGCAAGCGGCACGCGCTGCCGCACGCCCGGATCCTGATGCACCAGCCCCTTGGCGGTGTGACCGGTAGCGCCTCCGATATCGCCATTCAGGCCGAGCAGTTCACGGTCATCAAGAAGGAAATGTTCCGCCTCAACGCCGAATTCACCGGCAAGAGTGTCGAACAGATCGAGACCGATTCGGACCGCGACCGCTGGTTCACCGCGCCGGAGGCCCTGGAGTACGGGTTCGTCGACAAGATCATCACCCGCGGCAATCTCAACGGCAGCAAGGGAGCCTCCAAGTGATCTCGAAGCACCTCAACCCGGAATTGGCTCCGCAGGCGCGCTACATCCTGCCCTCGTTCATCGAGCACTCGAGCTTCGGTGTCAAGGAGTCCAACCCGTACAACAAACTGTTCGAGGAGCGCATCATCTTCCTCGGCGTGCAGGTGGACGACGCCTCGGCCAACGACATCATGGCCCAGCTGCTGGTGCTGGAGTCGCTGGATCCCGACCGCGAAATCACCATGTACATCAACTCCCCGGGTGGCTCCTTCACCTCGTTGATGGCGATCTACGACACCATGCAGTACGTCCGCTCGGACATCCGCACGGTGGTGCTGGGCCAGGCCGCTTCGGCTGCGGCCGTGCTGCTTGCGGCGGGCACCCCGGGTAAGCGGATGGCGCTGCCCAACGCCCGCGTGTTGATCCACCAGCCGTCGCTGTCCGGTGTGATCCAGGGGCAGTTCACCGACCTGGAGATCCAGGCCAAGGAGATCGAGCGCATGCGGGTGCTGCAGGAGACGACCCTGTCCCGGCACACCGGCAAGGACGCGGAGGTCATCCGTAAGGACACCGACCGCGACAAGATCTTCACGGCCGAGGAGGCCAAGGAGTACGGGATGATCGACGTCGTCCTGGAGTACCGCAAGCTCTCCGCGCAGGCAACCTCGTAGCTGCCGGGCGGCGGGTCCGGATAACAGTTGCGACACACCGGTCCTCGGTGCGCGTCATCGGCGGCTTCGGTCGGTGTGAGGCGATATGTTCTCCACCACGGCAGGGTGTAAATGCCGTCGGTGCTATTCGGTTTATCGGTCGCGGGTTGTCCGGTATAGCGGGTAGCGTCGGGTTCGATAGCTCTTTAATCAGGGCAGGGACGTGTTGACACCACGATCCACCACCGTGTGACAGGAAGTAGGACTGGCCACCATGGCACGTATCGGAGACGGCGGCGACCTGCTGAAATGCTCGTTCTGCGGAAAGAGCCAGAAGCAGGTCAAGAAGCTCATCGCCGGCCCCGGCGTGTACATCTGCGACGAATGCATCGACCTCTGCAACGAGATCATCGAAGAGGAACTGGCCGACGCTGACGACGTCAAGCTCGATGAACTGCCCAAACCCGTGGAGATCCGCGAGTTCCTGGAGAATTACGTCATCGGCCAGGACAATGCGAAGAAGACCCTCGCCGTCGCCGTCTACAACCACTACAAGCGCATCCAGGCCGGAGACAAGGCCCGCGATGCCCGGGGTGAGACCGTTGAACTGGCCAAATCCAATATTTTGATGCTGGGTCCCACCGGCTGCGGCAAGACCTACCTGGCCCAGACGCTGGCCAAGATGCTCAATGTGCCGTTCGCCATCGCCGACGCCACCGCCCTCACCGAGGCCGGATACGTGGGCGAGGACGTGGAGAACATTCTCCTCAAGCTGATTCAGGCGGCCGACTACGACGTGAAGCGTGCCGAGACCGGCATCATCTACATCGACGAGGTCGACAAGATCGCCCGCAAGAGCGAGAACCCCTCCATCACTCGCGATGTCTCCGGTGAAGGCGTGCAGCAGGCGCTGCTGAAGATCCTGGAGGGCACGCAGGCTTCGGTGCCCCCGCAGGGCGGCCGCAAGCACCCGCATCAAGAGTTCATCCAGATCGACACCACCAATGTGTTGTTCATCGTGGCCGGCGCGTTCGCGGGCCTGGAGAAGATCGTGTCGGACCGTGTCGGCAAGCGCGGCCTCGGCTTCGGCGCCGAGGTCAAGTCGAAGGCCGATATCGATACCACCGACCATTTTGCCGAGGTCATGCCCGAGGACCTGATCAAGTTCGGGCTCATCCCCGAGTTCATCGGTCGTCTGCCGATTGTTGCCTCGGTGACCAACCTGGACCGCGAATCGCTGATCACGATCCTGTCCGAGCCGAAGAACGCGCTGGTCAAGCAGTACACGCGGCTCTTCGAGATGGACGGCGTCGAGCTGGAATTCGAGCAGGATGCGCTCGAAGCCATCGCCGACCAGGCCATCCACCGCGGCACCGGCGCCCGGGGTCTGCGCGCCATCATGGAGGAAGTTCTGCAGCCGGTCATGTACGACATCCCGAGCCGCGACGATGTCGCCAAGGTCGTGGTGACCGGGGAGACCGTCATCGACAACGTGCTGCCGACGATCGTGCCCCGTAAGCCCTCCCGTGCCGAACGGCGCGATAAGAGCGCCTAGTTCGTTATGAGCGCCATGGAATTGGCGCGCGCCGAGCGCATTGACCTGGCGAATTTTCTCGCCGGGCTTGCTCCGGAGCAATGGGACGCGCCAACCCTGTGCACTAAATGGCGGGTGCGCGATGTCGTCGCGCACATGATCGGGTACGAAGACCTCAGCCGCGGCGAGTTCTACTCGCGCATCGCAAAGGCCGGATTCAACCCGAATCGGGCCAACGCCAATCGCGTGGCCGAACTGGCCGACCGCACCCCCGAACAGCTACTCGCGATGGTCCGTGCCGCGGAAACGCCGGGCGTGCTCACATCGGGTTTCGGTGGCCGGATCGCACTGCTGGACGGCATCGTCCACCATCAAGACATCCGGCGCCCGTTGGGGATTCCGCGGGAGATTCCCGGGGAGCGGTTACGCGTAGCGATGGATTTCGCACGCTGGGCGCCACCGATACGGGGTGCGTTACGGGCCCGCGGTGTACGGCTGGTAGCCACCGATATCGGCTGGTCGCGCGGCAGCGGCCCCGAGGTCACCGGGCCGGCCGAGGCGCTGCTGATGGCGATGGCGGCACGGCCGTGTGCTCTGGCGGAGCTCGATGGCCCCGGTAAATCGACCCTGGCGCAACATATTTCGTAACCCCTCGTAAACTGGCTGGATGGCCACCGAGTTCATGAGCCAGCCCACGCTAGAGGGCCCCACGCTGACGTTGCGTCCGCTGGAGGAAGACGATCTGGAGCCGCTGCATCGGGCCGCCAGTGATCCGCTCATCTGGGAGCAACACCCGAGCTCGGACCGCTACGAGCGGGCGGTCTTCGAGAAGTGGTTCACGGAAGCTCTTGCCGCGAAATCGCTTGTCATCATCGACCACTCAACGGGGGAGATGATCGGCTCCTCCCGTTTCTATGAATGGGACCCGGAGAAGCGCGAGGTCGCGATCGGGTACACGTTCATCACCCGCGAATACTGGGGCGGCACCGTGAACGCCGAGCTCAAGACGCTCATGCTGGATTACGCGTTTATCAATGCGGACCTGGTGTGGTTCCATGTGGGCGCAACCAACCTCCGGTCGCAGCGCGCGCTCGCCAAGATCGGTGCCCATGAGCACCACCGGCAGAAGCGGGAGATCAACGGCGCGCTGGAGGACTACGTCTACTTCACCATCACGGCGACCGACTGGCGAGAAGCCTCCGACTGAGCGCGACGTGCTCCGCTGAACAGAACGCAGCGCTCAGTCGGTGACCGATCAGCGTGTAGCCGGGTCCTCATCGGCGCCCACGTCGGACCGAGCTCCGTCCTGCTCGGCCAACTTGGCCGCCTCTCGCATCTCGAAGGCGTCCGTAGCGATCTCGCCGAGCTGCCGGGTGACGTCCACCACCGCGTTGGTGATGATCTTGGCGATTTCACCCACATGCTCAGCGGTCGACGAGACGACCTCCTGGGCCAGGTCTTTGTTGCGTTCGAACTTGCTCACCACGTCACCTAACTTACGCGTCGACCAGCTCACCGCGCTCGTCAACGACCAGGGGCTCCGGGCTGACCTCGGTGTACTTGTCTGCGTTCTTCTCTCTGTCGATGTGCACGACCAGCTCGGGCTCGCTGTTGAACCAGCCGTTGGGCAGGGACAACCGGGCGATCTTCTTCCAGGTGGACGAGAGCTGCGCGAAGAAGCCGCCCGAGTTGTAGGGCAGACCGTACTTCTGGCATAGCTCGCGCACCTCGGTGGCCATCTCCGGGTAGCGGTTGGCCGGCAGGTCGGGAAACAGGTGATGCTCGATCTGGTGCGACAGGTTGCCGCTCATGATGTGAAAGAGCCTGCTGCCCTCGATGTTCGCCGAGCCGAGGAGCTGCCGGACGTACCACTCGCCACGGGTCTCGTTGGCTGTTTCCTCCTTGGAGAAGGTCTGCACGTTCGACGGGAAATGGCCGCAGAAGATGATCGAGAAGGTCCAGATATTGCGCACGAAGTTGGCCGATGCGTTACCCAGGAACGTGATCGGAAACAAGGGGCCGGTCAGCGCAGGGTAGATCAGGTAGTCCTTGAGCACCTGCTTTCCGGCCTTGCGCCACATGCCCTTCACCAGGCTCTTGACGTCGTACCACTTGCGCTTGCCCTTGAGGATGTTCTCGACCTCCAGGTCGTGCACCATGACACCCCACTCGAACAGCACCATCAGCGCCGTCGCCCAGGCGAGGTTCCCCAGGTAGTACGGATTCCACTTCTGCTCGGGCACCATCCGCAGGATGCCGTAACCGATATCGCGATCCATGTCGACGACGTTGGTGAAGGTGTGGTGCATGTAGTTGTGCGAATGGCGCCACTGATCGGCGGGGCACACCGTGTCCCATTCGAATTCCCTTGAGTTGAGCCCCTTTTCACGCATCCAGTCGTACTGGCCGTGCATGACGTTGTGCCCGATCTCCATGTTGTCGAGGATCTTGGAGATCGATAGCGCACCCACCGCGGCAAGCCATACCGGCGGGATGAACCCGAGGTACATCAGACCGCGCCCGGCGAGCTCGCAGCCACGCTGCGCCTTGATGATGGAGTAGATGTACTCGCGGTCACGGTCGCCCAGATCGGCGACGATGCGGGCGCGCAGCTCGTCGAATTCCTTGCCGAGTGCCTCGATATCGGCGGCGCTGATGGTGATTTCGTTGCTTGGCATCTGGCTGCTCTCCTTGAGGTCTATTCAGAGGTTGATCGAGACGTCACCGACGGGGGCGGTGATGCAGAGCTGGATGTGCTGATCGGGGTCGTCGTTCTCATCGCCGGTGCGCAGATTCCGGGTGCACCCCGAGGTCTTGACCGCGGTGCAGGCGAAGCAGATACCCATCCGGCAGCCGAATTGCGGCTGTAGACCGGCGGCCTCAGCCTGTTCCAGGATTGGCCGACCGTCGTTCTCCGCGGTGACTGTGCCCTTGTCGGCGGTGGCGAATCGCAGCACGCCGCCGGCCTCGCCGGTGGTGCCCGATGTGGTGAGGGTGAACTCTTCGGTGTGCAGGCGATCGGAGATACCGCGCTCGGCGTACAGCGCGCCCACGGCCTCGTGCAGGGAAGGCGGGCCACACAGGAAGGTCTGGCCATCGACGTGCCACGGCGCGATTGCCTGCAGCTGCTCTGCGCTGAAGTGTTCGCCGCCTTCACGCGTGTACTCCATGTGGACCGTGACGGAGGGCAGCTCACCCAGCTCGGCCAGCTCGCGTGCGTACGGGTTTTCGTCGGCATGCGGGGCGTAGTAGAGGACCGCAAGGGTGCCGGGGTACCCATTGCCGACAAGGGTTCGCGCCATTGAGAGCACAGGTGTAATCCCACTGCCACCCGCGATGAGCAGAGTCTGCGCCGGGCGTGGGTCGGGCAGGGTGAAGCTGCCCGTGGCCGGGGTGATGCTGTAGACGTCGCCGACCGCGGCGTGCTTGTACAGATGGTTGGAGACCAGGCCGTCGGGCCGGCGGGCGATGGTCAGCTCGATGATGTCGCGGGCGTCGTCGGCGCAGGACGGCGAGAAGCACCGGACATGCCGCACGCCGTCGATCACGACCCCTAGCTGGACGAATTGACCCGCCCGAAAGCCCTTGAACTGGCGGGTTGTGCGTAAGGTCAAGGTCACGGATCGGGTGGTGCGGCGCTGCACGCGAACGACGCGGGCTCGCGCCTCTTCCCACGTGATCATCGGATCGACGAGTTCGAGGTACCGGTCGACCGCGTGCGGGGTGAGGGCGGCTGTCAGCAGCCGGCCCAGTGACGACTCGGGGGTCAGGATGCGGCGGGTGGCTTTAGTTAGAAATGTCATTCGAACTCCCTCCGTTAGGTTAACGAATGTACACTGAAATTGTGAACCAAGCCGCCCCCTCTCAGTCAAGCCGTAATCACCGTGTCGGTCATCACAGCGATACAGTGACCGCTATGACCAGTCGTCGTGAGCGGGGGCCGCATTCGGGTGTCTCCACGCGGCGTGAATCGGTACGGGGTGAGCAGAAATTGCGCACCCGTACCTCGCTGATCGAGGCGGCTCTCGAACTCTCGCGAACCCAGGCGTTCTCCGGGCTCAGCCTGCGCGATGTGGCCCGTGGCGCAGGGATCTCGCCGACGGCCTTCTATCGCCACTTCTCGTCGCTCGACGACCTGGGCGTCGCGTTGGCAGAGGAGGGGATGCGCATTGCGCGGGGTATCGCGCGGGAAATCCGGCGACGTGAACCGGCGTCGTTAGCCGAGGCGATGCGGATCCTCGCCGAGCAGGTGCAGGAAAAACCTGATCAGCTGCGGTTTGTTGTCACCGAGCGGTACACCGCACCCACCGAGGTGCGACGGGCGGTGCATATCGAGATGCGCCTGCTCGCGGGGGAGCTGGCGATCGATCTGGCACGCCGCGATCAGATGCGCCTGTGGGACTCGGCCGATCTCACGACGGCGGCGAACCTGATTCTGTCGATTGCCGCCAACGCGGTGGCCGAACTGGTGCAGCCCGACGCCGAAACCAACGACGTGGTCGAGAGCGCAGCCAGCGCGCTGACGATGGCCTTCGTCGGCCTGCAGAACTGGCGTTCCCAGTAGCTTGGGAGCTCGCTAGTCGCGACGCTCGGCTTCGCCGAGTCGCTGATGCAGACGGTCGCGGATCTCATCGACGGTGTACGCCTCGCGTTTGCGTTGATCGCGGACGACCAGCACGCCCCCGGCTGCCACCCCGACGGCCCCGGCGAGCCCGAGCCACTTCCACATGTTGGCCATCGGTCCAGGCTACGGTGCGGGGATGAGCCGCCTGCGCGAAGACGATCGAGCCGTGTCGATCAACGAGGCGCTCGATGCGACGCGGACCGGCGACATCTGGGTGTTCCGCGGGCGTTCGGGCCCCGATCGACTCATCCAGACGTTGTCGAACAGCCCGGTCAACCACGTCGGCATGACGGTGGCGATCGACGATCTGCCGCCGCTCATGTGGCACGCCGAACTCGGCAACAAACTCGCCGACGTATGGAGCGGCGACAACCACCGCGGTGTGCAGCTGCACGACGCGCGTGCGGCGATCGAACGATGGGCGCACGTCTATGGACAGCGGTGCTGGCTGCGGCAGCTGGGCCCGCGGGTGACCCGCGAGCAGGAGAACGCCGCGCTACGCGTCGTGGCCAGGATGGATGGGACACCGTTTCCGGCCACGGCACGGCTGACCGGTCGCTGGGTGCGGGGACGGCTTCCCACGGTCAGCGACCTCACCCGTGGACTTCCCTTCGTGCACAAGAAGGTTCGCGAGGTGGCCGAGCGAGACATCACCACAAAGCGGCAGGCCGGGCTGGAAACCGCGTTCTGTGCCGAGACGGTGGCGATCACCTACGAGGAAATGGGGCTGCTCGTCACCGAGAAGCGGTCGAACTACTTTGACCCGGGATCGTTCTGGAGTGGCGATGACTTGCCGTTGGCTCCTGGTTACTCACTGGGCAGAGAGATCGCCGTCGAGGTGCCGGAGGGTTAGATGACCCGGTCCATCCGGGTGTAGACGTTCATGCTGTCCTCGCGCAGGAAGGCGACGAGCGTCATCCCCGACTGCGCCGCGAGGTCCACCGCCAACGAGGATGGCGCCGACACCGCGGCCAGGATGGGAATTCCGGCCATGGTTGCCTTCTGGGCGAGCTCAAAGGAGGCGCGCCCACTGACCAGCAGCACGGTCGCGGTGAGCGGCACACGGTCGTTCTCCAGAGCCCACCCGATGACTTTGTCCACCGCGTTATGTCGGCCGATGTCCTCGCGCACCGCCAACATGGTCCCGTCGACGGTGAATAGCGCCGCGGCATGAAGCCCGCCGGTTGCCTCGAAAACCTTTTGTGCCGAACGAAGTTTGTCGGGCAGCGTCACCAGGGTGCGCGAGTCGATGGTGGACGGATCGTCGCCGGGGGAGAAGCGGCTGATGGTGCGCACCGCCTCCAGTGAGCCCTTGCCGCAAACGCCGCAGGAGGAGGTGGTGTAGAAGTTTCTCGTCACCGCCGGGTCGGGTGCGGGAACCCCGGGGGCCAGGGTGACATCCAGAACGTTATAGGTGTTCAGGCCGTCGGGTCCGTTGCCCTGGCAGTAGCGCACGGTCAGCAGGTCGTCGCGGCCGGAGACGACCCCCTCGGTGAGCAGGAACCCTTGGGTGAGTTCGACATCCGATCCGGGGGTGCGCATGGTGACGGCCACCGCGCGCCCATTCACCCGAATTTCCAGGGGCTCCTCGACGACGAGCGTCTCACTGCGGTCGCCGCGTCCGACGCCCTCGATGCGTCGAATCTTGCGGTTGTCGGTGACCCTACCCACGGGCCACCAATCGAATCACGACCGCCTTCGACACCGGAGTGTTGGACCGTTCCGCAACATGATCAAGGGGCACAAGCGGATTGGTCTCCGGATAGTAGGCGGCGGCGTTGCCTCGCGGTGTCGAGTACGGCACCACGAGAAAGTCCTCGGCTCGGCGCTCTTCAAGCACCCCGTCAGCGCCCGCGTACTCAGAGATCAGATCAACCCGTGCGTCCTTGGGCAACCCAAATGCCGCAAGGTCTTCCGGGTTGACGAAGACCACCCGCCGGCCGCCCTTGACGCCTCGGTAACGGTCGTCCAGGCCGTAAATGGTGGTGTTGTACTGGTCGTGGCTGCGCAGTGTCTGTAGCACCAGGCGGCCAGCGGGCACCGGTACCCACTCCAGCGGCGCCGCCGAGAAGTTGGCCTTACCCGTGTGGGTGGGAAAGTGGCGATCGTCGCGCGGTGGGTGCGGCAGCAAGAAACCATCCGGCCGGCGGACCTTGGTGTTGTAATCGGCGCATCCGGGCACGACGCGCGAGATGGCATCGCGGATGGTGTCGTAGTCGTCGGCAAACCGCCCCCACGGCACCGGATGCTCGGGTCCCAGGATGGCGCGTGCCAGTTGGCAGACGATGGCGACCTCACTGCGCAGCACCGAGCTGGGCGGGTGCAGGCTGCCACGTGACAGGTGCACCATGGACATTGAATCTTCTACGGAAACAAGCTGTTTCCCCGATTCTTGGATGTCCCTGTCGGTGCGTCCGAGGGTGGGCAGGATGAGTGCGGTGCGTCCATTCACGAGGTGACTGCGGTTGAGTTTAGTGGAGATCTGCACGGTCAGTGCGCAATTGCGCAGTGCGGCCTCCGTGACGGCGGTGTCGGGGGTGGCGGAGGCGAAGTTGCCACCCATGCCGATGAAGACCGAGACCTTGCCGTCCCGCATGGCCCGGATCGCGTCGACCGTGTCGAACCCGTGCTTGCGGGGAGCGGTGATGCCGAATTCGGAATCCAATGCGGCCAGGAAGGTTTCGGGCATCTGTTCCCAGATGCCCATGGTGCGGTCGCCCTGGACGTTCGAGTGACCGCGCACGGGGCACACCCCGGCACCGGGCTTGCCGATCATGCCGCGCATCAACAGCAGATTCGTTGCCTCGCCGATGGTGGCAACCGCGTGCCGGTGCTGGGTGAGGCCCATGGCCCAGCAGAAGATGGTGCGCTTTGATTCGGCTAACAGTGTGGCAACCGTCTTCAGCTGGGACATGTCGATACCCGTTGCCTGCGTGACGGTCTCCCAGTCGACCAGCCGCGTCCGTGCGGCCCATTCCTCATAGCCCGCGCAATGCTCGTCGACGAACTGCCGGTCGATGATGCTCCCGGGGTTGGCGTCTTCGGCCTCCAGCAGCAGCCTGCCCAACCCTGCGAAGAGCGCCATGTCGCCGCCGAGGCGGATTTGCACGAACTCGTCGGCGATCGCCACGCCGTGGCCGACCACGCCGTTGACCTTCTGCGGGTCCTTGAAGCGGAGCAGTCCGGCCTCGGGGAGTGGGTTGACGGCAATGATCTTGGCGCCGTTGGCTTTCGCCTTCTCCAACACCGACAGCATGCGGGGATGGTTGGTACCGGGATTCTGACCGGCGATGAGGATGACGTCGGCGTGCTCGATATCGGGTACCGACACCGAGCCCTTACCGATTCCGATCGAGTCCGTCAGTGCGGTGCCCGACGACTCGTGGCACATGTTGGAGCAGTCGGGCAGGTTGTTGGTGCCCAGGCTGCGAACCAGCAGCTGGTAACAGAATGCGGCCTCGTTACTGGTGCGCCCCGAGGTGTAGAAGACGAGGCGGTCTGGGTCGGCGGCAGCCCTGACTTCGTCGGCGATGAGCTCGTAGGCGTCGTTCCAGTCAATCGGCCGGTAATGCGATTCGCCCGGGCGCAGCACCATCGGATGGGTGAGGCGACCTTGCTGGCTGAGCCAGTACTCGGGTAGCTCGCGGAGTTCCTCCACGGAGTGCTCGGCAAAAAATGCCGGGGTCACCGTGCGCTTGGTTGCCTCTTCCGCGACCGCCTTGGCACCGTTCTCGCAGAACTCGGCAAGTTTGCGGTGACCCGGGGTTTCCGGCCACGCACAACCTGGGCAGTCAAAACCGTGACGTTGATTCAGCTTGGCCAGCGTCGCCGCAGTGCGCAATGGCCCCATTTGTTCGAAACCGCGTTGCAGGGAAACGCCAACAGCGGTCATTCCCGCGGCAACGTCCTTGGCCCCGGTGACGCTGATATGGGGTTCCCCACTCTCGCCCGCTTCGTGTTCTGCGCCTTGAACAGTCGTCGGTATCCGGTGCCCGGTCATGTTTCTCATTCTGGCCCTGTTGCCGGCGCCTGGGCGTCACAACTCCCGAATGCTGGTCCCGGGGTGGCGGCACGGAGGACAACCAAGCAGATGCTTGGCGGATCCTTGTGATTTGCCTCACGTCTACTGGCGGGTAGTGGGGTAACGGCACTGGCCAGGCCGCAGGTGGAGACTCGACACGTGTCAAGTTTGGCGCCCGCGGGGGCGGCCTCGTCAAGGTCAGCGGTGTGAAAGTGCAATAATCGGTACCGAGAGTGACAGAAAACTCTGCTGAATGGTGACGTACGTACCGTGACCGGCAGAGTTCGTCGTGAAAGGTAGGTCACCGGTGGGCGACGGAGCCGTATCGGAGAAGCTGGAAAAGGTCGTCATCCGGTTTGCTGGAGACTCTGGCGACGGTATGCAGCTCACCGGAGACCGATTCACTTCCGAGGCTGCCGTCTTTGGCAATGACCTCGCAACTCAGCCGAACTATCCCGCCGAGATCCGGGCCCCACAGGGCACGCTGCCCGGTGTTTCGTCCTTCCAGATCCAGATTGCCGATTACGACATCCTCACCGCGGGCGATCGGCCCGACGTACTGGTGGCGATGAACCCGGCCGCACTCAAGGCCAATATCGGCGACCTGCCGCGCGGCGGCATGGTGATCGCCAACTCTGACGAATTCACCAAGCGCAATCTGGCCAAGGTCGGATATCAGTCCGATCCGCTGGAACACGACGACATGTCGGACTACGTGGTCTATCAGGTACCGATGACCACGTTGGCGCTCGGCGCCGTCGAGCCCGCCGGAGTTTCGAAGAAAGACGGCGCGCGCACCAAGAACATGTTCGCGCTGGGGCTGCTGTCCTGGATGTATCACCGCCCCCTGGAGGGCACCGAGCAGTTCCTGCGGGAGAAGTTCGCGAAGAAGCCCGATGTGGCCGAGGCCAACATCTTGTCTTTCCGCGCCGGCTGGAACTACGGCGAGACCACCGAAGCATTCGGCACCACCTACGAGGTCGCCAAGGCGTCTCTTCCGGCGGGCGAGTACCGGCAGGTCTCGGGTAACACGGCGTTGGCCTACGGTGTTGTCGCCGCGGGCCAGCTTGCGAAGACCCAGGTGGTGCTCGGCACCTACCCGATCACCCCGGCATCCGACATCCTGCATGAGCTGAGCAAGCTCAAGAACTTCGGTGTGCTGACCTTCCAGGCCGAGGACGAGATCGCCGGAATCGGTGCGGCCCTGGGTGCTTCATTCGGTGGCGCCCTCGGCGTCACCAGCACCTCCGGTCCCGGTGTGGCGCTCAAGAGCGAGGCGGTGGGTCTGGCGGTCATGACCGAGCTGCCACTGCTGGTGATCGACGTGCAGCGCGGCGGACCATCGACGGGTCTGCCTACCAAGACCGAGCAGGCGGACCTGCTGCAGGCCCTCTACGGCCGCAATGGCGAGTCGCCCATCGCGGTGCTGGCCCCGCGTTCACCCTCGGACTGCTTCGATATCGCCGTCGAGGCGGTGCGCATGGCGCTCACCTACCGCACCCCGGTGATGATCCTGTCCGATGGAGCGATTGCCAACGGCTCTGAGCCGTGGGCCATCCCGGATATCGCGAGCTACCCGGCGATCGAGCACACCTTCGCCACCCCCGACCAGGACTTCGCGCCCTACAACCGCGATCCAGAGACGTTGGCCCGTCAGTTCGCCGTTCCGGGTACACCCGGTCTGGAGCACCGCATCGGTGGTCTGGAGAAGGCCAACGGTTCGGGCAACATCTCTTACGACCCGGCGAACCACGACCTCATGGTGCGGTTGCGCCAGCTCAAGATCGATGGAATCACGGTGCCGGACTTGGAGGTCGACGATCCGACCGGTGACGCCCAACTGCTGATGATCGGATGGGGCAGCTCCTACGGCCCCATCGGTGAGGCATGCCGTCGCGCCCGCCGTAAGGGACTCAAGGTGGCCCACGCCCACCTGCGCCATCTCAACCCGTTCCCGACGAACTTGGGTGAGGTACTGCGCAAGTACCCGAAGGTCGTTGCGCCGGAGATGAACCTTGGACAGCTGTCGCTGCTGCTGCGCGGCAAGTTCCTGGTGGATGTGCAGTCGGTGACGAAGGTGCAGGGCATGGCCTTCCTCGCCGACGAGGTCGAAGAAATCATCGATGCGGCCCTAGACGGGTCGCTCGCCGAAAAGGAAAGTCAAAAGGCCGTTCTCGCGCGTGAATCCGCGGTGGCCGTAGGGGATCGCGCATGACCGACGTTTTGAACGGAATCAACGGAATCGGTAGCTTGGCCGGTGCAGATCTGGGTCTGACGGCCAATGCTCTGGTGCCGACCACAACTGAGGAGCAGAAGTCGAAGGACTTCACCTCCGATCAGGAAGTGCGCTGGTGCCCCGGTTGTGGTGACTACGTCATCCTCAACACCATCCGTGGCTTCCTGCCGGAGCTTGGCCTCAAGCGCGAGAACATCGTGTTCATCAGTGGTATCGGCTGCTCCAGCCGGTTCCCTTACTACTTGGACACCTATGGCATGCACTCCATCCATGGGCGGGCTCCGGCCATTGCGACCGGCTTGGCGCTGGCTCGCGAGGACCTTTCGGTGTGGGTGGTAACCGGCGACGGTGACGCACTGTCCATCGGCGGTAACCACCTGATCCACACCCTTCGCCGCAACGTGAACCTGACAATCCTGTTGTTCAACAACAGGATTTACGGCCTCACCAAGGGGCAGTACTCGCCGACCTCGGAGACCGGCAAGGTCACCAAGTCGACCCCGATGGGGTCGCTGGACTACCCGTTCAACCCGGTGTCACTGGCGCTGGGAGCCGAGGCCACGTTCGTGGGACGGGCTCTGGACTCGGACAAGAAGGGTCTCTCGGAGGTGCTGCGCGCCGCAGCCGCCCACCGCGGTTCGGCGTTGGTGGAGATCTTGCAGGACTGCCCGATCTTCAACGACGGCTCCTTCGACCTGCTGCGCAAGGAAGGCGCCGAACAACGCGTCATCAACGTGAGCCATGGCCAGCCGATAACCTTCGGCGCCGAGGGCGAACTCTGCGTCATCCGTTCGGGTTTCAGCCTTGAAGTGGCCAAGACCGCAGACGTGAAGGCCGAGGACATCGTGGTGCACGATGCGTATTCGGATGATCCGGCCTACGCTTTTGCGCTGTCGCGGTTGTCCGAGCAGGACCTCGAGCACACCGTGATGGGCGTGTTCCGCAGCGTGCAGCGCCCGACCTATGACGATCTGGCCCGTGAGCAGCTGGCGGTCGCCGCGGCCGCCAAGCCCAGTGACACCGCTGCATTGCAGGCGCTGCTGACCGGCCGGGACACCTGGACCGTCGGCTAGGCCGAGAATTCGGATACTCCGGCGTCTCCTCGCGCGCGATATGCGGTTGCTCTCGTAGGATGCAGGGACGTTGATGCTTCCGGGCCGAGCCGGTGCGGGACACAACCTTCATGCCCTAGATACGAGGTGAGAAGGCCGTGAGGCAGTCGCTGATTGCGGTAGCAGCACTAGTGGCGATGATCGGTGTCTCGTCGGGGGGCGCAGACACAGCGGCCGCCGCTCCTGCGAGCGGCAACGCCAACGATGTCATCAACGAGCTCAAGGCCAATGGGTATCGGGTGATCATCACCAAGAGCGGGGGCGGCGACATGAGCAAGTGCACGGTGACCTCGGTGGAAAAGCAGTCCCCCGTGACGGATGTGGGCGCAGGGCGCGATGCGCAGAACTATCCGACCACCGTCCCGGTGACCTCGCGCAAGATTGCGGTAGTCGCACTGCGCTGCTGATCTGGCAGTCCTGAAAAGCCTTCTGCTGCAATTATTTCTGTGCGTCGACCGGAAAGCCTGGTCACTACGGTCGTCACATTGCCTATGGGTTGGTGCATTGTATTTTCGTATTCGAACGCCGAATCGATCTGTATGCCAAAGTATTTGGCTCGAATGGGCGAAGGCGGCCGGGAATGGCCGCATATTTCCTCGGTAATAGTGTGTCGGGATTGGCAAATGGCAAACAGTGTGACGATTGATATCAGAGTGAATAGAGTGAACTTGTCAATTCGCCACGCCGCATGTTGTTAAAGTTCCTAATGTTGCTTGAGTGATTCGCCGTAATCGTGGCGGGGCTCACAAACTCGGCGTGATCTGACTCACTTTTCGCAGGTAGAGTCCACCATAAGAGAACCTGAGAATTTCCTAAGCGACCTGGGGTTAGTCGCTGAAGATTGGCTCCGTAATTGTTTCGTTATTGGTTTGGGATGTGCGTGTCGCGAGATGACTTTCGCTGAATGGTTCCGTACGGTCCGACACGTCAACAAAGCGGAGCAAAACTCCGAAGCGTGAACCCTGTGTGCAAATGGGGCCAGGAAGCCGTGAGGCGGTCTGGTCGCCGGCCACTACGAGCCGGTGAGGCAGCAGCCGCCTCCCTTGTCGCGCCCGACCGAGACGGCGCGATCCGACGAAGAAGTCCACCTCGCCTGGAGGTGTGCCTGAACCCGCTGCGGTATCCGCAAGCGGGTGGTGTTCGGTGCGCGCCCGGCGAGAGGAACCACATGAATTACATCCGCAAAACGCTCACCACCCGCGCCGTCCTATGGGCCATGGCCCCTGCGCTTGTCGCGGCTCCGATGGCGCTGGCTGGAACAGCGAGTGCGGATCCGGTCAACTGGGATGCCATCGCCAAGTGCGAGTCCGGTGGCAACTGGGGAATCAACACCGGAAACGGCTACTACGGCGGTCTGCAGTTCAACATGGGCACCTGGCGCGCCAACGGCGGCTCCGGCTCCCCGCACCTCGCCTCGCGTGAGGAGCAGATCCGGATTGCCGAGAATGTGCTCTCCCGTCAGGGCATCGGCGCATGGCCCGTCTGCGGACGGCGCGGCTAGACCACGAACCACAGTTCCACCTCGAACAAGCCACCAGGGGCGATGACGTTCCCCTTGGTGGCTTGTTTGGTATCTGTGCGTACCTTTCTTTCATGAACCAACTCGCTGCGGTGGTGCTCACCGGTGGGGCGTCGCGCCGCATGGGGCGCGATAAAGCATCCATCTGCTGGGGTGGTCAGACGATGGCACAACGCATCGTGCGGATAGTGAGTTCACGCTGTGCGCCGGTGGTCGTGGTGCGCGCGCCCGATCAGGACATCGCTGATCTGACGGCGGTCATCATCGATGACCGCGAGCCTCGCCAGGGCCCGCTGATGGCGCTGGGGCAGGGTCTGCGGGCCGCCGCGGAAATCGGCGCGGGCAGAGTCTTCGTCTGCGCTGTCGACATGCCCCTGGTCTGTGCGGCGCTCATCGAGGAGCTCGCGACCGGCAGCGGTCGCATCGTCCTGGCCGCCGCCGGCGGCCGGGATCACTACCTGGCCGCCATCTATGACGTAGGCCTATGCGACACCATTGATGAGTTGACCTCCGCGGGGGAACGGCGACTCAGTGCGCTCGTTGCGCGTGTTGGTGCGCAACGAATTTCGATATCCGACCCGAAATGGGTCGTGAACGTGAACACACAGGCGGATCTGGACGCGTTACCACCTCTACCCTGACAGGCGTGTCGCATTCTCATAGTCATTCCCACGCGATGCCGACGGGTCCGGCACCTCTTGGATCCAACGCTGCCCGGATCGTGGTGGGTCTACTCGCCGCGATGGGGGTCGCGGTCCTTATCGGGCTGGTGACGTTGTGGCCCGAGCACCGCACCGTGGACATTCCGCTGCCGTATCAAAACGCCCACGGTGGCGCGGTGACCACGGAGTCGGGCACGGTGCTGTCGACGCGTCTCGGCGAATGCGGCAGCCCGTCCACCGGGCAGGTGCTCACCGCTGATCCCGCAGCGGGGCAGACGCCCGAATCTGCTTGTGCGCTTGACCTCATCGCAATCACCTCCGGCCCGAACTCGGGTGCCAGGACTCAGCTGGAGTTCACCTCCGGCGGCGGGCAACCGACTCTCGCTGCCGGAGAACGCATCCGGATCACCAGACAGGTCGACGCGCAGGGCGCCACCACCTACAGTTTTTACGACTACGAACGCACCTGGCCACTGATCGCCGTCGCCGCGGCGTTCGCGATCGTGATCTGCCTGGTGGCACGCTGGCGTGGATTGCGGGCACTCGTAGGCATTCTGGTGGCCTTCCTGGTGCTGGCCGTCTTCCTGCTTCCGGCGCTGCGCGACGGCGGTCCCGCGTTACCGCTGGCACTGGTCGCGTCGGCGACGATCCTGTTCGTGGTCATCTACCTCGCCCATGGCGTCAGCATGCGCACCAGCGCGGCGCTGCTGGGCACGCTCACGGCGATGCTTTTCGCGGCCGGGCTGTCCTGGGCCGTCATCGAAGTGACGCACCTGACCGGCCTGTCCGACGAGCAGAACAATGAAGTCGCCGCGTACATGGGGGGAGTGTCGATATCCGGTCTGCTGCTGGCCGGGTTCATCATCGGATCGCTCGGTGTTCTCAACGATGTGACCGTCACCCAAGCTTCAACGGTGTTCGAACTGTCAGAGCTGGGCGACGGCTCCACGCGTAAGGACGTGTTCCTGGGCGCCATGCGGGTGGGGCGCGATCACATCGCCAGCACGGTGTACACACTCGTGCTGGCGTACGCGGGGAACTCGCTGCCGCTCATGCTGTTGTTCAGCGTTGCCAACCGTTCCCTGGGCGACGTGCTGACCAGCGAAGGTGTGGCAATCGAGATCGCTCGATCCGCGGTGGGCGGTATCGCGCTGGTGCTTTCGGTTCCACTGACGACCGCCATCGCGGCGGCCCTGGCGACTCCCGCGAAGCGCGTCCAACCGAAGGCGGGCCCAGCGGCCTAACCGAACGCGCAGAAGTCGTTTCCATCCGGGTCGGTCAGCACGGTCCAGCGGATATCGGTATCGGGGCCGCGGACTGCTCGGGCGCCGTCGTGCACCAATTCGGCGGCATCGGCATGCACATCCCAGTGCCAGCGGTTCTTCACCACGCGCTGGTCCGCAACCCGAACGAACTTCCAGATCAGCTCACCCCATCCGGCGCCCCCGCGCAGCCACCGAAGGGTGCCGTCGGAGCCGGGCGTGAGTGTGCCGCCGACGAGGCCATGCCACCATTGGGCGATTTCGACCGGTTTGTCGCTGTCCGTGCACACCGCGAAGAGGCGTGCGGGCGTGTCACTTTCGAGATGGGGATCGAGGAAGGCACAAAACTCGTTGCCCTCGACGTCGGCCATCACGACCCATTCGGGTTCGGCGGTGAGTACCGTCGCGCCCAGGGCGACGAGGTCCTCCGTGGCACGCGCGTAGACATCGAAATGCACCCGGTTCTTGACGGACTTGGCCTCCGGGACGCGATTGACCCAGATGTCGACTTCCTTGCCGCGCCGGATGAGCACCTCACCGGCCTCGTCGATGTCGATCTCGCCGCCGATGGCCGCGGCCCAGAACTTGGCGACGGGCACCGGTAGTAGCGCGTCGATACAGAAGTCCTTGAGACTGGCGCTGGGCGCTGGCTCGAGCTCGGGATGAGACACAGGGAAATCCTAGGGGCGAACCACTATGTCGCACGCGTCATATCCGGCAATGCCCTGGAGCTGCCGCCAGAACAAGGAGGCCGGTATCCGTCCCGAAGCTCGCACCAGCAGCCCGCCCAATGCCGCGGGCCGTGCAAAGGTCGCGTGCCCGATCTGGCGACTCCGATTCACCACCACCCGGGTACGGGACCTTCGCCGGCGTGCGTACTCTCGGAAAGCGCTTGGCAGAGACGACCGTTCGGATATTGCGGCGCCCAGTACGGCTGCATCCTCGAGCGACTGGCATCCGCCCTGGCCCAGATGTGGCCGCATCGGATGCGCGGCGTCGCCCACCAGCACCACACGTCCGCCAGTGACTCGGCGCAGACGCCCGCGGTCGTAGATATCGCCGCGGAGCACCGATGACTCGTCGCTCTGGCTCAACAGGTCCGGTATGGGTTCTGCCCAGTTGCTGAACGTCCTTGCCAGGTAGTCGGTCTCGCCGTTAGAGGCGCGTTGCGCTTCGTGAGATCGCTCGCCGGCGAACCAGTAGGTGCGGCCGCCGGACATTGGCAGGTGGCCGAATTCAAGGCCCGGCCCCATGGTGATCCCGGCCAGCTCATCCGGAAGTGCGATATCGGATATACCGCGCCACGCGGTGTATCCGGAGTATCGGAACGACAGTGGCCCGTTGAGATACTGGGCGGTCAGCGATCCGATGCCGTCGGCTCCGACGACCGCGGCGGCGGTCAGTGAGAGGCCATCGGCCAGCTCGACAGAGGTTCCGTGCAGCCCATCTCGAACGTTGCTCACTCGGGCGCCATAGCGCACGGTTCCCGGCGCGAGCCGGGCAGCCAGAATCGCCAGGAGTTGATTGCGTTCGGTGACCGCGACGGGTTCGCCCATCGCCTTGGTGAGCTGTCCGTTGGGAGGTTCTCGCAGCACTCGACCGTCGTGCCAGCGCACCATACCGGCCTCTACACGGGCACTTACGTCACGCACATCGTCACCGACGCCGAGGGCATCACATGCCGCTAGTGCATTGGGCCACAAGGTAATCGCATATCCGGTGGAGTCGCCGTCCCGGTCGTCGAGAACCACGGCATCGCGTCCGGACCGTTGTAACGCGACTGCGGTGGCAAGGCCGGCGATACCGGCACCAACCACGACGATGTAGCCGCTCATAGCTCGACGTTATGGGTGGACCTCACAGGGGTAAAGGGTCTGAGGTTGTGATGTTCGGCATTCGTTCACTCGGGGCTGATCTGCTTGGCTAAGGTTTACCAAACCCCAGTTATCTAGGAGGAGACCCATGGCCACACTCGACGAGCTGCTCAACGAGATTCCCACCGACCAGATCGCAGCGAAGCTTGGGGTCGACAGCGAGACCGCCGACAAGGCGATCAAGTCCGTGGTCCCGCTGCTGGTGGGCGGATTTCAGGCCAACGCCGATGACCCGGACAAGGCCGCTGATCTGCAGGCCAATGTCAGCAGTGCCCCGAGCACCCTCCTCGATGGCGGAGTCAACGTCGAGGATGTCGATCAGAGCACGGGCAATGCGGTCGTTGCTTCGCTGTTCGGCGACAACAACGCCGACGATGTCGCCGCGAAGCTGGCCGGGGCGGGCGCGGGTAGCAGCGACTTGATCAAGCAGCTGCTGCCGATCCTTGCTCCGATCGTGCTGGCCTTCGTCGCCAAGAAGCTCACCGGGGGTGGTGCACAGGCTGCGCCCGCAGAGGCGCCCGCGGCCAGCGGTGGCGGTATCGGTGACATTTTGGGAAACATCCTGGGCAGCGCCGTTGGCGGCGGGGCGGCCTCGGGCGGAAACAACCCGCTCGGCAGCATCCTGGGCAGCGTGCTCGGCAGCAAGGGCGGGAGCGACGCCCTCGGCAGCATTCTGGGCGGGCTGCTCGGCGGTAAGAAGTAGCCACACAGCAGAAGACGAAACCACCCGGTGGGCCTCCATGGGCCGGGTGGTTTCGTCGCTGTAGGGCACGTTGTGCCGAGTGGATGTGACCTCGGTGCGGCATGTGGGCCGGATTCGTGTGGTGGCGTCACGCTCGGCGCGTGAAAAGCCGTGGACCGGCAACCCTAGAATCTGATGGGTGACCCAAAGTTCTGATACGAATGCCGCCAGCTCCCTGCCCACCTCATGGGATCCGGGAGCGGTAGAGGCGGAGCTCTACCAGGGCTGGGTCGATGCCGGATATTTCACCGCCGACCCTGCCAGCGAGAAGCCCGGCTATTCGATCGTGCTGCCGCCCCCCAACGTCACCGGCAGCCTGCACATGGGCCACGCGCTTGACCACACCCTCATGGACGCGTTGACCCGCCGCAAACGCATGCAGGGCTATGAGGTGCTGTGGCTCCCGGGTATGGACCATGCCGGTATCGCCACCCAGAGCGTGGTGGAGAAGCAGCTTGCCGTCGATGGCAAGACCAAAGAGGACTTCGGCCGCGAGCTGTTCATCGACAAGGTGTGGGACTGGAAACGTCAGTCCGGTGGCACCATCGGCGCGCAGATGCGCCGCCTCGGCGATGGTGTCGACTGGAGTCGTGACCGGTTCACCATGGACGAGGGCCTGTCCCGCGCCGTGCGCACCATTTTCAAGAAGCTGTTTGACGCGGGGCTTATCTACCGTGCCGAACGGCTGGTCAACTGGTCACCAGAACTGCAAACGGCGTTGTCCGATATCGAGGTCAACCACAAGGAGATAGAGGGGGAGCTGGTCTCCTTCCGCTACGGCTCCCTCGACGACAACGAACCACACCTGGTGGTCGCGACCACTCGTCTGGAAACGATGTTGGGTGACACCGCGATCGCGGTGCATCCCGACGACAGGCGGTACAGCGCGCTAGTCGGTCAGACGCTGGCGCACCCGTTCCAGGACCGGTCGATACCGGTTATCGCGGACACCCATGTCGACCCCGAATTCGGCACCGGCGCCGTCAAGGTCACTCCCGCCCATGACCCGAATGACTTCGAGATCGGGCTGCGGCACAACCTGCCGATGCCGACCATCATGGACACCCACGGCAGGATCGCGGACAGCCGAACGCAATTCGACGGGATGGACCGGTTCGAGGCGCGGGTGAAGGTCCGTGAGGCGCTGGCCGAGCAGGGTCGCATTGTCGCCGAGAAGCGCCCCTACCTGCACAGCGTTGGACACTCCGAGCGCTCGGGTGAGCCCATCGAGCCACGGCTCTCGATGCAGTGGTGGGTCAAGGTCGAGCCGCTCGCCAAGGCCGCTGGCGACGCGGTGCGCAACGGCGACACCGTGATTCACCCGGCCAGCCTGGAGCCGCGATGGTTTGCCTGGGTTGACGACATGCACGACTGGTGCATCTCTCGTCAGCTCTGGTGGGGCCACCGCATCCCCATCTGGCACGGTCCGAACGGCGAGATCGTGTGCCTGGGGCCCGATGAGACCGCCCCCGAGGGTTACGAGCAGGACCCCGATGTGCTCGACACCTGGTTCTCCTCGGCGCTGTGGCCGTTCTCCACGATGGGTTGGCCCGATGCCACCCCGGAACTGGAGAAGTTTTATCCCACAAGCGTTCTGGTCACCGGATACGACATCCTGTTCTTCTGGGTGGCGCGCATGATGATGTTTGGCACCTTCGTGGCAGGCGATCCCGCGCTCGACGGCGGCTCAGGGAAAGGCAAGGTGCCCTTCGAGAACGTCTTCCTGCACGGCCTCATCCGCGATCAATTCGGCCAGAAGATGAGCAAGTCCAAGGGCAACGGCATCGATCCGCTGGATTGGGTGGAAGGTTTCGGCGCCGACGCACTGCGCTTCACCCTGGCTCGCGGCGCCAGCCCCGGCGGCGATCTGTCTGTTGGCGAGGACGCCGCGCGCGCCTCGCGCAACTTCACCACAAAGCTGTTCAACGCCACGCGGTTCGCCCTGATGAACGGTGCGGCACTGGGCGAGTTGCCCGCCGCCGGTGACCTCACCGATGCCGACCGGTGGATCTTGGGCCGCCTCGAACAGGTGCGGGCCGAGGTGGATGCGGCGCTGGATCGTTACGAATTCAGTGTCGCCTGTGAGGCGCTGTATCACTTCGCGTGGGACGAGTTCTGTGACTGGTACCTGGAATTGGCGAAGGTTCAGATGGCCGACCACGCCGATGGCACCCGCATTGTGCTGGCGACGGTCCTGGACACCCTGCTGCGGCTGTTGCATCCCGTGATCCCATTCGTCACCGAGGTGCTGTGGAAGACGGTCACCGGTCAGGAATCGGTGGTGATCGCGGCCTGGCCGACCGGCTCCAATGCTGTGCCGGAAGGCCCCTATAGCCTTGCCGTGCAACGCATTGCCGATATGCAGAAGCTGGTGACCGAGGTGAGGCGGTTCCGTAGCGATCAGGGTCTGGGTGACCGGCAGAAGGTCGCTGCACGACTGGCCGGTGTCTCGGAGGCAGGCCTGGACGGACAGCTGGCCGCGGTGACATCGCTGGCCTGGCTGACCCCTGCCGAGGACGGTTTCAGCCCGACGGCCTCGGTGGAGGTGCGCTTGTCCGGTGCCACCGTGACCGTCGAGCTCGACACCTCCGGCACCGTCGACCTTGGGGCAGAGCGTCGGCGGCTGGAGAAGGATCTTGCCGCCGCGCGCAAGGAACTCGACGGCACCACAAGCAAACTGGGCAACGATGCGTTCTTGGCGAAGGCACCTGACGCTGTGGTCGAGAAGATTCGCACCCGCCAGCAGGTCGCCACCGAGGAGGTCGAGCGGATTACTGCTCGTTTGGCGGCGCTGGCGTGAGCGAGTCATTGGTTCCGGAACCCTCGCCCGATGAGATCGCGGCCTTGCTGCAGATCGAATATCTGCTCGACCAGCGTTGGCCCGAGACGAAGATCGAACCGTCGACCGACCGCATCGTCGCGCTGATGGAATTGCTGGGCTCGCCCCAGCGTGCCTATCCGTGCATCCATGTCGCCGGCACCAACGGCAAGACCTCGGTGACCCGGATGATCGACGCGCTGCTGACGGCACTGCACCGGCGCACCGGACGCACTACCAGTCCGCATCTACAGTCGGCGATCGAGCGTATTGCCGTTGACGGTGAACCGATCTCGCCGGCGAAGTACGTGGAGATCTACTCCGAGATCGAACCGTTCGTGGAATTGGTGGACAAGCGGTCGCAGGAGCAGGGCGGGCCCGCGATGAGCAAGTTCGAGGTGCTGGTCGCCATGGCCTTCGTGGCGTTCGCGGACGCACCCGTCGATATCGCCGTAGTGGAGGTTGGGCTGGGCGGGCGTTGGGACGCTACCAACATCGTCGACGCCCCGGTCGCCGTCATCACTCCGATCGGCATCGACCATGTTGAGTTCCTGGGTCCAGACCTCGCATCCATCGCTAACGAAAAGGCCGGAATCATCAAGCGGCACAAGCTTGATGAGATGACCGGTGAGGCGGGCCCCGATACGGTCGCCGTCATCGCCCAGCAGGCCCCGGAGACAATGGAAGTACTGCTGCGCCAAACTGTGGAAGCGGATGCGGCCGTGGCGCGGGAAGGTTCGGAGTTCTCGGTGCTGTCGCGTCAGGTAGCGGTCGGTGGCCAGGTGCTCGAGCTGCAGGGTCTGGGTGGCGTGTACTCGGAGATATTCCTGCCCCTGCACGGTGAACATCAGGCACATAACGCGGCGGTCGCGCTGGCTGCGGTGGAGGCATTCTTCGGAGCTGGTGCCGAACGTCAGCTCGATATCGATGCGGTACGAGCGGGATTCGCGTCGGTGATCGTTCCCGGACGACTTGAGCGCGTACGCAGTGCCCCCGCTGTTTTTCTGGATGCCGCCCACAACCCCCATGGCGCGGCCGCACTGGCGGACACCCTGCAATCGGAGTTCGACTTCCGGCGTCTGGTCGGTGTTATCAGCGTGATGGCCGACAAGGACGTCGCCGGAATTCTCGGCGCGCTCGAGCCGGCATTCGACGAGATCGTGGTGACGCATAACGGTTCGCCCCGCGCATTGGAGACGGACGCATTGGCGAGCATCGCCGTCGAGCTCTTCGGTGAAGACCGGGTCGTCGTGGCACCCACTCTGCTCGACGCCATCGAAACGGCCACGGCAATGGTGGAGGAGGCTGCCGAAGATGGGGGAGCGGAAGGCTTTTCGGGTACTGGCATCGTGATCACCGGATCAGTTGTCACCGCGGGTGCCGCGCGGACACTGTTCGGAAAGGACCCGCAGTGAGCAGTCCCGAGGACGAGACCCAACCGGCGCCCGTTGATCCCTGGCGGGGTTTTCGCGGGGTGATGGCGGGCACGCTCATCCTGGAGACGATCGTGGTGCTGCTGGCCATCCCGGTGGTGAAGATGGTGGGCGGCGGGCTGTCGCCGTTGTCGCTGACCTATCTCATCGGGGTCGCCGTGGCGATGATCGTGCTCTCCGGGATGCAGGGCCGGCCGTGGGCTCTCCAGGCCAACCTGGCTCTCCAGGTGGTCCTGGTGGCGGGATTCTTCGTGAACGCCGCGATCGGCTTCGTCGGGCTGTTGTTTCTGGGCGTCTGGTTGCTGATTTGGTACATGCGCAACCAGGTCCGTGACCGTCAGGACCGCGGCGAGCTGCCGGGTCAGCGAGGGCGGACTACCGACCAGTAGGCTGTCGCCCGTGACTGAGCGGACGCTGGTTTTGATCAAGCCCGATGGTGTGCGGCGGGGACTTGTCGGTGAGGTGCTGAACCGAATTGAGCGCAAGGGCCTGACGCTGGCTGCCCTTGAGCTCAAGAATGTCGACGAGTCGTTGGCAAGTGCGCACTATGCCGAGCACAAGGAGAAGCCGTTCTTCGGCTCTCTGTTGGAATTCATCACCTCGGGGCCTGTGGTGGCTGCCGTGTTGGAGGGACCGCGTGCCATCGCCGCCTTCCGCCAGCTCGCCGGCGGCACCGATCCCGTGGAGAAGGCCGCGACCGGCAGCATCCGCGGCGACTTTGCCCTGGAAACCCAGGAGAACCTGGTGCACGGATCCGACTCGCCCGAGTCGGCGGCGCGCGAGATTGCACTCTGGTTCCCGGCGCTCTGACCTAATCCACCTGACCTGATATCCACCTGACCTGACATCGCGAGTGTGCGGTTGCGTCGGTTTCCCTCGAAATCTCGGCGTAAATCGCACACTCGCGTGGTTTTGTGGCCCTGCGGATCGCGCGGGTGCATGGCTTGGTGCCCGCCGTCTGATTCGTATGGGATACTAAGTGTGGGCTACGGCACTTCGACCCCAATCGGGGCCGGTCGGAAACCCGAATGACGACACGGCGAGCGCGATTACCATTGCAGCACGTCAAGCCATCATTCCAGCCAGGCACTGGGTGGGTTCGGAACTGCGGCATCGCAGCTACGGATCGCTCGGAGCAAGACCACCACAAACCCGGACATAGCCCGGGTACATAGAGAGAAAGCCCTCGCGTGGCCGCGTCTGAATGACGCGCCCGGGGGCTTGAGGAGAATAAGTGGCCGACTATGAGCTACCAGAAGACCTACACACCAGCACTCCTGAGGGGGACCGCGCCGCGCTAACGCCGGCCCCCCCGCCAGTTCCTGCTGAGCAGGGAGAACTGCCCGAGAAGCTGAGGGTGCACAGCCTCGCGCGTGTCCTCGGGACCTCGACCCGTCGCGTACTCGACGCGCTGTCCAAGCTGGATGGGCGCGCCCGCAGTCCCCACTCCAATGTCGACAAGCAGGATGCCGCGAAGGTACGCGAGGTGCTGGCCGGCGAGGCGGAACCCACCGCCCCGGCAACGACTGCGGGTGCGGCTCCGGTAGTCGCCGAGGAGCCCGCCAGGGTAGTCGCCGAGGATCCGGCCGAGGACCCCGACGCCCCGCCGACCGGGCCGATCCTTGTCGCGGAGCCGACCGTCATCGAGGCTGCCGCGGTGCCGAGCCAGGCGACCGCGGGGCCCACCGCGTTCGACTACGGCCCGCTCTTCGTGGCGCCACAGGCTCCCGAGCCGCAGCAACGCCCCGCGCCTGTCGTGACGGACAGCGCTGAGGACCCCGATGAGGACTCCGATGACGGAGACGATTCAGACGCCGACGGTGACGGTGACCGTCCCGCGGCGCGTCGCAGGCGCCGGGGACGTCGTGGTCGCGGCCGTGGTCGCGGCGAGCAGGCAGGCGCCGATGGGGCAGAGGAGTCCGATGCCGAGGGCGGCGACGCCACCGATGGCGAGGATGCTGCCGACGACGCCGATGGTGACTCCGCCGCTGCAGAGGGTGACGATTCGAACACCGAGGATGGCGACACGCCCGAGGGCGCCAGCCGCCGTCGGCGCCGCCGGCGTCGGCGCAAGGCCGGAAGCGGCGACGAGGGCGATAGCGCCTCGGAGGACGATCCGCCGAACACCGTTGTGCACGAGCGCAAACCACGCGCCGAGCGTGCCGAGCGTGGGGACGAGATTCAGGGCATTTCCGGATCTACCCGCCTGGAGGCCAAGCGTCAGCGCCGCCGTGACGGACGCGACGCCGGACGGCGCCGCCCGCCGATCCTGACCGAGGCGGAGTTCTTGGCCCGGCGTGAGGCCGTTGACCGGGTGATGGTGGTCCGGGACAAGACCCGTACAGAGCCGCCGCACGAGGGCGCCCGGTACACGCAGATCGCCGTCCTGGAGGACGGTGTGCTCGTTGAGCATTTCGTGACGTCGGCTGCGTCCGCGTCGCTGGTGGGCAACATCTACCTCGGTGTCGTGCAGAACGTGCTGCCCTCGATGGAGGCTGCCTTCGTCGACATCGGCCGTGGTCGTAACGGTGTGTTGTACGCCGGTGAGGTCAACTGGGATGCCGCCGGTCTCGGCGGCTCCAACCGCAAGATCGAGCAGGCGCTCAAATCGGGCGATTACGTCCTGGTCCAGGTCAGCAAGGACCCGGTAGGGCACAAGGGCGCCCGCCTGACCACCCAGATCTCGTTGGCGGGTCGCTATCTGGTGTACGTGCCGGGTGCGTCGTCGACAGGAATCAGCCGCAAGCTTCCCGATACCGAGCGGCAGCGCCTCAAGGAGATTCTGCGGGACATCGTCCCCTCGGATGCCGGTGTCATCATTCGCACCGCGTCCGAAGGCGTGCGAGAAGAGGACATTCGAGCCGACGTGCAGCGGCTGCAGGAGCAGTGGCAGGACATCGAGCAGCGTTCCACCGACCTCGCTTCGAAGGCATCCGGGGCCGCCATGGCGCTCTACGAGGAGCCCGATGTGCTGGTCAAGGTGGTTCGTGACCTGTTCAACGAGGACTTCTCCAAGCTCATCATCGAGGGCGACGTCGCCTGGGGCACCATCGATGATTATGTGAAAAGCGTTGCTCCCGACCTTCTTTCGCGTATCAATCGTTATGATCCCGCTGACGGTCCCGATGTTTTCGCGGTACATCGCATCGACGAGCAGTTGGCCAAGGCTCTTGACCGCAAGGTCTGGCTGCCCTCCGGCGGTACTCTCGTCATCGATCGCACCGAGGCCATGACGGTTGTCGACGTCAACACCGGAAAGTTCACCGGCGCCGGCGGCAACCTGGAGGAGACGGTCACCCGCAACAACCTGGAAGCCGCCGAAGAAACCGTCCGGCAGTTGCGTCTGCGCGACGTCGGCGGAATCATCGTCATCGACTTCATCGACATGGTGCTCGAGTCCAACCGGGACCTGGTGCTGCGGCGCCTCACCGAGGCATTGGGACGTGATCGCACCCGCCACCAGGTATCCGAGGTGACGTCGCTGGGGTTGATCCAGCTGACCCGAAAGAAGCTCGGTACCGGCCTGATTGAGGCGTTCTCCTCGACCTGCGCCCATTGTGCAGGCCGGGGAATCGTGCTGCATGCCGACCCCGTCGACAACGGCAGTGCGGCAGCCGGGGGAACCAAGAAGGCCGAGACCGGCCGTCGTACCAAGCGTTCCCGCAAGGGCAAGACGGATGAGCCCGAAGTGGTCGTCGCCCGCACCCCACCTCACCCGCAGGGTGAACACCCGATGTTCAGGGCGATGGCGGCCGCAAATGACCACCACGAAGACGGAGAAGACGGCGACGCGGCCGAGGACGTGCTGGACAGCGACGTGACCGATGAGGTCGAAGAAATTGTCGAGGCCGTCCAGCGTGCGGAGACTCCGGATACACCAGAAGCCGAATCCGGGCCCGCGGTCGACGACAGTGCCATCACGCCGGAGACCGAGGCCGAAAAGGTGCCCGAGGTCGTCGCTGAAGAGCCGGATGAGCCCGCAGTGCCCGACACCGACCCTGAACCAGCTGCCAAGGCGCCCACACGACCCCGGCGGAGGCGGTCAGCCGCGCGTGCCGCGGGGCCTCCGGTAGAGCACTAGGCCGCTGAGCTGCTGTCGGTTGCAACGTTGACGGAAATCGCCAAGCGGTCGCGGGTGAGTGTGATCGGGCCGGGCCGCGAGCCGGTTTGACCCTTAGCCCGCTGGTCACGTAGCCTTGAGCAGTTGTCACGAGGCTTCCGGCCTGCGACACGCGGCCCAGTGGAAGAACTGAGCGGGCCCACCCACGATCCAGATGCGTCAGCCGACCTGGTTGCGCGCGTCCGAAGAGCAGAGCAGAGGTAGCGCAACGATGGCGACGTACGCAATCGTCAAGACCGGTGGCAAGCAGTACAAGGTTGCCGTCGGTGACGTGTTGAAGGTCGAGAAGATCGAATCGGAGCCCGGCTCCTCGGTGCAGCTGCCCGTCGCTCTGGTCGTGGACGGCGCTACCGTCACCACTGACGCGGACAAGCTGGCCAAGGTGGCAGTGACCGGGGAAATCCTCGAGCACACCAAGGGCCCGAAGATCCGCATCCACAAGTTCAAGAACAAGACCGGCTACCACAAGCGGCAGGGTCACCGTCAGCCGTTGACCGTGCTCAAGGTCACCGGGATCAAGTAGAGGATTTGACTCATGGCACACAAGAAGGGCGCGTCTAGCTCGCGCAACGGTCGTGACTCCAACGCGCAGCGGCTCGGCGTCAAGCGGTTCGGTGGCCAGCTCGTCAAGGCCGGCGAGATCCTGGTCCGTCAGCGCGGCACCCACTTCCACCCCGGCGTGAACGTCGGGCGTGGCGGCGACGACACCCTGTTCGCGACCTCCGCGGGCACCGTCGAGTTCGGCGCTCGCCGTGGTCGCCGGGTCGTCAACATTCTCCCGGTCGACGCTTAATAAGTGTTCTGTGTTCGGTGTGACCGAACACAGAACAGTGTGAAGGAGGCTTAATGCCTCGTTTTGTTGACCGTGTTGTCATCCATGCCAAGGCAGGTATCGGCGGTCATGGCTGCGCTTCGGTGCATCGCGAGAAGTTCAAACCACTGGGCGGGCCCGATGGCGGCAATGGTGGTCGCGGCGGCAGCGTGATTCTGGAAGTGGACCCACAGGTACATACCCTGCTGGACTTCCACTTCCATCCCCATGTGCAGGCGCCCAACGGCACCCAGGGCATGGGTGGCCACCGCAACGGCGCCAATGGCGATGACCTGATTCTCAGGGTGCCCGACGGCACCGTCGTGCTCGACAACGACGGCCGGATCCTTGCCGACTTGGTCGGCGCCGGTACGCGTTTCGATGCGGCCGCCGGCGGCCGTGGCGGACTGGGCAACGCCGCGTTGGCATCCCGCGCTCGTAAGGCCCCCGGATTTGCCTTGCTCGGTGAGGCCGGCGCCGAAGCCGATCTCACTCTCGAACTGAAAACCGTCGCCGATGTTGGGCTGGTCGGCTTCCCCTCGGCGGGTAAATCGTCTCTGGTCTCGGTGCTTTCGGCCGCAAAGCCGAAGATCGCCGATTATCCGTTCACGACATTGGTGCCCAACCTGGGCGTGGTGACCACCGGTGACCACTCCTTTGTGATGGCCGATGTCCCCGGCCTGATACCCGGTGCGGCCGATGGGCGCGGTTTGGGTCTGGAATTCCTGCGGCATATCGAGCGCTGCGCGGTACTGGTTCATGTTGTCGACTGCGCCACGCTGGAACCCGGCCGCGACCCGGTTTCCGATATCGACGCCCTGGAAAATGAGTTGGCGCGGTATCAACCGACGTTGCAAGCTGACTCTGTGTTGGGTGATCTGGCCGACCGGCCTCGCGCGGTGGTGCTCAATAAGGTCGACGTGCCCGAGGCCGCCGAGCTTGCCGACTTCGTCACCGAAGAGGTCTCTCAGCGCGGCTGGCCGGTCTTCAAGGTGTCCACGCTGACCCGAGATGGGTTACGGCCGTTGACCTTCGCGCTGTGGGAGATGATTGAGGCGGCCCGCGCCGCACAGCCCGCGCAGGTGAAGACCCGCGCGGTGATTCGGCCTATCCCAGTCGACGAGACCGGCTTCTCCGTGATCCCCGACCTCGAAAACCCCGGCGGATTTGTGGTGCGCGGGGTGCGCCCCGAACGCTGGATCCGTCAGACCAACTTCGAAAACGACGAGGCCGTCGGCTATCTCGGTGACCGGCTGGCACGCCTGGGTGTCGAAGATCAGCTGCTCAAGTTGGGGGCACAACCCGGCTGCGCGGTCACCATCGGCAATATGACCTTCGATTGGGAGCCGCAGACCCCGGCGGGTGTCGATGTGACCCTGAGCGGGCGCGGCACCGATTCACGTATCGACAAGATCGATCGCGTCGGTGCCTCCGAACGTCGCCAGGCCCGACGGGTACGCCGCGGGCAGGTGGAACCGGAGTGAACACGGGTGTGCACGCGCGCCAAGCAATTCAGGCCGCACGCACCGTTGTTGTGAAGGTCGGCACCGCCGCCCTCACGGATGCGACCGGAACATTCAGTGCCGACCGGATGGAGTACCTCGTCGAGGCCATCGAGGGACGGATGAAGGCCGGATCCGATGTCGTGATCGTGTCTTCGGGAGCGATCGCGGCGGGCATGGTTCCGCTCGGATTGACTAAGCGTCCCGCGGATTTGGCGACCAAGCAGGCCGCAGCCAGCGCGGGCCAGGTTGCGCTCATCAGTGCCTGGAGCGCGGCCTTCGCGCGCTATCGGCGCACCGTGGGTCAGGTGCTGTTGACCGCCCACGACATCTCCATGCGCGTGCACCACACCAACGCCCAGCGCACACTCGAGAAGCTGCGGGCATTGCACGCAGTGGCCGTCGTGAACGAGAACGACACCGTGGCCACCAACGAGATTCGCTTCGGAGACAACGACCGCCTGTCGGCGCTTGTCGCTCATCTCGTGGGTGCAGACGCGCTGGTGTTGCTCTCCGATATCGACGGGCTGTACGACTCTGATCCCCGAAAGGGAAACGCGCGCTTCATTTCCGAAGTAAGCGGACCGGAGGATTTGGACGGTGTGATCGCCGGGCCGGGTGGTGCCCGTGGCACCGGGGGAATGGCCTCGAAACTCTCGTCGGCTCTGCTGGCCGCGGACGCCGGCGTGCCGGTGCTGTTGGCCTCGGCGACCGAGGCCGAGGCAGCCCTGGGGGACGGATCCTGCGGAACTGTGTTCGCCGCGCGACCGCAACGCATGTCGGCCCGCAAGTTCTGGGTGCGTTATGCGGCCGAGGCGACCGGCTCCCTCAGCCTTGATGCCGGCGCCGTGCGCGCGGTGGTGGCATCGCGCCGTTCCCTGCTGCCCGCCGGCATTACCGAGGTGTCCGGGCGCTTCCACGGCGGCGATGTCGTCGAGCTTCGCGATACCGATGGCACCATGGTCGGCCGCGGTGTGGTGGCCTACGACGCCGCCGAATTGGCGACCATGGTGGGTCATTCCACCAGTGAGCTACCCGAGGATCTGCGGCGCCCGGCAGTGCACGCGGACGACCTCGTCACCTGAGCGCTTCGCGCCTTGCCCGAAAGAGTGGCGCATCGCAACGGCGCCTGATAGAAATTGTCAGCTGGTTCACAGCTTGGGGGAGGTTCCCCAATTTCGATGCAGCGTGCTTTGCGCTGGTCAGGCACGGAGGGGTACCGATGGCAGGTCGGTTGACCAGGTTCGTCAGTGCGGTGGTGCTTGCGCTGGGGGCGGTGACAACGTCGGCCGTCGCCGCAGCGACATCGACCGACGAAAGCCAGATCCGGCAGGTCGTTTCCGCCGAGTTGACTGCATTGCGGGCGCTCGATCCCACTGCCTACGCGCAGAACTTCTGTGCGGAATACCGCGATGGGTACGAGGCGTGGGTGCAGCGCAACATCACGCCGCCGCCCTTCGAGGACCTTGAGGGTGCCAATCCACGGCGACTGACTGCGGTGCTCCACAAGAATTTCCCCACGGTGTCGGACGCCGCAATCCAGGCTTTCGTCAACGCCGCGACCGCGGGCGAGCGGGATGCATATCATCGGTCGTGGCTTGGGATTCTGCGAGAAGAGTTCTCCCACTACTCATATCGGGTGCGCCAGGTGCAGGTCACCGGCGATCAGGCTGATGTGACGGTTCAGGCCACCTTGGGCAAGGCGTCGGGCACCGTCCAGTGGCAGTTCCTTCGCGAGAACGGTGACTGGAAGGACTGCACGGCGCCCCCGGCCGAATCCGATGCCGCGGTTCCCTCGCTGAAGGGTGAAGCGCCCCAGGGGCTTCTCGGTGAGATCGGCGACGTGCGTGCAGCGGGATAACGGAAACCTGGATCGAAGGAGAATGACCATGCCGAAGAACGTCTTCGCTTGGCTGGCAGTATTTTTCGTGGCTATCGGGCTTGTTGCGCAGAGCGCTGTCGCAAGCGCCACCGCGGCGGATGAGGCAGAGATCCGGGATGTCACCGCGGGACGGCTTGCGGCGTTGCAGGCTGTGGACGCGGTGCAGTACGCGTCGTTCTTCTGCGGCGATGTTCGGGACACGATCGAATCGGATTGGGGACAATCGTTCTCCCCACCTGAGGTCGGCCGTTTGGAAGGCGCGAACCTGAAGAAGCTGCGCGCGAAGGTGCACGAGGTGTTTCCCCTGGCTTTAGACGCCACTGTTGAGGATTTCGTGATCGCGGTGGACAACCAAGACCAGCAGGCGTTGTCATCGGCGTGGCACCGGTTCTGGGTGGAGACTTTCGCGCACCTGACCTTCAAAGTCACCAAGGTGACGGTGAACGGCGAGACGGCCAAGGCGACCATCGCGTTCCGCAACACCGGTGGACGGGGCAACGAGCCGAGGAAGTTCGTGCGCGAGGACGGGGCCTGGAAGGACTGCACACCCGAAGCCACGCAAACCGAGACGGCGATCGGTAACGATGCGCCTCTGCTAGACGCCCTGACCGGCGCCGAGGGCTAACGGATCTCGCCGCTGGTCGCGGCGATCACGGCGCGATCTCCCCGCCGGCGCTGGCTGGTAGGTTTGCTCAGTCAGGGTGCACGAGCTGATCTGGACTGATAGAAATTAGCTCGGAGACGAGTGGTCGATACGAGCGAGGGTTGTCATGGGTTGCCGGAGATGGGCCGGGGCGGTGCTACTGGGGGCGCTGCTGTTCGGTGGGGTGGGTTGCACGCAAACTGTGGCGGGGGATGCTCAGCCCAACGCTGAAGCGGTCGCCGCGACGCGCGACGAGAATCAGATCAAGGCCCTGATCGAGAAGCAGAACACCTACACCTCGAGCTTTGACTTCGCGAAGCTCGCGGAGACCAAGTGCGCCAAGTACCGGGAAGCCACCGCCCAGAGCGGACCGCCCATCCCCCCGATGAGCGAAATCGCGCCGCCCGAGATCGCCACCGTGCCCGGCGCCGGCGATGCGCTGCGCGGATTGCTGGCGCAGAAGTTCCCCACGGTGCCGCAAGACGTCATCAATGCCGTGGTCGACAGTCTTGTCGCGCAGGATGAGCAGGCCTACCAAACGGCGATGCGCAATCTGCTGAAATCGCTCATCACCGTCAAGGTGACCGATGTGCAGAACATCGAAATCAAGGGCGACCAGGCCACCGCCGATATCACGATCACCACCACGTCGGGAAACAAGACGCCCTCCCAGGAGAAGCAGACCGTCAAGTACGTCAGGGAAGACGGAAAGTGGCTGGACTGTGCGCCGCCGACCGGCGGGTCCTAGTCCGGACGTAACGGACCCGGTGTCCTGCGGCGATAACGTGATGGAGTACTGCCAGCCAGGGGAGGGAACCGTGAAGCAAACACTCGTAGTCATCGCAGCGGTTGCCACGCTGGCCGGCCTCGGGGCGCCCGCGGCGGGTGCGGCGCCCAATCGCGACGCGGTGACGGAACACGTACGGGCCTGGGAAAAGGCATACAACGATGTCGACACCAACAAGATCGGCGACCTGACCTGCGATAAGTATCGCGACCGCGAAATGGCGAATAACGAGTCGCGGATCCCGACCTGGGACGACTTCACCAAGCCCAAGGATCTGTACGCCAAGTTTCCCAAGCTCGCTCAGGAAACCCTTGATCAGCTGCTTGACGCCGCCAAACGCAAGGACGCCGCGGCCTTCCGTCAGGCGTCGGTACAGGTGGTGCGCGAGAACGCGCATCTGACAGTCACCAATATCGACAAGGTCAATGTCATCGAGGCCAAGAACGCGACGGCGACGGTGACGACGTCGTCGGTGTGGGGCAACGACTCACCCAAGACCACCACGTCCGACTGGTACCTGACCTACGAGCGTGACGCCTGGCGGTACTGCAACCCGGTCCTGACGGTTCGCTGATTTACGCTCCCTTGAGCGACAGCTCGATCCTGGCCGCCGACGGAGCACAGTTCCCGGCGCCGGTGCGCAGAGTGGCGAGCGCTCCGGCCACATTCGCCCGCCGCAGGGCCGTCTCGGCTCCGTGCGGCCACCACGCCGCCAGTACCCCGGCGAACACATCACCGGCGCCGGTGGTGTCGATCGGCCGCACCGGATACGACGGAACCGTGATATCGCCTTGTGGGCTGCGGTAACGCGATCCCTCCTCGCCCAGTGTGGTCACCAGGTGCCGTGACGGGTACAGCCAGGATCTGGCCTCGGTCTCGTTGACGACGACCACGCTCGCGCGGAAGGCCAGCTCCGCCATGTCGGGTGAGCGCTCGGGTACAGGGGAAGCGTTGAGTACGAATTGCTTTCCGGCCTCGGCGGCCCACCGCGCCGCCGTCAACGCGATCGGAACCGGGATCTCCAGCTGGCACAGCAACACATCGTGCGAGCAGATGATGTCCTTATGCACCTTCTCGTCCAAGGTGAAGGCAGTGTTGGCGCCGGGGGCCACCACAATGGAGTTCTCGCCGGAGTCCTCCACGGTGATGGTGGCCATTCCGCTGGGCCCGTCCACCTCGACGAGTCCATCGAGTCCAATGTTGTTGTCCTCCAAATGAGATCGCAGCATTGGCGCGGCGCCGTCGCAGCCCACCGCTCCGATGAACTGTACCGAGGCGCCGGCACGTGCCGCGGCGACGGCCTGGTTGGCGCCCTTGCCTCCGGGCGCGGGCCGGGCCGATGTCGCCAGCACCGTCGCCCCTGGGGCGGGCAGCTCCTCTACCCGCAACGTCAGATCCATGTTGACGCTGCCGAGAACACATACTGTGGCTAACTCGGTCACCCGCCTAGGCTAGTCCTGGCGCAGCTACATTTCGGGCACCCGGATACCCTGACACGATGAGCGTTTCAACCAACGAGTTGGCCGCACCCACATCGGAGGTCTCCGGTGCGCCCGCGGATCTGCGCGCGGACGTTCATGATGCCGCCCGGCGGGCACGGGTCGCCGCTCGCGATCTGGCCCGGCTGACCGCCGATACGAAAAACACCGCGCTTCGAGCGGCGGCCGATGCGATTGTGGCCGCCACCGATTCGATCATCACGGCCAACGCCGATGACGTGCGGCGGGCTCAGGACGCCGGTATCGGCGTGGCCATGCTCGATCGGCTCGCACTGGACGAGCGCCGGATCGCCGGTATTGCCGAAGGACTGCGCCAGGTCGCGGGTCTACCGGACCCCGTTGGGGAGGTGCTGCGCGGCTCCACCCGGCCCAACGGACTGCGGCTGCGTCAGATCCGGGTGCCGCTCGGTGTGGTCGGCATGGTGTACGAGGGGCGACCGAACGTCACGGTCGATGCATTCGGGTTGACTCTCAAATCGGGCAACGCCGTGCTGCTGCGCGGTAGCTCCTCGGCCGCAACCTCTAACACCGAACTCGTGCGGGTGCTACGTGAATCGCTGGTCGACGGCGGGTTGCCGGCCGACGCCGTGCAGCTGCTCGACAGCCGGGACCGGATGACGGTGACCCACCTCATCCAGGCTCGCGGCCTCGTCGATGTCGTGATTCCGCGCGGCGGAGCCGGCCTCATCGACGCCGTGGTCCGCGATGCGCAGGTGCCTACCATCGAAACCGGTGTCGGCAATTGCCATGTGTATGTGCACGCCGACGCCGACCTTGAGCTGGCCGAGCGGATTCTGTTGAACTCGAAGACCCGTCGGCCCAGCGTGTGCAATGCGGCGGAGACGCTCCTCATCGATCGTGAGATCGCGGAGGCCGCGGTGCCGCGGCTGATCGGTGCGCTACAAGCCGCCGGGGTCACCGTGCATGGCGATCTCGCGGTGCCGGGCGTCGTTCCGCTGACCGAGGCGGACTTCGACACCGAGTATCTGTCACTGGATATCGCGGCCGCCGTCGTCGACGATCTCGATGCCGCGATCCGTCATATCGAGCGGCATTCCAGTGGACACACCGATGCCATCGTCACCGCGAATCTCGGTGCGGCCCAGGAGTTCACCGACCGCGTCGACAGCGCGGCGGTGATGGTCAACGCCTCCACCGCGTTCACCGATGGCGAGCAGTTCGGGTTCGGTGCCGAGATCGGCATCTCCACCCAAAAGCTGCACGCCCGTGGCCCCATGGGGCTGCCCGAACTGACCACCACGAAGTGGATCGTCCTCGGCGACGGTCAGATCCGTCCCGTCTAACACCTGGAGCACTGTGCCTGACCGAACCCAGACCGCGCCGCTGTTCACGAGCATCGACGACGTCATCGCCCGGCTGGCGGAGACCGGGTACCTCGCCGACACCGCCACGGCCACGGCGGTATTCCTGGCCGACCGACTGGGCAAGCCGCTGCTGGTGGAGGGGCCCGCGGGTGTTGGCAAGACCGAATTGGCCAGGGCGGTGGCGCAAACCACCGGGTCGGAGCTGGTACGCCTGCAGTGCTACGAGGGCGTCGACGAGGCGCGCGCGCTGTATGAGTGGAACCACGCCAAGCAGATCCTGCGCATCCAGGCAGGATCGGGCGACTGGGACGAGACCAAGACCGACGTCTTCGCCGAGGAGTTCCTGCTCTCACGGCCGCTGCTGACAGCGATCCGTCGCGAGGACCCCACGGTTCTGCTCATCGATGAGACCGACAAGGCCGATATCGAGATCGAGGGTCTGCTGCTGGAGGTGCTCAGCGACTTCGCCGTCACCGTCCCCGAGCTGGGCACCATCAAGGCCAGTAGGCGGCCCTTTGTTCTGCTGACCTCCAATGCCACCCGAGAGCTTTCCGAGGCACTCAAACGGCGCTGCCTGTTCCTGCATATCGATTTTCCCGATACCGAGCTGGAGCGCCGCATCCTGCTCAAGCGCGTCCCGGAGCTGCCGGCCGCGCTCGCCGAGGAGCTGGTGCGCATCATCGGTGTGCTGCGCAGCATGCAGCTCAAGAAGGTTCCCTCGGTGGCCGAGACCATCGACTGGGGGCGCACCATCTTGGCCCTCGGGCTGGACACTCTCGACGACGCCGTCATCGCGTCGACGCTCGGCGTGATTCTCAAACATCACTCCGACCAGCAGCGTGCCGCCGGAGAGCTGAGGCTGAACTGATGAGCGCTCGTGCGAAGAAGAGACGGCACTAATGCCCCCGCGTAAGCCCTCCAAGGCGGTGCTGCCCCTGGCGCCGCACGGGCTGCCGGGGCATCTGGTGGGCTTCGTGGAAGCGCTGCGCGAACAAGGCATCTCGGTGGGCCCGTCGGAGACGGTCGACGCGGGTCGGGTCATGACGGTACTGGGGCTGCACAGCCGCACCGAACTCCGCGAAGGTTTGGCCTGCGCCGTCTTGCGCCGCGCCGATCATCGGCCCACCTTCGACGTGCTGTTCGATCTGTGGTTTCCGCCCGCGCTCGGGGCGCGTTTCGTCGACGTAGACGTGGACGAGCCGCTCGACATCCGGGACATCGAGCAGGTGCGTGAGCAGCTGGTAGACCTGCTGGCCTCCGATGCCGGCGATCTGCCACTGAATTCGTTGATCGCTCAGATCGTGGAGGCCTACGGGAAGTACAACTCCACCCGGGGGACGTCCTACTCGGCGTATCAGGCGATGAAGTCGTTGTCCTTGGACCAGATCGAGGCCAAGCTGCTGATGGGCTTGCTCGGCGACGGCGACTCCGATTCCCCGGCCTCGCCCACGGGCGAGGCGGTTGCGAAAGCGATGGCAAAACAACGCATCTCGAAGGTCCGCCAGCTCGTTGAGGCGGAGACCAAACGCCGCACCGCCGAACAGCTGGGGCGGGAACGCGTGACGGCGTACGGTGTGCCACAGCTTGCCGAGAACGTGGAGTTCTTGCGCGCCTCGGGGGAGCAACTGCGCAACATGCGCCGTGTCGTACAGCCGTTGGCACGGACCTTGGCCAGCCGTCTGGCGGCGCGGCGGCGACGTGCACATACCGGCCAGATCGACCTGCGCCGCACCCTGCGCAAGTCCATGTCCACCGGCGGCGTGCCCATCGACGTCGTGCAGAAGAAGCCACGCCCGGCCCGGCCAGAGCTGGTCGTGTTGTGCGATGTGTCGGGATCGGTGGCCGGGTTCTCGCATTTCACGCTGTTGCTGGTGCATGCGCTGCGTCAGCAGTTCTCGCGGGTGCGTGTCTTCGCCTTCATCGACACGACCGACGAGGTGACCCACCTGTTCACGCCCGACACCGACCTTGCCGAAGCCATCGTGCGGATCACCCGGGAGGCAGAGGTGTTCACCGGCGATGGGCACAGTGACTACGGGCATGCCTTCAAGACGTTCGTCGAGAAGTTCCCGACGGTCCTTTCCCCCCGAAGTGCGCTGCTCATCCTGGGTGACGGACGCACCAACTACCGCAATCCTGCGGTCGAGGTGCTCTCATCGATGGTGTCCTCCAGCAGGCACGCTCACTGGCTCAATCCCGAGCCCAAGAACCACTGGGGAACCGGTGATTCGGCCGCCACGCGGTACCAGGACGCCATCACCATGCACGAATGCCGATCGGCCAAGCAGCTGGCCACGGTGATCGACAACCTGCTGCCCGTCTAGCGCCGGTCAGCACTCCAGTAGGCTGGCAATTCGTGCAATCTGTCCCTGACACTCGTGGCGTGAGCGGCTCATCGCAACGCCGCCGACTTGGGGTGATGGGCGGGACGTTCGACCCCATCCATAACGGTCACTTGGTTGCCGCCAGCGAGGTCGCAGACCGGTTTGAGCTCGACGAGGTCATCTTCGTGCCAACGGGCGAGCCGTGGCAGAAGCAAGGGCGCAAGGTCAGCCCCGCCGAGCACCGGTATCTGATGACCGTCATCGCGACCGCATCGAATCCGCGGTTCACCGTCAGCCGGGCCGATATCAACCGTGGCGGCGCGACCTACACCGTCGATACCCTCATCGACCTACGAGACGCGCATCCCGACGCGGACCTGTACTTCATCACCGGCGCAGACGCGCTGGCATCGATCCTGTCGTGGGAGAACTGGGAGCAGCTGTTCACCTTGGCCAAGTTCATAGGGGTTAGCCGGCCCGGATACGAGCTGAGTTCCGATCACATCGCCCATGCCGAGCTGCCTCCGGACGGGCTCTCGCTCGTCGAAGTGCCCGCGCTCGCCATCTCGTCGACCGACTGCCGGGTTCGGGCGGGCCAGGCGCGGCCGATTTGGTACCTGGTACCGGACGGCGTCGTGCAGTACGTCGCCAAGCATCAGCTTTACAGTCAGAACCGAGGGGACGCCGCATGACCGCAACCACAGACGCCGTCGAGCTTGCGACGCTGGCCGCACGGGCCGCCGCAGCCAAGCTTGCCACCGATATCGTCGTCATCGACGTCTCCGAACAGTTGGTCATCACCGACTGTTTCGTGATCGCCTCGGCCTCTAATGAGCGTCAGGTGAACGCGATCGTCGACGAGGTGGAAGAGCAGCTGCGCCGCGGTGGGCACAAGCCGGTGCGCCGCGAGGGTGGCCGCGAAGGACGCTGGACGCTTCTGGACTATGTGGATGTCGTTGTACACGTCCAGCATGAGGACGAACGTAACTACTATGCGCTGGAACGGCTTTGGCGTGACTGCCCGACCATTCCGGTGGATCTGGACGCGTTGCCCGCGGAGGCTGCGGCCGATGCGGAGGACGACGCATGATCCGCCGGTTGGTGCTGCTACGGCATGGGCAGACGACCTTCAACGCCGACAGCCGAATGCAGGGACAGCTGGACACCGGACTCTCTGATCTGGGCCGGGCGCAGGCGGTCGCGGCTGCCGAGGTGCTGGCCAAGCGGTTGCCACTGGCGATTGTGTCCTCGGATCTGCAGCGGGCGTATGACACCGCGACGGCGCTGGCGGACCGCTGCCATGTCGGGGTGTCGGTTGACGAGCGGTTACGGGAGACCCATCTCGGCGATTGGCAGGGGTTGACCCACCACGAGGTCGACGCCATTGCTCCCGGCGCCCGGGCTGCGTGGCGCGACGATGCGACCCTGGCGCCACACGGCGGGGAGAGCCGCATCGATGTGGCTAATCGCAGTCTGCCCCTCGTCGCCGAACTCATTGGCTCGGTGACCGAGTGGGGAACCGATGAGCGTGACCACCCGGTGGTCCTTGTTGCCCATGGCGGTCTTATCGCCGCACTCACGGCCGCGCTACTGCGCCTGGACGTCAGCAATTGGCCGGTACTCGGCGGGATGGGCAATGCGAGCTGGGTCCAGCTGGGCGGACATTCGGCGGACGGCGCCGGATTTGACGACATCCGGTGGCGCCTCGATGTGTGGAACGCCTCGGCGCAGGTGACCAATGACGTCCTCTGAGGGAGACTCAGGGCGCAGAAAGCTGCTGATTTTTGCGGACTCGTTGTCCTACTACGGACCTACTGGGGGTCTACCCGCCGACGATCCCAGGATTTGGCCCAATATCGTTGGGCGGCATCTCGATTGGGATGTCGAGCTGATTGCACGAATTGGCTGGACTTGCCGGGACGTGTGGTGGGCGGCCATCCAGGACCCGCGGGCCTGGGCAGCGGTACCGCATGCCGGGGCCGTCATCTTCGCGACAAGTGGGATGGATTCACTGCCGTCGCCGCTTCCGACGGCGTTGCGGGAGTCGATAAGGCTGATTCGTCCACCGAGATTGCGCAGCTGGATCCGCGACGGGTACGGCTGGTTGCAGCCCCGCCTTTCGCCCATCGCGCGGGTGGCGCTGCCCCCCAAGCTCACCGTGGAATACCTCGAAAAGACACGTGGTGCACTCGATTTCAACCGGCCTGGGCTGCCCATGATCGCCTCGTTGCCGTCGGTGCACATCGCCGAGTCGTATGGCCGCGTGCACTCGGGCAGGGAAGCCACCGCTTCGGCCATCCAGACCTGGGCGTCGGAACACAACATGCCGGTGGTGGACCTGAAGGAAGCCGTCGGCGAGGAGATCTTCGCGGGCCGGGGGAACCCGGACGGAATCCACTGGAACTTTGTCGCACATGAGCGCGTTGCCGAATTGATGATCAACGCGCTGCGGACCGTGCTGCCCGAACTCGGGGTTCGGTGACCCATGCCGGTTGTGGTGGTGACAGATACGGGGGCGCGACTGCTACCGCAAGACGCCGAGATGCTGGGTATCCGGCTGGTGCCGTTGCATGTCTTGACCGGCGATTTGGATCTGCGTGACGGCGTGGATCCCATCCCCGCCTCGGTGTACGAAAAGGGCCGCGCCACCACGGCCGGTGCGTCGCCCGCCGAGCTGACGGAGGTGTATCGGCAGGCCCTGATCGACAGTGGCGGCGACGGCGTGGTCGCGGTCCATTTGTCCGGCAGGCTGTCGAGCACGTTCGAAGCCGCCGAACAGGCGGCCCGTGAGTACGGCGATCGGCTGCATGTCGTTGATTCACGGTCGGCCGCGATGGGCAGCGGTTTCGTTGCGCTGGCCGCGGCCCGGGCCGCGGCTGCGGGCGCTGACCTGAGTGCGGCGTACCAGGCCGCGCGGGATGCGGTGGGGCGCAGTCGATGTGTCATGGTGGTACATAAATTGGACCATTTGCGCCGCAGCGGACGTATCAGCGCCACCTCGTCCTGGCTCGGCACCGCGCTGGCCCTCAAGCCGGTGCTACAGATCGACGAAGACGGCAAGCTGGTTCTCGCGCAGCGCGTCCGCACCGCCACCAAGGCGATCGGAGCGATGGTCGACAACATCGTCGAATTCGTGGGCGAGCGTCGCGTCTCGGTGACGATCCACCACGTTGACAACACCGAAACCGCCGAGAAGGTCAATGAGCTGGTGTGTTCGCGGCTGAATACCGCGCATGATCCGGTGATCTCGGAGATGGGGCCGGTGCTGGCGGTGCACGTGGGGCCCGGTGCTGTCGGGGTATGCGCCGAACCCGTGGAGTGAGCTAGGCGTTTGGATTTCTCCACAGCTCCGTATTGATCCACAGATACCGGTTCATCTCTGGCCGGATGGTCCGGTGCTTTCTAGCGTTGAGATATGGAATCCGAGCTGCTGCACCGACGCCTGGCGCCGCCCGGGCGCGAGGATGACGATGACGGAGATGATGATGACGTCGCGGGGGCGGCTGGTGTCGAGCCGGATCCTGCGTTGCGTTGGCTTCCGGATTCACTGACACCGGGCGGTCCGCACGGATGGCTGGAGTCCGTCCGCACCGATCCCGGCCGTGCCGGGATTGTCGCCTTGGGTGCCATCGGTGTGCTGGCAGTGCTGGTCACCATCTTCACTGTGATGCGTCAGCCGCCACCCCCGGTGAGTGCACATCTTCCTGCGGTGCAACCGGTTTCATCGAGTTCGGTGTCGGCGCCGAGTTCCTTGGTCATCAGTGTGGCCGGTCTGGTGAAGCGGCCGGGCCTGGTCACGTTGTCCAGCGGTGCGCGAGTCGCCGACGCGGTGACAGCGGCCGGGGGTGTGGTCGATGGTGCCGATGTCGTGACGCTCAACATGGCCCGGCCGGTTGCCGATGGCGATCAGATAGTGGTCGGCCTCGCTCCGGCGCCCGGGCAGCCGGTAGGAATGGCGAGCTCGATTATCGCCGCCGGGCAGCCGCCGGCCGCGGGTGGAGGAGCCGCGGGGACGGCACCGCAGGGGCGGATAAACCTCAACACGGCAACGGAGTCCGAGCTGGATACGCTACCTGGCGTGGGGCCGGTCATGGCGGCGTCGATTGTGCGGTGGCGATCTGAACATGGCAAGTTCACCAGCATTGACCAGCTCTCCGAGGTCGACGGGATCGGCCCGACACGGCTGGACAAGCTGCGTGCCCTCGTCGTGCTGTGACTCACGCCGATGAGTCTCTTCTGGATCTGCGGCTGGTACCGCCCGCGCTTGCCGCCTGGGCCGCGACGGCTACGGGAATCCTTTGGCCAATAGGTTATTTCATGGCTGCGGTGCTGGCGCTGGGCGCGCTCGCCGTGCAACTGCGTCGTCGCCGGCTGAACAAAGCACTCGTCCACGGGGCGCTCGTCATCCTCATCGTCGGTGTCGGGTTTTCGGTTGCCGCGGCAATGCGACGTGACGGGGTGCAGAGTCATCCATTGCGCTCCAGCGTGGGACAGGTTGTTGCGGTGCAACTACGAGTAACAGATGACCCGCGTTCTATCGCCGGTGGTCGTGCGATGGTGCGCGCCGACCTTGTCGCGATGGGTGATCCCGCACGGCCAAGTGCCGGCTCCGTAGTCCTCTTCGGGTCATCGTCGTTACTGAGCGTCGCCGCGGTCGGGGACACTCTGCAGACCCGAGCGGTGGTCGCTCGTCCTGCGCGGCGTGATCTGACCATCGTCACGCTAGCCGCCACGGGAGAGCCCACGGTGATCGGCCACTCGCCAATGCATGCTGCGGCCAACGGTATTCGTGATCGATTTGTCGAGGTTACGCGAAGTGCACTGCCTGTCGACCAAGCCGCGCTGCTGCCAGCGCTGGTGCTGGGCGACACCAGTGCGCTCGATGAGGACACCGTCGTTACGTTCCGAACATCGGGACTCACTCATTTAATGGCGGTGTCGGGGGCCAACGTATCCATCGTGTGCGGAGCCGTGCTGCTCCTGGGGCGACTGATCGGCCTGCGGGCCTCGGTGTTGTTGGCAGCGCTCATTCTGGTCGGTTTCGTCGTCCTCGTCAGGCCGTCTCCGAGCGTGTTGAGAGCCGCGGTGATGGGTGCGATCGGACTACTCGGTGTGTTGACAGCACGGCGGCGACAGGCCGTACCGGCTTTAGCGGCAACGGTTTTGGTACTGCTTGCCGTGTCGCCAGGTCTTGCCGTCGATATCGGGTTTGCGTTGTCGGTGGTCGCCACCGCGGCACTGGTGGTGTTGGCGCCGCGCTGGTCGGTGCGCCTGACCGCCCGAGGTTGGCCAAAGCCACTGGCCGACGCGCTGTGCATCGCGGTGGCGGCGCAGGTGGTTACCGCGCCGCTGATCGCCGCGATCTCCGGAAGCGTCAGTGTGGCCTCCGTCGCCGCCAATGTGGTCGCGGGAATTGTCATCGCACCCATCACGATCCTCGGCACCGCAGCCGCAGGGCTTGCCGTGATCTCACCGCTTACCGCAGGTGTGCTGGTGCGGTTCTGTGGCCCGGAACTGTGGTGGCTGCTGCGCGTAGCCGACTACGCCGCCGCGGATGGAGCGACAGCGATTTCGGTGCTCTCTGGTGTCGTCGGTTTCGTTATTGTGGCCCTGCTGCTTGGTATTTCGGTGTGGTTGTGGCGTCGTCGGTGGTTCCGCGGAGTGGTCTGGTTTGCGACGCTGTGCGTGCTCGCGTTGGTTATCTCGGCGCGACTGGCGAGCTGAGGGGGTATCTCTACGTCCTGGAAACGGTGAGCCGGCGGCGAGGTGATTGCACGACGGGTGCTTCGTGTCGCCGCCGGCTGTGGCGCAGCACCCGTAGCAGGAATGCGGGCCGTCGCATCTGGGATGGGGACTCGTGCAGGTGGCTGACGCGCAGGATCGTTTCAGTGATGCGAATGTCCTCACGCGCCGCGGCCATCATCGTGAGCGCCCACCACGCCAACAACCTCCAGGTGATACGTTGCGTGACAGAAGCATTCGCCGGAGTTCCGGTGAACAACGGAGCCGCTGTCTTGTTCTGCTGCCATACCGCGTTGATGCGCCGGCCGACAGCACCGAAGTATCGGCGGGCGAGCTCGGCATCGCCTGCGGTGAGGCAGTCCCGCAATGTCATTGCCTCGACAAGAGCCATCGTCATTCCTTGGCCCTTGATGGGGTCCAGGCTGCAGATCGCGTCTCCGATTACCAGCAGACCCTCAGGGAACTGCTGAATCTGGTCGTAGCGCCGCCACACGGCCTCGCGATACCGGTAGGTGTGCACGTCGTCGATCGGTATCGCCGACTGAATGGTGTCCACCAGCTCGGTGGGTACGAATTGTTCTGCGAAGGACAGCATTTCGTCGAAGGTGGTGGGTGGTTCTTCGAGATTGAGCCTGCCCAGAGTCATCATGACGGTGCCGTTTTCGCAGCGGGCGATCGCTCCGCCATACGGATGTTCTGGTGCAGGGTTGAAGAAGGTCAGCTTGTCCAAGTCGACGTCATCGGGAACGTGCAACAGCTGGCTCGCATACGTCACGGGCGATGCCATGCGGATTTCGGCAGGCCTTTCGCATCCGAGCCGATCCAGGAAGGTTTGGGTCCGCGGTGTCCGTCCGGTGGCGTCCACCACCAGGTCCGCGATGAGCGTCGTCACCAGACCGGTGGATCGCCGCGCCACCCGAACCCCGGTGACGCGGCGCCCGGCGGTCATGGGTTCGATGACGTCGTGTCCATCGAGAAACCTGACGTTATCGATTAGTCGAACATGTTGTCGTACATGTGATTCCAGGAATGGCCGGGTCGTGAGATAGAGCTTGAAAGTTCCGGGGTTGCGGAACTTGTCTGATCGGTTGAACATCTCATGCGGCCCAATGAGCATCCGGACACGCGAGAGGTCGCCCTCGTCGCAGACGGTGGCTCCATCCGTCCGGAGTTCTTCGAGAATTCCGGGGAACAGCTGTTCCAGCGCCTCGGTGCCTGAGCTCATGAACATGTGGATGTGCTCACCCTGCCGCACCCCGCTACGTGAGATGGCGCCCACGCCCAATTCATCGCGCTCGACCACAGTGACCGATTCGTAAGACTCCGACAGCACCCTGGCTGCCAGTAGTCCGGCCATCCCGGCCCCGAGGACTACCGCGTGATCTCTGTGTTCCCGCTTTTCAGGTGTCATCGCTGATCCTTTCGTCTCGATGCACCCTACTCTTACTGCTCTCTTAATTTCTTAGAAAAGCCTTAGATTTGGGCGGTAGCGCCGTCATCCGCCGAAAAGCAGGTACAGCCCCGTGAAGGTGTAACCGACCATCACCAGCATCATCGCCAGCTGCCCGGTCACCTGATGTCTCCTGGGTAAAACCTGCAGGGCCCGGTCGTGCGCGGCCATCACGCCCGCGATGTGCCCGGCCAGCACGAAACCCACCTTGAGCGTCGCAAGCACCGACGGATGCATCGACAAGACGTACGACACGTCGACAGTGGAGAACCATCCGCGCCCGAGCGGGTCGGCGAGTCGCAGCAGCGTCTGCTGACCGCGCTCCACCAGATAGGTCAGATAGTGGGCGAACACATAACCGATGACGATCGGGATCAGTGAGTGCGCGAGCAGGCCCGGCATACCGCGCCGAGTGGCGGGGGTGACCCCACCGGTCGCGCGCGCAGCCAGGCAGAAGGTGGTCGCGACCGTGGTCACGAAGACCGTCAGCCCGACGGTTCGGACCGCGACTGCCGCGACTGTGGAACCACCGGCAAGTTCGTCGACGAACGTGCGCCAGCCGGGCATGGCCGAGAAGCTGTCGAACGCGGTCGAACCCAGCAGGACAGCGAGCACCGCCACGATGCCGGGCCGAATCGGCAGCGACAGCAGATGGTCGAACGGGTTGCCGACCGCGATGCGGCCGTCAGCGTTGCGCCGCACGGGTGATAGCCGCGAAGCCACCATGCTGTACACCTCGAACGGATCGGCGCGTGCGAACCAGCGCGTGCCACATGCCAGCGCGCCCGCGAGAGTTATCGTCAGGTACGCCAGTAGCCAGATCTTTACTGCGCGAAGCGATCCCGGGTCCGCGCTGGCCAATTCCAGCCATACGAACATGTACAGTCCGGCGGCTGCGGGCCAATATCCCCACCGCCGTGGGTATCCGGTGGGCGGGGGCCGCCGCGACGCGGCCAGTAATCGGTACGCGGCGCGCAGGGGAGACAGCAGCCGCCACACCGGCCCGAACAGCAGCGACAACGCGACCACGCCGACCCACAGCAGTACGTAGAAGACGCCCGGCAGCGAATTCCTGCCGTCCTGCGGGCCGAAGGCCGCGGCCACGGTGATCCACGCGGTCGCCAGGAGTACCAGTGCGGTACTTGTCCAGCGCGCGGGCCGCCCGCCGGCGACGGCCGTGACCCACGCCGGCAGCGGTCGCCCGGGCCGGTCCGCGTCGAACCGGGGCTTCTTCCATGCCAGCGCAACGACGGCGAAGGTGAACGTCAACGCCCACGCCGCGCCGATCAGTGCATAGGTGTAAGGGATCGGAAGATCGGACGAACCGCCCAGGCCGTGGGCGAGTATGGCCGTCGACCGACCGGCGGTCACGGTTGTACGGAGATCGTGGCGATCGTCTTCTTGAGCCGATGGAGCTCGACATCGACCTTTCCGGGCACCGTGACGCTGAACTGGAACGTCTGGCCGCTCTTCGGTTCGATCTCGAAGCTGTGATCGGGGGTGGAGTGCACGTGTAGCTCGTCGGCGACATCGCTGTCCACGCGGATCACGATGGGCTCGGAGACTCGGGTGTGCAGTGTGGCATTGCTCGGTGTGACGACCCCGCCCTTGATGGTGACATCGATGGTCAGCTGAGGTGACGGTGCGGTCGATTCGGTGGCGGGTGTCTCCCTCGATGTTGCGCAGCCGCTGCAGATCAAGGCGACGGCGCAGATCGCGGTCAGCGCTTTGGCGATCATTCTCGGTTCCTCCTCATCACGTTCTAATCACGGTGCTGCTCTTCCTCGTTGGCCGGGTCGTCCTCGTCGTCGTGACGGCGATCCCGCATCGCCACCCAGATGACCACGCCCGCCACGACAACCGCGGGTGCGAATGCGGGCAATGCCAACAGCAACGAGTGGTCTGCCAGGTACGCCACGGTCATGGGCCGTGTGGCACCGGCTCCTTGGGTCCCGGTGTCGGCAATGCATCACTGTCACTGCGTGTTTCGGTGCCATTGATGCGCCCGGCGCCCCAGCTCAATGCCGCGATGAGCGCCAGGGTGCAGAACAGCACCACCAGCGATGCCACGTTGAACAGCCAGGACGGATGATTCTGGTTGCGCTCGCGCTGCAGGATCGTCAGCTCCTGGGTGAACGGCTTGGTGCTGGACGCCAAGGCTGGCGTCTCTTGCGCACCGATGCCGGGGTCGGCGGGAAGGAAGATGGGCACCCCCGTCATCGTGGTGCCGTCCTGCACACGCAGCAGTGTCTTCCACGAGCCGTACACGGGGATGGGCTGAGTCGAACGGTAGTGGCCCTCGCCGATCTTCTGCAGTCTGTCTATCGCCAGGCCGTGATCGTTGGCCAAGCCGCCCTGCCAGGACAGGATCGTCACCCATTCGGGATCATCACTGATCAGATCGTGCGGGCTGATCACCACGTCGGCCGACACCATCCGCTTGCCGCCCTCGTTGGACAGTTCGCTCAATGCGATTGTCGCGGTGGCATGTTCGGGTACCTCGGTGCGTAGGCCGTTGGCCACCGCAGCCCCGAGAATGAGCACGGTCAAGACAACCGATGTGATGCTCACGGATGGTTTGGGCAGCTTCTGGCCGGTGAGCACCATGCCCAGCAGGGCTCCGCAGACACCCATGGCGATCGCGGCAGGCACCGACATCGCCAGTGCCTCCGGCCACATGCTCAGCGGCCATGGGTAGCGATAGACCGCACCGATCCAGAGAGATTCCAGCCACAGACCGACGGTCCCTACGCCCAGGCCCGCGATGGCGCCGAACAGTATGGGGCGCTTGATCAGCGGGGTCAGGGCAATGAGCTCGACGACCAACGCGGGCCCGAGATACAGCGCGAACCAACTCGTCGGACCGCCGAGTATCGGCCCCGCGAGCAACGAGACGGCTGCGCGCAGAACAATGGCGAATAGGGCGCCGATGATTGCGGCGCCGCGGCCCATCACGGTTCGTGCGCACACCGCGGCGAAGGCAGCGGCCGCGGCGATCATCATGGGCTGCTGGACCAATCGGAACTGTTCGACGCCGAAGTCGTATTCGATCTGGAACACCGACAGTCCGATGAACAACCCGCCAAAGGACAAGTAGCGCAAGAATTTCACGAAAGTCGTGTCATCGTCTGGGTTGAAGCCGATGGCCCGCCTGCCCTCGTATTCCAGGATCAGTACGGAGACCAACGAGAGCCCGGCGCCGCCGATCAGCATCAGGTGGGTCGGGCCCCACAGTGTGACGTCCTGGCCGAAGATGCGGTGCCAGATGTCATCCAGCGGGAAACCGATCAATGCGTACAACCCACACATCGCCATCAGCAGGCCACCCACCGGTGCGTACCAGGTGCGGGTGATGCGCACCGCCGCCGGCCCGGGTTTGTCGTAGGGCAGGACCACCGCCAGGGTGCCCGCGATGAACAGCAGGAACAGCCCGAACAGAATGAAGTAATGCGCGGGATTGGCTAGCGGACCCGCATCGCGGCCCTTGCCGATGTGCAGGCTGACATCCCAGATGAAACCGAACAGTGCGGCGACGATCGTCGTGACGAAGAGGCAGATCTGTAAGGCCACCCAGGAGGGGCGGTTGAACTTCTCACCCACCCGGTCTGCGAGGTTCTGTAACCAGGTGATGCGTCGCCGACGATGCAGGTAGCCGATCCACAGCAGACCGCCGGAGACGATCGTGGCGGCCACAGACATGCCGATCACCTGGTCGAGTGCGGCACCGCCGCCTTCGTCGGCGGCAGCGATGATGTGCAGAGACTCCGTTGTCATTGGCCGGCCATCCTGTTCGCTAGGTGGGGAGCGACGGTGCTACTGGTCGGTAATGTTTCCAGAATTCTGCGGCTCAAACTGGGGTACGTACTAATCGGTCACCGGGTGGAAGTGGGAAACTCCCTGTCCCCGCGGCATGGCACGATCGTCGGGTGACCGATGCGCTGCACCTCATCCTGGGAGACGAAGAACTACTGGTCGAACGCGCGGTGACTTCGGTGCTCCAGGCTGTTCGCGGCAAGACGGGCGCGGATATCCCCGTCAATCGATTGCGAGCAGGGCAGGTCGACGTGGCCGAGCTGGCCGAGCTGCTGAGCCCCTCGCTGTTCTCTGACGAAAGAGTGATCGTCGTCGACGCCGCCGCCGAAGCAGGTAAGGACTCGGTCACCCTCATCGAGCAGGCAGCCTCGGATCTGCCGCCGGGTACTTTTCTGCTTGTCCAACATTCGGGTGGTGGCCGTGCGAAGGCGCTGGCCACCACATTGCAGGATCTCGGCGCAGCGGTGCACAACTGTGCGCGGATCACCAAGGCCGCCGAGCGGGCCGACTTCGTACATAAAGAATTCCGCCGGCTGGGACAGAAAGTGGACGCCGGCGTGGTCGCCATTGTGATAGACGCCGTCGGCTCCGACATCCGTGAGTTGGCGGCAGCGTGTTCGCAGTTGGTATCGGACACCGACGGCAACGTCGACGAGGCCGCGGTGCGCCGTTACCACTCCGGACGTGCGGAGGTGTCTGGATTCGATATCGCCGACAAGGCGGTGGTGGGTGACGTCGCCGGCTCGACGGAGGCGCTGCGCTGGGCGATGCAGCGGGGCGTCCCGCATGTGCTGTTGGCCGATGCGCTCGCCGAGGCGGTGCACACCATCGCACGCGTGGGGCCCATCAAACAGAACGCGTACGCGGCAGCATCCGAACTGGGGATGCCGCCATGGCGCATCGAAAAGGCGCAGAAACAGGCACGCCGGTGGTCGCGTGACGCGGTGGCCGAGGCCATCCGGGTAGTGGCCGCGCTCAACGCCGATGTGAAGGGGGCGGCGGCCGATGCCGACTACGCCCTGGAATCTGCGGTGCGCAAGGTGGCCGAATTGGTGAATACCTGACTCGGCGGAGCTGCTGTGGGACGCGAAAAACGCCGAGCACGCGTGCGCGCTCGGCGTTGATCGAAAACTAGATCAGAGCTTGTTCAGAGCCAGGGCCAGCGCCGACTTCTTGTTGGCGGCCTGGTTCTTGTGGATGACACCCTTGGTGACAGCCTTGTCCAGCTTGCGGCTGGTGGCGACGAGCAGCTCGCCCGCCTTCTCCTTGTCACCTTCGGCGACGGCATCGCGGAAACCGCGGACTGCCGTACGCAGAGACGACTTGGTCGCCTGGTTGCGCAACCGGGCACGCTCGTTGGTCCGGATGCGCTTTTCCTGCGACTTGATATTGGCCACGCGTCTAAATCCTTCGGTAAATCGTCCGGTAGGGCGGCGGGCCTCCAGATCATTGGATCCAGGGCAGCTGAGCAGCGCCGCAAGGGAAGAGACTACCAGGGGTGCGGCCGAAACCTGAAACCGGCGGGTCGGTCAACAACGTGAGATTGCGTCCAGGTAGCCAGCAAGTATCGGCGATACGCGCGCACGCACTGCCGAATCCGGCGAGTTAGTGCAGCATAGGCAAGGTGAGCCTGCGAACAGTGATGCCAAACTCGGGCCGACCCACACGCACGGCGGCAACGCCACGGCTAACCCGGCGTGATGACCAGATCTTTGGCGGATACCGCGCACTGGTGTCCGAGAAGGGTGCCTACTCCAAGGCATTCGACGAAATGTTCGACGCGGATGGCAACGTGCGCGGCCCCTACAAGGGGATCTACGCCGAGCTCGCGCCCACCGACGCTGCCGACCTGGCCGCGCGCGCAGACGCGCTGGGCAGGGCATTCGTCGATCAGGGAATCACCTTCTCGTTGTCGGGTCAGGAACGGCCGTTTCCGCTGGATCTGGTGCCGCGCGTCATCGCCGCGGCCGAGTGGTCACGTCTGGAGCGGGGCATCGCCCAGCGGGTGCGGGCGCTGGAGATGTACCTGGCAGACATCTACGGCGATCAGGAGATCCTGCGTGACGGGGTGATCCCACGTGCCTTGATCACGTCCTGCGAGCACTTCCACCGCGAGGCCGCCGGGATCAACCCGCCCAACGGGGTGCGTATCCACGTCGCGGGAATCGACCTGGTGCGCGATGCGCAGGGCACCTTCCGGGTGCTCGAAGACAACCTGCGGTCCCCGTCGGGGGTGTCGTACGTGATGGAGAACCGCCGCACCATGGCGCGCGTGTTCCCGGACCTGTTCACCTCGCACCGGGTGCGCGCGGTGGACGACTACGCCTCGCACCTGCTGCGCGCCCTGCGTAAATCGGCGGCCACCAACGAGGCAGATCCGACTGTGGTGGTTCTCACCCCGGGTGTCGCCAATTCCGCCTACTTCGAGCACTCACTATTGGCCCGCCAGATGGGTGTGGAACTCGTCGAGGGACGCGACCTGTTCTGCCGAGACAACCAGGTATACATGCGCACCACCGAGGGGGAGCGCCAGGTCGACGTCATCTACCGCCGCATCGACGACACCTACCTGGACCCCATGCAGTTCCGTCCGGATTCGGTGCTCGGGGTCGCGGGGCTGCTCAATGCCGCACGCGCCGGGAACGTCGTCATCTCCAGCGCCGTGGGCAACGGAGTGGGCGACGACAAGCTCGTCTACACCTACGTGCCGACGATCATCGAGTACTACCTCGGCGAGAAACCCATCGTCGCGAACGTCGACACCTACCGATGTTGGCTCGACGACGAACGCGAAGAAGTGCTTGACCGCATCGACGCGCTTGTCATCAAGCCGGTGGAGGGGTCCGGCGGGTACGGCATCGTGTTCGGCCCCGATGCCTCCGAAAAGGAACGCGCCGCGATCGCCAAGAAGATCAGAGCGGACCCGCGCGGGTGGGTGGCCCAGCCCGTGGTCCAGCTGTCCACGGTGCCCACGAAAGTTGGCGATCAGCTGGTGCCCCGGCACGTGGATCTGCGCCCCTTCGCGGTCAACGACGGTGACGACGTGTGGGTGCTGCCGGGTGGCCTCACCCGGGTGGCGCTGCCGGAGGGCTCGCTGGTGGTGAACTCGAGCCAGGGCGGCGGGTCCAAAGACACCTGGGTGCTGGCCTCGCGGGCCTCGGTCGCCGATCGTGAGCTCTCGGGCGCCGAAGTGGTTCCCGAACTGCCGCAGGCGGCGGAGGTCGAACAGGGACCTGAGGCAGCCACCGCGGGTCTGCAGGTGCAACAACAGCAACAACAACAGCAGGTGATGTCCTAATGCTGGCGCGAAACGCGGAGTCGCTCTACTGGATCGGCCGGTACGTCGAGCGTGCCGATGACACCGCGCGCATCCTCGATGTCACGGTGCACCAGCTGCTTGAGGACGCCAGCGTGGATCCCGACCACGCCTCCCGGGTACTGCTGCGTGTACTGGGCATCGACGCGCCGGACATCGTGCTCGATGTGTGGTCGCTCACCGAACTTGTCGCGTTCAGCCGGGGAGTGCAGGGCGGGTCGATCGTGGACTCCATTTCCGAAGCGCGCGAGAATGCCCGCGGCGCACGCGAAGTGACTTCTACCGAGATGTGGGAGTGCCTCAACACCACCTACAACGCGCTGGCCGACCGCGAGCGCGCCGCCCGCAGGCTCGGCCCACACGAGTTCTTCACCTATGTGGAGGGACGCGCCGCGCAATTCGCGGGACTCGCCGACTCCACGCTCAGCCGTGATGACGGATACCGGTTTCTGGTGCTGGGCCGGTCCATCGAGCGGGTGGATATGACAGTGCGGCTGCTGCTCTCGCGCGTTGGTGACCGCGCATCCTCGCCCGCCTGGGTGACCCTGTTGCGCAGCGCCGGCGCCCACGACACGTACCTGCGTACCTACCGCGGGGTATTGGATGCCAGCCGGGTTGTCGAGTTCATGCTGCTGGATCGCCTGTTTCCGCGTTCGGTGTTCCACTCGCTGCGCCAGGCCGAGCTGAGCCTGGAGGAGCTCGATCACCAGCCGCACAGCCGGGTGGGGGCGCGTGCCGAGGCGCAGCGTCTACTGGGGCGGGCCCGCAGTGAGTTGGAGTTCATGCGTCCCGGGGTGCTGCTGGAAGACCTGCCGACGCGCCTGGCCGGCCTGCAGCAGACCTGCCGGGAATTGGGTGAAGCGGTGGCGCTGCAGTACTTCCACGCCGCGCCGTGGGTGGCGTGGAGCGATGCCGGTGGTCGCCACGATGTGGATCCCATTGAAGAAGGCGAGATCTGACGATGAGGCCCCCAGCGGGAGATACCCCCAGCTTGCGCGAAGAGGAGAAGTAGATGTGGCGCCTGCGAGTCGTCCATGCGACCGGTTACGCCTACAAGACGCCGGTGACCGCGTCCTACAACGAGGCGCGGTTGACCCCGCGTAGTGACGGCCGTCAGAACGTCATCCTCAATCGCGTAGAGACGGTTCCCGCCACCCGCTCGTATCGGTATGTCGATTACTGGGGTACCGCCGTCACGACGTTCGACCTGCACGCACCGCATACCGAGCTGGAGGTGACGGGTCTGTCGGTGGTGGAGACCGATGTCGCGGAAATGCCGGAGGAATCCGTGGGCTGGGATGACATCCACGCCACGGCCGTCCTCGACCGATTCGACGAGTATCTTTCGCCCAGTGCGTACGTCCCCCACAGCAAGAAGGTGCAGTCGGTGGGCAAGAGGATCGCCAGGGATGCCACTCCCGCCGAGGCCATTGTCGCGGCGTCGAAATGGGTGCACGCGGAGCTTGACTACGTGCCCGGAACCACCGGTGTGCACTCGTCGGCGCTGGATGCGCTGCGTGAAAAAAAGGGTGTCTGCCAGGACTACGCGCATCTGACATTGGTTCTGCTGCGCAGTATGGGAATTCCGGGGCGCTACGTGTCGGGTTACCTGCACCCCAAGGGCGATGCGGCAGTGGGCGAGACGGTGGATGGACAGAGTCACGCGTGGATCCAGGCCTGGGCCGGCGGCTGGTGGGACTACGACCCCACCAACGACAGCGAGATCAACGAGCAGTACATCACCATTGGCGTCGGCCGGGATTACTCGGATGTCAGCCCTCTCAAGGGCATCTACTCGGGGGGCGGGTCGACCGATCTGGACGTCGTGGTCGAGGTCACACGACTCGCCTAAACGCCGCAGAAAAGCCGGTTATTGCACAGGTGTCTGGCAAGAAGAGTAATAATGCGTAGACCATGGTGACCAAACAAGCTACCGGGCTATACGGCGGACGAACGGCGGATGAGCGCCGCGCGGAGCGGCGGCGACGCCTCCTTGAGGCGGGGCTCGAGGTGATGGCCAGTTCAGGCTGGGCAGCGACAACGGTTCGGGAGATCTGCAAGACCGCCGGACTGAACACCCGTTACTTCTACGAGTGCTTCGACGGCCTCGACGAGCTGCTCGTCGCGGTTTTCGACTGGATCATCGAAGACAGCATCGCCACGGCAGGTTCGGCGATGGCCGCGGCTGAGAAGGACTCACGCTCGCAGGTGCATGCTGGCGTCGTGGGTGCGGTGACCGCACTGACCTCCGACCCCCGGCGCGCCCGTGTGATCGCCACCGAGGCGATGGGAAGCCAGCGACTCACTCGTCGTCGTATGCGGTTGACGCACTACATGGCGTTGATGCTCGGTGCCGCTCGCGCCGAGTTCGACCCGGATGCCGATCCGAACTACACCGCGGTTCAGGCCGAAGCCCTGGCCGCGGGTGTCGCCGGCACCGTGTTGGCCTGGCTCGACGGACGGTTGCGTCTGGAGCGCGAAGAACTGGCCGAGTACACCGCGCAGTTCATCGATCAGGCCATGTTCACGCCGTCGCCGGTGCGCAACTCCGTAGAACTGCGCAACTCCGTAGAACACTGACTGAGTTGCGCTGAGGCGCTGAGCGCTCAGCTCCAGGAGAACTGTGCGCGCAGACGTGTCGCGACGATGTTGAATCGCTCTACGTCCAGGATGGCGCCCTCGCGCCGAATCCCTTCCTCGGGAACATCAAGCACGCGATCGAGGCGCACCCAGCTGGGGCGCCCGTCGTAATCCCAGCTGCCGCTGCCGAGCGCCACCCAATCCAGATCGCTCTCGTGGCGCTCCCGAGTGGACAGCATCAGGCCGAGCAGTAGCGTCCCGTCCCGTCCCACGACGAGCACCGGGCGGTCCTTCCCCTGCGAGGGGTCATCCTCGTAGACCACCCACGTCCACACGATCTCCCCAGGATCGGCGCGGCCATCCAGGTTGGGCGTGTACTCGATGCGCCGGGCGCGATGGGCCGTAGGCACGCTGCGGTGCGTTACGGGGCGCCCCGGAATGGCTGTCTGTGGTTCGGGCTCCACGACACCGATCGCCTCCAGCCCGCGCTGGAGCCCCCGCTGGACGAGTTCCGATCCCTGTAGCTGCCGCAGCACCTTCGGGCCGTCGCGGAACACGACTTGCTCGACGGCGGACGCCGCCATCCTCCCGAGCCTCCGCCCGAGCGTCTGCCACTGTGACGCCATGCTGCGAGCATACTGACCGGTAGGCCTCGAAGGCCCCCACAAGGGTGGGGGGTACCTCCCGCGTGCGGGGGCGTGCTCCCAGCGTGTGTCGGGAGCATGGTGCGCGGCATGGGAGCATGGTGCCGTGCCAAGTTTTGCCGACACGACGTTCACGGACCCGGCGCGCATCCGTAACTTCTGCATCATCGCCCATATCGACCACGGGAAGTCGACCCTGGCCGACCGGATGCTGCAGCTGACCGGGGTGGTCGACGCGCGATCCATGCGTGCCCAGTACCTGGATCGCATGGACATCGAGCGTGAGCGCGGCATCACCATCAAGGCGCAGAACGTGCGGCTGCCCTGGAAAATCAGCACCGCGCCCGATTCCGCCGAGTACGTCCTACATCTCATCGACACCCCCGGGCACGTCGACTTCACCTATGAGGTGTCGCGCGCCCTGGAGGCGTGTGAGGGTGCCGTACTGCTGGTCGATGCGGCACAGGGCATCGAAGCGCAGACGTTGGCCAACCTGTACCTGGCGCTCGACAAAGACCTGACGATCATCCCGGTCCTCAACAAGATCGATTTGCCCGCCGCCGACCCCGACCGCTACGCGCAAGAGATCGCGCACATCATCGGCTGCGAACCCTCCGATGTGCTGCGGGTGTCCGGGAAGACCGGCGAGGGCGTCGAGGCACTGCTCAACGAGGTAGTGCGGTTGATTCCGGCGCCGCAAGGTGATCCGGATGCTCCGGCGCGCGCGATGATCTTCGACTCGGTGTACGACATCTACCGCGGCGTTGTCACCTACGTCCGCGTTGTCGACGGCAAGATCACGCCGCGCGAGAAGATCGCCATGATGTCGACGGGCACCACCCACGAACTGCTAGAGGTGGGCATCGTCTCGCCGGATCCCAAACCCTCTGTGGGGCTTGGGGTCGGTGAGGTGGGCTACCTGATCACCGGCGTGAAAGACGTGCGCCAGTCGAAGGTCGGTGACACCATCACCTCCGCGCGCAAGGGTGCGACCGAGCCGCTCACCGGCTATCGCGAACCCAGGCCGATGGTGTACTCCGGGCTGTACCCAGTGGACGGATCCGACTATCCGAATCTGCGTGAGGCGCTGGACAAGCTGCAGCTCAACGACGCAGCGCTCACCTACGAGCCGGAGACATCGGTGGCCCTGGGCTTCGGATTCCGTTGTGGCTTCCTGGGATTGCTGCACATGGAGATCACCCGTGAGCGGCTGGAACGGGAGTTCAACCTCGACCTCATCTCGACAGCACCGAACGTGGTGTACCGGGTGATTACTGAAGGAATGGCCCCCGGCGATCCAGGGATGATGGTGACCAACCCGTCCATCTGGCCCGAGGGCAAGATCCGTGCCGTCTACGAGCCGGTGGTCAAGACCACCGTCATCGCGCCGAGCGAGTTCATCGGTTCGATCATGGAGCTGTGCCAGTCGCGGCGCGGCGAACTCGGCGGCATGGACTACCTCTCGCCGGAGCGCGTCGAGCTGCGTTACACAATGCCGTTGGGCGAGATCATCTTTGACTTTTTCGACTCGCTGAAGTCGCGCACCCGCGGCTATGCCAGCCTGGACTACGAAGAGGCCGGTGAGCAGGAGGCCGACCTGGTGAAGGTCGACATCCTGCTCCAGGGCGAGGCGGTCGACGCGTTTTCGGCCATCGTCCACAAGGATGGAGCCAGCGCCTACGGCAACAAGATGACCGTCAAGCTCAAGGAGCTGATCCCGCGCCAGCAGTTCGAAGTGCCGGTGCAGGCTGCTGTCGGCTCCAGAATCATTGCGCGCGAGAACATTCGGGCCATCCGTAAGGATGTGCTCTCCAAGTGCTACGGCGGCGACATCACCCGCAAGCGCAAGCTGCTGGAGAAGCAGAAGGAGGGCAAAAAGCGCATGAAGACCATCGGACGGGTCGAGGTGCCGCAGGAAGCCTTCGTGGCGGCGCTCTCCTCCGAGTCCGCGGCGGACAAGCCCAAGAAGTCCTAGCGGCGGCCCACCTCAGTCTTCCTGGCAACACTGACTCGGCATCCCGACGATCGCCCCGCCCTGCGGCCAGCCGGCGGGCGAGTCTTCCCAGGGCTCCTGACGTCCATACGGCGTCAGGTCCAGGAACGGATACCCGACCGCGGAATGGTCCAGCCCCCGCGCGAAGGCCGAATAGGTATGAAAGACCTCGTTTCCGCGGCGCAGGAAAACGCTGGCGCCCGGCCAGTCCCCACGCAGGTCCTCGTCGCTGAATCCATCGGCGCACAACTCATCACGCGACTTGTAGTTGTACTCGACCGGCGCGCGTGACGGGTCGAGCGTGACGTGGAAGTCGTAGCTGAAATCGCCGTCGTTGGTGGAGTACCACGGGAACGTCCACCCGTGTTCGTCGCGGTAGCGGGCGATGCTTGCGTACGGCGCACGGGATACGCAGGCGAAGGTGACGCCCTTGTCGGTCAACAATGCACGGTCCCGTTCGGTGAACGTCATGTCGGCGGCCCCGGTGCAGCTGGGGCAGCCGCGGTCGATCTCGTCGAGCCACATGAAGTGGTGGATATACAGCGTGTGTCGTCCCTCGAACATGTCCAGGAGCCGTACCTGTCCGTCGGGGCCCTCGAATACGTAATCCTTTTCGACCTGCACCATGGGCAGTCGTCGACGTTCGGCGTTGACGGCATCGCGCAGATGCGTGGCCGCGCGCTCGTGGGCCAGCAGCTGCTTGCGGGCCGTCAGCCATTCCTCGCGGGTGACGGCGGTGGGGTAGGCGGGTGAGCTTGTCATATCCATACCGACCCGGCCCGGCCGGAAAAATCATCGCGTCGATACGCTGAGGTACATGAGTACCGTGCTTGCCGGGCTTCGCCTTCCCATTGTCGGTGCTCCGATGGCCGGCGGTATCACGGTGCCGGCGTTGGCGCGCGGAGTGAGTGCGGCAGGCGGTTTCGGTCTGATGCCTGCCGGATACCGCACCATCGCGCAGTTGGATCAGGACCGCGAGGCGATGGGCGATCTGCCCTTCGGCTTCAACGTTTTCGTCCCCACGCCGGACCATGGTGCCGACTTGCGGGAGTATCTCGACAAGCTGAAGGTCTGGGCCGACAAACTCGAGGTCGCTCCCGGTGACCCGGTCTGGCATGACGATGCATATGCCGACAAGATCGAGTATCTGGTCGCCAACCCCGTCCCGGTGGTGTCATTCACCTTTGGTGTGCCGTCCGCGCGGGATGCGCAACGGCTGCACGACGCCGGATCCGAGGTGTGGATCACCGTCACCAGTGCGGTCGAAGCCACGATCGCCGAGGGGATCGGCGCCGACGCGCTGGTTGTCCAGGGCCCAGAGGCCGGCGGCCACCGCAGCAGTTTCGATGCCGGTGCTCCCGAGGAGCCGCTGGTGAACCTCATCGCGAACGTGCAGGCAGTCACCGCGTTACCGCTGGTCGCCGCGGGCGGCATCATGGACGGCGCCGACATCGCCCGGGTGCTTTCCGCCGGAGCGGCGGCAGCGCAGCTGGGCACCGCACTGGTGGTGACCGACGAGTCAGGTGCCAAACAGGTCTACAAGGACGCTCTGCTACAACCGGCCGAGACGGTGGTGACCCGGGTGTTCTCGGGCCGCCCGGCGCGCAGTATCTCCAACGCATTCCAGCGTGATATGGAATCTGTTGCCCCGGTGAGCTTCCCGGCGCTGAACTCTGCGACCAAGGAACTTCGGGCGAGCGGGGACCCGGACGTGATGTCGCTGTGGGCCGGCACCGAACATCACCGCGCGCGGGCCCTGCCGGTGGCGGAATTGATGTCCGTGTTGGCTGCCGAGCTGGACTCGGCACGGGGTGAGGCGACGACATGAAGCCGGCCGCTCTCATCTGGACCATGGTCATCGCCGCATGCGTGTTGATCGGCCTCGACCTGGTCATCTACCTGGCGGGGCCGCGTACTGGAGGCTCGACCGGTGTCCTTGTGACGCTTCTGGTGTTCAATCTGCTGCTCTTCGGCGGTCTCGGTATCTACCTGCGCCGCCGACGCTAAATATCCGGTGCCTCCCCGGGACGCACATACGATGGTCCGATGGTGTCGTCTCTTGATCCCGAACTGTCGCTAGAAGGACTGTTGTCCTCCAGTCAGTCGCCCATTCAGCGCCGCGGTCCCTTCCCGCCGATCGCCGACTACGCATTCCTCTCGGACTGGGAGAACACCTGCCTGATCGCTTCCAACGGATCGGTGGAGTGGATGTGCGTGCCCCGGCCGGACTCGCCGAGCATCTTCGGAGCCATCCTCGACCGTGGAGCGGGACACTTCCGGATCGGGCCGTACGGGCACAATGTTCCGGCCGCGCGCCGTTACCTGCCGGGCAGCCTGATGGTGGAAACCACCTGGCAGACCAAGACCGGATGGCTCACCGTCCGCGATGCGCTGGTCCTCGGGCCGTGGCATGACGTCGATTCGCGGTCGAAGACGCACAAGCGCACGCCGACCGACTGGGACGCCGAACACATCCTGCTGCGCACCGTGCGCTGTGTCAGCGGCACCGTCGAAGTGATCATGAACTGTGAGCCCGCCTTCGACTATCACCGTGAGGGGCTCACCTGGGAGTACTGCGGTGATGGATACGGCGAGGCGATAGCGCGAGCGGCCAAGAACCCCGAGGCCAACCCCACCCTCAAACTCACCACGAATCTTCGGCTGGGGTTGGAGGGCCGCGAGGCCCGGGCGCGCACCCGCCTCACCGAGGGTGACAATGTCTTCGTCGCGCTCAGCTGGTCCAAGCACCCTGTCCCGCAGACGTATGCGGAAGCTGCCGATAAGATGTGGAAGACCGCCGAAGCCTGGCGGCAATGGATCAACATCGGCGAATTCCCCGATCATCCGTGGCGGTCATACCTACAGAGCAGCGCGCTGGTCCTCAAGGGCCTGGCGTACTCGCCGACCGGAGCACTGCTGGCGGCATCCACCACGTCATTACCGGAAACTCCTGGGGGAGTGCGTAACTGGGACTATCGCTATTCCTGGGTGCGGGACTCGACCTTCGCGCTCTGGGGGCTGTACACGCTTGGGCTGGACCGTGAGGCCGACGACTTCTTCGCCTTCATCGCCGACGCATCCGGTGCGAACAACGGGGAGAGACATCCGTTGCAGGTGATGTACGGCGTGGGTGGGGAACGCACGCTGACGGAGGGGGAGTTGCCGCATCTATCCGGGTACGACGGGGCCAGGCCGGTGCGGATAGGCAACGGCGCGTTCGATCAGGTCCAGCATGACATCTGGGGCACCATGCTCGATTCGGTGTACGTGCACGCGAAGTCACGTGAACAGATCCCGGCGACACTGTGGCCGATTCTGAAGAATCAGGCAGAGGAGGCCGCGCGGCACTGGCGCGAACCCGACCGTGGCATCTGGGAGGTCCGCGGCGAGCCGCAGCACTTCACCTCCTCCAAGATCATGTGCTGGGTGGCGATGGATCGTGGTGCCAAACTCGCCGAGCTGCACGGAGAGAAGAGCTACGCCCAGCAGTGGCGCGGTATCGCCGACGAGATCAAAGAGGACATCCTCGAGCATGGCGTCGATGAACGCGGAGTGCTGGTACAGCGCTACGGTTCAACGGCTTTGGATGCTTCACTGTTGCTCGCGGTGCTCAACCGCTTCCTGCCGCCCGACGACCCGCGAATTCGTGCGACGGTGTTGGCGATTGCCGATGAGCTGACCAACGACGGTCTGGTGCTGCGCTACCGGGTGGAGGAGACCGACGACGGGCTCTCGGGTGAAGAAGGCACCTTCACCATCTGCTCGTTCTGGTTGGTCTCGGCATTGGTGGAGATCGGCGAGGTGCGCCGGGCACGGCACCTGTGCGAGCGATTGCTGTCCTTCGCCAGCCCGCTGCAGCTCTACGCCGAGGAAATCGACCCGCGTACCGGTCGGCATCTGGGCAACTTCCCGCAGGCGTTCACCCACTTGGCATTGATCAACGCCGTCGTGCACGTCATCCGCGCCGAGGAGGAGGCGGATGTCAGCGGAACCTTCCAGCCCGCGAACGCACCCACATGAGGGCCCGGGGCGGCACCGTTGCCATCGCGGCGGCGATGTGTGTGGTCGCATCCGGTTGCGGCCGCACGTCGGGCCCCGCTGAGCAGACGCCTACCACGACGGAATCCTCTTCGGGGACAACGGCGGCGAGCACCGCAGTGAATCCCGCCCCGGCATTTGGGTATACGCCCGTATTGGAGTCGGTCAAGGGCGCCCAAGGGACGATCACCTACGACGTCCAGGTGCCGCAGCTCTCCGGCGGAATGCCCGCCGTTCGTGATCGATTCAACGAAGGTACCCGCGCCGCGCTGCGGGAATTGATCGACACGTTGCCCGGTCCTGGCGCGAGCCAGCAGGTGTCGATCGGTGACGGTGATGTCGGGCCTGAACTGGAGACCACCCGTGTCGCCATGATCGGACCGCACGTGGTCGCGGGTATCCAGGTGTATCTCTGGTACGCCGGTGGCGCGCACCCTAACCGGTCGGTCTCGACAATCGTGGTCAATAGCGATACCGCCCAACCCATCACGTATGACGACCTGTTCCCCAACCAGTACGCGGCCCTCGAACGGCTGAGGCAGGTACTACCCGGTCTCGATCCGACGGGGCGGGTGCGGCAGCAGACCGTCAACGGGCGACTTGAGCAGTGGGTGCCGGCGCCGACGGGACTGCGGTTCTATGTGCCGGTCTCGCATGCCGCCGGTGATTTTGTTCCGATTACCGTGCCGTGGGACAGGATTCGCGATCAGGTGGCGCCTGGGATTCTGCCGGTATTGAGTCAATAGTTGGGGGCTGTGCTTGTGACGTCACGTCTTGTGTTGATGCTGGTGTTGATGTGTGGTGTTATCGCCGGTTGCCTCAAACCGCCGGAAGAACCCACGCAGACTCCTGAAGCCCCGTCGTCCACCAGCGCGACACCGTCCAAACCGGTTGTCTCCGCAACTCCGGCGCAAGCGCCGCCGACCGCCACGCCCGCGTTTGGCTTCACCCCAACGCTGGAGCCGGAGAGCGGAAAGCAAGGCAAGGTCGACTACAACGTCAAACTGCCTCACGTCACTGGAGATAACGCCGGCGCTCGGGACAGATTCAATGAAGGCATGCGCGTGGCGCTGAAGGACGTGGTGCGGATCCTGGACGATCCGAAGAACACCAAGCCGGCGACAATAGGCGATGGACAGCTGCAGGCACGGGAATCGAGTCGGGTTTCTTTCATTGGTCCACATGTCTTGTCGGGTGCCGCGGTGTTCCTCGCGAACAGCGGTGGACCGTATCCCAGCAATACGGTAGCGACCATCACCATCAACACCGATACGGCTCAGCCCATCATGTTCGGTGACGTCTTCGCCGACCAGAGTGCGGCTCGGGAGCAATTGCGCACGCTGGCTCGGGAGCTGGGGCCGCCCGATCGCATCAAGGCCGCCGGAGACATGAAGTCTGAGCAGTTCCTGCACTGGTTACCCGTGCCGAACGGGCTGACCTTCTATATCTCTGTTCCGCACGTCGCAGGAGATTTTGTACCGGTTACCGTGCCGTGGCAGAAGATCCGTGACCGGGTGGCTCCCGGGATGCAGCAGGTGCTCAGCCGGTAGGTAAACGGCGCGCGAAGTCGGGCGCGTGCTCGGGCAGCGGTCCGATCGCCACCCCGTAGGCCGGAATCGCCTGCAACCATGGGTACTTGGTGGCGATCGACAACACCGATGCGATCCTGGTGCTCGGGGTGATGTCGGTCGTCGAGCCCACCGCGGAGAACACCCTGCGGTGTACGGCACGTTGCACGCGCTGGATCAGGGCGGTCGGTCCCCATCGGCGCAGCTGTACCTTGCGCAGGTCGGCGGTGGTGAGTGTTCCCCGACGCAACGGCTCGGCGAGGATGCGTGCGGTGGCCACGGCGTCGGCGATGGCGAGGTTGATACCCACTCCACCGACCGGGGACATGGCATGCGCGGCATCGCCGATGAACAGCAGCCCCTCCCGGTACCACGTGCGGAGCCTATTGAGCTGCACATCAAGCAGTTTCACATCATCCCAGCTGGTGATGGCACCGGTGCGGCCGGCCAGCCAGGGCACCATTTCGGCGATCCTGTCGCGTAGCACCTGCACATCACCGCTGCGCATCTGTGAGTCGGTGCCCTTGCCGATGAGATACCCGCATTGAAAGTAGTCACCGCGATCGAGCATCACCATGAAGCGGTTGGCGCCGACCCTCGCGCGCGGCCCCTGTGGGTCATCGTGATGCTTGGGCAGGCGGAACCACCAGACATCGATCGGAACGCCGAACTGTCGCGGCCGCATTCCGGCCGCGGCGCGAAGCGCCGAGCCACGGCCGTCGCAGGCGACGGTGAGGTCCGCCTTGAGTTGGCCGGCTTCTCCTGCGGCGGTGCGGTATTCGACGCCGGTGATGCGATCGCCGGATCGTAGGAGCCCGGTGACTTCCGTGCTGCGCAGCAGCCGGAAGGTGGGCTCGAGTTCCGCGGCACTGGCCAGCATCTCCAGAAAGTCCCATTGAGGTGCCATTGCGATGTGCTTGTGCGGTCCGGGAAGCCGATTGAGGTCGCCCAGCCGATATGTTTGCTCACCCAGGTCCACGGTTACCTGCTGAACCAGGTTGTGCGGCATGGCCGCGAACTGCGGGCCGAGCCCCAACTCATCGAGCAGGTTCAGCGTGCTGGCATGCACGGTGTCTCCGCGAAAGTCCCGCAGAAAGTCGGGGTGCTTCTCCAGCACGGTGACGTTGACGCCGGCACGTGCGAGCAGTAGCGCCAACATCATGCCGGCGGGTCCTCCGCCGGCGACTGCACAGGTAGTGCTGTGCGACAGATCAGGTTTGGTCACGAGTCCTCCTCCACGCCACGATCAGGACCGCGGCCAACGCGAACACGGGCATCAGCGAAAGAGTCCAACTCAACGCCAGCGGCGGTCCGGGCTGGCGCAGCACCTCCAGGTTGAGAATGCCCTTGCCCGGCCCCCGCGGACCGGTGATGTCGAAAATAAACTGGTAATGCCCCTCTTCCTGCAGCGCCCGGATATCTAAACCCCAGACCTCGCGCTTGCGTGGATGGCGGGCCAGCGGTTCGGCGCGGCCCTCCTTACCGTCGGGTGATACGACGGTAAGGGTGCCCGACTTTCCGGTGATCCCATCGACGGGAATGAAGGTGAAATCCAGTGATTGCATGGCGCGCAGCGGCCATGTCGAGAACCCGACGGTCAGCGGATACGGGCCCGCCGCCACCTGTTCGGTATGCACCACGTTCACCGGCGCGTAGGCGTTGGCAGGGGCGCTGACCCCGAGTGACAGGCCGATGACGGCTATGAGCGACAACAGGATTCGGTTGTGCCTCACGCGACGGCCTCCCTAGTGTCGGCGTCGTTTCCGGGCACCCTGAGCATCAGCGCGATCCGTTGCGCCAGGAATCCGGCGAGGGCGCCCAGCGCCAGCCCCGCCAGGCCGACGGTGATGTAGCTGCTCACGGTTTCGGTTCCCTGGTGATACAGCATCGCTCCCTGCAGCAGATACCCCATACCTGCCACCGAACCCAGGACCGCGCCGATCGCGGTCATCGGCCACCGTTGCCATCTGCGGTCCCGTGCCTGGTGCAGCAGCCCCGCGGCGAGCAGGGCGAAGACTGCGAGAAATATCGGCATCATTCCCGGGATCGTGGGTGGGCCACCCCAGAGGTCATCGCGTAGCGGCAGTCCCACTGCCGCGGCGTATTCGTGTGCGGCCCAAGGTGAGAACCACCAAAAGATGGCTTGAATGGCGGCCATGATCGCCGCGACGCCGAGCGGTGCCAGTGGCGACCGCAAGACGCCCGCAACGAGTAGCAGCACGAGCGGGACAATGAACGCCGAGCCCAGTGAAATCGGGTTGAAGTCGAACTTGAAGAGGAACAGCGCGGTGAACGGAATGGCCGTCATCGCCGCCACCAGCGACGCCTGCGCCATCAAACCGATGACGCCCCAGCGAAATCGGCGTGCCGCCGCGAAGGTGACGACACTGCCGAGGTCGGTGACGGTCCCGGATACGAACAATGCGAAGTGTGGGGGAGAGGCCAGGACGGCATCGAACCCGTAGACCGTGTGCCACCACAGATCCAAGAGGCCGTACATGAGAAACGATGCGGCACCGCAGCCGGAGAGCAGGAAGCCCAGGGGCGCGGTGAATCTGCCGCCGAACACGCGGACAGGCACACCACCTATCCAGCGCGGTACCTCTTCGCCCGCGCGTTGGGCGGCCGTGATCAGCAACACCATGACGAGGCTGGTGATTCCACCGATGGCACTGCCCGCGTAGAGGAACAGATGCGGCAGCGTGAAGAACGTATCGGGGCCCACATCGTCATGCCATTCCACGTCCCAGGTGGTCCCCACCGCCCCCACCACGCTGCCCAACAGCACTCCGTACGCCCCCAGCGGTGCGTACTTCTCGATGGTGGCGCGGGTGATGCGCGGCGTCTGCTGGGCGCCGACACTCGTGGTGCTTGTCTCCGGGCTCATCTCAACCTCCAGTCACCCATAGTGGCATTGTCGTGCGCTCATCGGGATCACCCGACGGTGGCGTGACGGTCACGACGATGTCCCAGGGCCCGGCCATCGAGAGCATCACTTGGTCGAACTTGGTGCGGCCGGATACCACCTCGCGCAGCGGTGGCATGGCGTGGCCCATCAGCGGCATCACCAATTCGACTGATACCGACTCGGATTCGGGCAGATTGCCATCTTCACGGTCGGCGATGGCGATTTCCAGTGCCGTCATCCCGACGCGGGGATGGTCGATGGTCACCGTGACGGCGTAGTGCTCGGTACCGGAATAGAGGGTGACGGCTTCGGGCGCGCTGGGCCAGGCAATCCATGTCAATCCCACCACGGCGGCAAGTATGGCCGCGAGCCCCGCCCACACCTGACGTGTCATGAGATGTCCAGTCGTACCGGGATTGTCAGCACCCGATAGTCACGCTGCGCCTGAATCCAGGCGAGATACCGGCCCGGCCTGGGGAACGTGAAGGTGAACGGCACATCGGGGCCGAAGGCGGCCACCGTCTCATCGGGTGGACTGTCACCGTTGAGGGGCGGCGCACCGACCGCCGGCGGCGGGAAAGACTCCGCATCATCTGGTGTGGGCGAATGGCCGGCGCGGTGATCCATGCCCGTCATGCCGGGCATATTGGTTCCACCGTGACCGCCCATGGAATGAGCATGGGCCCAGACCGCTGAATCCTGGACCGCGGTGCCGAGACCGCCCGCGGGGGCGTCGCGCGGAATGGGTCCGGCGATCACCAGATGACCGAGCATGCCCAGCCACGGCTGCAAGACCGGGTCGGCTCCGACCGTGGCGGAGAGTGTCGTCGGCCGCCCCGCACGCAGGCCGGTTGCGGTGACGTGCACGTGCAGCCCATCGATCATGCGCATCCCGGGTCCGTCGAATGGTGCGGCTGCGGCGGGCATCCCGCCATGCGATGTGAGTCCACCCGGCAGGCGCACCGTCTGCACGCCGCCGCCACGGCGCACGAACTCGGCCGATACCGCGTACCGGCCCGGGACCGCCGGCGAGAACGGCACCGAGTAGCGGCCCGGCGCAACCCTTATCGGATGCAGGTGGGATAGTCGCCCATCCGGGGCCACAACCAGCAGATGGATCAGCGCGCTGTCATGGATGACAAGGTCGTCTGCGGACAGCCCGGTCGCCGTGTCGATGAGTGAGAAGTAGACGTCCGTCGCGTGTCCCGAATCCAACTCGGGCTGTTCGGCGATGAGCATGGCCGAAGGCCGGGAGTAGTCGGTGACCGCGGGGCGGTCCAACCGGTAGGGGTTGGCGGTGTTGTCGACGGTCGGGTCTCGTTGCGGGCCTGGCTCGGGCGGCGGGGGCGCCGATGCGGACAGCACCGCGCCGGTGATGGCCACCGCGAGGGCCGTCACCGTGGCGGTCACCGGCACCGCGATCCACACACCACGACGTACCCGAGTGGCCACCACGAGTGAGACCACCAGGAGCAGACCGGTGGCGGCCAGACCCAGATAGGCCACTCGCTCGGGTGGTGACATCGCCTGACCGACGAGGACCAGCGGGATCCGGGCGGTGTGCACGCCGTCGCTGATGGTCAGGTCGGTCGGGCCGGTGCGGTCGACATCGAGAGTCGCGCCGTACGGGCCGGGTTTCTCGCCGAGGACCACCATCGCGGTAGAGGTGGGTACGCCCGGAGCGGGTTGACGGTCATCGGTACCGGCGCCGGTGGGCACGGTTTGTACCCGGAGCGGGCCGGCCGCGGTGCCGTGGTGAGCGATCACATCGACACGCAGTGGGCCGGGAATGCTGGTCACCCGGCGGGCGACCACGGTGAGTTCACGCTCGCCCAGGCTCAGCGCGACCTGCACGTCGGCTCCTGCGGCTGCAGAATCGGCCGCCGCGACGGGGGCCCCGCTGAACAGTGCGGACAGTACGAGCACCAGGAACAGGCACTTCGCGCGCAAGTGGCTCATCGGCATCCAGTCTGCCCTGCGCCGGAGAGGCCGCGGAATGGTCCGCCTAAACTGGCTCGCGTGAACAGCGACAGCGTGATCGGCCTCCTGAGTTGGTGGGATGGCGTGGAGCTGTGGCTCAGCGGACGCGGGTTCATCCTTCAAACGATCATCGTGATGCCGGTTGTGCTGGTGCTGGCGTACGCGATGGCCGTGGCCGGTGACAAGATCTTGTTTGTGCTGCTCAGCATGGTGAATCGGCTCGGTCTGTTCTATCGGGCGACGCGCCGCCATTCCATAGAAAATCGGGTCGCCGCGGCCGCCCCGGTGGACCTTCCATGAGCGGTATGCCGCAGTCACGCGTCACGTTGGCGCTGGTTGCGCTGGCCATTCTGGTGATAGTCGCCTGGCTGTTGAGTCGGTAGTTACTGTCTGTTGACGTAATAGTGCTTCTACCTGCCGATTCGACCGTAAAGACCGCGTCAAAGGGCTCTGCTACGCTTCCGCTCATGCATTCCGCCGCCCCGGGTAACCGCGTGCGCCACATCTTGGCGCTCATCGCGGTCGGTACATGCGCGGTTGCAGACGTTCACTGTTGTCGCTAGACCCATCCCGTCCGCGGTTTGGTGTCGGTAGCGGCTAGTTCGAAGCCCACTGGCTGTTTCGCTACCTTTCTGTCGTTACGGGATTCAGAGATTTCCGCTGAGATATCCGTCCCAGGTAATCGTCATCCCACGAAAGGCATCGCATGCTCGGCTCCAGGATCAACATCGCGAAGACGGTCGGCGCCCGCCGGTGGCGCCACATCGGAGTTCTTGCCACAGCGGCAACAGTTCTCGCCGCCTGCGGTGGGGGATCCAGTGATGTCGCCGGTGGCGAGTCTCATTCCAATGCCGACACCACATTGACCCTCGTTGCCTACGCCGTACCGGAGCCCGGCTGGAAGAAGATCATTCCGGCATTCGCGAACACTGCCGAGGGCAAGGGTGTCGCGGTCACTACCTCGTACGGCGCCTCCGGCGACCAGTCGCGGGCTGTCGTCGACGGCAAGCCGGCCGATATCGTCAACTTCTCGGTTGAGCCCGATGTGAGCCGTTTGGTCAAGGCGGGCAAGGTTTCCGAAGATTGGAATGCCGACGCTACAAAGGGCGTGCCGTTCGGTTCCGTGGTTTCTCTTGTGGTGCGCAAGGGCAATCCGAAGAACATCAAGGACTGGGATGACTTGCTCCAGCCTGGGATCACGGTGATCACCCCCAGCCCGCTGAGCTCGGGCTCGGCAAAGTGGAACCTGTTGGCGCCGTACGCGGCCAAGAGCAACGGCGGCCGCGATGACCAGGCGGGTATCGACTACATCAATAAGCTCGTCGGCGAGCACATCAAGCAGCGCCCCGGTTCGGGACGCGAGGCCACCGACGTGTTCCTGCAGGGCAGCGGTGACGTGCTGATCAGCTACGAGAACGAGGCGATCAATGTCGAACGTCAGGGCAAGGACGTCGAGCATGTCAATCCGCCGCAGACATTCAAGATCGAGAACCCCGTCGCGGTGGTCAAGGAAAGTGCCCACCTCGACAAGGTGAATGCCCTGAAGAACTACCTGTACACCCCGGAAGCTCAGAAGATTTGGGCCGAGGCCGGTTTCCGCCCTGTCGATCCGGCCGTTACGGCAGAATTCGCCAAGGACTTCCCGACGCCCGAGAAGCTGTGGACCATCGCCGAACTGGGCGGCTGGAAGACTGTTGACCCGGCACTGTTTGATAAGGAAAACGGCAGCATCACCAAGATCTACAAGAAGGCGACCGGATGACAGCGTCTACGGAACAGTCGGCGGAACCGGCCTCCGAGCCGAAATCGGCTGCCCGGCCCGACCGTGAGGTCGGTGCCGGGCAGCCGGGGGGGCTTTTGAGGCGCCGGTATGGAAGTACCTCGCTGCGAGTCGGTGCGGCATCGATCTGGCTCAGCATCATCGTGCTGTTGCCGCTGGCCGCAATCATCTGGCAGTCGGCAGGTGGCGGGTGGACCGCGTTGTGGAACGCGATCACTTCGAACGCCGCGGTGAGCTCGTTCCAGGTGACCCTGGGAGTCTCGTTCGGGGTGGCCGTGATCAACCTGTTTTTCGGGCTGCTGGTGGCCTGGGTGCTGACCCGTGACGACTTCCCCGGAAAACGTTTGGTCGACGCCGTCATCGACCTGCCGTTCGCGTTGCCCACGATTGTGGCAAGTCTGGTGATGCTCGCGCTGTACGGCCCGGGCAGCCCGGTGGGCATCCACATCCAGCACACCAGGTGGGGTATCGGGATCGCACTGCTGTTCGTCACCCTGCCGTTCGTGGTGCGATCCGTGCAGCCTGTCTTGTTGGAACTCGACCAGTCCGTCGAGGAGGCCGCCGCGTCGCTGGGGGCCGATAACTGGACGATTTTTCGGGCGGTGATCCTTCCCGCGCTGCTTCCGTCACTGTTATCGGGTGCGGGCCTCGCCTTTTCACGTGCGATTGGTGAATACGGTTCGGTGGTGCTGATCGGTGGTGCGGTGCCTGGCGAGACGGAAGTGTCTTCGCAATGGATCAGGACGCTCATCGAGAACGACGATCGCACCGGCGCCGCGGCGATCTCGATCGTGCTGCTGATTATTTCGTTTGTCGTGTTGTTCGTCCTGCGCACCATAGGGTCGCGCGCGGCCAAGCGAGAGGAGCTGGCGCAGTGACGCCGTCACCGCTCGTCAAGTATGTGGCGCGTTACACGGCGCTGCTGTACATCGGCATCCTGGTGATCGTTCCGGTCGGTCTGATCCTGTGGCGCACCTTCGAGCCCGGGGTTGGAGCGTTCTTCGAGTCGATCGCCACCCCGGCCGCGGTGTCGGCCCTGCAGCTCTCGCTGCTGGTGGTCGCTATCGTGGTGCCGCTGAACGTCATCTTCGGCATCCCTACGGCGTTGGTACTGGCGCGGAACAAGTTCCGCGGCAAGGCCGTGCTGCAGGCGATCATCGACCTCCCGTTTGCGGTCTCACCCGTCGTGGTGGGTGTCGCGCTGATCCTGTTGTGGGGATCGGCGGGTGTGTTCGGGTTCGTCGAGAACGATTTGGGGCTCAAGGTCATCTTCGGGTTCCCGGGCATTGTGCTCGCCAGCATCTTCGTCACGATTCCGTTCGTCATCCGTGAGGTCGAGCCGGTGCTGCATGAGCTGGGCACCGAGCAGGAAGAGGCAGCCGCAACGCTGGGAGCCACTGCCTGGCAGACGTTCTGGCGTATCACGTTGCCGTCCATCCGGTGGGGCTTGACCTACGGGATCGTGCTCACCATCGCGCGCACACTGGGTGAGTACGGCGCGGTGATCATGGTGTCGTCGAACCTGCCCGGGACGTCGCAGACCCTGACCCTGCTGGTGTCCGATCGCCATCAGCGCGGCGCCGAGTACGGCGCCTACGCCATCTCAGCGTTGCTGATGGCTGTGGCGGTGATTGTCCTGGTGGTCCAGGTGGTCATCGATGCGCGACGAGCAAAAGCCAATAGCGAATAGCAAGGAGCCACAGAATGACTGACGCGATTACCGTTCGCGGCGCGAACAAGCATTACGGCGACTTCGCCGCGCTGGACAATATCGACTTCGAGGTGCCCTCAGGCTCGTTGACCGCGCTGCTGGGGCCCAGCGGTTCGGGCAAATCGACGTTGTTGCGGGCCATCGCCGGGCTGGACCAGCCCGATACCGGCACGATCACCATCAACGGGCGTGACGTCACCGGTGTTCCGCCACAGCGGCGCGGCATCGGGTTCGTGTTCCAGCATTACGCCGCCTTCAAGCACCTGACCGTGCGCGAAAACGTCGGATTCGGTCTCAAGATCCGCAAGAAGCCAAAGGCCGAGATCAAGGAGAAGGTCGACAATCTGCTGGAAGTGGTGGGGCTGAGTGGTTTTCATGCACGCTATCCCAACCAGCTTTCCGGCGGCCAACGTCAGCGCATGGCGCTGGCCCGGGCGCTTGCCGTCGATCCGGAAGTGCTGCTGCTCGACGAGCCCTTCGGTGCGCTCGATGCCAAGGTGCGTGAGGACCTGCGGGCCTGGCTGCGCCGACTGCACGAGGAAGTGCACGTCACCACGGTGTTGGTGACCCACGACCAGGCCGAGGCTCTCGACGTCGCCGACCGGATCGCGGTGCTCAACAAGGGACGCATCGAGCAGGTGGGTTCTCCCGACGACCTGTACGACCGCCCGGCGAACAGCTTCGTAATGTCCTTCTTGGGCCCGGTGGCCAAGCTGAACGGAATCCTGGTGCGCCCGCACGATATTCGTGTGGGACGCAATGCCGACCTCTCCCGGGCCGCCGCGGAGGGCACCGGCGAGACCACTGGGGTGACGAAGGCCACGGTGGGTCGGGTGGTGCACCTCGGTTTCGAGGTGCGGGTGGAGTTGACCAGTGCCGCCACCGGCGAGCAGTTCACCGCGCAGATCACCCGTGGCGACGCCGAGGCGCTCGGGCTGCACGAGGGCGACCAGGTGTATGTGCGGGTCACCCGGGTTCCCGACTTGGGCGACCTGGCCGAGGTCGCGTCCTAGGGACCGAGCACCGCATGCTGCAGCGAGAGAAGGCGCTGTTGTCGCTCATAGCCAGGCAAGACCAAGAATGTTTCTGAAACAGTGCGGATAGAGAAATGGCCCCCGGTTCTCCGGGGGCCATTTTGTTATCGGACTCTAGTGCTCGTCGTAGTGATCGCCGTGTGGGGCGTGGCGGTGCCCGTCGTGGATGTAGTCCACGTGGTCCTCGTGAGTGACCGCCTCGTGGCCGCAGTCAGGGCCGTGGACGTGGTCGGGATGATCGTGGGTCTTGTGCTCGGTGCTGGTCACGCGTTCAACACTATCGCAGACATGCGCATATAACAATGTGTTGAGCGGGAAAGAGTCGCACGTGCGGAGGGTTTACTAGTGCGGTACCGGGACCGGCGCCGGGACCGCCGCGTCGTAGCGCTCGACAACCACCTCGGCGACCAGCCGGTCCGCACCTAAAGGCGCTGCCACCTGGATGCCCGCACGTCCGGCCTCGGCGCGCATCTGATCCAGCAGCAGCCCGGGGGACAAGAACCACGGTGCGACAACGATGTCCGTGGCTCCGCGTGAACGCAGCGAACCTGCCGCCTCGGCAAGGGTGGTCGATTCCCCGGTGGCGAACACCGTCGTCGAGATGGCCCACTGCGCGGCAAGCGCCCGGGTGCGAGCATTGGCTGTGGAGTCCGAGGAACCGACCGCGGTGAGAATCACGCCGGGACGGGCGATACCGAGTTCAGTCACGCGACGCCGGGCCAGCCGCAGCAGGCGATCATCGGCACCGAGCACCGGGGCTTGCGTCACCCGCAATCCCGGGGGCGCCCCGGACAGCACGGTCGGCAGATCGATCCGTGCGTGGTAAGCGTCCGATAACAACAGCGGCACCACGACCGCATCACCGCTCAAATCGCCCAGCACATCAACGAGATTCGGCTCGGACAACTCAAGGAACGCCAGCCGGACGTCCAGTTCCGGCCGGAGCATCCGCACCTGCGCGACCAATCGGCGCGCGTTCTCCGCGAACCGTGGGTCGCGGCTCCCATGTGCGACCGTAAGAAGCGCCGGACTACGCACGATTCAGTTCGACGGCGCTCAGGGCATCGCCGACCAGCCCTGCCGCCAACGTGTTACCGCTCGAGGGATCAATCAGCAGGAAGCTTCCCGCCGTCCGGTCGTCGGCGTATTCATCGACACTGATCGGCTCGGCCAGGCGAACGCTGATCTGCCCGATGTCATTGAGTTCCAGCGATTCCGGCGCGGGATCGGCCGACAGGTTCTGCTCATCGAAGCGCTCCACCAGCTCGCTGACGATCGCGGGAACTGTGCGGGTGCCGTGCTTGAGCAGCAGGCGTGCCCCGGTCTTCAACGGCTTGTCGGCGAGCCAGCAGACCGTGCCGTCAATCTCCGAAACCGGATCTGGCACATCGGGTGATGCGATCAGATCGCCACGCGACGCATCCACATCGTCGGCCAGGATCAGCGTCACGCTGCGGCCCGCCTCGGCAACCTCGAGTGGCCCATCGGCGGTGTCGATGCCAGACACGGTGGTGCGCTGCCCGGCGGGGGAGACGATCACCTCGTCGCCCACCCGCACGACGCCGGCGGCAACCTGTCCGGCGTAGCCGCGGTAGTCGGGGTACTCGGCGGTACGGGGTCGGATTACATACTGGACCGGGAAACGCAGACCCACATTGCTTGATTCCTCATGCGCTGGAATCGATTCCAGATGCTCGATGAGGGTCGGCCCGCTGTAGAAACCGGTCCGCTCGCTGCGGGTGGCGATGTTGTCGCCGTGCAGTGCCGATACCGGGATCTCCACGATGTTCTCCGGCTTCCAGCCCAGCGAGCTGGTCAGTTCGTTGAACTCGGCGCTGATCGCCTCGAAAATTCGGGCGCTATCGGCCACCAGGTCGATCTTGTTGACCGCCAACACCAGCCGTGGCACACCCAGTAGCGCCAGTACTGCCGCGTGTCGACGGGTCTGCTCGATGACGCCCTTGCGTGCGTCGACGAGAAGGATCACCAGTTGTGCCGTCGAGGCTCCCGACACGGTGTTTCGGGTGTACTGCACGTGCCCGGGCGTGTCGGCGAGGATGAACGAACGCTTCGGGGTCGCGAAGTACCGATACGCCACGTCAATGGTGATGCCCTGCTCGCGCTCGGCGCGCAGTCCGTCGACAAGCAGTGAAAGATCGGGAGCATCGAGCCCGCGTGATTCGGAAGCCTTTGTCACGGCATCGAATTGGTCAATGAGCACCGACTTGGTGTCGTACAGCAGCCGGCCCACCAGGGTGGACTTACCGTCGTCGACGCTGCCGGCGGTGGCAATACGCAGAAGATCGCTCATGATCAGCCCTGCCCTTGATTCTTCGTGCAAGCCCTCATCAGAAATAGCCCTCTCGCTTGCGGTCTTCCATCGCGGCCTCGGACACTCGGTCGTCGCCGCGCGTCGCGCCCCGCTCGGTGATCCGCGATGCGGCCACCTCGGCGAGCACTGCATGGACGTCGGTGGCATCCGAGAGCACGGCGCCCGTGGTCGAGCCGTCTCCCACGGTGCGGTATCGCACCGAAAGTGTTTGTAGCTCTTCACCGTCGCGCGGCCCACCCCAGGGGCCCGGCGTCAACAGCATGCCGTCACGGTTGAACACTTCGCGCTCATGCGCGTAGTAGAGATCGGCCAGCTGCACGTTTTCGCGAGCGATATAACGCCACACGTCCAACTCGGTCCAGTTGCTGATCGGGAACACCCGCACGTGCTCGCCGGGCGCGTGCCTGCCGTTGTAGAGGCTCCAGAGTTCGGGGCGCTGCTTCTTGGGATCCCACTGCCCGAACGCATTGCGCAGGCTGAAGATGCGCTCTTTGGCGCGCGAGCGCTCCTCGTCGCGCCGTCCACCTCCCAGCACCGCGTCGAACTTGTTGTCGGTGATGGCCTCGAGCAGTGGGATGGTCTGCAACGGATTGCGAATTCCATCGGGCCGCTCGGTCAGGCGGCCGTCGGCCAGGTAGTCCTCTACATTCGCGACCACCAGGCGCAAGTTGTGGCGTGCGACGATCTCGTCGCGGAAGGCCAGCACTTCGGGCAGGTTGTGGCCGGTGTCGACATGCAGCAGTGCGAAAGGAAGCGGTGCGGGCCAGAAGGCCTTGAGCGCGGTGTGCAGCAGCACCGTCGAATCCTTGCCACCGGAGAACAGCAGCACCGGGCGCTCGAACTCGCCGGCCACCTCGCGGATGATGTGAATTGACTCGGACTCGAGATCTGTCAGTGCCTCAGTCTGGCTCAACGCGGTGTCCGTTCTGATTTCCGGTCCAATGTGTGTCGTCATGAGGCGTGCAACCCGCATTCTGTCTTGGCCAGGCCCTGCCAGCGCCCGCTGCGGGCATCGCCACCGAGAACTGGCTTAGAGGTGCAGGGAGCGCAGCCGATCGACGGATATCCCTCGTCCACAAGCGGATTGACCAGCACTCCGTGCTCGTCGATGTACTCCTGCATTTTCTCGTCCGACCAGGCGGCAATGGGATTGATCTTCACCAGTCCGAAGGCCTCGTCGAAGGTGATGAGTGGTGCATTGGCTCGAGTAGGGGCGTCGACCCGGCGGATGCCGGTGACCCATGCCGAGTACCCGGCCAGTGACTTGCCTAGCGGCACCACCTTTCGCAGCCGGCAGCACTCGGCGGCATCACGGGCGAACAGGTCCTTGCCGAGCATCTCGTCCTGCTCGGCGACGGTCTGCTCCGCCGTCACGTTCACCACGTGCACGCCGTAAACCATCTCGGCGGCGTCGCGGGTCCCGATGGTCTCCGCGAAGTGGTAGCCGGTGTCGAGAAACAGTACGTCGATGCCCGGATGTACCTGCACGGCAAGGTGAATCAGCACCGCGTCCTGCATATTGGAGGCGACGACGTACCCCTTGGGGTCATTGCCGAAGTGCTCTTCCGTCCACCGCAGCAGCTCCTCGGCAGAGGCGTCCTGCAGTTCGGCGGCGCCGCGCTCAGCCAATTCACGCAGCTGGTCGGCGTTCTTCTGGCCCTCCAGAACGCTCATCGCAGATCCGCCTCCTCAGCCCGAACCGCCCACTGCGCGAAGCGCTCTCCGTCGGTGCGCTGCTTGACGAAGTTGCGCACCACCCGGTCGACGTAATCGCCGAGCTCGGTGCTGGTGACCTTGTGCTGGCGCAGCTTGCGCCCGAATCCGCTGTCCAGGCCCAGGCTTCCGCCCAGGTGCACCTGGAAGCCCTCGACGCTGGCACCGTCGCCGTCGTCAACCATCTGGCCCTTGAAGCCGATATCGGCAACTTGGGAACGTGCGCACGAGTTCGGGCAGCCATTGATGTTGATGGTGACCGGCGTGTCCAGCTGAGCATTCAGGTCATCCAGCCGCTTTTCCAGCTCTGGCACCAGATCCTGTGCACGCTTGCGGGTTTCGGTGAAGGACAGCTTGCAGAACTCGATTCCCGTGCAGGCCATCAGGTTCTTGCGCCAATGCGACGGACGCGAGGGCAGCCCGAGCGCGTCCAGCCCTTCGGTCAGCTCGCCGAGCTTGTCGTCGGGGACGTCGAGGATTATCAGCTTCTGGTACGGCGTGAAGCTCACCCGGTTCGAGCCCGCCTTCTCGGCGAGGTCCGCGACCGCGGAAAGGATGGTTCCCGATACCCGGCCTGCGATGGGTGAGACGCCAACGGCGTTGAGCCCGTTCTTGAGTCGTTGCACACCGACATGGTCGATGGGATGCGCGGGCGGTACCAGCGCGGGGCCGTCGAGCAAGGGCCGCTTCAGGTACTCGGTTTCGAGAACTTCTCTGAATTTTTCGATGCCCCAGTCCTTGACAAGGAACTTCAGCCGCGCCTTGCCGCGCAGTCGGCGGTAGCCGTAGTCGCGGAAGATGCCGACGACACCCTCCCAGACATCGGGAACCTCGTCGAGCGGCACCCACACCCCGAGGCGCTGCGCCAGCATCGGGTTGGTGGACAGGCCGCCGCCCACCCACACGTCCAGACCTGGACCGTGTTCGGGATGGACCACGCCGATGAAGGCGACGTCGTTGATCTCGTGCACCACATCCTGCAGACCGGAGATGGCCGTCTTGAACTTGCGGGGGAGGTTGGAGTACTCCTTCTTCCCGATGTACCGGCGCACGATTTCGTCGACCGCCGGTGTCGGGTCGAGCACCTCATCGAGTGACTCGCCCGCCAGAGGAGAGCCGAGGATCACGCGGGGGCAGTCGCCACAGGCCTGCGTGGTGTACAGGCCCACCTCGTCGAGACGGCGCCAGATCTCGGGCATGTCCTCGACGCGGATCCAGTGGTACTGCACGTTCTCCCGGTCGGAGATATCGGCGGTATCGCGGGCGTATTTGGTGGACAGATCACCGAGGGTGCGCAGCGCGTCGACGGAGAATGCCCCGCCGTCGCAGCGGACCCGGAGCATGAAGTGCTCGTCCTCGAGCATGTCGGTGTTGTCATCACCGGTCCACGTGCCGTCGTAGCCGGGCTTGCGCTGGGTGTACAGACCCCACCAACGGAAGCGGCCACGCAGGTCGGTCTTGTCGATGCTCTCGAAGCCCTTATGGGCGTAAATGGTTTCGATGCGCTCCCGCACGTTCAGCGGGTGGTCGTCTTTTTTCACCTGCTCGTTGGAGTTGAGAGGCTCGTGGTAGCCGAGTGCCCACTGGCCCTCGCTGCGCTGTTGCTTGGGGCGAGCGGGCCGGGTCTCGCTGGTGGTCATGGTGCTCCTCAGAAAGGCAGGCACAGTCGTGGGCGACACACCGGGGGCTGACCGGAGGCGCAGATCCTCACGACCGTTTGGGTGGCAGACGGGTAGGACTACGTCACTAGGGGAGACAACACGCGCTACAGACACGCTTCAGGTCGATGTGTCGCCGCGCGACAAGGGGGACCTGATGTGTGCTCACCCGGCCAATTGTGCCATGCGAAACGGGCACCCCGTACGACCGGGTCGTAATTACGCTCATTGTGAGCAAAACCTCTATTCGGTGTGGGGGATTCCCGCTATTGACCGGACAGATTTTTTCTGCCGTCGCCCCTGGCACACACTTGAGCGGTGAGACCCGAAACGATTGCCACCCTGCCGCCCCTGGTGCCAGCAGCGGGGCGCCCGTTCGGGATCTACGTGCATGTTCCGTTCTGCGCCACACGCTGTGGATACTGCGATTTCAACACTTACACCGCCGACGAACTTGGTGATGGCACCTCACCCGCGGGCTGGCTCGAGGCACTGCGCGCCGAGCTGGACCTGGCCGCGCGGACCCTGCACGGGAAACCGCTGGTGCAGACCGTGTTCGTCGGTGGTGGCACACCCTCCCTGCTGGGCGGCTCCGGGCTCGCGGAGGTGCTCGACGCGATCAGTGCCCATTTCATGTTGGCGCCGGGCGCCGAGGTGACCACCGAGGCCAATCCCGAGTCCACCTCGCCGGCGTTCTTCGAGACGATTTGCGCCGCCGGGTACACCCGCGTCTCGCTGGGTATGCAGTCCGCGGCTCCGCATGTGCTGGCCACGCTGGATCGTGTGCACGCCCCCGGGCGGGCGGTGGCGGCGGCGCGGGAGGCGCGTGCGGCCGGTCTCGGGCATGTGAATTTGGACCTCATCTACGGCACACCCGGTGAGACCGATGATGATCTGCGCCGGTCCGTCGATGCCGTGCTCGATGCCGGGGTAGACCATGTCTCGGCGTATGCGCTGGTGGTCGAGGAGGGCACCGCCCTGGCCCGGCGCGTCCGGCGCGGCGAGCTGCCGAATCCCGATGAGGACGCCCTGGCCGACCGGTATCAGCTGCTGGACACGGCGCTGTCGGCGGCGGGGCTGGACTGGTACGAGGTGTCCAACTGGGCACGCCCGGGCGGGGAGTGCCGCCACAACCTTGGGTACTGGGCCGGCGGTGACTGGTGGGGTGCCGGGCCGGGTGCGCACGGACATGTCAACGGGGTGCGGTGGTGGAACGTCAAGCACCCCAACGCCTACGCCAAGCAGTTAGGGCAGGGACAGCTTCCCGTCGGCGGGCACGAGATCCTCAGCCCCGCCGAACGGCACACCGAGGACGTGTTACTGGCGGTGCGGCTGAACACGGGAATCGCCTTGGCGGACTTGACCGTTGAGGAACGTGGCCGGGTGCCCGCCGTGGTGTCCGGGGGGCTGGGACAGCTGGTGGGTGATCGGCTGGTGCTCACCGATGGGGGGCGCCTGCTGGCGGACGGCGTGGTGCGCACGATCCTGGATTAACGCCGCCTAAAGCCCGCGTAGCTGATCCATATCGAAAACTCTGGCGTGGAGTACAACCCGGTTGCGCAACGCGGCCCGGACGGCTCGGTGCAGTCCATCCTCCAGATAGGTGACGCCCTGCCACTTCACGGCGTGCGGGAACAGGTCCCCGTAGAACGTCGAGTCCTCGCTGAGCAAGCGGTCCAACGCGAGCACCGTGGTGGTGGTGACGAGCTCGTCGAGACGGATCTGCCGGGGCGGGATGCGCGACCAATCCCTCGTCGACAGCCCATGCTCTGGGTACGGCTTCCCCTCGCGAACACCCTTGAAGATCACTGCAAATCACTCCGTAATGATCCCTGCATAACAGTTGAGGTTAGCCTGGACGGCCTCGGTGGCGGGTTAGCCCAGCGTGGCCCCGTAAAATAGGGCACATCACGCGTGAGGGAGGTGACCATGGCCAGTGCCGATGACCGGCGCTTCGAGGTGTTGCGCGCCATCGTCGCCGACTACGTCACGACCAAGGAGCCGATCGGCTCTAAGGCGCTGGTCGACAGGCACGGCCTCGGGGTTTCCAGCGCCACCGTCCGCAACGACATGGCGGTGCTGGAGGCCGAGGGGTACATCGCCCAGCCGCACACCAGCTCAGGACGTATCCCGACGGAAAAGGGCTACCGCGAGTTCGTCAACCGGCTCGAGGACGTCAAACCGCTCTCGGGTGCCGAGCGCAAGGCCATCCTGAATTTCTTGGAAGGCGGTGTCGACCTCGATGACGTGCTGCGCCGTGCGGTGCGCCTGCTGGCGCAGATGACTCGTCAAGTTGCCGTCGTGCAGTACCCGACGCTGTCCTCGTCCAGCGTGCGTCACCTTGAGGTGGTGCTGCTGACCCCGGCCCGGCTGCTGCTGGTGGTCATCACCGACACCGGGCGGGTCGATCAGCGGATTGTCGAGCTGGGCGACGTCATCAGCGATGACCAGCTGAGCAGGCTCCGTACGCTGCTGGGCGCGGCCCTGGACGGCAAGAAGCTGTCGGCGGCCTCGGTGGCTGTCGCCGAGCTCGCCGAACAGTCCGACGACGACCTGCGCAATGCACTCACGCGGGCGGCGACGGTCCTGGTGGAAACGCTCGTCGAACATCACGAGGAACGCCTGCTGCTCGGTGGTACCGCCAACCTGACCCGCAACGTCGGCGACTTTGGCGGTCAGCTGCGCACCGTGCTGGAAGCGCTGGAGGAGCAGGTGGTGGTTTTACGCTTGCTCGCCGCCCAGCAGGAGGCCGGCCGGGTCACCGTGCACATCGGTCACGAAACCGCGGCTGAGCAGATGATCGGCACCTCCGTCGTCTCCACCCCGTATGGTGCGGGCGGAGCGGTATTCGGCGGTATGGGTGTGCTAGGACCCACACGGATGGACTACCCGGGAACCATCGCGAACGTCGCGGCGGTTGCCATGTATATCGGCGAAGTGCTAGCTAATCGCTAGCGATATGTGAACTAGACAGATACCAACGGAGCGAGATCAACACAGTGGCGCGTGATTACTACGGCATCCTCGGGGTCAGCAAGGGTGCTAGCGACAGCGAGCTCAAGCGGGCGTACCGCAAGCTCGCCCGTGAGCTGCACCCCGACATCAATCCCGATGAACAGGCCCAGACGCAGTTCAAAGAGGTCAGCATCGCCTACGAGGTGCTGACCGATCCGGACAAGCGGCGCATCGTCGACCTCGGTGGCGACCCGCTGGAGAACGGTGGCGGCGGCAACGGTTTCGGCGGTGGCTTCGGTTCCGGTTTCGGCGGCCTTGGCGATGTGTTCGAGGCGTTCTTCGGCGGCTCGGCCGGTGGATCGCGCGGTCCGCGCGGCCGGGTTCAGCCCGGATCCGACTCGCTGCTGCGGATGCGGCTTGAACTGCTGGAATGTGCGACCGGTGTCAGCAAGCAGGTGACTGTGGACACCGCGATCCTGTGCGACGGATGTGCGGGCAAGGGTACCCACGGAAATTCGGCGCCGAGCGCCTGTGAGACCTGTGGCGGCCGCGGCGAGGTACAGACCGTGCAGCGTTCCCTGCTTGGCCAGGTGCTGACGTCACGGCCGTGCCCGACGTGTCAGGGGGCCGGGGAGGTCATCACCGATCCATGCCACAAGTGCGGTGGCGACGGCCGGGTGCGCGCGCGTCGTGAGATCACGGTCAAGATCCCGGCCGGTGTCGGCGACGGGATGAGGGTGCGCCTGGCAGCTCAGGGTGAGGTCGGCCCCGGAGGCGGACCGGCAGGTGACCTGTACGTCGAGGTGCACGAGAAACCGCACGACGTGTTCATTCGTGACGGGGATGACCTGCACTTCACGGTTCGGGTCCCGATGGTGGAGGCGGCGCTGGGTACCAGCGTGTCCGTCGACGCCATCATCGATGGGCCGACCGTGGTCAAGGTCGAGCCGGGATCGCAGCCGGGTTCGGTGGTGACGCTGCGCGGGAAGGGCATGCCGCATCTGCGCACCGGCGTCCGTGGAAACCTGCATGCGCATCTGGACGTGGTGGTGCCCACCCGAATAGATGCCAAGGAACGCGAGCTGCTGAAAGACTTCAAGACCCGGAACAAGGAAACCGCCGAGGTGGTGTGGGCCGAGTCTGCGTCCGGCGGGGTGTTCTCGCGGCTGCGCGAGGCGTTCACGGGCCGCTAGATCCAGATGGCGGCCGCCACGATCTTCTACGTTGACCAAATCCCCGCCCTGGGGGAGCCGGTGAGCCTGCTCGGGGACGAGGGGCATCACGCCACGCGGGTGCTGCGCATGCGCGTCGGTGAGCCCGTCATGGTGTGCGACGGTGCGGGCGAGGTTGGCGACGGCGTCGTCGCCTCTGTCGACCGCGCTGGCCTGTCGATCGAGATCACCGGGCGCTGGAGCGTTGCTGCTGCCGCGCCCAGAGTGACTGTGGTGCAGGCACTTCCCAAATCCGATCGCTCCGAACTTGCCGTCGACCTGGCGGTGGAGGCGGGCGCCGACGAGATCGTCCCGTGGCAGGCGCGGCGATGTGTGTCGCGCTGGGACACACCGAACGACCCGAACAAGGCGGAGAAGGGTCAGCGGCGCTGGGAGGCGGTGGCCCGGGCGGCGTCACGCCAGTCCCGGCGGGCTTTCGTACCGACGGTGTCGGAGCTGCGCTCGACGGCGCAGCTGGCCGAGTTGGCCCGTGAGCGGGTCGCCGGCGGGGCCATCGTGCTGGTGCTGCATGAATCGGCGGACTCCGGGCTCAGCGCCCTGGGCGAGCGGTTGTCCTCGGTGCCGTCGGTAGTGCTGATCGTGGGGCCCGAGGGCGGTGTCGCGGACGAGGAGCTGGGCGTTTTGACGGACGCGGGTGCGGTTCCGGTGCGTTTGGGGCCGACGGTGTTGCGCACGTCCAGCGCCGCCGCTGTCGCGTTAGGTGCCCTCGGGGTGCTCACCGACCGATGGGCCGACGGCCCGCTGGCGCACCGATGAGCGCCCGCGCGAAGCGACGACAACGCTAATCGCGTGGAGGCTGACGGTTGCCAGCGGTAAACTCGACGCAACTTCACAACCCAAGAAAGCAGGCGACTTCAACCACGTGACGAGCCGAGAACAAGGTGCCGCTGTGCCGTCCGTATCGTCGTCATCGTCTTCGGACGTGCGCAGCAGCGTCGAGATTCCGAACGATCTCATCATGGGCCTGCTGGGTTCTGCTGATGAAAACCTGCGGGAGCTCGAGGACATGTTGACTGCCGACGTCCACGCCCGCGGAAATACCATCACCTTCACCGGCGAGCCCGCTGACGTGGCGTTGGCCGAGCGGGTGGTCTCCGAGCTGATCGTGATCGCCCGCCGGGGCCAGCAGCTGACGCCCTCGACGGTGCGGCATACCGCGGCAATGCTCGCCGGCGACGACGACGAGTCGCCCGCCGAGGTGCTGAGCCTGGACATTCTGTCGCGGCGTGGCAAGACCATCCGCCCGAAGACGCTGAACCAGAAGCGCTACGTGGATGCGATCGACGCCAACACGGTGGTCTTCGGTATCGGACCGGCCGGTACCGGCAAGACATATTTGGCGATGGCCAAGGCGGTCAACGCGTTACAGAGCAAGCAGGTCACCAGGATAATCCTGACCCGCCCAGCGGTCGAAGCGGGGGAGCGGCTCGGCTTCCTGCCCGGCACGCTGAGCGAGAAGATCGACCCATACCTGCGGCCGCTGTACGACGCGCTGCACGACATGATGGATCCCGAACTCATCCCGAAGCTCATGTCGGCCGGGGTCATCGAGGTTGCGCCACTGGCATATATGCGGGGCCGCACTCTCAACGACGCGTTCATCATTCTCGACGAGGCACAGAACACCACCGCCGAGCAGATGAAGATGTTCCTCACCCGGCTGGGCTTCGGGTCCAAGATTGTGGTCACCGGTGACGTGACACAGGTCGATCTGCCGGGTGGTGCCCGTTCCGGATTGCGTGCCGCGGTCGACATTCTCGACAATATCGAGGGAATTCACTTCTCGGAGTTGACCAGTGCCGATGTGGTCCGCCACCGGCTGGTATCGGAGATCGTGGATGCCTATGCACGTTTTGAGGACTCCGATCTGACAGGTAACCGCGCGCAGCGGCGCGCATCGGGGAACCGGAGCCGGCACCGATGAGCATCGAGGTCGTCAACGAGTCGGGCATCGACGTCGCCGAGGGCGAGTTGGTCAGCGTCGCACGATTCGCCATAGCGGCAATGGATGTCCATCCGGCGGCAGAGCTTTCGATGATGCTTGTCGATCTTGCGGCCATGGCGGACCTGCACATGAGGTGGATGGATCTGCCCGGTCCCACCGATGTCATGTCCTTCCCGATGGACGAACTGGAGCCCGGTGGGCGCCCGGATGCGCCCGAACCGGGGCCCTCGATGCTCGGCGACATCGTGTTGTGCCCGCAGTTCGCGGCCGAACAGGCTGAGGCGGCGGGGCATTCGTTGGCTCACGAGCTGGCGCTGCTGACCGTGCACGGCGTGCTGCATCTGCTGGGCTACGACCACGCCGAACCCGAGGAAGAGCGCGAGATGTTCGCGCTGCAGAACCAACTGCTGAAGGATTGGTACGAGCAGCAGGCCCAGCTGTACCGGGATAGCCGTCTGCTCGACAAGTCGCGCAACTTCGACGAGTGATGTCTGGCATAGGGCTGCTGCTGGCGGCGATCGTCCTTGTCGGTCTGGGCGGTGCGTTCGCGGCGATCGACGCGGCCATCAACACCGTGTCCTCGGCGCGTGTCGACGAGCTGGTTCGGGAGGAAAGGCCGGGCGCGGTAAGGCTTTCCGTGGTGATCAGGGAGCGTCCGCGCTATGTGAACCTGGTTGTCCTGCTGCGCACCACCTGCGAAATCTTGTCGACGGTGTGTCTGGCCGGATACCTGACCGCGCGGATGAGCCTGGGTGCGGCGCTGACGATCTCGGCGATCGTCATGGTGGTGACGAGCTTCGTGGCGATCGGGGTGGGCCCGCGTACGTTGGGACGCCAACATGCGTACTCGATAGCGTTGGGTGCCGCCGTTCCGCTGCAGATGATTTCGGTGTTACTGGGCCCCATTTCGCGGCTGCTCATCCTGCTCGGTAACGCGGTGACGCCCGGACGCGGTTTCCGCAACGGCCCGTTCGCCTCCGAGATCGAGCTGCGCGAGGTGGTCGACATGGCGCAGCAGCGTGGTGTGGTGGCCGATGACGAACGTCGAATGATCCAGTCGGTGTTCGAGCTGGGCGACACACCGGCCCGCGAGGTGATGGTGCCGCGTACCGAGATGGTGTGGATCGAATCTGACAAAACAGCCGGTCAGGCGACCTCGCTGGCCGTGCGCAGCGGGCACTCCCGTATCCCGGTGGTCGGCGAGAACGTCGACGATGTGGTCGGGGTGGTTTTCCTCAAAGACCTTGTGCAGCAGACGTACTACTCGGTGAATGGTGGCCGCGACGTCACGGTGGCGCAGGTGATGAGGCCGGCGGTGTTCGTTCCGGACTCCAAGCCGCTGGATGCGCTGCTGCGTGAGATGCAGCAGCACCGCAAGCACATGGCGCTGCTGGTCGACGAGTACGGGGCGATCGCCGGGTTGGTGACCATCGAGGACGTGCTGGAGGAGATCGTCGGCGAGATTGCCGACGAGTACGACCATGACGAGGTTGCTCCGGTAGAGAACTTGGAAGACAAGATATTTCGTGTCTCCGCCAGGTTGCCGATCGAGGACTTGGGAGAGCTCTACGGCATCGAATTCCACGAGGACCTCGATGTCGAGACCGTGGGCGGACTATTGGCGTTAGGGCTGGGTCGCGTTCCGCTGCCGGGGGCCAAGGTCGCCACGCACGGACTTTTGCTACAGGCTGAAGGCGGCCCGGACACGCGGGGCCGGGTGCGCATCGGCACGATCCTGGTGCAACCCGACCTCGACAGCGGCACGGTGGCAGATGACGAGAAAGCAGAGGAAAGAAATGACTGAATCAGACGCCAGTCTGAACGATGAAGATAACAAGCTCGTCGTGCTGGCCCGTGGAGCGATGGGGCGCGCCGAGGCGAAGTCGGGAGCGGCGGTGCGTGACGGCGACGGCCGCACCTATGCCGGTGCGCCGGTGTCGCTTTCGGGGCTGACGTTGACCGCGCTGCAGGCGGCGGTGGCGGCGGCGGTGTCCAGCGGAGCTTCGGCCATCGAGGCGGCGGTGCTGGTCGGTGGTTCCTACGAGGATCCGGGTGTCGCGGCGGTGCGAGAGCTGTCACCGTCGGCGACGGTCATCGTGACCGATCGCACCGGTGTGCCTGCGGGGCAGTTGTGAGCGGATCCGATGAGGAGTTCCGTTCTGGCTTCGTATGTTTCGTCGGGCGGCCCAACACCGGAAAGTCGACGCTTACCAATGCGCTGGTCGGGCAGAAGGTCGCCATCACCTCAAGCCGGCCACAGACCACGCGGCACACGATTCGCGGGATCGTGCACCGCGAGAATTACCAGATCGTTCTCGTCGACACTCCGGGGCTGCATCGGCCGCGCACACTGCTTGGACAACGACTCAACGATCTTGTGCGCGATACGTATTCCGAGGTCGACGTGATCGGTCTGTGTATTCCGGCCGATGAGGGCATTGGGCCGGGGGACAAGTGGATCTACGAGCAGATCAAGCTCGTCGCGCCGCGCACCACGCTGCTTGCGATCGTCACCAAGATCGACAAGGTGAGTAAGGAGCGGGTGGCCGAGCAGCTGTTGGCGGTGTCCGAACTCGTTGGGCACGATGCGGATATCGTGCCGGCATCGGCGGTCTCTGGAGCCCAAGTCGAGGTGCTGACAGAGGTTTTGGCATCCAAGCTGCAGCCGGGGCCAGCGTTCTACCCCGACGGTGAGTTGACCGATGAGCCCGAAGAGGTGCTCATGGCCGAGCTGATCCGTGAGGCCGCGCTCGAAGGTGTACGTGATGAGCTACCGCACTCGTTGGCGGTGGTGATCGACGAGGTGAACGAACGCGAGGGGCGGCCCGAGGGCTCGGAGCTGATCGACGTGCACGCGATCCTCTACGTCGAGAGGGACAGCCAGAAGGGCATCGTCATCGGCAAGGGTGGAACGCGGCTGCGGGAAGTCGGGACCAACGCGCGCAAACAGATCGAAAAGCTGCTCGGCACTAAGGTTTTCCTGGATCTGCGGGTCAAGGTGGCCAAGAACTGGCAGCGCGACCCCAAACAGCTCGGCAAGCTGGGGTTCTAGGCCCGCCTACCGCCCCGCCGCCCCGCCCAAACCGCACCCCCGCCCCGCCCGCCTACCGCCCCGCCCAGACCGAGGTTGTGGCGGTTTCGTCTCGCACAAATTCACCACAACCTCGGTCTCGCTGAGTTGTCAGAGGTCCATGGCATGGTCGCGACATGGGGAACCTGGTCATCGGGAGTGCGGCGATTACTTCGGGAGCGCTCACCCGCCACGAGTTGCGAACCGGCTATCGGCGCATTTATCGCAATGTCTATCTACCCGTCGGAGTGGAGCTCACCGCACGTGTACGGGCCGAAGCGGCCTTCCTGTGGTCGGGCGGCAGTGGCGTGGTGTGCGGCATCTCGGCTGCGGCCTTGCACGGTAATCCGTGGATATCTGCTGACCGTCCGGCCGAATTGATCCGCGAATGGCGTAGCGCACCCAAGGGGATCGTCTTGCATGCGGACTCGCTGTGTCCTGATGAGTTGACCGTGATTGGCGGGGTTAAGGTCACGACGCAGACCAGGACGGTGTTCGACATCGGTCGTCGGGTCTATACGTCCCGTGCGGTCGAATTGGTTGACGTGCTACTTCGGGACTGCGCGAAGAGCGAAGTAGACGATCTTGTTTCGCGGTATCGGGGTGCGCGGGGCATTCGGCGATTGACGAATGTGTTGTCGCTCGCGGACCCCGGCGCTGAGTCTGTTCAGGAGACACGACTGCGGATGTGCCTTGTCGGTGCGGGACTACCGCGTCCTGAAACTCAGATCGAACTCCGCGGTCGTGATGGGCGGACCATTCGCCTCGACATGGGTTGGCGGGAGCAACGGGTGGCCGCCGAGTTCGACGGGGCGCAGCATTGGGGCGACTCCGCTCAGCATCGCCGCGATATCGAACGGCAAGAGATGATCGCTTCGATGGGCTGGAGGCTGGTGCGAGTAAGTCGTGACCAGCTCATCAACCAACCGTTGGCGGTTATCCACCGGGTTCGAGCCGCCCTGAGCGCCGCGCAGCGAGCAGCTTAGCCGCCGAGACCGAGGTTGTGGCGAATTTGTGCGAGACGAAACCGCCACAACCTCGGTCTCGGCGTATGGGGTGCGCGGGGGCGCACCTCACCACCAGGGGTCGGGGGTTTCCGATGCCCAGTCGTTGATCGACTCCAGCTGCGCCGCAAGGGAAATCAGCAGCGGCTCGCTGTTTGCCGGACCCATCAACTGCACACCGACCGGCAAACCGTCCTCGGTGAACCCGGCGGGCACATTGACCGACGGCCACCCGAGCACATTCCACGGCCAGGTCATGGGACAGGCACCGATCTGTCCGCGATCCGTTGCGATACTGCCGATATCGTCGAAATCATAGATACCCGTTGGCGGTTGGGCGGTTGTCGGCGCCAGCACGACATTGAAACTGCCGAAGATCTTGCCGACGCGTGCCTGCAACCGCGGCTCCGCGGCCCGCGCCCGCCGCAGCGCCCAGCCTGCCAGTCGATCGCCCGTGCGCATATTGGTCACGGTGCGGTGATCCCAATGTGCCCCGGCATCGAGCCGGTCGCGCCACGGCAGCAGCCCGGCGGTTGCCCGCGGCAGGAAGTTCAGAGCCAGTCCGATGCCGTAATCCGGATCGCCCTCGGACACCATGTGCCCGAGGGAACGCAGCTGGTGGCCCACATATCGGGTGGCGGCTTCGATCGTCGGATGAAGGCGTGCGGAAAACCCCGAGAACGGAACCTTGAGCGACAGTGCGATACGAAGCTGCCCCGGGTCTTCGTGGACGGCATCGAGCACCCGGACGTGGGGTGGCTTGTGCAAGTCCCCGGAAGCGCTCCCCGAAGCGGCGTCCAATAACAGTGCGGCGTCGGCAACCGTGCGGGCCAGGGGCCCGTGCACCGTTATCCCGTTGAACGCCTCGGCCTGTGGCCAGGTGGAGATCCGGCCACGCTGGGGCTTGATGCCGATCAGATGTGTCCACGCGGCCGGAATGCGGATGCTCCCCGCCCCATCCGAACCGATCGCCCCCGCGACGAGGCCGGCCGCTACCGCCGCGGCGCTGCCGCCCGACGATCCGCCGGGGGTGTGACGGCGACTCCACGGGTTGCGGGTATGTCCGAAGCCGGGCCCACTGGTGAAGCCCCACTGGCCCAGCTCGCAGGTGTTGGTCTTGCCGACGATCACCGCGCCCGCCGACCGAAGCCGCCGCACCAGCTCGGCGTCCTCGGACTCCGAGCCGACGGCCCCGGCGGTGCCGAATGCGGTCGGGGTGCCCGCCAAGTCCGTGTCGTCTTTGATGGCGATAGGGACCCCGAGCAGCGGCAGCCGCTCGCCGGCGGCCAATCGCTTGTCGGCCTCGGCGGCGTCGGCGAGGGCGCTCTTGGTGCACACCACCCGGAACGCGTTGAGGGTCGACTGGCTGGATTTGATCGCGTTGAGCGCCGCGAGGGTCAGGGAAACAGAGCTGGCCGAACCCTCTACCAGTGCGGAGGCCTGGGAGGTGAGCGTAGGAAAGCCCGACATGACCAGAAGGGTAAGGCGTCGAAATAGTGCGTCAATGCGGGGATTCGTCGGTACCAGATGGAAAACTGTTCGAATGCGGCTTTACCGGGATCGTGCTGTCGTACTGCGGCAGCACAAGCTCGGTGAGGCCGACCGCATCGTGACCCTGCTGACCCGTCAGCATGGCCTGGTCCGTGCGGTAGCGAAGGGAGTGCGTCGCACCCGCAGTAAGTTCGGGTCACGGCTGGAGCCATTCGCGCATATCGATGTGCAGCTGTACCCGGGCCGCAATCTCGACATCGTCACGCAGGTGCAGGCCATCGACGCCTTCGCGTCGGACATCGTCAGCGATTACGGTCGGTACACCACCGCCTGCGCCATCCTGGAGACCGCCGAGCGGATCGCCGGTGAAGAGCGCGCCCCGGCCGTCGCCCTGCACCGCCTGACGGTCGGCGCGCTACGGGCGATCGCCGATCAGCAGCGCTCCCGCGAGTTGGTCCTCGATGCATATCTGTTGCGCGCCATGAGTATTGCTGGATGGGCGCCCGCCATCAGCGAGTGCGCGCGCTGCGCCACTCCCGGCCCGCACCGTGCCTTCCATGTGGGGGCGGGCGGCAGCGTCTGCGTGCATTGCCGCCCCGCGGGTGCGGTGACCCCGCCGCCGGGTGTGCTGGAGCTGATGGCCGCACTTCATGACGGCGACTGGGTGGCCACCGATGACGTGCCGCAGACCCAGCGCACCCAGGCCAGCGGATTGATCGCGGCGCATTTGCAGTGGCATTTGGAGCGCAAGCTGCGGACACTCCCGCTCGTCGAACGCGGGACCAGGTTAAATATGACCCATGGTGAAGAGCAGCCAGCCCGATCCGCAGCAGGATAAGTACTTCACGGATTGGGCCGATGTCCCGCCCGGCTACGCCCCGACGTTCCCGGACAAGACGGTTTTTCCTGCCGTTTTCCCCAAGCTGCTGCCCGGTTCGGGCCCCGCTGGCACCCGGCCGCATCCCGCGCCGATGCATCCGTCGGGTGCCACACCGCCGGCCATCCCCAAGGAGCTGATTCCCCGGCACGTCGCCGTGGTGATGGACGGCAACGGGCGCTGGGCGCGGGCCCGCGGGTTGCCACGCACCGAGGGCCACAAGATGGGCGAGGCCACCATGATGGATATGGTCTGCGGCGCCATCGAGATGGGCATCCCGTGGCTTACCACCTATGCGTTCTCGACGGAGAACTGGAGAAGGCCCGCGGACGAGGTTCGATTTCTCATGGGCTTCAACCGCGACGTGGTCAAGCGTCGACGGCACGATCTGAACAACATGGGGGTGCGGTTCCGCTGGGCGGGACAGAAGACACGGTTGTGGAGCAGCGTCTACAAGGAGCTCGAGATCACCGAGGAGCTCACCAAGAACAACAGCACGCTGACGTTGACCACATGCATCAACTACGGGGGCCGGGCCGAAATCGCCGAGGCAGCAAGGAGAATCGCCCGACTGGTGGAGTCCGGGCAGCTCAAGCCGGACCGCATCACCGAGGAGACCATTGCCAAGTACCTCGACGAGCCGGATATGCCCGACGTCGACCTGTTCTTGCGGCCCTCGGGTGAATTCCGGTCGAGCAACTTCATGATGTGGCAGTCGGCCTACGCCGAGTTCGTGTTCCAAGAGAAGATGTACCCCGACTTCGACCGCCGCGATCTGTGGGCGGCCTGCCTGGAATACGCGCAGCGTGACCGACGATTCGGTACCGCGTAATGGTTGACGAGCCGCTCGCACGAAGAGGATCAGGCAACGACCCGGAAAACGGCGCCGACGAGATTCTGGACCGGGTGTACCGCGTGTTGCACCCGGTGCTACCGGTCGTCAGGGAAGCCGATGGCGCGCTGACCGCCGACTACGAGGGCACGCTCACCTCGATCCGCGCGGTCACCATCGCGGCGGGCCTGGATGTGGTGTCGCTGTCGCAGGTACTGGCTTGGGATGTGGCCGTCAACGCCAAATCGCGGCACCTGGTCGACGGGCTCGCGCAGAAGTCCCTGTTTGGGAACATCTTGTTGATTGCCAAGGGGCGCAAGGCAGATGTGTTGTTGCGCTACAACTTTCCCGCCACCGAAATCTCCGATGAGGCATTGGTGACACTGCTACTGATGGTGTTTTCGACGGGTGCTGACGCGAGAAAGGCGTTGGGCAACTAGGAGACCGGGTTGCTGGCGCTGCAACGACTGCACAGGCCGAAGACCTCCACCGTGTGGTGGACCTCGGTGAAGCCGTGTTCTTCGGCGATGTCGGCGGCCCATGCCTCGACGGCGCCCGCCTGTACTTCGACGGCGAAACCGCAGCTCTGGCAGACCAAATGATGGTGGTGGCCGTCCGAACAGCGCCGATATACCGACTCTCCGGTGTCGTTGCGCAGCACATCGACCTCGCCCGACGTCGACATCGACTGCAGGGTTCGATAGACGGTGGTCAGGCCGATGCCTTCCCCGGTGCGCCTGAGTTCGTCATGCAGTTCTTGCGCAGACCTGAATTCGTCCGTCCGTTTCAGTAGGGCGGTAATGGCTGCCCGCTGGCGGGTGGATCGCACGGTCCCTCGCAGGACCGGACGCTCCTCGCGGACGCTCATCGCTGTTCCTCGGTGTGCGCCACGGCATCGACGACGATATGAGAGAGGTGATCGTCGACGAGGCGGTACATCACCTCTCGCCCCTGACGCTCCCCGGAGACCACTCCGGCGGCCTTGAGCACTCGCAGGTGCTGACTGATAAGCGGCTGGGCGACACCGACCGCGTCGACCAACTCGTGGACGCAGCGTTGCGATTCGCGCAGCTGCAACACGATGGCGATGCGCACCGGAGCGGCAAGTGCACGGAGCAACTCGCCGGACTGTTCGAGGATCTCGCGCGGGGGCAGCGGCCCGGGCGGCGTGAGCGGAGCATGCGGTGGTTCGTCATGTGCGGAACTAAGCACGGTGTTCACCACGGCGCTTCACCTCAACCTGATCACGCCCCGGCCTGTCCGGAGACCCAACATTCGGGACCGGCGGCAAACCGGGCCCATCTACTGAGGGTAGTGGCCGATCGCCGATCTGGTTGTAACGGTGTGGTCGTGGCGGCTGGGGACCGGTGTGCATCCGGGCCACGTCGGTGCTCGCCCTCTGGACCCTCTGATGTTTGCTGACCTGTCCAAAATCGTTGGCGTGGTGGGTGACGAACAGGGCGGAACGGCCTGCAAGTGTCGCCATATTCAGCGACTCGCGCGGTGGCGGCCGTAGGTTCACTCCCGGTGTGTGCCGTCGGCTTTCTGGGCCCTCACCAATCAATTTATGCACCCTAACTGGTCGATTGCGGGTGAGCAGCGTCACAGCCTGCTCACAGGTCTCGGCGTTGACACGTGGCCGCTACATCTCTACGTTATGAAAACGATAACCATTATCAATTACGATTTTGACGCCTATCTGAGGATGATCGCCATGGCCACCTTTGCTACCGGCACCGATGAGCTGAAGAACACCGACGGTGTGAACCGGCCGGGGTGGTTTGTCAGCAGACGTGTCGACATCCTTTTTGTCTTCGGGCTGGGCGCGTTGTTGTCTGCAGTGCTCTTCGCGGCAGACGGGCACAAGGGCGTGTTCCTCATCGGTGCGGTGGCCTTCTCCCTGCTTTCCGACCTCCCGCATGTGCTGACGACATCGGCCCGGGTGTGGATGGATCCCCGCGAGCGGTCCCGGTTCTGGGCGCACTATGTGATCAGCTTCGTCGTGGTCGCCGCGATCGTCGGCACGTTGTGGTTCGGCGGCTGGATGGTGCCACTGCTGGCCATCTGGGCCTATTGGCAGGTGTTCCACGTCCTCAAACAGCACTTCGGCATCATCAACATCTACGCGGCAAAGAACGGTTACAAGGGCCCGCGCAACCGGCTCAAGTACGCGTTGTACGCCGTCTGCCTGGCCCCGGTGCTGTACCGGGCGAGCCAGGGCCTGAACTTCTCCGAGTACGTGGTCTTCGGCCACCGACTGCCCTTCTCGAACCTGAGCGTGCCGGTGCCGCCCATTCCCGGATTCTTGGTCATCGGTGGATTCGTCTGCGCCGCAGTCATGTTGGGTATTGCCGTATGGGAGCAATTCCAGTTGAAGCGGGCCGGGCAGCGCACGCTGCCCGCCATGTCGGTGGCCACCTTCGTCATCGCGGCACTGTCCTACAACCTGTCCTACCTGCTGGTATCGGACCTTTTCGCGCTCATTCTGATCGCGACGACAACGCACAGCCTGCAGTACCACCTGATCAACTGGACCCGGAACAACACCCGCTTCGCGCGCACAGAGGATCCGGGCGAGAAGAAGCTGCTGTTGGCACGGCTGTCGACGCGTAAGGCGCTGCCGCTGTACGTCGCGTTCTTCGCCGGGCTGGGCATCCTCGCCGGGCAGCTCGACACGGTCATCTTCGCGGTCCCGCTGACCTTCGTGCTGCACCACTTCTACATGGACGGCGCACTGTGGAAGAGCAAGGGCAATCCGGAATTGGCCTACGACCTTGGAATCGTCCGTGCTGGATAGCGGACTGATCGAGCAGCGGCAGGCTCGCGTGCCGGTATCGGTGCGGCGCGTCGAGTCTCGCCGCGACGCCCAGCAATTCGTCGCGATGCCATGGCGTATCTACGGTGACGACCCCTGCTGGCGCCCCACACTGCGCCGCGTCATGCACGCGAAGATGAACGCCAAGCACAACCCTGTGCACCGCGAGGTGCAGATCGAGAATTTCGTCGCCTATCGGGGCGGCAGCCCCGTCGGCCGCATCTCCGCAAGCATCGACTCGGCATACGTGCAGCGCTACGGGGACTGCGCATTCTTCGGGTTCTTCGAGAGCGAGGACGACGAAGCAGTAGCGGGTGCTCTGCTCGGGACGGCCGAACAATGGGCTGTGCGCCGGGGCGTCACCAAGATGGTCGGCCCGTTCAGCTATACCTCCCGTGAGGAAGTCGGCCTCCTGGTCTCCGGCTACGACAGGCCGCCGGCGGTCATGCAGCCCCACAACCCCCGGTACTACCCGGCGCTGGTAGAGGCGGCCGGATATCGCAAGAAGTTCGATTCCGCCTCTTTCCGTTGGCATGTCGACGGCAGCCCGGAGGTCCAGCAGCGCCTGATCAGGCGGGCCGACGCGGTGATGCGCGACCAGGGAGTGACGGTGCGCTCGGTGCGGATGCGTGACTATGCGGACGAGCTGGAGATACTGCGCGGTCTGTACAACGACTCCTTTGCTCACCATCCCGAGAATGTCCCGCTCAGTCGTGAGGTGTTCTCGGGGATGGCCGCGGAGATGCGGCCCCTGATCGACCCGAAAATCGTCCGGATAGTCGAATCCGAAGGCACCCCAGTGGGATTCCTGTTGATGCTGCCGGACGTCAATCAGGTCGTCGGGCGCTCGGGCCGGCTCACGCCCGCGCTGCTGGCACGGCTCGCGGCCCGGCGCGACGGACGCATCCGTGGGATCGAGACCGCCGTGGTGGTGCTCATCGGCGCGGTGCAGACTCAGTTCGGCGCCGGGATCGGACGGATCCTGGCGGGGGAGATCGTCCGGACAATCACCGGCAGCGGCTACTCCTCGGTTGCCACCACGTGGGTTCACGAGGACAACGTGTGGTCGAATTCGCTGACCTCTCAGATGAAGACGGACCCGGAGAAAATCCACCGGGTCTATCAGAAGGCGCTGTGATGGGCGATCGGATATTGGTCACCGGGGCCACCGGGTACCTGGGTTCCACTCTCGTCGCATCGCTGGTACAGGCCGGCGAGCGGGTCACGGTCCTGACGAACCCGCACGACCCTGCCGTTCTCGGCGACGAACTGCGTCCCCATGTCGACACGGTCTGCGCCGATATCACCGATGCGCAGAGCATCGACGACGCGATGCGCGGTGTATCCCACGTGTATCACCTTGCCGGTATCGCGTCGCCTAATTCTCGTCTTGGGCACAGGATTTGGCAGACCAATGTGCTCGGTACCTACCATGTGGCGCGCGCTGCGGTGAAGCAGGGTGTGCAGCGCGTGGTGCACGTTTCGTCCACCGCTGCCGTCGGTTACCCGCCCAACGGTGTGGTGGCAGACGAAGACTTTGATCCACGGGATTCGGTGCTGGACAACGTGTATTCGGCAACCAAGCGTACGGCAGAGCGGCTGATGCTGGACTTCGCCGAGCGCGGTCTGGACGTTGTCGTGGTGAACCCCGCCGCCGTGTTCGCGCCCGGTGTGGGGCCGGCACGGTCCTGGCGGGGGCTGTTGGTTGCCGCCCGTAGGGGTCTGCTGCGTGTGGTACCGCCCGGAGGCACCGCGGTGTGTTCGGCACGGGATTTCGTCGTGGGCATCACCGCGGCGATGGCCAAGGGCGACACGGGGCGCCGGTACATCCTGAGCACCGCGAATCTGTCCTACCGGCAGATCGGGGAGCTGCTCGTGACCGCGGTCGGGCGCCAGCATCCGGTGCGGTCTGCGCCCATGGGGTTGTTCCGGGCGGTGGGAAAGGGCAACAGGCTGGTGCGCGATGTCTCCACACGCTTCGACCCCGATGATGCGCTGATTCCCGAAAACGTCGAACTGATGGCCCGTGAGTTGTACTACGCGCCCGATAGGGCGGTGCGAGAGCTGGGAATTCCCCAGTTGTCTACCCACGAATTGATAGCGGAGTTTGTGCGATGAGTCCCCCGCAAGCGGGAGGTACCCCCAGCGTGCGCGAAGAGCATCAGGGCCGGATGACGGTCGAGGCACGGCAGACGCAGGGCGGTTCCAGGGAAGCGCTCGGCATATCGATGGCCGATGCGCGCGCACTGGTCGCGGACCTGACCGCCCGCCGCCAATGGATCTACTGGCTGGACCTGGCCGCGTGCGTGGCAGTTGGATACACGGCATTCCTGTTATGTCCGGCCGACAACTTGCTGTCGCTGCCGGCGGTGGCCTGCATGACGGTGGCGGCCTTCGCGTTCTATCGCGGAGTGCTGTTTGTCCACGAGCTGGTGCACGCCGAGCGTGACCTGCGCTGGTTCTCGGTGGTCTGGCACATAGTATGCGGAATCCCTTTCCTGGCACCGAAGTTCACTTTCGAGTTCCATCATGAACACCACGCTTCGCGCACCTATGGCACCGCCGAGGACGGGGAGTATGTGGCCTACAGCGGCGAGCCTCGCTGGCGCATCGTCCTCTTGCCATTCACCGCGCTGGGCGGTCCGCTGGCATTCGTCTTCCGGTTCCTGGTGCTGGCTCCGCTGAGCTGGCTGATTCCCGCGATCAGGCCCGTCGTGCTCACCCGCGCGTCATCGCTCATGATCGACGCCGATTTTGAGCGTCCGTTGCCGCCGGCCGGCACGCCCCGCTCCTGGTTGGTGCAGGAGATCGCTTGTTTCGCATACACATCCGCTTTGCTGGTGCTGCTGCTCCTGGGCGCCTTCTCGCCGTACCGGCTGCTGGAGGCGTACCTGGTGATCGCCCTGGCGCTGTTCGTGAACTGGTTGCGAGTGCTGGCGGCGCACCGGTACGAGGGCACGACCGAGCGGATGACGTTCCCGGAGCAGGTCCTCGATTCGATCGACCATCCCTCGGTCCCCGTCTTGGGCTCACTGTGGGCGCCGGTCGGGTTGCGTTTCCATGCGGTGCACCACTTCTTCCCCCAGTTGCCCTATCACCAGCTGGGCGAGGCACGCCGCCGGCTTGTGGCGGCGATCCCGCCCGATGCCGGGTACTGGTCCACCGAAGACCGTTCACTCGCCTCATCGCTGCGGCGTCTGCTCGCCCACCCGCGTAAGGACACGGCATGAACACCAGCCAACTAACCTCCGTTGCCAGAGAATCCGGGGCCGCCACCTACTCCCGGCGCCTCCCGATACGGCCGATTGAGGCACGCGGCGCCCGAGTGCGCGCCGACGACGGCCGCTGGTACGTCGACTGCCTGGCCGCGGCCGGGGCCATGTCGCTGGGCTGGAATCACCCGGTTGTCAGCGAGGCCGTCATGAAGACGGTCTCTTCAGGGGAACCGTTACTGTCCCTGGACTTCCACACCCCGTCCCGGGACCGGTTCGTCGAGGAGCTGCTCTCCATCCTGCCGGTCCGGCTTGCCGCCGACGCCAGCATCCACCTGTGCTCGCCGAGCGGGGCGAGTGCGGTGGAGGCCGCACTCATGCTCGCCGAGGTTGCCACCGGCGGACGCGAACACGTTGGTGTGCAAGGCGGATTCCACGGCTGCACCCGGGCGGCACGCGCGGCGAGCTCGGGGGGTGGACTGCGTCAGCAGCCGGTGGTTCTGTCCCCGCACGCGAGCTTCCTGCCGTACCCGCAGGAGTACCGCAGCCCATTCGGGATAGGCGGGGAGCAGGGGGTCGAGCTGGCGATTGCCGCGGCCGACGCGCTTGCGCGCCCACATAGCGGCGTGACGGCACCGGCATCACTGATCGCCGAGTTCGTGCTGGGTGAGGGCGGGGTGATTCCCGCTCCGCCGCGCTGGGGACAGGCATTGCGCCGGACCGCATCGACGCTCGGGATACCGCTGATCGCCGACGAGGTGCAGGCGGGTATGTACCGCACCGGCCCGGCGTGGGCGTTCCAGCATTGCGGCATCGAACCCGATATGGTGGTGATCTCCAAGGGGCTCGGATCGGGTATCCCCATCGCAGTCCTCGTGGTGCGCAAGGAATTTGACGTGTGGGAACCCGGTGCATTCACCGGGACGTTCCGCGGGAACGCCATGGCCTTCGCCGCCGCCAGCGCCGTGATGCGCTTCGCACGCGAGAACGGCCTGCGTGCACAGGTCGCCGCCCGGGGCAAGGTCTTCCTGGATGGCCTGAACGCCATCGCATCCCGCTTCAACCTGGTCGGTGATGTGCGCGGGATCGGGCTCATGCTGGGCGTGGAGATCGTGGATCCCGATCTGCCATGGCCGCATGAGGCCGGAGCGCCGGCACCCGAACTCGCCGCCGACATCCAGCGGGCGTGCCTGCACCATGGTCTGATCGTCGAGACCGGCGGCCAGTACGGCAACGTGGTCCGATTCTTGCCGCCGTTGACCATCGAGGAAGTCGATATCGCCGCGGCACTGAACGCGTTCGAGTTGGCTCTCGCCGCGGTAGAGCGCACGCGGTCACGCAGCGAGCCCGCATTGGCGGAATCCCGGTGACGCCCGATCCCAGCCCCTTCGTGAGTGACTTCCTCACCGGGGGAAGCGAAACCGCATACCGCGAAGCCATCGTGCTGGCGGCCGACCGGGCGTGCGCGGCGCTGGGCGGCGTCACCAAGCCGGGCCTGGTGGAGGGGTACGCGGCGCTGAAACGTGATGCTGGGCGCCTGGACCTCGACGATCCCGAGGGCGCGGGACTGAGCCGGGCACTGGACGAGGCTGCGGGGCTGCTCGCGGAGAAGTCCGTAGTGGTCACCCACCCGGCGTATCTGGCGCACCTGCACTGCCCGCCCGCGCTGCCGTCGCTGGCCGCCGAGGTCCTTATCAGCGCGTTCAACCAGTCGATGGACTCCTTCGATCAGGCGCCCGCGGCCACCGCAATCGAGCAGCAGGTCATCGAATACCTATGCGCCAGAATGGGGTACACGCCCGGATCGGATGGGACCTTCACCAGTGGGGGCACCCAGTCGAACCTGCAGGCGCTACTGCTCGCGCGGGATCTGTTCGCCCGCAACACCTACGGCTGGGACATCGCGGCACGGGGATTGCCGCCGGAGGCCAGCTCGTGGCGTGTGCTGTGCACCCGGCAGACACATTTCTCGGTACAGCAGGCACTCCGGCTCCTCGGGCTCGGGACCAGCGCCGTCCTCGAAGCACCCACCGACGATGCCGGGCGTCTGAGAGTCGAGGAGCTCGCGGGAATTCTGGACGAGGCGGATCGTGCGGGCACACCCGTGTTTGCGCTCGTGCTTACCGCCGGTACCACGGATTTCGGGGCGATCGACCCACTGGAAGCGCCCATCGCCATGGCCCGTGCGCGCGGAATCTGGAGCCATGTGGATGCCTGCGCGGGTGGGTGCCTGATCTTCAGCGAGGAGCACCGGGCCCTGCTGCGCGGTATCGAGCTGGCGGACTCGGTTGCTCTCGACTTCCATAAGCTGCTGTTCCAGGCGATCAGTTGCAGCGCCCTGTTGGTACGCAACCGTGCGAGTTTCGACGTGCTTGCCGCACATGCCGATTACCTCAATCCGGAGAGCGACGCCGAGCACGATGTGCTCAATCTGGTGGGTAAATCGCTGCAGACCACCCGCCGTTTCGACGCGCTCAAGGTGCTGGTCACGCTGAGGGCGGTGGGGCAGCGTCATATCGCGGCGATGATCGATGCCACCTGTGCGGCCGCACACGCTGCTGCCCAGGCAGCGGCTGATCATCCGGACCTGGAACTGGTGGCGCCGGTGTGCACCAACACCGTGGTGTTGCGCTGGCGGCAGCCGGGCCTGGCGGACGAGGTGTGCGACGGTGTCAACGACAGGGTCCGTGCCGAGCTGGCCCGCACCGGTAGGGCGATCGTGGGCCGGTCCAGTGCGGCTGGGGGACAGGCGATCAAGCTCACCTTCGTGAACCCGTTGGTCGCGGCGTCGATGGCGGCCGCGATGGTCTCCGAGATCGCCGCGCACGGTAACCGGATCTGGTGTGCCCGCATCCCAGAGGTCAGCGCCGTATGAGCAACCCCGTGGTGCGTGTTGACCGTGTTCCGGCATCCGATGCCCGTTTTGCCTGGGCCAAGAATGTCGAGTTCTCGATTTTCGGTTTGGAGAACGATTTCGCCGACGACGCCGATATCGCGGCGGGGGAGATGGTGCACTACCGGCCCTGGGAGCGGTCGTCGGAGATCTACGTCGGCTTTACCGAAGAGTCGCGGGACTATCCCGTCGGCGTATTGCGTGCGTTGCGGCACGATCCCGAGCTTGGGTTCGGTAGTTTCAGCACCTTGCGAGATGCCCGGAACTTCCGGAGCGGCACTGGACCGGCGCGCAATTACCTTTACCCGCAGTGGGATTCGTTCTTCGGTGAGGTGGCGCCGGAGCGCATCGCCGAGCTCGCCACACAAGGGGTACGCAAGAAGCACCGGCGCGCCGGAATGATCGAGCAGATCTGGCAGGCCCTCTTCGGGACGCTGGCCGCCGACGGCGTCCAGTTTGTGACGGTGGCGCTGGTGGTGCCGCTGTTCGACTGGTACCACCACCTGCTGCCCCACCGGCTGCATCAGATCGGCGACATCTTGCCCAACTACATCGGTGCGGACAGTGTGCCGGCCGTCCTCGACATCAGCGGCTCCTTCGTCCCCGATGCCGCCGCCGCGGTCCGTGACGGCTCGCTGTTGACCGCCACCACCGTGCTTCCGTCCCCCGATAAGGAAAGAACCAGATGAGATCGATTCACACCGAAGAGCATGTTTTCCGCAAGGTCAGCGAGATCGACTGTCCCGTAGACAAAGTGTGGGAACGGGTCACCTCGCAAGAGGGCATCAACGATGAAATGGGCCCGTACATGAAGATGACCATGCCCAAGCAGTTCCGCGGCAGGTCCATCGCAGACGTCACTCCGGGCACCCGGATTGGCAAGAGCTTCCTGCTGTTGTTCGGCATTCTGCCGTTCGGATTCGACGACATCACGGTGGCGCGGCTCGAGCCCGGCCGGATGTTCCGTGAAGAGTCGCTCATGACCGGTATGCGGGTGTGGGTACACCACCGCACCCTGGAGCCGGTGGCATCCGAGACGGGCGAAAAGACCAGGGTGACCGACGAGATCACGCTGGCCCCGCAGGCACCGCTGGGCTTGATCCCCGGGTGGGGCAGGCTGATGAGCAAGATTCTGGCGGCCTTCTTCGCGCACCGGCACCGGCGGCTGAGCCGGACCCTGTCCGTCACCGGAGCGCTGCGATGAGACGCCTGGGCGCGGGAGCCGCGGCGGTGCTCTCGGTGGCGGTGGCCGCCGCCTGCGCACCGGTGAACGAGGAGGCCGGGAAACCCGTCGGGCATGCCTTCGCGTTGTTGAAGTACCCGTCAGGACAAGGGGACCCGGCAGCAGAGCCGCAGGGCAAATCACCCTTCGGTGACTATGCACAGGAGGTCTCCGGCTCGGTGACCTATCTCGGAGAGACCACCGCGCTACCGGGTGCCGGAGTCATGACCATCGGCCCGGGACCCCGGCGCGGCGAATTGAAGATCGAGCAGTACTACCAGGGAGACCGATTCCCGTACGAGACCGGGATCGTCTCCGGTGGCGAGGGTAAGCGCAGCACCCTGGATGCCATCACCATCGTCAACCCGCTGGACTCGCGGGTGACGCTGCAATGCGCCATCGACGGTGGAATCACCTTGGCGGACATCGATAGTGAGCGTGAACTCAACGGCACCTGCGGCGGGGGAGCCACGGCTCACGGTCACATCAGGCCCGAGGGCAGTCGCAAGGTGACCTGGCGCGACAAGCCCGTCGAGCTCGTGCGCACGGTCATGGATCTGACCGTCACCGGTGTGAGCAGTGGCGAGATCCACCAGATCAACGAGGTACCCCGCGACAGCACCGTCGGCAGCTTTCCCTTGTTCACCTCGATTGACGTGAACATGACAGCGCAGGGCATCACTCTTGCCGAGAAGCTGGAACGCCAGGTCCTCCCGAAAGTGAAGGGCTGAGCATGACAACAGATGTAAACGCCCCCGCATTGCGTGCGGCAGATCTGGTCAAGGCCTACCCCGGCTCGGAGACTCGGGCCGTCGACGGGCTGAATCTGACTATCCCGCAGGGCATCGTCTACTGCCTGCTCGGCAGGAACGGGGCCGGCAAGACCACCACCATCCGGATGGCGACGACACTGCTCGCTCCCACCAGTGGGGAACTCGAGGTGCTCGGAATCCCGGTCGCCAAGACCAAGGAGTTGCGTCCCCTGATCGGTGTGGCTCTGCAAGAGGTGGCGCTGGATCTGTGGATGTCACCGGTCGAGCAGATCCGGATGAGTCTGGCCATCGCGGGCTGGCCCAAGGGGCAGCGGAGGGCGCGCGAGGAAGAGCTCGTCGAGCAGTTCGGCCTGAGCAGTTACCTGAACCGGAAGGTGGGCGCACTCTCCGGCGGCATGCGCCGTCGCGTCGACGTCGCGCTGGCGGTCGCCCACAACCCGCAGATGCTATTCCTCGACGAGCCGTCCAGTGGACTGGATATCGAAGGCAAACAGGAGGTGTGGAATGCCATCCGGCTGCTGCGCGCCGAAGGACGCACCGTCGTGCTGACGACTCACGATATGGACGAAGCAGTGTCGCTCGCCGACGAGGTCGGCATCGTCAAGAGCGGTCAACTCGTCGCCTCGGGCTCCACCCAGGAGTTCACCCGCAGCCACGGTTACGCCGTGGAGATCTCCGTGGACGGCGGCATACCCGAGGACACCGCCCACGAGTTGGCGGCCGCGGGATACACCGTGCAGCGCCAGGATTCCGGTGCGCTGACGGGAACCCTGGATTCCGCATCGGCATCGGACCTGGGGGCGCTGAGTGCCGAGCTCGGCCGGGTCGGCTTGGGCGCGGCCAGTATCGAAGTGCGATCCACCTCGCTGCGCGACGCATTCCTGGAGGTAACCCAGTGACCGCCTTGTCCAATACCGCACGGCTGTTCCGCCGTTACGTCGTTGTCGGCTTGCGGCAGCCGGTTTTCGGGTTCATCTTCCCGATCGTCTTCCCGGTCGTTCTGGTGATCTTCGTGCGGTCGATGTTCCAGCGCGTTGCCGACTTGCCCGGATTCCCGCTCTCCTCGTACACCGCGTACATCGCGCCCGGGCTCATCATGCTGATTCCGATGCTCGGTGCCGGGTACGGGGCCGGGACACTCATCGACGAGATCCGATCGGGGTTCACCGACCGACTGCGGCTGTACGGCGTCTCCACCGGCCAGATCATGGCCGCCAAGATCGGCTTCGAGATGTTCCGCATCCTGCCTGCGGCGGTCATCGTGATCGGGCTGCTCGCCTTCCTCGACGCACCACTGCGGGCGGGCCTGCTGACCGGGGTCTTCCTTGTGCTGGTGATGTTCTTGTGGTCGGCGGCCTACAGCTCGCTGTTCTATCTAGTGGCATTGCGAACCCTCAATCCGCAAGCGCCCGTGGCGATGCTGCCGCTGGCGCTGCCGGTGCTGTTCATCAGCCAGGCACTCATGCCCTCGGTGTTCCTGTCCGACTGGCTCAGGATCAGCATCAACGCGAACCCCTTCTCGCACATTGTGTCCGCCGCCTCCACAATCATGTACGGCGAGTTCGACGCGATGCTCGTCGTCAAGGGTTCACTGGTGGCCATCGGCATGTTCGCCCTCCTCCAAATTCCCATCCACCTGGTGATCCGCCGAAAAATAGGCAAGTAGAAGGCTCATAAAGAAAATGGAAACTACCTCAGGCCCCGACGTTCTTCGCGCAAGCGACTCATCACAAGTCCGCGAGTTCCTCATCGAGTTCATCGCCGAGGAACTCGAGATGCCCACGGCGGACGTCAACGACTTCTCCGAACTGGTGGGGGATCTCGGATTCGATTCGCTGTCGTTCGCGGTGGGAGTATCGGAGATCAAGGGCCGCTTCGGTATTCAGCTGACTAAGGACGATGTCTTCGAGTGCAAGACGCTCGGGGCGTTGATCGAACTGGTGGAGAGTCGTTTGTGATGAGCCGCTTGCGCGAAGAACCTCCGATATCGAACCCGGTGTTGGACAGACTGCGGGCCAGTGCCGTCAACGAACGCGGCCTGACCTGCGCACCGATCGGACCCGACGGCACATCGCGGCTGGCCGAACTGGGCACCACGGCGTGGGCCGATGTGCACCAGCAGGGGCTGCGTATCGCCGGTGCCCTGCAGGCGGCGGGTGTGCGAGCGGGTGACGCGGTGGCCGTATTGGCCGGTGCCCCAGGTGAAATCGCACCTTTGGTACAAGGCATCTGGATGTCGGGTGCCTCGGTGACCATGTTGCACCAGCCCACGCACCGGTCCGATATGCAGCTGTGGATCGCGGACACCGCCAAGGCGCTGGCCGCGGTGGGTTCGGCGACCGTGATCGTGGGGGACCCGTTCCTCGGGGCCGCCGGGCAATTCGCGGCCGTCGGTGCTCGCGCGCTGGAGCTTCCGGACCTGCTGACCGGCGCACCGGGGGAGATCATCGTTACCGACCAGGACGACATTGCCTTCCTGCAGTTGACCTCCGGGTCCACCGGCACGCCGAAGGCGGTCAGCATCACCTATCGCAACATCGAGGCCAATCTGCGGGCGATGGTCGACGCTTCGGGCGCCGATCCAGCGTCCGATGTCGTGGTGAGTTGGCTACCGCTGTTCCACGACATGGGCATGATGGGTTACTTGATCGTCCCGATGTGCCGGGGGATGAATACCGTCAGCGTGACTCCGATGGATTTCCTCGGTGACCCGCTGCTGTGGGCGGAACTGATCAGCAGGTACCGCGGCAGTATGACGGCGGGGCCCAATTTCGCGTATTCACTGCTGGCCCGACGTCTGCGCAAGGCACCGGAGGGTGCCTACGACCTGTCCTCGCTACGGTTCGCACTCAGCGGTGCCGAGGCCATCGATGTCGCGACACTGGAACGATTCGCCACCGAGGGCGCCCGGTTCGGTATGCGCGCCGACGCCATCGTCCCCGCGTACGGCATGGCTGAGGCCACCTTGGCGGTCTCTTTTGTTCGGCGCGGCGAGGGCTACCGGGTGTGTCCGCCGCATCCTGACCTCGTCGCCGTCCAGGGTGAAGAGGCCAGCGCCCGTGTGGCACTGGGCCTTCCGCTGCCCGGCTGTGAGGTGAGGGTGGTGGCCGAGGACCGCTCGGTGCTGCCCGCGGAGACGATCGGTGAGCTTGAGATCCGGGGAGAGAACGTGACCGCCGGATACCGCACCGCGGAGGGGTTCGAGCCGATGCTCGACGCACAGGGCTGGTTGTCCACCGGCGATATCGGGTACCTCACCGAGGACGGGCAGCCGGTGATCTGTGGCCGCAAGAAGGACATCCTGATCATCTCGGGTCGCAATGTGCACCCCGAAGACATCGAGCGGTCGGTCGCGGGCGTCCCGGGTGTGAAGTCCGGTGGTGTCGCCGCGGTACGTCTGTCCACCGCTGCGGCGGGCGAGGGGTTCGCGATGGTGGCCGAATCGGCGCTGCATGCCGACGATGCCGAGAGTGCACGCATCCGTGCCGAGGTGGCCGACCGTGTGTACCGCAGTCTGGGGGTGAGCCCGCGCGATGTCCACGTGGTTCCGGCCGGGTGGATCCCCAAGACATCCTCGGGAAAGCTGCGGCGGCGGGAGACCTCCGAACGGCTGAAGAGGTGTGAACCGGCCCGATGACGGCACGGGAGAATCTTCAGGCGGCGAGGCACAATGCCCGCACCTGGATGCCCGAAGGGCTTCGCACGCTGGGTGATGGCGGTGCCCGGTACCTGCGGCACCATCCGATTGCCGCACTCACCACCGTAGGCGAACAGTTCGTCCTCGGTGCGCATACGCTGCGGTACTTCGCGACCGACCTGGTGACGGGCCGGTTCCAGTGGGCGGAGTTCGTGCGGCAGGCGGCGTTCATGGCAGGAACCGCCGTGATGCCGACGGTGCTGGTGGCACTGCCCATCGGGGTCACGCTCTCCATCCAGTTCGCGCTGCTGTCAGGTCAGGTCGGTGCGACCTCACTGGCCGGTGCGGCTAGCGGGCTGGCCGTGGTGCGGCAGGCCGCCTCATTGGTGGCGGCCATATTGCTGGCCTCGGCGGTGGGCTCGGCGATGACCGCCGATCTCGGCTGCCGGACCATGCGGGAGGAGACCGCGGCCATGGAGGTCATGGGGGTGTCGGTGGTGCGGCGTCTGGTGGTGCCGCGCTTCGCGGCGGCGATCGTCGTCGGTATTGCGCTGACCGGCGTGGTCTGTTTTGTCGGGTTCCTGGCCAGCTATCTGTTCAACGTGTATGTACAGGGCGGTGCCCCAGGGAGTTTCGTCGCCACCTTCGCATCCTTTGCAACCACGGGGGACCTGCTGCTGGCCTTGTCGAAGGCCGCGGTGTACGGCGCCATCGTGGCGGTGATCGCCTGTCAGAAGGGGCTGGCCGCGCACGGCGGACCGACCGGGGTGGCCAATTCGGTCAACGCGGCCGTCGTGGAATCGGTGCTGCTGCTGATGGTCGTCAACGTTGTAGTCAGCCAGGTTTACACCATGTTGTTCCCGCGGGGTGTGCTATGACCGCCACCCTCCCGGCTCCTCGGGCGCTGTTGCAGCCCATGGTGTTCCGCGCCGACGCCGCGATGGGACCATTGGCGCGGTTCGGCCATATGGTCACCTTCTTCCTGCATGCCTTCCTGGCGATCCCGATTGCGCTGCGCCGTTACCGGCGTGAATTCCTGCGCTTGCTTTCCGATATCACCTGGGGCAACGGGTCGATCGTTGTCGGTGGGGGGACGGCCGGTGTGGTGCTGGTGCTCGGCGTCACCACCGGCGCCCTGGTCGCGATCGAGGGCTACAACTTCCTGGAACTGATGGGCCTGGGCCCGGCGACGGGGGTCATCTCCTCGTTGGTGACCACCCGCGAGCTCGCTCCGATCATGGCCGCCTTGGCCTTCGCCGTGCAGGCGGGATGCCGCTTCACCACCCAGCTCGGGTCGATGCGCATTGCCGAAGAAGTGGACGCGATGGATTCCCTTGCCATCCGGCCGATTCCGTACCTCGTGACGACACGCCTGCTGGCTTCCGTGGTGGCCATCATCCCGTTGTACGTGGCGTGTCTGACGATCAGTTATCTGTCCTGCCAGGTCATGGTAGGCATTGTCAGCGGCGGCTCGCAGGGCCCGTACCTGCACTACTTCACGTTGTTGTCCAGCGGCACGGACATCCTGTACTCGGTTCTCAAGGCCATCGTCTTCGTCTGGATAGCCTCGGCCGTGCAGTGCTATTACGGGTTCTGTGCCGACGGCGGACCGGAGGGCGTCGGTATCGCGGCAGGGCACGCGATGCGTGCCAGCATCACCGCGGTGATCGTCGTCAACATGCTGCTCACCATGGCGCTGTGGAGTGTCGACTCTGGCGCCAGGTTCGGGGGATGATGTGACGAATCACGTTGGTACTCATTATGACCTGGACGGTGTCGTCTTCACGCGGCGGCAGCTACTGACGCGTGGGGGAGCGGCCTTGGTCGCAGTCGCCGTGATCACATCGGCCCTGTTGATCAAGTCGACGGGAGTGCTGGACAGGTACGTCAACGTGGTCGCCGAGCTCCACAACGTCGGCGACGGGCTGCCGCCGCGGTCGGATGTGAAGTACCGGGGCGTACTCGTCGGTGCGGTGGACAGCGTCACCCCCGGGGCCGGCGCACAACCCAATCGGGTGTATTTGCGGCTCAAGCCCGGGTACGCGAGGTCGATCCCCGCGACCGTCACCGCGCGCGTGGTACCGAGCAATGTCTTCGCCGTCTCGGCCCTGCAACTCGTCGACCACGGGTCCGGTGCACCCGTTCGCGACGGGGCGCATATCGCCGAGGACACCCGGCTACCGACCGTGCTGTTCCAGACGACGGTGAACAAGCTGCGCGAGATCCTCTCCGCGGTAGGCCGCGGCCGCGAGGACGACACCGTCGGGATATTGGCGGCCGTCGGTGCGGCCACCAATCATCGTCGCACCGAACTGCTCACCAGTGCAGCGCAACTCGACCGCATCCTGGATCAGCTCAACGCCATCGTGGCGACGGACCAGGGGCCTTCCACGGTGTCGGCGCTCGTCGACGCGGCACGCGGGCTCTCGCAGACCGCACCGGATCTGATGGATGCCCTGCACCAGGCGGTGGGTCCCATGCGCACCCTCGCCGAGAAACGGGACCAGTTGCGTACGTTCATCGGCGCCGGGGTGCACACCACCGGTACCACCGTGGAGTCGCTGCGCAACCACACCGACCAGCTGATCCAGATCACCACCGACCTGACGCCGGTGCTGGGCGTGCTGGCCGACAACGCCGAGCACTTCGTGCCGATCACCCGGCGCATCACCAAGTTCTCGGACACCTTCTTCCAGGAGGTGTGGGACCCGGAACTGGCCACCGCCCGCGGGCGGGTGAATCTGTCCTTCACCCCGTCGTACACCTATACCCGCGCCGACTGTCCACGCTACGGAGAGCTGAAGGCGCCCAGCTGTTTTACCGCTCCCCAGATCGCGGTGCGGCCCGACCTTCCCGAGGTGTTGCTACCCCAGAATTATCAGCCCCCGGCCAATCTGGCCCCGCCGCGGGGCACGGTGGTGGGCCCCAATGGCAACCTGGTCGCGGTCGGGCCGCCGCTGGTGAACCCCAACCCGGACCTGCGTGATCCCAATCCGCCGGTGCCACCGTGGCTCAGTCCGGCTCCACCGGTACCCGGAAGCGCAGTCCCGGACGAAACCGCGGTCGCACCGGCATCTTTCGGCGGGAATGTGGGGCCCGTCGGCAGTGTCCAGGAACGGAGCCAGTTGGACCGGATCCTGGGGCAGCCGGCAACGGCGGCGGATCAGCTCATGCTCGGTCCGATTGCCCGCGGCACCGCCGTCACCCGAAACCAGGACGCGCACCACGAGGAAGGCAACCGATGAGGCGTTCGGCAACCGCGAGTTTGCGTGGTCCCGTCATCGGCCTCGCCATCTTCCTGGTGATCACCACGGTGTTGACGTGGCTGGTCTACGTCACGCTGCGGCGCGACGTCAGGGGTTCGACCATCTCCTACGCCGCGATGTTCACCGATGCATTCGGGCTGCGCGAGGGTGACGACGTGCGTATTGCCGGGGTCCGTGTGGGCAGAGTCCAGGGCATCGAGCTCAACGGGACACTCGCGAAGGTGAGCTTCGCCGTCCAGGACGGCCAGCGGCTCCCCGACAGCACCACCGCATCGGTGACCTATCAGAACATCGTCGGTCAGCGGTATCTCGCACTGGCGCAGGGCCACTCGGGGCACGGTGGCCTGCTGGCCCCGGGCGGCATCATCCCCGTCGAGCGCACCGAGCCCTCCTTCGATATCGGCATTCTGCTCAATGGGTACGAGCCCCTTTTCGCGGTGCTGGACCCTGCTCAGGTGAACAACCTGACCCAGGCGGTCATCGGCTCCCTGCAGGGGGACACCGCCGCGTTTGCGACGCTCGTGGACCAGACATCCACGTTGACAAAGACATTCACGGGGCGCGATGACGCTCTGGACCACGTGATCGGGAGCCTGGACCGGGTGGTGGGCAGCCTGGCGGCGCAGAACAGGGACTTCGAGGAGGCGATCGCCGCGACCCGTGCGGTGGTCGGTCAGTTCGACGGCCGCAGACCCGAGCTGGTGTCCTCCGTGGGCAAGATGACCACGGTGGTCAGAAACCTGTCGCAGATTGCTCACGATGTGAACCCGCCACTGCACGAGTTGCTCACGCGCGAGCCCGGTTACACCCGGCACATGCTCGACATCGAGCCGCAGATCGCCTACACCGGACTCAACACACCGCTGTTCCTCAAGGGCCTGGCGCGCATGTTCGGGGAGGGCGCCTACATGAATGCCTATGCCTGCGACGTGAACGCGTACGGATTCTTCCCCGGGCTCAACGACGTCGTCCCGATCATCGTCGACGCGGCCACACCGGGCGGCAAGGCCAAACACACGGCGCGATGCAGGAATGCCGGCGATGGCGGCTGAGACCATGAGGCCGCGGCGTCTTTCCGCTATTCGTACCTTTGTGCGGAGGCCGCTGGACTCCTACAACAAGACCTGGCTCGGTGTTGTCGCCGTGGCGGTCGTCGCGGTGCTCATCACCACACTGCTCTTGGTAAAGGAGCTAGGGATCGGATACCGGCAGTTCACCGCCGAGTTCCTGCAGGCCGCTGCGCTGCGGCCGGGAAACATCGTCACCATCGCGGGGGTGCAGGTCGGGTCGGTGACCGGTGTGCGGCTGGCCGGCGACCGCGTCGAGGCCACCTTCCGGGTCCGCGACCACGTCCCGGTGGGTAGCGATACGCGGGCGGCGATCAAGATCACCACGCTGTTCGGCTCTCGGTACGTCGACCTGCGCCCGGCAGGCACCGGCACGCTCGCGGGGCGGCGGATCGATCTGCCGCACACCGAGGTTCCCTACGACCTGCAGGCAGCGCTCGCCGACTCCACTCGCACCTTCGAACAGGTGGATGCCGACCGCATCGCCTCCTCGTTGAACGTCCTGGGCTCCCAGCTCGACGGTCTGCCGAGCGTGGTGCCGCAGGCCATGGAGAACGTACGTGCGTTGTCTTCGGTCATCGCGCAGCGACGCGATCAGCTCGGCACATTGCTGGCCAATACCGAGAAGGTCACCGGCATGCTGCGCCGTCAGCAATCCGATATCGGGACATTCATCCGCCAGGGGCAGGAACTGGTGGGGGAGTTCGTGGCGCGCTCGGCGGCTTTCCACGCGATGATGCGCTCGCTGCAGAGCATCGTGGACTCGCTGCGCAGCATCGTTGTCGATGACCACCGGGTACTCGACGGTGTCATCCACACCATGGAGGAGCTCAGCGGCAAGCTCGCCGAGCAGGATGCCTTGTTGCGCAACCTGCTCCAGATAGCGCCCGTGACCGTCCGGGAGATCGCCAACGCCACCGGATTCGGCAACGCGGTCGAGGGCAACCCGCCCGGGGGCGCCCTCATTGACTCGTGGATGTGCGCGATCAGTGGCCGCGCCAAGCAATTCGGGATGATCGAGTACGTGAAGGACTGCCAGTGACCAAGATTCGCCAACTACTCCTGGTCGGCCTGGGGCTGTTCGTCATCACCGCGACGACAGTGGGCGCCGCCTGGTCCGTCACGGGAGGCGGTAGGGCCATCACGGTGACGGCCCAATTCGACAGTGCTGCTGGTCTTTATCCCGGAAATGTGGTCGCCGTGCTCGGTATGCCGGTGGGGCAGGTCTCTAAGATCACCGCGAGAGGCGGATACGCCGAGGTGGAGTTCACCGTCGACAGGAAGGTCAAGATCCCTGCCGATGTCCAGGCCGTCACCCTCTCGACGTCGATTCTGACCGACCGCCAGATCGAGCTGTCACCGCCGTATCGCGGCGGGGCGACGCTGCGCGACCACGACACCATCGGCCTGAACCGCACCAAGACACCCGTCGAATTCGACCGCGTGCTGGGCATGCTCGACAAGCTGTCGGGCTCCCTGCACGGTGACAGCACCGGCGGCGGCCCCATCGCCGCGGTGCTCAATGCCGGTGACGGCGTTGCGGCCGGGAACGGCGACCGGATCAAGACGGCATTGGACGAGCTGTCCCGGGCATTGCGTCTGGGTGCCGATGGTGGGGCACACACCCGCGAACAGATGACCGCCATCGTCAAGAATGTCAGCGGCTTGTTGGACGCGGCGGCCCGCAACGATACGAGTCTGCGGCAGTTCGGTTCCACTGTGCGTCAGCTCAGCGACATCCTGGCACGCGAGAGTTTCGGTTCGGGGAGCACCGGCCGGCAGTTCAACGAGGTCATCGAGCAGACGGGCAACATCCTGCAGGCCCACCGGGATGCTATTGCCCGCGGTATTGCGAACGGCAACAAGAGTATCCAGACGGTGTACGACCGCCAGCGCGAGCTCGCCGAGTTCTTTGACGTGCTGCCACTGATGGCCGACAACTTGTATAACGCCATCGACCAGCGCAACGGTGCCATCCGCGCGCACTTTCTGGCCGACCGCATGGTCTTCGACGGGCAGATGGCCAAGGAGATCTGCAATCTGCTGGGGCTGCGCCAGCTTGGCTGCAGCACAGGGACATTGCAGGACTACGGACCCGACTTCGGATTGACCTACATGCTCGACGGTCTCGCCGCGATGGGGCAGAAGTGATGGGGCACAGGCTATCGGCATTGACGGCTGTGGTGTTTCTCTGTGCGGGGTGTTCCACCACGGGGCTGGCCGACCTGCCACTGCCGGCACCGGGATTGGGCGCCGGGGGCTACCGGCTGACCGCGGTCTTCGCGAATGCACTGAATCTGCCCGAGCGCGCCAAGGTGAAACTCGCCGGCGCCGATATCGGCGAGGTGGAATCCATGGCGGCCCGCGATTTCAGCGCCGTGACCACCCTGCGTATCCGGCATGACGTCACGCTTCCGATCGGCAGTACGGCGCAATTGCGCACCGCGACACCGCTCGGTGATGTGTTCGTGGCCATCGCGCCACCGGAACAATACGTCGGCGGCATGCTTGCCGACGGCGACACCATCCCGATCGACCGGACCGGGGCGGCCGCGACCGTGGAATCGGTGCTCAGCTCGGCGGCGATTCTCGTGAACGGCGGTGCGGTGCATAACCTCACCAACGTCGTCAACGGCACGGGCAGGGCTGCCGGGCAGGACGGGCAAGCCTTCGGGCGCATGATCGGAAAGTCGAATGAGCTGCTGGGCAAGCTCAATGCGCGGTCCGGACAGCTGGACGCCGCGATGACCGAGACGGCTCAGCTGGCCGAGGCGCTCGACGGCAAGAGTGACACACTCGCCGAGGTACTGCACGCGGCGGCCCCGGCCACCGCGACCCTGCGGGACAATGCCGATCAGATCTCGAATCTGGTTCTGCTGCTGGGCGATACCGCCAGCGAGCTGAGCAAGTTTCCGTCCATCGCGGGCACCGATACCAGCGGGCGCAGCGTCGTCGCCGACGCGAATGCCATCTCCCGGTCCTGGAATGACGTGGTGCTGGATCCCGAAACCAGCCTGCTCGCGCTGAACCGGCTGTACGCACCGTTCATCAAGATCACCGCGGGCTCGGCCATATCCGGCAGCGCCGGCATCGACCGCCTGGTGCTGGGTGCTATCCCGGATGCCGGTTTCGGGGGAGATCCCGGCTTCCACGGCCCGAAGCGGTACGACTGGGCCAAGCTCGTGGGAACCTTCAAATACACGCTGTGGCGACTGCAGGAGCGCGTGGTGGGTCAAGGGCCCGCCGCGCAGGAGGCCACCCGATGAGCCGCGCCTGGGTCAGCGGCCTGTCGCTGCTGATGATGCTGACGGTCTCGGTGACCTATCTGCTTGTCGGGGTGCTGCACGTGCGGCCGCTGGCGTCGAGTTACCCGGTGACCATCCAGCTCGCCGAATCCGGTGGCCTGCTGCCCAATCAAGACGTGACACTGCATGGGGTGCGTATCGGAGCGGTCGACTCGCTGAGCTTCACCGGCGCGGGAGTGAACGCGACGGTGAACGTGGACGGTGGTGTTCGGGTTCCCGCCTCCAGCACGGTGCGGGTCTCCGGGCTGTCCCCGGCCGGTGAGCAGTACCTGGATTTCTCGTCGGGATCGGATGCGGGCCCGTTCCTGTCCGCCGGGGACGTGATCACCCGGGATCGCACCGCCATCCCGGTCACCCCGGCGCAGCTGCTGGTCCATGCCGATGGTGTTCTCGCCCAGGTGGATCCGGCCAAGATCGACCGCATCAAGAAGGAACTGAGCCTGAGTTCCGAAGGGCCACAGAAGCTTACGTCGATCGTCGACGGTGGGGTGTTCCTGCTCGCCACCCTTGACTCGGTGCTGCCCGAGACGGTCAGCGCGATAAAAGACAGCCGGACGGTGCTGACGGCGGCGATCGACGTCAACGGCGGCATCGCAGCTACCGCACGCAATCTGCGCGGCACCCTGGCGGGCGTCAACAGGATGGACGGCGGCTACCGGAAACTTATCGACCAATCGCCACGGGTGCTGGGGGCCGCAGACAACCTGTTCGCCGATAACTCCGACACCATGGTGCAGCTGCTGGCCAACCTGGCCACCAATGCACGGCTGTCGTATGTGCGGGTGCCGGCGCTGAACGGGCTGTTCCCCGACTATCGCGGTTCGGCACTGGAGGCGTTCATCAGCACCATGCATGAGCACGGGCTATGGGTGACCGCCGACCTGTACCCGCGTTACGTCTGCGACTACGGCACGCCGCGGCGCCCGCCGTCTTCGGCCGACTACCCGGAGCCGTCGCTTTACACCTACTGCCGCGACGACGATCCCGCTGTTCTGGTGCGCGGCGCCAAGAACGCCCCGCGCCCCGCGGGCGACGACACCGCTGGCCCGCCTCCCGGCGCAGACCTGGGCGCCACCACCGATCCGACACCGCGCGGGAGGTACACCATCCCGACGCCCTACGGCGGCCCGGCGCTGCCGATCGAACCACCGAGGTAACGATGCCCGTGAACAACGCGCACGACCGTCCCCCGTCTGCTGCTACCCGTGCGGTGAACACCCGCCGGATCACGTTCACCTTTGACGGGGCGTCACCTTCGCAGCGGCACTTCGTCGCGGGCGATATCGCGATGAGCCATCTGGTCGCCCTGTTGTCCGGCTTCTTTCCCTCGGGGGAGGAGCTCTTCATCCAGTCGGTGCGGCGCTATGACAGCCAGATCGTCGATCCCGTGCTGAGGAAGCAGGTGGCCGGATTCATCGGGCAGGAGATGACCCACGGCATCCAGCACCGCGAGCTCAACACGCAGCTGGTTCACCGCGGCTACTGGGCCACCGGGCTCATGGACCGGGTGGGCGCGCGACTGGTCAAGCGAATGAAGCAGAACAGAGAGCGGCTACCGGATCGGGTGGCCCGGTCCGCGCTCGCAGTGACCGCCGCGGTGGAACATCTCACGGCAATCCTCGGGGAGCAGGTGCTCAGTGTCCCGTGGATACAGCAGCAGCTCACCGATCCCGAGGTGCGCGCGATGCTCAACTGGCATGCCATCGAGGAGATGGAGCACAAGTCCGTCGCCTTCGATGTGTATCGCCACGTCGGGGGTACCGAGCGCATGCGGATCGGGGCGATGGCCGTCACGCTGGCCCTCTTCCTGAGTCGGACGCTGATACTGCTGGCCTCGATCTTCACCGATCCGTGGGCGTGGCGTCATCCCGCGGCGACCCTCCGCAGTGTGGTCACCCTGCCGCGTACGCCGCTGTTCGCCGGGCTCGGTGCCAAGATCCGGTGCTACCTGCGCTCCGGCTTCCATCCCGACGACATCGACCACGGCCCCCTGCTGGAGAAGTGGCGCGACGAGTACTTCGGCCCCGACGGCATCCTGCTGGACCATCTGAAGTAGCTGCTAGAAGCCACCGAGGTAAAAGGCGCTTTGCGCGGCCCTTAGGCTGTTCAGGTCAATTACTGCAGTCTTGCAAGAGGAGCCTGAGCAGATCGTGGCCGCCAAGCCGAACGCCGCCGGTAAGAAGCCGGTGAACAATATTGACGCTGTCGTCAACCTCGCCAAGCGCCGGGGACTGGTGTACCCGTGCGGCGAGATCTACGGCGGTACCAAGTCGGCGTGGGATTACGGCCCGCTCGGTGTGGAGCTCAAGGAGAACATCAAGAAGCAGTGGTGGCGCTCGGTCGTCACCAGCCGCGACGACGTGGTGGGCCTGGACTCCTCGGTAATCCTGCCCCGGCAGGTGTGGGTTGCCTCCGGTCACGTCGAGGTCTTCAACGACCCGCTGGTCGAATGCCTGAACTGTCACAAGCGCCACCGTCAGGATCATCTGCAGGAGGCGTACCTGGAAAAAAAGGGTGCGAAAGAAGGTCTCACGGACCCCGAGTCGGTCTCGATGACCGAGGTCGTGTGCCCCGACTGCGGCAACAAGGGCCAGTGGACCGAGCCGCGCGACTTCAACATGATGCTCAAGACCCACCTCGGTCCGATCGAGACCGAAGAGGGGCTGCACTACCTGCGCCCGGAGACCGCCCAGGGCATCTTCGTGAACTTCAAGAACGTCGTCACCACCTCGCGCCAGAAGCCTCCGTTCGGCATCGGCCAGATCGGCAAGAGCTTTCGCAACGAGATCACCCCCGGCAACTTCATCTTCCGCACGCGCGAGTTCGAGCAGATGGAGATGGAGTTCTTCGTCGAGCCGTCCACGGCGCCGGAGTGGCACAAGTATTGGATCGACACCCGGCTGCAGTGGTACATCGACCTGGGTATCGACCCGGAGAACCTGCGGCTCTATGACCACCCGAAGGAGAAGCTGTCGCACTATTCGGACGGCACCGTCGACATCGAGTACAAGTTCGGTTTCAGCGGCAATCCGTGGGGCGAGCTGGAGGGTGTGGCGAACCGCACCGACTTCGACTTGTCCACGCATTCAAAGCATTCCGGTGAGGACCTGTCGTACTACGACCAAGCCGAGGACCGCCGCTACACGCCGTACGTGATCGAGCCCGCGGCAGGTCTCACCCGCTCGTTCATGGCGTTCCTGGTCGATGCTTATCACGAGGACGAGGCCCCCAATGCCAAGGGCGGTGTGGACACGCGCACCGTGCTGCGCCTGGATCCGCGCCTGGCCCCGGTCAAGGTCGCGGTGCTGCCGCTGTCGCGTAACGCCGACCTGAGCCCGCGCGCCAAGGCACTGGCCGCCGAGCTGCGCCAGAGCTGGAATGTCGACTTCGATGACGCCGGTGCCATCGGTCGCAGGTATCGTCGACAGGACGAGATCGGCACCCCGTTCTGCGTCACAGTCGATTTCGACTCGCTCGAAGACGACTCCGTCACCGTTCGCGACCGCGACGAGATGACACAGCAGCGTATTCCGATCGGCGGCGTGGCCGATCATCTCGCCAAATCTCTCAAGGGCTGCTAGCCGAGGAGCAGAAATGACTGACGTCCAGAATCACATCGGAATCGATCCCGCCAGCGCGCCCATCGAGGCGCCGGCGGCCGAGGCGCAGGTCCGCGCCGACGACCGTGGACACGTTTTCCACTCGTGGTCCGCGCAGGCGGCCATCGACCCGCTGCCGGTTGCCGGCGGTTCGGGTGCGACGTTCTGGGACTACACCGGCAAGGAGTACCTGGACTTCGCCTCGCAGCTGGTGAATCTCAATCTGGGACATCAGCATCCGCGTCTGGTCGAATCCATTCAGCGTCAGGCCGGCCGGCTGTCCACCATTGCGCCCGCCTTCGCCAACGATGTGCGCGGTGAGCTTGCCCGGCTGGTCGCCGAGCGTGCGCCGGGAACGTTGAACAAGGTGTTCTTCACCAACGGTGGTACCGAGGCCGTGGAACACGCGGTACGTATGGCCCGCCACCACACCGGTCGCCGCAAGGTGCTTGCCGCGTACCGCAGTTACCACGGCGGTACCACCACCTCGATGTCGCTGACGGGTGAGCCGCGCCGCTGGGCCAACGACCCGGGTGACAACTCGGTGGTCCGCTTCTTCGGTCCGTACGCCTACCGTTCGGTCTTCCACTCCACCTCGCCCGAGCAGGAAACCCAAAGGGCGCTGGAGCATCTGGAGCAGGTGATCAACCTGGAGGGCCCGCCCACCATCGCCGCGATCATTCTGGAGTCGGTGGTCGGCACCAACGGTGTGCTGGTGCCCCCGCCGGGCTACCTGGCCGGGGTGCGGGAGATCTGCGACCGGTACGGCCTGGTGTTCATCGCCGACGAGGTGATGGTCGGCTTCGGGCGATTCGGGGAATGGTTCGCCATCAACGCCTTTGACGTCACCCCGGATCTCATCACCTTCGCGAAGGGCATCAACTCCGGTTACGTCCCGCTGGGCGGTGTGGTGATCTCCGATGCCATCGCCACCAGCTTCGACCATCGTCCGTACCCGGGTGGGCTGACCTACTCCGGTCATCCGCTGGCCTGCGCGGTCGGTGTCGAGACCATCAAGGTGTTCGAGGACGAGAAGATCCTGGAGCGGGTGCGCGACCTCGGCGAGCGCGTGGTGCGTCCGGAGCTTGAGCGCTGGGTGCAGACGCATCCGAGCGTCGGCGAGATCCGTGGCCGCGGCCTGTTCTGGGCCGTGGAGCTGGTGCGTAACAAGGACACTCGCGAGCCGCTGGTGCCGTTCAATGCCAGTGGTGAGGCGGCCGCACCGATGAACGCCTTCGCGGCGGCATGCAAGAAGGACGGCCTGTGGCCGTTCACGCACTTCAACCGCACGCACGTGGCACCGCCGCTGATCATCAGCGAGGAGGATCTGCGGCGCGGGCTGTCGATCATCGACGAGGCACTGAACGTCGCCGACGGGTATGCCGACTAGCCGGTGAAGACGCCGCTGTAGGCGTTCAGGGCGGGCTGGCCGCCCAGGTGGGCGTACAGGACGTTCGAGCCCCGCTCGATGGTCCCGTCGGTGACTAGGTCGATCAGGCCTGCCATCGATTTGCCCTCGTACACCGGGTCGGTGATCATCGCCTCCAGGCGCCCGCACAGCTCGATCGCCTCGATGGTGGAATCGACAGGCACGCCATACTTTTCGCCTGCCCAGCCCTCGAGCACGGTGATCTCATGGGCGCTCAGGTCGCGTTCGAGACCAATTTGGCGTGCGGTGTGCCGGGCGATGCGGGTGACTTGTTCGACGGTCTTCGGGAGAGTGGCCGACGCGTCGATACCCAGTACTCGGCGCGGCGGGCCGCCGGCATCGGCGAGCGCAGCGAATCCCGCGATCATGCCGGCGTGCGTTGACCCGGTAACGGTGCACACGACGATGGTGTCGAAGAACACGCCCAACTGCTGTTCTTGTGCGGCCAGTTCATATGCCCAATTGGCGAAACCCAGGCCGCCGTACTTGTGTTCGGAGGCGCCTGCCGGGATGGGATAGGGCTTGCCGCCGCCTTTTTCGACGGCGGCCAGTGCGTCCTCCCACGACCCGCGGATGCCGATATCGAAGCCCGCGGGGTCCAGCTGAGTCTGGGCTCCCATGATCCGCGAGAGCAGGATGTTGCCGGCCTTGTCGTTGACCGGGTCGTCCCAGTCCACCCAGTGCTCCTGGACCAGGTGGCACCGCATACCGAGCACCGCCGCCACGGCGGCCACCTGCCGGGTGTGATTGGACTGGTAGCCGCCGATGGATACCAGGGTGTCGGCGCCGCTGGCCAATATGTCCGGGACGATGTATTCGAGCTTGCGTGTCTTGTTACCGCCGAAGGCAAGTCCGGAATTGCAGTCCTCGCGCTTGGCCCAGATCTGAGCGCCGCCGAGGTGTCGGCTCAGCCGTTTCAGCGGGTGGACGGGGCTGGGCCCGAAGGTCAGCGGGTAGCGGGGGAAATCGTGGATCGACAAGGCGCTCTCCTGGCAGTGTTCGGAATGGCAGCGATCGGAATGGAGTTGTGGGGCAGCGGTGTTCAGCCGGCGCCGCGTTCTTTGTGCTCGGCGCCTTCCGGTGCGGCGATGAGGGTGTGCCAATTGGTGCGCGCGGCATGACCGGCGCCCTCGCCGTCACCGGCCTCGCACCGGGCGATGATCTGCTCGTGCAGGGCCACGGAGTGGCGCCCGTCGCGGCTGGCGAACCGGATGCGCTCGAGGCGGCGCAGCACGGGGGTGACCTGCTCGAGCACCGCGGCGATGTAGGGGTTGGCACTGGCCTCGACGGCGATGGCATGAAACTCGTCGTCCGCGGTCAGCGCGGCATCGGGATCGTGCGCGTCGAGTGCGGCGGCGAAGCGCGCGTTAGCGTGCCGCATCGCGGCGAGGTCGCCGGCGGAGATGTTGGTGATCGCCTCCCGGACGGCAAGCTCGTGCATCGCCGCGGCGACGGACTGTGCCGCGCGTGCCTCCCGGACGTCGACGGGGCTGACGATGGTGTGCCGGCCCGGTTGGGTCTGCACCAAACCGGCCTGCTCCAGACGAGCGAGGGCCTCCCGGATCGGTGTTCGGCTCACGCCCAGCCAGCGGCTCAGCTCGTCGTCCCGCAGCCGCTCGCCGGGGGCCAGGGTGCCGTCCACGATGGCCTTACGCAGGGCTTTGTAGGCATCGTCGCGGAGCAGGGATCGTGCTACGACACCCTCAGAGAGCGGTACTGGCATGCAATATATTGCACATCGCCAGCGGCGTGCCGTCAAGCAATTAGGTGAATTTCGGGCAGAGGTGGCCCTGCTAGAAGCGGCCGCCGCCACCCCGGAAGCTTGACCCGGACGATCGGGACGACCCGCCGTAGGACGACGACCCGGAGCCGGACCAGGAGCTGTGGTGGCTTGATCCGCCGCTGAGCATGCCCCGCAGGATGCCGCCGATCACGGCACCCGCGACATTGCCGGCCACATCGCCCGCGACGGAGTATCCGGCGGAACCGCCGTAGTTGCCGTACCCGTTGCTGTAGTAGGACTGGGCCGCGCGCACCTCTTGTACCGCACCGCCTTCGGCGCGCGTCGCCAGTTCGGTCGCCCGGTTGGCCCACAGAATGGCGTTCGACGGATCCGACTGGCGGGCGGTCTCGGCCGTCGCGATGCTGCTCTCGGCTTCCGCGAGGTACCCCCGCGCGGCGGCGCCGACGGCCCCACGGTGCAGGCCGATGTACTGGCTGACCGCATTCACCTTCTGGCGGGCGCTGGTGATCGCCTGATCCAGCGCGCGGGCGCGGCGTTCGGCGGCGTCTTTCTCCTCCCGCACGGCAGCCAGCAGCTTGTCGAGTTCGGCATCGGCCGTGGCGAGGTGTGTGAAGGCGGTCAGTGGATCGGTGGATCCAACGCGTTCGGCATCGGCGACGGCGGCGACGGCGGTGTTGTGGGCCTTCGTCAGCTCGTCGGCACGTGGCACCGAGCCCTGCCGCTGGAGTTCTTCGGCCTGGGCGATACCCGACTTGGTGTCCGCGATTGCCGCGGGCAGCGCATCGGTGGCACGCCGGATGTTGTTGGCGGCGTTGTCCACTGCGTCCAGGAGCGCAGTGGCCTGGGCCAGTGCCGATTCGGCGCCGCGTACGGCGTCGACGAGGTTCATCTGCTGGCCCTCCATGGGGCGGGCCGCCAGTTCTCGACCGTGGGTAATCCGGGAGTCGGCGAATGTGACACGTTCGGTGGCTTCGGTGATGTTGTCGGCAATCGAGGCCAGCGCGGCGGCATCGAACTGGGTGCGCAGTTGCTCGAGAACCCGCTGCGACTCCGGCACCCGGGCGGTCGTTGCGACCACGTGTTGGGTCAGGGTGTCCAACTTCGTGGGCGCGTTGATCACCAGGTTCCGCAACGCGTCAAAGGCACTGGACTGGTCATCGAGGGTGCGGTCGGCGCGTGCGGCCGTCGTGATGACATCGATCAGCAGACGGCGCTGTTCCATCGGCGTCTCCGGGACCGCGTCGTCGAGCTGTTTGCGTACGGAGAATGCCTGGGCCAGGGCCCTTTTCGCGGAATCGACGGCCTGCTGGAAGGGTGCGGTCTGTTCGGTGCCGAATTCCTCGACGGCCAGCGTGAGCTCGGCCTCGCTGGTGCGGACCGCGTTGTCGACATTCACCACAAGCGATTTCGACAGTCCGTCGAGTGCATCGACCGATTGCGCGGCGAGGGCCTCGGCGTTGGTCGGGTCGATACCCTTGGCGGCCTCGATCTCCGCGCGGCGACGGGATCGATTGCGTAGCCAGGAGTACAGCATGAAGGCGCCGACCACGACGGCGCCGAAGGCTAATGCGACCAGGATCGGCTTCCAGGGAATCGAGGTGGACGACGCGGCGGCCGATTCCAGGCCGTTGGCGGTGTTGATGGCGGCGCCATCCCAATTCGATGAGCGCAGCGCGGGTTCGATCGTGTTGGTACGCAGGTCCTCGATCTCGGAGTCGCTGACGTTCTTGACCTCTGAGGCGACTTGGAAGGCATAGCTGCGCTCCTGGGTCGCCACGGCCAGCAGGGCATCGCGATCGCCCAATCCGCTTGCCTTCAGGGTCTTGTCCGCCCATGTCACGGGATCGGCGCCGTCGAAATCGTTGACGTACACCACCCAGAGCCGCACATGCTGCTTGTCGTAGAGCTGGTCGATGGCGGCGCGCACCTTCGTCGGGTTCTTGAGTGCCCCGGCCCGATCGGTGACATAGCTCGGTATGCGGAAGGGCGGGTCGGCGCTCGCCACCGGTGCCAGCAGCAGGGCCGGGGCAAACACCGTGAGCACCGCGATCATGACTCCCAGCAGGCCTCCGAGGGCACGCAGCAGACGCATGGTCGCCAATCTAATGCCTCGCGAGGCGCTTGGACCCGTCCTGGCAGACTGGTGCCCACGATGCGTACGGATGACTACAGGGATGCCCATAGGGATGCCTATAAGGACGCCTACACCGATGTCGACCGTGAACGCGTCGTCACCGAGACGCCGAAGACGGCGGCCCTCCTGGGAACCCCAGCGATTCCGGCCGTGCAGTCCCAGGACTACCGGACGGACTTCGCGCGCGACCGGGCCCGCGTCCTGCACAGCGCCGCATTCCGGCGTCTGGCGGATAAGACACAGGTGGTGGGTCCACGCGAGGGTGACACGCCGCGCACGCGGCTGACGCACTCGGTGGAGGTGGCGCAGATCGGCCGCGGTATCGCGACCGGGTTGGGTGCCGACCCGGACCTGGTGGACCTGGCCGGACTGGCGCATGACATCGGCCATCCGCCGTATGGGCACAACGGTGAACGCGCCCTCGACGAGGTGGCGGTCGACTGCGGCGGGTTCGAGGGCAATGCCCAGAATCTGCGCATCCTCACCCGGCTGGAGCCCAAAGTCGTTGATGCGGACGGCAACAGTGCGGGGCTCAATCTCACGCGGGCGTCCTTGGATGCGGCGACGAAGTATCCGTGGCTGCGTCCCGTGGGCGGCGGAAAGTTCGGCGCCTACGTCGAGGATGCGACGGCCCTGGAGTGGGTGCGCGCCGAGGCGCCGCCCAGGCAGCGCTGCCTGGAAGCGCAGATCATGGACTGGTCCGATGACGTCGCCTACTCGGTGCACGACGTCGAGGACGGCGTGATCTCCGGCCGCATCGATCTGCGGGTGCTGGCCTCGCCGGGGGAGGCGCAGGTGCTCGCGGAGCTGGGGGTGAAGTCCTTCGGTGGGCTGGAGCAGGGGGCATTGGAGGAGGCCGCCGCGCGCTTGGCCACGCTGCCGGTGGTCGCGGCGATCGGTCCGTATGACGGCACCTTGAGCGCGTCGGCGAACCTCAAGCGGCTGACCAGTGAACTGGTGGGCCGGTTCGCCTCGGCCGCGATCGGGGCCACCCGTGCGGTCGACGGGGATGGGGCGCTGGTTCGATTCGAGGCCCAGCTGACCGTGCCGGAAGTGGTTGCCGCCGAGGTAGCGGTGCTGAAAATGCTTGCGCTGCAATTCATCATGTCCGATCCGCGGCATATCGCGGTACAGGCCCGTCAGCGTGAACGCATCCATCGGGTGGCGCAGTGGCTGGCGGCGGGGGCTCCGGCCACGCTGGATCCGGTGTTTTTACCCGCGTTCGAAGCCGCCGCGGACGACGCGGCGCGCACCCGGGTGGTGGTGGATCAGATCGCCTCGTACACGGAAAGCCGGCTCGAGCGGGTGGACCGCGACAGCCTGGGCGTGCAAGCCAGCTGGGCCTGATCGCGCGGTTGGCTAAGCTGGCTCGGTGGCCGGACGCATCCCTGATCGCGATATCGCGGCGATCCGTGAACGCACCCGGATCGAGGACATCGTCGGCGACTACGTCCAGCTCAAGCGCGCGGGGGCCGACTCGCTCAAGGGGCTGTGCCCCTTCCACGACGAGAAGTCGCCGTCCTTTCATGTGCGGCCCAATCATGGCCAGTTCCACTGCTTTGGCTGCGGTGAGGGCGGCGACGCTTACACCTTCATCCAGAAGATCGAGCACATCAGCTTCGTGGAGGCCGTCGAGCGGCTGGCCGACCGCATCAACTACACCATCAACTACGAGGGTGGCGGTACGGCCGCGCAGCGTGACCGTGGCACCAGGGCGCGGCTCGTCGCCGCCAACGCCGCTGCGCAGGAGTTCTATGCCGCCGCATTGGATTCGCCCGAGGCTGCGCCGGCACGCCAATATCTGACCGAGCGCAATTTCGATGGCGCCGCCGCCAAGCAATACGGCTGCGGATACGCGCCCTCGGGGTGGGACACCCTGACAAAGCACTTGATGCGCAAGGGTTTCGAGTTCAAGGAGCTGGAGGCCGCGGGGCTGTCCCGTGAGGGCCGCCGCGGCCCGATGGACCGGTTCCACCGGCGGCTGTTGTGGCCGATTCGTGCCAGCAGCGGCGAGACGATCGGCTTCGGGGCGCGCAAGATCTTCGAGGACGACACCATGCCGGGCAAGTACGTCAACACGCCGGAAACCATGCTGTACAAGAAATCCTCGGTGCTGTTCGGTCTGGATTTGGCCAAACGCGATATCGCCAAGGGGCATCAGGCCGTCGTCGTCGAGGGCTACACCGACGTGATGGCGATGCATCTGGCCGGGGTGACCACCGCCGTGGCGTCCTGCGGTACCGCCTTCGGGGACGAGCACCTCTCGATGCTGCGGCGTCTGATGATGGACGACTCATACTTCCGCGGCGAGCTCATCTACGTGTTCGACGGGGATGCCGCCGGTCAGGCCGCCGCGCTGAAAGCCTTTGAGGGAGAGCAGAACCTGGCTGGCCAGTCGTATGTCGCGGTGGCGCCGGACGGAATGGACCCGTGCGACCTGCGGCTCAAGTCAGGGGAGGGGGCGTTGCGTGATCTGGTTGCGCGCCGCACTCCGCTGTTCGCCTTCGCGATCCGGACGGCGCTGGCCGATTCGGATCTGGAGATCGCCGAGGGCCGCGTGGACGCGCTGCGACGGTGTGTGCCGATGGTCGCCAAGATCAAGGACCCGACGCTGCGCGACGAGTACGCCCGGCAGCTGGCCGGATGGGTCGGGTGGGATGACGTGGCCCAGGTGCTCGCGCGGGTGCGTGAGGAGGCCGGTAAGGCGGCGAAGGGCGGTTCGGTCTCGCCCGACCGTCGTCCCCGCGGTTCCGAACCTGCCGCGGCACCCAAAGCCGCCATGCCCGACGCCAAGGACCCGACGTTGTGGCCGCAGCGTGAAGCTCTCAAGGCGGCGCTGCAGTTCCCGGCCTTCGCCGGACCGGTGTTCGACTCGCTGACTGCCGAGAGCTTCACCCACCCCGGATATGTGGCGGTGCGCACCGCCATCGAGACGGCAGGTGGCACTGGGGCAGGGATCGTCGGCGCAGAGTGGATCGACAAGGTGCGCCAGAGTGCGTCGTCGCAGAACCAGGTGATGCTGATCAATGCCCTGACCGCCGAGGCCATCCAGGTGGACAACGAAGAGCGGCTGCCGCGGTACATCGGCTCGGTGCTGGCCAAGCTGCAAGAGGTGTGGGTGGGACGGCAGGTGGCCGAGGTCAAGTCGAAGCTGCAGCGGATGTCGCCGGTGGACCACGCGGACGAATACCACGCGCTGTTCGGCGATCTGGTGGCGCTGGAGGCGTATCGGCGCAGCCTGGTGGAGCAGGTCAGCGGGGACGATCTGTCGGCGTAGCGGCGCTACTTGTTGTCGAGCTGAGGCTCCGGCTCCAAGATCATGGTGGTCTCGTCGATCGGTGTGAGCTCCACCATGTGCGGGTCGGGAGACAGTGAGTTGGCCAGGCGACGACGGCTGATCTCGATCAGCTTCTTGGTCGCGGGGCTGCCGGTGACGGCCTGATACCCGTTGACGATCTGCTCGTATCGGCGACGACCAGCCTTCGCACCCAGCACGTAGCCAGCGGCCAGCACCAACAAAACCCGAATCACGAACCCTCCACCAACTAAGAAGTTCTCCCTATCCTGCCTGACGCACCTGTGAACGGCTGAGCCAGGACGCTTCCTGGTGCCCGACTATGAGCGACAACACCCTGTGCACTCTGTTGTTGTCGCTCGTAGGCGGGCGATACGGCCTGGCGGCCGGTTTGGCTTTCACCCCTACCCGTAGGCTAAAGTCATGCCTCGGTTCGCGCTACAAACCGAGGCGAGCCGGGTAGTCCCCTGTAGCTCAATTGGCAGAGCTTCCGACTGTTAATCGGACGGTTCTTGGTTCGAGTCCAAGCGGGGGAGCACAGCAGGTTTTGCGCCTTGAACTCCGTCTCCTTCTGGAGGCGGAGTTTTGCATTCACCAGCCAGCAGCGCGAGCCGCCGACGCAGCATCCCGGTTCGGAGCGATGCGGATACCGCGAGCGCGGCGAGCAGCGCGACGCATCCGAACCACGGTGCGGAGGGGTGCTCGCCGGGGAGTGTGTACCGCACGAGGCCTGCTGTCGCGGCGAACCCGGCGGCAACCAGCCAGATCGTGAGCGGGCTCAACGCTCGCCGTTGGCGTATCTGTGTGAACCGCACGGCAGACGATCGCACCTGCGGATCGGTGGGTACGGCGCCGACGTAGGACGCGCGCAGCGCCTCGCCGTACGAGCTGGTCGGCACGCCCCACAGCGCCCACCGATGTTCGATAAGGCGTTCACTCTGGACACGGCTCATAAGCAGGCCGGCCGGGTATGCGATGAGCGCGACTAGTGCGCCCTGGAACGCGTAGGTGTATGCGTTGTCCTCCCAGGTCGCCACGTCTATGGCGGCGAGGAGGACAGTCATCGAGACGAATTGTTGCAGGGCATGGCCGACTGCCCGCCGCTGGAGGGAACCGACGAGCCCCCGGGCCCACCATTGCCAGGATGATCTTGCTGGACCCGCATTCTGCATGTTCAAGACCATATGACACGTTGCTGGTGGCTGTGAAATGTCGTTTCTCTGGTCGCGGCGGATAGCCGAACGATAAGCCGCGCCGTGAAAGGAGAGCTATGAACAACGCCCGCAACGAAGTTCTCATCGACGGCCTTGCTGATCAAGCAAGCCAATCCCGATGTCCCCTTGGGGTCATCCAAATCGAGGCTTTCGACACGGCTCGCGGTCTGGTGCGCGCTGGGCCGTATGAAATCGGGAAGGTGGAACGCGGAGCCGGCTTCGTCCCGTCGACCGACCCGCTAGGCGAGGGATCGAAGAAATCCGGTCGCAGTATGTCGACCACTACGGCGAACAAGGCGCCTGGGGGCGAGCGAATCGCTGAATCTCTTCTGCCTAAGGCCTAGGGAACGGAAGTAGCTAAACAGTTCCAGCGAGTGATCCACCACTCGCTGGAACTGTTGTGAACGCCTAGAACGGTGGTGTAGCCAATCTTGACGAGAAGTCTCGGAGAAAGTGACTCATCGTTGGCGCGCGAGTGGCGATGGGGTTAGACGAGCGGCCCATCATGGCTCATCGGAAAGTTTGCTCTTCTGGTGGACGATTGTCGGCTTGGGCCTGTACCGTTATCTTCACATTCTTTGCTTGAACTTGACGGGGGCGATGGTGGCCAGGCGCGAATTACCGGCAGAATACCTAACAGTGGGCTTAGACGACCACGGTCTAGTCACACAACCGGTCACCGCCGAGCGGTTTTCTGCACGCGACGTTGAATCGCGGTCTGATGCAGGCAGCGAGAGCAACCGACGTATTGCAGCTTTCGCTGCTGGCTGCATTTTGGTGGTTGGCGCCGTGGCCGCGTTGCACAGTCTGTACCGCGGTGGCGACGGCGCTGGGGAGCTGATTGGTTGGGCCGGGTTGTTGCTGTTGGGCATGACGGCTCTCGGCGGGGGTGTGAAGCTCGCGATGTGGGGGGCCAAGCCGGTGAACGATGCCGGGTTCGCGGTCGTCAAGGCGAGGGTGCCTGAGCCGGTGCAAGCGGTGGCCGCGTCGGGGGCGGTCATCGCAGGGGCGCTGGGTATGTGGTGGGTGTTCCGCGGCGGATACTCCAGCTGGTGGCAGCACCTCAGCGGTGAGAGCCAGTGGACGCTATTGCTCGGGGTTGGCCAGATGCTCGTCGCGGTGTTCGCTGGGGCCGCGCTGTTCACCGGCGGCAAGTACCTGACTGGTCTAGCCAAAGAAGCATTAACCGGTGCCGGAGTGCTCTTGGAGCGTGACCGCATGTCAGGCAGCGGTGGAGGATCAGAGAGTTTGTGGCATCCCGGTTTGGTGGCGGCCTTGATCGCTGGTGGTTTGGGGTTGGTGCTGCTGACTGCGGGGGTCACTCCGCGGTTGTATGTGTGGATTACCGGACCGGATGTGCTTCCTGCGGTGGGTGCTATTGCCTTTGTGTTGCTGTGGGCGATCGGCTCGAATTTGGGGTGGTGGAAAGGCCTGGCCGGTCTCTACGACTGGGCTACGGATGCTTCGCAGAAGGCTGGTGCTGTCGCGGGTGTGGTTGCGGTGCTGATGTTTTCGGCCAGTGGTCTGGGTTTGGGGTGGTTCACTCCGGCCACCGTTCCGCAGGCCCATGCGGCGTGCCCGCCGGATTGTGGTGGTCCGGGCGGCAGTGACGGTCCGCCTGGGGGTGGGCAGATGTTTCAGCCGCCCAGTCAGGGTGGGCCGCAGATGCCGGACTATCAGGGCGGTGTTAATCAGCCGCCGATGGATCAGAACGGCTCGGTATCGATCTACAACACGCAGGCACCCTCGGTCAGCAACAACGGCGCTAACGGGTCTAGTGGGCAGCAGGGTCCTCAGCAAGGCTGGGATCAGCCCGCACACGGCACCCAACCCCCTGACTATCAGAACCCCACCCCGTACACGCAGGGGCCGGGCAAGCCGAACCCGGATTTCAACCCAGGATCGCAAGGCGGACAAACCAATCCCGGCTCCAATGCGGGATCGCAAGGTGGGCAAGCCAACCAGGGCGGCCAGAGCGGTAACCAGGGTGCTCAACAGCCCCAGCAGCTGCCGTCACAAAACAACAGCAGCCAGCAGCCACCTCAAAACCAGCCGCCGCAGAACAACACCGGGCAGCAGCCGGATCAGCAGTCGCCGAATCAGTCTGATCAGCAGCGTCTTGATGAGTTGACCCGTCAGTTGCAGGACCAACAGCAGCAGGGCACCCAGGACCGGCAGCGCATCGATGATCTGACCAAACAGTTGCAGCAGCAGGGGCAGCAGAAGCAGAACGGCAACCAGAAGCTCCCTAAGGCTCCGTCCAAGGACAAGAAAAAAGACGATCAGCAGGATCGCGATAAGCAGTCCGGAGACAACGACACCAGCGCCCTATTACTCGGCGCAGCGTCTACGCGGCGCCGTAAACAAGACGATCAGCAGCAGCCTGAACAAGGCCAACAGCAGCAGGGGCCGGACACTCAGGCGCTCGCACAAGATGGGGCACAGCTGGGCCAATCGTTGCCGGGCGATATCGCCAACACGGTTTCCGACAGTGTGAATCTGGGGCAATCGGCGGGATCGGCAGCACAAAACTTCGGTTCAGCCGCCCAAGCGGGTGCCTCGATCGCCTCGTCGGTGCAGTCCGGTGCGGTGAACCCGATGGACGCTGTTGCGTTGGTGCAGGGCATATCTGGGGGCATCAGCGATACGGCCGACGCCGTGGGCTCCGGTGCGTCGATTGCCTCGACCTGGCTCAATAACGCCGGGCAGGGTGCCCTGCTGGCCGCTGACGCGAACCCACAACTCGAGCCTCAGGCCAAACAGGTGCAGCAGCTCACTCAAGCCGGAGGCCAGGTCGCCGATCTGACCGGCCAGGTCGCTGGCGGTGTATCCCAGGTGTCGGGTGTCGTCAACACCGCGTCAAGTCTCGGCACATCCGGAATGCCCGATAGCAGTGGTGCGAGCGACGCACTCTCGGGCACTGCAACTGCCGTGGATGTCCCCAAACCCACGCCACCGTCACCGTCTGCGGGCAGCCTGTCATCACTCCCCGGGGTGCGTGAGACCCAGACGCCGCCGCAGCAGCTGGCGCCGACATTGCAGCCCGATCAAGTGGATGCGTTTAGGGCTATTACTCGCCGGAATCTGGTGAACCAGCATGTGCCTGCCGACCAGATCGATCAGCGGATCAACGACGCCGTTAAACAAGCGCAGACTCCACGATTCATGCCCGACGCCGAGCCGATGCGCACACCCGGCGCGGTGCCATTGGACAGACCGCTTGGCGACAAGTTCAACGATGTGATGGGTCGCGCGAATGATCGTGCCTCTGACGACGTCAACAGGCTAGGGCAACTCGGCAAAAACCTCACTGGGCAAGGCGGCCCGGGGGCGCCCGGTGTCGCCGAATCCTGGAAAGACCTCGGTATCAACACAGTTAAAGGGCTTCCAGACGCCGTTGGCGGCGGCTTCATTGAGGACGGTAAACGTCTCTACGAGGAACCCGGAAACTTCATCGGCGACAAGATGATCGAAATCCCGCTTGCGGCCGCAACCCTGCCCGTGGGCGGCGAAGGCGCCGCCATAGAACGCGGTGCACTACGCGATGTGGCCTCCGTCGAAACCAAAGCACTACCCGGAGCTGCAAGACCAAGCGTCGAGGGCGCCGGGCCGAATCACCCAACCGTTCCTGTTTGGTCGGCACCAGCCTCGCAAGTGCCGAGCAGCGTCGCGCAAGAAGCGCGTGAACTTCTTGGCAAGCAAGGTGACGTAGTTGTGCTTGGGCGACTTGCCGATACAGCGGGATCTATAGGCAAGGACGGCCTTGTTGTCCTCAAGACGGACAGCTGGTCGCTGGAACTCAACGATGAGTTCATTCGGGGCGCAGCTGAACAGGGGCGTAAGATTTTGTTGGCCAGTCCATTGGAGGGCAATATGATTCAAACAAGCGGACGGTTTGCTGGGCAGCCAACCGTCTACGCGCGGGAACTCGATATGCTCACGAAAGCCGGCTATACAAAAGTCGGCGACTACCTGGTTCCTCCGGCATGAGCGTCTTGATGGTTCTCAAGGGAATCCCTCCGATCGGTTCTTCGATGCCCGAGGGTGATTGGTTCGCGCGTATCGAGCAGTCGCTGGAGGAGCATCCCCAAGACTGGGTTGCCGCTGCGACGCAAATGAGCGAAGACGATGCTTGGAGTTTGTTGTCATGGGCGGAAGTTGCTGCCAGCGATGTCGTTCGGACTAAGTCGCGTCGAACGCTCATAACTTCCGCGTTCGCGGTGAGTATCGTCCGGCAAAGTGGTATCGACTGGCGCGAATGTTCACTGGTGGCGTCACTTCTTCATCGCGCAGCCGACTTGTCAGACCTCGACTTTGCCGCCTGTGCTGCGGAAGGCTGCGCGTTGGCGGGGTCAATAGGCGAGCAAGCGCTGCCATTACTGCTCGGCGCGGAGGCAAAAACCCCTTCGACTCATGTCGAGTCGGGCACGCAGGGCACATTCTCGTTTACTCGGCGCGCTCCTGACTTCGACGTTCATGATCTCATGCGTCGACTTGGTGTACCTGAAGGATGAGAACTTTTAGGATGCGCCTGCGGATGCTTTGACTTCTGTTCTGCCGTAACCTATTACAGGTTTCGGCGCTATCCGGATGCGGGCCTACATGTAGCCGATCTCAACGAGAAGCCGACCCACCGCCAGCGCGAGCCTAGGAGCATTAAGACTCCACGATGTCTGCGCTACTTCCTGACTACTCAATGAAGGCGCTCGAGGCTTGATAGCAATCAGAATCCGTTGCCGGACGATCCATTCCTGTCCAATGCCACTAACCAGCTCCTGCAGCCTTACGGCCCAGAAGTCATCTCGGTGGTCCCCAACGGGAACGGTTCGACGCTGACTTTCCTAGCCAGTGAATGGGTCACCGACCCAACCCGTGCGTACCGCACCATCTTGTACACCGTGAACATCGGCCCGTCCTAACAAAACCCAGGAGTACACCGATATGACCGTCGTGAGGCGAATCAGACACCTCACCATGGTCACTGCGGCGGCCGGTTTTGTTCTGGCGCCAGCCGCTGTGGCCTACGCCGAACCGCCCGGTTTCCCCGACGTATCGGGTTTCGTTTCGGCCAATCCGGCCGAATATCCCCTCCCGCTTTCGCGCTCAACGGATAAGGCGGTGCGATTCTCAACCCCATTCGGATACACGTGTGACATGGGCAGGGCCGGTTTATCTATTGCTACGGCAAGGAGTTGCCGGGATATGTGGACACCGAGAACCCACAATCCAAACCATGCGGACAGCGGGTTGGCACTGGCGACGCGCCGGGTGGTCCTGCGTTCTTTCAGCCAGCCCAGATTTTCCGCGGTGACCCTCATGGCCCGGTCTTGTCGCAAGGACACAAGATCGAGTTTCGTGGAGAGTTGTGTGCGGTCGGATCTGATTTCACCGCGTGTAGGGACAACAGTCAGCCTGAACCCCGCGGTTTCGTACTGCGCCAGGACGGCAACAGCTTCCTTCTAACTCCCGTTTAAGAGCTCCGCCTCGTGGCTCATGACTGGAGACTCAAAAAGCATCTCCCAGACTCGCTCGGGACAGAACTGGCCAATGTAATCCCTGTGCGACCGTGCCGACTCAGCTGCGTCCTCCAAGCGATCGTTATCTAGCCGGACGATGGGTGACGATCCTGCAGGATGCCGTTATGTTGCCTAGGGATAAGTCCGGCGCACTATGCAGATTCATGAGGGGATTCGGTGAGGAACGCAGTCCGTCTCGGCATTCTCGGGATCGCTGGCGTCTCGTGCTCGGCTCCCGCGGCGCTGCCGCCGATGGGTACCGCGGTGAGCGACGGTCCGCTCGTCTGCCAGGTGCAGTCGTTGGAGCGCCTCGGCAATATGGTGCCGCTGCTCACGTCGCGCGGATCGCTGCCGCGACCGACGGGATACTGGGCAGTGTTCTCAATCTTGGTCACCAACAACGGACCTGAGCCTTCGGCTGCCTTCACCGTGGCCGAGCAATCGCTATCGACCTCGCAGGGCACGGTAGTACCGCTGCGGACGATCGATCACCTACTGAGCAACCCCGCCGATGTTCTCGCCGAGGACCACGAAACGTATACCGTTGCGTTCGAGGTGCTTCCGGGGGCGATCATGCAGTCCCTAACGCTCGACTGCGGCAACCGGTCGATCACCGTGGGTGTAGACGAGCCGGGATAGCTCTCGATCAAATTGCCCCCTCCTGAGATATCTATTGGCTAGGGCGCTTTGGTCTTACCGGCCAGGTAGCCGTGGCCCGGCTAGACGGCGTGTGCCGCCAGCGGGCCGGACTGGAGTGCCTCGGTCAGGGAGCCTGCGGTCGGAAGCCCGCAGTCAGCGTCGCCAATTTCGAGCAGCCGGTCCACGGCCTCACCGGACACCAGTGACCATTCGACGCCATGGTGCTTGCAGTAGCAGCGAATCTTGAGCACGGCGAGGAAGCCTTCGGTTCCGCAGAAGTCGAGGGAGCTGAGGTCCAGCACCAGTGGACGGTCCTCATTCACATGGCGCAGTGTGTAATTGACGTAGCAGTCGGCGTTGGTCGCGTCGAGTTCGCCGTGGGCCTCCACTACTACCGCACCGCTGTGGTGTGTGGTACTTGCGAATCGAGCTGTCGAGCTGTGGTGCTGCATCACCGCTGACGATGGGCTCACGTGGGGCATCGCATACGTAGACATTTTGTTGACTCCCGATCAGTCCTTGGACTTCTGCTGACTTCAGGAAGGACCGCCCCGGGCAGGCAAGGAGTTCTGCGCTGCACCGGGTGCTGACCACCCTGCACGGCTGTGAACTCAACCAATCAAAAAATAACCCTGATGCACCCGGAGCGCAACGAGTTTCGACGAATGATCCAGATCGATTTCCGGGTGGGCCCATGGTCGTGGGCACGACGTACGTTATCCAGCCGCGCACCGGGCCTGCGGGCCCGTATGCGGCTCCTATTCGGGTTTGAACTGAACGTATTGAGGGTAGGCCAGCGTCCTCGGTTGTTGCTTCGGTGAGGAGTTGGCGATGGCTGTTGTTCCTGGAACCACTTTTGTGCGGATCTTGCCCGGCCGTCGCCGGACCACCTTTGTCGTTCGGGTCGTGCGTCGGGCACCCGTGGAATACGTCGAGGTGGAGCCGGCCGAGGGAGGTCGGCGCGTGTCGATTCCGTTGCGCTTGGTCGAACAGTGGATTACCCGTGCGCCGATGGCGACGCGCCTGGCTCGCAGCGGCTGACTCAGAGGCTACCCAGGAGGCGCCGGGGGCCACGCTGTATCGCGTATGGCCGGAAACCGTTGGTGCAGTTGCTTGATGAGCCGTTGCGCTTCGTAGATGTCCTTGCGCATGGCGGCCACACGCAGTCGGTGGTGACGATGTGGGGACCCGTGACGCGGGGTATGTCGGATCAGGTGTTCGGCCTCGGCCATCGACTGCGCTACTTCGTCGACATGCTCATAGTGCGAGATCAGCAGTGTCCGTGCTTGCGCTACGGACGGGTCCTCCGCCACCGCAACATGCTCTCACATTTATTTGCTAATCCTGCTTGGTTGAACTGTGGGAAAATTGTGTACAGCCGTTCCGAAAACTGCGGGCTGATCGACATCTCGTTACCGGTGAGCCCTTCAAGTTTCGGTTCTCGATCATTGATATGGGCTTTGTATGGCGGCTATCAAATATCACTGCGGATCGATGGCCCGCGATCTCGATAGCTGTGCCGTGTCCTACCCGATGTACAGCAAAATAGTGGTACTACTAGTACGGGAACTTGGTTGCGGTTGCTAGCCCATGGTGACGTGCAGGCGGCTTTCGGGCTGTCCGGGGAAGGGGAGTAGGTGGTACGCGCTATATGGGAGTTCGAGCATCCGCGCTCACAGGTGTGGGAGGCGATCATCGACTCCAGTCAATGGCCAGTGAGCGTGCAGGGGTTCCGCCCAGAGCTTGGCGCGAAGTTTGTCACCGGGTCGATGCCGGCGGTGGGGACGGGATACGCGGGGACGCTGGAATGCGAGGTCGTAGAAGTCGTTGCGGGCGAATTTATCTCGGTTGACTCTTTTGCGCCCAAGCGCTGTGGGCTCGGTACCCATTGGCGGATGACCGGCGAGCTGTATGAGCGTGGCTCCGGTACCTCGGCGGTCACCAACATCTATGGGGTGGACGCGCAGGATCCTGAACAGCGGATCTTGCTGCATGTCGTCAGCTGGGTCATCTTCTGGATCTACGGGCATGCGGGTAAGGACCTGGACGAATCGGGGGGCACGTCTACGCCGCGATCAGAGTGCGTGACCAGGTCTACCCTGGAGATATGAAGCGACCACGAAATGTGGCGCGAACTCTCTGCTCGGCACTCATTGTCGGAGCTCTGGCTTCAGCGCCATTGATCTTGCCCAGCCCCGCTGCGGGCACCGCCCAGGCGACCGTCTGCGCGTCCGCCGGAAACACCTCCAAATGTGAGGGCGTGCCCAGCTCCGCCTGGTACGGCTACGGCTATTACCCGCCCGGCGCGTACTGGGGAGGGCCCGGATACCCGCCCCTTGCTGCCGGGGCGGGCATCCCGGTACGGCCTATCCCTTGACGGCGTTGACGGCTTTCACAAAGACGTCGGACAGCTCGTTGCGATCGACCTCACCCATGCCCGACACCGAAACGGCGTGGTGGTCGTCGAGCTGCGCGGAGTAGGCGATCTGCGCCATTTCCTTCTCCATGCCGGGCGCACTGATCTTGATGCTCGTTGAGGTACCCGTCGTCTTCACGCCATCGATGGCAGGCGCGTCGATCTTCTCGCCGGTGCCCTCGGCCATGCCGGCGATCGACAGGGTGAACTTGTCGCATGCTCCGCCGGTGCTGTCCGCGGGGATCGGGTTGGACGTCTCCATGGCCGCGGCGATGATCATCGTCTTGGACATCGGGTCGCCGTTGCCCTTGGCGCCGGTGACACCCTGCATGGTCGTGCCGGTCACCTGCGGGAAGGCGCCCAGCATCTTGTCGGCGCATTCCTGCGGAGTGAAGGTGGCCTTGTCGAAGATGCCCTTCATCTGATCGAGCATCTCCTGGGTCACCGTGGTCTTGGGCTGGACCTCGACGGTGTACCCGGCGGGGAACTGGTCTTTGATGGCGTCGATCTTGGCGATGTCGAAGCTGCTTGCGGCCGCCGCAGAGCTGGTGGCGCTGCTGCTGGCCGAAGAGCTCGTGGACTCGTCCTTCTTGTCATCGTTCGAACACGCAAGCATCAGCCCGCTGGCCAACACCACGGTGCCGAAAACAGTCAGTGAACGCTTCATATCGGTAATTCCCCTCTGAGCAGTGCGTTTTCAGCAACCTGGAAGTAGATTCATTCATCGTGGCACTCGACGGCTCTCCGGGACCTGCCGAACTACCGCATGAATTTGACCACACGCACCCGGACGTGTCCGGGGGATGGTTGCGTGCGGCCACGTTCGGCGCCATGGATGGCCTGGTTACCAACACGGCTCTGGTCGCGGGTGTGGGTGCCAGCGGGCTCGACACGCACGCGATCGTGCTGACCGGGGCGGCCAGCCTGGTGGCGGGCGCGTTCTCGATGGCGCTGGGTGAGTTCACCTCGGTATCGACGTCCAATTCGCAGATCGAGCATGAGGCGAGTGTGGAACGTCGGGCGATTCAGCTGCACCCCGACGCCGAGAAGCAGGAGCTCGTCGCCATGCTCGGCGATATCGGGCTCTCGCCGCAGACCGCGGCCGCGGCAGCCGACGAGATCCACCGGGACGAGAACACGGCGGTGACGATTCACCTCACCCGAGAGCTCGGCATCAACCCCAACGACACCCCGTCGCCGTGGGTGGCCGCGATCTCCTCGTTCGTGACGTTCTCGGTGGGCGCGGTGGTACCGCTGATCCCATTCCTGCTGGGATTCGCGTCACTGCTGGCCGGTCTGGTCTGCGGCGGAGTGGGCCTGCTGATCGCGGGGTGGGTAGCCGGGCGTTTCACGGCACGAGCGCCGTGGCTGAGCGCGTTGCGGCAGTTGGCCTTTGGTGCCATCGCTATCGGCGCCACCTACGTGATAGGTCATCTGATCGGCGTCGCAGTGAATTAGCGGCGCGCCGGGCGAAGCTGAGAATGTCCTGAGAGCGCACAAACCTGCTGGCAGAATTGTGAAGTGAATTTCACCAGGGTGCCCCTGAAACCCGATGAACTGGCTCAGGCGGCCGTGATGGCCGCGCTTACCGCCGCCATGGTCATCGTCGGGGTCGCCCTGCCCATTTTGGGTGCCGTGCAACTCCTCGGCGCTGTACCCATGGGTCTGCTCGGATATCGCTACCGTGTTCGCGTGCTACTGGCCGCCGCCGTGGCCGGCGGCGTCATCGCGTTTCTGCTTGCCGGGCTTGGCGGTCTGATCGCCATGGCCAATTGCGTGTACATCGGTGGCCTTACCGGCGTAGTGCGCCGCCGCGGACACGGCATGCCGCTGCTGACGGTCCTCGGGGTCATCTGCAGCGCGATCATCGCGGCGATGGCGGTCGGTGCACTGGCCCTCTTGAACCGGATGCGCACCTTGCTCTTCGATGCGCTGCGCGCCTCGCTGGAGGGCCTGTTCAAGATGATCGGCCACTTCCCGCATCTGGAGGCCGTCGGTGTGAACGCGACGAGCGCGATCGACTTCGCGATGCGCAACTGGGTGTGGTTCATCGGTGGCATCGTCTTCGTCTTCGTGTTGTTCAACACGATGTTCGGCTGGTGGGTGCTCTCTCGCGTGATCCAGCGCTTGGCGGTGATTCCCGATGTGCACCAGCTCGATCCGCCGACACCAGCAGGTGCGGTGGGTCCGGTGCCCGCTCACCTGCGGGATGTGCGATTCCGCTATCCGCGTGGTGAATCCGATGCGCTGGCGCCGCTTTCGATGAGCATCGAGGTTGGCGAGCATGTCGCGATCACCGGCCCCAACGGTTCGGGTAAGAGCACCCTGATGCGCATCCTGGCCGGGCGCGAACCCACATCGGGGGAGATCGAGCGGCCGGGTTCGGTGGGGCTCGGCGCCATCGGCGGCACCGCAATTGTCATGCAGCACCCGGAAAGCCAGGTGCTGGGCACCAAGGTCGCCGACGATGTGGTGTGGGGCCTGCCCGCCGATCACGACGTGGATATCGACGGTCTGTTACGCGAGGTCGGCCTGGACGGGATGGGCGAGCACAGCACCTCCTCCCTCTCGGGTGGGGAGCTGCAACGTCTGGCGGTGGCCTCGGCCCTGGCGCGCGACCCCGCGCTGTTGGTGGCCGACGAGATCACCAGCATGGTCGATCCGAAGGGCCGCGAAGATCTGCTGGGCGTGCTGTCACGGCTCACCGCGCAGCACCAGATGTCCCTGGTGCACATCACTCATTTCCAGTCCGAGGCCGCCGCCGCGGACCGCGAGATCGCCCTGCGCGCGGTCAACGGCAAGACGGCGCGCACGGCGATACAGACCGTGCCGGTGCCCAGCACCACGGCCGCGCGGCCCGATGTCGAATCGCCCGTCGTTCTCGAGTTCGATGCCGTCGCCCACCAGTACGCCAGCGGGACTCCCTGGGCCAAAACGGCATTGCACGACGTGTCACTGGCGGTGCACGAGGGCGATGGTGTGCTGATCCACGGCGGAAATGGATCGGGCAAGTCGACACTGGCCTGGATCGCCGCGGGGCTCACCAAACCTACTTCGGGGCAGTGCCTGCTGGATGGCAAACCGGTGTCCGATCAGGTGGGCTCGGTGGCCATCAGTTTTCAGGCGGCCCGCTTGCAGCTGCTGCGCAGCCGCGTTGACTATGAGATAGCTTCGGCGGCAGGGTTTTCCGCCCGCGACACCGACCGCGTGGTGCGGGCGCTTGCCAGTGTCGGGCTCGACGCGGACCTCCTCAAGCGTCCCATCGATCAGCTCAGCGGTGGCCAGATGCGCCGCGTCGTGTTGGCCGGACTGCTGGCGCGTTCGCCGCGTGCCCTGATTCTCGATGAGCCGCTGGCGGGTCTGGACGCCGAGTCGCAGGCCGGTCTGCTGCGGCTGCTGGTTCAGGTACGGGAGCGCGAACGGCTCACCATCGTCGTCATCTCGCACGACTTCGATGGCATGCAGGAACTGTGTCCGCGGACCGTGCATCTGCAATCCGGGGTGCTGCTGGCCGAATCGGTGGGGTCGGGGAACCGCTCATGACGACGACACGTGCACCGCGCCGCCCGGTGGTACTGCTGCGCCCAGTCCCCGGCACCTCACCGATCCACGAACTGTGGGCCGGAACCAAACTTGTTGCGGTCTTCCTTATCTCGGTGCTGCTGACACTGTTTCCCACCTGGACGGCAATCGGTGCGGTGGCGGCTCTGGTGATCCTCACCGCGTGGTTGGCCCATATCCCGCGCGGTGCGATGCCCACCATCCCGATCTGGATGGTCGCGCTGGTGATCGGTGGCAGCCTCACGGTGTTCTTCAGCGGCGGGCCGCCCTTCTGGCATATCGGCGGGCTGACTATCGGATTTCACGGTGTGCTCGCGGTGGCGCGCACCACCGCGGTGGCGATTGTGCTGCTCGGTACGGGAGCCATGGTGTCGTGGACCACGAATGTCTCTGAGATCGCGCCCGCCGTGGCCGTGCTGGGGCGCCCGTTGAAGGTCTTCGGAATTCCGGTCGACGAGCGCGCCGCCACGCTGGCGCTCGCGCTGCGCTCGTTCCCCATGCTGTCCGACGAGTTCCGGGTGCTCATCGCGGCGCGCAGGCTGCGTCCGCCGCAGGTGCGCGAGGGCAGACGCGGGTTGCGATGGGTGGCCGAGGTGGTCGACATGCTGACCGCGGCGATCACCGTCGCCTTGCGGCGTGCCTCCGAGATGGGGGATGCCATCACCGCGCGCGGCGGCACCGGGCAGATCGCGGCGCATCCGACACGGCCCGGCCTGCGCGATGCGATTGCGCTGTTGATCGTCCTTGCGGTCGGAACCGCCGTCGTATTGTTCGAGGTGCTGTAGAGCTACTTCTCGATAGCCTTGTTCGCGGCCTGCTGTGCCTGTTGTAGTGCGGTGTGGACGTCGAGGCGCCCCAGGAACATCTCCGCGAAATACGGCTTCAGCGCGGCGAATCCGGCGCCGAATCCTTGCCCGCCCGGTGCGGCGATCTGGGCACCGTTCAACACCTCGAAGAACGGGGCGACGTCGACGCCCTTGCCGGCCCAATGCTGAAAGTACGGCTCACGCGCACTCAGCACGGCGGGTATCGCCGAGCCGCTGCGGCCCAGGAAGGAGTTCCCGTCGGCGCTGCCCATCCACGCCAGCACCTTCTGTGTTGCGTCGGGATGGAGCGAGGACGAATTGGCTGCGGCCACAATCCCGTTGGTGACGCTGACCCGGCCCTCGGGCCCGGACGGCATCATCGCCACACCCCACGGGAAGGTGGCGTTCGCCTGGATCTGGGCCAGGTTGTAGGTGCCCGATTGAAACAGTGCCATCCGCCCCTGCAGGAACTGATTGCGCGAGAAGTCGTTATTGGAGTTGGTGTCGGCGGCCGACGGCGCCACCTTGTCGACGTTGATGAGGTCAACCAGGTACGTGAACGCCATCTCGGCTCGAGGATTGGCGAACGCGAACCTGTCATCGGCCTGGAATGCGGCGCCCGCCGACCCGAGGTAGTTCAGATAGATGCCCTGTAAGTCGTTGGCGGCGTTGTACGCCCAATGTCCGGGCCCGGTGAGCCGGTGCAGCATCGGGCGCAGGGTATCGACGGCGGGGTCGGCGTCCCACCGTAGCTCCGCCAGTTCGGCCGGATCCACCCGCGCCTCGTCGAGAAGATCCTTGTTGTAGTACAGCGCGATCCCGGCGTCGCTGAGCTGCGGGACACCCCACAGCTTGCCGCCGCGGGTGAACTGGGCGACGACCGCCGGATCCCAATCCTGGTGTGGATCAACGGGGACGAGGTTCCCGGTATCGGCGTAGTCGGACAGGTAGGCGTTACTGAGCCAGAAGATATCGTCGGCGCCGTGCCCGGCCACGTCGGTGCGCAGGCTGTTGAAATAGCTCGCGTAAGACGACACGGTGGTCGCCACGGCAATGTCGGGATTGCGGCGGGTGAACTCGTCGAAAGAGCTGCGGTAGGCGTCGGCCACCCGCTCGTCCCACACCCGGACCGTGACGACCGTTTTCCCCTGCGGTGTCTTCGGAATCCCGAGCCATCCCGCGATTCCGAACAGCAGCAGTGCGACCAGCCCGAGGGTCAGGGCGGCGCGGGTGGAGGATTTCATTACTTCAGTCCGCTCAACGTGATGGACCGGACGATGTACTTCTGGAATGCCACGAACAGGATCACCAACGGCACGATCGCCACGGTGGTCGCGGCCATCACGATGGGCCACTGCGCGTTGAACTGAGATTGCAGCCCGGCGGTCGCCACAGTGAGCACCCGCCAGTTGCTTCCGCTGGTGATCACCAACGGCCACATGAAGTTGTTCCACTGCGACACCACGGTGATGAGAGTGAGCGTGATGAGGATGGGACGGCTGACCGGCACCACCACATGCCACAGGATGTCGAGCGTGCTGGCGCCGTCCAGGCGGGCCGCGCGGATCAGGTCGTCGGGGATGGTGCGGAAATGCTCACGCAGCAGGAAGATCGCGTAGGGCGATCCGAACATGAACGGGATGACCAACGCCCAGAACGTGTTCCGAAGCCCGACCTGCGTCAGCATCAGATACATGGGCACCACGGTCACTGTTGCCGGAATCATCAGCGTGGCTAGGTACACCCAGAACAGGCCGTCGCGCCCCGGGAACTGCAGCCGTGCAAAGGCATACGCGGCCAGCACCGAGAAGGTCAACTGGCCGATCACGATGATGGCCGTCATCAACACCGTCACCAGCGCGGCGCGCCCGAACCCGGCGTCGGCCAAACCGGTGTAGTTGGCGACGGTGAACGGATTGGGCGGTGCCAGCGGAGAATCGGCTGCGAACTGTCGCGTCGATTTCAGCGATGCCGAGAGCGCCAGCAGGAACGGGCCCAGCGTCAGGACCGCGCCGAGGGTCAGCAGCAGATAGACGAGAACATTCCTAGGCGCGCTCCTATACCAGGTCATAGCTCACCCGCGTCCGGAAGTAGCGGTGCTGAATCACCGTGACGGTGACCAAGATCAGAAACAGGATCAGCGACATGGCGGCCGAGCGTCCCACGTGGGCGGACTCGAACGCCTCGGCGTACACCCGGTGTGCGGCCAAGTCGGTGCGGTTCTGCGGGCCACCGCTGGTGAGCGCGTACACGGTGTCGAACGTCTGCACCGCGCTCACCATTCCGGTAACCAGGACGAAGAAGAAGGTGGGCCGCAGCATCGGCAGGGTGATGCGGCGGAACCGCTGCCAGGACGTCGCACCGTCCACCCGGGCCGCGTTATGCACATCGCCGGGGATGGCCAGCAGACCCGCCATGAAGAACAGCGCCACGTAGCCGACGTTCGTCCAGACACTCACCGCCGCCACCACCGGCAGCGCCAAGGTGGGATCGGTGAGCCATTCGATACGCGCGCCGAGCAGAGCGCCAATCGCGCCGTCGGTGGGTGCCAGCATCCAGTGCCACAGCACGCCGATGGCCAACGGTGCGCAGACCCACGGGATGATGTAGATGGTCCGGAACAGCACGGTGCCGGGCAGGCCGCGTACCAGCAGCGTCGCCGCCAACAGTCCGAGCGCCGTCTGCACCGGGATCACCAGCGCCACAAAGAGCAGCGTCACCAGCAGGGAATGGCCAAAGGCGCCGTCGGTGAGTACCGAGCGCCAGTTGTCCATGCCGATGAACTCGATGGGGCCCAGCAGATCCCAGCGGCACAGGCTCAGCCACACCACCACCAGGATCGGCAGAAGCAAAAACGCGGCGACGCCGAACAGACTCGGGGCCAGTAGCCCGTACGCGAGCGCAGAACGTCGGAGACCTGCGCGGTGTTCCTGCACGGGGACATTAAACCGTGGACGCCACCGGTAGCGTTGAGCGCGTGACTCGGTCCGTAGATCCTGATTTCCTGGCGCTGCCTCGCGCCGAACTCGCCGATGCCGCCCTGAACGCGGCGCGCGCCGCCGGTGCCAGCTATGCCGACCTGCGCATCCATCGGCTGATCAACGAGGAGCTGGTGCTGCGCGACGAGCAGGTCGAGACCGCGGTATCCGGACGCACCATTGGTCTCGCGGTGCGAGTGATCGTCGACGGCACCTGGGGATTCGCCTCGCATGTGCAGCTCGACACGACCGCCGCCGCCGAGACCGCGCGCCGGGCCGTGGCCGTCGCACGCGGGCTGCGCAGCCTGAACCGTGAGCGCGTCGAGCTGGCGGCCGAGCCCGTCTACGCCGACGTCCAATGGGTGTCCGAGTACGAGATCGATCCGTTCGGAGTGCCGCAGGCCGACAAGATCGCGGTGCTGCAGGAGTATTCGGGGCGGCTGCTGGCCGCGAAAGGCCCAGTCGGGGTGGACCACGCCTCCGCGAGCCTGACGGCGGTCAAGGAGCAGACCTTCTACGCCGACACCTTCGGCTCATCCATCACCCAGCAGCGGGTCCGGGTCATGTCGCAGCTGGACGCGATCGCCGTCGACGCCGCCACCGGATCCTTCGAGACCATGCGCACCTTGGCACCGCCGATGGGCCGCGGCTGGGAAGCCATCGGCACCGACGGCGTGTGGGACTGGAGCACCGAGCTGCGTGAAATCCCGGAGCTGCTCACCGAGAAGGTGAAGGCGCCCAGCGTGGTGGCTGGCCGGACCGACCTGGTGATCGACCCGACCAACCTGTGGCTGACCATCCACGAATCCATTGGCCACGCCACCGAATACGACAGGGCCATCGGCTATGAGGCCGCCTACGCGGGAACCTCGTTCGCGACCCCCGACAAGCTCGGCACCATGAAGTACGGCTCGCCGGTCATGAACGTCACCGCCGACCGCAACGAGGTCCACGGTCTGGCCTCGGTCGGGTACGACGACGAGGGGGTGGCCTCGCAGCGCTGGGATCTGGTGCGCGACGGCATCTTCGTCGGCTACCAGTTGGACCGGGTGTTCGCGCCCCGGCTGGGTCAGGAGCGTTCCAACGGCTGCTCGTACGCGGACTCGCCGCACCATGTGCCGATCCAGCGGATGGCCAATGTGTCGCTGCAGGCCTCCCCAGATGAGCGCTCGACCTCCGACCTGATCTCTGGCGTGGAGGACGGCATCTACATCGTGGGCGACAAGTCGTGGTCAATCGACATGCAGCGCTACAACTTCCAGTTCACCGGGCAGCGGTTCTACCGCATTCGCGGCGGCAAGCTGGATGGCCAGCTGCGCGACGTCGCCTACCAGGCCACCACCACCGATTTCTGGGGGTCGATGGAAGCCGTTGGCGGCCAATCGACCTGGCGCCTGGGCGGAGCGTTCAACTGCGGCAAGGCCCAACCCGGACAGGTGGCGGCGGTGAGCCACGGCTGCCCGTCGGCGCTGTTCCGCGGCGTCAACGTTCTGAACACCAAAGAAGAGGGCGGTAGCAGCCGATGAGCCGCTTGCGCGAACAGGAGGCAGCACAGTGATTCCCGCACAGCAGGTCGCCGAGGATGTCCTGGCCGAGGCCGCGCGGCGCGGCGGTGCTGACGACACCATCGTCTTGATCCATGACAGCAGCGAGGCATCGCTGCGCTGGGCGGGCAGCTCCATGACCACCAACGGCGAATCGGTCAAGCGCGGTGTCGCGGTGATATCGATCCTGCGGCAAGGGGATCAGACCCGCGTTGGTTCGGTGCTCACCGAGGATGCCGATCCGGCCGCGCTCGCGGATCTGGTGGCGGCCAGCCAGGCCGAGGCCGCGTCGGCGCCGCCGTCACGTGATGCCATGCCGCTGCTCGGCCCCGGCGACGCCTTGGGGGAGAGCTGGGACGCGGCGATCTCACCGACCGGCGCCGACGTGTTCGGATCGCTGGCCGCCGATCTGTCGACGGGCTTCGATGGCCCCGACACCCTGTACGGATACGCCCGCCACGAACGCCAGACCACGTTCCTGGCCTCGTCGACCGGGTTGCGCCGCAGGTTCACCCAGCCGACGGGCCAGGTGGAGATCAACGCCAAACGCGGGGTGGGCAGTGCCTGGGCCGGGGTGTGCACCCCCGAATTCGTGGATGTGCCCACCGAATCGCTGCTGCGCCAACTCAGTGAACGGCTCACGGCCGCACAGAATCAGATCGAGCTGCCTGCCGGTCGCTACGAGACGCTGCTGCCGCCGTCTGCCACTGGCGATCTGATGCAGTACCTGGTGTGGACGATGGGCGGGCGCGGCGCGCATGAGGGACGCAACGCCTTCGCGGGGCCCGGCGGCACCCGGATCGGGGAGCGGCTCACCGAGCTGCCGGTCACGGTGTACTCGGACCCGTCGTACCCGGGGCTGGAGAGCAGCCCGTTCGTGGCGACCCCCATTTCGCGGGAATCGTTGTCGGTCTTCGACAACGGCGTGGGCATCGAGCGGGTCGACTGGGTGCGTGACGGTGTGATCAATGCGCTGAGCTACTCGCGTGCCGATGCGGCCGAATTCAATGCCGCCCCCACGGTGGGCGCCGACAACCTCATCATGACCGGGGGAGGCGGGGCGACGCTGGAGGAGATGATCGCCGCCACCGAGAACGGTCTGCTGCTCACCACGCTGTGGTACATCCGCGACGTGGACCCGACGACGCTGCTGCTGACCGGGCTGACCCGTGACGGCGTGTACCTGGTGCGCGACGGCCAGATCACCGGCGCCGTCAACAACTTCCGGTTCAACGAGAGCCCGATCGATCTGCTGCGGCGGGTGTCGCAGGTGGGCGCCACCGAGTACACGTTGCCGCGCGAGTGGAGCGACTACGCGACGCGCCAGGCTATGCCCGCGCTGCGGATCCCGGACTTTCACATGTCCTCGGTGAGCGCCGCGCAGTAGGGGCTTGTTAGCCCACACCGAGGTTGTGGCGGTTTCGTCTCGCACATATCCGCCACAACCTCGGTCTCGGCGGGGAGCTACCTCCACAGAACCTTCACAAAAGGCTCCAGCGATCACCACAAGCGTCAAATAGGCTGTTCATGTGCCCAGTCAGCGAAGAATCTTGGTTGTCGATGACGAGCCAACGATATGTGCGTCCATTTCCGCGCGGCTTCGGGCCGAGGGGTATGCCGTAGACACCGAGGACAACGGCCTCGACGCGGTGCGGCATTGCCGCGACAACCCGCCGGACCTGATGGTGTTGGACGTCATGCTGCCCGGGCTCGACGGCCTGGAGGTCTGCCGCCAGGTGCAGGCGCACGCGCCGATTCCGGTGCTGATGCTCACCGCGCGCGGCACCGAGACCGACATGCTGGTGGGCCTGGGGGTGGGCGCCGACGACTACCTGCCCAAGCCGTTCAGCATGCGGGTGCTGGTGGCCCGGGTGGCGGCTCTGCTGCGCCGCACCGATCGGGTCGCGGCGCCGAGCACCGATGTGCGGATCGGGCAGGTGCGCATCGACGTCTCCGAGCGCCGCGTCTATCACCACGACGACGAGGTGCACCTGACGCGCACCGAGTTCGATCTGCTGGCCTACCTGGCCGATAACCCTCGGGTAGCGATCAGCCGTGACCGGCTGCTGGATCAGGTGTGGGGCTGGAGCGAGGGACTGCCATCGGGACGGCGCACCGTCGACAGCCACATCAAGGCGTTGCGCCGCAAGCTCGGTCAAGAGCTGATCCGCACCGTGCACGGCATCGGATACGCGTTGGAGGTACCGCGATGAGTCAACTGCTGGAACTTCTGCCCCGGCCATTGGATCCGTTGCGTTCCTTCAAGTTCAAGACTGCGGTGCTGGTGGGGGTGGCGCTGCTGATCGCCACCTGCCTGCTGTGGATCACCGCCGAGTGGAAGCTGCGGTACGCGCTCACGCTCGCGTTGTTTGTGTCGTTCGGAGTGACGTGGTTTCTGGCGCACGGCATGACCTCACCGCTGCGCGATATGACGGAGGCGGCACGATCGATGGCGCAGGGCGACTACTCGCGCCGGATTCGTTCGACCTCCCGCGATGAAGTGGGCCAACTGGCAACGGCTTTCAATCACATGGCCGCCGAGCTGCAGTCCGCGGAACGGTACCGGCGTGAGCTGGTTGGCAATGTCTCGCACGAGCTGCGCACGCCGATCACGGCGCTGCAGGCGGTCTTGGAGAACATCGTCGACGGGGTGGCCGAGCCCGACGCGGCGACACTGAAAACCGCACTGGCACAGACCGAACGGTTAGGCCGGCTCGTGGACGACCTACTTGACCTGTCCAAACTCGAGAACGGATCGGTTCCGGTGCAACGCGAACCGTTCGTGGTGCGTGAGTTTGTCGACGGGGCGGTGGCCGAGGCCAAGACCACTGGACGTCAGGTGCGCTATCACGTGACCGTCGAGCCGTTCGATCTGGCGGCGGTCGCCGATACCGCCCGGCTGCACCAGGTGGTGGCCAACCTGCTGGATAATGCCTCGCGGCACAGTCCGCCCGGGGGACAGGTGTCGGTGTTCGCACGCACCGAGAACGACGCGCTGCTGCTGGAGGTCGCCGACACCGGGCCCGGCATTGCTGCGCACGAAAGATCACGAGTGTTTGAACGATTCACCCACGGGGGATCGCGCGATGGCGGCACCGGTCTGGGGCTGGCCATCGCGCAGTGGGCCGTCGATCTGCATGGCGGCCGCATCGAAATCGTGGACGCGCCCGGCTGCCGGGTCCGTGTCACATTGCCGCAGTTTGCATCCGAGGAGGGGAATTCATGACCACAGGTTCGATAGTGCCGTCGCCGCCGTACCCGATTCCGGGGGCTCCGGTTCCTGGTGCGCCTGCGGGGCCGCCCGTGCCGCGTCCGCCCGTGCCGATCTTCGGGCCGCCGACGCGGTTCCTGACGGCCTGGCCGCGGGACATCCGCTCGAAGATGACGCGGGGCGCGCTGCTCAGCGGTATTGGCACGGGCCTGGTGGCGGCGTTGTGCTGGCGGTCCTCCCTTCCGGGTTTGGGCTGGACGCTGACGGCGTTCGCGGTGGCGATTGCGGCCTTCGCGACGCAGAAGGTGCAGTGGACGCCCACCCGCATCGGCGCGCTGGTGCTCGCGCTGTGCCTGGCAGTGGTGCCGACCGTGCGCGACGCGGGATGGCTTGTTGCGCTGTGTGTCCTGACGTCGGGGGCGTTGTTCTTCTACGCACTGGCACCTGCGCGGACCTGGACGGGACTGGTCTATGGGCAGTTCGTGATGCTGAGGGCGCCTTTCAGGGTGGCGGGCTGGATGCGCCGGGGGACCCGCACGATGTCGCGCGGCCGCAAGGTCAGCCCGGACCGGGCAGCGATCGTCGTGCTGGTGACGCTCGGCCTGGTGGCGGCGTTCGGCGCGCTACTGGCCGATGCCGATGCGCGGTTCAGCGCGTTGATCAGCGGGGTCCTGCCGTTTATGTCCTTCGGTGATGTGGTCGGGCGGGTGATTGTTGGCGTGCTGGTCGGCGGGTTCGCTTTGGGTGCCATCTACGTGCTGTCCAAGCCGCCCACTTTCGATCGGTTGGCGCCGACGGCGCCGAAGAAGCTGCCGCGCTGGGAATGGAGCTTGCCGCTGGCCGCGCTGAACCTGTTGTTCATTGCGTTTGTGGGCGTGCAGATCTCGGTGTTGTTCGGGGGAGATGAGCATGTGCAGGTCACTGAGGGGTTGACCTACGCGGAGTATGCGCGGCAGGGCTTTTGGCAGCTGCTGTTCGTCACCATCCTGGTGATGGGCGTGATCGCGGTGGCCATCCGGGTCGCGGGGCGCCAAGATGCTCGCGATCGGCTGTACCTGCGGGTGCTGATCGGCGGGCTGTGCCTGACCACGCTGGTGATCGTGGCCTCGGCTATTCACCGGATGTCGTTGTATGAAAATGCGTACGGGTACAGCGTGGAGCGGCTGCTGGTGCGCTGGATTGAGCTTGGGATGGGCATGGTGCTCGTGCTGATCCTGGTGGCGGGGATTCGGATGAGTGCGCGATGGCTGCCCACCGCGGTGGTCGCGGTCGGCGCGTTCGGGATGCTGGGACTGGCGATCTTCAACCCGGAAAGCTATGTGGCGCAGCGCAACGTCGAGTTCTTCCAGCAGACCGGCAAGATCGACCAGTGGTACATGGGTGGTCTGTCCTCGGATGCGTTCGCGGCAGTGCAGGCGCTACCTGAGGCGGAGCGAGGATGCGTACAGGGGAGGATTGTGGAGCAGTTACGGTCGACGGCGCCCTGGTACGAGTACAACGTGAGCCGGGCGAAGGTGCGGTCTGCCGAGGTCAAGGCGGCGTCTTGCAATCTCCAGCGACCATAGGTGACCTGGCTTCCAGGGGCGTGGCGCGGGATCGGCTAGAGTTCAGTGCTGCTAGGGGCGGTAGCTCAGTTGGTTAGAGCCGTGGACTCATAATCCATTGGTCGCGGGTTCGAGCCCCGCCCGCCCTACTTCAGATT
>NZ_JCALEF010000007.1:0-419441 GCF_059813245.1 Mycobacterium sp. NGS15 | reverse complement strand
GCCCTACTTCAGATTTGTGTGACCTAGGTTGAGGCTCTGCCCGGGTTACGGGTTCGAAGCGTTCACACGAGCGTGACTCCGCGGAGATACTCACTCAGAATATGTGCGTATTCAGGGAGTGTCGCGGTAGCGTTGGGCACTATGCCTTCCAGTGATTCGCATATGTTACCAATCAACTGTTTTATGAGCTACAGGCGTGCCGACAATAATGTCTACCGAAATGTTGTTGATCAATTGAAAATGGATCTCGCGGGTAGGTTTGAGGCTGAAACTGGTCGCGGTCTTCAGATTTTCGTAGATCGAGATGACATAGGGTGGGGAGAGGACTGGCGGCAGAAGATCTTAGACAGCATCAAGGCCGCTACCTTTCTTATTCCTATTATCACAATGCGGTATTTCGACAGCCAGCCCTGCAGGGAAGAGTTTGCGGCTTTTTATGAGGATGCCAAGAGAATGGGTGTTACTGCGCTGATAAGGCCAGTTATTCTGGCTGGCGGAAATCGTATTGTTGAGGATAGCCCTAACGAGCAGATGCGTATGTTGTTCGGGTTGAATCACGTTTCTATTGAGCAAGAGTTTGACGACGGTTATAATTCTCCGGCATGGCATAAGAAGATTAAGTACATGGTTACGGAATTCGCGAAGGGTATCGACGAAGTCGAAAGTCTCCTGGAGGCCAGGGAATTGGCCTCGGCTGAGCCTGAGGCGACGTCGCCCGAAAGCACCGAGCGAGACTTTATTGATATGCAGGAATTGCAAGGTCGGATCGAGGATATCAATAATCGGATGGCGGATGCGGTGAAAAGCGACTTGGAGGCGGTGGTCGCGGCGTTGGGACCAGTTCTCGATCCTGAATTCTGGAATGAGTCACAAGCCAAACAGCGGGTCATGATGCTTTCCGCTGCTAATTCGACCCGCGAACCCGCAGAACGATTTTCGACTTCTTCTGAGGCGCTGGAGGCGGAAGCTGTTGCGGTGGATAGCGGTGTCAGGATGCTATTTGACGAGTTAAATATGATGAAATCCAAGGAGTTTCGAGGGCTGCTTGGAACTGCAATCGGCGACAGCGCGACCTCGAAAGGTCTCGAAGAATTCGAGGAAGCGCTCGCTCCTGTTGTTGATGGAATGCGATTACTCGGGATGCTGAATATCAATATGAGAAAGGCAAGTCAACCCGTTCTCGTAGGGATTCAATCGTTGAAGCACGCTGCCGAGGTGATTGAAGGCTGGTCAAGTCTTGGCCGGGAGTCTGGCGCAAATTGAAAGAAGCTGCAGATATGGGAGCCCTCTGTGCCTTCGCCAGATTTGCAAGCTGCTCACGCTCGAGCGGCGTTTGAACCCACCCGCCCAATCAAAGACACCTGCCGGTCGTCTCGCTACGGTCACCGTTCACGATTTTGAAACCCGTGGCTAGGGAGCACCCATGACGGGATCAGCAGACTTCGGATTCAACGGCAAGATCGCCCCGGACATAAGGGATTCCGAGCCCGACTGGACGCCATACGCCGCACCCACCGCTCCGAAGGTGCGCCCAACATCCTGCATCTCGTCTAGGAACGGCACGGCATCGCAACCTGGGACTGCTTCGGCGGGCTGGTCGAAATGCCAGAGATGATCCGCGTCGCCGAGTGCGGCGTGCGTCTTTCGCAGTTCCGCACTACCGTCCTCTGTTAACCCACCCGCGCATCGCTCCTCGCCGGTCGCAACGCCACCACAGTCGGCTAGCGGCGAGACGATGGAATGCCGTGCCGCCCATGCCGGATGGTGTTACGTAAGCATCGGGTCGATCGCCGACCGGGGCACCAGCACCTGCAACGCCCCGTATGAGTCGGGCAGTATCGCGCCTTGGTCGAAGAAGAACATCACCCCGTCGTTGAGCACCGCGAAATTCTGGTAGTTCGAAGGGTTGTACAGCGACGCTGGTGAGAACGGCAGCGGCGGTGGGGGAGGTGGCGGCGTAGTCGTGGTGGTCGACGTGGTGGTAGTCGGCTGTCCCGAGGTTGTCGTCGGCGTGGGAGTTGCGACCGGCGGCGGGGCCAGCTGCTGCTGCAGCTGAGCCTGGACTACCGGCGCGACGGTCTTCAGCGGATCGTCCACCCGCCAGAGCGGCACATTTTCTTTGTCGTCCGCTGCGGCCGTGTAGATGATCGCCTTGCGATAGCTCTGGTCCCAGTTGTACGCCTTGTACGTCGTCTGCGGCTGCGCGCTGCCGGCGTTTTGGTACACCTTGAACGTCACGGTCTGCGTGCCGCGCGGGGGAATCGCCGAGGTGTATTCCGTTGGCTTGATGCTCAACTGAGAAGGCGTACTACGGGCCGCGCCAGACTTGGAGGTGTTGACGAACGCGTCGCGCGTTTTGGCGACATATTCGGCGATGGGCTTTTGGTCCGGGTAGTTCAGTGGAATGGTGATGTCGACGCTGTACCCGGTATCGGAGAGGCGGATCTCACACGTCTTGCCGGTGTTATTGCCCTTGAGGTCGGCGCAGTAATCGTGTGGCGCCGCCACCGCCACGCCAGCAGAACCGAAGATGGCGGCGGCCGTGGCCAGCACGGACACGCTCACAGAGCGCACGGATAAGAAGGGCACTTCTGCACTCTAACTTCGCAAGGTGAACCAAGTGCCTGGACCGGTGAACTGGGCCACCGAACGGACTGTGCCCTTGACGTTGCCTGATATTCGGGTGGAAGCCCTCTCGGTGGCCCATCACCTCGCTACGATCACACCGTTCTTGGATCTTGAAACCCCTACAAGGGAGCGGCTATGACGGGATCACCAGACTCCGGATTCAACGGCAACATCGCCTTGGATATCAGGGATTCCGAACCCGACTGGACTCCCTATGCCGCGCCTACGGCGCCCGAAGGCGCGCCGAACGTCCTGTATCTCGTGTGGGATGACACCGGCATCGCCACCTGGGACTGCTTCGGCGGCCTGGTCAAGATGCCTGCCATGAGCCGCATCGCCGAGCGCGGCGTCCGTCTCTCGCAGTTCCACACCACCGCCTTGTGCTCGCCGACGCGAGCCTCGCTGCTGACCGGCCGCAACGCCACCACGGTGGGCATGGCGACCATCGAGGAGTTCACCGACGGCTTCCCGAACTGCAACGGCCGCATTCCGTTCGACACCGCCTTGCTCTCCGAGGTGCTGGCCGAAAAGGGCTGGAACACCTACTGCGTCGGCAAGTGGCACTTGACTCCGCTGGAAGAAGCCAATCTCGCCGCCACCAAACGGCATTGGCCACTCTCGCGAGGCTTCGAACGGTTCTACGGATTCATGGGCGGCGAGACCGACCAGTGGTACCCGGACCTCGTCTACGACAACCACCCCGTCGAGCCACCCGCCACTCCGGAAGACGGCTACCACCTGTCCAAGGACATCGCCGACAAGACCATCGAATTCATCCGCGACGCCAAGGTGATCGCGCCCGACAAACCCTGGTTCTCCTACGTGTGCCCCGGTGCCGGGCACGCTCCGCACCACGTCTTCAAGGAATGGGCCGACAAATACACCGGCACGTTCGACATGGGCTATGAGCTGTACCGCGAGATCGTGCTGGAGAACCAGAAAAAGCTCGGCATCGTCCCGGCCGACACCGAATTATCGCCCGTCAACCCGTATCTCGACGTCAAGGGCCCCAACGGCGAACCCTGGCCGCTGCAGGACACCGTGCGCCCCTGGGACTCGCTCAACGACGAGGAGAAGCGCCTGTTCTCCCGCATGGCCGAGGTGTTCGCCGGGTTCCTCAGCTACACCGACGACCAGATCGGCCGGGTCCTGGACTATCTGGAGGAGTCGGGCCAGCTTGACAACACCATCATCGTGGTGATCTCCGATAACGGGGCCAGCGGCGAGGGCGGCCCCAACGGCTCGGTCAACGAGGTCAAGTTCTTCAACGGTTACATCGACACCGTCGAGGAGAGCCTGCGCTTCTACGACAACCTCGGCAGCACCGAGACCTATAACCACTACCCAATCGGGTGGGCGATGGCGTTCAACACCCCGTACAAGCTCTACAAGCGCTACGCCTCCCATGAGGGCGGCATCGCCGATACCGCAATCATCAGCTGGCCCAAGGGAATCGCCGCGCATGGCGAAGTCCGCGACACCTACGTCAACGTCAGCGACATCACCCCGACCATCTACGACCTGCTGGGTATCACCCCGCCGGACACGGTCAAGGGCATCGCCCAGAAACCCCTCGACGGCATCAGTTTCACAGCGGCGCTGAAAGATCCAAACGCCGACACCGGCAAGGACACCCAGTTCTACACGATGCTCGGCACCCGGGGCATCTGGCACCAGGGCTGGTTCGCCAACACCGTGCACGCCGCCACACCCTCGGGCTGGTCGAACTTCGACAAGGACCGCTGGGAGCTGTTTCACATCGAGTCGGACCGCAGCCAATGCCACGACCTCGCCGACACCCACCCGGAGAAACTCGAAGAGCTCAAACAGCTTTGGTTCGATGAGGCCGCCAAGTACAACGGCCTGCCCCTGGCCGACCTGAACATCCTGGAGACCCTGACCCGGTGGCGGCCGTACCTGGCCGGGGAGCGGACGTCGTTCACGTACTATCCGAACACCGCAGAGGTCGGTCTCGGTGCCGCGGTAGAGATTCGGGGACAGTCGTTTTCGGTGCTTGCCGAGGTAGCGGTCGACACCGCCGATGCTCAGGGCGTCATCTTCAAGCAGGGCGGTGCGCACGGCGGCAATGTGCTGTTCATTCAGGACGGGAAGCTGCACTACGTCTACAACTTCATGGGGGAGAAGGAACAGAAGGTGTCGTCGCCGGGCACGGTCCCGTTGGGTGCACATGTGCTCGGGGCCCGCTTCGCCAAGACCGGCACGGTCGCGGGAAGTCACACCCCGGTGGGCGATGTGACGCTCTTCATCGACGAAGAAGCCGTCGGCTCACTGAGCGCCGTCGAAATCCACCCGGGCACATTCGGTCTCGCGGGTGCCAGTCTGTCCGTCGGGCGTAACAGCGGATCGGCGGTGTCCTCGGATTACCAGGTGCCGTACGCCTTCTCCGGCGGAACGATTGCGCAGGTGGTCGTCGATATTTCGGGGGAGCCGTACGAAGACCTGGAGAAGAAGCTCGCGATCGCCTTCGCCAAGGACTGAGCCAAAGATTAGGCGGGCCACTCGGTGAGCTGTTCCCACTCACCGAAGGGCGGCTTCTTCGCGGCTTCGATCACGATCTGCCCGGTGACCGCCGACCCGGGGTGGTACTCCTCGACCACGAAGCCGCCCCGCCGGTCCTCGGGCGTCGCGCCATCCCAGATGTAAATCGGGCCGGGCGCAGCGGCGGCCTCGGTGACGTCCTGACCGCACTCGGCGACAGGCTCGTCACGACCCACACCGGTGTGCTTGCCATCGATACGCCGCCAGATGCTCACGAGTCGGATGCTACGCGCCGGCAGGCTTTCTGGGCAGCCGCAACTTGACCAGGTGGTGAACTCACGGAACGAGTAGGTGTCTACTTGCGCCATCGTCGCCACACTGTGTCACCGTGGACTGGTGATGAAAAAGTTTGGCGCGTTGGTGGTTGCGGCCGCGCTGCTGCTCGTGACGGCGCCGCTGGCTTCCGCGTGGGGTCCGCAGGGGCACAGCATCGTGGGCGCGGTCGCCGATGCGCAGCTCACGCCCGCCGCCCGCGCCGAGGTTTCGCGCCTGCTGACCGGCGAGACCACCCCAACGCTGGCCGGGGTGGCGAACTGGGCCGACCAGGTACGGCCCAGCCGGCCTGAGACCGCACCTTGGCACTACGCCGATATCGCCGAGAACAACTGCCAATATGTGCCCGCGATCAATGGCGACAACGGCAACAACGTCATCGAGGCCATCCGCAACCAGACCGCGATCCTGGCTGACCGATCCAGACCGGATACTGAACGCCGCGAGGCTCTGAAGTTCGTTGTGCACTTCGTCGGCGACATTCACCAGCCGATGCACGACGCCTACGCCCGCGACCGCGGCGGCAACGACATACCGCTCACCTACAACGGCCGCTCCACCAACCTGCATTCGTTGTGGGACAGCGGATTACTGAACACCCGCGGACTCAAGGACCCCCAGTACACCCAGGTGATCCAGGGCTTGCCCGCACCCGATCTGGGCGGCACCGATCCCGTCGACTGGGCGCAGGACACCTGCCGCATCGCCGTGGGCGCCTACCCCAGCACCTCGACCATCGGCACCGACTACACCAACCAATACCGCCCCATCGCCGAGGCGCAGCTGCGCCTGGCCGGTGATCGGCTGGCGCGCTTGATCAACGAGACGCTGGCCTAGCGCCTACAGGTACTTCGCGAAGAACTCGGCGAGTTTCTCGACGGCAGGGCCCACATACTGCGGCCTGTCGTACAGGTCGATATGCGTGGCGCCGTCGATCACGTAGAGCTCCTTCGGCTCAGCCGCCTTGGCGATGGCCTGTTCGCTGAAGTACAGCGTGTCCGCTTCGGTGCCTGCGATCATCAAAAGTGGGCGCGGAGAAATGAGATCGACGTGGTCGTACGAGGAGTACGCCGCGATCGGAACGATGCTCGACGCCACATACCAATTGGGAGAGTTCGGATGCTGCGCCCTGGGAGTGCGGTAGTAGTTGGTTCCTTCCGCGAACAACGAGGGGGTGTCGGCAGTGATTTCGTCTAGTTCGGGAACTATTTGTGCGAGTGCTGGTTTGGCGCCTTGGGCCTGTGCGGTCCGATCGACCGCTGCGACCGAGAGCGCTTGCTGGAGCTGTTCCACACTCTGCCCACCGCCGAGCCCGTCGCGGTACAGCGATCCAATGTCGGCTGCGCTGATAGTCCCGACAGCCTTTATCCGCTGATCGGTGGCGGCGGCGTTGGGGACATAGCCACCGGATGCGCAAATACCCAGAGCGCCAATCCGCTCAGGGTCTACCCGTGCCACGGTGGTCAAGAACGAGACCGCCGAACGAATGTCCTCGACCCGAGTGGACGGATCTTCCAGGAAACGTGGCTCGCCCTCGCTCTCACCTTGATAGCTCGCGTCGAATGTCAATGCCACGAAACCTTTTGCGGCCAATTCCTGTGCGTATAGGCCGGCCGTTTGTTCCTTTACTCCGCCGAACGGGTGGCCGACCACGATGGCAGGCAGGCTTGCTTCATCCTTGTTCTCGGGATAGTGCAAATTCCCTGCCAGTTGTAGGCCTTTGCTGGTGAACCGGACACTCTGGGGCATTGTTGGCCTCTTCTGCTCGTGCGGAATTGCGACCGACCATCAACTAGCCGCTATCGACTCATCCTGGTCGAGATTTCGTGGCGCGGCTAGGCTCTGTCCCTAGGTACTTTTTACCTACCCGGTCTGACCTGGCGAATGCGATTCAGATGGCATGCTCTGCCCATGGCAGATATCTCCGAGGCCCGTATCGAACTGGGACCGTTTCTGCGGGCACGCCGCGCGGAGCTGACTCGCGATCAAGTGGGGCTACCCCCAGCAGCGGGGATAAGGCGAGTCAGCGGCTTGCGGCGCGAGGAGGTCGCACAGCTCGCGGGGATCAGCGTCGACTACTACGCACGCTTGGAGCAGGGGCGGCTTTCCAGCGTTTCCGAATACACGTTGGCCGCAGTATGTGAAGTGTTACGGCTCAACGCTGATCAGGAAACCTACGTTCGTACGCTGGCTCGAAAGCCCGCGATCCCCATGTCGAATGGCGATATGACGGTCGATGCTTCAACCCGCAATCTCTTAGCGCACCTCGGTGATGTGCCGGTACTGGCGCTCGGCCCTTACCTGGACATTCTGGGTTGGAACACCCTTGCGTCCGCATTGTTCCTGGACTTCGCGCAGGTCCCACGTGAGCACCGAAACCTGGTCTGGCTGGCATTCTTGGACGCGCAGGTTCGCGCGATGTATCTCGATTGGGAGTCAGTGGGCCGTACGTGTGTGGCTTATCTGCGTATGGACGCGGCGCGTAACCCGCACAGCCCCCGCCTGGCTGAACTAGTGGGGGAGCTCTCCGCACGCGACCGAGACTTTCACCTCTGGTGGACATCTCAGACGGTGGCGCACCACAACACCTCCGGCCGTAAGCGTTACCGGCACCCCGTTGCCGGGGAATTCACCCTGGATTCGCACATCTACCAACGTGCCGAGAGCCATGAAACAACGTTGGTGTTTCTGGTACCAACCCCGAACGCGCAATCACGCCATGCCTTTAGTACCCTGGCACGCATTGCTGCCGGTCTCCCGGAGTCGGCAGCTCCGCTCGGTGACTACCAGACCCGCACGTAGTCGACGAGCATCTCTGCCGGGTAGGAACCACCCGACGGATCGCCGCCACCGGAGCCGGAGACCGCCAGGTTCAGCATCGGCTGCAGCGTGTAGCCCGGGTCGTTAAACGGCCAATCCTCAAGGGAATTCGCGTCGACGGTCAGATAGGGCTCCATGCCGTCGGCGTAGTCCATCCAGAAGTACAGCCCGGCCTCGGTCCAGGTGCAGCGCCAGGTGTGCCAGTTGCTGTCCACCGGCATCGGCAGCGTCTCGAACGAGGTGCCGTCCAGACGCGCGTGCACCGTGGTGCCCGAGGGCCAGTCACGGTTGCCGTACCACTCCGCGAGGTCGATCTCGCCGCCACGCTCGGGGTTGTCGTTCAGCAGCCACCACGCCGGCCAGGCGCCATCGGTCAGGCAGTTGAATTTGATGCGCGCCTCGAAGGTGTGGCCGATGCCACCGCGGAAGGTGCCGTGCAGCTTGCCGCTGAAGTACTTGTTGCCTTCCTTCGTCGCACGGATCACCAGGTTGGAGTTTCCGTCGAGGAAGATGTTGGTGCGGCTGTCGCGGTACTCGCCCATGTTCTCGGGGCGGTCCCAGAACACCGGGTTCTTGATCTTCTCGCGGAACTTCGCGGCCACCCACTTGGAACCGTCGGGGGCCGAACCGGCGGGGCCGTCGAACTCGTCGCGAAACACAAAACCTGCCGTTTGGGCATCAGGCGGCGCCGCGGGCTGACGTCTCGGGTCGGCCTGAGCCGTGGCGAGAGGCAGGGCGGCTGCGGCAATGCCGAAGCCCATGGTCAATATCAACTTGCGGCGATCCATTTCGGGCACCCCGAAACGATAATGGTTGAAACCCGCCGATGAACGCAGCCCCGCCTATTTTGGCTGCTAGTGGCGCGGAAGCATCCTGGCGAGTAATCCGTCCCGCAACCCGATGGTGTGAAACAGCACCGCGCTGACGTGGGCAACTATGCAGGCGAGCAACGCGTAAGCCACCCACGCGTGTGCCTCGCGCAGCACGCCGTACCAGCCGATGCTGGTGGGCACGATTGACGGAAAACGCATTCCGGCGATCTCGACCGGCACCCCGGAGGCCGATACCAGCGCCCATCCGATCACCGGTTGGGCCAGGAACAGCGTGTACATCGCGAGCTCGGAACCGGCCGCGATGAAGCGCTCCGGCTGGGCAAGGGACAGCGGCGGCGGCTTGTGCCAGATTCGGTTGCCGAGGCGCAGCACCGCGAGCGCCAACACCAGCACGCCGACGGCCTTATGCCAGGCCAGCACCATCGGATAGTCGCCCAGTGACCCGACGAGCAGCGCGCCCAGCACCAGCATCGTGATGATCGCAATCGCCATCAGCCAATGCAGAAGCTGCGCCGCCAGCCCAAAACGCTCGCCGGTCGTGGAGGTGGTGGATTCAGCCATCAGATGTCCTGCCCGAACTGTTCCACCGGCGCCGGAGTCTCACGCGCGCGGCGCCGGAACGACTCGGCGTAGACGGCCGCACGGGCCGCGAGGATCGGATCATCGGACATCTCAATTCCGTTGGGCAGCACTGTCGGATCGAAGTTGGTATCCCGGATACGTTCCTGCTCTTGGGCTATCGCGTGGCCAAGCACCAGCGTTCCGGCATCGATCTGCTCGCGATCGGACGGCCACGGCAGCGTCGGGTCGTGTGTCGGATCCACGCCCGGCATGCCGATCTGGAGCAGTAGCCGGTACCGCAGCTCACCGCGACGCACCCGCTGGGCCAGCGCCTCGAACATCCAATTGGGCCCGTTCTTGGCGGGCCCGCCGGACTCATCTCCGTCGGGAATTACTCGCCACCGCACCGGAGTCCGGTCGCCGTTCTTGGTGACGAAGATGAACGTGTTGAGGCTGGAATAGCTGGCCTGGGCGAACGACGACGCCTTGGGCGCCGCCTCGATCAGCTTCTGCGCGGCCGCCGCGGCGGGGTTATCCCGCAAGAACGCCGCCACCTTCTCCTTGTCACCGGAGGTGCGCGCCGCGAGCAGCCCGTAAAACATCTCCGGCGTGGGGGCCATGAACACCGGGGCGGCGGCCATCGCGGTGCGCCACTGCTCCCCACCGGGAAGCGAAAATTCCAGGGCCAGCGCCTGTCCGGCGCCGGTATCGGCTTGGTGCGGGTTCTGGCCGCCCACCGAGAATCGCCCGACGACGGGATGCACGCCCTGGGTGAAGACGGACGCCGACGATACTTCCGCCCCCGCGCCGCTGCTTTCGAAACGGCCGGACACTGCAAGGGCTTTGGCGTGGTTGCGTCGATACCCGACGAACTTCCCGCCGGTCGCTTCGAAAAGATCGATGAAGGAGCGCCCGGTCAGTCGTACACCGCCTCGACCCTCCAGGGCCACGAAGCCACCCACTCCCGTCACGGTAACGGCGCCGGCAGCGACCAGCCCCAGGAACATGCGGCGGTCTAGCTTGGGTGCGGCCACGAATCGAGCCTAATACGCGAATCTGAGAGTGCACCGGGGACAATGAAACGATGATGAAGCGTCTCATCCTCCGTCTCGGATACGCAGCCCTCGGTCTCGGGTGCGCTCTGAGCCAGTTCGCACCGGCCAGTGCCGATCCCGGGGTGCCACCGGTAAGCGAGGCCGCGCGCGCCGCCGGACTGCTGGACGTGCGCAGCGTGGTCCCCGACGCGGTCATCGATCTGCGCTACGCCACCACCAACAACTTCACCGGCGTGCAGCTGTACCCGGCCGACGCCCGATGTCTGGTGCACGAGTCGATGGCGCCGGGCCTCAAGACCGCCGCCGACACGCTGCGCGCCAACGGCGAGCGGCTGGTCTTCTGGGACTGTTACCGCCCGCATGATGTGCAGATTCGTATGTTCCAGGTAGTGCCCAACCCCAACTGGGTGGCCAAGCCGGGCCAGTACGCCCGCAGCCACGAGGCCGGGCGCTCGGTGGACGTCACGCTGGCCAACGCGCGGGGCCTGGTCGATATGGGCACCGGATTCGACGATTTCTCCCCGCGTTCCCTGGCCTACGCCACCGACGGGGTCAGTGCGGATCAGCAGGCCAACCGGGCCCGCCTGCGCGGCGCCATGCAGGCCGGCGGGCTGCAGGTGTACTCGGGTGAGTGGTGGCATTTCGACGGACCCGGAGCGGGTGTGGACCGCCCGGTTCTGCAGGTGCCGGTCAACTGACCAGACGGTTGTTCCATTACCCGGGAGAAATTGAGTAGTCCAGTACCCGGTGCGATGGCGGCCTACCGGAGTAATTTCCCTTTCGGGTCGAACGGATCCTGCTGGGAGGTTGCCATGCCTGCATCGCCGATTCCCGTTGGGACAGTGCGCCGCTGTATCCCTCTCGCGGTGCTGGCCGGCGCCCTGCTGGTCGCCTGCGGCGGCGCCGGTGAATCTGTTACGCGCACCGTCACCCAGACCGTCACCGATCAGACCACGATCACCCATCAGGGCAACGGTGGTTCGCACGAAAGCACCAGCGGCGGTGGGTCGTCCACATCCGGAAAGGCACCCACGGACGCCGGGCTCGCATGGGTGCCCTATGGGCCCAAGGACCCCGCCTTCCCGACACCGGGCTGGGACGTCTACGCCTACTTCCTCAAGCACGACTGCGACAGCCTGAAGAATGTCCAGAAACCGGAGGGCAACCTCTACGAGGCGGCCGTGGGTGTATGCCGTGCCGCGGTGAACGGCGAAGAGAGCCAATGGGATGTGGCGGCCAAGGCTTTTGCGGCGCGTGGTGCGGGTGTCGAAATCGGCCCGGCGCAATGCGTCGACGACACCATCGCGGCCATGGTCACCAAGCTCCTTGCCTGGCATGAGGAGCACCCGGGCAGCCGGCCCGAGCTGACGTTCCCGCAGACCGACGGCCGCACCGCATGCTCGAAGGACAACAACAGCTTCGTGCCCCCGGATGAGAACGGCGAGACCGATTCCTCCACAACCAGTTCCACGACATCGAGTACCACCACCTCAGCCACGACTACCACAACCACCACCACACCGACGCGGTGAGTTCAGTGCGAGAACTGCCAGTGCACCGACTGGTCCTCGTCCAGCACGATGATGCTGCCGTTCCGGACGGTCCACCCCTCGGTCATCAGGAACAGCCGGCCGCCGGACTCGGCGAGCAGCCGTAATCCCGTCGTGCGGTAGAGCGTTTTGGGTCCCGTGGTGATCTCTTCGGTGCGCACCACGGGTGAGTCGATACCCAACGGGCTCTCGCTGACTGCCGTCGCGCGGGGCAGCGACGACACCGAGTCTTCGTAGCGCTGCGCGTACCCCCGCCCGACGATATCGGCGTACCCCTGTACCGCCCAGAACATCGCTGCCGCAATCACAATGCCGACGAGCACCGCCTCGAGTACATCGTGCGGACGGGCAATGGCAGTGCGTGGCCGCGTGCGTTCCTGCCCCTGGCGGCTCAGCTGCCTGCCGTACACCGCCAGGGCCGTGCCGATCGCGATCATGAGCGGCCACACCACCGTCCCGGGTTCCCAGGTGCGCGTGAGTGCGGGCATCGCCACACCCAGGATGGCGACACCCAGCCCGCCGAGCATGGTGCCCCTGCAAATCACCCGGATCGTGTCGGTCATGCCGTCGCGTTCGATTCTTTCGGTCAACGCGCGATGTGCTGCCAGCCAGGCGATTCCGATGACCGCCATCGCCAGGATCGGCAGATACAGCGTGCTGATGCTGCGCAACACGTAGTCCTGAGTGGTGAAGCGGAACAGGCTTACCTCGATACCCATCCACTGCGACTGTGCGTCGCTGCGGGCCCAGCCGAAGTACAGCAGCAGGGCGGTGATCATCGTCAACGGTGTTCCCACCGTGGTGATTACGGCGATGACGGGGCGAAGAATTGACACCGGATCCGGTGAGTCCGCGGCACCCGGAGCGTCGAGCTTCCCCAGCGCGTCGGCAGGTTGACGCGCTGGCTCCTCCGACGCTGCTTCGGCCGGCATGCGAGCATGCTACGCGCGAGGGCCCTGACCAGGGAGGAAAATTCCCTTGCCGCCCCATCCCGCAGCGCCTATCGTGGCTGGCGTCCTGATCCCCGACGAAAGGTACGACATGGATCTGTGAGGTCTGGCAATCCGCCGGCGCGTCATCGCGTGTTTCGGCGACCCCACCTCACAGGAAGTCCTTTCCATGTCTGCTGTCATTTCCTCGAACGCTCTCACCTACATACATCCCGACGGTTCCGTCGTTCTCGACGGGCTCGACATGCTGGTGCCGGCAGGGCGCTCCGGGCTGGTCGGGGTCAACGGCTCCGGCAAGTCCACCTTGCTCAAGCTCATCGCGGGCGAACTGCTGCCCACCTCGGGGACAGTCCATGCCTCGGGCCATATCGGTTACCTGCCACAGGATCTCACCATCCGCGCCGATCAGTCGGTGCCCGACCTCCTGGGTCTGACGCCGGTGCTGGCCGCCATCGCGGCCATCGAGAACGGGTCCACCGACCAGACCGACTTCGACACCGTCGGCGACGACTGGGATCTGGCCGAGCGGGTGCGCGCCGAACTGGATCGTCTCGGCCTGCCGGCCGCGGTGTTGGACCGCGCGCTGGGCGATCTGTCCGGAGGCGAGGTGACCCGCCTCGGTCTGGCCCGGCTGCTGTTGCGGCGCCCCGACGTACTGCTGCTCGACGAGCCGACCAACAACCTCGACGGCGAGTCCCGTCGACACCTGTACGACGTGGTGTCGTCCTGGCAGCGCACGCTGCTGGTGGTCAGCCACGACCGTGAACTGCTGGAGCACGTGGAGCGCATCGGTGATCTGCGCGACGGCGCCGTGACGTGGTACGGCGGTGGCTACAGCGAGTACGCGGCAGCGATCACGGCCGAACAAGAGGCTGCCGCGCAGGCGATCTCGACGGCCAAGGCCGACGTGCGCCGCGAGCGCCGCGACCTCGCCGAGGCCGAAAGGGTGATCGCGCAGCGGCGTCGCTACGGCGCCAAGATGCAAGCCAACAAACGTGAACCCAAGATCGTGATGGGACTGCGCAAGCGGTCCGCGCAGGAATCGGCGGCAGCGCTCAAACAGACGCAGACCGATCGGCTGGACAAGGCCCGCGAGAATCTTGATGAGGCGCAGACCCGGCTGCGAGCCGACCGCTCCATCCGTATCGATCTGCCGGGCACCGAGGTTCCCGCCGGTCGCGTCGTCGTCACCACCGACAACCTGGTGCTGCGCCACGGGATAGGCGCACATCTGGATCTGCGTGGGCCCCAGCGGGTGGCGCTGGTGGGGCCCAACGGTTCGGGAAAGACCACGCTGCTGCACACCCTCGCGGGGCGCATCGCAGCCGCCGAAGGCGCTGTGACGGTGCATGTTCCGCTGGGTCTTCTCCCGCAGCGTCTTGACCTGCTGGACGATGCGTTGAGTGTCGCCGACAACGTGGCCCGCCGCGCTCCGCACGCCGATATGAACACCATCCGCGCCAGGCTGGCGCGGTTTCTGTTCCGCGGCAATGCCGCCGACAGGTTAGTCGGTGCACTCTCCGGTGGTGAACGGTTCCGGGCGACGCTGGCCGCGGTGCTGCTGGCCGACCCCGCTCCACAGCTGCTGCTGTTGGACGAACCCACCAACAACCTGGACTTTGCCTCCTATGACGCACTGGTCTCGGGGCTGGGGGAGTACCGGGGTGCGGTGATCGTGGCCAGCCACGACCTCGGCTTTCTCGAGGACATCGGGGCCCGGCAGGTGGACTGGAGAGCGGAGCCGGAAATGGGGTAGTGCGCTACGCACGCCCGGGGGATGACTCCGCATGCACGCTGAGCTCGTCATGTTCCCACCCCGCGTACGCGCGGCCATGTCAAGGAGACTCACGATGTGTTTCATTATCCCCCAAGATGTCCTACTGCGATTGGCCGACGATGACAGCGTCGCCGACGATTCGCGAACGGCCCTGGCGGCCACGGCCGCGTCCGAATCGGCCTGGCGCACGCTGCGCGACGCGCATACCGAGGCCACCCAGGCTGGACTGTTGGCCCGCTCCGACGCATTCTTCGGCGTCGCCAAGGCGCTGGCTACGGCCCCCGGCACCCCGGTGTTCGACTGCAAGCACACCACCTCGCTGCCGGGTATCACGATCGCGAATCCAGGCACCTCCGCCGATACCTCCGCCAAGCACGCCTTCACCGAAACCGCCTCGGTGGCCAAGTTTTACAAGGAGTGCTTCGGACGCAACTCGGTCGACGACGAAGGTATGACCCTGGTGTCCTCCGTGCACTACAGCGTCAATTACTCCAACGCGTTCTGGAACGGTTCGCAGATGACCTACGGTGACGGCGACGGCGAGATCTTCGTCGACTTCACCGCGTCCAACGACGTGATCGGCCACGAGCTGACGCACGGCGTCACCCAGTACACGGCGGGCCTGCTCTACAAGAACGAAGCCGGCGGGCTCAACGAGAGCATGTCGGATGTGTTCGGATCGATGTTCCGGCAGTGGAGCGCCGGACAAACGGTCGGTCAAGCCGACTGGCTGATCGGCAAGGACATCATGGGTCCGCGTGCCGTCGCCAAGGGTTTCACCTGCCTGCGCGATATGGCCGACCCGGGCGCCCGGCACTGCCTGGCGCCGCAGCCGTCGCACTATCGGGACTACGTGCCCGGCAGCGACCCGCATGAGAGCAGCGGCATTCCCAACTACGCGTTCTACCTCGCGGCGACCAAGCATGGCTCGTATTCCTGGCAGGGCGTGGGCACGGTCTGGTACGAGGCGCTGACCAGCCCGAAAGCCCGGCCCAACATGAAGATGAAGGCCTTTGCCAACCTCACTCGCGAGATCTCCGCAGCCAACGCGGCCGCCGAATCGGTACATAAGGCGATTGACGACGCGTGGACCGCGGTCGGGCTGTAGCGTCGCCGTCATGGTGGAGTACCTCATCGACAGACGGGGCGGATTCACCGGGCTTCCGGCCAGCGGTACGTGTACTGACCAGAGCTTGGACCCCGAGGCGCGACGCGCACTGGATGGATTGTTGGACAGTCCCGGGTCGCTTCCGGGCGACCCGGGTGCCGACCGCTTCACCTACACGGTGACCCGGGTCAGCGGGGCTGATCGGACTACTCGGGCCATCCCGGAGAGTCTGTTGCCCGACGCCGTCCGCCAGGTCGTCAAGGAACGGATCTGACGGCCGGACCTGACAGTTCATGCCTCGCGAGCCGAGCGAGCATCAACGCTGCCGGGTAGGGTGAATTCCAATGTGCACGCGTTTCATCATCCCGCCGGCCGTACTGTCGCGACTGGCCGAGGATGGCGACATCGCCGAAGACTCGCGAGTTGCGCTGCTGTCTACGGCGGCATCCGAATTGTCTTGGCGCACCTTGCGCAATGCGCACACGCGAGCCACCCAGGCGGCTAGCGGTAATACCATCAGCGCGGCCGCCATGGCGTTGGCCAAGGTCCCCGAAACGCCGGTGTTCGATTGTCGGCAGACCACCTCGCTGCCGGGTGTGGCCGTGGCCGATCCGGCCACATCCAAGGATGCCACCGCCGCGCGGGCATTCACCGAAACGGCAGCGGTCGTGCGGTTTTACCGGGAATGCTTCGGGCGCAACTCCGTTGACAACGCGGGCATGACGCTGGTCTCCTCTGTTCATTACGGCGTCAAGTACTCCAACGCCTTCTGGAACGGCTCGCAGATGGCCTACGGCGATGGCGACGGCCAGATATTTCTGGACTTCACCAAGGCCAACGATGTGATCGGTCATGAACTGACACACGGGGTCACGCAATTCACCGCGGGCCTGAACTACGAGAACGAGGCCGGGGCATTGAACGAGAGTGTCTCGGATGTCTTCGGGTCGATGTTCCGGCAATGGCAAGCAGGGCAGACCGCGGACACGGCCGATTGGCTGATCGGCAAGGACATTCTGGGGCCGCGCGCCCTCGACAAGGGGTACACGTGCCTGCGGGATATGGCTGATCCCGGTGCCGGCCACTGCCTTTCGCCGCAGCCGTCGCACTATCGCGACTATGTTCCCGGCAGTGACCCGCATGAGGGCAGCGGCATTCCCAACCACGCGTTCTATCTGGCGGCGACCAAATACGGCTCGAAATCCTGGGAGGCCGTGGGAACGGTCTGGTATGAGGCGCTGACCAGCCCGAAGGCAAGAAAGAACATGACGTTCAAGGCTTTCGCGAAACTCACCCGGCAGATCGCCGCGGCCCGGACCGGTGCCGAGTCGCCCGAGGCGGCCGTTGACGAGGCATGGACCGAGGTCGGGCTCTAGGGTCTCAGTCGCCGGTGTCCCAGTAGTTGGGGCAGGAGACGTCGACGTAGACGGTCGTGTTGGCCTTGACCTGCGTGCCTGACCGGTCGGGATTGTTGATCCCGTTGACGGTGCAGAACTCGAGCGGGGTCAAGGTGTTGCCGTTGACCCAATTGATCTGAACCTCGTACCCCTGGCTTTCCAGTTCCGAGATGGTTTCGCTGGCAGAGCCGGATCCGGCGATCGGCCAGTTGGGGTCCGCGACGGCCATCGGCGCAAGTGGCAGTGTCATCACCGTCATCACCGTCATCACCGCCGACACGAACACTGCTGCGAACCTCATGGGAAACCTCCTCCACCATGTTAGCTCGCCCGGCTGAGGCAAGATGGCTCCCAACACCGATACAAGGAGAGACCGATGACGTTCTCGTCCGAGCACGACGATTTCCGCAGTACCGTCCGCCGGTACATCGAGGAGAAGATCAACCCCCACGTCGATGAGTGGGAACGCGAGCAGATGATGCCGCTGCACGATGTGATCGCCGATATGGCCACACTCGGATTGGTCGGCCTCGAATACGACCCCGAGTACGGCGGGCAGGGCGCCGATCACCTCTTCACACTGGTGCTCGCCGAGGAACTGGGCCGGGTGGATCACGGCTCGTTCCCGATGGCCTTCGGCGTTCACGTGGCGATGGCGACCCCGTCGCTGCACAAGCACGGCACCGATGAGCTCAAGCGCGAGTTCCTGGCTCCGGCGTTGCAGGGCGAGCAGATCGCCGCGATCGCGGTGACGGAGCCGGACGCCGGATCTGATGTGGCCGCCATCAAGACCCATGCCCGCCGTGACGGCGACGACTGGGTGATCAACGGCTCAAAAATGTTCATCACCAACTCCGTTCAGGCCGACTGGCTGTGCGTGCTGGTCCGCACCTCCAACGACAGCGGCGAGGGCGGATACGCGGGGATGAGCCAGATCATCGTGCCGACGAAGACACCCGGATACGAGGTTCGCAAGCTCGACAAGCTGGGCATGCACGCCTCCGACACGGGCCTGATCACGTTCGACGACGTGCGGGTGCCGGTGTCCAACACCATCGGTGAGGTGGGCCGCGGGTTCCAGCAGCAGATGTCCCAGTTCGTCATGGAGCGCATGTTCGGCGCCTACGGCATTCCCGCCAGCGTGAACAGGGCCCTGCAGCGCACCAAGGAATACGCGTTGGCGCGCCACGTGTTTGGCAAACCGCTCACCAAGAATCAGCACCTGGCCTATCAGTACGCGGGGCTGGCCGCGCGGGCCGACATGCTGGAGGTCTACAACCGCGATATCGCCGGCCGGTATATGGCAGGGGAGAACGTGACCCGCAAGGTGACCATCGCCAAGCTCACCGCCGGACCGTTGGTTCGTGAGGTCGGCGACTGGTGTCTGCAGGTGCACGGTGGCATGGGGTACATGACCGAGACCTGGACATCTCGATTCTTCCGGGACCAGCGTCTGCTCAGCATCGGCGGTGGCGCCGACGAAGTGATGATGCGGGTGCTATCCCAGATCGATGGCTTCTCCTGAGACGAGGGCCGAGCGCGGAATGGGGCGGAAAGATGTCCTGGGAATCCCCGGGTGCCCTCAGGTTTTCGCCAGCTCCTGTTCTACCGACGCCACATCGGACACGTTCACGCCGATGAGTGTCAGATCATGCAGCCGCTCCGGCGTGACCTGCGAGGTGGCGTCCTCGACGAGCACCGAGCGGTAGTCCCGCTCGGAGGCGTCGAACAGCGTGGCGCGCGGGCAGTTCGGCAGATTGCAGCCCGCCACCACGACGGTCGATACGTCCCGTTCACGCAGGTGCTGCTCCAGCTCGGTCCGGTAGAAAGCGCTCCAGCGGGGCTTGAACACGATGTGCTCCGCGGGACCGACTTCCTGAAACCCACCCGCCAACAGCAGCTCTGAGTCCAGCTGTGCGTCGTATGGCAGGAGCTCGGTGGGGATCTGCGAACCGTCACTGCCGGGTGCGGCGACCTCGCGGCCGGCGAGAATATCTGCGCGACGGGGCAGATCGGTGTCGGTGCCGCCCGGTACATAGAGCCGCACCACGTGCACGATCGGCCGACCGGCCGCGCGGAAGGCCGCGATCAGCCGGCCGAGCGCGGGGATTCGATCAGCGGTCCCGGGCACCGCCATCGCGCCGGAGACGAACTCCGCCTGCACGTCGATGACCACCAATGCCGAACTTTCCCACTGGGGAGCCACGAAGCTTGCCACTGCACAACAGTAGGTGCCCAACCCGGCAAGCGCTTACACCTGCACGGTGACCGGCTGCACACCCCAAATCTCGTCGCAGTATTCGGTGATGGCGCGGTCCGAGGAGAACTTGCCGCTGCGTGCCGTGTTGAGGATCGACATCCGTGTCCACGCGGTCACGTCGTGCCAGGCCTGCGACACCCGCTGCTGGCACTCGATGTAGGAGGAGTAGTCGGCCAGCACCAGGAACGGGTCGTGACCGCGCAGCGAGTCCACGATCGGCGCGAACACCGAGGGATCTCCACCCGAGAAGTGGCCACTGGCAATCAAGTCCAGCACGGCACGGAGTTCTTCGTTGAGCCCGACGAAGTCCTCGGGCCGGTAACCCTCGTGCACCAGGCGCTGTACCTCGTCGACGGTGAGCCCGAACAGGAAGAAGTTCTCGGCCCCGGCCTCCTCGAGCATCTCGACGTTGGCACCGTCGAGCGTGCCGATGGTGAGCCCCCCGTTGACCATGAACTTCATGTTTCCGGTGCCCGACGCCTCCTTGCCCGCCGTCGAAATCTGCTCGGACAGATCGGCAGCCGGATAGATCAGGTGCGCACTCTTGACGTTGAAGTTCGGCAGGAACGCCACCTTGATGAACTGGCTGACGTGGGGGTCGTTGTTGACGGTCTCGCCGACCGCGTTGATGAGCTTGATGATCCGCTTGGCCATGAAGTATCCGGGCGCGGCCTTACCGCCGAAAATGAAGGCGCGCGGCGCGATCCGCAGATCCGGGTTCTGCTTGAGCCGGTGGTACAGCGTCACGATGTGCAGCACGTTGAGGTGCTGGCGCTTGTACTCGTGGATCCGCTTGACCTGGATGTCGAACATCCAGTTGGGGTCCAGGTCCACCCCGGTGCTCGCCAGCACGTACTCGGCGAGCCGGGCCTTGTTGAGACGCTTGACCTCTCGCCATTGCATCCGGAAGGACGAGTCCTCGGCGTACGGTTCCAGCTCGCGCAGCCGTTTCAGATCCGCCACCCAGCCCTCGCCGATGGTGTCGTCGAGCAGCTCCCGCAGGCCCGGATTGGCCAGCGCCAGGAACCGGCGCGGCGTCACCCCGTTGGTCTTGTTACTGAACCGTTCGGGCCACAGCTCGTGGAAGTCCTTGAGCACGCTTTCTTTGAGCAGCTCCGAATGCAGTGCGGCCACCCCGTTGATGGCATGGCTGCCGACCGTGGCCAGGTGCGCCATCCGCACGCTCTTGCCGCCCTCTTCGCCGATGAGCGACATGCGCCGCGCCCGGGCCTCGTCGCCGGGGAAGCGGGACCGGACCTCGTCCAGGAACCGGCGGTTGATCTCGTAGATGATCTCCAGGTGCCGCGGCAGTGACTCGGCGAACAGTCCCAGCGGCCACGTCTCGAGCGCCTCGGGCAGCAGGGTGTGATTGGTGTACCCGAAGGCCGCCGTGGTGATCTCCCAGGCTTCGTCCCATCCCAGGGCGCGTTCGTCGAGCAGCAGCCGCATCAACTCCGCGACACCGATGGACGGGTGAGTGTCATTGAGCTGCAAGGCGAATTGCTCGGCCAGCTCGTTGACCGGTCGCTCGGCCACATCCTCCAGGATGTGCAACACACGCTGCAGCGAGCAGGAGACGAAGAAGTGCTGCTGCAGCAGCCGTAGCCGCTTACCGGCCTCGGGTTCGTCGTTGGGGTAGAGCACCTTGGTGACGGTCTCGGAGGACACCTCTTCCTCGACGGCCTTGTAGTAGTCGCCGGCGTTGAAGGCATCCAGTTCGAAGGACTGCACGGCGCGGGCGCTCCACAGCGTCAGGGTGTTGCACGTGTTCACGCCGTAACCCTGGATGGGGGTGTCATACGGGATGCCCTTGAGGAAGCGCTGCGGGATCCAGCGCGCCCGGAAGTTTCCATGCTCGTCCAGGTACTGCTCGGTGTGGCCGCCCCACCCGACGAGAAAGTTGAGGTCGGGTTTGGCGATTTCCCAAGGGTTTCCGTTATCGAGCCAGTTGTCGGTCTTCTCGACCTGCCAGCCGTCGCGGATCTCCTGATCGAAAATCCCGTATTCGTACCGGATGCCGTAGCCGATCGCGGGCCGATCCAGGGTGGCGAGCGAGTCCATGTAGCAGGCCGCCAGGCGGCCCAGGCCGCCGTTGCCCAGGCCCGGTTCCTCCTCGCACTCCAGCACCTCGTCGGGGTCCTGCCCCAGCGCGGACAACGCGTCGCGGGCCTGCGCCTCGATCTGCAGGTTCAGCAGGTTGTTACCGAGCTGCGGTCCCATCAGGAACTCCGCCGACAGGTACACCGCCACCTTGCGGCTCAGGTCCAGATAGGTCTGCATGCTGGCAATCCAGCGCTGCTGCATGCGATCTCGGACCGCGAGGGCCAGGGCTCGGTAGTAATGCGCGGGGGTCAGCACGCTCGCCGGGCGCCCGATCGAGTACCGCAGATGGTCGATGATGGCTCGTTGCAGTGTCTCGGCATTCAATCCGGTGCGGGAGTGTTCGTCGTGAACCAGCTCGGCGAAGTGCGTCGAGGATGAGTCGCTTGCGGGAAGACCGGGATTCATGGGTAATACCGTGCCATTCAATGACGCGCGGGAACACCGGAAATAGGCGACCGGCAGGTTACTGGGGAGTGACCACCACGCGCACCCCGGACGGCTCCTTTGCCGCCCAGACGGTTTCGATATCGGCCAACGGCCGCGCCAGCGTCTGTAGCTGCAGGTCTCCGCTATCGACCATGGCGAACAGCTTTGGCAAGGCCTCGGTGCGTGCCTGCAGCATGGCCTCGGGCGGCACACTGCCGATACCGACGCCCGACAATGTGATGCCGGTGCTGCGCAGGGTCGAGGCGTTGATGCTGATCGTCTCCCCGGTCATCGCGCCGATCTGCACGAACCGGGTGGCGTGGAAATGTGCCGACGGGTGGCTAGCGGCCAGCGCGTTCAGGGTCTGTTCGGCAGATGAGCCCCATAGGTAGTCCAGCACGGCGTCGAACGGGCGCGCCGCGTGCTGCGCGGTGATGCTGTCGGTGAGGTCATCGCTGCCCAGGGTGATGACATCGTCGGCGCCCACGGTGCGCAGCCAGGCCAGCCGCTCGGTGCTGCGGCCCGCGACCGTCACATGTGCGGCGCCGAACACCGATTTCGCCAGCTGGACCGCCAGTGAGCCGGTCACTCCGGTAGCGCCCAGCACCAGCACATGCTGCCCGGGCTGAATTGCGGCGGCATAGGACAGGGCCAGCCAGGCCGATATTCCCGGATTGGGTATCGCGGCGGCGGTCACCGAGTCGACATGCTCGGGAACCTCGACGGCGCCGGTGGGGTACACGACGGTGCGCTCCGCCATCATCCCGTGCGGTGCGATCGACCCGGTGTACACCCGCTGGCCGCTGGACAGCCGGGCGACGCCGTCGACGCCGGCGATCGCGGGAAGGGTGATCTCCTTGCTGCTGTAGTGCTTTCCGGAGATGACGGCCCGGGTCAGATTGGTCAGGGCGGATGCCTCCACGGTGGCGACCTCGGCACCCTCGGGGGCCTGTGGGTCGGGGAAGTTGGCGTAGGCGGGCTGCTGTCCCCACTCGTGTACGACTGCTGCCTTCACGGCGCGCTCCTCAAGATTCAGTAGAAATGGTTTCCATCGAAACCATGTGAACACTGTACGACGGCTGCGGCCGGATGGCAATATGGTTTCCATGAAAACCAAGTCGGCGTTGATCGGCAGCATCAACACCCTTGTGGGCGCAGTGGGGGACAAGTTCGATCCGGACGAGGATGTGGACGCCGAGCGCGATTTCATGGCCGAGCGGCTCCCACGCCGGATGGAGCACCTCATCCGGATGCTGCCGACGCTGTCGCTACATCTTCTGGCGGCCATCGCCGACGGGCCGGTCAGCGTGGTGGGCCTGGCCGCGCGCTCGGGTCAGCTCAAGGGCACGGTATCCAAGCATGTGCAGCGTCTGGTGGATGCGGGCTGGGTGGAACGTACCCCGATTCCCGGTAATCGCAAGGAGATTGAACTCATCATGACCGCCGATGGACGCGCCGTAGCCGACGTGCACAGTCGGCTGCATGAGGAGATGGAGCACGGTGTGCGCGACTTCCTGCAGCGCTACAGCAATGCCGACCTGCAGGTTGTCGAGAAGGTCCTGCAGGATCTGCTGGCCGCGGGCAGGGACGGCGTACGGATCGTGGCGCCCGAGCGCTAGGGCTGCTGCTCGCGCCACCGGTCCAGCAGCGCGGGGATTTCGCCGAGCAGGAAAGCGTAGAAGTCGCGCATCTGGGTGAGGCGTACCCGGGCCAGGCTGCCCTTCTCGGTCTCGGCGATCCCGTCCGCGGCGGCCTCTTGCATGGCGGCCAGGACGGCATTCTGATTCGTGAACAACACCGCCCAGGCGTTGTCGCGGAGCCGGTAGTGGTCGCGACGGCTCGTCGGCATCGGAACCCGCTCGGCCAGGCCCACCGAGGTCAGCATGCGCACCGAGGTCGAGATCGCGCCCGAGCTGGCCTGCAACTGCTCGGACAGCTCGCTGGAGGTCATGGTCGGTTCCTCGCTGAAGAGCAGCGCCGTGAGGACCCGCGCGGTCATGCGTTGCATGCCGTGGTCCGTCAGCGTGAGCGCCAACTGTTCGGCGGAGTCGTCCACACCGCGAGAGTACTGAGATGTCTCTAAATACTAAAGTCTCAGTATCTTCAGAAATGACTGAAAATTGAGTATTGTGAGGGCGTGACCGAGGTAATCCGAGTACGCGAACTCACCTTCACCTATCCCAAATCGTCCGAATCGGCCGTTCGCGGAATGGATTTCGATGTCGATGCGGGTGAGATCTTCGGATTTCTGGGGCCCAGCGGTGCCGGCAAGTCCACCACCCAGAAGTTGTTGATCGGTCTGTTGCGCGGGCACGGAGGAAAGGCGGAGGTATGGGGGCGGGAGCCGCGGGGGTGGGGTAAGAACTACTACCAGCGCATCGGTGTGTCGTTCGAGCTGCCCAACCACTACCAGAAGCTCACCGCGCTGGAGAACCTGCAATTCTTCGCTTCGTTGTATGCGGGCCCCACGCTCGATCCCATGGAGCTGTTGGACTCGGTGGGGCTGGCCGACGACGCCAATACCCGTGCGGGCGCCTTCTCGAAGGGCATGCAGATGCGCCTGACGTTTGTGCGTTCGCTCATCAACGATCCCGAGCTGCTGTTCCTGGACGAGCCGACCTCGGGGCTGGACCCGGTGAATGCCCGCAAGGTCAAGAATATTGTCCTCGATCTGAAAGCGCGCGGCCGCACCATCTTTCTCACGACGCACGACATGGCGACCGCCGACGAGCTGTGCGACCGGGTGGCCTTTGTCGTGGATGGCCGCATTGTTGCCTTGAATTCTCCGGCCGAACTCAGACTTGAGCACGGTCGGCGTTCGGTACGTGTCGAGTATCGCGGTGCTGCAGGGGAACTCGCCGGACAGGACTTCCCGCTGGACGGGCTGGCCGATGACGAGGCCTTCCACGCGGTGCTGCGTGGCCACCACGTGGAGACCATCCACAGTGCGGAAGCCAGCCTCGATGATGTCTTCGTGGCCGTCACCGGAAGGCGGCTGGCATGAATCGATTTGGCCGGGCGCTGCGTCTGGAACTGACCTTGCAGGTGCGGCAGAAGTTTCTGCATGCCGCCGTCTTCTCCGGGTTTATCTGGCTGGCGGTGCTGCTGCCTATGTCGCAGGCTCTTCGGCCAATCGCGGAGCCTTACATCTTGGTTGGCGATATCTCGATCATCGGGTTCTTCTTCATCGCGGGCACCGTGTTCTTCGAGAAGCAGGAACGCACGCTGGGAGCGATCATCTGTACCCCGCTGCGATTTCGTGAGTATCTGGCTGCCAAAATCGCTGTACTGCTGGGTATCTCGGTGATGGTCGGAGTAGGGGTTTCCACCATCGCCAACGGCTTTCACTACCGGGTCGTGCCGCTGACCGTCGGGGTAGTGCTGGGCGCGCTCATCATGCTGCTCAGTGGATTCGTCAGCTCCCTGCCTTTCGCATCGATTAGCGACTGGTTCCTTTCGGCGACCATCCCGCTGGCCATCCTGTCGTTGCCGATCCTGGGCTTCTCGGGTGTCTGGGCCACTCCGTTGCTGTATGTGATTCCCACCTACGGCCCCCTGCTGCTATTCGGCGCAGCCTTCGGGCAGGTGACGCTGACCGGGTGGCTGGCGCTGTATGCCGTCGCCTATCCGGTGATCTGTATCGCGGGTCTGTACTGGGCGGGCAAGGCCGCCTTCGGCAAGTACATCGTGGCAAAGTCCGGAGGAATGTGATGATCCCCACGCGGGTATGGGCTGCATTCGGTCGCAACGATATTCGCGGGACCTATCGCGATCCGCTACTGATCATGGTGGTGCTGGCTCCGGTGATCTGGACCAGCGCGGTGGCGGTGCTGACCCCGCGGGCGGCTGAAATGCTGTCCACCACTAGGGGATTCGACCTTGTTCCGTACTACCCGCTGGTGCTGACAGCCTTCCTGCTACTTACCAGCATCATCATTCCCGGGGCGCTGGCGGCGTTTCTGGTGCTCGATGACGTCGACGCCGGGACGTTGACCGCCCTGCGGGTGACTCCGGTGCCGTTATCGGGATACTTCCTCTACCGGGCCACCACCGTCATCGTGGTCACCACGGTCTATGTGATCGCGACGTTGTCGCTGAGCGGGATTCTTGAGCCGGGAGTGCTGCCTGCGCTGATACCGATCGGGATCCTTTCCGGGCTGTCTGGGGTGGTGACCCTCCTGCTGGTGATTGCCTTTGCCAACAACAAGATTCAAGGCCTGGCCGCAGTCCGGGCGTTGGGCATGCTAATCGCCGGACTGCCCTGTCTGCCGTGGTTCATCCACTCGAACTGGGGTTACGCATTCGGTGTGTTGCCCCCATTCTGGGCGGCCAAGGCGTTCTGGGTGGCCAGTGACCACGGCACTTGGTGGCCCTATATCGCAATCGGGGCCGTGTACAACCTGGCAGTGGCCTGGGTGCTGCTTCGGAGATTCTTGGCCAAGGGCGGCTAGGCCGGGATCCAGCTGCCATGGAACTGGAACGGGATCCGTGCCGGAAGGTCAATGTTCATATCCGAGGAGCACCCCCGTCGGCCTCATCGGCGTCCTCGGAACGCGGCACGGGGGAGAACTCGCCCGGTTAGTCGAGCACTTTGATGGATAGCGTGGGCTTTGGGGTGTCCCCGTGCTCCAGCCGGTCCCATACCGCGTCGATCAGGGGTTGCAGCAGGAGGGCGCCCATTTGCCGAACCATCACGGAAACCACCTGAGTGGACTCGGCGCGATCGGTGGGGGCCATGCCTTCCTCGCGGAGGGTGGCCACCTCGTCGCGCGTCAGCTGAATCAACGCATTCAACATGCTCAGCTGTTCTTCGGAGGGCTCGAGCACGGCCCGACGCACGTAGTTCACGATCGGGGGATTCGCCTTGAGCATCGCGATGACAGCGGCATCGCGGGCCGAGGCGAGCTTGCGCGGGTCCTTCTCCTTGTCGACGGAGCGCAACGCCTCGACGTGGTAGTCGACGACCAGCTGATCAACGGCCTCGCGCAGACCGGCCTTGGTCTTGAAATGGTGTTGCACCAGCCCGAGTGTCACCCCGGCCTCGGATGCGACCGCGCGCAACGAAATTCGTTCCTCGCCGTACTGGGCATACAAATCCAGCGCGGTGTTGCGAATGCGCGCCTTCGCGGTCAGATCCTCGTCGGTCGCGCGCGGGTTTGCCATGGGCCTCATCGTACCGCACCCCTTTACAAACGAATCTGAAACGATACACTTGTATCGTCGTGACGATAAGGTCTGACGATGTTGTCCCTGAATGGAGCGAAGTAATGTCCGAACTGTTCCCGGCCTATCACGCATCCTGGGAGACCGATGCGCACCGCGATCTGCGCAAGCATGCCGCCGAATTCCTGCGCAAGGAGTCCACGCCCCACCAGGAACGCTGGAGCGCGCAGCACCAAGTGGACCGCGAATTCTGGAACAAGCTGGGCGACGCCGGTCTGCTCGGCCTGGACCTGCCGGAGGAATACGGCGGCGCCGGCGGCGATTTCGGATTCTCCGCGGTGGTGGCCGAGGAGCTCGCACTTGCCCACGACACCGCGACGGGCTGGGGCGTGCACTCGCCGATCGTCGCGCACTACATCAACACCTATGGCAACACCGAGCAGAAGGACCGCTGGATGCCGGGCATCATCAGCGGCGACCTGGTGCTCGCCATCGCCATGACGGAGCCTGGAACGGGATCCGATCTGCAAGGGGTGCGCACCAGCGCGGTCCGGGACGGCGATCACTACGTGATCAACGGCTCGAAGACGTTCATTTCCAACGGCACACACTGTGACCTGCTGGTGATCGTGGCCAAGACCGATCCATCCCAGGGGGCGAAGGGGATATCGCTCATCGTTGCCGAAACCAAAGACCTGCCGGGATTCGAGCGGGGCCGAGTGTTGGAGAAGGTGGGGCAGCACGGACAGGACACCCGTGAACTGTTCTTCACCGATATGCGGGTGCCGGTGGCCAACCGGCTCGGTGAGGAAGACGGTCAGGGGTTCTTCCAGCTCATGACGCAGCTGGCGCGCGAGCGCCTCATCATCGCGTCGGGGAACGCCGGCATGGCCGAGGCCGCGGTGCTGGAGTCGATCAAGTACACCAAGGAGCGCGAGGCATTCGGCCAGCCGCTCATCAAGTTTCAGAACACTAGGTTCCAGCTGGCCGAGCTGAAGGCCGAGGTGCTGTCCATCAAGACGACCGTCGACTGGTGCATCCAGAACTACATCGACGGCGCCAATGATCCGGCGACGGCCTCCATTGCCAAGCTGGTGGCCACCGACAAGGGGGTTGCGGTGGTCGATCGGTGTGTCCAGTTCTTCGGTGGATACGGATACATGATGGAGTACCCGATCGCCCGGGCGTACGCCGCCGCACGCGTCAACAAAATCTACGGCGGCACAAGCGAAATCATGAAAGAACTCATCTCTCGGTCTCTGTGACGAGACGCGACAAGGAGCGACGATGAAGCAGAAGAACAGAGCATTCGTGGTCGGCGTCGGCATGACGAAATTCGAGAAGCCGGGGAGCCGTGAGGGCTGGGACTACCCGGCCATGGTCAAGGAGAGCGGAACCAGGGCGCTCGACGACGCCGGGGTCCGGTATGAACAGATTGAGCAGGCCTTCATCGGAAATGTCTATGGCGATTCATGTTCCGGGCACCGCGCCCTCTACGAGCTGGGCCATACCGGCATTCCGATCTACAACGTCAACAGCAACTGCTCGACGGGTTCGACCGCACTGTTCATGGCCGCCAACGCCATTCGCAGCGGTCAATCGGATGTCGTGATGGCCGCCGGATTCGAGAAGATGGAACGCGGCTCGCTGAGTATGAAGTTCACCGACCGCGAGTCGCCGTTGATGCCGCAGATCAACCGTCTCGGTGAACTGACGCCGCCGCAAATGCCCATGACCGCATGGATGTTCGCCGCCGCGGCCGAGGAGTACATGCGCGAGTACGGCCTGACCGCCGAACAGCTGGCGTGGATCGGCTACAAGAATCACAAGCATTCGGTGAACAACCCGTACAGCCAGTTCCAGGACGAATACTCCCTGGAAGACATCCTGTCGTCACGGAGCATCGTGGCGCCGCTGACCAAGCTGCAGTGCTCACCGACTTCCGATGGGTCGGCGGCGGCCATTGTGGCCAGCGAGGAGTTCGTGGACAAGCACGGACTCGCCGACCAGGCCGTCGAGATTGTCGGGCAGGCCACCGTCACCGACCGTGCCGACACCTTCGACGGCACCGCGGCGGGTATCGTCGGCGCGCATATGAACAAGGCGGCGATCGCCGCCGTCTACGAGCAGGCGCAGATCGGTCCCGAGGACATCGATGTGGTGGAGCTGCATGACTGCTTCTCGGCCAACGAGATCCTGGTGTACGAGGCGCTCGGCTTTTGTGAGCGGGGCGAGGCCGGCAAGCTGATTGACAACCAGGCCACCACCTTTGGCGGGAAATGGGTGGTCAACCCGTCGGGCGGTCTGATCTCCAAGGGACACCCGCTGGGCGCCACCGGTCTGGCCCAGTGTGCCGAACTGAACTGGCAGCTGCGCGGGCAGGCCGGCAAGCGTCAGGTCGCCGGCGCAGCGACCAAGGACGGCGTGGCCGTGCAGCACAACATTGGGCTCGGCGGTTCGGTGGTCGTCACGGCGTACCGCCCGGCTCAGCGCTAGGCGGCGCGCACCAGCCCGGACCGGGCGAACCGGCCGGCGGGGGAAAACCGCTCAAGGATGGCGTCGGCGGGTTCCCCCGCCCACTCGGTGATGAGCTCCTTGGCTGTCTCTATCGAGGTGACCCTCTCGAAGGGCTTCGGATCGTCGAGCAGGCTGAACAGTTTGGATGCGAATCCCTCGTGGACGTGACCTGCCGCGAAGAACAGGTCGCCGTAGTCGTGCAGCTCGTCATCGCCGAGGTAGAGCCTGGTGACCAGCTGCGCGGCACGCGCTCTCCGGTCGTAGAACTCCTCGAAAGCGGCAGCGAGCCAGGCGGTGTCGAAGGACCCCTCATGCGCGGCGGCCTTGTGGACCAGTGCTGCCGCCTGGACCAGGCCGCCCTGCGCGCCCTGACCGGCAATCGGGTCATAAGCCACCGCGGTGTCGCCGAGTGCAGCGACAGGATGTCCACTCGCGGTGTGGCCCACACCGTGTCGCACCAGCTGGGTGACGGCGCCGGTGATCCAGGAATGCGGATCCTCCTCGATGACATTGAGCGACAACACTTCCGGTAGATCCCAGTCGATGTAGTCGCGATGCACATCGGTGACGGCCCGTAGCGCCGAGGCGGCGCTGTCGACGCCGGCGTAGCGCCGTTCCCAGTCGCTACCGGATTTGGCCCAGGTCAGAAACGACCACGACGGTCCGGCGTCCTTGTGCAAGTAGGGACCCCACCAGGCCTCGCCCTGATCGGTAATGAATGAAAATGCGCTGTGGCGCCCACCGGCGGGCCCCCGGTGGGCGAAGACATCGGGCCCGTGTCCCAGGCCCGCGACGGTCAGCATCAGCAGCCGCCGCTGTGGGCGGTCGTACACCGTGCGGGCGGTATCCACCGGAAACAGCGAGGACAAACCGCCGCGGCCGGTCGCAACCAGGGTCAGGTCGTGGGCAGCGGCGATCGAGTCGAGCTTTTCCGGATCCACCTGTTCCACGACGAAACGTCCACCGCGTTCCTGGAACCGGGTGAGGCGATCATCGGCCTTGAGCCGGGTATCGACGGCGACGCCTTGGGTGCCACGGGCGAAGTCGGCGTCGAAGGCGATGACCTCGGGGCGGCCAGGTTCGTTGCCGTCGACCAGGCGCACACTGAGGCCGGTCGAGGTGGGCCCCGGCTCCAGGTAGCTAGACAGCCCCAGACCGGCCTCGGCGCGCTGCGCTTCGCCGAAGATCAGCGCGGTGCCGGTGGCGGGCACATCCTGCCGCAAACCCCGCTGATCGCGATCGCTGTAGACGGTGACGTCAAAACCTTTGTCCAGCAGCCCCAGTGCCGCCGTGGCGCCGGTCTGTCCGGCGCCGATGATGGCCGCCTTGCGTCCGTGTCGTGTCGTCATGCCCGCCACTATCGGCGGGCGACCCTTGTGCGCGAAAGGCACCTGCTCACGGTGATTGCAAGGGTGATAATCGGGTGTGCACAATCGGCAGCAGCTAGAGCCAGGTTTTCAGTACCTGCTGGTTACCGATGCGCTTCGAGGTGCCGGGCAGTTGAGGCAGCTCCAGGTGGGTATCGGGCTCTTGTGCTTCTCCATCGTGTTTCTGGCGGGAGCCACCCAGTTCAACCCGTTAGGGCCGCAGGGACTGTGGTCACGGACGATCCAGGCGATCGCGGCTGTGATCGCGGTGATCGTCGGTCTGTGTTGGATCATGTTTTCCTGGCCCAGCCGGCGCGGCATGGTCGCGTTCGTGGTGTGGGCGGATGTGACCGTGGCGATAGCGGCAGCCACGTTTTCCGACCCGACGGCCAGACTCTGCGCAGTCGTGTACCTGGGCCTGATCGGCCTTCTTCCCACCTTCTTTCTGGGTAGACGCGCCTTGGTGGCCCACTGTGGATTTGCCCTGGCATTGTTCGGCGTGCTGCTGGCGGTGAATGTCGTGTGTGACGGTGCGACGTTGTCCGCGCAGTTCACCTACGGAGCGCCCGTGCTCGCCGCGGTGGTGTTGATGCCGACCATCATCCAGCTGGTTCTCGAAGGAGGCCGCGACTCGATCCTGACCGCGGCAGTCTCGGCAAACCGGGATCCGCTCACGGGTCTGTTGAACCGTCGAGGCGTGACAACCGCGATCGACCTGCTGCACCGGGGCCGCATCGACGCTGTCGACGTCGTCGTGGTCTTGATGGATGTGGACGGGCTCAAGGAACTCAACGACACCCGCGGTCATGGCGCCGGTGATGCGATGTTGAAGTCGGTGGCAGCCATGCTCACGGCGAGCACACGGGTCGGTGAGATCGCCGCCCGCATCGGTGGCGATGAATTCTTGGTCGTGGCGTTCCCGGGCCGCGCCGAGAACATCGACAGCACCATTCGCCGCGTCAGTACTCCGCGTGCGGGGATCGATTCCTGGAGCGTCAGCGTCGGTGCTGCCTGGCAGTCCCAAACCGGCGGCAAAGTCGACTTGGATTCGCTTGTCCAACAGGCGGATTACCAGCTATATAAGGTCAAAAGCACACGCGGGATGCTCGATCCCCAGCGCTGAGCGCGACTACAGCACCACGACTGAGCGCAACACCTGCCCGTGGTGCATTTTCTCGAAGGCTTCCTCGATGTCTCCGATCGCGATGCGTTCGGAGACGAAGCGATCCAACGGCAACCGGCCCTGCTGATAGAGGCTGACCAGGGTGGGGAAGTCGCGCTCGGGAAGGCAGTCGCCGTACCAGGAGGACTTCAGGGAGCCGCCGCGGGAGAAGAAGTCGATGAGCGGCATCTCGAGTGTCATATCGGGGGTGGGGACGCCGACCAGCACGACGGTGCCGGCCAGGTCGCGGGCGTAGAAGGCTTGTTTCCAGGTTTCCGGGCGCCCGACCGCATCGATCACCACATCGGCGCCGACGTCGTCGGTGAGTTCCTGCACCGCGGTGACCACATCGTCGACCTGGCGGGCGTTGACGGTGTGCGTGGCACCGAAATCTTTGGCCCAGGCCAGTTTTTTGTCATCGGTGTCGATGGCGATGATGGTGCGCGCCCCGGCCAGTCTCGCCCCGGCGATCGCGGCGTCGCCGACCCCGCCGCAGCCGATGACTGCAACGGTGTCATCGCGGCCCACATTGCCGGTGTTGACGGCCGCCCCCAGGCCGGCCATCACCCCGCACCCCAACAGGCCGACCACGGCCGGATCGGCCGAGGGGTCCACCTTGGTGCATTGCCCCGCGTGTACCAGGGTTTTCTCGACGAATGCCCCGATACCCAGGGCGGGGGTCAGCTCGGTGCCATCGGTGAGCGTCATCTTCTGGGTGGCGTTGAAGGTGTCGAAGCAGTACTGCGAGCGGCCGCGCTTGCAGGCCCGGCACACCCCGCACACCGCGCGCCAGTTCAGGATCACGAAATCGCCCGGCTCCACGGTGGTCACGCCGTCGCCGACGGTCTCCACGATTCCGGCGGCTTCATGGCCGAGCAGGAACGGGAACTCGTCGTTGATCCCGCCCTCGCGGTAGGTCAGATCGGTGTGGCATACCCCGCACGCCTGCACCTTCACCACGACCTCACCCGGGCCCGGATCCGGAATGACGATGTCCACCAATTCCACCGGAGCCTTGACCGACCGAGCGATCACCCCGCGCACAGTTTGAGACATGCGTCAGACGCTACAGTCCCAGGCATGGCTGCCCTCGACCTTGTCGCCGATTGGCCAGTGCCCACCGTCGCCGCCGCGGTAGTGGGGCCGGAGGGGATCAGGGCCCAAACCGGCCCCGTCGCGCACCAATTCGCCCTGGCATCGGTCACCAAGCCGCTGGTAGCCCGGGCTGCTCTGGTGGCCCTCGAAGAGGGCGCCATCGACCTGGCCACTCCCGCCGGGCCTCCCGGTTCCACCGTGGAGCACCTACTTGCACACGCCTCTGGGCTGTCGCTGCTCTCAGACGCTGTCATTGCCAAGCCCGGTACTCGCCGGGTGTACTCCAACTATGGCTTCGCGGTGCTGGCGCATGCCGTCGCCGCGGGCTCGACCATCGACTTCGGCACCTACCTGACGGAGGCGGTATTCGAACCGCTGGGGATGGGGGACACGGTGCTACCCGGTGGGGCAGATACGGCAGGGTACGGAGGCTCGTCGACCGTCAACGACCTCGTCGCCTTCGCCGGCGACCTGTTACGTCCGCAACTCGTCACCCCCGAAACCCACGAGCGCGCGACGAACGTCGTGTTCCCGGGGCTGGACGGAGTGCTGCCCGGCTATGGCGTGCAACGTCCCAACGACTGGGGGCTGGGTTTCGAGATCAAGGGCACCAAGCTTCCGCACTGGACCGGCAGCGAGAACTCACCGGCCACCTATGGCCACTTCGGGCAGGCGGGCACCTTCATCTGGGTGGACCCGACCGTGGACCTGGCGCTCGTGGTACTCACGGATAGATCCTTCGACGGCTGGGCCAATCAGGTGTGGCCACAGCTTTCCGACGCGGTGCTGGCCGAGTTCGGATAAGGGCTCCCCACAAACTCTCAGGAAGCCGTTACCTCAAATTCGCACCTAGGACTGGCGCAACACGCGCATCAGAAGGCACAATGGTGTCACAAGGCACACAGGTGTAATTCAGTAACACGCTCTAGAAGCTTCGCGAGCCGTTGGGGAAGACGTCCTCGTCGAAGACAAAGGAGCACTACGAATGCACGCGTCGCCTCAGTTCGCCGACTCGACAACCGGCGTGGTGTATGTCCATGCCTCGCCCGCCGCAGTGTGCCCGCACGTCGAGTGGGCGCTTACGTCAACGCTGACGTCTACTCCTTCGGCCCGCGGCCTGGAGACGCTCAAGCTGCGCTGGCAGGCACAACCGGCCATGCCGGGGCAACTGCGTGCCGTCACGAACTGGGTGGGCCCGGTCGGCACCGGTGCGCGCCTGGCCAACGCCCTGCGCTCGTGGCCGGTGCTTCGCTTCGAAGTCACCGAGGATGCCAGTGACGGCGTGGACGGGCAGCGCTTCAGCCACGTCCCGCAGCTGGGCATGTGGAGCGGCAGCACGAGTGCCAACGGCGACATCATGGTCAGCGAGATGCGGTTGCGCGGTCTGATGGATGCCGATCCTGGCAGCATCACCGCCGAACTCGACAACATGCTGGGCAGCGCATGGGATGACGCGCTGGAGCCGTACCGCAGCGGCGGCGACGGCGCCGAGGTGACCTGGCTCCGCGGAGTCGGCTAGAGACCTCAGCCCTTGTTGGCGTTACCGATCAGCCGGCTCACCAGGAAACCGATGTAGGCAAGGCCACCCAGGCTGCCCACGATGCGGGTACGCCGGAACGCCAGCGCAAGCCCGAGCAACAGCTCGGTGACGCCGTTCTGGTAGACCCAGCGGCGGGTGTCCTCCGGGAAGGCGACCTTGGAGAGAGACTCGAATGGCTGGGGGGCAACGAAATGTGCAACACCGGTGGCCGCCAGGCCCGCGCCGCCCGCCCGGAACCCGATGCGGATCAGGTTGGCGATGAGCACCGAAAGCCGCTGGAACAGGCTCGGGCCGACCTTGGTCGTGACGAGCGTCGCGGTCGGCTGACCGTCGACAAGCAACTTAAGTGCCTTCTTGCGCCGAAGTGCCATTCCCCAGACTCCCTTGTCGATTATGTGAATGAAACGTCACTCTAGCAGGAGGGGATAGCTAGGCGTCGGCCTGTCGAGTGCTGACGTCGATGCCGAACGTCTCGACCAGGAAGCTCACGATCGCAGGCGTCACGCGGCGCGGCCAGAATCGCAAGGTGGCCAATGTCCCGGCCGAAATCACTTGCGCACCAACGATATCGATGGCGAGATTGTGTGCGTCGGCCGCCGGATGCAGCGGGTCCGCGGTGAGCGCGAGAATCATCGTCGGCGCAATCACGGCCCGGCGCACCGCGCGCGGCGGTGCCATCCGGCCTACCAACATGCCCCTCATGAATGCCGCGGAGCGCGACGGGGGAGCTGTCAGGAATTCGCGCAGCAAGCCGAGGGTGGGCTGTTCGGTTTCGGGGAAGGATCGGGCCACCGCGCCGGCCAGCCACACGAGCGGCCGACCGAGGGTGAAAAGGGTGAGTCCGGCAGACCACAGATAACCGGCGGCGCCGATACCCCGCTCCAGGAACGGTCCCTCCAGCAGCAGACCGGCCACCCGCTCGGGTGCCCATGCCGCCGCCTCTACCGAGATGTTCGCGCCGATAGAGGTGCCGCCGAGCACCGCGCGTTCGATACCGAGGGCATCCAGCGCGCCAATGAGCTGACGTCCCAAGGCCTGCGAGTTGTAGCGATCAGGCTCCAGCGGGTGCTCGTCGGCGGTGGTACCAAGCAGGTCCAGGCAGATCACCCGAAAGCCGCGCGCGGCCAACTCCTTGGCCCACGCATGCTCCAGATAATGCGAGGTGAGGAAGGCGTGTGACAGCACCACAACACGGTCCCCGGAACCGAACTGGCGATATGCCAGCCGGTGTCCGTCGACGGTGAGTGTGGTGCCGACCGTCACAGCGGGATGTTCTTGTGCCGGCCGCGCCGCGACGGCGCCTCGGCGAGCGCGCGGGTCAGCACCGCGCGAGTCTGCGAGGGCTCGATCTCCTCGTCGACGACGCCGATCTCGATGGCACGATCGACGCCACCGGCGATCCGCTCGTGTTCGATGGCCAGCTCCTCATGCAGCGCTTCGCGCTCATCCTCCGGAGCGGCGGCCAGCTGCTTTTTGTGCAGGATGCCGACAGCGGCCTTGGCACCCATCACGGCGACCTCGGCGTCCGGCCATGCGAACACCTTGGTGGCGCCCAGCGAGCGTGAGTTCATGGCGATGTAGGCACCGCCGTAGATCTTGCGGGTCACCAGCGTGACGCGCGGAACGGTGGCTTCACCGAACGCGTGTAGCAGCTTGGCGCCACGGCGCACGACGCCGCCCCACTCCTGGCCCACACCGGGCAGGTAGCCAGGCACGTCCACGAGAACGATCAGCGGAATGCCGAACGCGTTGCACAGGCGTACGAAACGCGCTGCCTTCTCGGCGCTTTCGGAGTTCAGGCAGCCGCCCAGGCGTAGCGGGTTGTTGGCCAGTACGCCGACGCTGCGCCCGGCCAGACGGCCCAGGCCGATGACCATGGACGGTGCCCACTTGCCCTGGAACTCTTCGAACGTTTCGTCGGGGTTGTCGCCGTCGAGCAGCGCGTTGACGATGGGGTGCACGTCGTAGGCGCGTTTGGCGGACTCGGGCAGCAGTGCGCGCAGGTCGGTGTGATCGGCTTCGGCGCGGCCCCGATCGAAAACGCCCTGCTGGCAGAAGAATCCGACCAGTTTGCGGCCGCGGGCGTAGGCGTCCAGCTCGTCGTCGGCCACGATGTGGCACACGCCCGATTTCTTGTGGTGGGCTTCGGGGCCGCCCAGGGTGGCCATGTCGACGTCTTCGCCGGTGACGCTGCGGACCACGTCCGGGCCGGTGACGAACACGCGGCTTTGCGGCGCCATGATGATGACGTCGGTGAGCGCCGGGCCGTATGCCGCGCCGCCGGCGGCGAATCCCACGACGACCGAGATCTGCGGGACGTAGCCGGAGGCCCGGATCATGGCCTCGAAGACCAGCCCGACAGCGTGCAGGGCCGAAACCCCCTCGGCCAGACGGGCACCCCCGGAGTGCCAGATGCCCACGATGGGACTCTGCTCCTCGATGGCGGTGTCGTAGGCGTTGACGATGTGGCGGCAGCCCTCGATACCCATGGCGCCGCCCATGACGGTGCCATCGGTGCAGAAGGCGATGGTCCTGACTCCGTTGACCGTGCCACCGGCGGCCAGCACACCCGAGCGGTCACGCTCGTGTAGCAGCTCGACGGTGCCGTCGTCGAAGAAAGTGCTCAGCCGGAGCAACGGGTCGCGCGGATCGAGCGATTCGTCGATGGCCTCGGGAGCCAGGATCGTCATCTTGAGCCTCTCTGGTGCTTAATACTTGACTTCAGTACTTACCGAAGGCAAGCGCAACGTTGTGCCCGCCGAATCCAAACGAGTTATTGATTGCGTATTTAAAATCCCCGTGTCGTGGCTCTCCCGCAACGACATCCAGGTCGATTTCGGGATCAAGGTTGTCAAGATTGAGCGTCGGCGGGATAACACCGTCGCGCAGAGCCAGCACGGTGAGCACCGATTCCAGGGCGCCGACGGCGCCAATCGAGTGACCCAGCGCCGACTTGGGCGCATAGACCGCGGCGTGCTGCACACCGGCGACGTGGATGGCGTTGGCCTCGGCGACATCACCGATCGGGGTGGCCGTGCCGTGGGCGTTGATGTGGTCAATATCCTTGGGGGACAGGCCTGCTGTCTGAATCGCGCGGGTCATCGCCGCACCGGCGCGCACACCATCGGGGCCCGGGGCCACCATGTGGTACGCGTCGGAGGTGATGCCGGCGCCCATCACGCGGGCCAGGATCTGTGCGCCGCGAGCCTTGGCGTGCTCCTCGGTCTCGATGACCATGAGCGCGCCGGCCTCGCCGAACACGAATCCGTCGCGGTCCTTGTCGAACGGACGAGAAGCCTTCTCCGGCTCGTCGTTTCGCGTCGACATGGCACGCATCATCGAGAACGCGGCGATCGGCAGGGCTTCGATCATGCCCTCGACGCCACCACAGACGACCATGTCGGCATCGCCCATCACGATCTGGCGCCATGCGTGTGCGATGGCCTCCGAACCGGACGAACATGCAGACACGGGAGTGATGACACCCGCGCGGGCACCGATCTCCAGGCCCACCACCGCGGCGGCACCGTTGGGCATACACATCTGTACGGCGAGCGGCGAAACCTTGCGGATGCCATGCTCATTCATGGTGTCGTAAGTCTCGACGATGCGCTCGCCACCGCCGAGCCCGGTACCGATGACGACCGCGAGGCGGTCCTTGTCGATGTCATCGGGGGTACCGGCGTTCTGCCACACCTGACGGCCTACGAGCAGCGCCATGCGCTGCACGTAGGCCATCCGGCGAAGCTCCAACCGGGTCATGTGGGTGTCGATGGGCTCCTTGAGGTGCCCACCGATCCACACGGGCAGACCGAACTTCTCGACGAATTCGTCCTCGAGAACCTCGATACCGCTTTCCCCGGCGATGAGTCCCTTCCACGTGCCCTCGATGTCAGGCGCGATAGAGGTCGTTGCGGCGAGAGCCGTCACAACGACATTGGGGAAGCCACCGTTAGCAGTGGAAGGGGTTGTCACTAGTCCTAGCCCTCCAGCTGCGCGCGGATGTTGGCTGCGGCCTCGGGGTTGTCCTGCTCGAGCTTCTCGATGTAGTTGACGACATCGCCAACGGTCCGCAGACCGGCCAGATCCTCATCGGGGATCTTCACGCCGTACTTGTCCTCGGTCTGAACGGCGATCTCAACCATCGACAGCGAGTCGATATCCAGGTCGTCGACGAAGGACTTCTCGAGGGTGACCTCGGAAGGCTCGATACCGGTGACCTCTTCGATGATCTCGGCGAGACCGGCGACGATGCGATCTTTTTCTTCTGCGGTGGCCACTCGGTGGCTCCCTTCGGTGTTATGGACTGCGAATGCGGCCCTGGGGTGAACTCTGATATTTGAAACTGGATGAGGGGCGGCTTTGCCCACCCATCCGGGGTACTACCTTTTGGTGGTTTGGCCGCTTAGAGCTCGGCCAGGGCGTCGAGATCTTCGATGGTTTTCAGGGCGTGATTGGTGACGCCGCGCATCTCACGCTTGGCAATGCCGGACAGCGCGCCCGAAGGCGGCAGTTCGACGACGGCGCTCACGGTCTCTCCGCCGTTCGCCGTCTTGAAGTACTCGGTGCACAGGTCCCAGCGCACCGGCGAGGTGAGCTGGTTGACGAGCTTGTCCATGGCGTCGGCGCCGGAGGCGACGGGGGTGCCATCGAAGTTGGACAGCAAGGTGGTGACCGGTTCGGACGGAACGATCGCGGCGGCCGCTGCGGCGTATGCCTCCTGCGCGGGAGCCATGAAGTGCGTGTGGAAGGCGCCGGCGGTGGCCAGCTGGCGGACACGCGCCTTGGCGGGCGGATCCTCGGCCAGCTTCTCCAGCGCGGTGATGCGGCCCGCGGCGACGATCTGTCCGACGGCATTGCGGTTGGCGGGGATCAGTTCGAGGGCTTCCAGGCGCTCCAGCACCTCGGCCTCGTCGCCGCCCAGGACGGCGGACATGCCGGTCGGGTCCAGCGCGCAGGCCTTGGCCATCTCGGCGCCACGGGTGGCTGCCAGAGCGACGGCCTCGTCGGCGGAGATGACCCCGGCGATGGCGTAGGCGGCGATCTCGCCGACGGAGTGGCCGGCGACGATAATTTCGCCGCTGGCGGTTTTCTCGTTGAGGTGGCCACGCTTGGTCAGCTCGTCATACGCCAGCAGAGTCAGGGCGACCACCAGCGGCTGGGTGATGGCGGTATCGGTGATCTCCTCGGCGGTGGCCGTGGTCCCCAGGCGCACCAGATCAAGTCCGCTGGCCTTCGACCACTGCTCAACCTGGTCCGTGGCACCAGGCAATTCGAGCCATGGTGTCAACATGCCGGGGGTCTGGGATCCCTGTCCGGGAGCAAGCAGTGCGATCACGTGTTTAAGAGAACACTGTGAAGGGGGGTTCGCGCCGTGTAAGAGAAAATGAAACTTGTCTTAAGTATTTGTGGGATGCCTACAAAAAGGCATCCATTGCGACCCGATCTATACCGTCCCGCAATGTGGGACCTCGCAGGTGACCGGCCAGTAACCGTTCTAAGCCTTGATGACATTGATTGTGACTGGTGTGGTTCCTGGTTCGGGAGTGAAAACGTCGGCATGGTCCTGGGCCAGTCTGCCGACGGTAGCCGCGACTCGCAACACATAGGCATCACGCGGGGACGTTGGGTCTCTTCCGGTGAAATCGGTGATTCGCTTAAGTCGATAGCGCACGGTATTTGGGTGAACAAACAGTGCGCGCGCGCACGCCTCGATGGCACCCCCGGAATCTAAGTAAGCGTCCAGGGTTTCGGTGAGTGCTGGGCCCGCATCGGCCAGTGGGCGCATCACTTCGGTGTTGAGGGCCGCGATGGCTGCCTTATCGCCCAGGAGTGCGCGTTCGGGGAGCAGCTCGCGCGATGACACCGGACGTGGTGCACCGCGCCAGCCCGATACCGCATCCATCCCGGAGAGCGCCTCCACGGCGCTGGTGTGTGATGCGCTCAGGGTGCCGGAGGTGGGGCCCACCACGACCGGGCCGTCGGAGAAGACCTTGATCAGATCGGCCAGGAACTTGTCGTGTGCAGTGAATCTGCCCGACACGATGGTCAGCAGCCGGGTGCCCTGGATGACGGCGAGTGCTCCGCGTCCATGGCGTTGCGCCACCTCATGCACCAGTGTCGTTGCCGTGGCGATGGTTTCCGGCCGGGGAGTGCCGACGATGACGGTTGCCGGCGCGGTGGTGTCCCAGTTCAGGGCTGCCGCACGCGAGAGCATGTCCGGTCCGGTGTCACCGCGGACCACCGCGTCGACCACCGTCGCCTCGAGCCGGGAATCCCAGGCACCCCGGGTTTCGGCTGCCTCGGCGTAGGCGCTGGCAGCCCCGAAGGCGAGGTCACGGCTGTAGCGCAGGATGCCCTCGGTGAGTGTCACCAGCTGTTCGTCGTTGCGGGCCAGCAGGGGCAGCACCTCTTCGAAGAACTCCATCGCGGTGCGCACCATGTCGACGGAATGGCGTAACGCGATGCGTTTGGCCAGGTCCTGGGGCACCACCTCGAAGGCCTGCATGGTGAAGCCGACGGTGCCCTCGGGATCGCGGATCCACTCGACGAAGTTGTTGATCGCCGTCTGGACGACCAGTGCCACGCTGGAGCGCTGCGAGGCCTCCAGGTCGGCGAAGAACGGCAGCCGGTCCTCCATGACGTGTACGGCCTCGGTGGAGAGGCGTCCGGAGTACTGCTTGATCCGGTGTAGCAGTGCCTCGGGCACCTCGGCGCGTTCCCGCGGCGGCGGGGCCGCACGAAATCCGCGGGGAGAGCTCGCCGAATTGTCGGGCATCCCTAAAAGATACCCCGGATTCCTAGTGGGAAACCGCCAAACGTCTGCTCGTGGAGGTCAGTTGCGCAGTTTGCGCCGAATGCCTTCGACGGCCAGATCGAGGCTGTCGCGCAGCACGGTGATATCCATGGTCGCCCGCCCCATCAGCATGCCGCCCTGGAGTGTGGCAAGGATCGTCGCGGCCAGCCGTTGGGGATCTTCGCTGCGGTCAAGGTCGCCGCGGTCCTGCATCCGGGTCAAGCCGTCGGCAAGCAATGACTGCCATTGGTGGAACCCGGCGGCAAGCGCGGGCTGATACGCCGGATCGTTCTTGAGCTCGGCGGCCATGCTGCCCAATGGGCATCCGAACGGACCGCCGGGCACCTCGTGCATGGCCACGATCTCCTGGGCCCACTGCTCGACGCCCTCCATCGAATCGATCCGGGTGAGTGACGGTTGTGCCTGTAGGACGAGCTCGGTCTGGCGTTCCAGGACCGCCTTCACCAAGTCGGACCTGTCCGTGAAGTAGTGGTACAGCTGCGACTTGCCGGTGCTGGAGGCGGCGAGGATGTCGTCGAGACTGGTTGCCGTCACACCTTTTCGGTACATCATCTGCGCGGCCGCATCGACGATGGCCGCCCGGGTACGGCGGCCATGCGCGGTTGCGGGCAGCTTGCTGGCGCTTTGTGGTGACGACTTACCTATCATCCCGAACAACATTAGCTCTGGCCCTGGCTTGCCCGAGTCGCCGTATTGAGTAGTGACCGCTCGCCGCCGGAAACGCGATGACGATCGCCGACAGCGCCGCCATCACCGGATACTGGCTGATCAGTTGATCCGAACTCCAGTAGGTCAAGAGCGTCAACAGCGAAATCATGGCCGCGGATTGGGGAAACAGCCCCAGGATCAGGATCACCCCGAGTGTCGCCTCCAGTAGGGGGATGGCGACACCGAAGAGGCCTGGCCAGGCGGACAGGGTGTTATCCGAGACTGCCGTGAAGTAATCCGGTATGCGGGAGTTGGATCGGGCACTGTGCGCGATGAGCAGGATGTCCGCCCGGCCGAAGTGTGCGCTGTATTTGAACATTCCCTCGTGTAACCACAGCGCGCCCAGCGTCACCCTTGCCGCGCCGAGGGCGATCGGCGCGGCAAGGGCAATCCATCGTGCGTGGGTTGTCACATCAAGGCCGCCGCACCAAAGGCCTCTTTGGCCTTATCGCAGTTGATCAGGACGGTGTCGTACATCGAGGTGTCCGCGCCACTGACGTCGAACGTCTGTGAGGCCGTGTCGGAGGCGACCGTGCCGAGCTCCTTGCCTGTGCTCACGGCGCTCTGGTCTGAGCCTTTGGTCAGGTAGATGTGCAGGTCGGGGCCCTTGTCGGAGGAGAACCCGGTTAGGCTGACCCGCCCGTTGGCGATCGTGACGGTTCCCGAGACGTGCTTGCCGTCGATTCCGCTGAACGAACCCGTACGCGTTGCGCCGGCCATGGCCGGCGCTGTCATGGGCTGTGACGACATGGCCTGCGACGACATCGCCTGCGGTGACTGGGTGGCCGGTTGAGCGTCGCGAGACGGCGCGTTACACGCGGCAACGGCTAAGCCGATGCCCAGAACTGCTGTGCCAGTGAGAACTGTGAACCGCATGGTGGATTCCTTTCCGAGGGTTTAAGCGAGCGATTTCGACTGTACTGATCAGTACAATTTCTGTCGACAAAAAGGCGCGAGCAGACATGTATTGCACTCGCGACCTGCGACTTATATGCAATACATGTCTGCTCGCGCCTGAAAGGGTTACGCGCTGCCGGTGTCCTTGAACGACACGTCGGCGGCCGCCACGTCATCGATCTTGTATTGGGCGGCGGCACGGACCGGGACGTCGGCCCCCACGCTGCCTTCCTGGGCCAGCGCCTCCAGGACCGCGACCACGACCGACTCTGCGTCGGTGTTGAAGTACCGGCGCGCGGCGGGTCGGGTATCGGAGATGCCGAATCCGTCGGTACCGAGTGTCCGGTAGGTGCCTGGCACCCAGGGCCGGATCTGCTCGGGTACCGCGCGCATCCAGTCCGAGAAGGCCACCTTGGGTCCCTGTGCGCTCTCCAGCGCCTTCGTCACGTAGGGAACGGCCTTGGGGCGATCCGGGTGGCGCAGCGCCTGGTGATCGATGGCGAGGCCGTCACGGTTGAGCTCACCCCAGGACGTCACCGACCACACATCGGCGGCCACATCCCACTGCTCGGCCAGCAGATCGGCCGCCCGCAGTGCATCCGGCAGCGATACCCCCGAGGCCAGGATCTGTGCCTGATGTTGGCGCGCCTCGGGTGCCGCCCGGAACTTGTAGATGCCGCGCAGAATGCCCTCGACATCGACGTTGTCCGGCTCTACCGGCTGCACGTACGGCTCGTTGTACAGCGTGATGTAGAAGTACACGTTCTCGCTGTTCTCGCCGTACATCCGTTGCAGGCCGTGCTCGACGATGTGTGCGATCTCGTAGGCGAACGCCGGATCGTAAGCCACCACAGCGGGATTGGTGCTGGCCAGCAGCAGCGAGTGGCCGTCGGCGTGCTGCAGTCCCTCGCCGGTCAGTGTGGTGCGGCCCGCCGTGGCGCCCAGGACGAACCCGCGGGCCATCTGATCGGCGGCGGCCCACAGACCGTCGCCGGTGCGCTGGAACCCGAACATCGAATAGAAGATGTACAGCGGGATCATCGGTTCGTCGTGCGTCGAGTACGCGGTGCCCACCGCGGTGAACGTGGCGGTGGACCCGGCCTCGTTGATGCCCTCGTGCAGGATCTGGCCCTGCGCACTTTCCTTGTACGCCAACATCAGTTCGGCATCGACCGAGGTGTATAGCTGGCCGTTGCGGTTATAGATCTTCAGCGACGGGAACCACGAGTCCATGCCGAAGGTGCGTGCCTCGTCCGGGATGATCGGAACGATGCGATTGCCAATGTTCTTGTCGCGCAGCAGTTCCTTGAAGGTACGCACCAACGCCATGGTGGTGGCGATCTCCTGCTTGCCCGAGCCCTTCTTCAGCGGGGCGTAGGTCTCCGGGCTCGGCAGGGTAAGCGGACGCGATTTGGTGCGCCGCGATGGCACAAATCCGCCCAGCGCGCGGCGCCGGTCGAGCATGTAGCGGACCTCCGGTGCCTCCGGGCCCGGGTGGTAGTACGGCGGCAAGTACGGATTTTCCTCGAGCTGGGCATCGGAGATCGGGATGCGCTGCTTGTCGCGGAAATCCTTCAGGTCATCCAGCGTCAGCTTTTTCATCTGGTGGGTGGCGTTGCGACCCTCGAAATGCTTACCGAGCGTGTAACCCTTGATGGTCTTGGCCAAGATGACCGTGGGCTGGCCCTTGTGCTCGGTGGCCGCCCGGTAGGCGGCGTACACCTTGCGGTAGTCGTGACCGCCGCGCTTGAGGTTCCAGACCTGGTCGTCGGTAAGGTTTTTCACGAGCTCCTTGGTGCGCGGATCGCGCCCGAAGAAGTGCTCGCGGACATACGCGCCGTCGTTGGCCTTATAGGTCTGGTAGTCGCCGTCGGCTGTGGTGTTCATCAGATTGACCAGCGCGCCGTCGCGGTCGGCGTGCAGCAGGGCGTCCCATTCGCGGCCCCACACCACCTTGATGACGTTCCAGCCGGCGCCGCGGAAGAAGGACTCCAGCTCCTGGATGATCTTGCCGTTACCGCGTACCGGGCCATCCAGACGCTGCAGGTTGCAGTTGACGACGAATGTCAGGTTGTCCAAGCCCTCCGTCGCGGCGATATGTGCCAGGCCGCGCGATTCTGGCTCGTCCATCTCGCCGTCGCCGAGGAACGCCCAGACCCGCTGATCGGAGGTGTCCTTGATGCCACGGTCGCGCAGGTAGTGGTTGAACCGCGCCTGCATGATCGCGTTCATCGGCCCCAGGCCCATGGAAACCGTTGGGAATTGCCAGAAATCGGGCATGAGCCGCGGGTGTGGGTAGGAGGGCAGGCCACCGCCGGGGTGGCTCTTTTCCTGCCGGAACCCGTCGAGCTGATCGGTGGTCAACCGGCCTTCCAGGAAGGCGCGGGCGTAGATGCCGGGGGAGGCGTGGCCCTGGATGAATACCTGGTCGCCGCCGCCCGGATGCGCGTTGCCGCGGAAGAAGTGGTTGAACCCGACCTCGTAGAGGGCCGCCGAGGAGGCGTATGTCGAAATGTGGCCGCCCACACCGACCCCTGGCCGCTGCGCACGGTGCACCATGATCGCGGCGTTCCAGCGGATCCAGGCGCGGAAGCGGCGTTCGGTGTCTTCGTCGCCGGGGAACCACGGCTCATTCTCGGTGGCGATGGTGTTCACGTAGTCGGTGGATGTGAGCGCGGGAATGGCCACGCGGCCGGCGTTCGCTCGTTCCAGCAGCCGCAGCATCAGGTACCGGGCCCGGGCCGGACCTGACCGGGCCAGCAGGCCGTCAAATGATTCCAGCCACTCGCTCGTCTCGTCGGGGTCGATATCGGGCAGATACGACGCGACACCTTCGCGGATCACCCGAACGCGCTCGGATTGATTTGCGGCGCTTGAATTTCCGGCCAGGTCTTGGCGAGCGAACTCCGTGGTCAACTTTTCTGCTCCTTAGGGGTGGGGGTGCAGATCTCCGTCACAATCAGATCGGTACCTCCATCGTGCCGCAAGTCACTTGCTACTAGCGAGTCTGGTCCAGTCACCAGGTCTGGAACCGACTCAGCGGGTACCGTCATGACATGCGTATTGCGGCGCTGTTCATCGCGCTGGCGGCCATCTGTGCCGCGGCCGCCGCGGGCTGCACCGTGACTACGGGAGGGCGGGCGTCGGCGCCCAGTGAGTCGGTGTCGGAGTACCGCACATACGTCTCGCAGTCCATCGAGACGTCGCGGTCCGAGGAGTCCAAGCGCCAGGAGACGTCCCGTGCGCAGGCGATAGCGGATGCCTGTGAGACCTTCGCGATGACGTCGAACGCGGCTGTTTCCGCGGGTAATGACCTGATCTCCGTCATGAACGACGAGGGCGGCTACGGGTCGAGCGCGGAGGCCAAGGTGGGGCCGGTCATCAATGCCCTCAATACCAGCGCCGGGCAAATCGACTCCGCCAAGGCGAACGCCGAGACCGACGAACTGCGCGACGCGTTCACGCAGTACGCCGAGCAGTCGCGAAAACTGGCCGGGGCGTTCGATAATCGGCTGAGTGGTAGCACTCTCAACTCGGTGGTCCGTACTTTCAACGATGCGCGGGAGCGCGCGGGGAAGATCTGCGAACCGCTTCTCCAGACAAAAGGTCGATAGTGCCTGACGGGGATTGCCGGTGGCATGCGACGATGTGAGCATTCATCCCAAGTGCGAAAGCACGCATCTGTGAACAAGGAGGGGCCGAACGGTGGTCGCGGCGGCTGACGCCTCGAACTACGCCCATAAGCTGGGCGTCCAGCGAGATCAGCTTGTGCAGGAGCTGGGCTGGGATGAGGACACGGATGACAATATCCGGGCCGACGTCGAGGACGCGTGCGGTTCGGAGCTTCTCGACGAGAGCTCCGACGACGTCGTCGATGTGGTCCTTTTGTGGTGGCGCGATGACGACGGCGACCTGGTCGACGCGTTGATGGATGCCATTACTCCACTTGCTGAGGACGGTGTGATCTGGGTGTTGACGCCCAAGACCGGCTTGCCGGGTCATGTGCAGCCCTCCGAAATTGCCGAATCGGCGCCGACGGCGGGCCTGGTACAGACCTCCTCGGTCAACCTGGGGGACTGGAGCGCGACGCGGTTGGTGCAGCCCAAGTCGTCACGCGGCGGGCGGCGATGAGCGCTCGCGCGAAGAGCAGAAGGTCTCGCTAATGCTGCCTGTCGGCACCGTCGCACCCGATTTCACCCTGCGTAACCAGAACAACCAGCCGGTCAGCCTGAGCGATTTTCGCGGCAAGAAGGCCGCGCTGCTGGTGTTCTTCCCGCTGGCGTTCACCGGGGTCTGTCAGGGCGAGCTCGATCATGTGCGCGACCACATCGGAGACTTCGAGAACGACGATGTACAGATCATCGGGCTGTCGGTGAGTGCTGGGCCGATCCACAAAATCTGGTCGAGCTACAGCGGCTTCACCTTCCCGATCCTGTCCGACTTCTGGCCACACGGGGCGGTTGCCGAGGCGTACGGGGTGCTCAACGAGAAGGCCGGGTATCCGAACCGCGGAACCTTCGTGGTGGATGCCGACGGAATCATCCGATTCGCCGAGATGCTGGACCCCGGGCAAGCCCGTGACCAGGGAGGTTGGGTAGAAGCGCTGGCCGCGCTACATTCGTGAGCTGATTCCCACGTCGGTGACGACGTGGACCGGGCGTGTAGCTCAGTGGTAGAGCTCTGGTTTTACACACCAGCGGTCGGGGGTTCGAAACCCTCCGCGCCCACCAATGTTTGGCCAGTTCAGGCCGGTAGTCGACGCCTGGCTATCGGCGATACCGACTACATGATCGGTCCCAAGTTGCCAATAAGTTGCCAAACGGCCCAGGTGTTCAATTGTCCGATTGCGTGTCGGGCAGCGGCCCGCTTGCCCCGCCGCCGTAGCGTCGCGAGATGTGACCGAGAGTCCTGCTAATCTGACCGGCTCCCGTTTCGAGGAGATCCTGATCCACCTTGAAACCCAACTGCTCGCCGAGCTGCCGAAAGCGCGGGCCGCGACCAGCCATGGCGGTGACAAGGGCGCCAAGGTGGAGGCGGCAACGCGCGAGTTGTTGAGTGAGCGTCTGCCGTCGAACCTCTGGGTCGGCTGCGGCAAGGTTTACGACGCCTTCGGAGGCGAGTCGGGGCAGAGCGATGTAGTGATCGCGAATCAAGATCAGCCGTTCACCTACCCCAAACATGTGCCCGGCGAATACCTGATCGAGGGCGTCTCAGCGGTCGGCGAGATCAAGTCGAAGCTCACAGCGGCTGAACTGACGAAGGCAGTCGCTCTTGCGACCAAGTACAAGTCACTGCGCCCGATCCGCCGTTCGACCGACAAACCGAGCAACCGGTCGCAATACATGGACGAAACTGACGAGATCCCGCCCTTCTTCCTAGTGGCCTTCGAGAGCGCTCTATCAATCAACAAGGTTCGCGAAAGGCTGGCAGCCGTGGCCGACGTGCCGCCACCCGAGGGTAAGAGTCACTCGGACGATCATTCGCAGCCCCCGATTGATGCCGTGTGCATCCTCGGCAAGGGCGTTCTGTGGAACCTGCGGTGCGGGGATGGAGCAATCAAGTTCAGGCAGTCGAGCGGCCCAGACGAAGGAAAGCTGCACACCGGGTGGTTTGGATTCGAGACGGCGGCACCTCTTGCGTGGACGTTGAGTTGGCTGCACTTGGCGATGCCCCGCATTGTGCGCAGTTACCCGGTGATTGGGCCATATATCGTGCCGGGCAATAGTGTAGTGACGTTCTCGCCCAGTGACTCCGGCGCCGCGACGCTCCGAGATACCTTGATCCGTGGCACGGAGCGGCCGGTGAGAGATGTGCCTGGCGAGTGATCGGACTTTGTCAGCCAAACAGCGAAGCGCCTACGGCGCGCAACTCATCGGCTTTCACGTCCGCGTAGATCGACAACGCCACCGCCGGGTCGTGGCCGTGCCAGGCTGCGACGATGTGCGGGGGATGGCCCTGATCGAGCATCAGCGACACAGAGGTGTTGCGTAGGCCGTGCAGCTTGATCCGGCGCAGCCTTGCCCGCGTGCGCAACCGCTGGAACTCGTCGGTGTAGGACTCGGGCCTCAGCGGCAGGCCGTCCTCGCGCACGGCCACAAGATGGTCATCCGACCACGGCACCCCAAGCGCCATGGCCTCGCGCTTCTGGGCTGTTTTGAGACTGCGCAGCGCCTCGGTCACGTCGGCCGGTAATGGCAGATCGCGGCGGCTGCGCTTCGACTTGGGCGCGCCCTCTACTGCCGCGCTGCCCACAGCCACCCGACCGCGCCGCACCAGGAGTGTGCCGGTTTCGAGATCGATCATCAACCACCGCAGACCCAGTACTTCGGAGCGTCGCAGCCCGTAGCACGACAGAAGCCAGCAGGCGAATAACCGGTGATCGAGCACGAACTCGCGGAACGCCTGGACCTCGGCCAGCGTCCACGACTTCGCGGTGGGGTCGACGTCGATGCTCTCGGTGTCGTCAGGTTCGGCATCCTTTGGCCGCTCGACCAACGCAATCACATTGCGCGGCAATACACCTTGATCGACGTAACTCTGTACGACAGCGCCGAACGCCGTCAATGTGGAGCGGACGGTCTGCGCGCTCAGGCCGCGCTTCTCGGCGGCGACGGCGCTGTCCTCAACAGCAGGGGCATACACACCGCGCCTTAGCCGGGTGAGCCGTCCTGCGCCCAGCAGAGCCGAAAGCGCCGAGTGCACGTCGCCGGGTAGCGCGGCGGCAAGATCAGCGGAGGTGATTCCGTCCGGGTGCTCGGACACCAACGCGACCACCCGGCCCGCGAGAGAATCGGAGCGGTAGTGGCGGGGGGAGGTACGTGCTTCGGTGAGCATCCACTGCACAAGACTGTCGCCGTCTGTCTTGGTTAGCGTCTGTAGCTTCTTGCCGCCGAGGTAGCGCCGCACCGGTTTCAGATCGTTCTCGTAGCTGTAGATGGTCACGCGCCGGATGCCGCGCCGACCGGCGAGCCACTCGTCGCAAGCCTCGTCAACCGTGATGGCCGTGGGCTTGTTGTAGGCACCTGAGGCAACCTCGCTGGTGATACGCCGAAACTCGCGCCGGGCTTCGGCTTTGGTGCGGAATGTGAACTTACGGCGGTCACGGCCACCATCGGGCTTAGTCCCCACATCGACCTGGAACCAGTAACTCACTGTCCCGTTCTTCGCGATGTGCTGGCTTATCGGTTCCGCGCGCCTGGTGCGCTTCGACTGTTCGGTGTTCATTGGTCGTTCTCCTTGCCGGTGGTGGGTTTCGGTTGGCGGAAGCGTTCACGCGCCTCGGCGATAGCAGCGGTTGCGTTCTCCTGCCGCTTCTGTCTGCGTTGTTCCGGCGTGCGGAGGCTGGTGTCACGCTGGCGCGGTGGGGGAGCTTTGGGTAACGACTCGTCATCGAGCAGGCCCTCGTCCTTGGCGCGCCGGATTAGCCGGTCGAGAGTGCCGAAGCTCAGATGCATCTGTTCCCTGACGGTCTTACGTACCGGCAGGCCTAGCTCGCGCGCCTCATGGACCAGGCGGGCGACCATATGCAGCTGATCGTCGGCGCCTGCCTCGGGGCGCGTGAAGGTCTGAGCGGTGTCACCAGGTGCTGCGATCAGACCGCCAATGCGGTGATGCCATTGCACGGCCGTCGCGGCTAGGCGTCGCACAACAGGTTGCACGATTGCGTAGTCCACCGCGCCGTCGTCGGCGGTGATGGTCAGCTCTGTTAGTTGTGGTCCGTCAGGGCCGGTGTCGGCGCGCACTACATAGGTTTGCGGATGTCCATGCAACCTAATTCGCACGCGTTCATGGGGTTCGGGAACGCGACCGGGTTTGTGTCCGGGTTCGCCGGAGTCGGCCGACTCCACGTCGCCACGACTCAAGTTTCCGCACTTAACCTTTCGCATAATGAGAAATGTAACCTATCGACATTCCTCAGGCAAGGCCTGATTCTAGTTACATGACCACCACTACCGAAGCTCCTGCGGCACGGCCTCTAACTCTGGAGGATCTGCGCGCAGAAGGAACTACCGTAAGCGTCCGGCGCGCAGCCGAATACATCGGAGTGAGTCACGCTTACGCGTATCACATGGCCAAGGACGGCTTGCTTCCCACGATCAAGCTCGGCACCCGGCGCATTCGCGTTCCCACTGCCTCCCTGCTGCGCATGCTTGATCCCGAGGGCTGCATTGTCTAGACGCGGTGTGTTGAGCAGCCGGGGCGGTGCACCCCACACGCGTGGAATATCCGTTATGACAATGGGATTGCGGCTGCACTGGCCGCCGTAATCGTTGTGCCCGGCGAGCACCACCCCGCCGGGCCGACCAACGACCGTCATCCCTCACCCACAACCACAGCGGGCCAGCAGCTTCCGAGACCAACGCGAAAGGAGCCAAACGATGACTGTGGCCCAGGATACCAACAACGGAGGCATTGATGCCGATGACAATGACGGCGGGCGGACGGTCGAGACGCACCTCGGCCTGACCGGCGCGCATCTCGATGTGCTGTGTGACCCTGACGGTGAGGGTGGCCTTCGGGTGGGTGACTTGTTCGATCATGAACTCGGCAGCGCTCTGGTCGAATGGCACCGGCTGACAATGCAGCACGGTGACGGATCGTTCTTCGGTCCGCACGAGAATCCGCTCAATCCGCCGCTGGATGCACTGCTGGCTGTGCCTACCACCTCGATGGTCCCGGACCTCGGGCCGCTGATCGCAGAAGCGCTTACCCGCAAGGGGATCGAGATTCCCGACCGCGCGGCATGCCTCGCGTGGGACAAGGCCGACCGTGCCGCTGGTGGTCTCGGTGGTGATGCCAACCTGGAGTACGCCTACGCCGCCTACTGCTTTGACCCGGAGTTGCCGGATGGTCCCGCCGAGAAGCACATCTGCGGTGTGCCCGAGTCGATTTACAACGAGCTTCCCGCCGAGGATCAGCTAAAGGTCAGAGCGGGCAAGGTGCTCGCGTCACCGAACGCTCCGGGAGCGGTGGCGGCCTGGGTGCTGTGCCACTACCTGACGATGCGCGACATTCTGCCGGGGCAGACCGGGCGCCGTCAGCGCCGTCTGGTGCCGATGCGCACCGTGACCCGTATCGGGGGTGTGTGGTTCCACTACACGACCCCCGCAGAGGGCGGCCCACCGCGATGGGTCACACGCCCTCAACGGGATTGGATGCGCAGCCAGCTGCGTGAGGTGTTGCGCGGGATGTACTACGTCAAGGTGCGCCGCGAGAACAAACAGGACGTTCACGAACTCAAGCCTTGGACAATAAAAATCGACACCCTGCGCGAGGTCGAGGCCGCCCTTGCTGACCTAGTGACGGTCGCCGCCGGGGACAACACCAGCACCGCCGCCCGCGAGCTGCCGGATGCCTACGGGCAGCGGCGTGGGGTGTACCCGGCCACCGGTACCTGGGCGCTGTGCAGAAACGGGGTGCTGAACCTGGGAACCGGCCAGCTGGTTGCGAATACGCCGCTGTGGTTCTCCCTGACCCGCGTCGAGGCCGATTACGACCACGGCCTCGATCCCTACGCGGACACCCTCTGGATGCGGCTGCTGCGTGCCCAGTGGGCCGATGATCCGGGCGCGATGACCTGCCTACAGCAATGGTTCGGGTACGTGCTGTCCGGCCGTGTAGACCTGCAGAAATTCATGTGGCTCTACGGCATACCGGGCAGCGGCAAGACGACGATCACGCTGGTACTCAAGGCCCTCCTGGGCACCGTCAGCGAGGTTGGCCTGGATGCGCTGAATTCCCGGTTCGGGCTGGAAGAGGTGTACCTGGGCGGCACCACGTTGGCGCTGATCTCAGACTCCCGGTTCAGCTCACGGGATTCAAGCCTGGCCCTTAACCGGCTGATCGCCATCACCGGCGGCGACCCGCTGCTGGTGGATATCAAGTACCAGTCCCCGGCGACCTCGGTGCTTCCGGTACGGATTCACGGCACGTCGAACAGCTTGCCGAACCTGTCCGATCACACCGGCGCACTGATGGATCGCATTCTGTTGCTCAAGACCAGCCGTGCGATCCGCGACACCGCCGAGGACGTGAAGAACGCTGGGGGGAAGGTTATCTCTGGGGAACTGGCTTACGTGCTGCGCTGGGCCGTGGAGGGCCTGGCCCTGCTCAACGCCACGGGTGGCCACTTCACTCACCCCTGCGACGACGAGGAGGAGCGCGGCGACCTCGGCGGCGAACTGTCCAATGTGCTCACCTTTGTGCGGGAGTGCTGCGATATCGGCGATCCCAAGGACAGCTCGGTCAATCCGACCGGCGGCGACTATGTGGACCGCGCCGCGCTATTCAGGGTGTGGGACGCCTGGGCGCGCGTTCATAAGACCGGCGAACGGATGCCAATGGACAAGTTCGCCGCCGCGCTAACCGGATTGAAGGACCACGCGATCAAAGCCGGACAGCGGAAAGCCACCGCCGACACCAAGGCTCAGCGTGTCTTGTGGGGGATCAAGCGCGCCGACTACGAGTGGGTCGAACGCACTCCCGGCACCGGAGTGGAAGTCATGCGCACGGTGAGCGCCACCGCCGACCCACAGACCGTCAGAGATCCATACTCGATGGGCTGACGGCGAAGGTTCTGGCCCCACACTCGCCATCCTCGGGGTGTGTGACCAGACCCGTGTTACCCGGCTTCGCCGTGTTATCAGACGGCCAAATCACCCCCTGGCACACCGCCGCCGGGGGGTGATGCCGTTGCAGCGACTGCCACTGCTGCCTGAAAGTGCTGTGGTCACACCGTTTTCGGTGCTGATAACACGCTGGTAGCACAAAAGTACACACCCCCTGACCTGCAATAACTTTTCTCTACCTGCGGTAACACTAATAACACTAAGAAATAGGTAGTAGTAGAGGAGGAGAGAGAAAAATTACATACATAAAGGGTTTGGACCGGTAACGCGTTACCGGTGTTACCGCAGGCCGCCTCGATCGCGGCATCCGGTGGCAGTGGCACCAGTGGATGGGGTGCGGCGGTGAGGATGCGGCGGTGCCAGGCGGTGGACTGCACAGGACAGACGGCACCACAGCTCACCCGTCGGGGGTTTGGGAGCGGTGGAGGCGGCCGTGTCCACTCGAATTGCGAACTCGGAAAAGGACAATGCCGCCGTGTGGGGCTGTTTTAGTTGCACCATTTGTTGACAAGATGTTGACATGACCGCCCGACTGGACGCCCGGCATCGTGCCGAGCAGGCAGCGCGGATGAGTGCCACCGGGGCGACGTGGCAGGAGATCGCCGACCATCTCGGGTACCGGTCCCGGCAGGCAGCTAGCCAGGCGGTGGCGAGACTGACGGTCAGCACGGTGCCCGAGACCGTGGAGCAGGCCCGAGCCAAGCACGACGCCGCGCTACAGATCTTGCAGCGGAGCGACTTCACGAGATATCTGATGGCGCTCCAGAACGGCGACGACGACACCGCGATCAAGTACTCAAAGGAGCTGCGGGGCATCGTGGCTGAGCGCGCCAAAATGGCCGGGGCGTATATGCCCGAACGCACTGAGGTCACCGTCAACATCGAGCAGACGCCCACGGCCATCATCGACCGCATGCGCACCGAACTCTTGGCGGTGGCAGCGCAGCGCCAGCTGCAAACCCCAACCATTGACGCCGAATTCGAGGTAACCCCATGACCGAGACGACCGTCGAGGACCTGATCAATGCGGCGGCGTCCATCGCCACCGACGCCGCCGAGGGCCGTCTGCATCCCGAGCAATTGGAAGCTCAGATGCTGGGCGAGCTGCGCGCGTTGTTTGGGACTGTCGTGGGTGAGGGTGATCCCTTGTGGTCACTACAGGTACAGGTCGCCACTGGTGTCCTCGCGCACGGCGGCGTCCCGACTGACGAACTCGCCGAGTGGCTTGCCGTCCAACGCCGTCGGGAGAATCCCGACGCTACGGAGGCCCCGACCGTCCCCGTGGCGATCGACGGGTTCGATACCCCGCCGAGCGACGATCCACCCGGCTCCGTGGCACGCAGCCCCGAGAACGATGCCTTGCCGGACGATCTCGCAGACGTGCCCCGTGAGGTGATCGTCCGCGCCGAGCAGGCGGCGATGGCTGTGATCGACCAGTGGCGGAAGGAACAGCGGTGACGATGATCAATCGCATGCGCGACGTACTAGCGGAACCCGAGCCCACCGCCGAGGCGTCCACGGGTTGTCAGAAGTGTGAACCGGCTCCGTTTGACCGGGGACCCAAGTTTCACGGTCACGTGGCCGCGCGTGGCCGGTCCGTCCCGATCGACCACGGCTTGCGCATTACCTAGACGCGAAATCAAGTGAATGGCATGGCTTTTGGGCCACCTGTTGGCACGGCCTTGGCAACTTGACGCAGCGGATGCGCTTCGCCGAGGGAGTGCGGGCCATCATCTGCGCAGGTCAGGGCCGCTATCGACGTGCACGTGCGAACCGGCGACCACTTGATGGTCGATCTAGTGGTCACTTGGTATGGCGCCAGCCCTAGTCAGTCGATGTGATGATCAGGCTGGCCGAGCGGCGTCGGCGGGATCTGATCGGCGGCGGGCACCGTGAAGCAATTTCGCACTGGCGGAACGTAAACGCCCGGCCCACCTGATTGCCCGCTTGCGAATAGGCAGCGTTTCCACGATCCGTCCGGACGGATTGGCCCGTCGCAGTAGGTAGCGAACACCTGCGTCTCACACCCCGCCATCGGGTCACCGGGCACAGCCTCGGCAGCGGGGGCGGTAACCAACACCGACCCGGCAGCGATAACTGTTCCGGCCAACATGACGGTGATCTTCATGGAACCCCTCCCGAGGTGTCGGACTGCTGACGTACGTCCCGACCACGCAGCCTAAAGGCCCAACGCTGTTCGCAAGTATGGTTCGGCGAAATGAGAAGGACCCAGACCGTCGACCACAGCCCGTCATTGCCCAGACTCTGGGTGTGAGTCGCGCCACACTGTATCGAACTCTCGCATAACGTTGGGGCACAAGATAATACGTCCATACGGCGGTATTATCCTGGACCAATGTCCCTGGTCGTCAACGTATTCCGATATCATCGCTCGCGCATAATCACGAAACATGTTGTCGCATAGCGGTATTGTCGAAACGCTGAGCGTTCACAACTTGGCAGCATATGCACGCAAGCGGCGTACCTTGTTGCACATGACAACGGCAACAGGAACGGATCCGGCGAGGTTCCCGCGCGATACCTGGACGGGGCGGCTCGCAGGCCTGAAATCGCGCGGCGCGCCTGACTCCGACGCGCGGGTCATTGCGTGTCGCCGGTCGCTGGCCTACTACCGCGTGGAGAAAGTCATCGCCGCCGAGGTGGGCAACCTCACGCCTCCGGCAGTAGACCGCCTCCGTGCTGCCCTGCGCCTGGCGGTGACCTCGTGATCCTCCGTAAGCGCCCCCAATCCACCGCCACGACAACAGCACCCGTACCCCAGGCTTCGCAGGCGGAGTTGCGCGACCGCCGTCGAAAGCGTCTACCGATCCGCCTCGATGGACATTTCAGCCTGGCCGTCGAGGTACAGGACCTGATCACCCCGGTGGCGCACTCGGGGGCACAGCTCAAAGACCCCCATGCGCTGCGCCGAGGCGTCGAGGCTGTACTCGATGCCGTCGCAGAGGTCGCGCACGTGGCCGCGGCCCTGGTCGCCGAATCCGTCGCCGCCGAGGGCCGATCTCGCCGCGCTGCCGCCGATCTCGCCGCCCGCCCGCGCCTACCGGGCATCGCCGATGAGCAGCTAGCGAGCGGGTCGTGGGTCGATGTTCTGGTCGCCTACGTCGAACCTGTGAGTGACCCTCTTGCCCGCGTGCTTGGGAATGCTCACGCGCCTGGCTCGGATGCCCTTCGCGGCAACCCCAGTGCCAGTGAGCGTGTCGAACGTGCGCTCCGTGGGCTCGACACGGCGGTGATCTCGTTGGAGCGGTCAGTACCCAAGATCCTTCAACGCCAAGAACTTCCGAGCATGGCGGAATTAAACCGACGCCTCAAGGCGCAGGCCGAGTCCGAGCGCGCTCAGCGCGTACTAGTCAAGGCAGGGCTGGCGACATGAACCACCAGCAGCCCGAACCGCCCGGCGCCTGCCGTCGATGCTCTGGTCCGTGCTCGACCTACAGAGGCTCAATTCACCGCTGGACCTGCGCAAGTTGCCTGGCGACGTACATCGAAGAGGGCGCGGCCAAGGCGGAAGTCAAGGCACGTGCCGAGCTGGACCGCCGCTGCACCAAAGCTCGGAAGGCCTGGGATCAGGCACCGACGCTGAAGCACCGCACCGAGACCGAATCTCAGCTCCGTACCACCCGATAGGAGACTTCAAATGACGACCGCAAGAAATGGACGACCGACCGCACAAGGCGTCGAAGGCGTTGTGGCACAGCCACCGACGCCGCCAAGAGCGCCATTCGTCGCGCCGGGAAACCGGCGCCCGAGAGACCCTGCTCCGGGTCGATAACGGTGACGCCGGAGTCGAGTGACTGGCTTTGGGCCGACTCGACTCCGGTGCTCACTCAACTAGCAGAACTCCAACTACCCGAACGGATACCCATGACGACAACCGCACGACCTCGCGTACTTACGCGGCAAGACTTCGCCGCCAAGATGCGGCCCGGCGAACTCCAACGTTTTGACCTGTGCACACATGAAGCAGGTCACGCTGTTCGTGGTGTCCTGCGCGGCGCCGAGGTACGCGGCGTTGGGGTCTTCGGCGGTCGCGTCGTCCCCTTGGAGGGCAGGACTCGCTTTCGCAACACGCTTTGCCCTGACGGCACCGTTTCAACAGCTTATGCCGGGCCTCGGTCGCAAGGCCGGTGGCTTGCCGGTGATCGTCCCACTCTCAGCGCTGTGGACGCGCTGCTGGCCGGGGCCGGATGTCACGACCGGGCGGAAATTGAGCGCGCGTATGTCGCCTCCAGCGGTCGGGCGGCGGTGGATCACCCAGCGGAAAATCGGCTGCTGGAGTTGTGCTGGCCATCGGTGCTCTCGCTGGCGGCGCGGATCTTCCAGGCCGGTGAAGTCGACCATGGGGAGGTGTTGGCCTCCCTTGGGCTCACCCGCGAAAACGCAGCGATGGGTATTTCGCTGATCTTGAGCGGCGAAAGCCCGCGAATCCGCGTGCCGTTCCAGCGGTTCTAGACCTACGCCACTGCCTGGAGCCTCGGCCAGATGGTGGCACCAAACACGTTCGACCCCAACGACACCAACGAACCGAGGAGACTGACGATGACCACCGACACCACGACTGCGCAGATCGAAATCGAGCAAGCAATCCTGGCCGTGCTGCCCGCCGACGGCGCGCTGATGCCCTGGCGCGATATACGCCCGCAGATACCTGGCGGCTACTGGGACCAGGCGGGGGCGCTGGACCGTCTGCACGAGGCGTATCAGGTTTCGGTGGTCAAGGTGCGAGGGCGTAATTATGTCCGTCGTGCGTCCGCATGGGATCTCGAAATCGCTGCGGTACAGCGTGATCGGGCCGCTCAGCGCGGTTGGCCCCTGCCGCGTTGCCGTGACTTTGCGATGGCGTGACCCCGATGACCGTCAACCACCTAAACACACTGGCCGCCGCCTGTGCCATCGTGACGGCGCGATCCCGACGCCGCCCACAAACGCCGGCCGAACTCGCGACCATGCTTGACCCAAAGTTCTTGGTGACGCCGACAATCCGGTTGTTGTCGGATGAACTGGTGGCGGCGGTGAAGCAGCCCGATAGTCGGCTGATCGTGACCACCCCGCCACGTACCGGCAAGTCCACCTTGGTGTCTCGGATCTTCCCTGTATGGCTGCTCATGCGCGACCCCGACTCCGAGCTGATCCTTAAGTCATACGGCGACCAGCTTGCCGAGGAGCACAGCGCCGCCGCCCGCGCACTCATCGCCGAACACCGAGACCTGCTCGGTTTCGAGCTGGCGCAGGACAAGGCAGCCGTGGGCCGCTGGCGAGTACAAGGACGACGCGGCGGCATGCTTGCGGGCGGCATCCTTTCCTCCACAACCGGATTCGGCGCTACCACGTTGATAGTCGATGACCCGGTGAAGGGGGCACAGGAGGCCGATTCCGACGCCCACCGGCGCCGCCTGGTCAACGAGTTCCGGGCCTCACTGCTTACCCGCCTCATGCCGGGCGGTTCCGCCATCGTGGTTCTTACGAGGTGGCACGAGGAGGACATCGCGGGGTCGCTGCTGGCCGAGCCGGGCAGTAGGTGGCGCTGCGTGAACATCCCGGCCATCGCCACCAGCGGCGTGCCTGATGCCCTCGGACGCCGCCCCGGCGTTCCACTGACCAGCGCCAATGGGTTTACCTTGGATCGGTTCACCGAGATCAAGAGCGAGGTCGGCTCCCGGCAATGGGCGGCGCTCTATCTGGGCACGCCTACCAGCCCAGAGGGCGGTCTGATCAAGGCCGAGTGGATCGACGGCCACCGGCTCATCGCGGCCTCGCGCGGCCCCAGCATGACCGTTGTCGGCGTCGATCCTGCCGAGTCCGGCGAGGGCGATGAGACCGGAATTGTGGCCGGACAGGTGGGCCGCGACGGGCAGATCGCGTTGACGCACAACGTATCCGCGCACCTGACCTCCGAAGGCTGGGTCAACCGGGCCGTGGAGCTGGCCGTGGCCATCGGCGCCTCACGCGTCGTGGTGGAGGGCTACAGCGCCGCCACTACGTACGCCCGATTGTTGCGCGAGGCGGTGGCGACCAGCCGCGCCGGGCACCAGATCACCGTCACTACCTGGCCCCCAAAGGGCCAGGCACGCAAGGGAGATTCCCTCTCCCGTGCCCAGGGCCTCATCGCCGCACTGGAGACCGGGCGCTGCCGTATCGCGGGCAGCTTGCCCGACCTGGAGGCCGACATGCTCGGGTGGGAAGCCGGACAGCACCAACCGGACTCAGTTGCGGCGACGACCATCGTTTTCGAGACCCTCGCGGCGACCGCTGGGGCGCAGATCACCATCGCCGCCCCGGTCAGCGGGCGCTTGTCCGGCAGCGCAGGCCTAGCACCGGTGGTGCCGATCAACAGCCTGCACAGCCCATGGGCGCGCCGCGTCGGCGGGCTGTGAGCAGCCCGAACATCCATCCGAGATCACTCACAGCACCGTCGGCGCTGGTCTACGGTTTCTCTCGTGGCCGGTGAGATTAGGTACCAAAGAAATGGCGAGAACAGCTTGTTGAAACTCGCCCTCTACGACGTGTATCGCACGAAATGTTACTCATGTGGCAAGCCGCAAAGCGACTATGCCGCCATTCAGATCGACCATATAGTCCCTCGAACGGCAACGGCGGATGATATCGCAAAATGGGTTTCTAAATATAGAGCAAAAGACTACGATCTAGACGCGCCATACAACCTGGCCCCAATTTGTTCACCATGCAACCAAAAGAAGTCGAATCGCGACCTTTCAGGGTCCCCCATAATGGCTATAGAATTGGACCGTGCGTGGTCAAATGCGGCCAAAGTCGTCCGAAAAGTTGAATTTTTACAAGAGCCAACGACTATTGCGAAATTTCTCATCACTATCACGAAAATGGATTTCAATAATCCAGATAATAGAGCGGTGTTCGAGGAGCACATGCCAGCATTAGTGCGCAGGCTCGCAACCCTAAATCCCTCCAAAGCAAACGATTTCGATGAGCTAAGGACGGTACGGATAGGCGACGCGTCGCACTGCCTAGAAGAGGCGGTATCAGTGGTACTGGGCGTCGCCGCCCGCAGGAGCGTAACAATCCTAGAAGACGTATGTGGAGTCTCCTTAGAGGAGGCTCTGCAAGAGCCCATGTCGGACTTGCGAGATGCGATAGTTGATTACGCCCACAATGCTCTCAAAGCTTACGAGTTTCAAGACCGTAATGAGGAGGCTGACGTATCGGTACCAGAAGGCTGGATTGATATAGATATCGACGAAATTAGTCTCGATATCGAAGGCTCCTACTTTTCGTTCAGTTTTCTGGGCTTTGTCAAATCGAGCTTGACAGGATTTCTCGCCGTCGCGAGCATGGACGCCGAGACAGCCGAATATCTCCAAGGTGATGCATTCGTCGATGGCCGCTTCTCAGTCAAGGCAGGGTGGACGTTGGGGGACACTGAGTGCGAAGAGGTGCTCATCGATGGCTCCGAAGACTGGAATTGCGACATCGACGTGCGGTAGCCAGAACACTTACCGGCGAAACCGCAAGTGCGCAGGCGCAGCTGACCGACTAACTCAGGGTTGTCGGTGGCCGGTTGTAGAACGGGCGTATGGCTTGCCCGCCGCGCGATAGGTTCCCGAACGCGTACGTCGGCGATCTCGTGCCCAACGGCAAGGGCTGGACGGTTGTCGGGCCGCTGTACTGCCCGAACTGGCACAGCGTCGAGGAGCCTGGTTGGACGCAGCGCTGCCCGCCGTGCGAATGCGGGCGGCGACACCACGTGTGGACCTGCCATTGCGGGGCGGCGATCACGCACCGAAACTGGGTCCGCACTGCCGGATCATCTACGGCCCCAAGGCCCGTTACGAGGCGCGGCAGAACGACTAGCCGCCACCCGCTAGGGCACACGTGAGTTTGAGGCCTGTCCGGCGGCGGTCTCTGTCACGATCTACCGTATGGCCCCAGACCCAGAAGACAACGAGTCCTCGATCACGGACGAATACGGGTTCGCCAAACGAGCTATCGAAGAGGCGCTGAAATCGCCTGGCAACACTCGCGTCGGTGCCGTCATAACCCGGGGCAACACCATCCTCGCAACCGGATACAAGGGCGAGATTGACGGTCAACACGCAGAACAGGTAGCCCTCCAGAAGGCTCTCACGGCTGGTATCGATCTCGCCGGGGCCTCGCTCTACACAACCCTGGAACCATGCGCAAACTCCAGGACAACCTCCCGAATTCCGTGCGCAACGCTCATTGCCGACGCGGGCATAACCGTCGTCCACATAGGTCAATATGATCTGAATCCACAGGTCAACCGACTCGGGTGGAAGTACCTGCGCGACAACGGCGTCAGGCTCCGGGACTTTCCGGCAGACCTTCGGGAACAGGCCCACAGCGCCAGCGAAGACTTCACCAAGGTGTTTATACGGGGAACCGGCATGAGCGCGGGGGCCAAGTTTGATTACACGACGAACGGCGGCTTGTTCACCATCAGTGTCGATGAGCAGGCCGATGCGCCCTCGTGGGAGACGAAGTGGTTCAACTGCGGCGCCTCGGCCATCTACATGTATGGAGGCATCCCAGGCGTCGTCGCGCTGGCACGCTATGCCAAGGAATTCGGCGACATCGATGATCCGGACGCGCTCGACTACGGGAGCTATTCTCCCGAGATCCCGGTGGGTTCAATCGGAGTGATGCGCAACGAGCATGGGCACGTGCTGTGCAAAGTCACCAGAATCGAACCACCGCGCGAATACGGAGGCACCGGGCATGTCTCAGTCGCTATCAAGTGGGAAATTCGGCTGGCCAAAGCCGATCCGACTAAGTGACCGCTGCCCAACTCCTAAGAGAACGCCGTCTACTCCGCGTCAGATGTCGGAGTGGCAGCTTCATCGGGGAGCCGGAGATCGCCGAAGACCAGCAAGGGCTCCTTCGCGGTGCGCCACGGTATCCACCACTCGGACGTGTTGATCGGATGATCGTCGGGGATATCGGGACTGTGCTCAAGGATGCCAGCGAGGCGTAGCAGAGCCCGGCACCAATCGATCAACTCCTTCAGTTCCGCGAGCGTCTCGCGCAGTTCCTTCTCGGTGATGCTGTCTTCATGGCGGTGCTGCTGTGCCCACTCGTCGTCGCGCCACTGCAACCCGAGTGACGGCCCTTGCGCTTTGTACGAATCTCCCGCCTGGCCAAGGCGTGTGAAGTACAGCACTCGATCCGGCGGCTCTTCACCGACGATCGCGCTGACGTAAAAGAAGTGTGCGAACTTCTGGCGGACCTGGTCGCAGTGGTGCACCTTTGACGCGAATCGATCATGCGGCCAACGAAGCCGGGACTTCTTCGCCAGCTTGTTCATGGCCGCTGGAAGATTCTCAGTGCCGAGCGGTGCGGCCTCCGGCCCGGCCTCCACAAACCTGCACATGTTGACCGCGGCCTTCAACTGCTCCCAGCCGCCAATGATTTTCAGCACCAACGCCTCGATATTGGTCGGGGGGTTGAAAGCCTGCTCTTGCTTGTAACGGGCGTTCGCCAGCGCCTCGCTGTTCGTCAGTCGCTTTAGGGGCGACGACTCCGAGTCCGCATCATTGGCGGTCATTCGTAGCACGATAGTGCTCCGGTGCGAGCTCGTGTGTGCATTCGGAAAGCCTCGACCGCACATCCACTTCGCAGCCCCGATCAGGTCTGGGCGGGGGTAGATCTTCCAAGGGCACCCGCCGCCTCTTCCCGGGGCTCGAATGTCTGTTCGCCAAGTTGCCGCCAAGTTGCCAAGACGGGCACATACGGCGCTGCACTGGGGACTACGCATTTGACACAGGCAGTGCACCTACCTGTACGTATTTGACACTGTAGAACGCTTGTTAACAGTGTCCGACGCCTTTACACACCAGCGGTCGGGGGTTCGAAACCCTCCGCGCCCACCGTTTGTCTCGGAAGTCCCACTACTGTGCGCTCAGCGTGGTTTGCGTTGGGATTGTTGCTGATTAGCGGCTGCGCGGAGAGCGGTGTTGTCGTCTTCGAGGTCGAGGATGCGGGCGATGCCGGCGATGTTTACCCCCGCGGCTACCAGGGTGATGATGCGGCGGATTCGGGTGAGGTCATCGCTGCTATAGCGGCGGGTGCCACCGTCGGTGCGCGCGGGCATCAACAGGCCGTGGCGTTCCCACAATCGCAGTGAATCGGCGGCGGTGCCGGAGAGTTCAGCTGCCACAGAGATGCCGTACACGCCCAGAGTTCGTGCCGGATCGACTCCGGGCAGAGCTGCGTTCAATCCTGGGGCAGTGCCATCCCTGGGGTGGAGGAAATTTTCTGGTGTCACCTACTTGCCCTCAATCTGAGTCAGTGATATATAAAAATCTAGGCCGTACGACACAGATTATCATGCGGCTGACATGCAGAATAAGAGAAAGGATGTGTGGAGGTGACCACCATGCTGATGCGTACCGACCCGTTCCGTGACCTGGATCGTTTTACCCAGCAGGTGCTGGGAACTGCTGCCCGCCCGGCGATTATGCCGATGGACGCCTGGCGTGACGGGGAGGAGTTCATTGTGGAGTTTGATTTGCCGGGGATCGCCCAGGAGTCCTTGGATCTTGATATCGAGCACAATGTGGTGACCGTGCGGGCAGAACGTGCACCGGTGGACCCGAACCGGGACATGTTGGCCACCGAGCGACCACGGGGCGTGTTCTCCCGCCAGCTGGTGCTGGGCGACAACCTGGACACCGACAAGATCGCCGCCAGCTATCACGATGGCGTGTTGCGCCTACAGATTCCGATTGCCGAAAAGGCCAAGCCACGAAAAATCGTCGTGGACCGCCCCGCAGACACCATGATTGTCGACACCGCATCGCCGCCGGCTAGAGAATCCATCAACGCCTGACTGGCCGAGCTCTGCAGCGGTCCACCGCCGGCTTGGCATCCCGGGATACCGGATGTTCCACCGCTAATGGCCCGGTGACCCGGCCCCCGTCGCGGCCCCAACCGCCACCTTGCAACCGTCCCCCTTGCCAGCGGGAGGGGTCGCGACCAGGAATATCACGAATGAGGAAAGGAGGTGAGAGTACTTCGCACTGACCACAAGGTGGCGGCTCGTATGCCGCATTTCCCGTGGCATCCAGCACGCGATACGCGCACGCCCGCCAGGCAACCGACCACTATGCGGAGCCGGGCCGCCACCTCGCCATTCTTATGCCCGTTCCAGCGACCATGGTGACAACGCATCACGATGATGACCGAGCCATTTCCTCACGCAGATCCCGTAGACCAGATCGAACAGCACATCCCTGTCAACGATGTGGATGATGTCGATGCGTCGACTGATTTGTTGATCCCGATCGAGGCTGACCCCACCGACTACCACGAACAACACCGAACTGTTACGCCGTTCATGGATGATCGCGAACCTCTTCAGCCGAGCCTGTCTGGCCGCGGCGCGCTGCAGGATCGTACTGCTATCGCCGTTGGGTCGTCGTCAAGATCAAACGCATTGGGGCGCAACAAACTTCTTCTCGTTACGAACATCTATCCCGCCGGTCACCAAGTTCGGATTGAAGATCGCGGCACCCAGGAGAGCCCCGACATGCGGGAGCCTGGCGCCGCGGCCCTTGATGTCGGTGAGCACGTCCTGTTCGTCGACACCATGACCGCCGACGAGGCAGACACCACCAACAGCACCGTCGCGGCCCGCATCTACACCGGCACCGACTGTCGCAATCTTGGGGAGCAGATCTACAACGGTCACCTCACGCTGACCAAACCGCTACTTGCGATCGGCGATGCCCTCGATCCTCCGGAAGCGATGCTCTGCATTCCTCTGCAACGTGTCGGCACTATTCCGTTACGAATATTCACTCGCAGAACCATCGAAAATGCCAGCGGCCCAAACGAAATCAATATCCTTCTACCCGAAGAAATCACGAGGACCACCCGATAGCGGCTCGGTCTTGCCTTACGGCGCACTGTCGAAATTTGCACGAAACTCACCCTCGGCCGCGTTCTGTCATCTTGACGGGGTTTCAGTCCAAATCGGCGAGGGCCTTGCGGGCGGCGTCGAGTTCGGCCTCAAGTGCGGCGACCCGTGCGGCCTGCTGGCAGCGAGCTTCCTCGATGACCGCATCGATCGGAGTAGAGAGGTCCTCGTGCAGTTCCTTGGCCGCGCGAGAGACGGCGGCGGCCGCGACGGCGAGGTTGCGGGCCAGGTAGGAGCTGCCCTGTTTGAGTTCGGCGTGCCATTCGCCGTCGGCGGTGCCGGTGACGGTAAGCGTCAGCTCGAGAGTCTTGGTTCTCTTGCTCGTCGCCTTCTTGGCCGTCGCCTTCTGCGGCTTCTCTTCTGCGGACGTTTCAGGGAGCGGGTCAACACGGCTGATCGGAACGTCGACTGGGCTGATCGGGACATCGGAAGCACCAAGGTTGGTGTCCGACACATCTGCTGCTGGAGTGTCTACGGTCATCGTCACAGTGAGCTCCTTCTGAAGTTCGCGCGCCGTGGGCGGGCAGTGACAGTCATTAGAACACACGTTCGATACGGCCGGTCAACATGCTACCCATGCGCTTGGCGGGCCGGGGACCGGCGTCAAGGTCCTCGGCGGCTGCCGACACTAGTTAGCAGGCAAACGTCTCGACGTCTCCTTCCAGCAACCATTCGCTTGACTGGCTGCCGGTGTTTCAGTCGTCGCCCCTGTGATTATCTGACATGTTTCCGCTGATCTGGCGTGGGTCGATGGCCTAAACCTCTCGAGCGGCACGCCATCTGACGTCACATGTTCGCTATCGCTGATCTTGAAATGTTTCCTGTAGCTATGATCACACTCCGTTGATCCAGTCCGCAGTGACCTCGACAAAGTTCGCGATCTTGATCACGCAATCGGTGACGACATGGTCTCAGTGTTGACAAGAGGGTGTCTCGGCCTTAGATTCTCCAGCATTGCCAAGTGATGTATTTTCCCAGGAAGATGCGATGAATGGCATTGCCTACGAATGGGCGGCGTACGGGGGTCCGGCCCGATCGGGTTAGGACGGGACACGGAGGGGTTCGGTTTCATGAAGTTGCCAAATTTGGCACGTCGAAGCTGTGTCACTGCAATCACAACGTCTGTGACCATTGCGATGGGGCTCTTGGTGGGCGTTTCTGACGCTGCCGCGGATCCGCAGGGGATGCCGGACCAGTACCAGCAGTTCGTGACCGATGACGGCTGGACCGTCGGTTTGACGCTGACTAACGAGATCATCGATCACATCGACAACATTGCGGGCGCGAGCAACTCTTGGCAGGCACGCGTTTCCTATCGCGCCGAGGCCACGATCACCGGCAACGGTGGTGCCGTGATCCAGGATGCGCAGTTGGAGACGGGGTATTTCGTGGGTTGCCGCACCGATTCTTCATCGGGTGTGGAGCTGGGCGGTGACCTCGGTTTGACGCTTTCGCAACAGGTGTTCGGCCAGGGCTATGGCGGCGGCTACGGGCAAGGTAGTCAGAGCGGTGGCGGTGGTGGTGGCTTCGGTGGTGTGTCCGGTGGCGGTTCGTTGGGCGCCCAGGAGCACATCGGCGGCTATATGCGCGTGCTGCTCAAGCCGGGTGGCTTGGCTCAACTTCCGATGGACCGGATCAACTTCCGGAACATGCGTGCGGTCTCGCAGGTACGTAACCAGAACGTCGAGGCCGATGGGTGCGGCGGTCAGGTGAAGATCCAGTCCTTCGCGACATTCCGGATCCGCACCGAGAACGGCAACGACACCCAGACCATCTACGGCGAGCCCAAGGACCTGTGATGACTACCCGTACTCGTAGTGTGGCACTGGTGGCCGCACTGGCGTTCATGTTCTCCATGGTGATGGGTTCTGCACCAAGGACTTTGGCAGATCCCATCCAACCGCCGCCACCTAAGCCGATTCCGTATCCGGTGGCTCAACCCGATGATCTGCCGCGGATCGCGCCGATTGGCGGCGCGCAGGTCAAAACCAATACACCGTTGGGTCTGGGGCCGGGTACAGGGCGCCCGTTGGCCGCGGGACGTGAGCGCGGCAACGCGACGATCTCGCCGTCGCCTACCGATGGCACCCATCTGCCGACCGCGATTGCGGGCAAGACAGTTGTGCTGCACCTGCCGCAGGAGCGCGAGCTGACGCCGGCGCAGTGGGGTGACGGTGGTTCGGCCACCTTTACCTCCCATGACACCGACTACCGGATTTCGCCGTTCGCGGGCGGCGGGGTTGATGTGAATATCATTCGGCGCACCATCTTCACGCCGGAGAACTTCACCTTCGGTCTGCGGGTTCCCGAGGGGACTCACGTGCGTCAGGGCTCCAACGTGGTGTTGGTCGAATCCGACGCTGCCCCTGGACTGCCCGCGACAACCATCGCGACGTTGTCGGTTCCGGTCGCACGCGATGCGAAGGGCAATCCCGTGCAAGTGAGCCCGGTGATCCACGGCGACTACATGTATCAGCAGTCCAATCTCGCGCTGGATCTTGGACCCGCCGACATTTTCGCCTTCCCGATCACGATCACGCTGTCGTACCGGGCGTCGTCGATCCCGGCGAGCGGTCAGCTGGCCAGTGACTGGGAGGGACTGCCTGAAGGCGGTGGCCCGCCAGAAGCCAAGAAGGCTGCGCAAATCATCGGTGCACCAGGTGATTACGTTGTTGACCCGGGTGGCGCTTACCGGCCTGCAAGTGTCGATCCGGTGCTGTACGGCCAGCGGCATGCCGATCGCTGCCTGTCTGGACCGAACGAATTCCGGTCCGAGGACGGACGGACGGCTGATTTTTGGAGTTCGTGCCAGCGGCAGGCGATGTGCCTCGATGTCACGCCGGCGCAGATGTCAGTGGACGTGTGCAAGAACCAGGCGTTCGCCAACATGTCGGCCCAGTGCACGGCCATGTTCGGCCAGACCGGCCCCGATTACGAGGCATGCCTGAATGTCGCCAACGGACACGCGGCCTGGTCCAAGGAGAACTTGTTGGGCGGCGGGCTATGTCAACCAGCAGGGCCAGGTGTCAACACCAGGCTCCTGCCCTCGAACAACAACCGTTATTGCAGTAGCTGATCAAAATCATGCGAATGAGGAAGGTGTGCTTCGCGTCAACGGGCCGTGACAGTGTTCGAGCCGGTTCACTGTTTGCGTTCAGTCCTTGCCTTAATCTGAACCAATGATCAGTACACCTCGATGGATGCTGGCAGTGGCTTGTGCCGCGACGATGCTGGCATCGGGGTGTACAGCGATCGTCGACGGCGATGCGATAGCCACTCCCGGCGAGGAGGGCAAGCGGCTTACCAACCCCAAGTGCACCTCGGTCACGGTGCCGCTCTTGGAGATGCCGCTGGATGACGACTCGGAGCCGCGCGTTGAAGTTCCGCAGCCCTCGGGGTGGGAACGCGTCAAGCGGTTCGAAAGCGGCGTGGTGCGTGTCTACTTGGCGGCTCCAGACCTTCGGGCCAACGGGTTTGTTCCGAATGCCACGGTGGCCATGGCCAACCTGACCGGCAAGGTGTCCACGGAAGACGCCGCATTCGCCGCCGAGCGAGACGGACTGGAGATGTTCGGCATCACAGACCTTGTTGAAGCTTCGGGCGGTATCTGCGGGTACCCGTCGAAGACACTGACCTACAATATGGGGCTAGGGAAAATCCCTGTTCACCGGGTTACCACCACCATTGTGGTGGTGAAGAATGGCAGCAAGGTGTTCACGGTTGGGGTGTCGGTGCAGGCGTTGGATGACACCGTGCGTGGTTTCGACAGTGCCCGCGAAACGATCCTCGCGGGGCTGCAGGTCAGTCCGCCCGCTACATCCTGATATCGGTTGCCGGAGTGGCCCATTGGGCATCGACAATTGTGGTGTGCTCCGGTAGCGGTGGCCGATAATTCTCATCTGCTGCCATGCGGTCGGCGACGCTGGCGTGAATCCAGGCGCCGTCGGGGATGTGTCGGCGGCGGAATATCAACAGCGCCCAGAACCAGTTGACCTGATGAATCTTGCCCATGGCGTAGGTGGGTTCAACTGAGCAATACCTGTGGTATTTCTCGGTATTGAGCAACAATCCGTGTCCGGCGGCACCCTCAATTACCCACTTGAGTGCGATATCGGAAAGTCTGTCGTCGTCGGCGTAATCGCCGCCGATGTCGGAATGGATGCCGGCGAACCACGCTTCGTCGACGAACCGTTGATTACCCAGGGGTTTGATGAGGTACTCGCGGTAGGGCCGACGTTTCTCGTCGATGGATACCGCGTGCCGTCCTGCCTGTACGTTAGGAACACTTGGTGCATAAGGCCATTGCATGCTGCGCTTGAAGATGCCGGGCGCGCTGACGGTATCCCACAAGCCCAGATATGCGATAGGAATGGAGACCTTGCCATCTTCGCGGCGGGCCACGGTCCGTGAGAACGAATGCAGCTGATCCCAGCGGTCGGGGGACCAGGTTGCACATGACTGCGCGTATAGGCTCACTGCGTAGGGCACGAGGTTTTGCGAGCCGGGGCGCAGCATGCCAACTGAGTTGAGAAGTCCGGCAAGGCCTCTCGCGCAAAACGCGCCGCGACTGAATCCTAAAATGAAGATGCGGTCTCCGGGCTGCCACCGCTCGATCAGATATGTGTAGGCCTGAGCAAGCTTGGCACGTAAGCCAATACCGAATGCGATAGCCAGAATGCGGGCGGCGAATTGTCCCACTGGTGCATAGGTGGCGATGGCCGGATCGGTGCCGACGCCGGGGTCGTAGTACGAGATCTGGCGGTCGGTCAGATCATGGATCACCATGTCGTAGCCGCGCACGACATTCGTATTGCCCGCCGCGCGGATCTGGTTACCCGTGCCGTCGAAGCAGATGACGATGTTCTTGCCCATCGTCTGTGCTGTTAGTCCTCGCCGTCGTACGGCTTCGGGTCGTACGGCGATGCGTGCGGATTCTGGTAGTCGACGTGTTCCTCGTTCCACACGCCGATGACGGCGGGGGACACCTTGGGCAGCGGGCCCACAAGCTCGTTGCCGTTGTCGAGGCTCACGAGGAATTCTGGGGTGAAGTGCTGATCCTCGTCCTCCTGGTGATGCTGGCCCGCAGCACCCGGAGTCATCATGGTCGGCGGCTGGGCGATGCCCATACCCGACATCGGCGAGGTTGTCGGTACGGCCGAAAGCCCCATGCCTGCACCCGCGGTGTAGGAGCCGGCGATGATCGGTCCGGCGGCGAGGGGAGTGAGATCCGCGTTCTGATCCTTGTCCTTGTTTTCGTCCTTGTTGGTAGTCGGCTTGCCCCACCGGCCGATGCCATAGGTGCCCGGGACTGATCCTGTGTTTGGACCGGTCGCGGTGGTGCTTCCACCCGAGGAAGGCCTGGTTCCGGCTCCGGCGCCTGCTCCGGCAGCAGCGGACGCTGCGGCTGCTGGGCCACCCGCGCCAGCTCCCGAACCACCACCCGACGCACCAGCGGCGGCCGCGGCAGCACCTGCGGCACCGGATCCGCCGGAGGCGGATGCTTGAGCAGGGTCTGCCAGAGCCGCAGCTGCAGCCGCACGCACTGCGGCTTCGTCGATAGGCTTGATCTGGTCAGGCTTGATGTCTTTGCCGCCACCCCAGTTCGAAGCGGCATTGGTGATTGCGCTTGCTGCGGAAGCGTCGGCGAATTGCGGAGCAGGCGGAAACGCAGGCAGTCCGGATGCTGCCTGCTGCGCTACGGGTGACCACACGTTCCGCATGATCATGCGGGCTTCGTCTTGCTTCTGATCCGCGAGCGCCTGCTGGGCGTAGTACTGCTCGTAGGCCGCTCGGGTGTGTTCCTGGGGTTGTTGGACCTGCACGACCTCGGGCATGAGGTCTTTGATCTGGGACACCGCGGTCGCTATTTCTTCTGGCTTGGTGGCCATCAGTGATAAACCGTCGGAGACCTTCTCGGCGTGGCTTTCGTAGTTGTTCACTGCCTCTTTGGCGGACTCGGCGCCAAGTCCGGTCCAATTGCCGCTCACGGCAGCGTCGAAGGATGCCTTGAACGTTGCTAATGCGCCCGAGAATCCGGACGCCAGTTTCTCCCAGTCGCTGGAGGCCGCGTGTGTTTGCCCCGGATTGAACGCGTCGGAGGCCGCCTTGATCTCCTCGTGTGACCAGCTGCCGAAATCCTCGGCCGGGACGCTTGCCGATTCGGTCCCGCCGTCGATGTTGGCCGCGTGTTGCCGCTGCTTCGCATAGACCACTTCGCGTTCGCGGTTGCCTCTGGTCCAGCCGTCTTCTTCTCCACCCATGGCCGCTCCTTCGTGTCGTGGCGTGCAACTAGCTCATTAGGTTCAGACGCCGTGTGCGGCGATTCGGTTCCGTCTTTTTAGGAATTTCAGCGGGGAAAATATGCGAGCAAGGCTTCGGTGTTAGCGCGTGCTGCTGTCATGCAGTCGGGATAGGGGTCGAACGAATGGTCTGCAGTCCCAACGAGGACGCCATACACGCCAGTCGTTGCGGCCACATTGATCGAGCAGTCATCGGTCGACGGTTGCGGGGAATCAAAGGTGCTTATCGCCTGACGCCCACCGATCTCAAACTCTTTGAGATCCCATCCTCTGTTGGTCTTCTTGAGTGTTTCAAGTGTGTGGTTGGACGCCGCAATTGTGAGGTAGTACTTGCCTTGGGATCGGTATTTGCAGAACACGTTCTCGATCTCGCCATCCGTCTGGGTGTCTGGTCGGGGCGGGCTCCTGTCGAGCTTTAGATCCTTTATTACGTCGGTTGGTATGTCCTTGCATGGTTCGAAGGTGATGTGCGCTCGGCCAGACTGATTAGTTGGGATCGGCGAAGGCATAACTGTGCTCGAGATCGGTGACATGGTTGGCGTACCGGTCACGGGGCTAGTACAGGCGGCTGCGGTCAGGGTCAGTAGGGCGAGCACGGCGATCCGTGACATCTGCTTGTCGCTGCTATCTGCCGTGACCCTGGAGATTGGTCGCATTGTTTTGCTCGGTTGATCTGTACGCCGTCCGAAGGGCGACAAAGAGAGTCTTCATTGCTTCAACCTGGTCTTTGTGGGACTGAAACGTGCCGCCAGCGCTAGACGGCCCTCCGTCAGCCTTCTTTTGGAAGGCGTCGCTTAGCGCCTTCCCCGAGTCAAGTTTGTCTTCGGCGAGCCCCAAGGGGTACCTGCTAAGGACGGCCGCGTCCTGCTTTAGATCGCGCAGTGCGTCGATGTAGCCGTCACATGCAGAGATGAGTTTGTCGAAGGCGGCGTCATCGAGGTGCAGGACCAGTTGGCCGCTCTTCGCGTACTCAGTCAGTTGATCGATTGACATTGAGCCCCCTCAGGTCATGGCCGGATTTGGCCAGGTCAGATTCATCGTATGTGTATAGGACGTCGAACGTCCCGGATCGGTTCCATCGAATTTCGGCAGGTGAGACAAGTCGCGCTACCCGCCCCAGCGCCTACGCACGCCGGTGTACCGCCAGCCCAGCGCCGCCAAAGCCCACGTCACGATGAACAGCGCCACGATCACGTAACCCATCGCGGCCAGGTCCAGCTCGCCCACGGCCGCCAACGGGCCCGTCGTGATGTTCAGCTTCTCGGTGAGAATCGAAATGATCTCCTGCGATCCGATCAACACCGCCACTGCCACCGACAGCCCGGTGACCACCAGGTTGTAGTAGATCTTGCGGGCCGGCTCCTGGAACGCCCAGTCGTACGCGAAGTTCATCAGCGACCCGTCGAGTGAATCGAAGAGCGACATCCCGGCGCTGAACAGAATGGGCAGCACCAAGATCGCGTACCAGGGCAGCCCGGTCACCGCGGCACCTCCGGCGATCACCAGTAGTGACACCTCGGTGACGGTGTCGAAGCCCAACCCGAACAACAAGCCCACCGGGTACATCTGCCACGGCTTGCGGATCGCCGCCATCAACGGCCCGAAAAGCCGGTTCAGCCCGCCGCGATTGGACAGCTCACGCTCCAGCGCCGCCTCATCGACCTCGCCGCCGCGCATCCGCTTGGCAATGCGGTAGATCCCGATCAGCGACACCAAATTGAGCAGCCCAATGAGCAACAGGAACGTGCCGGAGACCGCTGTCCCAAACACGCCCGTCCACTGCTGCAGCGGCGAGTGCTCGTCGGAAACATTGGCCGCCAACGCCTTAACGCCAAGAGCCAGCAGCGCGACCATGATGAACACGATTGACGAATGCCCCAGCGAGAACCAGAAACCCACCGACATCGGGCGTCGTCCATCGGACACCAACTTGCGGGTGGTGTTGTCGATGGCCGCGATGTGGTCGGCATCAAAGGCATGCCGCATGCCCAGCGTGTACGCCGTGACACCCAGCCCGACCCCGAACACACTGCCCTGCACCGTGAAATGCGCGGGGGCAACCAGGAAAAGCAGCAGGCCCCAGCCAAGGATGTGCAGCGCGCCCACCGCGGCGCTCATTCCGATGACGCTGCGCCTCTGACCCTCGTCCAATCGACGCCAGCCGGTGAGAATCTGCACGTCTGCGAGCCTAGACGACGGGCTTCCCCATGCGCTCGCGCAATCGCATGTCCCAAATAAGCACGGCATACGACAACGTCCACAGCTGCGCGGGCACCACCCGATCCGCGATCCGCAGCGCACTCAGCAGCGCATCGAAGCGGCGCTGGTCGCGATCCGTCCACGGAACCTGCAACAGCTCACGGAACTGTGGGGGCAGAAACCCTTTGGTCGCAAACAGATTGAATCGTCCGGCCATCCGTAACGGCCACGGCAACATCTTGAACGATGCGACGCCCAACAGATGCTCGCGTACCGGCTCGTCGATCCGCAGCTCGTCCACGGAGCGTTTCCAGTAGTCGTTGAACGCATCCCGGTCCGGCGGCCACTCCTCGGGCCGCACCTGCAAGGCCGTGCCGATTCGTGCGCCGTCACGATAGATCTCGTCGGCCGTCGCATCGTCGAGCGGACCGTGCAGCGACTCATAGGCCTGCACGTAGTACTGGTACAGGCACGCCGCCACCCACAGCTGCAGGTGGGGATCGAAGGCGTTGTACTTCACCGGGCTCGTCGGCGTCGAGCGCACCTGCCGGTGCACCGCGTCAACACCGCGCTTCATTGCCTCGCGGTCGTGGCGGCTGCCCATCGTCGCGACCGCGAGAAACATCCCGGTGGTCCGTGCTCGTTTGAACGGATGCTTGTAGACGTTCCCGCTGTCGACGGTGCTCTCCAGCACTCCGTATCCGACACCTGGATGCGACAGCTGCATGATCACATTGGAGGCAGGCAACAGGAGCGAAGCGGGATTGACCAGGTCCACAAGCCTGGCGGGGGAGTGCTTCATTGCACAGCAAATTCTATAGGGTGTGTGCGTGTCGCGCCGAGGATTCCGCGCCGCGGGTATCGCCCTCGGTTACGTACTGGACCGGATCTTCGGCGACCCGCAACGATTTCACCCGGTCGCCGGGTTCGGGCAGGCTGCCGCGGCGCTGGAGACCTACAGCTACCGGGACACCAAGCTCGCCGGTGTACTCCACACCACCGCGCTGCTGACCGCCGTCACCGTCGCCGGATGGGCAGCCGAACGCGCGGCACGTCGTTCCGCGATCGCGACCATCGTCGTGACCGCCGGCGCGACCTGGGCGGCTCTCGGCGGAACATCACTGGTCCGAGTGGGTGCCCGGATGTCGGAACGCCTGTATGACGACGACATCGACGAGGCACGTGCGCTGCTGCCGTCCCTGTGCGGCCGGGACCCGAGCCTGCTCGACGTCGACGGCATCGCCCGTGCCGCCGTGGAATCCCTGGCAGAGAACACCTCCGACGCCCACACCGGCCCGCTGGTATGGGTGGCGCTTGCCGGAGTGCCCGGGGTGCTGGCCTACCGCGCGGCCAACACCCTCGACGCGATGATCGGCCACAAATCGGCCCGATACCTGCGTTTCGGCTGGGCGGCAGCACGATTCGACGATCTACTCAATCTGCTGCCCGCCAGGGTCACCGCGCTGGCCACGGCGGTTGCGGCCCCGTTTCTCGGCGGCTCAGCGGTCGCGACGCTGCGCGTCTGCCTGCACGACGGGCATCGCCACCCCAGTCCCAACGCAGGCGTCGTCGAGGCGGCATTCGCGGGTGCCCTCGGCGTGCGTCTCGGCGGCCCCGTCCGCTACCCGTACGGCGAGGAAACCCGTCCCACCTTGGGTCGCGGTATCGCACCGAGGATCGGGGAAGTGCATGAGGCAACGCGGCTTTCGTGTGCCGTTCAGAATGTGACGGCCGTTGCCGCGATGATCGCCGCGCTGCGTCAGCGCCGCCCGTAACGGTTGGCCAACCGTTCCTCGGTGGTCTGCGGTATCCCGGGTTTCACAGCTTTCACCGCCGCGGCCGCCGCGCGGCGTTGCCTGATCTCAGAGAACACGAAGTACCCCAACCCAAATGGCGCCAGAATCCCGAATGCGATCCACTGGATGCCGTACGACAGGAATGGTCCGGCGTCCAACTGCGGCAGCGGGATGGCCCCTAAACCGCCCGGCTGATCCTCCGAGAGCTGCAGATACGGCCCGGCAAGCGGAGTCTTCAACAGCGTCGACACCTGCCCCGGAACGATCGAATACACCTGGTACTCACCGTTTTCCCGAAACGGCGCCTTTTCCGACTGCTGTTCGGGCTCTCGCAGCCGCGCGTTGATGGTCACCTGTCCGGTGGGAGCTGCGGGTACCGGAGGCGCGCTGGTGCCCTCTTCGGGCCGCACGTAGCCGCGGTTCACCAGAATCGCGGGACCGCCGTCGACCTGGAATACCGTGAGCGCCTCGTAGGCAGGCTTGGCATCGACCACGCGCAGCCGGGCCAGCACCTGACGGTCCGGCAGATAGTGGCCGGTTGCCGTCACCCGGCGCCACTCCGAGTCTTCGGGCATCGAATAGTCAGGCCGTAGCTCGTCTTTCAGCGGCACCGGGTCGGCGCTCACCGAATGGGCGATGCGGTCGTTCTCCCGCGAAGTCTTGGTGTTCTTACCCAGCTGCCACGGAGCCAACACCGTGAAACATAGGTATGCGAAGGCGATGACCACCAGCGCCAGGGCAATCCATCCCGGGCGCAGGAGAAACGCGAGCCGTCGCATCAGCTGTTCTCGCGCTCCGCGAGCGTCTTGTCGACCCACTCGTGCAGGCCGGGCATCGCGGCCTCGATGACCGACAGCACGTCCACGAAGTCCTTGCGGTCGCCGTAGTAGGGGTCCTCGACATCCATGGCTGCGCGGCCGGCCCGCGGATCGAAGGAGCGCAGCAGTCGCACCCGCCCGGGGTCGGCTCCCAGATGTAGCAGCATCCGGGAGTGGTTGCGCGCCAGGGCAATGATGAGATCGGCGCTCAAATGATCGCCGTCCACCTGGGCCGCTCGGTGCTTCGTCGGATAGCCGTACTCGGCCAGCACGCTGGCCGCGCGTTCGTCGGCCGGCTGTCCGGAATGCCAATCTCCGGTGCCGGCGCTGGTGACGCGGACTCGATCGCCGAGACCGCGCTCGGCGAGCTGGTGCGCCAGCATCTTCTCGGCGATGGGGGATCGGCAGATGTTGCCGGTACACACGAAGGTGACGTGGAGGGGCTGGGATGAGCCGCTTGCGCCAAGATTGCCGGACTCAGACATGAAGCTCGTCCCACAGTTCTTGCGGGGTGCCGACACGCCCGATGATCCATTCCGCCAGGTCGCCGGGGTCGCCGTCGAAATCCGTTGCTCCGTAGCCCCAGTCGACGATGACGGTGCCGATACCGTGTGCGGCCGCGCCTTCCACGTCGTGCACCCGGTCGCCGACCATCACCACACCGGTCGAGGGAACCTCATCCAGCTGGGACAGCGCGTGCTCGATCACGTCGGCTTTACTGGACCGGATGCCGTCTGGGCTTGCTCCGGCGATCACCTGGAAAAACTCGGCGAGCCCGAAATGCTCCAGGATGCGTGCCGCGATCGGTTCGGACTTTGACGTCGCCACCACCATGGGGACCCCTGCCGCGCGCAGCCCGGTCAGCACGTCGTGAATACCGTCGAACATCTCATTGACGGCCCATCCGCGTTCGCCGTAGTCGGCTCGGTAGGCCGCTATCGCGTCGTCGGCACGGTCGCCGAGCCCCATCGAGCCCAGCGTGATGTGCATCGGCGGCCCCACAACCCGTGACGCGATGTCACCGGTTGGTTCGGGGGCGCCGACATGACTGAGCGCGTGACGGAAACTGGAGACGATCCCCGGTGCAGAGTCGGTCAAGGTGCCGTCGAGATCGAAGATCACCAGCATCGGAGGAGCCACCCCCTTACATTAGTGTCGAGACATGACTGGGCCGCGAAAGGGAGTGCGCTATCACGGCGACCAGGCGCTGATTCCCGGCGTGCTGGACTTCGCTGTGAATGTGCGCGGCACCGCGCCACCGCGCTGGCTGCGTGACCGGCTTGCCGTCCGGCTCGATGAGCTGGGCAGCTACCCGCGCCGCGCCGACGAGGAGCGCGCCGTTTCCGCGATCGCCGAACGACATGGCCGAACGGCCGATGAGGTGCTGTTGCTGGCGGGAGCCGCGGAGGGTTTCGCGATGCTGCCTCGACTGAAGCCGCGACGGGCCGCCGTGTTCGCGCCGGGCTTCACCGAGCCCGAAGCCGTGCTTGCCGAGGCTGGTATCCCTATCGACCACGTGGTGTTGCCGCCACCGTTCACCCTCGGTGACGTCACGGCGCCCGAGGAAGCCGACCTGGTGGTCGTCGGGAACCCCACCAACCCGACCTCGGTGCTGCACCGTCGCACGGATCTGCTGGCATTGCGCCGACCCGGTCGCATCGTGGTGGTTGACGAGGCCTTCATGGATGCGGTGCCGGACGAGCCCGAGTCATTGGCCGCGCAGCGACTGCCCGGTCTTGTCGTGCTGCGCAGCCTCACCAAAACGTGGGCACTGGCGGGATTGCGCGCCGGGTACGCCGTGGGTGATCCCGAGGTGTTGGACAGGCTCGCGCAGGGCCGTGCGCATTGGCCCTTGGGCACACTGCAACTCGAAGCCCTCATCGCCTGCAACAGCCCCGAGGCGGTCACGCTTGCCGGGCAGGACACACAGCGTCTTTTCGACACGCGGCGCCAGCAGGCCGAGGCGCTGCGTGGCCTGGGATTGACTGTCACCGAGGGATCGGCGCCGTTCCTGCTCGTGGCCGTGCCCGATGCCAAACTGACGCGAAAACACTTGGAGACCAAGAACATCGCCGTCCGCCGCTGCGACACTTTCATGGGGCTGGGCGAAGACTATCTGCGGGTGGCGGTGCGACCGGAATGGCCGGAGCTGGTGCAAGCGATGAAGGAGATTCTGTAGTGGGTGTGCGGCTCGCGGACATCATCGGTGTGCTTGACGCGGCGTATCCGCCCGCCCTCGCCGAATCGTGGGACTCGGTGGGCTTGGTCTGCGGTGACCCCGAACAGCAGATCGACGCTGTGACCGTCGCCGTCGACGCGACGACGTCGGTGCTCGACGAGATGGACAGTGCTGGTTCGCACGCTGGTTCGCCTGCCGGTTCGCATCTGCTGTTGGCGCACCACCCGCTGCTGCTGCGCGGGGTGGACACCGTGGCAGCCAGTACGCCGAAGGGCGCACTGATCCATCGCCTCATCCGTTCGGGCGGTGCGTTGTTCACGGCGCACACCAATGCAGACTCGGCGAGCCCGGGAGTCTCCGATGCTCTCGCCGAAGCCCTTGGGCTACAGGTGACCTCGGTGCTGGCGCCGCAGTTCGCCGACTACGACAAATGGGTGGTATACGTGCCCTCTGAACCGGCGGAATCCGCGGACGTGGTGCGCCGCGCGATGTTCGACGCCGGCGCCGGGCAGCTCGGTGCCTATTCCGACTGCTCGTGGAGCGCCACCGGTACCGGGCAGTTCCGTCCGCTGGAGGGCTCGGACCCCGCAATCGGTGTGCATGGTGTCGTGGAAAAGGTTGTCGAGGACAGGGTGGAAATGGTCGCCCCGTCCAGACTGCGCTGTGCGCTGTTCGCGGCTATCCATGCCGCCCATCCCTATGAGGTGCCGGCCATCGATGTGCTGCCCATGGCGCCGGCGCCGGCGGGCACCGGTCTGGGGCGCGTGGGTGTGCTGCCCGAATCGGAGCCCCTACGTGACTTCGTATCCCGCGTCGGTGCCGCTCTGCCGGACACCGTGTGGGGAGCTCGGGCCGCCGGTGATCCGGATGCCCCGATTCAGACCGTTGCAGTGTGCGGTGGTGCGGGTGATTCACTGTTGAGTGCCGCGGTCGGATCCGGGGCCGACGCGTACGTCACCGCCGATCTGCGGCACCATCCCGCCGACGAGCATGCCCGGGCAAGTAGCGTTGCACTTGTCGACGTCGCCCACTGGGCCAGCGAGTTCCCGTGGTGTGCGCAGGCAGCGCGGGTGCTCGATACCGAATTCGGGGAGAAGCTGCCGACGCGTATCTCGCCAGTTCGCACAGACCCTTGGACCCTAGGTGGTTCGGAGAAAGAAGAACGAGCATGAAAGCCGATGTGGCACAACAACGTCTCCTAGTAGACCTGGCGTCCGTGGATGCCGAACTGACGCGTATCGCGCACCGGCGTGCGAATCCGCCGGAACGCCAGGAGCATGGGGAGTTGCAGGCGCAACAGCGGAAAATTCTCGGCGACGTGGGCGCGCTCGGTCTGGCTCTGGAAGATCTGGACGTACAGGTGGCGAAGCTGGACACCGAAGTGACCGCCGTCCGTCAACGGGAGGATCGCGACCGCACCCTGCTGGCCTCGGGCGGTGTGAACCCGAAGGAACTCGTCGATATTCAGCATGAGCTCGACACTCTGGAGCGCCGCCAGTCCAGTCTGGAGGACTCGGAACTGGAGCTGATGGAGCGTCGTGAGGAGCTCCAGGCTCAACAGGCCTCGATTCAGGCCGATGCCGACAAGATCGCCGGGCGGATAGCGGAAATCGAGCGGCTCCAGCGTGCGATTTCCATCGACACCGACGCCGAAGAGAACCAGATTCGGCAGCGTCGCGACGGACTGGCGTCCTCCATCGAGGGGTCGCTGCTGGAAATCTATGAACGGCAGCGCCGCTCGGGAGGCCCGGGGGCGGGGCTATTGCAGGGCAACAAGTGCGGTGCGTGCCGTATCGAATTGGACCGCGGTGAGCTGTCCCGGATATCGGCGGCCGACGCCGACGAGGTGCTGCGGTGCCCCGAGTGCAGCGCGATCCTGGTGCGCCTGTGAGGGTTCTCGTCGAAGCCGATGGAGGATCGCGCGGTAATCCCGGATTGGCCGGATACGGCGCCGTGGTGTTCGCCCCGGATCACGAGACGGTGCTGGGTGAGGCCTGCGAGGCCATCGGACGCGCCACCAACAATGTGGCCGAATACCGTGGTCTGATAGCGGGATTGGCAGAGGCGGCACGACTGGGCGCCACTGAGGTAAGCGTTTCGATGGACTCCAAACTTGTCGTCGAGCAGATGTCCGGTCGATGGAAGGTCAAGCACCCCGACCTCATCACGCTGTATCAGCAGGCTGTCACCGCGGCGATGCAGTTCGAAACCGTCGACTACAAGTGGATTCCCCGGGAACGCAATAAGCACGCCGACCGGCTGGCCAACGAGGCGATGGACCGCGCCAGTGGCATCGAACCCAAGGCTCCGAAGAAGCCCAAAGAAGCCACGGAACCCAGGCCTGCCGATGCTGCGCCGGGCTGGACGGGTGCGCGCGGCAAGCCCACCCGCATGCTGTTGCTTCGCCATGGACAGACCGAACTTTCGGTGCAGCGCCGTTACTCCGGACGAGGCAATCCCGAGCTGACCGAACTGGGGCGCGATCAGGCCGCGAGGGCGGCGCGTTACCTCGCGAGCCGCGGCGGCATTGCGGCCGTCATCAGCTCGCCGCTGAGCCGCGCCAAGGAGACCGCCGCCGCGGCCGCGACAGCCCTGGGTGTTCCGCTGACCGTCGATGACGATCTGATCGAAACCGACTTCGGCAAGTGGGAGGGTTTGACATTTTCCGAGGCTTCCGAGCGAGACCCGCGGCTGCACGCGCAGTGGCTCAGCGATACCTCGGTGACTCCGCCGGAAGGGGAGAGCTTCGATACTGTGCACCACCGGGTGCGGCGTGCCCGCAATCGGATCATCGCCGAGTACGGTGACGCAACGGTTTTGGTGGTCTCCCATGTCACGCCGATCAAGACGCTGCTGCGTCTGGCGCTGGATGCGGGGCCGAGCCTGCTGTATCGGCTGCACCTGGATCTGGCGTCGCTGAGCATCGCCGAGTTCTACTCGGACGGGCCGGCATCGGTGCGACTCGTCAACGAGACCTCGTATCTGACTTAGGCTGTCGCCATGGCTTCTCGCGATCACGGCGATCCGGGCGATGCGCCCACCATTGCGCCACCCCTGGCAGATGTCGCCAACCCGGCTCGGCCCTCAGCCGCCGAGGAGGCGAGAACGGTCGCGGCGTCTACGAACATCGCGACATTGGCGAGTCTGTCCGCAGACGGTGATCCATGGGCTTCCCTGGTCACCTACGGATTACTGGGTGGGGCGCCGGTGCTTTGCGTATCGAAGATGGCCGAGCATGGACGCAATCTGATGCGCGATCCCAGAGCGAGCGTCTCCATCGTGGCGCCCAACGCGCCCGAGGATCCGTTGGCCAATACGCGGATCACCCTCGCCGGGAAGGTGCGCCGGCCCCGTCCTGAGGAGCTGCAGGCGGCTCGCGAGGCGCACATCGCAGCGGTGCCCGCTGCCCGGTACTACATCGACTACAGCGACTTCTCCGTCTGGGTCCTGGACGTCGAACGTGTGCGCTGGGTGGGTGGCTACGGGCGCATGGACTCGGCCAGCGGCACCGATTACGATTCGGCTGCAGCAGATCCCGTGTCGCCGAAGGCCGAACACGCGGTCAGCCACCTCAACGACGATCACGGGCAGGCGCTGCTCGCGATGGCGCAACGGCTGGGCGGGTACCCGGACGCCACCGCGGCTCGGTGTGAGGGAGCAGACCGGTACGGGCTGGATATCCGGGTGAATACCCCGCGGGGTTGGTCCGTGACCCGGGTCGGCTACATCGACCCGATCGATTCGATCGACGAACTCCGTGGTGCGACCGTGCAGCTGGCACGGCTGGCCGACCCGGGCGCATAGCGCACGCAGGCTTCGAGCTCCACTAGTCGGTGAGATTGTGGATAACTCGGGTTGTTTCCGAATAGCTGTGTATAACAACAGAAGTCGACGCGTATCGAACTGATGTGCGAGTAGCGTTGGTGATGTGTCCCAGATCGATCCCGCCGCCCAGGCGGCGTGGCTCGTCGAACGAATCGCCGAGCTTGAGCGGCTGAAGGCCGCCGCTGCCGCGGAGCAGGCGCACGCCGCTGTGCTGCTTGATCGCGCACGCCGCGCGGAGGAGGCCGCCAACGGGGTGCCTCGACGACGGCAAGGGGCAGGCGTCGCCACCGAGGTCGCCCTGGCGCGGCAAGACTCGCCGGCCCGTGGCGGTCGTCATCTCGGCTTCGCGAAGGCACTGGTGAACGAAATGCCCCACACGCTTGCGGCATTGGCGTGCGGCGCGCTGAATGAATGGCGCGCGACGATCCTCGTGCGGGAAACCGCCTACCTTGTTGTCGAGGATCGGCAGAAGATCGACGTCGAGATGTGTGCGGACCCGTCCCGCCTCCGAGGGATGGGCGATGCACGGCTCACTGCGGAGGCGAAACGTCTGGCGTATCGACTCGATGCAGAGGCAGTGGTGCGCCGCGCACGCCGGGCTGAGAACGAACGCCGGGTATCCATCCGTCCCGCCCCCGACACCATGACCTACCTGACGGCGTTGCTCCCGGTGAAACAGGGCGTGGCGGTCTACGCCGCGCTCAAGCGCGCCGCCGACGCATCGATGGATCCCGTTCGTGGCCAAGGGCAGATCATGGCCGACACTCTGGTGGAACGGGTCACTGGCGTGGCATCAGCCCAGGCCGTTCCCCTGGGCGTGAACATCACGATCTCCGATGAGGCACTACTGGGTGGAGGTGTCGAGCCCGCGACCATCGCGGGTCACGGACCCGTCCCGGCCGCGGTCGCGCGCAGGCTCATATCCGATGCCGTCAGCGCCGATGCGAAGGTTCTGGTGCGTCGGTTATATCGATGCTGCCGCACGGGCGCACTGGTAGGTGCAGAGTCACGAAGTCGCTTATTTCCCAAGGGATTGGCGGAGCTGATCGACTTGCGCGATCAAACATGCCGTACGCCGTACTGTGATGCCCCGATCCGCCATCACGACCATGTCGTGGGCAGTGCACACGGCGGAGTGACCTCGTTCGACAACGGTCAGGGTCTCTGCGCACGATGCAATTACGTGAAGGAGTCGCCCGGGTGGAGGCATACCGTCGAGATAACGACGCCGACGGGAACGGTCTATCGCTCCACAGCGCCGCCGCTGCCCTGAGTAAATGGCCACAGGGCCAGAACATAGATGACGACGACGGCGACCGGCACGGCCAAAGGCAGCCACGATGAGTGCCACGCGGGTACTGCTGCTGCAAGCAACGCCGCACAGCCGAACAGTAGTGCGGGAAGGAGCATTTCGATCTCGAGATCCTCGCTCAGGTATCCCAATTGCAGCCGGATCGCGAAGCGGTCTAGCTGGGCCTCCGGCAGCGGATACGTTCCCTCGTACTCAATGGGATTGTCCGTCGCCAGCACCACGAATGGTGCCGGAAGTCTGCGAGTTTCGCCGTCGATACTGACCTGCCCCTCCGCCATCGCTTCCAGTAGTGCCGATTGCGTCTTGGGCGGAGTTCGGTTGATTTCATCTGCGAGTAGGAGATTCGTGAATATCGGCCCAGTCCGGAACTCGAACAGCCCGGAAGACATGTCGTAGATCGTGGAGCCCAGCAGATCGGCGGGCAGCAGATCGGGTGTGAACTGCACTCGGGCGAAATCGAGCCCCAGTGCAGCCGCGAATGATCGGGCGATCAGCGTCTTGCCCAGGCCCGGCAGATCCTCGATGAGGACATGGCCGCGTGCGAGGATGGTCAACAGAATCAGTTGCAGCGCATCGCGTTTTCCGACAACAATCCGATCGATCTCGGTCAGCACCGCGTCCGCGTGCTGGGTCGCGACGGAGACGGGAAGTGTCGTCACATCTGCTCCAATCGCTCGAGTATCGATTGCAATACGGCGCGGCCGGGGGCGGGCTCAGCGCGGTCGGCATGTGACGCACCGTTCGGGTCGACCCAAGGCCATAGCTCGGGGCCGAACATCATGCGGCCGGTCGCGGCGAGCGCGGCTCGATCCTTAGACTGTCGATGGCCTGCCGCCGTCTCGAAATCGGCTGCGATCAGCGGCCGTAGATGTCGATCCCAGTCGCCGCGGGTCCGCTCGGCCCAACTGATCCTCGCCTCGGCACGGGCAAGCCATCGATGCAACGTCTCGTCGGCAGGAAGGCCGGCCGGGGACGACGGCCTCGGTTCAGGTGGGCTTCGCAGCTGCCTCCACAGCAGATACAGGGCCGCGGCGACGACTGCGCCGGTGATCGGGAGCGTGAGGGAGCGCAGCGGACTGGAAGCCACGCAGGCTTCCGCCAAGATCACCACCACCAGCAGCACGATCGGCACGAACCATTTCATTGCCGGCTCCGAAGGTCGTCCAACACGTTCTGTAGCCATCGAACCGCGGACTCACGATCGGTTTGGGTCATCTGATGTGGGCTGAATCGAGCCTCGGAGAAGAGCGAGACGAGCTGCGTGCCCGCATGCGATTGGAGGGCGCCGATATGGAGCGCCCGCTGCAAGACTTCCGACGGTGTATCCGAGGCAAGGGGTGCCGCCTCCGGTGCCGCCGTCAGTCCCTGCTCCATGGCCGCATAGCAGGCAATGATCGATGCGCGCGGATCCCGGCCAGGTTCGGCGACCTCGGCGAGGCCGAGTTCGACGAGACGGGCGAGGGATTCGGGTGTCGCATCAGCGACGTCGGATTCCGCGGATTGGTGACCATCGGCGTCCACAGTGTCCGGATCGCTGCGCCTCAGCACGAAGATCATGACGGCGATGCCGATCAACACCACGCCGAGGATCATCATCGGCGTGCCAGGCTCCTCCCGTCCCGGCGCGTTGCCCGGCGTCCTATGAGGTGGGGCCTCGTCGGGCTGCCGCGCTTCGGAGGTGCCCGGCGCGGGCTCGCGCACCGGCGAACCGCCCGTGGATCTGGTCAGGTAGAGCGATATCCAGACCGCACCCACCAGAACAAGCACGCTGGCGGCGGCAATGATCGCTTCGCGCCGAGTCAACCCCCGTAACCGCAAATACGACGGCCCCTCGGTCGACACTGGCATTCCGGGGCGGCGGCGCCGAAGGCTCAACAGTATGAGAATGGCGACGACACCACACAGTAAGAGCTGCAAGGCTATTGAATGCGGCTCGTCACGCGGTTCCTCGGATCGGGGGAGGGCCTTTGCGTCAGGTAGATAGCTGCGCAGTGCGACGACCGACAGCGCGACGAGGACAATGAGCCCCGTCGCCCGAAAGAACAGCTTGTTCGCACTGTTCATGCCTCATCGTCGCATGATGGCGCACGTTCGGGTTATGAATAGGTGCCCTCGGGAATGAGGTTGGTGATGCAAAAGGGGTGACCGGCCGGGTCGACCAGCACCCGCCATCCGCCCGGATTCGGCTGGGTCTCGGCCTTGGTCGCCCCGAGGCTCAGGATGCGCGCCTCTTCGGCGTCCAGATCTGCCGCCGCGAGCTCGAGGTGTAGTTGTTTCGGCACCGCACCCGCCGGCCACTGAGGTGGTCGATGGTCTGCCACGCGCTGAAAGGTCAGCAGCACGGCGGCACCCTTCAGCGCGGCCATATCCGGACTCTCGAACAGCAGCTCCAGGTCAAGGACCTGCTGATAGAACCGGGCCAGTGCCGCCGGGTCCGAACAGTCGATCGATATCGCGCCCAGTCGAGCCGTTGTCGTCATGGAGATGAGCTTGTCACGAGTACGATGACCGCGCGGACGAGTTGGCCGGGCGGCCGCGGGCCGCGGGAGAAATCCCGCGGTTCGAGGAAAGTCCGGACTTCACAGAGCAGGGTGATTGCTAACGGCAATCCGAGGTGACTCGCGGGACAGTGCCACAGAAAACAGACCGCCACCACCGAGTCTTTCGGGATTCAGCGGTGGTAAGGGTGAAACGGTGCGGTAAGAGCGCACCAGCGGACCGGGTGACCGGTTCGGCTCGGTAAACCCCACCCGAAGCAAGGCCAAAAGGCTGTGCATGCACAGCTGCGGAAGTGTTCGAGGGCTGCTCGCCCGAGCTTCCGGGTAGGCCGCTTGAGGTACCCGGCGACGGTGTGCCCAGATGGATGGTCGCCGCTGCGCGGCCGCGGCTAGCCCGTGGCTGCGCGGAACAGGATCCGGCTTACAGGCCAACTCGTCCGCCTCCCGCCCTGGATTATTCTGGATCGGTGACGTTGAAGCGCTTGGTCGCCCGCGACTTCAGCTTCGACGGCATCCGTGCGGAGTTCGGGCTTCCCACCGAGTTCGGACCCGATGCGCTGCGGGACGCTGTCCGGGCCGTCGACCGTCACCACGCGGAGCGTGTCGATCGCACCGATCTGGAGTTGGTCACCATCGACCCGCCCGGATCGCGCGATCTTGATCAGGCTTTGCACCTGGTACGCACCGCCGGCGGCTACCTGCTGCACTACGCCATCGCCGATGTCGGCGCGCAGATCGAGCCCGGCAGTGCATTGGATATGGCGGCCCGCCTGCGCGGTGAGACCATCTACCTGCCCGACGGGTCGGTGCCGCTACACCCCTTGGTTTTTTCCGAGGGCTCGGCGAGCTTGCTGCCCAACGAGATTCGGCCGGCCGCACTGTGGCGCATCGAAACCGACGGCGAAGCCAACCCGATCAGCTGGAGTGTTCAGCGCGCTCTTGTGAAATCCGCGCAGCAGCTGACCTATCGGCAGGCCCAGGACGCGGCGGATGCCGGTAACCCGCATCCCTCGATCGCGGCGCTCCCTGAATTCGGGCGCAAGAGAAGAGATCTCGGGCTGTCCAAGGGTGCCATCGAGTTGGACCTCCCCGAACAGGAAGTGGTGCGCGGCCCGAGCGGTGACTGGGAGCTCGGCATCGAGGCGCGCACCGAAACCGACGGCTGGAACGCGCAGATATCGCTGCTCACCGGGATCTGCGCGGCGCAGATCATGCTCGACGGCGGCGTCGGCATCCTGCGTACGCTTCCGCCCGCGGACGGTGATGTGCGCCGATGGATGCGGCGCACCGCCGAAGCGCTGGGGTTGCCCTGGGCGAGTGATACCCCTATCGGGGCGCAGCTGGCGGCTTTGGATCCCCGCGCCACGACAACGTTGGCGATGATGACGCAGGCCACCACGCTGCTGCGGGGTGCTTCCTATCTGGTCTTCGATGGAAAGCGCCCGGACGGCCAGGCGGCAGAGCATGCAGGCATCGCCGCACCTTATGCGCATGTCACCGCACCGCTGCGCCGGCTGGGGGACCGGTTCGCCACCGAGATCTGCCTGGCGCTGTCTGCGGGCACGCCCGTGCCGCAGTGGGCGCGCGAGGGCTTGGCAGACGCCAGATCGTCGCTGCTGACCTCGAACGCGTTGGCCAACAAGGTGGAACAGGCGTGTGTGGACCTCACCGAGGCCACCGTGCTTGCCCCGCAGAAGGGGCAGACCTTCGATTCGGCCGTGCTACGTGGCGCCGAGAAGAAGCGAGCCGCGGAGGTTTTCGTGACCGATCCGCCGATTCTTGCCCGCTGCGACGGCGATCCACCCGAAGGCCGGCGCGCCAAACTCATTCTGCGTGAAGCGAATCCGGAAACCCGGACCGTGCTGTTCGGCTTTCCGGCCGACGGCAGCTGATCACTTCTTGTGACGTACGGCCTTGCGGAGCGCCTTGAGGGTGGCCTCGACGTGATGGCGCGCGGTCTCGGCGGCATCGTGCTCACGCTGGTACAGCACTCCGTAGGTGAAGGTGTCCTCGCCGGCGTTGTGCGCCTCGGCGGCCTGCGTGGCCAGATAGGCGCGACTTACCGTGCTGTCCTGATGCTCGCCCAATAGCTCCTGGATGTCCTTGGCCGCTTGCGAGACTCGCTTGGCGCCCTCGGCACTTGCCACATAGCGCAACCGCTTGGCCGATTTGCGGATGCGATGCAGGGCCTCATCGCGATACTCGCCCTCGGCGCGCGCCGCCGCCCGTGCCGCACGGCGCACCTTGCGGTACGCGGCATCGAGCGTTCCGCCCTCGTCGGAGTGGTGGGTGTCTGATGGCGGCCCGGCGGAAGCGACCAGCGCATCCAGGGAGTCCAGCAGCCGGAAATAGCGATGACTGCGCATGGCCGCCAACGATCGGCGTAACCCGTTGTCATAGTGCTGCCTGGCCGCATCCACCAAACGTTCGTGCACCGGGCCCCGGATGAGTGGTTCGGGAAGCTCGGTGAGCGCCGCGGCGTACCGCTGTGCCAGCACCTCGGCATCACGCGCCTCCCCGAGGATGTTGGCCAGCAGACGCAGCTCGTCGAGCGGCTCGGTGTTCGTGTCGACCCCGAAGCGTTCGGGATTGGACTGCAACAGACTGCGGATCCGCCGAATGGTGACGCGCATCTGGTGCACCGAATCATCGGTATCCACCCGTACCGCGCGGTCCCAGCCGAGCAACTGGTCCAGCTGCTCGAGGAGCGCGCGTTGGATCGGATCCTTACCGGAGGGGCGTACTCGTTCAGGCACGTCAAGAACGCGAGCCAGTTTGGAGCCGTGCCCGGCGGGGACCGCCCCGGCATCCAGGAGGCGCGCGGTGACTCGGTCGAACAGTGCGGTGTCGCCGAATGCCGACAGCTCCAGTTCCCATTCCCGCCAGCTCTGCACGGCGCCTTCCTCACCGGAGCCCGGGCCCGTCAGCCGCGTGGCGGTCACCTGGTCATCACAGAATTCGGCGAGCTGTTCCCCCTCGGCGCCGATCAGCTGCGACATCGTGCGCACGGTGCTGATGCGGGCGACGGGAGCCAGCTCGTCCTCGCGCACCACCGCGAGCACGGTGTCTCGCAGCGCCTCTGGGACCGCGCGGGAATCCGCGTCGCTACCGTCGTCAAGGGGGAGCCGCAGCTCTGTTCGGGTGTCCGGCCCCGCCGGTAACTTCAGGTGCCATCCCGCGTCGGTGCCACCGGTGCGACGGCGCAAGGTGATGCGTTGGAGGGCCAGTCGCTGGCCGGGCGTGTCAAAGTACACCGCGTCCAAATGTTGCTGTGGTTGCTGCTCCACGTGCGAAACGGCGGCAATGCCGTCGAATGACGGATTGATGGTCGCGTCGGTGACGTCGAATTTCCGCTCGACCTCGACGTGTTGAGATGGCATGAGGGGTGTGCCCTGACGGTTGGAGGGGTGGGGTGCTCGGTGTGTGCGGGCGGGGCGACTATGCGACACGGTGCCACATTCAGGTAAACAATGGTCACGACTTGTCGCGGGGTAATCTAAGATTCTCTTAGGGTTCTCATAAGGTCGGGGTATCCGATTGGGAAGCGATATTCGTTTCGCACCGCGTGTGGTGCCGGGTATCGGTGTTGCCTGGTCGGTATTGTCCCCCGTATGGGACGCCAGTCGTGTTCACAGCTAGACCGAGGTCACCATGAAGTTACGTGTTGAGGAGTACTTGGACGGCAAAGGTGCGATCACCTTGCCAGACGGTTACACAGTCAACTACTACCTTGAGCGTGCCGTGGCAGAGTTGGGCGACACCTTTGCGTACCGGTACCTGGACTTCAACGCCAACTCCGACGGCGAACCTAACGATCTCACCTGGACACAGCTTGGCCAGCGCTCTCAGGCAGTCGCGGCCCGCCTTCAGCAAGTCACCAAGCCCGGCGATCGCGTCGCGATCCTGGCCCCGCAGGGCATCGACTATGTGGTCGGTTTCTATGCCGCCATCGAGGCGGGCAACATTGCGGTTCCATTGTTTGCTCCGGAACTTCCTGGCCACTCCGAACGACTCGATTCGGTGCTCACCGACGCGCAGCCGACCGTCGTCCTGACCAACAACGCCGCCGCCGAGTCCGTCAGCCGATTCGTCCGCGGGCTGCCCCGGGAGCGGCGTCCCCGCGTGGTCGCCGTCGACAGCGTCCCCGATTCGGTGGCCGCCACCTATGTCAAGGTGACGCCGGATACCGATGACATCGCCTATCTGCAATACACCTCGGGATCCACCCGGGTGCCCGCCGGCGTCGAGATCACGCACCGCGCGGTGATGACCAACGTCTTGCAGATGATCATCTCGGTGGGGCTCGACGACAGCATCCGTAGTGTCAGCTGGCTGCCGCTCTATCACGACATGGGTCTGCTGATGATCCTCTTCCCGCTGTGTGGTGGCCGGATCACCCTGATGTCCCCGGTGTCGTTCGTGCGTCGTCCCGGGCGATGGATCAAGGAACTCGCCGCCGAGGGGCACCTGGGCCGAACCTTTGCCGCCGCACCGAATTTCGCCTTCGAGCTGGCCGCCGAGCGCGGCTTGCCCAGGGATGGTGAGACGCTCGATCTCAGTAATGTCGCGGGTCTGATCAACGGATCCGAGCCGGTCAGCATCTCGTCGATTCGCAAGTTCAACGAGGCTTTCGGACCGTACGGACTGCCGCCGACGACCATCAAGCCGTCCTATGGGATGGCGGAGGCGACGCTGTTCGTCTCCACCATCCCCTCCGACGCCGAGGCCTCGGTGGTGTATCTGGACCGCAAGGAGCTGGGCAACGGGCACGCCGTACGGGTCGCGGCCGACGACGAGAACGCGGTCCCACAGGTGTCCTGCGGCAAGGTCGCGCGCAGTCAGTGGGCGGTGATCGTCAACCCGAATGCCGATGCGGAGCTTGCCGACGGTGAGGTCGGGGAGATCTGGCTGCACGGCGACAACATCGGCCGCGGCTACTGGGGCAGGCCCAAGGAAACCGATTTCTCGTTCCGTAACAAGCTGCAGGCCCGGCTCGACCAAGGCAGCCATGCCACCGGTACCGAACCCGGCGCCACCTGGTTCCGCACCGGAGACCTGGGCGTCTACCTGGACGGCGAGCTCTTCATCACCGGACGGGTCAAGGACCTGGTCATCATCGACGGCCGCAACCACTACCCGCAGGACATCGAGGCCACTGTCGAGGAAGCCTCACCCGCGGTGCGGCACGGTTTTGTGGCGGCCTTCTCGGTGCCCGCGACCGAGCTGCCCGCCGGAGTCGATCAAGGCAGTGGCACGGGGGAGCGAGTGGTCATCGTGGCCGAGCGTGCTGCCGGTGCGGGCCGCGCCGAGCCGGAGCCCATCGTCGATGCCATTCGCGCGGCCGTCTCGCGGCGGCACAACCTGCCCATCGCGGATGTACAACTGGTTCAGGCCGGTGCGATTCCGCGTACCACCAGCGGAAAGCTCGCACGCCGAGCCTGCCGCCAGGAATACCTGGACAACAAGCTCGGCGTGCGCGGCTGAGCTATCAGTAGCTGTGTTCTGGAGCGGGGAAGACCCCGCGAGCCACCTCATCGGCGTACTGCTCGGCGGCCTTGCGTAGCTCCGCGCCGACCTGACCAAACTGTTTGACGAACTTGGCGGTCTTGCCGCTGGTCATTCCGGCCATGTCCTGCCACACCAACACCTGGGCATCGCATTCCCGGCCCGCGCCGATGCCGACGGTGGGGATGGTGAGCTTGCCGGTGATCTGCGTCGCTAGGTCGGCGGGCACCATCTCCATCACCACTGCGACGGCTCCGGCCTCCTGGACCGCGATGGCGTCGTGGATGAGCTGTGCGGCGGCATCGTCGCGCCCCTGAACTCGATACCCGCCAAGGCCGTTCACGCTCTGCGGGGTGAACCCGATGTGTGCCACCACGGGAATCCCGGCGGCGGTCAGCGTGGCGATCTGATCGGCAACCCGTTCTCCGCCTTCGAGTTTGACGGCGTGTGTGCCGGCTTCTTTCATGAACCGGGTGGCACTCGCGAGGGCCTGAGCGGCTCCGCCTTCATATGAGCCGAAGGGCAGGTCCGCGACCACCAGTGCCTCGGGTGCGCCGCGAACCACGCCGCGCACCAACGGAATCAGCTCGTCAATGGTGATCGGCACGGTGGTGTCATATCCGTAGACCACGTTCGCGGCCGAATCCCCGACCAGCAGAACGGGAATCCCGGCGTCGTTGAACACGCGAGCGGTCGAGTAGTCGTACGCGGTAAGCATTGACCACTTGTGGCCCTCGGCCTTCCACTTCTGCAAGTGGTGCACGCGGGTCTTGGTGCGAGGCTTGGGGGGAGTTTCGGAAGCAGCGCCGTAGAAAGCAGATTCAGATATCTCGGACATATCGCAGTCTCTTTTTCCGTCGAATTTCCTCAAGGCCCATCCGGGTCCCTGGGTTTCTAACGATGTTCAGTCTGCCACCGCGTAGCGGCGAGGTGAATATCCGTACGCGTGGATTTGGTCACATCGACAGTCGTGGCATTTGGTCACGACGGGCTACCCGGCTGGCCTAGCATCTGCGGCATGCAGCGGCTTTCCGGACTCGACGCCAGTTTTCTCTATCTGGAAACACCCACCCAACCCATGCATGTGTGCGGGGTACTGGAATTAGACACCACAACCATTCCTGGCGGCTACTCGTTCGAGAAATTGCGCACCAAGCTGGTCGAACGAGTCCGGGGAATCTCGTCCTTCACGGAGAAGCTCGCCGATAGCCGCCTGAACCTGGACCACCCGGTATGGGTCGACGATGACGACTTCGACATCGACCGGCACCTGCATCACGTCGGGCTGCCGGCACCCGGAGGCAAGGCCGAGATCGCCGACATGTGCGGGCACATCGCCTCATTGCCCTTGGACCGTGCCCGGCCGCTGTGGGAAATGTGGGTCATCGAGACAGGCGACACAGACCGCTTGGTGGTCATGACCAAGATGCATCACGCCTCGGTTGACGGTGTCACCGGCGCCAACCTGATGTCGGCGCTGTGCGGTGTGGAACCCGACGCCCAAGCACCCGAACCCGCGCCGGGGGTCGGCGGTGCCAACAGCCTGGAGATCGCCATCACCGGAGCCATCACGTGGGCGTCGCGGCCGTTGAAATTCGCCAGGCTGCTGCCCTCGACCATTGGCGTGATCCCAGCCTGGCTGGAGCGCTCCAAGCGTGGCGAGGCCATGACCGCGCCGTTCTCGGCGCCGCGTACCTCGTTCAACTCCACCATCACCAGCCGTCGCAACGTGGGCTATACCCAACTGGACCTGGACGACGTTCGGGCGGTCAAGAACCACTTCGGTGTCAAGGTCAACGATGTCGTGATGGCCATCTGTGCCGGCGCGCTGCGCAAGTACCTGGACGACCGCGGTGAGCTTCCGGAAAGCTCCTTGGTGGCCATGGTTCCGGTGTCGGTGCATGAGAAGTCCGACCGTCCGGGCCGAAACCAAGTGTCAGGAATGTTCTCCCGCCTGGAGACCAATATCGAAAATCCAGTGGACCGTCTGCAGGCCATCGCCGAAGCCAACAACGTCGCGAAGGAACACACCGCCGTGTTGGGTGCGACGCTGCTGCAGGACTGGAGTCAGTTCGCGGCGCCCGCGGTGTTCGGCACCGCGATGCGGGTCTACTCGCGTATCCGGTTGGCCGACCGGCACCCGGTGATCCATAACCTGGTGGTGTCCAATGTGCCGGGACCCCAAGTGCCGCTGTACTTCTTGGGCGCCCAGGTCGTCGGGATGTATCCGCTGGGACCGATCTTCCACGGCGCCGCGCTCACTGTCACGGTGATGTCGCTGGACGGGAAACTCAACGTCGGCCTGATCTCCTGCCCCGATCTGATGCCCGACCTGTCCACACTGACCGACGATTTCGGCGTGGCGCTCACGGAGCTGAAGGCCCGGATCTAGTCCCTTCTGGCACCATGGCTGAATGATGTTTCGTGGTCGGCGGGTTGCTGCCGTATTGGCTCTTGCCTCGGTGGTAGCCGTCGTCTCTGGTTGTGTGCGGTCGGTTGAAGGTCAGGCGACGGCGGCGCGACCGTCCGAAACCGCCCTCAGTTGGGGGGACTGTGACGGCTTTGCGCCGGAAAACACCACGGTGCCGGCGAGCACGGTGTGCTCGGAGCTTGAGGTGCCCGTCGATTACACGAAGCCCGACGGTGCCAAGGCGCGCCTGGCGATCATCAAGTACCCGGCCAAGGGCAACAAGATCGGATCGCTGCTGATGAACCCCGGCGGACCGGGCCAATCGGGTATCGAGGCCGCGACCGCCATCGTCAAGCAGGTGCCCAAGGAGATCCGCGACAGCTTCGACTTCATCGGATTCGACCCGCGCGGTGTGGGGTCCTCCACCCCGGCGGTCGAGTGCAACTCGGACCAAGACGTGGACCGCCTGCGTGCGCAAAACGACACCGACTACAGCCCCGAGGGCGTCGCCCGCATGGAGCAGGACTCCAAGGACTTCGTCAAGCGCTGCATCGACAAGGTAGGGCTGGAGTTTCTCGCCAATGTCGGCACCGTGAACGTCGCCAAGGATATGGATCGGCTCCGTGCCGCCCTCGGTGACGACAAGCTGACCTACCTGGGCTACTCGTACGGCACTCGGATCGGCACCACATACGCCGAGCAGTTTCCCCAGAATGTGCGGGCCCTCATCCTCGACGGGGTGATCGACCCCAACGCTGACCCCACCCAGGCTGATATCGACCAAATCGCTGGGTTCCAAAAGGCTTTCGATAACTACGCGGCCGATTGTGCCAAGAGCCCGGGCTGCCCGCTGGGTACCGATCCCGCGCAGGCGACGGCGCGCTATCGGGCCATGATCGATCCGTTGGTCGAGCATCCGGCCAAGACCAAGGACGGCCGCGGCCTGTCCCACGGTGACGCCATCATCGGCACCATCATGGTGATGTACTCGCCAACGTTGTGGGAGGCGTTCACCAAGGCGCTACGCCAGCTCAGCGAGGGATCGGGCGATATCCTGCAGTTGCTCGCCGATGCGTACATGAAGCGCGACGAAGAGGGGCACTACAGCCACGCACAGGACGCGCAGACCGCCATCAACTGTGTGGACGAACCGCCGCAGACGGACCGCGCCAAGACCGTGGAGAAGGACCGGCGCATCCGTGAGGTGGCGCCATTCCAGGACTTCGGCGAATTCACCGGCAATGCGCCGCTGGGGGTGTGCGCGTTCTGGCCGGTACCGCCGACGAGCAAGCCGCATCCCATCAACGTGCCCGGCTTGCCCAAGTTGTTGGTGGTCTCCACCACCTTCGATCCGGCAACCCCGTACCAGGCGGGCGTTGAGCTGGCCAAACAGCTCGGCGGTGGCCTGCTCACCTACGAGGGGACCAAGCACACCATCGTGTTCGACGGGAATCAGTGCGTCGACAAAGCGGCGGAGACATATCTCATCAAGGTCACGACTCCGGCCGAAGGCGCCCGCTGCTGATCCCTTTTGGTATCCGACATGGCACGATGTGGCCCATGATGCGGATGCGCCGAGCGTTGCCGGTGATTCTTTTGATGTCCTCGGCTGTGTTCTCGGTAGGCCCCGCCATTCCTGCGGCCGCCGTGCCGCTGCCGGCACCGAGCCCGTCGTTGCAGGCGTTCTACGACCAGAAGGTCGCCTGGGGTAGCTGCGACGGCTTTGTCGGTGACACCGGCCGCATTCCGACCGCCCGGTGCGCCAAGGTGAAGGTGCCGGTCAGCTACGACAAGCTGATGGGCGCGGTGGCGGAGCTGGCCGTGCTCAAGGTGCCCGCCACCGGCAAGCGCGTCGGCGCACTGCTGGTCAACCCCGGCGGGCCGGGAGGGTCGGGTGTGGACCTGGCGGCGGGCATGGGCGCGAAGCTCGGCGATAGCGCGGTCGGACAGAGCTTTGACATCGTCGGGTTTGATCCGCGCGGTGTCGGTGGCTCCACCCCAACCCTGCGGTGCCGCACCGACGCCCAGTTCGACGCCTTCCGCAAGGAGCCGCTGGCCGACTACAGCCAGGCCGGGGTCGCCCATATCGAGGGCGTGTATCGCCAGTACGTCAACGACTGCGCGAACCGGATGGGGCTGGACTTCCTCGCCAATGCCGGAACAGCTTCGGCGGCAAGGGATATGGATATCATCAGGGCGGCGGTCGGCGACAACAAGCTGAACTACCTGGGTTACTCCTACGGCACCGAGCTGGGCACCCAGTACGCCGAGTACTTCCCACAGAATGTGCGCACGATGGTTCTGGACGGCGCGATTGACCCGACCATCGATCCGGTGGAGTCCAACGTGCGGCAGATGACCGGATTCCAGGTGGCGTTCAACGACTACGCGGCCGACTGTGCCAAGGACCCGAAGTGCCCGTTGGGCACCGACCCGTCGCAGGCCGTGAAGCGCTTCCACCAGCTGATCGATCCGTTGGTCGCCAAGCCCGCAAAGACCAACGACCCGCGCGGCCTGGGCTACCAGGACGCCATCACCGGCACCATCCAGGCGATGTACACACCGCGCTACTGGAAGTACCTCACCTCCGGGCTGGCCGGCTTGGTCGATGGCAGTGGGCCCGATGACCTGCTCTGGCTGGCCGACCAGTACCAGGAGCGTGACGACCAGGGGCACTACGACAACCTGCAGGACGCCTTCAATTCGATTCGATGCGTCGACGGGCCGACCCCGCGGGACTCCGCGCCCTGGGTGGCCGCCGACAAACGACTGCGCGAGCAGGCGCCGTTCTCGAGCTACGGCACATTCACCGGATACGCCCCGCGCGATTTATGCGCCTTCTGGCCGGTGGCGCCGACGTCGGCCCCGCACACCCCGTCGACCCCGGGCCTGCCTCCGGTGGTGGTGATCTCCACGACCCACGACCCGGCCACGCCCTACGAGGCGGGCGTGGCGCTGGCGCAGCAGTTGAACGGATCGCTCATCAGCTACGAGGGCACGCAACACACCGTCGCGTTCAACGGAGAGGCATGTGTCGACGAGGCGGTCACCCGTTACTTCGTCGACGGCGCCGTGCCCCCCAAGGACGTGCGGTGCTGAGCATCCGTGCCCGTGTACGCCGGATGTAATAGCCTCTGACCATGGATCGTCAGAAGGAATTCGTGCTGCGCACGCTGGAAGAACGCGATATCCGTTTTGTCCGGCTGTGGTTCACCGACGTGCTCGGCTACCTCAAGAGCGTGTCCATCGCGCCGGCCGAACTCGAAGGAGCCTTCGAGGAGGGCATCGGCTTCGACGGATCCTCCATCGAGGGCTTCGCCCGTGTCTCAGAATCGGACACCGTCGCGCACCCCGACCCGTCGACGTTCCAGGTGCTGCCGTGGACCACCAGCGCCGGCCAGCATCACTCGGCGCGCATGTTCTGCGATATCAAGCTGCCGGACGGATCGCCGTCCTGGTCCGATCCGCGGCATGTGCTGCGCCGCCAGCTCGCCAGGGCAGGCGATTTGGGCTTCTCCTGCTACGTGCACCCGGAGATCGAGTTCTTCTTGCTGAAGAACCTGCCCGACGACGGGTCGGCGCCCATCCCGGCAGATGACGCCGGGTACTTCGACCAGGCCGTGCACGAGGCGGCACCGAACTTCCGTCGGCACGCCATCGATGCACTCGAATCCATGGGCATCTCTGTGGAATTCAGCCACCACGAGGGCGCACCCGGTCAGCAGGAGATCGACCTGCGCTACGCCGACGCCCTCTCCATGGCGGATAACGTGATGACGTTCCGCAATATCGTCAAGGAGGTGGCGATCATCGACGGCGTGCATGCCACCTTCATGCCCAAGCCGTTCAGTGATCACCCCGGCAGTGCGATGCACACCCACATGAGCCTGTTCGAGGGCGATACCAACGCCTTCCACAATCCCGACGACCCGCTCCAGCTGTCGAGCGTTGGTAAGTCATTCATCGCGGGAATCCTGGAGCACGCCAACGAGATCAGCGCTGTCACCAACCAGTGGGTGAACTCTTACAAGCGCCTGGTGCACGGTGGCGAGGCGCCGACGGCGGCATCGTGGGGTGCCGCCAACCGCTCGGCGCTGGTGCGGGTCCCGATGTACACGCCCAACAAGTCGTCCTCGCGTCGCATCGAGGTGCGCAGCCCCGATTCGGCCTGCAATCCGTATCTGACCTACGCGGTGCTGCTGGCCGCCGGATTGCGCGGTGTGGAGCAGGGTTACACCCTCGGGCCCGAGGCCGAGGACGACGTCTGGGGCTTGACCCGTGCCGAGCGCCAGGCCATGGGCTACAAGGAGCTGCCCAGCACGCTGGAGAATGCGCTTATCGCCATGGAGCGTTCCGAGCTGGTGGCAGAGGCCTTGGGGGAACACGTCTTCGACTTCTTCCTCCGTAACAAGCGGGCCGAGTGGGCGCGCTACCGCAGCAATGTGACCCCGTTCGAGTTGCGGGCTTACTTGGGTCTCTGATGAGGCCCCCACAAGTGGGAGGTACCCCCAGCTCGCGCGAAGAACATTGGGGCTGAGGTGACTCGAGCCTCCACCGAGCGTTCGAAGGTTCCCAGTGTCGGGAGGCTGGGGCTTGTCGACGCGCGGGCCGCGTCCCTGCTCGAACAGCTGGGTTGGACCACTGAGGCGCACGTCCCGCTGTTGTGGTCGCTGTCGAGGTCACCCGACGCCGACGCCGCGCTACTCACTCTGATCCGGCTGCGCGAGGAGATGGGGGCCGGGTGGACGATTGTGGATGCGGCCCTGAGCGCCGACACCGCTCTGCGCGGCAGGCTGTTGTCGGTGATCGGCTCTTCGCTGGCGCTCGGCGATCACTTGGTAGCGCATCCCGACCGTTGGCAGCTGCTGGTCGGAGATATCGAGCTCGAGTCCAAAGAGGCTCTGCAAGAAAGATTTTTGATGGCGGTCGGCGCCGTCGGGGGACGCGCCTCGGTATCCGAGGGCGCGGCGATCTCGGCGCTGCGCGACGCTTATCGAGACCGGCTGCTGGTGCTCGCCGCACTCGACCTTGCGGCCACCGTCGAGAACGAACCGGTGTTGCCGTTCCCCGTGGTGGGCCAACACCTGTCGGACCTCGCCGACGCCGCGCTGACGGCGGCACTGGCGGTTGCGCTCTCGCTGGTGGTACCGGAGGGGCAGGACGCCCCCCGGCTTGCCGTCATCGCGATGGGCAAATGCGGTGCGCGCGAACTCAATTACGTCAGTGATGTCGATGTCATCTTTGTGGCGGAGCAGGCCGATTCGCTGACCACCCGCGTCGCCGGGGAGATGATGCGCATCGGTTCGAGCACCTTCTTCGAGGTGGACGCGGGACTGCGCCCGGAGGGTAAAGCGGGGGCGTTGGTGCGCACCCTTGATTCTCATGTGGCCTACTACCGGCGTTGGGCCAAGACTTGGGAGTTCCAGGCGTTACTCAAGGCGCGGCCTGCCGTCGGCGATCCCGAGCTGGGTAAGGCATATATGGAAGCGCTCATGCCGATGGTGTGGACTGCTTGCGAGCGTGAGGACTTCGTCTCCGAAGTGCAAGCCATGCGCCGGCGGGTGGAATCGCTGGTGCCAGCGGACCTGCGTGAGCGTGAGATCAAACTGGGCACCGGTGGGCTGCGTGACGTCGAATTCGCGGTGCAGTTGCTGCAGCTGGTGCACGGCCGGGTGGATGAGTCGCTGCACGTTGCTTCGACCATCGACGCATTGGCCGCACTGAGCACGGGGGGTTACATCGGGCGCGACGACAGTGCGAATCTGACTGCCTCGTATGAGTTCTTGCGGCTGCTGGAGCACCGACTGCAGTTGCAGCGTCTCAAGCGCACTCACACCCTGCCCGCGCCGGAGGACACCGAGGCGATGCGCTGGCTGGCTCGGGCCGCCCACGTGCGCCCCGACGGCCAGAACGACGCGCTCGGGGTGCTGCGCGCCGAGATCAAGCGGCAGGCGGTGCGGGTGTCTCGCTTGCACACCAAGTTGTTCTACCAACCGCTGCTCGAATCGGTCACCGAGTTCGACAAGGAAGCGCTGGGGCTGTCGAACGAGGCGGCGGTGCGTCAGCTCGCGGCCCTGGGTTACCAACAGCCACAGCATGCGCTCAGTCATCTGTCCGCGCTGACCAAGGAGGGCGGGCGCCGCGGACGCATCCAAACAATCCTGTTACCAACACTTTTGGATTGGCTTGCAGATACTCCCGATCCGGATGCCGGACTATTGGCCTATCGCCGGGTGAGTGAGGCGCTGGTTGACCAGACGTGGTACCTGCGCACACTGCGCGACGAGGGTGCGGTGGCCAAGCGCCTCATGCGGATCCTCGGCACCTCCGCCTATGTGCCGGATCTCATCATGCGCGCGCCCGAGGTCATCCAGCTGTACGCCGATGGACCCACTGGTCCTAAACTCCTTGAGGCGGAACCAGTTTCGGTGGCGGGGGCGCTTGTCGCGTCCTCGGCGCGGCATGCAGAGCCGGAGCGGGCTATCGCGGCGGCACGATCAGTGCGGCGCCGGGAGCTGGCTCGGGTGGCCTCGGCGGACCTGTTGGGTCTGCTGGACGTGGTCGACGTCTGTGGCGCACTGACCTCGGTGTGGGTGGCGGTGCTGCAGGCGGCCCTGGATGCCCTGATCAAGGCGAATGTTCCCGAGGGCGAAGAGGCGCCCGCGCGCATCGCTGTCATCGGGATGGGCCGACTGGGCGGCGGCGAGCTGGGCTATGGATCGGATGCGGACGTCCTGTACGTGTGCGAGGCGCACGGTGGTGCCACCGACGACGAAGCCGTCCGTTTCTCGGCGACGATCGCCGAGAACTTGGGCAAGCTGCTCGGTGCGCCGAGCACCGACCCGCCGCTGCAAGTCGACACCGGTCTGCGTCCCGAGGGGCGCAATGGACCGATGGTGCGCACCCTGGCGGCCTACGAGACCTATTACGCGCAATGGGCGCAGCCGTGGGAGGTGCAGGCGCTGCTGCGCGCGCACAGCGTCGCCGGAGATGCCGACCTAGGCCTGCGGTTCCTGCACATGATCGACAAGACGCGGTATCCGGCCGGTGGTATCGCCCTGGATGCGGTGCGCGAGATCCGCCGGATCAAGGCGCGGGTGGATGCCGAGCGGCTGCCACGCGGCGCCGACCCGAATACCAATACCAAGCTGGGCCGGGGCGGGCTGGCCGATGTGGAGTGGACCGTGCAGCTGCTGCAGCTGCGCTACGCCCACGAACATCCGTCCCTGCACAGCACCTCGACCCTGCAGACGCTGCACGCCGCGGTGGAGGCCGGCCTCATCGAGGCTGAGGATGCCGAGCTGCTGCGCCAGGCGTGGCTGACCGCCACCAACGCGCGCAACGCACTGGTACTGGCGCGCGGTAAGCCCACCGACCAACTGCCCGGTCCCGGGCGGCTGCTCAACGCCGTCGCCGCGGCCGCGGGCTGGCCGGACAATGACGGCGGTGAGTTTCTGGACAACTATCTGCGGGCGACCAGGCGCGCGAAAGCGGTCGTACAGCGCGTCTTTGGGGAGTAGCTTCTTGCGGACCACGATCCCTTCTTCGGATCCCAGTCCTGCAAGGAGCGGCCATGAAATACATATCGATCGTCGTGGGTCTCGGTGTTGTCGCCGGTGCACTCGGCATGGCTGTGCCGGCCGCGGCCAGGCCGGGCGACTGCACCGTCTCCGAGGAGGCGCGGCTCGATGCGGTGGAAGCCACCAAGCGCGCGGAGTACCTGGAACGCCATCCCGACGTCAACGCGGGGATCAGTGATGCCCTCAAGAACACCCCTGGCGACGGCGGAGCGAAGCACGAGGCGATACAGGCGTATCTCACCGCGAACCCAACCGCCAAGGCGGATTTGGATGCAATCCGTCAGCCGGTGCAGGACTTCAAAAATCGCTGCTGGCCCGACGGCTAGCTGCTCGCCGAACTACATGGATGTAATTCTCGTCGCGCTTCTCATGGTTTCTTAACGTTCAGGCCATGACCGTCCAACCAACGCTCGATAGCGTCCCGGACGAGCCGGCATCTCGTCGGCTGTAACGCTGAACAAGGAGTACTCCATGAAGTTCACCTCTGCTGTACTCAGCGGTGTCGTTGGTGCCGGCGCGGTCGCCAGCGCCCTGGCCTTCTCGGGTGCCGCTGGCGCAGCTCCCGGCCAGTGCACTGCTGCGGAGTTCGCCCGGACTCACTCGACGGTGTCAAGCCAGGTCGCGAGCTACCTCGACAAGAACCCGACGATCAACGACGGCATCACCAAGGCCGCCAAGGGCGCGCCCGAGGGCGAGCGTCGCGAAGCCATCAAGACCTACCTCGATGGTCAGCCCGCCGCCAAGGCCGAGCTCGACAAGATCCGTCAGCCGCTGACGAGCCTGAAGAACAGCTGTGGCGCGGACACCGATGACGCAGCGCCGGCCGCTCCCGCCGGACTGGTGGGCCAGCCCGCTGCGCCTGCTACCGAGAACGCCCCCGCCGAGCAGCCGCAGCAGCCGTGGAACCCCTTCGCGCCGCAGCAGCAGCCGGCTCAGGAGAACACGGAAATCGCCAACATCCAGCAGGTCGCTCCGGCCCAGCCGGCCACGCCGAACGTCACCGCGGTGGTCGATCAGCAGGACGCCTAACAACACCTCTCGACGTTGCGGCCGGGAATGAGGCTTAGCCTTAAGCAGCAATGACTCAGGAAACTGCCGCACGTCACAAGGTGTTGATGGTCGATGACGACCCGGACGTTCGGAACTCGGTAGCCCGCGGGCTACGTCATTCGGGTTTCGACGTCCGGGTCGCTGTCGATGGCCGCGATGCGCTTACCCAGCTCGCGGCCGACGAACCCGACGCCCTGGTGCTCGATGTGCAGATGCCCGAGCTTGACGGGGTGGCGGTGGTTACCGCCTTGCGGGCCTTGGGTAACGACATCCCCATCTGCGTGCTGAGCGCCCGCGACACGGTCAACGACCGGATCGCCGGCCTGGAGGCAGGTGCTGACGACTATCTGACGAAACCTTTCGACATCGGCGAATTGGTGGCGCGTCTGCGCGCTCTGCTGCGCCGTCGCGGCGCCGGGGGCGGCGGTCTGGCCGCTTCCGCCATCACCGTCGGACAGATCACCGTGGATGTGTCTCGCCGGCTGGTCTTCGCCAGCGGAGAACGTGTCGAGCTGAGCAAGCGTGAGTTCGATCTGCTGGTGGTGCTGGCCGAGAACACCGGTGTGGTGCTCAGCCGCGCGCGGCTGTTGGAACTGGTGTGGGGGTATGACTTCGATGTCGAAACCAATGTCGCCGACGTCTTTGTGAGCTATCTGCGCCGGAAACTGGAAACCGGGGGAGCCCCCCGCGTCATCCACACCGTCCGTGGTGTGGGGTACGTGATGAGAGAAGAGCCGTGAAACGCTCGCTTTCGCTGCGCACCCGGGTCGCGGTAGCGGCCTTCCTGGCTGCCGGTCTGGTGGTCGCGCTCATCGGCATTGTCGCCGGTATCGCATTGGTGCGCAACGATACTCGTCAGCTCGATCGACGCCTCGACATGCTGACGGATGCGGTGCAGGCCACTACCCGGCACGGCGAAACCACGTTTGTGCTGACCGTACGCGACACCAAAAGCGGAGGGTTGGTGATCTTCCGGGGCGTTGAGCTACCGCAGCTGCCGTTGGGGACGGGGAATGTGACTGTCGGTGGGGTGAACTACCGGGTGCGGACGATCGAGAACCCGGAAGAGCAGACGGTGATTTCGCTGGGAACGCGGTCGGACACAGTGTTGGTCAACCACCGTGGAATTCCGGTGTTCATAGCCCTCGGGGTGCTGTCGATGCTGCTTGCGGGCGGCTTCGCGTGGCTGTTCGCCGGGCGGGCGGTGCGACCGCTGCGTCAGCTCACCGAGCAGACCCGGCAGCTCGATACCGACGGTCTGCAGGTTGCCGCGGTGCGGGGTGCTCGGGAATCCGAGGAACTTGCCGATGCCATGGCCGCCATGCTCGGCCGAGTCTCGGCAGCGCAGTCCGAAACCACCAAATCGCTTCTGGCGGCGCGCGATTTCGCTGCCAGCGCCGCTCATGAGCTGCGCACCCCGCTGACCGCGATGCGCGCCGACCTGGACACCCTGCGCGCACATGACCTCTCGGACGAGGAACGTACCGAGGTGATCGCCGACCTGCAGCGCGCGCAACGACGTGTCGAGGCCACCATCACGGCGCTGGGGCAGCTGGCCTCGGGCGACCTCGCCCGGCGTGAGGACCGCGAACTCGTAGACATCGCCGATCTGCTGGATCGGGTGGCGGCGGACGCGTTGATGCATCGTGCCGCCATGCCGGAGATCACCGTCAATTCCGACGACGGCGGCGTGGTGCTGGGCTGGCCCGACGGTCTACGGCTGGCTGTCGACAACCTGGTGCGCAACGCCATCAACCACGGCGACGCCAAACACGTTGTGCTCTCGGCGAATCGCCTCGATGACCGGCTGGTCATCGAGGTCGATGACGACGGCACCGGCTTGCCCGAGGCAGACCGGGAACGGGTGCTCGGGCGGTTTGAGCGTGGACCCGGCGCCAAGCCCGGCGGCCTCGGGCTGGGTCTGGCGCTTGTCGCCCAGCAGGCCGCGTTGCACGGCGGAGACGTGGTGTTGTCGGCAAGCCCGCTGGGCGGTCTGCGGGCGACGTTGACGATAGTGGCCGAATAGACCCGCCGCAGCTAGGTCTTGCGTGACCCGTACTTGGCGAGCCATTCGCGGGCTTCCCCAGGCAGGTTCCCGGAAGCCTCGGCGGTCTTGCACCAACGCCGCACCATTTTGACCATGTTGGCGGGGTTGTAGGCATCTTCCTGTTGCGACCAGAGCCCGTCCCCGGCGTAGTGCAACACGGTCAGGTTCGGCTCGCCCCAATGCTGTCCGTCACCAGGATCGCTCATCACGTTGTCGATTTCGCAGACCACCCAACCCTTTTCGGGATCGAAGACGGTCCAGGTAGCAGGCAGGCTGGGCATGTGGTTGCCGGGGAACTCCGCCATGACAGCGGTGATGTACTGCCGGATGGCTTCCTTGCCGTGCAGGCGGCCCACCACGTGTTCGATGTAGAGGGCGTCCTCGGTGTACATCTCGGCATAGGGGTTCCAGTCGCCGGTTTCGATGCAGCGATGGACGGTGGCTTGGTGTTGCGCGAACGCTTCCTCGAGTTCGGCGCGGCTAAACGACGGCATGGGTAAGAGAGTGCCATAAGGTACCGTCCCTGAGGTGCGAGGACGGAGCGCCGTGGGGGCGATGGGTTGGCTGCTGACCGTCGTCGCGATCCTGGCCATCGCGTCCCGTTGGGTGAGGTCAAGCTGGTCGCCCCTGATCGGGCTGACCGCAGGCTGGCCGGTCACCTGTCTGCTGATGATCCTGGGGCTATTGCTGTTCCTCATGGTGCGGCACTGGTGGGGTGTGTTGACGGCGACCGTGGTGATCGCGTTGCAGGTGCTTGCGATTGCGCCGCTGTACCTGCCCGACAGTCACCCGCGGGGAACCACCGTCACGGTGCTGCAGACCAACCTGCGTTTTGGTGCTGGTGATGCCGGGGCAGTGGTGGCCGCGATTCACGAACATGACGTGGGCGTGGTGACCGTCGACGAGCTCACATCCGAAGCCCGGACGAAACTCGTTGCCGCGGGGATTGATTCAATACTTCCGTATTCGTACACCATTGCCGAACCGAAGGCTGCGGGCACCGGAATCTGGAGTCGGTATCCGCTGACCCCGGTGCATCGGGACGACCAGAGCTTTGCCATGCGGCAGATCTGGGCGGAGGCCGAGATCCCGGGGGCGGGGCCGGTCATGCTCGTCGCGGTGCACACGCTCCCGCCGGAGAAGGACATGAGTTCACCGGGCTGGCTCGCCGAGCTGGACACCATCGGTCGGCAGTTGCAGGCACTGCGCCCCGATGTGAAAGTCATTGTCGGCGGCGATTTTAACGCCACCTACGATCACTTCGTGTTCCGGCAGATTCTCACTGGCGGTTTCGCCGACGCAGTGGATCAGGCGGGCGCCGGGTGGTTGCCGACCTGGCGCGAAGGGCGTTGGTACACCAGGCTGATCGGGATCGATCACATACTCACCCGCGGGGCGGCGGCCACTTCGGTGAGCACCCAAGAGATCTATGGAACCGACCACCGGGCGCTCATCGCGACATTGGTGGTGCCTAGCTCTTCTTGAGCGCGGCGTCCACTGACAGCGATCCGCCGCCGGTGAACACCAGAAGCAAGAAGGCCCAGCAGAACAGAACGGCCAGTTCGCCGTTGTTCTCAATGGGAAGCAGCCCGGCAGGTTGGTGCTGGGTGAAGTATGCGAACGCCATGGTGCCGGAGGCCAGGAAGGCCGCTATCCGGGTTCCGGCGCCGAATAGAATCGCGACGCCGGTGAGAAACTCGATGGCGCCCGCCCACCACCCCAGCGACCACGACTCGACCGGGGGCATCGACGCCAGGTCTGGCCAGCGGAACAGGATTGCGGTGCCGTGGATGGTGAATAGGAGCCCGAAGACGATCCGGAACAACGACAGGACAACGGGCGTGGCGCCGTCGAGCTTGGCGACTGAGCTGGAGATGCTGGAGGAGGCCATGGCCAGGATGCTAAACCAATTCGCGCGTAACGACTTAGCGCTTAGCGCGGGTAATGAATCGGTCGAGGGACAGCGATCCGCCGCCGGTGAACACCAGAAGCAGGAAAACCCAGCTGTAGAGAGCTGCGGCCTCGCCGTTGTTCTGGATCGGCAACAGCCCCTCGGGTTGGTGATAGGTGAAGTAGGCGACTGCCATCGCACCGGATGCCACGAAGGCGGCGAGTCTGGTGCCGAGCCCGACGATGATCGCCGCTCCACCAACGAATTCGATGATGCCGGCCCACCAGGGCAGAGTGCCGGCGGGTTGCAGGTACGAGGCTAACGGCCAACCGAACAGGTGGGAGGTGCCATGTAAGAAGAACAGGAACCCGACCACGATCCGGAATGCGGACAGGGCGACCGGTGTCAGACCGGTGAGCTTGTTTTCGATATCAGCGAGGGCCATGCGTCTAACAATAGGACCACAGTCCGCTTTATTCCTGTCTTAACCGCCGGTGACCGCCTTCACCAGCGTCTCTGCCGCCAGCAGGCCGAGGTTGTTGGACGCCAACGGGCTGTCTCCGGTGAGGAGCTTGCGGTCGGCGTGTGTCTGCCCGGTGATCCCGGTGTTGAGGATCGTGATGCCCTGCTTACGCAGATTTTCGCCGACAAGCCACGGCATTTGTCCTGGGATATAACCAATTTCGATATTCACCCCGGTGTCGAGGCTGTCGGGGAACACGCACAGGCTGTAGCCCCGGAAAGGTGATGCATCGCGATCCAGGCCGGCGGCGAGCAGTGCGCCGGGGCCATGGCAGAGGGTGATGACGTATTTGTCGTACTCCAGCGCCCAGTCCAATACCGTCCGGACTTCTTCACTGTCCGGGATGCCCAGGAGCACGCCGTGGCCACCGGGGATGAATACGCCCAGATAGTCCGAGTCGGGACCCAGGCTGTCGGCAATGACATGTGAGAGCTTCTGTGGCTTCTTGAGTTGTGCGGAGAGCTCGGAGAAGGTGTTCAGGACTGCCTCGTCCTCGCGCGGCATCGCCCAGAGCTCAAGTTTGGCGGGATTACCGGACACGGTGGCAACGTCGATCCCGAAACCCGCGGTCTTCAGGTGATGCAGGGGTAGCAGCATCTCGACGGGATGGTTCCCGGTGGAGAACATGGTGCCGTTCTGCATGAGCATGTAGCGCTCTTCGGTGGCGACCATGAGGATCTTCCAGCGTCCGCCGGTATAGGCGTTGTCATAACGGACGCCGGCGAAGTCGGTTGTGGCGGGGACGTACTGGCTCAGCGAGTAGGGGGAGGGGAAGTAGGCGTTGTCTTCCGCAGGGTCGGGGACGGGGGTTCTGCTCAGGTCGTCGGCTGCGTTCGGCACGACATTCAACCTACGCCGGTCAGAGGTATTCCGTGCCGCGAAATGACAAGGCCCCCGGGGAGATCCCGGGGGCCTTGTGCCAAAACCATTTACACGTCGGCGTACTTACACGTCGAAGTACTTACACATCGAAGTACTTACACGTCGAAGTACAGGGCGACCTCGTACGGGTGAGGACGGATGTTGATCGGCTCGATCTCGTTCTCGCGCTTGAACGCGATCCAGGTCTCGATCAGATCGGAGGTGAAAACGCCACCCTCGGTGAGGTACTCGTGATCCTTCTCGAGGTTGTCGATCACGGTGGCCAGGTTGGTCGGGGCCTGCGGAATGTTGGCGGCCTCCTCCGGAGGCAGCTCGTACAGGTCCTTGTCGACGGGTGCCAGCGGCTCAATCTTGTTCTTGATGCCATCGATACCGGCCATGAGCATGGCCGCGAACGCCAGGTACGGGTTACCCGAGCTGTCCGGGCAACGGAACTCGAGGCGCTTGGCCTTCGGGTTGTTGCCGGTAATAGGAATACGGACACATGCGCTCCGATTCCGCTGGCTGTAGACCAGGTTGATCGGGGCCTCGTAGCCCGGCACGAGCCGCTTGTAGGAGTTGACCGTCGGGTTCGTGAAGGCGAGCAGCGACGGGGCGTGGTGCAGGATGCCGCCGATGTAGTGGCGGGCCACATCCGAGAGCCCGGCGTACCCGGCCTCGTCGTGGAATAGCGGCTTGCCGTCCTTCCACAGGGACATGTGGGCGTGCATGCCCGATCCGTTGTCACCGAACAGCGGCTTGGGCATGAAGGTGACGGTCTTGCCATTGGCCCACGCGGTGTTCTTGATGATGTATTTGAACAACAGCACGTCGTCTGCCGCAGCGAGCAGCGTGTTGAACTTGTAGTTGATCTCGGCCTGTCCGCCGGTGCCCACCTCGTGGTGACCGCGCTCGAGGGTGAACCCGGCGTTGATCAGGTTGGTGGTCATCTCGTCGCGCAGGTCGACGAAGTGGTCGTACGGGGCCACGGGGAAGTAGCCACCCTTGGGGCGCACCTTGTAGCCGCGGTTCGGGCTACCGTCCTCCTCATACGGCTCGCCGGTGTTCCACCAGCCGGCCTCGGAGTCGATCTCGTAGAAGGTGCCATTGATCTTCGAGTCGAAGCTGACCGAATCGAAGATGTAGAACTCGGCCTCGGCGCCGAAGTAACAGGTGTCGGCGATACCGGTGCTGATCAGGTACTGCTCGGCCTTGCGGGCCACGTTGCGCGGATCGCGCGAGTAGGCCTCGCGGGTGAACGGGTCGTGCACGAAGAAGTTGACGTTCAGCGTCTTCGCCGCGCGGAACGGGTCGAGCTTGGCGGTCGAAATGTCGGGAAGCAGGAGCATGTCCGACTCGTGGATCGACTGGAATCCGCGCACCGAGGACCCGTCGAACCCCAGGCCGTCTTCGAAGACGCTGGCATCGAATGCGGATGCGGGGATGGAGAAGTGCTGCACGACGCCCGGCAGGTCACAGAACCTGACGTCCACGTACTCGACTTTCTCGTCGGCAATGAACTTGAATACCTCGTCGGGGCTACTGAACGTCATGCTTCTCCTTGTTTCCTCTGATTCCATGACCGCGCGACTGAACCTATGGAGCCGGTGTTGCCCGCCGGTCAACCATATGTTGCGCGGATGTTACGCGTAACCACAGAACGGTTGGCCTTTACGCTGTGAGTATGGCGCGAGACCTGGGTTCATGGTTGTCGGGGCTTGGTTCGGTGCAGGGCGCGGGCAACTCTCGGTACCCGGGAGAGCAACTCGGCCTACCCGAGACCGGTCCCGGATCGGCGGCGCCGATGATGCGGCGGCTGCTGGCACTGCTGCTCGACTGGCTGATCGCCGGTGGCCTGGCGCTGCTGTTCGTCAAGGGAAATCTGTTATCGCCCACGCTGTCCTCGGCGCAGCTGCTCACCTGGTTCGCGATAGGGGTGATGGCGGTGCGGCTGTGGCGGTTCACCCCCGGCCAGTACCTGGCAGGCATACAGGTGGCGCCCGCCGATGGAACCAACTCCGTGGGTATCGGGCGGGCGTTTGTCAGGAACCTGCTGATCACCGTGATAGTCCCGCCACTCATCACCGATGTTGACGGCCGTGGTCTGCACGACCGGGTGACTCGCACCGTCGTGATTCGTATGCGATGAGCCGCCTGCGCGAAGAGCGTGGGCAGCGCTAGATGGTGGTTCTGCTCGCTGTCTGTTTGGCGGTGTTCATGCTGCTGCTCGACATGACGATTGTGTCGAGTGCGCTGGCGGACCTGCAGGTGTCGTTGGGGGCCGACCTCGCCGATCTGCAATGGGTGATCGACGCCTACGCGCTACCCATGGCAGGGCTGCTGCTCACCGCCGCCACCCTGGGTGATCGCCTGGGACGCCGACGGCTCTATCTGCTGGGCATGGTGCTGTTCACCGCGGCCTCGCTGGGCTGCGCGCTCTCGAGTAGTGCACCCATGCTGATCGGAGTGCGCGCGGTCCAGGGCATTGGCGGGGCGATCCTGCTGGCGGTATCGCTGCCGATCATCGCCGCGGAGTATCCACAGGAGCGCCGTGGTGCCCCCATTGCGATCTACGGCGCGGTGATGGGTGCGGGCAGCGCTGCGGGTCCGCTGCTGGGCGGATTTCTCGTCACACACTTCGGATGGCAGTCGATTTTTCTGGTCAACTTGCCGGTGGGCGTGATCGCGCTGGTGATCGCCGCGCGCCACCTGCCGGAGACCCGCGCCGACGCGCTGCGACCGGTCGACTGGGTAGGCACGATGCTGCTCACCTTCGGGCTGATTGCCGGCGTCTTCTCGGTGATCTCCCTGCACGACGGCGGGATCGGCGCCACAACATCGGGCTCATTGGCGGTTGGCGCCGTGCTGGCTCTGGTGCTGTTCTTCTGGTGGGAGAGCCGTGCGCCTGCGCCCATGCTCAGCCTGCGGCTGGTCACCTCGCCCGGTTTCGCCGGGGTGTGGGTGGCTGCGGCGGCGGCCTCCGGCACGCTCATCGCAGCCACCAATTATTTGGCGTTGTACTTCATGAACACCCTGGGTTACAACGCTTTTGAGACCGGCCTGCGTGCTGGACCGCTGACACTCGCGACCATTGCGGGGGCGCCGTTGGGGATTCTGGTGGGCAGGCGGCTGCCCACCATGGTCACCATTCCCGGCGGTGTGGCGCTGGTCGCAGTCGGATTATGGGCTGCGACGGGAGCCCACGCCGATACGGTCTGGACCCACTTCATTTTCGGCTCCACGCTGGCCGGGCTGGGGCTGGGAGGGCTCTCGGCGATGACATCCGATGCTGCACTGCGGTTTGTGCCGTTGGACGACGCCGGGATGGCGACCGGGTCAGTGAGCACGGGCCGTCAGATCGGCATCCTTCTGGGCGTAGCGGGCATGGGTGTGGCATTCGGGCATGCCGCCGCCGGTCAGACCGGGGCCCGGGCCGCGGGCGCTGCGGGCATCGACAGTGTGCTGTCGCTGGGGGCGCTTGCGGCGGCCTGCGCGGCGCTCGGTTCGCTGATTCTGCTCGCTGTGGCTACGATGAGTCGCTCGCACGATCCGGCCACCGGAGAGTCGCTAGCTATCTAGCCATCGGTGATCGCGCCTGCCTGTACGGATGCCCACGGGTATTTGTGCATTGCGGTGGTGAGCCGTAGACAGAGGGAGTAGCTTTCGATCATGGAGAGCGCGGCGGTTCTCATCGCAGCGCCCGGTGTCGGTTCCGATCGGGGGACGGACGCGAACCCGCGGCCGCGGTACAGCATTGTTTTGTCGTCTGATCCGGCTGAAGTTGAAGCCGCGCAACGGCTTCGGTATCAGGCGTTCGCCGACGAAATGGGTGCGCCATTGCCGCACGCCGTTCGTGGGCCGATTACGGGCGAGATGATCGATGTGGACAAGCTGGATCCCTATTGCGATCACCTACTGGCTCGCGACGAGGACACCGGGGTCATCATCGGCTGTTGCCGGCTGCTCCCGCCCGAGGGATACCAGGCGGCCGGGGAGACGTTCACGGACTCGATGTTCGACGCGTCGGCGCTCGACCCGCTGCGGCCCAAACTGGTTGAGATCGGCAGAGTTACCGTCGCGCCCGAACATCGCAACGGTGCCGTCATGGGGATCTTGTGGGCCGGGATTTTCCGGTACCAGCAGATGACCGAGCATCAGTACGCGATTGGCTGCCTGTCGGTCCGGATGGAGGACGGCGGGCCACGGGGATCGTTGGTGCGCTCGGTGCATGATTTCGCGCAACGGTTCGCCGCCCCCGACGAGTATCGGGTCATACCGCGCCACCCGGTCGTGGTCGACGGCGTGCCACTGGACGAGATCCCGCCCCAGGAAAAAGCGAAGATCCCACCGCTGCTGCACGGATGCCTGCGCATCGGCGGACGCATCTGCGGACCGCCGTCCTTTGACCCCGAGTTCGACATGGCGGACTTCTTGGTGCTGGTCACCAAGGACACGGCGCGGCAACGTTATTTGGAGCGTCTGGAGCGGTCCCTTGCTCTCGGATAACCATGCTTCTTGCGATGTGCTCGGCGTCGGATTCGGGCCATCGAACCTCGCGCTCGCCGTAGCGCTCGCCGAGCATCCGCACCGGGCGTCGGTGAAGTTCGTCGATACTCAGGCTCAATTCGGGTGGCATCGCGGCATGCTCATCCCGGGAGCGCGGATGCAAGTGGCCTTTCTCAAAGACCTTGTGACCCTGCGCAATCCCAAGAGCCACTACACCTTTGTCAACTACTTGACGGAGCGCGGGCGGCTGCCGGACTTCATCAACCAGCAGAGTTTCTTTCCAACCCGGGAAGAGTTTCACGACTACCTGGATTGGGTGCAGCAGGCGCTCGGAGCGGATGTCAGCTACTCCTCGCGGATGATCGGAATTCAGGCGGCCTCCGACGGATTCCAGGTGCGGTTACAGGACACCACCGAGCGGTCACCGGATCGTTTGATGCATACCCGGGCGCTCGTTCTGGGCTGTGGAACATTCCCGGCGATGCCGTCCGGAATCAATCCCACGGCACGGCAATGGCATAGCAGCCAGTTGTTGACCAGGCTCGACGCGCTGGAAGACTCGCCCACTCGAGTCGCGGTGGTGGGTGCCGGGCAGAGTGCCGCGGAGGCGGTGGCCTACCTGCACAGCAGGTATCCCGAGGCCCAGGTGCATGCCATTTTTGCGCGCTACGGATACAGTCCGGCCGACGACAGTCCCTACGCGAACAGGATTTTCGATCCCGCGGCGGTGGATGACTTCTACCGCGCCCCCGCCGAGGTGCGCCGCCAGCTGGTCGATTATCACCGCGACACCAATTACGCCGCGGTCGATTCTCCACTGATCGCCGATCTCTACGACCGCGAATATCGGGAGCGGGTCAGCGGACAGCGGCGACTGTGGATGCATAACGCCTCGAGGATCGCCGCCGTCGACGAGGCTCCGGAACGGGTACGTCTCGCCGTGACCCATCTGCCGACCTCATCGGCAGAGCTGCTCGACTGCGATGTGGTGGTGTACGCCACCGGATACCGACCGTTGGACGTGCGAGCCTTCCTGGGTGCGCTGGCTTCCTGTTACGAATTCGACGCAGATGGCCTGCCGGTGGTCGAACGCGATTACCGGCTACGGGCGCTGGCGGATGCCCCGGGGGACATCTACCTCAACGGATCGGTGGAGCACAGTCACGGACTGTCTTCCTCGTTGTTGTCCAATGTCGCGGTGCGGGCCGGAGAGATCGTGGATTCGCTGGCTGCCGAGGCGGAGACCCGCGACGCAGTGGCATCTTTCAAGACCGGATAGACGAAGCGCTCGATCATCTCCGATTCCAGCGCTGGATCTGTTGCGGGCCAGAACAGGAATGCCATTACCACGCGTGAAATCCATTGCGCGGCGGTCTCGTCGGTCAGGCCGGTGAACGTCGACGCCGAACGCGGGATTTCGGAGGACGGGGTCAGATAGGACCCGAGAGAGGCCGGAGACATCGTTGCGACCATCGCGCTGACGACTGGATCGTTGCGGATGGCGGTCAACGACGCGGTGATGGCGGTGACCGCACGCCGCCGCGCATCCGCGGACTCGACCGCCCGCTGAACGTCTGCGGTGACGCTCGCGATGTTTCGGGCCAACACGGCATCGACAATCGCCGTCTTGCCCCCGATATGTCGATACACCGTCGCGCGGGAACAGCCCGCTTCGCGGGCGACCGCATCGAGGTTCAGCCGGTCCAGCCCATGGCGCGTGATCTGCCTGGCCGCGACCGACACGATGCGATCGGCGGCCGCCCCATGGCGGTCACCCTGGTGCAACCAGTCCGAATACGGTGACATCGATCCGTGAATCTATCTCAATATGAGACGGAATTCTCAATAATTCTCATCATGTGCGCAGGTGGTGCGGCTGCCGTGAGACGCTGGGGATCATGGTCCTGAACAGGTGCTTCTCAGTTTTTCCAATGCCTTGACGTGCTGTTTTCCGGTCTGTCAGCCTCATGGGTGATGAGCACCGTTGAACTATTCGACCCGCAGGTCCTGGAGGATCCCTACCCGTTCTATCGGCGGCTGCGCGAGACGGCCCCGGTGTGGCCGGTCGGTGCATCCGGCTTCTACTTCGTCTCGCGCTGGGATCTTGTGGTGGAGGCCACCGAGCGCACCGGGGATTTCTCTTCCAATCTCACCGCCGCGCTGATGAAATCCCAGGACTCCCAGGATGGCCCGACGGTTGCGGCGATGGGGCCGGTCGCCGATCCCACGCATGTCTTGGCCACGGGCGACGATCCGGTCCATCATGCGCATCGCAAACTGGTGCTGCCGACATTGGTCGCCAAGCGGATCACCGCCCTGGAACCCGTCATGGCCGCAACCGGGTCCCGGTTGTGGGAACGCGGGCGCGACGGCGACGGCATCGACTGGATGGCCGCGATGGGCGATGCGTTGCCGATGACGATGGTGGCCCGGCTGATCGGCTTGCCCGATGAGGATGTGCCGCAACTGGTGCAGTGGGGTTACTCCAGCACCGAGATGCTCGGCGGGCTCAACACCGAACAGCGGCAGGCCGAGGTCGTGACGGACACCATGTATCTCATCCTCTATCTGCGTGAACACCTAGAAAAGGAGCTGACCGCACCCGGCGAGGACCTGCTCGGTTACCTGGCCCAGGCGTGTAATCGGGGAGACATCTCGCTGGATATCGGCGTGATGATCTTGGTGCAGCTGGTCGGTGCAGGCGGGGAGTCCACCGCCGGATTGATGGGCAACGCGGTGCGCATCCTCGGCGAGGATCCCGAACTGCAGCAGCGCATCAGACACGACCGCGCGCTGTTGCCGACGTTCCTGGAAGAGGTGCTCCGGCTGGAGTCACCGTTCCGCGGGCATCACCGCCACGTGGTGGCAGACACCTCGCTCGGCGGGGTCGAGTTGCCCGCGGGCAGCCACCTCACTCTGATGTGGGGAGCGGCCAACCGCGATCCGGCGATCTTCGAGGACCCCGACACCCTGCGTCTCGACCGGCCGAGCCCCCGCAGTCACATCACCTTCGGCAGGGGGTTGCATTTCTGTGTCGGAGCGGCGCTGGCACGTTTGGAGGCGCGTACCGCGATCAACCTGCTACTCGATCGGACGCGTGAGTTCACGATCAAGCCCGGTGGTGCCCAGTGGGTTCCGAGCATCATGGTGCGTCGGCACCACAAGCTGGAGTTGGAGCTCAGTGGTGTGATCTAACGGCGCCTGATGGTGCGCTGCATCCCACCGCGCGCCTTCGCCTGACCACCGGGCATCGGGCCCTTCGGCATGGCGGCGGCACGGGAACCCAGCGCCGAAAGCCGCGACTCCAGGGAGTCCATCTGCTTGGCGGTGATATTGGCGGGAAGCTTGGTGAGGTGACGCTCCAGCTTGGACAGCGGCACCTGACCGTCGTCGTTGCCGACGATGACGTCGTAGATGGGTGTATCGCCGACGACGCGGGCGGTGCGCTTCTTCTCCTGGGCCAAGAGTGAGCCCAGGCGGCCCGGAGCACCTTCGGCGACGAAGATGATGCCGGGCCGGCCGATGACTCGGTGTACGACATCGAGCTGGGTTGTTCCGGCGACCGCCGTGGTGACGCGCCACTTCCCGCGCATGTTGTCCAGTGCCCAGCCGGCGGCGCCCTTCTGGCCCTCAGCCTTGGTGAACACCGATTTCTGCACGCGCCGGCCGAAGATGATGAACGCCACCAGCACGCCGAGTACTACGCCCAGGATCGGGAACATGAACACGCTGATCCCGCCTGCGAAGTACCCGGCGACCGCGAACACCGCGACGATCAGCACAAACGCGCCGATCATGTATGGCAGGAGTCGCTTGTCGTCCTTGCGCTGAATCTGAAAGGCCTGCCACATCTGGGCGCGGCGCGCCTTCGATTCGGCCTTGCGACGCGCCTTTGCCTCGGCCTTCGCGGCCTTGGCCTCGGCGGGGCTCAGTGATTTAGGCATACACCGAGTCTAAGTCTCAGCGCGCGATGAGATTGACCGCCTCCTGGGCGGCTGAACCCGCGGACGCCAGGTGCTCCAGTTCTGCGGGCAGCGGGCGTCCATGGTGGGCCATCGCCTGGGCGTACAGCCGTCCGGCCCGGTAGGAGGAACGCACCAGCGGCCCGGCCATCACACCGGCGAATCCCAAACCCTCGGCGAAATCCGAAAGCTCCACGAATTCTTGCGGTTTGACCCAGCGATCAACCGGATGGTGCCGCGGTGAGGGGCGCAGATACTGGGTGATGGTGATGATGTCGCAGCCCGCCTCGTGCAAATCAACGAGCGAATCCTGTATTTCTTGGTTGGTCTCGCCCATGCCGAGAATCAGGTTGCTCTTGGTCACCAGCTGCGCCTCACGCGCGGCGGTGATCACCGACAAGCTGCGCTCATAGCTGAACGCGGGCCGGATGCGGCGGAACACCCGCGGCACCGTCTCCAGGTTGTGCGCCAGCACCTCGGGCCGGGAGGCGAACACCTCGTCAAGCTGGTCGGGGACCGCGTTGAAGTCCGGAATAAGCAGCTCCACGCCCGTGGCCGGATTGAGCTCCTTGATATACCGCACGGTTTCGGCGTACAGCCAGGCGCCGCCGTCCGGCAGGTCGTCCCGTGCGACACCGGTGACGGTCGAATACCGCAGACCCATGGTGTGCACGCTCTCGGCCACACGCCGCGGCTCGTCGCGGTCTAGGTCGGCGGGTTTACCGGTGTCGATCTGGCAGAAGTCGCAGCGACGGGTGCACTGCTCGCCGCCGATGAGGAAGGTGGCCTCGCGGTCCTCCCAGCATTCGAAGATGTTGGGGCATCCGGCTTCCTCGCACACGGTGTGCAGCCCGCCCGTGCGCACCAGCGCCTTGAGTTCCTTGTACTCGGGGCCCATTTTGGCGCGGGTGCGGATCCAGTCCGGCTTGCGTTCGATGGGAGTTTGGGCGTTGCGCACTTCCAGACGCAGCAGCTTGCGGGGTTGCGATGAACCGCTCGTGTGAAGGGCATCGGCTTCGGTCATGCTCCCACCGCCCCGACGGCCAGCCGTCCCTCGAGTGCGTCGAGCACCGAGGAAATGACCTGGTCACGTATTTCGTCGACGGTCACTTCCCGGTCCAGTTCGGCGGACAGGGTCGTCACACCGGCGTCGCTGATGCCACAGGCGACGATCGGCAGGTACGCGTCCAGGCTGTTATTGCAGTTGAGGGAGAAGCCGTGCATGGTGACCCCGCGCTGCACGCGGACGCCGATCGCGGCGATCTTGCGTTCGGGTTTCCCGCCGCCCGCGGCCAGCCATACACCGGAGCGGCCATCGACGCGCTTGGTCTGCACGCCCAGCTGTGCGCACACCGCGATGATCGATTCTTCCAGGCGCCGAACGTAGTTGACCACGTCGATCGGCTCGGCCAATCGCACAATCGGGTAGCCGACCAGCTGGCCGGGCCCGTGCCAGGTGATCTTGCCGCCGCGGTCGGTGTCGATGACGGGTGCGCCGTTGATCGGCCGCTCCTGCGGTTCGGTGCGCCGGCCTGCGGTGTAGACCGCCGGATGCTGCAGGGTCAGCAGGGTGTCGGGTCCGCCGGCGACGCGGGCCTCGACGAGGTCGCGCTGCAGCTCCCAGGCCGCCTCATAGTCGATCGTGCCCAGCTCCCGCACGACTACGGGATCTGCGCTGGACCGGATGGATCCATGAGTGCGGTGCACGGGTTCCATTATCTCACTTCATTGGTCGACTGTTGTTGGCGTAGGCCAGTGCCTCGCCGATGGTGTGATGCTCGAACTCGAATCCGTGCTGTTCCAGGACCGCGGGGATGACGCGCATGCTGCGCGTCATTTCGGCATCGGCGAACTCGCCGAGGAAGGCGCGCAGCGCGAACTGGGGTGCCACCAGCAGGGTGGGGCGATGCAGTGTCCGCCCGAGGGCGGCGGTGAACTCGGCATTGGTCACTGGCGCCGGCCCGGTCAGGTTGACTGGGCCCGAAAGTGCCGATTCGGTCAACGCGAATTCGAGGGCACGGATCTGGTCTTCGAGGCTGATCCAGGGCATGTACCAGCGCCCGTTGCCCAGCCGTGCTCCCAGGCCGAGCGAGAACAGCGGACGTGACCTGCCGAAGAGCCCGCCGGCGGGGGACAGCACCAGACCTGTTCTGACCTTCACAACCCTGGTGCCTGCCTGCGCGGCCTCCTCGGTCGCCGCCTCCCAGTCGACGCACACGCGTGCCAAGAAACCCGTTCCACTGGAGGCAGTTTCGTCGATGATGCGGTCCCCGCTGTCGCCGTAGTAGCCGACCGCAGAGGCGTTGATCAGCACCGGTATGCCGGCATCGGCGACGGCACCGGACAGCACCTCCGTAGGGATGACGCGGCTGTCGTAAATCTCCTGTTTATAGGCGCCCGACCACCTTTTATCGCCGACGCCGACACCACACATGTTGACGACGGCATCGGCACCGTCGAGAGCTCCGGGCTCTATCTGCCCACTCGCCGGATCCCAGCGCTGTTCGTCGGGGCCCATCGGATCACGCCGAACCAGCCGGACCACGGTGTGGTCCCTGGCCCGCAGGGACGCGACAAGCGCCGATCCGATCACCCCCGAGGAGCCGGCGATGACGACACGCATGAGCTAGAGACCCAGGTCCGCCTCGAAAGCCCCCTCTTCCAGGCGGTTTTTAATGGTGGTGAGGAACCGCCCCGCGTCGGCTCCGTCGATCAGGCGGTGATCGTAGGTCAGCGGCAGGTAGCAGACCGACCGGATGCCGATCGACTCGTTACCCACGTTGTCGCGGATAACCCTGGGACGCTTCACGATTGCACCGGTACCGAGCATGGCGGCCTGCGGCGGCACCAGGATCGGAGTGTCGAACAGCGCACCTTGGCTGCCGATATTGGTGATGGTGAAGGTGCCGCCGGCCAGCTCATCGGGCTTGAGGTTCCCCGAGCGGGCGCGAGCGGCGATATCGGCGATGGCACGGGCCAGCCCTGCCAGCGACAGATCACCGGCGTTGTGGATCACCGGGGACAGCAGACCCTGATCGGTGTCGACCGCGATGCCCAGGTGCTCGGCGTCGAAGTAGGTGATCTCCTTGGAGTCTTCGTTGTAGCTCGCGTTGACGTTCGGGTGCGTCTTGAGCGCCTCGACCGCGGCCTTGGCGAAGAAGGGGAGGAACGTCAGGTTGACGCCCTCGCGCTCGGCGAACGTCGCCTTGGCGCGCGCCCGCAGCGCCGCGATCTTGGTGACATCGACCTCGTGGGTCTGGGTCAGCTGTGCGGTCTGCTGCAGCGACTCGCGCGTCTTCTTGGCGGTCAGCTGACGAATTCGATTGGCCTTCTGCGTCGTTCCACGCAGATGTGCCAGCGCAGCCGGAGCCGCCGGGGCGGGCGTCGCGGGAGCAGCTGAGGTTTGTGTCGACGCAGCTGCTGGGCTGGATGCCGCCGCCTTCGCGGCGTCCGCAGCGGCCAGCACGTCCTGCTTGCGGATGCGTCCACCGACACCGCTGCCGGTCAGCGCGGACAGGTCCACGTTGTTCTCGGCCGCGAGCTTGCGCACCAGCGGCGTGACGTACGGGTTATCGCTTCCGCCGTCGGCCGCAGCGGGTATCGGTGCGGGCGCCGGCGCGGCAGGAGCGGGTGCCGGAGCTGCCGCGGGTGCGGGTGCGGGTGTGGCAGGAGCCGGTGTAGGAGCAGCAGGCGCGGGCGGTGCCGGCGGAGCTGCTGCGGGTTCGGGGGTAGGCGCGGGTGCGGGCGCCGCGGCGGGAGCAGCACCAGCGGCCCCGACAACGGCGAGTTCGCCACCCACGGCGACGGTGTCGTCCTCATTGGCCGAGATGCTCAGCAGCACACCGGCGACCGGTGACGGAATCTCCGTATCGACCTTGTCCGTGGACACCTCGACGAGCGGCTCGTCCACCCCGACCTCGTCGCCGACCTTCTTGAGCCAGCGGGTCACTGTGCCCTCGGTGACGGACTCGCCGAGCTCGGGCATCGTGACCGAGGTGCCGGGGCCTGCCGGCGCGGTGGCCGCGGGTGCCGGTGTCGGAGCGGCGGGTTCCGGTGTCGGAGCAGGAGCAGGTTCGGGTTCCGGCGCGGGCGCGGGTTCTGGATCCGGTGCGGCCGCAGCGGGGGCCGGCGTGGACTCGGTGGACTCGGCCTCGCCGGCCTCGCTGATCACGCCGAGCTCGCCGCCGATCTCCACGGTGTCGTCTTCATGGGCGCTGATCTTGGTCAGCACACCCGAAGTGGGAGCGGGGATCTCGGTGTCCACCTTGTCGGTGGACACCTCAAGCAATGGTTCGTCGACGTGCACCGTGTCGCCCTCTTGCTTGAGCCACCGTGTCACCGTCCCTTCGGTCACGCTCTCACCGAGGGCGGGCATCTGGACGGAGAAGGCCATGGTTTCCACTCCTGAAAAGGTTCCGATAGCGGCTCACACAACGTGGACATATCTGGCTTACCACAGCGACGTGGCCAGCGGGTCAATCCTGTCACTGACTGGAAAGGCGCGCCTGCCCGGGTCCAAGATCGAGGGGTGAGCGTGCGCACAGTTGTCTGCGTCATCAAGCCCGGCAGTCGCAAGGGGCCTGCTGTCGAGGTTGCCGACGATGGTGCGCTGACCCTCTTCGTGCGGGAGCCGGCGATCGATGGCAAAGCCAACAAGGCTGCCGTCGCATTGCTGGCCGAGCATCTGGATGTGCCGAAATCGACGGTGCGGCTCGTTGCCGGGCAGACCAGCAGACTGAAGCGATTCTCGGTCGGATGACAGCACGATCTCAGGGTTAGCTGGCACCATGGACGAATGGCATGGATCGACGCCTTCCGAAGCAAACGCCGGGGACAGGCCACACAGGGCCCGAACGACGACGTGCGCTACCTCGCGACCTGGGCCGCGGCCCGCACGGGCGTGGAGGCCTACGTCGAACCGCAAACCAATTTCTCCGACGTCACTGTGATTCTCATCGCAGGTGATGGCGAGTGGACTCGCCGCCGCGTCGGCGGGGTAGCGGGCGCACGGAGAATCTCCGAGAGACTCAAGATCCCGGTGTATGACGTACATCGCACCGGATACCCGCAACGCAAACGTGATTACGACGCCCGGCAGCGAATCCTCAAGCGCCGCGCGGCCGAGGAAGGCGCCTAGCGGCGCCTACCCGTTCTCGACGATGTCTTCCAGCACCTCGAAGATGGTCCGCACCGGCACACCCGTGCCGCCCTTGGTTATGTAGCCCCACGGTCCACCCGAGTTGAATGCCGGGCCCGCGACATCGATATGCGCCCACTGCACGCCGTCGGCAACGAACTCCCGCAGGTAGTGGCCGGCCGCCAGCATGCCGCCGTTGCGGTGATTGGTGACGTTCGCCAGGTCGGCCACCCGGGACTTGAGATCGTCGCGCAGCTCCTCGGGCAGGGGCATGGCCCAGCCGTTCTCGCCCACGGACCGCGAAATCGACGCGACCCGGTCCCGGAACTCATCTGTGCCCATCACGCCGGGGGTGCGGGTACCCAGGGCCACCACCTGCGCACCGGTCAGTGTCGCGGTGTCGATCAGGTAGTCGGGCTCGTCCTGGCAGGCCCGCACGATCGCGTCCGCGAGGATCAGACGGCCCTCGGCGTCTGTGTTGATCACCTCGACGGTGGTGCCGTCCAGATGGGTCAACACGTCACCGGGACGCTGCGCCGTCGACGACGGCATGTTCTCGGCCATGGGCACCGTCGCGATCACGTCGATCGGCAGCTGTTGGCGGGCCGCCAGCAGGGTGACCGCGATAACCGCTGCCGCCCCACCCATATCGGAGGTCATGTTCTCCATACCGCCGGCCGGCTTGATCGAGATGCCGCCGGTGTCGAAGGTGATGCCCTTGCCCACCAGCGCGACCGTCTTGGCCTTCTTTCCCTTGGCGCCGCGATAGGTCAAGCGCACCAGGCGCGGCTGGCGCGAGGACCCCTTGCCCACTCCCACGATGCCGCCGTAGCCGCCCTTGGCCAGTTCCTTCTCGTCGAGGACCTCGACCTCGATACCCTCGGCGGTCGCCAACGTCTTTGCGCGCTTGGCGAATTCGGCCGGGAACAGGTGGCTGGGCGGGGTGTTCACGAAATCACGGGCAATCACGACAGCAGAGGCGACGGCGGCACCGCGCTCCATGGCGTCCTTCTGCGCGCGCCCCTTATCGCCGACGAGCAACGTAACCTTCTGCAGCCCAGCATCCTTCGGTGCCGTCTTGGCACTGCGGAATTCCGCGAAGCGGTACCCGCCCAGCACCAGCCCCTGCACGGTGGCGTCGACAGCCTTCGCGGACAGCGTGGTCACCAGGGTTTCGACATTGTCGAGTGACCGTGCGGCGACCCCGGCGGCGCGACGGATCGTCTCGGCGGTGTCGGCCTTACCCAGTCCCACGGCGAGCACACTGGCCACCGGCAGCCCGTCCACGACCACCCGGCTGAGCTGCTCGGCCGAGCCGGTCGCGCCGACCGCCTTGAGCGCTGCCTCGATGGATTTGACGGCTGCCTTGTCCAGCAGCTGGGCGTCGGCCACCTGGGGGCCCCTCTCGGACTCCTTCTCGGTGGGGCGCACGCCCACCAGCAGCACCGCGGTGGAGACCCCGCGCTGCGGAATGGATGTGGCCAGGGTGAACGAAGGTGCCGTGTATGCGCTCATAGGCTCACAGCCTAGTGAAAGCGAGTGATGTGCCAATTAGGGTGAACGCCATGACGGATCTCTTACTCGGCCCCCTTCACGATCGGCACGCCGCGCAAGGCGCCACCTTCGCCGAATTCGGCGGCTGGAACATGCCGGTGTCGTACGCAGGCACGGTGGGGGAGCACACCGCGACCCGCGAGGCCGTCGGTCTGTTCGACGTGAGCCATCTGGGCAAGGCGCTGGTGCGTGGGCCGGGTGCCGCAGCATTCATCAACACGTGTTTTACCAACGACCTCAACAAGATTGGGCCGGGCAAGGCGCAATACACCTTGTGTTGCCAGGAAATTGACGGGGTGGCCGGCGTTATCGACGATCTCATCGCCTACTACGTCTCCGATGACGAGATCTTCCTGGTACCCAACGCCGCGAACACTGCGGCGGTGGTGGCCGCGCTACAGGAGAAGGCCCCCGACGGCATCACCATCACCAACCAGCACCGCGATTACGCGGTGCTGGCCGTGCAAGGGCCCAAATCGGCGGAGGTGCTGGAACGGCTCGGACTGCCAACGGATATGGAATACATGGCCTACGCGGACGCGACGCTCGACGGTCAACCGGTGCGCGTATGCCGGACCGGATACACCGGCGAACACGGCTACGAACTACTGCCGTCCTGGGACTCCGCCGGTGCGGTCTTCGATGCGCTGCTGCCGGTGATCGCCGAGGCGGGCGGTCAGCTCGCCGGTCTGGGCGCCCGCGACACGCTGCGCACCGAGATGGGCTATCCGCTGCACGGGCACGAGCTCTCCGCCGATATCAGCCCGGTGCAGGCACGGGCCGGATGGGCCGTCGGCTGGAAGAAGGACGCGTTCTGGGGTCGCGATGCCCTCAGGGAAGAGAAGGCAGAGGGTCCGCGCCGCACCCTGCGGGGCCTGCGTGCCACGGGACGCGGGGTGCTGCGACCGGATCTCACGGTGCTGTCCGACGGCCAACCGGTGGGAGTGACGACCTCGGGCACCTTCTCGCCGACCCTCAAGACCGGAATCGCCCTGGCCTTGCTGGATACCTCCGCGCAGATCGCCGATGGAGCGAGCGTCGTCGTGGACGTGCGTGGCCGGGGTATCGAATGCGAGGTCGTCAAGCCGCCATTCGTGGACGTCAACGTCGGATAATGGGTTCGGATTTGGCGACGTCGGACAGCTAGACTGCCGAGCATGAATCCGCTTCCCGAGTTCACCCGGCAACTCAACCAGTCACCGGCCAGCCCGGCTCGGCGGGCTGAGGTACTGGCCGCGCCGGGATTTGGGAAGTACTTCACCGACCACATGGTGTCCATTGACTGGAACACCGAAAATGGCTGGCACAACGCGCAAGTGGTGCCATATGGTCCTATCACCCTGGACCCTTCGGCGATCGTGCTGCACTACGCGCAAGAGGTCTTCGAGGGGCTCAAGGCCTACCGGCAACCCGACGGAACCATCGCCGCCTTCCGGCCCGAGGCTAACGGCGAACGGATGATCCAATCCTGCCGCCGCATCGCGATCCCCGAGCTGCCACAGGAGCTGTTCATCGAGTCGCTGCGCCAGCTCATTGCGGTCGATTCCGAGTGGGTGCCGCCGGGTGGCGGCGAGGAATCGCTCTACCTGCGGCCGTTCATCATCGCCACCGAGGCCGGCCTCGGGGTGCGGCCGGCGGCCGAGTACCGGTACCTGCTCATCGCGTCACCGGCAGGTGCGTACTTCTCGCAGGGCATCAAGCCGGTCAGCGTGTGGCTCTCGCATGAGTACGTGCGCGCCGCACCGGGCGGGATAGGCGCAGCCAAGACGGGTGGCAATTACGCCGCATCCCTCGTGGCCCAGGCGCAGGCCTCCGAGGAGGGTTGCGATCAGGTGGTGTGGCTCGACGCGATCGAACGCCGCTACATCGAAGAAATGGGCGGCATGAACCTTTTCTTCGTGTTCGGCCGTGACGGCGAGGCCCGCTTGGTGACTCCGGAACTCTCGGGTTCGCTACTTCCCGGTGTGACGCGGAAGTCCTTGTTGCAGCTGGCCTCCGACGCAGGTTTCGCCATCGAGGAACGCAAGATCGATGTCGACGAGCTGGAGAAGAAGGCGGGGTCCGGGGAGATCACCGAGGTGTTCGCCTGCGGCACCGCGGCGGTCATCACGCCGGTTGGCCGCGTCAAGCATTCGGGCGGCGAATTCATCATCGGGGACGGGGAACCGGGTGAGGTGACCATGGCTCTGCGCGACACGTTGACCGGAATCCAGCGCGGCACCTTCGCCGATACGCACGGCTGGATCACCAAGCTCGGCTAGGACGCCGCTGCGCGCACGGGGCGGCGATAGGTCACCGTGTCGAACGTGCGGCCGTACTCGTCGACGGCGGTGACGTCCATCTCACTGCTGAACGTCCCCGGACGTACGTCGACACGAATGAACGCGTAGTTCCGATAACGCACCCGAGACCAGGTGACCGCTTCGGCATGCTTGCTGCCGTCGGGTGCCCAGACATAGCTGTTGGGAACCAGTGTGTCGCTGAGCTCGCGGCCACGGTATCCCTCGGGCTCGCCGGGCTGAAAGTCGTAGCGGGGCCGGCCTGCGGAGCCCACTGTGTAGTACACGGTGCCATCCGATTCCGGATAGACGATGGAATTGTCACCGGCCTCTTTGGTCGATCGACCCGCACGAATGGGATCGGTGCGCTCGAATACATGGTTGTGTCCCTGGAGTACCAGATCTACCTGATAGCGATCGAACAGCGCGCACCACGCGTCGCGGACGCCACCGTCGCTGGCATGCGAGAGGGTCGTCGAATAGGCGCAGTGGTGAAAGAAGCACACGATGAAGTCGATGTTCGGGTCGGCGCGGTATTTTGCTAAAGTTCTTTCCACCCAGCCGGTTTGGGCTCCATCCGAGTAGCCGGTATTTGCCCTGATCTCATACGACACGTCATTGGCGTCCAGGGAGAGCACCGCGACATTGCCGTAGGTGAACGAGTACGCGGAGGGGCATCCCGCGGGGCCGTTCCCGGGAAAACCGAGACGAGACAGGTGGCCGCCGTAGCCGTGGCTGCCGTACGCCGCCTCCATGTCGTGATTACCGGTCGCGAACATCCACGGCGTCGTCGAGGCGCTGGGTTCGATCGACGTCAGGTACACGTCCCAGACAAAGGGGTTGTACTTGTCGAATCCGGTTGCGGGCTTGGCACCCGAGGGCACGAACTGGGGCTTTTTCCCCATTCCGGAGGGATCCGCATACGCGATGTCCCCGGCCAAGATGTGGAAATCGGGTCGGCACGCCACGATCTGGTTCAAGACGTTCTGCGTATGTGACGCACCAGGGTCGTTGTCCGCACTGTAGTAGCTGTCGTCGTAGTCACCGGCCGTCAGGCCCGGTGGCTGCGTCGGGGTTTCGTCGGTGCCCTGATCACCCATCATGGTGAAACGGAAGGGGGCGAGCGCATTTCGGGAGGATGGCATGGCCGTCGAGGCCGAACGGATGTCGCTCACGAACCCGTCGGTGGTGCGCCAGCGGTAAAATTGCTCTGTGCCCCCGCCGAGCTCATGTACGGGCGCGTGGACGTAGAACTGTTCGGCCGCCAGCACTCCACGGTCGCTGGACGGGATCTGTGTCACGAGATTACGGACCTCGGCCTCCCTGGAGGCGCCGAGATCGGGCGTCGGGCCGTGATCGAGAAAGATCTTCGCGCCGTGTGGATTCCTGGACAGCTGCCCGGAAAAGCTGAGCTGACTGCAGGAGTCGGCGCCGAACCCGACGCGTCTGCCGGCGACACCCAGCGGGGCGTCGTCCGCGTATGCCCGCCGTCCAAACGGTGATACGCCCAGCGCGGTGACGGCAGCGGCGGCGGCCGACCCTCGGAGGAAGTTGCGACGTGACACCGCGTGACGGTCGAGATACCCGCGATGCCACTCGTACTGCTCGGTCATCGACATCGATCGGGCGATCGGCTCGGGTATCCCCATGTCCGGCGTCTCACCGGCAGGGTTCACAGGGTTGGGCGGCATAGGTTCGAATAGTGGCCCACCGCACCAGGTAACGCGACCGCACAGGCCGATTCGACCACAAACTCTTGATGAATCTTTTCTCGCGGCGTCACCGCGCCGCGAACCCAAGCGCGGCCAGCGTGGTGGTTACCTCGATGCTTGCACCCAGCACATCACCAGTGATGCCACCGAACCTGCGTACGCAGTGGCGTACCAGGAGCGCGCCGGCGGCCAGTGCCACCACCACGGCGACCGGCCCCTGCCATGGCCGACCGGGCTGTGCCAGGACGCCGACGGCCATCGCCGCAAGCACCCATATTCCCGCCAGCCACAGCGGCTGAGACCCTGCCACCCTGGCACCGAAGCCGCTATGCGCGGCAGCGGGTACCCCGCGACGGCATGCCACGACCGCGCCGACCCGCCCCACCGCGACCGCCAGCGCAATGGCCAGCCACTCCTGCCTGGAAACCAGCACGCCGAATGACAACGCCTGTGCCAGCAGGGCGATGACCACAGCCACCACCCCGAACGGGCCGGCTGAACCGTCGCGCATCACAGCCAGCGCGCGCTCGGACGGCCCGTAGCAGCCCAGGCCGTCGGTGGTGTCGGACAGTCCGTCGATGTGCAGTCCGCGCGTGGCGAGAATCAGCACCGTCACCGCTGCGAGCCCGGCCAGTGGCGCCATGTACGCGAAGTGCATGCCCCAGCCGACGACTGCGGCCAGCGCGCCCAGCGCGGCGCCGACCACCGGCAGCGCTCCCAACACCGGGCCCGAGAGCGTCCCGGCGAGCCGCGCGGGAACCGGTGCCACGGTGGCGAATTCAAAGGCTCCGCCGATGGGCCGGAGGAGTCGCAGCAGCCGGCTCACGCGGCTGGCCCGTCGATCCGGGCCTCGTCGAACGTCGCCATCTGGGCCAGGGTGCCCGCGGCGGCCTGCAATACGGGCAGTGCGACGAGCGCGCCGGAGCCTTCGCCCAGCCGCATCTGCAGATCCAGCACGGGATCCAGCCGGAGGCGTTGCAGAGCAAGGGAATGCGCGGGCTCGGTGGAACGATGGCCGGCGAGCCACCACTGACGTGCCCCCGGCGCCAGCTGCTCGGCCACCAGCGCTGCCGCGGTCACCACGAGCCCGTCGAGCAGCACGGGGGTGCGCCGCACCGCAGCCTGTGCCACGAATCCGGTGATTGCCGCCAGGTCGGCGCCGCCCGCTCGGCTAAGAAGTGCGATTGGGTCGGTGCGTACATCTTTGGTGCGGCGCAATGCATCGCGCACGGCGGCGGTCTTACGTGCCCAGCCCGCGTCGTCGACCCCGGTGCCGCGACCCACCACCGCCACCGGTTCGCTCGCGGTGAGCGCCGCCACCAGCACCGTCGCCGGTGTGGTGTTGCCGATGCCCATATCGCCCGCGATGAGCAGATCGGCTCCACCGTCGATCTCGGCGTCGGCCAGGGCGATCCCCGCGGCCAGCGCGGCACGGGCCTGCTCGATGGTGAGGGCGTCCTGCACCGCGATGTTGCCGCTGGAACGGCGAATCTTGTGGGCGGCAAGGGGTTCGGTCAGTGACGTGTCGGTGTCGACGGCAATGTCGACCACGCGCACACCCGCCCCGGCGAGCGCGGCCAGCACGTTGACCGCGGCCCCGCCCGCATCGATGTTCCGCACCATCTGTGCTGTCACCGATGGGGGATAGGCCGACACACCATCGGAGGCCACCCCGTGATCGCCGGCGAAGACCACCACCCTCGGCCGTTGGAATGTCCTAGGGGGGCACTGATTTTGGCAGGCCGATATCCAGATCGAGAGCTCCTCCAGCCGCCCCAGCGCACCCTCCGGCTTGGTGAGCTGCCGTTGCCGGTCGCGTGCGGCATCGGCGATATCCGGGTCGGGTGCCGAGACCGGGGCGAATCGCGGCGCCTCGCCGCTGGTCACGCCGTGGCTCCCTTGATCGCCAGCGGATGGCCGGCCACGACCAGTAGCACGCGTTGACAGCGCTGTGCCACCGCCTGATTCAGGGCTCCGAGCTGATCGGCGAACAGCCGCCCGGATGCGGTGGCGGGCACGATGGCCAACCCGACCTCCGGGCTCACGATCACCAGGTCGTTGGGGAAGACATCGATCGCATCGACCAGCGCGCCGATATCGGCGGTGACGACCTCACCGCCACGGTCCCACGCGCCGCGGCTGTCCAGCATCGCGGTCAGCCAACCCCCGAGATCATCGATGAGTGTCGGCACCGCATCACCCGTGCGCAGCTCATCCGCGATATCCGTGGTCTCGGCCGTGGTCCAGTGATCGGGGCGCCGAGACCGGTGTGCGGCAACTCTGTGCGCCCATGCCGTGTCCCCGCGGGCAGACGATCCGGTTGCCAGGTATCGCACGGGTCCTGCGGCGGGCAGCAGAGACTCCGCGAAATGCGACTTTCCTGAACGAATTCCGCCAAGAACCAGCGTGGTAGCCACTGAGGCTAGACCGGCTCGCCGCGGTTCACCCGGGGACGCGGTGCGCGCATCCTGCGCAGCTGCGATGCGCGGCTCGCCGCGTACCAGCCGAGTTTGAAGCCACCCTCGTCGGTGGCCGGGAAGCGTTCCGACACGCGCTTGTTCACGAGCCTGCCGACGAAGACTCCGTCCACGATCATGACGATCATGAGAACGAGCATCGCCGGGGTCATCCACATCTGAACCTGGACGGACGGCACCGCGAACATGGAGAAGATCAGGAACAGCGCCAGGGGCATGAACAGCCCCAGCACATTGCGCCGCGAGTCGACGATGTCGCGGGCGAATGCGCGCACCGGGCCCTTGTCCCGGGGCAGCAGATACGACTCGTCTCCGGCCATCATCTTTTCGCGACTGTCGGCCATCCGGGCGCGCCGCTCGGCGTTCTCGATCTTGCGTTCCGCACGCGACAGTTTCGGTCCGCGCAGGGACTTGCGACGCTGCCGGGCCTCGGCGCTGGTCAAGGGCGCCGGGGCGACGGGCCCACGACGCTTGCCGCTGTCCCGCTTGGGGGTGGGGCGGCCCTTCCCGGCCTGCGCCGGTGATGTGACGTCCGTCTCACCGGACGGTGACACGGACGCGTCCGCAGCGCCAACGGTGCCGTTTTCGGAGGTGGATTTCTTTCGGCCGAGCAGATTCACAACCCCAGATTATCCTGCGCGAATGAGTCAGATTCTGGTGGCGCCCGACAGCTTCGGAGACACCCTCACCGCCACCGAGGCGGCGACCGCCGTCGCGGACGGCTGGAGGCGGGCTCGTCCCGACGACATTCTCACCCTCAGCCCGCAATCCGATGGGGGCCCCGGCTTCGTCGACGTGCTGGCCGCGCAGCTGCCCTCGGCGCACCGGCAGGTGGTGCGTGTGCGCGGGCCTCTGGACGACGACGTCGACGCCGGGTGGCTGCTTGATGCAACGACCGCCTACATCGAATGCGCACAGGCCTGCGGACTGCCGCTGCTTCGGTGTGCGCCGTCCACCGATACCGCCTGGCGAGCCCACAGCACCGGGGTTGGGCAGCTGATCGGCGCGGCTCTCGATGGTGGCGCGACCCGGATCGTGGTCGGTCTGGGTGGCAGCAGCTGTACGGACGGGGGTGCCGGGCTCATCGAGGGGCTCGGTGGGATCGGCGAGGCCCGGCTGCGCCTGGCCACAACGGAATTGGTGGTGGCCAGCGATGTCGAGCATCCGCTGCTCGGCGCCAACGGTGCGGCGGCGGTGTTCGGCCCGCAGAAGGGAGCCGACCAGGACACCGTCACCCGCCTGGAGGCAAGGCTTACCGGGTGGGTCACCGAGTTGGAGGCCGGAACCGGTCGTTCCGTGCGCGATCTGGCCGGAGCGGGCGCCGCGGGCGGGATCGGGGCGGCGCTACTGGCCCTCGGCGGGCGTCGTGAATCGGGGGCGCGCATCGTCGCCGAGCACACTGGCCTCGATGCGGCGATCGCGCGGGCCGAGCTGGTGATCACCGGCGAAGGTAAGTTCGACGACCAAACCCTGCACGGCAAGGTGGCCGGCGCGGTGGCGAGCCGCGCCGCGACATCCGGCACCCGGGTGCTGGTGCTGGCCGGGCAGGTGGCGCTGACGGCCAGTGAGTACCGGCAGGCGGGTATCGCGCGGGCCGAATCGATCGTCCAGTTCGCCGGGTCGGTGCAGTTGGCCATGGAGGACGCCGCCGGCCAGCTGGCCGGCCTGACGGCACGGGTCGCACGCGACTGGTCACCTGGCTAGGGCGTAGATCGGCTAGGGCATAGATGTAGGAATAGCCGCAGACGAGGTACCGTTGAGGTCACTAGACGTTTCCGACACGGACGTCCACCCGAGAGCTTCGACGCAGGGGAGATCCCACATGACTGTCCAAGACGAATCGACCGCCACCACCACCGAAGAAACCCATGGGGCCGTCTTGACCGATGCTGCCGCCATCAAGGCCAAGGCGCTGCTGGACCAAGAAGGCCGTGACGACCTGTCGCTGCGCATCGCCGTCCAGCCCGGTGGCTGCGCGGGTTTGCGGTACCAGCTGTTCTTCGATGACCGCACTCTGGACGGAGACCTCGTCTCCGAGTTCGACGGTGTGAAGCTCACCGTGGACCGGATGAGCGCTCCGTACATCCAGGGTGCCTCGATCGACTTCGTCGACACCATCGAGAAGCAGGGCTTCACGATCGACAACCCGAACGCCACCGGCTCCTGCGCCTGCGGCGATTCCTTCAACTGATCAGAACGCGTTCCCGCCGCGCATGTATGCGGAGCAGACGTAGATCTTGTCCTCGTTGATCAGTAGCTCGGCCTGTCCCTGCGGGGCATCCTTCCGCTTCTGACTCGTCGCGGTGAACAACACCTTGAGTTGGTACTGGGAGAAGTAGACGACCTTGTCGATCGACTTCACCGTCGCCGTGCCGAATGTGGCCACGAACTGTTGGGCGTTGGCACGCACGATCGTGTCGTCGGTGTCCTTGTCCCGCACCGCGTCGTACAGGCCGCAGCCGGCGTTGCGCGCCAGCGTCTCGATGTCGAGCTTGGCCATCGCATCCAGGTAGCCCTGGATGGTCTGCTCGATCTTCGCCTCACTGGGCCGGTGGGATACCCCCGAATTGTTGGTCAGAAATCCGAGGAGCAGTGCCAGCACCACGAGCGCCGCTGCCACGGCGGTCGGTGCGAGCCACGCGGGCACCTTGCGCTTGCGCTCGGGGTAGTCGACCGGAGGCGGCATGGGCGGTAAACCAGGGTAGGGCACCGTCGAATAACCTGGTTCAGCCATTCGTCCAGGCTAGCAATCGGACCCAACTGCTCGAACAGTTACGTTAGGTAAGCTTCTGGGAGTTGTCTCTCGACGTGCCCAATCTGCCCGAATCCTACGAAGGGTCTCCCGCGTGTCCATCATCGTCACCGGATCCATTGCGACCGACCACCTCATGAGCTTCCCGGGGAAGTTCTCCGAACAGCTGTTGGTCGAGCATCTGCAGAAGGTGTCCCTCAGCTTTCTGGTGGACGATCTGGAAATTCGTCGCGGTGGTGTCGCAGGGAACATCGCGTTCGCCATCGGCGTGCTCGGTGGCAAGCCCGCACTGGTGGGTGCCGTGGGTGCGGACTTCGCCGAGTACCGATCCTGGCTTGAGGGCCATGGCGTGAACTGCGACGCCGTGTTGATCTCCGAGACCGCTCACACCGCGCGTTTCGTATGCACGACGGATCAGGACATGGCACAGATCGCGTCCTTCTACCCGGGTGCCATGTCCGAAGCCCGCGACATCTCGCTTGCCGACGTCGTATCGCGCATCGGGACACCGGAATTGGTGATCGTCGGGGCCAACGACCCCGACGCCATGTTCCGGCACACCGAGGAATGTCGCAGCCTGGGGTTGCCGTTCGCAGCCGACCCGTCGCAGCAGCTGGCCCGGCTCTCCGGCGAGCAGGCACGTGAACTCGTCGGTGGCGCCACATACCTCTTTACCAATGACTATGAGTGGGATCTGCTGCTGTCCAAGACCGGGTGGACCGAGGCAGACGTGCGCGAGCGCGTCGAGCTGCGGGTCACCACCCTTGGCCCCAACGGCGTCGAGATCGTCGAGAAGGACGGCACGTCCCTCAAGGTGGGCGTGGTCCCGGAGAAGGGACAGGTCGACCCGACCGGTGTCGGCGACGCGTGGCGTGCCGGATTCCTCACCGGTCGTAGCGCCGGCCTGAACCTGGAGCGTTCGGCACAGTTGGGATCGCTTGTGGCAACGCTAGTTCTGGAGACTGTCGGCACCCAGGAATGGGTATGGGAGCGCGACGATGCGCGGGCTCGCCTTGCCGATGCGTACGGCCAGGAAGCTGCCGACGAGATCGGTGCCGCTCTCTAGAGCTGCACCGGGTAGTGCGGCTCCTGGATGTTCGGCCGCACCGACTGCTCCACGAAGATCGCATGCCACAGCATGAAGATCAGCACCGTCCACAGCCTGCGGCTGTGATCGCTGACTCCGGCGGTGTGCTCGGTGAGCATCCGGCCGACGGCCGGCACATCGATCAGGTGTCCAGCCTGCGTGGTCGCCAGCATCTCGCGTGCCCAATCGTGCAGTAGCCCGTCGACGAACCAGTGTCGGATGGGCACGGGGAAACCGAGTTTGGTCCGGTGTAGAACATGCGCCGGCACAATGGGTTCCAGTGCCTTGCGCAGCGCGTACTTGGTCGTCTCGCGCGTGATCTTCTCGCGGTACGGCAGCTGCGAGGCCACCTTGAACACCTCGGGGTCAAGGAATGGCACCCGCAGTTCCAGCGAGTTCGCCATCGTCATCTTGTCGGCCTTGACCAGAATGTCGCCGCGCAGCCAGGTGAACAGATCCACATACTGCATGCGCGCCACCGGATCCCAGCCGGCACAGCGCTCGTAGAGGGCCGCGGTGACGTCCTGGTGGCCCCACTCCGGGCGATAGTGGGGGAGCACCGCGCGCAGCTGTTCGTCGTCGAAGCTGCGAGCGTTCCCGTAGTAGCGCTGTTCCAGTGTCATCGACCCGCGTTGCAGCAGGCTCTTGCCGCGCACGCCATCCGGAATCGCGGCGGACAGCCGCGCCGCGCCACGTCGCAGCGCGGCGGGTAGGTATTCGAAAGGCTTGAGTGACAAGGGCTCCCGGTAGATGGTGTATCCGCCGAAGAGTTCGTCGGCACCCTCGCCGGAGAGCACCACCTTGACGTGCTTACGGGCCTCCCGGGCCACGAAGAACAAGGGCACCAGGGACGGGTCCGCCACCGGATCGTCCAGGTACCAGACGATCTCGGGCAGTGCGGAAACGAACTCCTCCTGGCTGACCACCTTGACGACATGCCGGGCGCCGATCGCCTTGGCTGACTCCACCGCCACGTCGACCTCGGAATAGCCTTGCCGCTCAAAGCCAGTCGTGAAGGTGATGAGTTTCGGGTTGTGCCGGATCGCCAGCGCGGCGATGGCCGTCGAATCGATACCACCGGACAGGAACGATCCCACCGTGACGTCGGCCCGCATGTGCTTGGCCACGGAATCGGAGAGCACCTCGGTGATCTCGTCGTACCGGGACTGGCGGGTCGCGCGGGTGAACGGCGTCACGGTGAACCGGGCCGGGAAGTAGCGCGTGACGCGTGGTTCCTGGCCGGGGGCGATGCGGGCGTACGAACCGGACTCCAGGCGACGGATCTCGGTGTGCAGGCTCTCGGGCTCCGGAACGTACTGCAACGTCGTGTAGTGCTGCAGTGCCCGTAGGTCCAGCTCGGTGTTGATGCCGAGCTGTTCCACCAGATCTAGCAGGCATTTCTTCTCACTGCCCAGTGCGGTGCCACCCGGGCCGGTCGCCATGAACAGCGGTTTGATGCCGAAAGGATCTCGTGCGCAGAACAGCTCGCGTTCGACCGTGTCCCAGATCGCAAAGGCGAACATGCCGCGCAGCCGGTGCAGCGCATCCGGACCCCAGAAGTGATAGGCCGCCAGGATCGCCTCGCCGTCGCCTTCGGTGGCGAAAACCGCGCCGTAATCGGACCGGAGCGCTTCCCTCAGCTCCAAGTAGTTGTAGATCTCGCCGTTGAAGACCAGCACGTAGCGGTCGGGCGCCTCCGATGGGCCCCAACGCAGTGGCTGATGTGAATGCGCGATGTCGATGATCGAGAGCCGGTTGAAGCCGAAGAGCACATTCTCCTGGTGCCAGATGCCCGGTTCATCGGGCCCGCGATGGCGCATATGCACCATCGCCGCGTCCACCGCAGGGCTATGAGATTCGAGGGACGAACCGGGCGGTCCCAGCCACGCCACCAGTCCACACACCCGGCCAAGTATGCAGCATCGGGGGGCCTGGCCCAGGACCTAGGTCCCGACACCGGCCCCGTCGCGGCCCTGATGCGACCGCGTGGTCTACGCTGCGTAGTATTCGATTGCTGCCACTGGTCAGCGATGGATTCTGTACCGAAACAGGAGGCTTAAAACGTGACGTCACGGTCCGGCTCACGGCCGTCCCTGCTGGCCACTGTGGTGCTGTTGGGCGCGGCGAGCTTCCTGCTCAGCGGTTGTAGCGTCCAAGAAGTGCTGCGGTTCGGGTGGCCCGAGGGCATCACCCCGGAGGCCCACGACTACATGGCCCCGTTGTGGACCTGGGCGGTCGTCGCCTCGCTGGTCGTCGGCGTCATCGTGTGGGGCCTTACCTTCTGGACCGTCGCGTTCCACCGGCACAAGCCGGGCGACACCGAGTTCCCGCGCCAGTTCGGATACAACCTGCCGCTGGAGCTGATCCTGACGGTGGTGCCCTTCCTGATCATCGCGGTGCTCTTTTACTTCACCGTCGTGGTGCAGAACAAGGTCATGCACAAGGACCCGAACCCCGAGGTCGTCGTCGATGTGACCGCCTTCCAGTGGAACTGGAAGTTCGGCTACCAGAAGGTCGCGTTCAAGGACGGCAGCCTCAACTACGAGGGCGCCGATCCGGAGCGCAAGAAGGCCATGAGCTCCAAGCCCGAGGGCAAGGACGCGCACGGCAAGGAGATCGTCGGCCCGGTGCGCGGCCTGAACCGTGAGGACCGCACCTACCTGAACTTCGACAAGATCGAGACCGTCGGAACCTCTGCGGAGATCCCGGTGCTGGTACTGCCCAGCGGCAAGAGCGTCGAGTTCCAGCTGGCCTCGGCCGATGTCATCCACTCGTTCCGGGTGGTCCCGTTCTTGTTCACACGCGACGTGATGCCCGAGCCCAAGGCCAATAACTCCGACAATGTCTTCCAGGTCAGCAAGATCTTGAAGGAAGGCGCATTCGTGGGCCGCTGCGTCGAGATGTGCGGCACCTACCACTCGATGATGGCCTTCGAGCTGCGTGTGGTGAGCCCCAATGACTTCAAGTTCTATCTGGAAGCGCGCAAGGCGGGGAAGACCAACGCCGAGGCGCTGGCGTCGATCGGACAGTCGCCGGTCTCGATTACCACCAGGCCGTTCGACGGCCGCCGCGGCGAGCTCGCGCCGGCGGATAACAACGCGGCGAAGAACTAGGCAGCGGGAAAGGTAGGAGCGCAGCATGCATATCGAAGCCCGACTCTTCGAAATCCTCACCGGATTCTTCGCCTTGGCCACCGTGGTCTACGCGGTGCTCACCGCCATGTACGCCAACGGCGGTGTGGAGTGGGCGGGGACCACCGCCATGGTGATGACCACAGGTTTGTCGCTGATCATCTCGACGTTCTTCCGCTTCGTGGCCCGGCGTCTGGACACCCGGCCCGAGGATTACGAGGACGCCGAGGTCGCCGACGGCGCCGGAGAACTGGGCTTCTACAGCCCGCACAGCTGGTGGCCGATCATGATCGCGCTGGCCGCCGCCACCACCGCTGTAGGTGTGGCGCTGTGGCTGCCGTGGCTGATTGCCGCCGGTGCGGTATTCGTGCTCAGCGCGGTGGCCGGGCTGGTCTTCGAATACCACGTCGGACCGGAGAAGCACTAGCTCATCTCGCGTTTCGCCCCGCGTCTCACGGCAGCGCTCTTACTTTGCGGCGAGACTTCCGTGGCTGGTGTGACGTCTCCGTGTGCACTCTCACGTTTTCGATAACAATCCGGTGGTCAGTTTGGTTTTTACGGCCCTCGGGTTTCGTCGCCCCGGACCGCTTTGGCTATCGTTGCCATGGCCCCTCAGGCAGGTGGCCCGCCGGGGAGCGGGAAGTGACGAAAAGGAACTTGTGTAGATGAGTGGGACGGACAACCCAGGGTCGGGGACTCCCGGGGAAGTTCCGGATCTGGATGGTCCGAATGCGGACGCCGCGGCTGCTGACTCTTCCGGGGCGGATTCTGCCGCGTTTCATTCTCAGGCGTATTCGGCACCCGAATCCGAGCAATTCACCAGTCCGTACGTGCCGTACGACGAATACGACACCCAGCTGGTCGACGGCGAGGAGCCGCCTCCGCCGCGGTGGCCGTGGGTCGTCGGGGTGGCGGCGATCATCGCCGCGATCACTCTGGTCGCCTCCGTCGCGCTGCTGGTAGCTGGGCGCTCAGACGAGACGACCGGTGCTGCCAAGAGCACCTCGGTCACGCCGACCCCGAGCACGACGCCGTGGAACGAGATCATCACGACCACCACGGAGCCGCCTCCACCTCCGCCCCCGCCGCCCACCACCGAACCTCCGCCTCCTCCACCACCTCCGCCGCCGGTGACCGAGACGGTGACAGTGGAACCGCCGCCGCCTCCTCCTCCGCCGGTGACGACGCATGAGGCCCCGCCGCCGGTGACGACCACCACGACACCGCCGCCTCCGCCGCCGACGACCACGACTCCGGCCGGGCCGCGACAGATCACGTACTCGGTGACGGGTTCGAAGGCTCCTCTCGATCGCATCTCGATCACCTGGACCGACGGCTCCGGGCGCACACGGGTGAACCCGAACGTGTACATCCCGTGGTCGATCACCGTCACCCCGATCTCGAACTCCGAGATCGGTTCGGTATCGGCGAGCAGCTTCCTGCGCTTGAGCCAGCTCAATTGCACGATCACCACCAGCGATGGCCAGGTTCTGTCCGCCAACAACAACAATTCGGCGCAGGCAACCTGCTGATGCCAGCAGGTCGATGGGCCAAGCCACTGGAGGCACTTGCCGGTCCGGTGCGGCGATCCTCGCCGGAGTCCGTCGACCGGATGCTGATCGGGTTGTGTGCCGTGATCTGGCTGGCGTTTGTCGGGATGCTGGTCGGCGCCATTGTCGTGATGACCGGAATGGGGGAGAGCTCGGAGGGGTCCGGTGGCACCTCTTTGGGGATCTACATCGTCATCGGGGTGTCGCTGGCCGTCATCATCGGCGCCGTGCCGCTGCTTTTGCGCGCCCGCAAAACGGCGGCCCGGCGTCCGTCGCGTGGTGCATCGAAAGCCGCGCCTAAATCCAAGGGCGCCAGTGCCTCCGGCGCGGGCAGCGTGCCGTCGGGTCCGCCTCCGGCGGAAGCCTCGACCGAGAAGCTCAAGACGTTCGGCGGTCTCGTGGACCCCGTGAGCCACGTTCCGAAGGACTACACGGGCCCCGGATCGCCGGCGTATCGGGCCGCCGCCGAGTCGGCGTCGAAGTCGGCAGCGGTCGACCGGCTGTGGCTGCGGGCCACGGTGGGGATCGCCGGTGCGATCGGTCTGGCACTGCTTGCTGTGGTCACGGGTACCTATCTGCTGGCGGTGGAAAGCGAGACCGCCGCCCTTGTCGCGTTTGTGCTCGGCGGAGTGATCACCTGCGCGATGGGGGCAATTCCGTGGCTGACGCTCAAGAAGCTGCGTGAGCTCGGCGCGTCAGGGTCGCCGGATACGCATTAGTTCGACCGCTAGAAGTCGGCGATCCCGGCGCGGGCAACGACTTTCGTGATGGTGGCCCGCACGAGTGATTCTTCCGGAACCGCGTTGCGGCGGCCGAAATCCTCGGCCAGCGCGGCTCCCATGTAGCGTCCACCGATCCTGGTCGCCCATTCGAGCATCTCGTCGAGATCGTCGGTCAGCCGCGCCTCCGCCGAGAACTGGACGTAGGAGTACGGCGGTCGCTGGTCGTCGACCGCCAGTGAGATGCGCGGGTCTCGCCGAATGGCCTTGCCCTTCAAGGTTTCCGTACCCGTCGTGAAGATCAGCTCGTCGCCGTCGGAGCCCTCGTGGAGCAGGAACCACACCGGCGTCACGATGGGTGCGCCGTTGGCCCGGACCAGGCCGAGCATTCCGGTGCGGGTGCCCTCGGTAGCGAAGGCCCACCATTGCTCGCGAGTCATCTCCTGCATACAGCCAGGGTAAAACATTGGGCCCCGCACGCTTTCGCGTGCGGGGCCCAATCGTCGATCTGACTTCTAGTGGCCGTGGCCGTTCGTCGACGGCTCGCCGTCCTGGTACTCCTTGAGAGCGAGCAGCGACTTGTGATGCGCCTCGTGTTCGGCCTCCACCAGTGCGGCTTGCTCGTCGGCGGGGTCGGCGAACAGGAACGAGCCGGTGCCGGGTGCGCCGGCCGATCCGAGCTTGTTCATGCGCTGAGGTACCGCCGCGCCCTGGTATTCCAGCGGGATGGCGTGGCCGTGCTCGTCGACTCCGGCCAGCGGCTGGTGGATCTCGATGTATTCGCCGTGCGGCAGCCGTTTGATGATGCCGGTCTCGATGCCGTGTTCCAGGACTGCGCGGTCGCTGCGTTGCAGGCCGATGGCCCACCGGTAGGCGAGGTAGTACACGATGGCCGGCAGGATGAGCGCGCCGATGCGGCCGATCCATGTTGTCGCGTTCAGCGAGATGTGGAACTTCAGCGCGATGATGTCGTTCATGCACATCAGCGTGAAGAGCATGTACAGCGAGATCGCCGCCGCTCCAATGGCCGTGCGTACCGGAGCATCACGCGGACGCTGCAGCAGGTTGTGATGGGCATCGTCGCCGGTGAGCTTCTTCTCGATGAACGGGTACATCACGAGCAAGCCGAACACCACACCCATACCGACGGCCACCCATACCGCCTGGGGAATGGTGTGGCCAAATGGGTAGATCTCCCAGGCCGGGATGATGCGCAGGAGCCCGTCGGTCCACATCATGTAGAAGTCGGGCTGGCTACCTGCAGAGATCTGCGAGGGCTTGTAGGGGCCCAGTACCCAGATCGGGTTGATCTGCAGCAGACCACTCATCAGCGCCAGGATGGCCGTGGTGAAGGCGAAGAACGCTCCGCCCTTGAGGGCGAACACCGGGAGGATGCGCACGCCGACCACGTTCTTTTCGGTGGCGCCCGGACCGGGGAACTGGGTGTGCTTCTGGTACCAGACCAGCGCCAGGTGCACGCCGATGAGGGCCAGGATGATCGCGGGGATCAGCAGGATGTGCATGGCGTAAAGACGGGGTATCAGGATCCCGCCCGGGAAGTCGCCGCCGAACAGCGCCCAGTGCATCCAGGTCCCGATAACCGGAAGACCCATGGTGATGCCGGAAAGCGCCGCGCGGATACCGGTGCCGGAGAGCAGGTCGTCGGGCAGCGAGTACCCGAAGAATCCTTCGAACATCGCCAGGATGAATAGCAGCGAGCCGATCACCCAGTTGGCCTCGCGGGGCCGCCGGAATGCGCCGGTGAAGAAGATGCGCGCCATGTGCACCATGATCGAGGCCGCGAACATCAGCGCCGCCCAGTGGTGGATCTGTCGCACGAAGAGGCCACCGCGCACCTCGAAGCTGATGTTCAGGGTGGTTTCGTAGGCCTTGGACATCTGCACACCGCGCAGCGGCTGGTAGACGCCGTTGTAGGTGACTTCCGACATGGATGGGTCGAAGAACAGCGTCAGGTACACACCCGAGAGCAGCAGGATGATGAAGCTGTACAGCGCGATCTCACCGAGCATGAACGACCAGTGCGTGGGGAAGACCTTGTTGATCTGCCGCTTCATCCCGGCGGCGAGGTGATACCGAGAGTCCATCGCCTCAGCTTGCTTGGCTGCGCGTGACGGCTTTTGGGCTGTTTCGCTCATGATTTGCGCTCCCAGAATGCGGGTCCGACGGGCTCGACGAAGTCGCCGTTGGCGACGAGGTATCCGTCCTTGTCGACGGTGATGGGCAGCTGTGCCAGTGCACGGGCGGCCGGCCCGAAGATGGGCTTAGCGAAGTGCAGTGCGTCGAACTGCGACTGGTGGCACGGGCACAGGATCCGGTAGGTCTGCTGCTCAAACAGTGACGTGGGGCAACCGAGGTGCGAGCAGATCTTGGTGAACGCGAACAGATCACCGTAGTTGAAATTCTCTTGTCCCTTGCGCTTGACCACTTTGGGCATGTCGGTCGGGCGCACTCGGATCAGCATCACGGGGTTACGGATGCCCATCTGGATCTCCGCCAGCTTCTCGTGCGATTCGACGGTGGTGCCGTCACCATCGGACTCACGCCACGGGAACACGGTCTCCATGCCACCGGCGTCGATGTCCTCGGGACGGACCTTGAGCAGCAAATTGGAGCTGCTGCCTACGGCTCGGCCCAGGTAGATGGTCTCGCCGTGGTAGCGCGGTGTCCATCCACTGGTGAGCAGCACCGGCTGCTTGCCGTTGGCGGTGGGAACCACACGCGCCCAGGGATTTTTGATCATGCCGCCGATGAAGGCGACGGCGGTGCCGGCCCCCATGGCGCCGACACCGAAGCCCAGTGCCCGCACGATCATCTTGCGGCGGGGGAGCGTCGAGGTCTCCAGGGTGTCCTGTAGCTGCGCGACGATGGTTTTGCGATCTACCTCGGACGATCCCGGGCCGTCGTGGCGATCCTGGATCGAGATTTCCTGAGGGATGAACTTCTTGGTGTACAGCACCGCGCCGATACCCAGCGACAGCACCGACAGACCCAGTGTCAGGCCGTACAGCGGGGTCGCGAGGTTGTACGCCGCATTACCCGGATCGCCGAACGGCTTGTACTCCCAGGGCCAAAACAGGAATACCCCGAGCAGGGCCAGGCCGAACACGCCGCCGAGGGCGAACCACAGCGCGATAAGACGCTCGGCGCGCTTCTCGGCCTTGGTGCCCTCAACGGGCCAGCGCGGTTCGCGGTAGACGATCTCGACACCGTCGAGGTTGGTGCCGAGCTTGACCAGCTCATCACGGCTCATGGCCGCGAGCTGCTCGTCGCCGGGAATCTCTACTTTGGGATCGCCACTCACGCGCGCGCTCCAATCCACAGTGCCGCGGCAATGGCGGCGACGATGCCGATGATCCAGATGGCCATGCCCTCGGAGGTCGGTCCGAAGCCGCCGAGCCCGTACCCGCCGGGGTCCGGTGTTTCACTTGAGGCGCGGACGTAGGCGACGATGTCCTTCTTCTCGTCGAGGGTCAGCTGCCGATCCGAGAACTTGGGCATGTTCTGCGGGCCGGTCAGCATGGCGGTGTAGATCTGCTGCTCATTGGCCGGATCGAGTTCGGGAGCGAACTTGCCCGACGAGAGGGCCCCGCCGCGGCCGGTGAAGTTGTGGCAGGACGCGCAGTTCAACCGGAACAGGTCACCGCCGCGGGCGACGTTATTGCCGCGCAACGACTCTTGCGCAATCGCGCCGTCGCCGTCACGGATGACCTGGGGTCCGCCGCCGTTGGCCTGGATGTACGCACCGAGGGCGTCGGTCTGCTCCTCGTCGAAGATCGGATCCTTGCGCTGGGCCTGAGCCTCGTTGCGCATGGCCGGCATCCGGCCGGTGGAGACCTGGAAGTAGACGGCCGCGTCGCCCACGCCGATGAGGCTAGGGCCACGGTCGGGCACACCCTGCAGGTTGGCGCCGTGGCAGGTGATGCACGAGGTCTCATACAGCTGCTTGCCGGTGCGCAGCAGCGCCGACTTGTCTTCGTCGGCCACCGCGACCTGCGGGGTGGGCGTGAAGGTAGAGGCCAGGCCGCCGGCCACCACCAGCGCTATCAGCAGCAGCAAACCTGCCGAGATACGACGGCGGAACTTGCGGCGCGCGCGAGTCTTGGCGGCTGTGTTGTTTACGGGCTCCACGCTCAACTGTGGCGCTCCCTTCACCGAGTTGGGCTGGTTCATCGGACGAAGTAGATGGTGGCGAACAATGCGATCCACACGATGTCGACGAAGTGCCAGTAGTAGGACACGACGATCGCGGAGGTTGCCTGGGCTGGTGTGAACTTGCTCATCCGGGTGCGAACCAGCAGATAGATGAAGGCGACAAGGCCACCGATAACGTGTAGACCGTGGAAGCCGGTGGCCAAGTAGAAAGTTGAGCCGTAGGCGCTGCCGGCGATGGTGGTGCCCTCGTGCACGAGGTTGATGTACTCGTAGCCCTGGCCGAGGACGAAGAAGGTGCCCATGATGAGCGTGATGATGTACCAGCGGCGCAGCCCGAAGACATCGCCGCGTTCTGCGGCGAACACACCCATCTGACAGGTGAAGGACGAGGCGACGAGCACTGCGGTGACGGGGATGGCAAGACCAAGGTTCAGCTCGGTGGGCTCCGGCGGCCAGTTACCACCGGACTGGGCCCGGGCGGTGAAGTAGAACGCGAAGAGTCCAGCAAAGAACATCAACTCACTGGAAAGCCACACAATGGTGCCAACACTCACCATGTTGGGCCGGTTCAGTGAATGAACCCGCTGGGTAATGGCGGTTCCCGCCGGCGATCCTGGGGCTGCTGCGGTCGTCACGCCGTAAGTATGACGCTTTGTAGTTGTCGAGAGCCACCCGGGTCCGACATTGATTTGTGACCGACTCCCCACAACCTGTGTGGCCTCTGACGAGAGTGGTGCCGACGGTCCATGCCCCGGCGTGTCGCACCGTGCCCGGAAGGCATTTGGTCCTTTGTTGTCCGCGTTGTGTCCATGGGACCATTTGCGGCGTGCCCGAACATTCCTGGCCCCTGGTATTGGGGGAGCTGACCAACCGTCGCGATCTGTCGGCGGGTCAGGCGGCCTGGGCCATGGACCAGATTATGACCGGCATCGCCACCCCCGCCCAGATCGCGGCCTTCGGGGTGGCGATGCGGATGAAGCGCCCGACCTCCGATGAAGTCGGGGAGCTGGCCGACACCATGCTCTCGCACGCGATCGGATTTCCCTCGGGCGAACGAATCGGCGCTAACGCCGTGGACATCGTCGGTACTGGGGGCGATGGCGCGAATACGGTAAACCTCTCCACCATGGCCTCCATCGTGGTGGCGGCGTGCGGGGTGCCGGTGGTCAAGCATGGCAACCGGGCCGCGTCCTCGCTGGCCGGTGGCGCCGACACGCTGGAGGCGCTGGGGGTACGCATCGACCTGGGGCCCGAGCAGGTGACGCGCAGTCTCGCCGAGGTGGGAATCGGATTCTGTTTCGCACCACATTTTCACCCGTCGTACCGGCACGCCTCCGCGGTGCGCCGCGAGATCGGTGTCCCCACCGTATTCAATTTGCTTGGGCCGCTTACGAATCCCGCCCACCCGCGGGCCGGTCTGATCGGCTGTGCGTTCGCGGACCTGGCCGAGGTGACGGCGGGGGTCTTCGCCGGACGTGGGTCCAGCGTGTTGGTCGTCCACGGTGACGACGGGCTCGATGAGCTGACCACCACCACAACCAGCACTATCTGGCGGGTTCAGGCGGGCACCGTCGACAAGCTGCGGTTCGATCCGGCGGCGTTCGGTTTCGCGCGTGCCCGGCTGGACGAGCTGGTAGGCGGTGATCCGGAGTTCAATGCCGCCGAGGTCCGGGCGGTCCTGGCCGGCGGAACGGGGGCTGTTCGCGACGCGGTGGTGCTCAACGCTGCGGGCGCCATGGTGGCGCATGCCGGGCTGGCCAGCGATGCACAATGGCTGCCGGCCTGGGAGAATGCGCTCGCGCGGGTGTCCAGCACGATCGATTCGGGGGCAGCGGCCGCGCTGCTGGATCGGTGGATCGTCGTCAGCCAACGGCTTGGGACGGAGCAGGACGCCCGGGCCTGATCAGCTCGGCCATCCCCCAGTCATCCCGGTGGACGGCGTGTGCGATGCGTGCGCTGCGTGCCGTCGCTGCCCAATCCCGCAGGAGTCCTGAACATCCCGTCGGCTCGGCGTAGCCGTCTGTCGAGGACACGATGCGTACACCGGGTTCGGCCAGCCAGCGGGTGATCAGCCCGGTCTCCTCGGGTGCGGCCCCGCTGAACGGTTCGGGGGTCGGCAGTACCACTTGGGCCGACACCGAGGCGGCCGCCACCACCGGCATGGGAGGGACACCCCGGCGGGCCACCGCGGCACCGGCCAGCTGACCATGCCGCATCACGGCGATATGCCATCCGCCGTCACCGTCTGGGCGTGCGGCGATCAGCTCCTCGATGCGCGAGAGGGCGTGCAGGCGGTGCTGGCGGGCCAGTGTCTCGATGAGAGTGGCTGTCGCATCGCGTTGTCGCGCAGCGCTTTCGTACCGCCGCAGACCGCCCAGGCTGGTCACTTTGTCGCACATGGCGTGCAGCGGTTGCCCGTCGGTGCCGGCCAGAACCGAGAGGGCCGGGCTGAGGGAGTCCCGGTATTCACGTGCGTCCGCCCCGACAGGGGCGGGGCAGGGAGAGGCGGTGTCGTGCGGGTAGGACTGGCCGTTGCAGACGGGGCCGTGCCGGCCGTTGGCGCCGATGCGTGTGGCGCATGTGCGCACGCCGGTGAACCGGGCGAGCGCCAGCGCGGCGGTCGCGGCGTCGCCGCGTGCGCGAAAGGGACCGAGCATGGGGCGCCCGCTTGTGGTCCGGACCACGGCAAAACGGGGGAATGGCTCCTCGGTGAGCACCACCCACCACCAGCGGTGTGGGAATCGCGACTTCCTGTTGTACGGCGGTGCGTGCGCACCCAACAGCCGCAGCTCGCGCACCGCCGCCTCCAGGGGGTGTGCACAGGTCACGTGGTCCACCGCGGTGGCGATGGTGACCATCTCTCGCATTCGGCCGCGCGGGTCTGCACCGGTGAAGTACTGCTGCACGCGGCGGTGCAGGTTGACCGCGGTGCCCACGTACAGCACCTCGCCGGACGGCCCACGGAACAGGTAAACGCCCGGGGTATAAGGCATCCCGTCGGCCAGAGAGCGTTTGTCGCGCAACGCGTTGGGCACGTGCGTGCGGTACCGTCGCAGCTCTCCCATGGTGTCGATGCCCTGGTTGCCGACCCGGCCGATCAGCGCATGCAGCACATCGACAGTGGCCCGGGCGTCATCAAGTGCCCGGTGATTCGGGGTAGTAGATGCGCCGAGCAGCTGAGCCAGCGCGCCCAGACTGACCCGCGGCGCCTCATCGCGCGACAACACCCGGCGGGCCAGCCGGACCGTGCACAGCACCGTGGGCTGTGGCCAGTCGATGCCGCATTGCCGCGCGGCTGCCTTGAGAAATCCGATATCGAAGCCGGCGTTATGGGCGACCAGTACTGCGCCGCGTGCGAATTCGAGAAATATCGGAAGCACCTGTTCTATCGGTGGTGCGTTCACCAGCATCGCCGAGGTGATGCCGGTGAGACGGACGATCTGTGGCGGCAGCGATCGTTTCGGATCTACCAGCGTGGCCAGCTCCCCGAGCACCTCGCCGCCCCGCACCTTCACCGCGCCGATCTCGGTGATCGCATCGTTGTGCGCGCTGCCCCCGGTCGTCTCCAGGTCCACCACGACAAAGGTGGTGTCACGCAGGGCTTGTGCCGACGACCCCGACAAGGAGTGCACCTCGTCGAAGGTCAGTTGCGTCATGTCGTGACCGTAGAACTCAGGACCGACAGATCGGGCTCACGCCACGGGGGTGCAGATCAGGGCGAGCGCATCGTTGGTGGTGTCGACGCCGCCGGCGCCGATCTTCTCCTCGAGCCGGGACCGCAAGACGCTGCGCGCGGAGACATCGAGCGTGAGGTGATTGGAGTAGGTGAAGACCATGTCCAGGTACGCCTGTGTGGAGAAATGTCGCCGCTCCAGGAAATGGGAGTGCCGCACGTGAAACCCCGATCTCTCGATGATCGGCGAGACGGTGTCCTCGGTGCTGATGGAGGGGCGCCTCGTGGTGTCCAGGTAATCGGTGTAGACGGTGTCGAGCTCGGTCTGGGTCGGTCTGGTGGGCACAATCCGGTTCCACACCAGAGCGAGGCGGCCACCGGGGCGGAGCATTGCCGACACCTTTGGTAGTGCGGCGGCGGGCTCCACCCAGTGGAAGGACTGAGCGAAAAGCACCAGATCGAATGTTCGGCCCGTCGGCTGCCAGTCCTCGAACGTGGCGACCTCGACGGCGATGCCCTTGCCCGCCGCCACCTGTGCCATCCGCGCGTCCGGTTCGACGGCCAGCACCTCGGCGCCGGCCGCGGCCAGCTGTGCGGTGGCGATTCCGGTGCCTGCGCCCACATCCAGGGCGCGCATCGGCCCGCCGGACACCAGCTCGTCGATCAGCGGCCGCGGATAGCGGGGGCGATGACGGTCATAGGCGTCGGCGGAGTCTCCAAACGACTCAGCCCGGCGGCGGTCGGTATGTGCTGGTTGCGGCTGCTCCGTCATACCGCCAGCGTGCCAGGGACCGCCTGGTTGTCGGTGGGCGCGGTTACCGTCCGCCTGAACCCGAAAGAACGACTCATGGGAGAGGAGGAGCCATGCTCATCGATTGCGACGATTGCGCGATGCGTGGCCCGGGATGCGGTGACTGCGTGGTCAGCGTGCTGTTGGGGGTGCCCCAGACGCTCGCCGACGACGAACGCGCCGCGCTGGCCGTGCTGGCCGAGGCAGGGATGGCACCCAGGCTGCGTCTGGTGCCGATTCAGCGCACGTACGACACGCCTGATTCGGCGAAGACGCCCGATGCGGGAGTCGCATAGGGCACACTCGAAAGAGGTACACGATGGCCCGCCCCGGGAACGGGGAGGAGAACTGACGTTTACGCGACACTGACGTCGTTCCACACTCCGGTGGACAATGTCGATGCCATTTCGTAACCTGTCTGAGACCTATCGGCGCCGTAGTTCGTGGCGATCAAATTGCAGTAAAGGGATGTAGTCAGTGAGTGTCGGGCGTCTTCTTCGAAATCACTCGGATCGATCGACGCCCTCTCCTCTTCGTCGTGTCATGCTCGCGATGACTGCTGCCGCCCTGGTCGGCGGGGTATTTGCGGGTGGTCAGACCGCGGCCGCCGACCCCAACAACGATGCCGTCAAGAAGCTCAACGAGCTGTCCCGCCAGGCCGAGGCGACGTCCGAGGCAGCTAACTCGGCGAAGATCGATCTCGACGCCAAACTGTCGGCTCAGCGCGATGCCGAAAAGGCAGTCCTCGCCGATGAGGCCGTTGCGAAGGCCGCACGCATGGCGGTGTCCACGTACCAAGTCGACGTCAACAAGGCAATGGTCGCCGCCTACATGGGTGGTAACACCAGTGGTTATGGCGCCGTGCTGACGTCAAACTCGCCGCAGAACCTGATTGATCAGCTGTCGGTGCAGCGCACGGTGGGAAGCGAGATGCGTGGCCGGATGGACAGCTATCGCGCTGCGCAGTCCTCGGCAGACGAGGCCGAGCAGCGGTCTCGTGACGCCGCCGAGCAGGCCCGGGTGGCCGCCGAGCAGGCCAAGAACGTACGTGCTTCGCTGCAGGCCAAGCAGAGTCAGCTGCAGGTGCAGATCGCAGTCGTCAAATCGCAGTACAACACGTTGAGCCCCGGCCAGCGGGCACAGTTGCTGGCACCGGCGCCCGTGCCCCCGCCGCCCGCCGGCGAGCCGGGCCAGGCCCCGGACGAGCCGCTGATGCAGGCCGCCGCCGCGGCACCCGCGCCGGAAGCCGCCATCGGCGGTGGAGGTTCCGCTGTCGGTGCGAACGCCGTCGCGGCGGCATTGACCCGGATCGGTGCGCCGTACTCGTGGGGCGGTTCTGGCCCCAACGCCTTCGACTGCTCGGGTCTGGTGATGTGGGCCTACGGTCAGCAGGGTGTGTCACTGCCGCACTCCAGCCAGGCGCTCGCACGTGGCGGTACACCCGTCGCATTGAGCGATCTGCAGCCAGGCGATGTCATCAATTTCTACGGGGACGCCTCGCACACGGGCATCTACGTCGGCAACGGCATGATGGTGCACGCCTCCACCTATGGTGTTCCGGTCGCGGTCGCGCCGATCACGTCATCCGGCCCGATCTATAACGCGCGCCGCTACTGAGCCGCGGGCATCGTCCACGTGTGCCCGGAGTAGCACGCTGCGCATCGCTCTGCGCGGTGGTCCTGTTGATTCTCTGCGGGGGTTGTCGAGCACGCCCTGTCGCACCGTCCGACGATGTGCGCACAGCGATTCAGGCATTGCTGACCCGCTACTCCGAGGCGTTGCGCAGCCACGACGACACGGCATTGCGTGCCGTGCTCGCACCCGACAGACCCGGGTTGATCGCGGCTCAGCGGCGGGTGCAGGAGAATCTCTCGGGGCTGAAGACGGACACCTTCGAGTACCGGCTGGCCGCCGAAATTCCGGCCGATCCTGTTGCCTTGCAACAGCAATGGAGACTAGACGCCGCTCTGGTCTACGCGGTCAGCGGCGTGGACAAAGTCGCTGTCCGGCGTCCCGTCACGGTCGGTGTGCGGCGCGACCATGACGCCTGGCGGTTGTCCGACGCCGGCGCGGTCGCCGTGCCCTGGCAGTTCGCGCCGGTCGTGGAGACGCGGAAGAGGGCAGGGGACCGGGACATGGTGGTGCTCGGGCACCCCGGCTCGGCGGTGGCGCCACGACTCGTCGATGAGATGGCTGGTGCGCTGGCATCGCTGTCGGAGTTTTGGGGCCCGCGCTGGCACGTGGGGGTGCTGCTGATCGCGGCGCAGACCGATGCCGAGTTCGCGGCGCTTGTCGGAGGCGAACACACCGGCGGAATAGCCGCCGCCGCCGTTGCCGACCGTGTCGATAACGGAGTCGCCGTGGGGCAGCGGGTGGTCTTCGCGCCCGGCTCGGCAGCACTCCCGCCGGATCAGTTCCGTGTGGTGCTGCGCCACGAGCTCTTCCACGCTGCGGCCCGCACGGTCACCGGCGACCATGCGCCCCTGTGGCTGGTGGAGGGGGTGGCCGACTACAACGGGCGCCGCGGTAGCGGCACCCCGTTCCGGAACGCCGCGCCCACGTTGGCGAGTTCCCTTGCGGCGGGCCGGGTTCCGGACCACCTACCCACCGATGAGGACATCGACGGTCCGGGGCCCCGCCGCACACAGGCGTACGAGGAGGCCTGGTCGGTGGCGCAATACGTAGCCGAGGCCTTCGGTGAGCCCAAGCTTGTGCAGCTGTACCGCTACGGGGCCGATCGTGCGCCAGGCCCGCAAGGCACGGCGATCCAGCGGGCATTGGGCATCGACGAGGCAACGCTGGTTCGGCAGTGGCAGAGCTGGCTCGGCTCTCGTCCACTACGGTAGGCCCAGTACGGTAGGTGCTGTGACCTTTCAGCCTGGCGGCCAGCGACGACGGATTCTGTTGGTCACCAACGATTTTCCACCCAGGCCCGGCGGTATCCAGTCCTACCTGCAGGAGCTGGTGATCCGGCTGGCCGGATCGCATGAGGTGACCGTCTACGCGCCGCGATGGAAAGGGTGCGAGCGTTACGATGCCGCCGCCGATTACCAGGTGGTGCGCCACCCGACCTCGCTGATGCTTCCGGGCCCCGGTGTCCGGCAGCGCATGGTGGACCTCATCAGATCGCAGCGCTCCGATGTGGTGTGGTTCGGCGCGGCCGCGCCGCTGGCGTTGTTGTCCTCGGCGGCGAAGGCGGCAGGGGCCGCGATGACAGCAGCCAGCACGCATGGGCACGAGGTGGGCTGGTCCATGCTTCCGGTGGCGCGGTCCGCGCTGCGGCAGATCGGGGACAACACCGATGTGATCACCTATGTCAGCCGCTACACACGCGGTCGCTTTGCCGCGGCATTCGGTCCGCAGGCCGCACTCGAACATCTGCCTGCCGGTGTCGATACCGGCAGATTCCGCCCGGACCCGGGGGCACGCGAAGAGCTGCGGCGGCGCTATGGGCTCGGCGATCGGCCGACCATTGTGTGCGTCTCCCGGCTCGTTCCGCGCAAGGGTCAGGACATGCTGATCGAAGCGCTGCCGGCGATCCGCGAGCACGTGGACGGCGCGGCGCTGGTGATCGTGGGTGGCGGGCCGTATGCGGAACCGTTGCGTGCGTTGGCCGCTCGGTGTGGCGTCGACGAGCATGTGGTGTTCACCGGCGGTGTGCCGTGGGAAGAGCTCCCCGCCCATCACGCGATGGGCGATGTCTTCGCGATGCCTTGCCGTACGCGCGGGGCGGGTCTCGACGTGGAGGGCCTGGGAATAGTGTTCCTGGAGGCGTCGGCCTGCGGAGTTCCGGTGGTCGCCGGAAACTCCGGGGGCGCACCGGAAACCGTGCGCGACGGCGAGACAGGATTCGTCGTAGATGGGAGATCGGTGCCCGCGATCACCGATGCGCTTGTCCAGATCCTGTCGGAGCCGGCGCGCGCCACCGCGATGGGGTCGGCGGGGCGCACCTGGGTGACCGAACAGTGGCGCTGGGACCACCACGCAGCCCGGTTCGCCGAGTTGGTCAGCGGCTCCGCCTAAGCTCCAGGGGTGGACCCTGCAGAACATGCGCGGCACACGCGCGAGGTGTACGACCGGCTGGCACCTGTCTGGTCAGCGACGACCGATGACGGGCCCTTCAACGGACTGCTGGAGCGGCCGGCGCTGAGGTCGCTGGTCCCGCGTCCGCTGAAAGGCATGGCGGTCTTGGACGTCGGATGTGGTTCGGGTGCCCAGTGCGCATGGCTTCTCGACGAGGGCGCCGACGTCACCGGCGTGGACCTCAGCCCGATGATGATTGAGCAAGCCCGTCAGCGCTGTGGCTCTCGGGCCAACCTGATGGTTGCGGATATGGCCGAACCTCTGCCCTTCGAGCCGCAGTCATTCGACGGCATGACATGTTCGCTCGCCTTGCACTATCTGCGTGACTGGCAGGTGCCGCTCACGTCCTTCGCGCGGATTCTGCGCCCGGGTGGTTGGGCGGTTATCTCGCTGGATCACCCCTTCGGCGCCCCGTTGCCCGATCAGCGCGACGGATACTTTCAGCGCCAGCTCGTGAGCGATAGCTGGACGAAAGCGGATGTGCAGGTGACTCAGCACTTTTGGAGACGCCCACTTGCGCAGGTCGTCGACGCGTTCGCCGAGGCCGGATTCGTCGTCGAACGGATTGTGGAACCGCGGCCATCCCCGGAGGCAATCCTGCGGTATCCCACGGCGCTGCAGAATGTCGTCGACTCACCCAGTTTTATCGTGTATCGACTGCGCTACTCGGGTGCCCCCGAGTAGATCGCGTCGATGTCCGCCGCGAACTTCTCGGCAACCACGTTGCGCTTCACCTTGAGCGTCGGCGTCATCTCGCCGGTGGCCTCGGTGAAGTCAACCGGCAGGATCCGGAACTTCTTGATGGCTTCGGCATGGGACACAACCTGATTGGCTGCCTTCACGGCGGTCTCGACCTCCGCGAGGAGGTCGGGATCCTGGACCAGATCGGCGACGGTGGCGCTGGCGGGCTTGCCGTTGCGCTGCTTCCAGCCGTCGATGGCCTCGGGGTCGATCGTGATGAGAGCGCCGATGAACGGCTGCTTGTCGCCGACGGCCATCGCCTGACTGATCAATGGGTGAGCGCGCAGCTGATCCTCCAGCACCGCCGGTGCGACGTTCTTGCCGCCGGCGGTGACGATGATTTCCTTCTTGCGGCCGGTGATCGTGATGAAGCCGTCCTCGTCGATCGCACCGAGGTCGCCGGTGTGGAACCAGCCGTCCAGGATCGATTCGCTGGTGGCGGTCGCGTTGTTCCAGTACCCGCTGAACACGACTCCACCGGACACCAGTAGTTCACCGTCCTCGGCGATCTTGGCGGCATTACCGGGCAACGGCCTTCCGACACTGCCGATTTTGAGCCCGCCGATGACATTCACCGCGCAGGCCGCTGTCGTCTCGGTGAGGCCGTAGCCCTCGTAGATGGTCAGGCCGACGCCGCGGTAGAAGTGCCCCAATCGGGCACCCAGCGGGGCTCCGCCGGAGATCGATGCCACGCACTCACCGCCGAGCGCCGCGCGTAGCTTGCCGTACACGAGCTTGTCGAAGGCCGCACGCTTGGCACGCAACACGATGCCCGGGCCGCCGTTGTCCAGCGCCTGGCTGTATTCGACGGCGGTATCGGCGGCGGCATCGAAAATCTTTCCCTTGCCGTCGTTCTGGGCGTTCTGACGAGCGGTGTTGTACACCTTTTCGAAGATGCGCGGGACCGAGACGATGAAGGTCGGCTTGAAGATCCCGAACGTCGGCACCAGGGTCTTGATATCGCTGGTGAAACCGACACTTACCTTGGCCTGGAAGCAGGCCATCGCGATACCGCGCGCCAACACGTGAGCCAACGGCAGAAAGATCAGCGTTCTGCTGCCCTTCTGCAAGTAGTCGGGGAAAACGGCACGCGCACCCCGGGTTTCGTACACCAGGTTGGAGTGGGTGAGCTGGCAGCCCTTGGGGCGTCCGGTAGTTCCCGAGGTATAGATGAGCGTCGCGGGATCCGTTGCCTTGATGGCGTCGAGTCGGCCGGTGAGCTCGGCGGGGTCCACGCCGGCACCCGCTGCAGCGAGCTCGTCGAGGGCCGCGGGCGCACCCGAACTGGCGATGTGGAAGACGGTCCGCAGATTGGGCAGTTCGGGCGCGAGTCCTTCGGCGATCGTGGCGTGGGCATCGGATTCCACGAACAGCGCGACCGCCGCAGAATCCTGCAGTACCCACCGGACCTGATCGGCCGAAGAAGTCTCGTAGATGGGCACGGTGATGGCGCCGATGGAGAGAACCGCGTAGTCAATGATCGTCCACTCGTAGCGTGTCGCCGAGATCAGCGCCACACGATCGCCGGGCAGCACACCCTTGGCGATCAGACCATTGGCCACCGCACGGATCTGCGCCGCAGCCTCCGCGTAGGTGACGGGTGTCCAGGTGCCGTCGACGAGACGTGAGAATGCCGCCTGGTTGGGGTCTTCACGCTCGTAGTCGTAGACGGCATGAACAACCGACGCGTTGTCCTCGACGGTGAACGGGGCAGGGACGCTGAACTCTCGCACGGGCTCAGACTAGTCGTGGCCTTGAGATCGTCGAAGGCGTTGCCGCATTTCCTTCGGCAGCGAGGCTTAAGCTTGTCCGCGATGAACAGCATTCAGGTCGCCGACCAGACCTTTATCGCCGCAGATCCCGCGGATATCGGCCGCGCCATCTCCAACCCCGTGGATTGGCGCCGTTGGTGGCCTGATCTGCAGCTCAACGTCGTCGAGGAACGAGGCGAGAAGGGCATCCGCTGGACGGTTGCCGGGCCTGTCACCGGAACGATGGAGGTGTGGCTCGAGCCCGCGCTGGACGGCGCGATTCTGCACTACTTCCTGCACGCTGAGCCCACCGGCGCCAGCGCCGCACAGGTGGCCAAGCTGAATTTGACCAAGCTCAATCATGCCCGTCGCATTGCCGGGAAGCGGTTCGCCTTCGTACTCAAGCAGCGGCTCGAGGCCAGTCGGCCGATCGGCGAATCGCGGGTGCCGCAGACCTGATCAGGTAGCGGCGAGCACGATCACCGGGATGGGACGGGAAGTTGCCCGCTGGTAGGCGCTGTAATGCCCAGAGTTGTTGGTGTCGGCTAACTTCCACAATCGCTCGTAGTCGGTGTCACCAGGCAGCAGGGACTTCGCCCGGACGCGGCGCTTGTGCCTGCCCAGCTGCACCTGTACGTCCGGATGTGCCTTGAGGTTGTGATACCAGGCGGGATTGCGCCGGGCGCCGCCGTTCGAGGCCACTACGACGAGATTGTCGCCATCCTTTGCGTAGGTCAGCGAGTTGATGCGCTGCGCTCCGCTCCTGGCGCCGATAGAGGTCAACAGCAGGCTGGGGGCCATCCCCGGAACATGATGACCCAGATAGCCTTTCGATGCGATGTAGATGCTCTGGTGCACACCGAGCACCTTGGCCACCAGACGGCTCATGGGCGTCTCTCCTTCGCGCGGCTGCGGCGAAATGCCAGGATGGGAGTATCCGAGCGCCAGGGAGAAGGGTACCGTCTGTCAGGTGGCTGAGAAGACTACCCAAACGATTGCCATCGATGCCGAACCCGGCAAGGTGATGGCGGTGATCGCCGATATCGGCGCCTACCCGGAATGGGTGTCGGAGTACAAGGAAACCGAGGTGCTCGACACCGACTCCCAGGGCAGGGTCAAACGTGCCCGGTTGGTGCTGGACGCCGGTGTCCTCAAGGACACGCAGGTCCTGGAGTACGTGTGGTCTCCGGATGGCCGCAAGGTCACCTGGACCCTGGCGGAAAGTTCCCTATTGCGTTCGCTGGAAGGGACATACCTTTTGGCGCCCAAGGGTTCTGGCACCGAGGTGACGTATGAGCTCGCGGTCGACCTTCAAATTCCGATGATCGGAATGCTCAAACGTAAGGCCGAACGCAAGATCACCGATTCCGCGCTCAAGGATCTGAAGAAGCGAGTCGAATCTGACCGCTAGCGACGTCGACGCGACGCCGCGCCCAGATGTCGAATCGCCGTTGACAGCCACCATCGGCCTTTTCGTCGGCAAGGGGGGCGTGGGTAAGTCGACGCTGGCCGGTGCTACCGCGGTGCGGTATGCGCGTGCCGGCCAACGGGTGCTCGCGGTATCCACCGATCAGGCGCATTCCCTTGGCGACGTTTTCGGCGTCCGGGTCGATCCGTCGCCCGGTGCTCATTGTGTGCGGGTGCTGGAGGACCCTTACGGGGGACAGCTGGACGTCATGGCTCTGGACACCCTGGGTCTGCTGGAGCGGCGTTGGGGCGGCATTGCCGAGACGATCGCCGGACAGTACCCCGAATCGGATATCGGATCGCTTGCGCCCGAAGAGCTTTCCGCGCTGCCGGGTGTCCAGGAGATGCTTGGGTTGCACGAGGTGCAGCAGCTCGCCGAGACGGGCGAATGGGATGTCGTCGTGGTCGACTGCGCGTCGACGGCCGACGCGTTGCGCATGCTGACGCTGCCCGGAACCTTCGCGATGTACCTGGAACGGGCCTGGCCGCGGCATCGCCGACTCGGCGGTGTCGGTACGCCTCGCGCGCAGATTCTGGCTGAACTGCTGGAACGCATTGCGGCATCGGCGGATCGGCTCGCGGGTCTGCTGTCGGACGCCGAGCGGGTGGCAGCGCATCTGGTGCTGACCCCCGAGCGGGTGGTGGTGGCCGAGGCCATCCGTACCGTGGGAGCGCTGGCGCTGATGGGTGTGCGCATCGATCAGGTGATTGTCAATCAGGTTCTTATCCAAGATGATTCGTACGAATACCACAATCTTCCCGCACACCCGGCGTTTGACTGGTACATGCAGCGCATTGCCGATCAAGCCGCGGTTCTCGACGAGATGGGGGAGGCGATCGGGGACGTGGAGATGCTGTTGGTGCCGCATCTGCCACGCGAGCCCATCGGGGCGGAGGCCCTCGGTGAACTGGCCGAGGCGGTGCGGCGGCGCGACGGAGCTGCGCCCCCGGCACCGCTGGGCACCGTCGTCGAGCATGAATCCGGATCCGGAGCGGACACCGTCTATCGGCTAAGGCTAGAGTTACCGCAGATCGACCCGGCCACGTTGAGCCTCGGCCGGGTGGGAGATGACCTGGTCATCGGTGCAAACGGGATGCGCCGGCGGGTCCGGCTGGCCTCCGTGCTGCGGCGCTGCGTGGTTGTCGATGCCCGGCTCGTCAGTGGCGAGCTGACCATACGGTTTAGAGCGGATCCGGAGGTGTGGCCGACGTGACGGGTACCCATCCGGAGCTCGGTCCCGAGCTGCGGGCGTTGGCCGCCTCCATCCTCGACATGCTTGATCCGGCGCTGCGGCAGGCGGCTGCCGGGAGCGGCAGCGACGGAGGGGTGCCCGGAAAGTGCAACCAGCTGTTCTGCCCGGTCTGTGCGCTGGCGGCCCTTGTCGAGGGCGAACACCACCCGCTGTTGGCCACGATCGCCGAACACAGCCTCGCGCTGGTGATGGTGGTGCGCGCGATGTTGGAGACCGAGGGTGCGGGTGGCCCCGACGATCCCGACGGCCCTGATGGTGGTGGGCCCGCCCATGAGTATCGGAGTCCGTTCCCGCCTCCGCCGCCGAGCTCGCAATCGACTGGCTACCAACCCATCCCGGTCGATATCGACGAGTAACGAGCGCGATCGAGCACCCCGGACCACTTCTGGGACACTGTGTCCCACCTATCCTCGGTGCTGAACACATCGGTGCCGTCGGGTCCATCCCGGGCACGGTCGTGCGCGGGACCTTAGACAGTCCACGGAGATTCGCCGTCGCCGAGGGTAAGCTCGGCGCCAGCCCTGTGCTGCTCACGGGGATCGGGAGAGGATGCGCGATGTTCTATTGGCTGCTGAAGTTCATCTTCATGGGGCCGATCCTGCAGCTGATGGGCCGACCGAAAGTCGAAGGTCTGGAGAATGTCCCGTCGTCTGGGCCGGTAATCCTGGCAGGCAACCACCTCGCGGTGGTGGACAGCTTCTATTTGTGCCTAGTACTGCGCCGGCGGGTGACCTTCCTGGCCAAGAGTGAGTACTTCACCGAGCCCGGGTTCAAGGGCTGGCTCAAGAAGGTGTTCTTCAGCGGCGCCGGCCAGGTGCCGATCGACCGGGCCAGCGCCGACGCCGCCGAGAATGCGCTGAACACCGCCAAGCGGTTACTCGGGGAGGGCAAGTTGCTGGGTATTTATCCGGAGGGCACGCGGTCCCCGGATGGACGCCTGTACAAGGGCAAGACGGGACTGGCGCGCATGGCGCTGGCCACGGGGGTGCCTGTGATCCCGATCGCGATGGTCGGCACCAACGTGATGAACCCGCCGGGAACGGCTCGCTGGCACTTTTCCAAGGTCACCGTGAAAATCGGCAAGCCACTGGACTTCGCACGCTTCGACGGGATGGCCGGAAACCGCTTCATCGAACGCGCGGTCATCGACGAGGTGATGTACGAGCTGATGCAGCTATCCGGTCAGGAGTACGTCGACATCTACGCGGCCGCGCTCAAGGAGAGCACCGGCAAGCCCACGGAGTCCTCCACGCAACCCGACCGTATCCCGGAGAGCGCCGCCGGTTAATCGGGGGTCCGTGCATCTTTCCTGCATCTGACGTGGCACCTCGCCGCGGGGCGTGGGTCAGCTATCCGTGCCGCGACCGCTAGTCTTGAGGCCACCGGCGGGAGAACTGAGAGATGCGAGGGCCGTGCCGAATTCAATAAACGAAACCACTATCACGGACCGCGGCGCCGCTCGCCGAGTTGCCAGATGGATCACGTGGGGTGGCCCGCTCGTCCTCGCCGTCGCGCTGTTGCTGCACGCGGTCGTCTTCATTCACTGGCCGACGTATGCGCTGCAGATCGACGTATTGGTTTATCGATTCGGCGGCACCCGCGTATTGGACGGGCTGGATCTGTACTCGATCGGGCGCAACGGCGAGATCGACGATCTGCTGTTCACCTACACACCGTTCGCGGCATTGGTATTCACCCCGCTGGCCTTCATCACCGACTTCACGGCGCAGATCCTGTCGCTCGTGGTGTTCCCGGCGCTGCTCGTCTACTCGGTGTGGCGCATGCTGGCCTGGCTGAATGTCTCTGCGAAGGCCGGGCTATGGGGGCTGTTGGCCCTCTTGGTCGGGCTGGTTTCGTGGTTGGAGCCGGTCCGGCTCTCCATCCAGCTGGGTCAGATCAATCTGCTGATCCTGGCCGTCGTGGTGACGGACATCCTGGCTCCTAAACGGTGGAAGCTGGCCGGGATCGGAATCGGGATCGTGGCCGGCATCAAGCTGACCCCGATGATCTTCATCGTCTTCTTGTTCCTGGTGGGACGGATTCGCGCGGCCGTCGTCGCTACCGTCACGCTGATCGGCACCATCGGTGTGGGCTTCATATTCCTGCCGTCCGCATCGCACTACTACTGGGTGGACCGCGCCTTCGAGAAGATCAGCCGCATCACGCGCGATCCCACCGCGAGCACCAGCATCAGCGGACTGTTCCTCCGATTGAACCTGTCGGCCGGGACCGCCACGGCACTGTCGGTACTGGTGATCGTGGCGAGCCTGGTGGTCGCGGTGCTGGCCTACCGGCGCGATCAGCTGCTGCTGGCCATCTCCATTGTGGGCATGGCATCGGCGGCGGCCTCGCCGTTCAGCTGGAGCCATCACTGGGTGTGGTTCGTGCCGTTGGTCGTCCATCTCGCTTACCGCGGTTACGTGCTGGGTAAGCGGGCCTCCGCTATCACGATGTGGGCATTCTGTGCTGTGTTCGCGGCCTGGTTCACCAGCCTGAGCGGCAAGACACCGGACTCCGGCGCGTTGACGCTGCGGCCCGGTGGTGTGCTGAACGACGTGATCCCCAGCTTGTATGTGTTCGTCCATCTCGGGGTGCTCGTGGCCAGCTGGATATGGCTGCGGCGCGATCCGTCGGGCGTGAACGATGGTGCGCGCGAAGACGAGCCGACAGAGGCCGACCAGCTGGCGCCGGCCTCGCCGGCGCACAACTAGGCGGCATGCGTGCGGTATTTCTACGACACCGAGTTCATCGACGACGGTCAGACCATCGAGCTCATCTCCATCGGGATGGTCTGCGAAGACGGTCGCGAATACTACGCCGTCTCCACCGCCTTCGACCCGCAGCGGGCGGGCCCGTGGGTGCGTCAGCATGTGCTGCCCAAGCTGCCGCCGCTATCGTCCCCGCTGTGGCGGTCCCGCGGGCAGATCCGCGACGATCTGGCCGAGTTCCTGGGTCTGAACGGTGGGGCTTCGAGCGACCCGATCGAACTGTGGGCGTGGGTGGGCGCCTACGACCATGTGGCGCTGTGTCAGCTGTGGGGGCCCATGACGGCGCTGCCGCGGCCGGTGCCCCGCTTCACCCTCGAACTCAAGCAGTTGTGGAACCAACTGGGCCAGCCCGCTGTGCCGAAACGGCCCGCCGACTCGCACGATGCGCTGGTCGACGCCCGCTACAACCTGGCCCGCTACCGCGCGATGGTCCCGCCGGGCTGATCACTGGGCGTCCCGGGTAAAAATCCGCTGGTAAGGGGCGGTTAAGATGGGTTCGTGAACTGGACAGTCGACGTCCCCATCGACCAATTGCCGGAGCTGCCGCCGCTTCCGGCCGATCTGCGTGCGCGCCTCGATGCCGCGCTGGCCAAGCCTGCTGCTCAGCAGCCGAGCTGGCCCGCAAATCAGGCCGCTGCCATGCGGACCGTGCTGGAAAGCGTGCCCCCGATCACCGTCCCCGCGGAGATCCAGCGTTTGCAGGGCCAGCTGGCCCAGGTGGCACGTGGTGAGGCCTTCCTGCTGCAGGGCGGAGATTGCGCCGAGACCTTCGCCGATAACACGGAGCCGCATATCCGTGCCAATATCCGCGCACTGCTGCAGATGGCGGTGGTGCTGACGTACGGGTCCAGCATGCCGGTGGTGAAGCTGGCGCGTATCGCCGGTCAGTACGCCAAGCCGCGCAGCTCGGACACCGACGCCCTGGGACTCAAGTCCTACCGCGGTGACATGGTGAACGGTTTTGCCCCCGATTCCGCATTGCGCGAGCACGACGCGTCGCGCCTGGTACGCGCCTACGCCAATGCCAGCGCCGCGATGAACCTGGTGCGTGCCGTGACCGGCTCGGGCTTGGCCTCGCTGGCCCTGGTGCACGACTGGAACCGCGAATTCGTCCGGACCTCGCCCGCGGGTGCGCGATACGAGGCGCTGGCCTCCGAGATCGACCGTGGCCTGAAGTTCATGAGCGCCTGCGGCGTGGCGGATTCGAACCTGGACACCGCCGAGATCTACGCGAGTCACGAGGCACTGGTACTCGACTACGAGCGGGCCATGCTGCGCCTGGCCGAGGACGAGAACGGCGAGCCAGCGCTGTACGACCTGTCGGCCCACTACCTCTGGATCGGCGATCGCACGCGGCAGCTCGATCACGCGCATGTGGCCTTCGCCGAGATTATCGCCAACCCGATCGGGATGAAGATCGGTCCGACGACCACGCCCGATCAGGCCGTCGAATACGTGGAACGTCTTGACCCGCACAACAAGCCGGGCCGCCTCACGTTCGTCTCGCGGATGGGCAACTCCAAGGTGCGTGATCTGCTTCCGCCGATCATCGAGAAGGTGCAGGCGAGCGGCCATCAGGTGGTCTGGCAGTGCGACCCGATGCACGGCAACACCCACGAGTCGCCCAGCGGTTACAAGACACGGCATTTCGATCGGATCGTCGATGAGGTCCAGGGCTACTTCGAGGTGCACAACGCACTCGGCACGCATCCGGGCGGTATTCACGTCGAGATCACCGGCGAGAACGTCACCGAATGTCTTGGTGGGGCGCAGGATATCTCGGATGACGACCTGGCCGGTCGTTACGAGACGGCATGCGATCCGCGTCTGAACACCCAGCAGTCGCTGGAGTTGGCGTTCCTTGTCGCGGAGATGCTCCGGGACTAGAGCAGGTTGGTGATGTTGGCGCCCAGTGACCAGCATCCCGCGGCCACCGAGCTGGTGATGATGAGAACGATCACCAGCCACATGAAGATCGCGCGGCGGCTCTGTTGGCGTTCGTACCGGTAGTCCGAGTCCTCGATATCGGCGAAGAACGCCGATTCGTCGGACTCGCTGTCGAATTCCCTGTCGAACTCCCTGTCGAATTCGGGTTCGTACGCGGGCACCGGGTCCATCATCCGTGTGGGGTTGGGCACCCGGGGGCGCGGCGCGGCGCTGGGGCGTGGAGCGACACCCAGAGCGGCCGCGGCCGAGGCGGTGTCGGCGGCATCGAGATCACGGGCCGGGGCGGCGTCCGTACTGCCGCCGGTCTCGATCAGCCGGCTGCGGTATAGCTGTTCGGCGACATGCTGTTTGGAATCCCGGGGCGCGGGCACCCGGAAGGACGGCAGGTGCAGCTCGGCGGCGATGGCCTCGAGTTCGGCGCCCATCTGTGCGGCGTCCGCGTAGCGCGCATCCGGGTCGCGAGAGGTGGCTCGCAGCACCAGCTCGTCGAACTCCTCCGGAATACCGTCGATCGCCTCGCTCGGAGCCGGGACATCACGGTCGATGCGTTGATAGGCCAGTGCCAATGGCGTATCGCCGGTGAATGGTGTTGAGCCGGTGAGTAGTTCGTACATCAATATGCCCGCTGAATAGACATCGCTGCGGGGGCCGGCGGAGCCGGTACGCACCTGCTCGGGGGACAGGTAGGCCGCGGTGCCCAAGATCACGCTGGTCGAGGTTATCCCGGCTTCGGCGACCGCACGGACAAGCCCGAAATCGGCCAGTTTGACCTCCCCGTCATCGGAGATCAAGACGTTCTCGGGTTTGACGTCACGGTGCACCAGCCCCGAGCGGTGTGCGACCGCCAGTCCGCCCAGCAGCGGGTTGAACACCGCGGCTACCGCATGGGGCGGCATGGGCCCGCGTTCGCGCAGCAGCTCCCGCAGAGTGCCCCCGTCGATCAGTTCCATCACCAGGAACGGGTGCCTACCGTCCATTCCCTGGTCGAACACGGCCACCAGGCCCGGGTGACGCAGTCGCGCGACGGCCCGGGCCTCGAGCCGGAATCGTGCGAGAAACCCGGTGTCGGAGGCGTAGCGGCTGTCCATCACCTTGACCGCCACCGGGCGGTCCAGTCGGGTGTCCAGCCCGCGGTACACGGTCGACATCCCGCCCGTCGCGATCGGGGTCTCGATGCGATACCGACTGTCGAGCACCGCGCCGATCATGGGATCGAGGCGGCCGGTCGGGGACTTGGGCGATGTCATCGCATCGATCGTATCGACTGATGCGGGAACGCCCCGTCGTCAATGTCGCTTGTCGAGTATTTCGCGGAGAGAGTTGAGCATGGGCCCGGCCCCCGAAAACAGCATCGTTCGCCACTGACGATGCAGGGGGATGGCAGGGTCGAACCGGCTGTAGGTAACGCGGAGCCGGGTGCCGCCGGGCTCCGGGAGCAGGTTCCACCGGGAGGTCACTTCGATCCCGGGTGCGGTCAGCACCTGCTCGATGTGCTCGCAGGGCACCACGCTGGTGTAGGTGGTGCGGAGCACGCCATCGAATCCGACCGCGGGCTGCGGGTGGGTGATGAGGACGCGGGTCTCGCCGACCTCGACTGGGGCATCGTTGACTTCTTTTACCTGTGAGGCGGTGAGCTCCTGGGAGACGAGAACATCCCAGACCTTCTCGACGGGGTAGGGGTAGTACTCGCTGTGGGTGACCGATGTCGGATCGCCGGAACTCGTCACGATCGGAAGGTTACGCGCGTCACCACACCCGGAGGACACTTTTGGGCGACGGCGGCCCATGGGACGACTAGCGTCATTCGTTATGAGCGCAATTCCCTACGTCGCCGACACGCTTGACGCCGATGAGCCGTTGTTCTCCCTCAAGGAGGTGGCTACGCGCCTGCGGGTAACGGTGAGCAAGGTTCAGCAATATCTGCGAGACGGTGAGCTGATCGCGGTGCGGCGAGATGGCGAAATCAAGGTGCCCGTCATCTTTTTCAGCCCCGAGGGCCCCGTGGTGAAGCATTTGTCCGGGCTGCTGTCGGTGCTGCGCGACGGGGGATATCACGAACCGGAAATCATGCGCTGGTTGTTCACCGGTGATGAGTCGCTCACGGTGACCAGGGACGGCACCACCGAACGTATCGAGGCGGCCCGCCCGGTCGATGCGCTGCACGGCCACCAGGCACGCGAAGTGCTGCGGCGGGCGCAGGCCATGGCCTACTAGGAGGCAGGTGCCGGAGTGTCGGCTTCGGCAGGTTCGGGTTCGTGGGACTCCGGCGCGGTGTTGATCATCCGCCACGCGATCGCGGCACAGGTGGCCGCGATCAACACGTGGATCCACACGTACATGCCATGGGAGCCATCGGGTTTGAAGATCACCATGATCCAGGTGGAGAACCCGGCGATGGCGGCGATGGCTGCGCGCGATTGCAGTAGCGGCGCCGCGATGGCCAGCGGCCACGTGTAGTACCAGGGCAGCGCGGCCGGCGCCATGAGCACCACGATGACCATCGCCCACAGGGTTCCGAACATCGCGTCGCGTTCGTCGTGCCGGTGTCGCCACCAGACCACGGGCAGACTGACGGCGATGACCATGACGCCGATGATGCGGGTGGTTTCCAGAACGGCATCGAAGTTGACGGTGACAAACAGTCCGGCGAAGACGTTGATGATGTTGGCGACGGCGGTAGGCACCGTCAACCAGTTGATGATCTTCACCGAACCGGCCAGTGCGGTCAGCCATCCGAGGCCGACGCCGGCGATCCAGGACAGCACCGCGAACACCGCGACCACGATCGCGACCGAGGCCGCCGATGCCATCGCGAACGCGGTAACCGGGCGGCGTTGCGGCGAGCCCTCGTCGGCGCTCTGGACGAGTCGGCGCATCCAGATCCACACCAGGAAAGGCAGTGCCAGTCCGGCGGTGGCCTTGACGGCGACCGCCAATGCGACCACCGATATGCCCCACCCATGATGGCGCTCGAGCACGAGGGCGATGCCTGCCATCATGAGGCCGACCATCAGCATCTCGTTGTGCACGCCACCCATGAGATGGATGATTACCAGCGGATTGAGCACGCAGATCCACAATGCCTTGCTGGCGTTGGCCGAAAGGCAATGGGCTACGCGGGGTGTGGCCCACACGAGCAGTGCCAGCCCGGGCAGCATGCACAGGCGCAGCAGCATGGTTCCCGCCACCACATCGTCTCCGATTATCTGGGTGACGAACCGCGCGATGAGGATGAACAGCGGGCCGTATGGCGCGGTGGTCGTGGACCAGATCGGACTGACGTTCTCCAACAGCGGGTTCGGGTTTTCGACCGGGCCGACCAGATACGGGTCGAAGCCATCGCGCAGCAACGCGCCCTGGGCAAGGTAGGAGTACGCGTCCCGGCTGAACACCGGCACGGACGCCAGCAGTGGCAACAGCCAGCATGGAATGACGATCAGGAGAGACTCTTTGGTGACCTTGCCCGCGATCACGTGCCGACCCAGCCCGAGCCATGCCAGCAGCATCAGGACCACCCCGAGCCACATGCAGATCGAGGACACCACCAACCCATGGCCGAAGCGCAACCAGGACAGCCCGACCGATTCCAGTAGCGGGTCGTGTTGCCGGGTGCTGCCCGCGCCCAGTCCGCCGATGGCGATAAGAATGGCGCCACCGAATCCGGTGACGGCCGCGCGTCCGGCAGGGGACCGCAGGAAGGCATCCGCCCACCCGGCACTGGGTTGGAGTGCCGCAGGTTCTGATTCTGGTTTTGGTTCCAGGGGAGGCTCCACGGCCTTAGACGATGTACTCACGTGATCATGCGCTCCGGTTGGACACCAATCGGACCAGGTCTGACAACGCGGCACGGGCATCGTCGGCGATGTCGGCGCTTGCCAACTGGTCCAGCGCGCGGTGTGTGTGCTCTTCGATGCGCGATTCAACCGCGGCTAGGGCGCCCAAGTCGACTATGAGTGAACACATTTCAGCAACTTGCTGATCGGTGAGTGGTGTACCGATCCAGGAGTGCAGCATGTCCTCGGCGGCGCCGTCGCTGATGCGTGCCAGCCGCAGAGCCTCGGCCAGCAGCACGGTGCGCTTTCCGGAACGCAGATCGTCGCCGGCGGGTTTCCCGGTCACCTTGGGGTCCCCGAAAACCCCGAGCACGTCGTCGCGCAGCTGGAACGCGATGCCGATATCCAGCCCGACGTCGCCAAGGAGTCCTGAGATCTCCGGGTTCCCGGCCGCGATCGCGACGCCCAGTTGCAGTGGTCGCTGCACGGTGTAGCCGGCGGTCTTGAAACGGATCACGCGCATGGCGGTTTCGACGGACTCGTCGCCCGAGGATTCGGACAAGATGTCCAGATATTGGCCGCCGAGCACCTCGCTGCGCAGGATTGACCACACACTCCGCGCCCGTGCATGTGCCTCCGGCGACAGGCGTGCTCCGACCACCATGTCATCGGCCCAGGTAAGCGCCAGATCACCGAGGAGAATCGCAGCCGAAATGCCGAACTGGTCGGCGGAGCCGGACCAGCCGTTCTCGCGGTGCAGGGCGGCGAACTCGATGTGGATGGTGGGTTCGCCGCGACGGGTGGCGGAGCTGTCGATGACGTCGTCATGGATCAGCGCGCAGGTGTGCAGCAGTTCGAGCGCGGCACATACCCGCAGCACTTCCGGGTTCCACGGGTCGGGGTCGTCGGTGACCGCTCGCCAGCCCCAGTAGGCGAACGCCGGGCGCAGCCTCTTGCCGCCGCGCAGCACAAACCGGTCGAGAGCGGTTATCGCATGCTCGTAGCTCGGCCCGATATGCGCGGTGTGCTCGCGGCATTCGGCCAGGAACTGGCTCAGTTGGTCGCTCACCGCATCGATCAGGTGCCGGGCGTTGGCAGCGGCTACGTTGACACTCAGCGGGGCGTCCTTTCACGGTGCGGTAATTGCTCCCGGATGCTTACAGAGTCTCCGAGAGTGAGCTCAGCCTAATCCCACCTATCCTGAACAGGTGACAACTCACCCGCTCGACCATGACGCACCGGTCGCCGAGCTGCAGAATCCGGAGTCGATCGCCGATCGACTGGCCGCGGTTCAGCCCGGCGATGTCGCGTTCTCGGTGGAGTTCATGCCGCCCCGCGACGAGGCGGCTGAGGCTCGGTTGTGGCGGGCAGCAAGAGTTTTCGAGCGGTATCAGCCGGTGTTCGTGTCGGTGACCTACGGTGCGGGCGGTTCTACCCGTGATCGCACGGTGCGGGTCACCGGTGAGCTGGCCGAGAACACCACCTTGCTGCCGGTTGCGCACCTGACCGCCGTTGGGCACACCGTCGGCGAGCTGCGCGCCATGGTGGGGGCATACGTGGACCGGGGCATCACCAATATCCTTGCCCTGCGCGGCGATCCGGCCGGAGATGTGAATGCGGAATGGATTCCGCACCCAGGCGGCCTGACCTACGCCGAAGAGCTGGTGCGGCTGGTTCGTGACCTGGGTGATTTCCATGTCGGCGTGGCCTCTTTCCCGGAGGGCCATCCGCAGGCGATCGACCTGGAACGCGATACAGCCAATCTGGTGAACAAGCTGCGGGCGGGGGCCGAGTACTCCATTACCCAGATGTTCTTCGATGTCGACGACTACCTGCGGCTGCGCGATCGGGTGGTGGCCGCCGATCCGGAACAAGGCGCCAAGCCGATCGTCCCGGGGCTGATGCCCATCACGTCGCTGCGGTCGGTGCGCCGGCAGGTCGAGCTTTCCTCGTCCACGCTGCCGGCTGCGCTGGAGGAACGGCTACTGCGGGCGGCCGGAGGCGGTCCAGAAGAGAACCGCGACGAGGTTCGCAAGGTCGGTGTCGAGCTCACCACCGCGATGGCCGCCCGGCTGATCGCCGAGGGCGTTCCGTGCGTGCACTTCATGACCCTCAACTTCGCGCGGGCCACCTCCGAGGTGCTGGAGAACCTCGGAGTGCGGGTTACTCCGGGAACTGGTCGGGCGTAAACCGCGGAGACTGGTCACGGCCCAGCCAGGCCAAGGAGGCAACGAGGGCGCCGACCAGCAGCGCCGAGATCGTCACGAAGATCGCGGCTCCGTTGAACGAGCGGGTGCTGGGATCGGTGTAGCGAGCGGTCGCGCTGAATGTACTGACCACGCCGGGCGTGAGTTTCCATTGCACGGCGTCGGAACCGAGCGTCTCCCCGTTGGTCGATTCGATATCGCCGGGAAAGGAAATAGCCAGCGACACATCGGCATTTGAGGTGTCTTCCAGTGCGGTGAGATCGGCGCGGCCTTCCAGTACGACCACATCGCCGTTACGCCGCAGGGTGAGATCGAACCCAGCGGCGTTCTTGTTCATCCCGGCCAGCTGAGGGACTTCCGCGAAGGTCAGATCGTTGAAGATGGCACGCGACCCCACCATGCCGTTCTCCTCGTACTCGCTCACCTGAACCTTCTGGGCGAACGACATATTGCGGTCGAGCTGAGGGCCTTTATCGTCCTTGCCCTGCGGTTTAGCGACAGCGATCAGTTGCCCGGAGACGTGATCGTCGGTGGTGACGGTCATCGAGGCCTTGACTCGCACGCATCCCGACAGCAGCGGCAGCGTCGTCAACAACAGCACGGCGGCGATGCGCGCCACCCGCCCTGGGCTGCGATGAGCCGCTCGCGCGAAGAGCATGGGGCTAGTCATCGTGGCTCATCGTGCCAGACGGTGGATATCTCCGGCTGCCGATATCCGGGCTCCAGCGGCAAAGGCCGGCCCAGCACGGCGAATCGCCTGGGATCTCCCGCGAACTGATGCTGCCGGATGACATCGGTAAATCCGAGCCGCCGGTACAGCCGCCATGCCCGGTTGGACTCGCCGGTGATCTCGGGGGTGGACAACAGGACGTGCGATTCGGAGCGTCCCGCCAGCAGCCGCCGCGCCAACGCCTCGCCGAAGCCGTGGCCCTGAAGTCCGGGGTCGACGTGCAGCTCCGTCAGCTCGAAGTACTGGTCGAGCAGGGCGCTGACGCGGTCGCGCGACAGGCCCGACTTACGCAGGCCCTGGCTGACTTGTTGGTGCCACCACTGGTCGGCGGCACCGCGGTAGCCGTACGCGATCCCGACGATGCGTGCCTGGTCCATCAGCCCCTCGTCGGGTCTGGTGATATCGGACGAGGGAGCCGCTGGAGCGTCAAAGATGGCCGCAGCCTGCCACCCGCGTCTGCGGCTGTGCTCCAGCCACATGGGAGCGCGCTGATCCTCGGTGCCATGCGGATAGCCCATGGCGATGACATAGACACGAAGCGCTTCGCTGAGCCTGCGCTGCATATCGCGTTGCGACAAGTCGGCCAGGAATGTCGTCAACGTGCGTCCTTTTGGTTTCCGTGTGGGCTTCGTGTGTACCGCCCGGGTTTATCACGCTCTGCCCAGTCCTGGGTGCTGTCGCGGTTTTCGCCGGGTCCGTCGGCGCGCCGCGTCGTGGGGGTTGCCCGGCAGGCCTGGCTGGGAGATTGGTGGGTGAACCGGGTGGTATAGCGGGTATTCACCTCGTATTATGAACGTGAGGGTGTTGTAACCGCGGCACCCTTGATAAAACGACACGACATACTCAACCGGTTGCGATGCGCCAGAGGGAGGGACCGATGCCACTCTCCGAGCACGAGCAGCGCATGCTCGACCAGATTGAGAGCGCGCTGTACGCGGAGGATCCCAAGTTTGCGTCCAGTGTGCGCGGAGGACGCCTGGGTGCGACCACAGGCCGCCGTCGCCTGCAGGGCGCGGCGCTTTTCTGCATCGGATTGGCCATGTTGGTGGTCGGTGTCGCCGTGCCCGCCACCCAGATTGGAAACTTCCCGGTCCTGAGCGTCATCGGATTCGTGGTGATGTTCGGCGCGGCGGTCTTCGCCATCATTGGCAGCCGGCGCTCTGAGGCAAGTGCTGCGGGGCAGGTGGGTCCGGGTGGGGCCAGCGGTCGCACCCGCCGCCCCCGTGCCGCCGGAACGTTCGCACAGCGTATGGAAGAGCGGTTCCGCCGCCGTTTCGACAACTGACAAACATCATCTAACGCAGCTCTAGATCACAGACCCGCGCAGTCCGCGTGGGTCTGTTGCTGTGTGCGTTGCTGCCTGAACGGCCCCACCCCGCCGCCACCCGCCGCGGGGTGACCGCTCGCAAGCCCGTTCGCTCGGGCAGGCCAAATCGTTATCAACTCGTCTGGATGCGGGTGCCCCACTGGTCCCCACTGGGTTGACCTGGGCAAACAGTATGTCAGTGGCCTCTGTCGGCCCGATGGTGGGTGCATCGTGGGGAGACACGCGGCAAATCATATTCAAAGTGGGGGATTGTGGGGTAAAGTGGCGCCTATCGGAGGGAAGGGTAGCTCCGAAGGGTTTGGCAGGGAGGTGTCGAGGTGTTTCTCGGTACCTACACGCCCAAGCTCGACGACAAAGGGCGGCTGACATTGCCCGCCAAGTTCCGAGACGCATTAGCGGGAGGGTTGATGGTCACGAAAAGCCAGGATCACAGCCTCGCCGTGTATCCGCGGGCCGAGTTCGAGCAGCTGGCACGCAAGGCCGCGACAGCTTCTCGGAGCAACCCCGAGGCCCGAGCCTTCCTGCGTAACCTGGCCGCGGCCACCGACGAACAGCATCCGGATGCGCAGGGGCGCATCACCCTGTCCGCCGACCACCGGCGGTACGCGGAATTAGCCAAGGACTGTGTCGTCATCGGATCCGTTGACTACCTAGAGATTTGGGATGCCGCTAAGTGGCAGCAGTACCTGGAGGAACACGAAGAGAACTTCTCGGCGGCCAGCGATGAATCTCTCAATGGCATCTTCTGAGCGAGCCCGCGCAGCGCGGCCTCTGTCCGATACGGCCCTGGCGTACTTCCCCGACGCCAGGTTCGCACCATCGGGCAGGGACCGGGCTGCGCGGTTTCCTTGCACCTACCAGCGCTCCCACAGGGGCATCTCCCGCCCCCACAGGGGCGTTTCTCGCTCCCGGAGGGGTGTCGCCGTGTCTGACAACAATTCTCGAGCCGGATTCGGCCACATTCCGGTCATGCTCGAACGCTGCTATGAGCTGCTCGCTCCGGCGCTGACCGCCCGGTCCGCGGACGGATCTGGTGCCGTTCTCGTCGATGCCACCCTGGGTGCGGGCGGGCACACCGAGCACTTCCTCTCCACGCTGCCGGGCCTCACGGTCATCGGTCTCGATCGCGATACCAATGCCCTGGATATCGCCCGGGCGCGGTTGGCACCTTATGGGGCGCGATTCGCGGGAGTGCATACCCGCTACGACGGCCTGGCCGATGCACTTGACGGGTTGGGTTACCGCACAACGTCTTCAGTTGACGCGGTGCTCTTCGATCTGGGTGTGTCCTCCATGCAGCTCGATCAGGCCGAACGCGGTTTTGCCTATTCGGTTGACGCTCCGTTGGACATGCGGATGAACGCGCACGACGAACTGACCGCCGCCGACATCCTGAACACCTATTCGGCGGCAGAGCTGGCCAGGGTGCTCAGCAGGTTCGGTGAGGAGCGCTTCGCACGCCGCATCGCCGACGAGATCGTCCGGCGCCGCGCCGTCGAACCCTTCACGCGCAGCGGGCAGTTGGTTGAGCTGCTGTACGCCGCCATCCCCGCCGCCACCCGTCGTACCGGCGGCCATCCCGCGAAGCGAACCTTCCAGGCCCTTCGGATCGCGGTGAACGCCGAGCTCGAATCCCTTGCCGCCGCGATACCTACCGCGATGGCAGTGCTGCGCCCCGGCGGTCGTATCGCGGTCATGGCCTACCAGTCGCTCGAGGACAAGATCGTCAAGGCGGAGTTCGCGGCCGCCATCGCGTCCCGGTCGCCCATCGACCTGCCGGTCGAGTTACCCAGTGACGCACCGGAGTTTACGGCGATCACTCGTGGCGCCGAACGCGCGGACGATGCGGAGATAGAAGTCAATCCACGCAGTGCACCAGTGCGGTTACGTGCAGTCGAACGAGTTGCGGATAGGAGGAGAGCATGATTGGGGTGCGCAAGAAGGCTGATGAGGCCCCCAAGAAGGCCAATCCCGCCAAGCCCGCCAAACGTCGGGGTGCCGCACCCAAGACGACCGGAGCCGGTCCTTCTCCGCGCCCACGCCGTTCCGCTCCGCAGACCATGCCGATTCCGGTACAGCGCAAGCCTCCCGAGAAGATCCGTCCGGCAACCAGTACCCAACAGGCGAAGGCTCGCGCAAAGGCCCGTAAAGCCAAGGCACCCAAAGTCATTCGTATACCGCTACGCGAGCGGATTCTCAGCCGCCTAGCTGAGGTGGACCTGCGGCCACATGTGTGGATCGCCAAGGTCCCGTTCGTCGTGCTGGTCATCGCCGCTCTCGGTGTCGGCCTGGCCATCACGCTCTGGTTGTCCACCGATGCCGCGGAACGCTCGTACCAGCTGGGCACCCAACGGCGCACCAATGAAGAGCTGCTGCAACGCAAGGAAGCCCTTGAGCGCGATGTGCTGCGCGCGGAATCAGCACCGGCGCTCGCCGATTCGGCACGCGATCTCGGCATGATCCCGTCGCGTGATATCGCGCATCTGGTGCCGGACCCGCAGGGCAACTGGCTGCTGGTGGGTGCTCCGAAGCCCGCGGAAGGGGTTGCGCCCGCACCGCTGAACTCCGTGATCCCTGATGACGCCGATGCTGTTCCGAAGGCCGGCAATTCGGTCGAGGTGCCCGTACAGCTGCCGCCCGTGCCGCCGCCGGTGGCCGTGGTGCCGCATATGGCCCCACCGGCGGTCGTGCCTGCACCGGTGGTGGAGGCTCCCGCCGGACAGGAACCCGGACAGGCGCCGCCTGCGGCTCCGGTGCCCGCGCCGATCGCCGCCGCGCCGATCGCCGCCGCGCCGGATCCCGCTGCCGTGATACCGCCGCCCGTGGCCGACGCGCCGCAAGCATCAAATATCGCGAATTCTCCAGTTACCGGGGAACAATTCATTCCCGTGGCAACAACGAGTCCCCAACCGGCGACGTGACCCGGGAGGATCGCTCCCGGCCGGTCGGCGCCCGTCGGACCCGACGGCCGGTCGCTGCCATTTCGCGGACAGCCGGATTCGCCTTTCGGCACCGGACGGGCAATATCATCATCTTCCTCACGCTCGCCATCGCCGCCGTCCAGCTGTTCACTCTGCAGGGGCCGCGCGCCGCGGGTCTGCGCGCCGAGGCCTCGGGTCAGCTGAAGGTCACCGAAACCGAGAAAGCGTTGCGCGGCACCATCGTCGACCGTGTGGGCAATAAACTGGCCTTCACCATCGAGGCGCGTGCTCTCACCTTCCAGCCGAAGAAGATTCGCGAACAACTCAACAAGGCCTGGGAGAAGAGCCAGGAGATCCTCAAGGACCCCGGGAAGAGCGACGCCGATAAGGCCAAGGCGGCGAAGATACGGTCCGTCGAGCCCGAGCGGCGGCTGCAGGATATCGCCAATGGAGTATCGGCCAAGCTGGGCAACAAGCCTGATGCGAAGAGCCTGTTGAAGAAGATCCGCAGTGATGACACCTTCGCATACCTGGCACGTTCGGTCGATCCGGCCATCGCCGCCGAGATCATCAAGGAGTTCCCTGAAGTGGGGGCCGAGCGGCAGGACATCCGCCAGTATCCTGGCGGCTCGCTGGCCGCCAACATCGTGGGCAGCATCGACTGGGAAGGTTACGGTCTTCTGGGGCTTGAAGACTCGCTGGACAGCGCGTTGGCGGGCAAGGACGGCGCCCTGACCTACGACCGCGGTTCTGACGGTGCGGTGATTCCGGGCAGCTACCGCGACCGCCACAATGCCGTCAACGGATCCACTGTCGAACTCACGCTGGACAACGACATTCAGTTCTACGTGCAGCAGCAGGTCCAGCAGGCCAAGGACTTGTCCGAGGCGCGAAGCGTGTCCGCGGTGGTGCTCGACTCCAAGACCGGTGAAGTTATGGCGATGGCCAATGACAACACCTTTGACCCGTCACAGAACCTCGGTAAGCAGGGCAATCGCGAGATGGGCAATCTCTCGGTCTCCTCACCGTTCGAGCCCGGATCGGTCAACAAGATCATCACGGCGTCGGCTGTCATTGAGAACGATTTGTCCAATCCCGATGAGGTGCTGCAGGTTCCGGGCTCCATCAACATGGGCGGCGTCACGATTCGCGATGCCTGGGCGCACGGCACGGTGCCATTCACCACCACCGGAGTCTTCGGAAAGTCTTCCAACGTGGGCACGCTCATGCTGGCACAGCGCGTCGGCCCGGAACGTTTCATGGACCTGGTGGAGAAGTTCGGCCTGGGGCAGCGCACCGGTGTCGGCCTTCCCGGCGAGAGCTCCGGCATCGTGCCACCGATCGAGCAGTGGTCGGGTAGCACCTTCTCGAACCTGCCCATCGGTCAAGGCTTGTCGATGACACTGCTGCAGATGACCGGTATGTACCAGGCCATCGCCAACGACGGGGTGCGGATGCCGCCGCGCATCGTCAAAAGCATCACGGCGCCCGATGGCACCCGTAAAGAAGAACCGCGCCCCGAGCCGGTGCAGGTGGTCAACGCGGGGACCGCGCGCACCGTCCGGAACATGCTGCGCGCGGTGCTGCAACCGGATGCGCGCGGTATCCAGAACGGAACCGGATCACCCGGCGCGGTCGAGGGCTACCAACTGAGCGGCAAGACCGGCACAGCCCAGCAGATCAATCCCGCCTGCGGGTGCTACTTCGACGACGTGTACTGGATCACCTTCGCGGGAATCGCCACTACGGACGACCCCCGTTACGTCATCGGCATCGAGATGAACGCGCCGAAACGCAGCTCCGATGGAACCCCGCATATGTCGGCGGCGCCGCTGTTCCACAACATCGCGTCCTGGTTGATGCGACGTCAAAACGTGCCACTATCACCCGATCCCGGACCGCCGCTCATTCTGCAGGCGACCTGAGCCGATCCTCATCGGGTCACGGGCGTCCGGCCGCCCGGTAGTGTCGTTTGACGCCCAAGGACCCGGGGCGGCACACATACGGCAGGAGGTGATCACTGGTGGCGGCATCCGCAACCCACCGGTTCCTCCCGCGGACACGCCAGCACCCGGTGTCCGACCTCGCCGCGATGGTCTCGGCCGAGCTGCGCGGGCCAAGTGCCGCCGTGACCGTCTCCGGAGTCACGCTCAGGGCGCAGGACGCGCGCGCGGGTGACCTTTTCGCGGCGCTACCCGGCAGCACCGCGCACGGCGCACAGTTCGCGTCCGAGGCGGTCGCGGCGGGGGCAACGGCCGTGCTCACGGACACCGCCGGTGCCCAGCTGCTGGCGGATGAGGGTGTTGATATCGCGGTGCTGGTCCACCCCATCCCGCGCGCGGTGCTCGGTGTGCTCGCCGCGACGGTCTATGGAGATCCGTCGCGGCAGGTGCAGGTCGTGGGGGTGACCGGAACCTCCGGGAAGACCACGACCACCTATCTGGTGGAGGCCGGTCTACGGGCAGCGGGCAAGCGTGTCGGCCTCATCGGCACCGTCGGGGTGCGGATCGACGGCGAGGATGTGCCCAGTGCGCTGACCACTCCCGAGGCGCCGGCATTGCAGGAGCTATTGGCCGAAATGGTGCAGCGCGGTGTGGATACCGTGGTCATGGAGGTGTCCAGCCACGCATTGGCACTCAACCGCGTGGACGGGACACAATTTGTGGTGGGGGCATTCACCAATCTCTCGCGAGATCACCTCGACTTCCACCCCAATATGGAGGACTACTTCGCCACCAAGGCCCGGCTGTTCCAGCGTGATTCACCGCAGCGGGCGCGGCATTCGGTCATCTGCGTCGACGATGATGCCGGGCGCACCATGGCCGAGTTGGCGCGCGCGGCGGGCCCCGACGTCATCACGGTGAGCTCGCGCGCCGGCTCCGGCGCGGACTGGACCTGCTCGGACGTGTCGGTTGGCGACGACGGCGGTCAACGGTTCGCGGCCCATGGTCCCGGGCGTGGCGCTGAACTCGCTATCGCACTGCCAGGCCATTACAATGTGGCTAATTGTCTTGTGGCCGTTGCTATCTTGGAGTTGCTCGGGGTGCCGGCGGCGACTGCCGCACCGGGAATCGCGACCGCGGGGGTGCCGGGACGCATGGAGGCCGTGGTTGCCGGCCAGCCGTTCCTGGCCGTTGTCGACTATGCCCACAAGCCCGGAGCACTGCGCGCGGTCCTGGAGAGCCTGCGCAGTCACCGCGAGGGTCGGCTGGCGGTGGTGTTCGGTGCCGGCGGCAACCGCGACCGCGGCAAGCGCGCCGACATGGGGCAGGTTGCAGCGGAGCTGGCCGACCTGGTGGTGGTCACCGACGACAACCCCCGAGACGAGGATCCGGCCGCGATCCGGGCCGAAATCATCTCCGGGATAGATCATTCGGATGTTGAGGTGGTCGAGATTGGCGACCGGCGGGCCGCTATAGACTTTGCCGCCGGATGGGCACGCCCCGGGGACGCCGTCCTGATCGCGGGCAAGGGGCATGAGAGTGGTCAGCGCATCGGTGCGGTTTCCGTCCCGTTCGACGACCGGGTGGAGCTGCGTGCCGCGCTGGAAGGCCTGAAGAGCGCGAAAAGACGCGGGAGCCTGAATGATTGAGATGACCGTTGCCGAGATCGCCGAGATCGTCGGTGGACGTCTCGACGGAATCAGTCCCGACGAGGCCCGCAATACGATCGTCACCGGTACCGTCGAATTCGATTCGCGTCAGGTGGGGCCCGGCGGACTGTTTTTGGCCCTGCCGGGGGCCCGGGTCGACGGTCACGATCATGCCGAAGGCGCCGTCGGGGCCGGCGCCGTCGCGGTGCTGGCCGCCCGGCCGGTGGGTGTGCCGGCCATCGTGGTGCCCCCGACCGGCGTAGCACGCACTGAAGTTTCTGCACTGGAACATGATTCGGACGGGTCGGGTGCCGCGGTGCTGGCCGCGACGGCCGCACTGGCGGCCGAGGTGGCGCGTCGGCTCACGGGGCGGGGGTTACGCATCGTGGGCGTCACCGGCTCCTCGGGCAAGACGTCGACCAAGGACCTCATCGCCGCGGTGCTCAGTCCACTCGGTGAGGTGGTGGCTCCTCCCGGATCCTTCAACAATGAGCTTGGCCATCCCTGGACCGTCCTGCGGGCGAGCGAATCGACCAAGTTCCTGGTGCTGGAGCTGTCGGCTCGCCGCCCAGGAAACATCGCGGACCTGGCGGCCATCGCGCCGCCATCGATCGGTGTCGTGCTCAATGTCGGCACGGCACATCTGGGTGAGTTCGGCTCGCGACAGGCCATTGCCGATACCAAGGGCGAACTTCCGCAGTCGCTTTCGAGTGATGGTGTGGCGGTGCTGAATGCCGACGACTCGGCGGTGGCTGCGATGGCCGCCAAGACTCCGGCGCGGGTGGTGCGCACCAGTGTGCACAACACCGCCGATATCTGGGCGACCGAGGTGAGCGTCGACGACCTGGCACGTGCCCGCTTCATCCTGCATGCCGGTGACGCGACCGTCCCCGTGCAGCTGGCCGTGCACGGTGAGCATCAGGTGGCCAACGCGTTGGCGGCCGCCGCGGTCGCGCTGGAATGCGGCGCCACCCTCGCACAGGTCGCCGATGCACTCGCTGAGGCGGGCCCGGTGTCGCGACGCCGCATGGAGGTCAGTAATCGAGACGACGGGGTCACGGTCATCAATGACGCGTACAACGCCAACCCGGATTCGATGATGGCGGGGCTGAAGGCCCTGGTCTCCATGGCTCGCCACGGGCGAGAACCCCGCCGCAGCTGGGCGGTGCTGGGGGAGATGGCCGAGCTGGGTCCCGATGCGATATCCGAGCATGATCGCATTGGACGGGCCGCCGTGCGCTTAGATGTCAGTCGGTTGGTAGTCGTCGGAACCGGGAGGTCGCAGCGGGCAATGCATGCGGGTGCAGTGATGGAGGGGTCGTGGGGGTCCGAGGCGGTGCTGGTGGACGATCCTGCGGCAGCCGCCACGCTGCTCGCCGACGAGCTGGCCGCGGGTGACGTGGTGCTGGTCAAGGCATCGCGGTCGGCCGGGCTCTGGGTTGTGGCCGATGAGCTGCTGAAGGCGGGTGACGCATGAGGCAGATCATCATCGCCGCCGGGATCGCGATCCTGGTCTCGATCATGCTCACCCCGGTGCTCATCCGGGTGTTCTCGCGCCAGGGCTTCGGCCAGGAGATCCGGGACGACGGCCCGCAGCATCATCAGAAAAAGCGCGGCACTCCGTCGATGGGCGGGGTCGCGATCCTGGCCGGAATGTGGGCCGGGTACTTCGGGTCACACCTGGTCGGCATCGCGTTCGGTTCCGATGGCCCTTCGGCGTCGGGGCTGCTGGTGCTTGCGCTGGCCACCATGCTGGGTGGCGTCGGTTTCATCGATGACTTCATCAAGATCCGCAAGGCGCGCAACCTCGGCTTGAACAAGACCTCCAAGACGGTCGGCCAGATCTTGTCGGCGCTCGTCTTCGGGGTGCTGGTGCTGCAGTTCCGCAATACCGACGGGTTGACGCCGGGGAGTGCGCAGCTTTCCTACGTGCGTGAGATCGCTACCGTCGCCATGCCCGCCGCGATCTTCGTGCTCTTCTGCGTGATCCTGGTGATGTCGTGGTCCAACGCCGTCAACTTCACCGACGGCCTGGACGGGCTTGCCGGCGGATGTATGGCCATGGTGACCGGCGCCTACGTCATTGTGACCTTCTGGCAGTACCGCAACGCCTGCTCCACGCATCCCGGTGTTGCCTGCTACAACGTGCGCGACCCGCTGGACCTGGCGGTGATCGCCGCGGCCACTGCGGGCGCGTGTATCGGGTTTCTGTGGTGGAACGCCGCACCCGCCAAGATCTTCATGGGGGACACCGGATCGCTGGCCCTCGGCGGCATCATCGCGGGCCTGTCGGTGACCACCCGGACCGAGTTGCTCGCCGTGGTGCTGGGCGCGCTGTTCGTCGCCGAGATCGTGTCGGTGGTCCTGCAGATCGCCGCATTCCGCACCACCGGCCGCAGGGTGTTCCGCATGGCGCCGTTCCATCATCATTTCGAGCTGATGGGCTGGGCGGAAACGACGGTCATCATCCGGTTCTGGCTCCTGACGGCGATTGCCTGCGGGTTGGGATTGGCGCTGTTCTACGGCGAGTGGCTCGCCACGATCGGTGACTGACCGTCCATGACCGCTTCTGATGTGACCGGACTGGCCAGCGGGGCACGAGTTCTGGTCTGCGGTGCGCGTGTCACCGGCGATGCAGTGGTGGCCGCACTGGCCGGATTCCTCATTGTCATCACCGTCTGTGATGACAATGAGGAAGCCCTGCAGCGCCATCGCGAGGCAGGGCGTGGGGTGCTCACCACCGCCGAGGCGCAGCGTTCCATGGCCGAACAGGATCTGGTGATCGTCAGCCCGGGCTTCGGACCGTCCTCGCCCGTCGTGCTCGCCGCGGCTCAGGCGGGGTTGCCCATCTGGGGTGACGTCGAATTGGCGTGGCGGCTGGACGCGTCCGGCCGGTACGGACCGCCCAAGCGGTGGCTGGTGGTCACCGGAACCAACGGAAAGACCACGACCACGGCCATGGTCCACGACATGCTGACAGCATCGGGGCGCACCAGTGCGCTGTGTGGGAACATCGGCGACCCGGTGCTGAACGTGCTGGATCGCGATGTCGACTATCTCGCTGTCGAGCTGTCCAGCTTCCAACTGCATTGGGCGCCCTCGGTGCGCCCGGCGGCCGGCGTGGTGCTCAACGTGGCCGAGGATCACCTCGACTGGCATGGGGGAATGGACGCTTACTCCCGGGACAAGGCACGAGCGCTCAATGGTGAGATCGCAATAGTTGGTCTCGACGATGCGGTGGCCGCCGGGCTGCTGCCCGGCGCGTCGGCGCCGGTCAAGGCGGGGTTCCGCAGCGGTGAGCCCGCGCCAGGGGAGCTCGGAGTGCGCGATGGGCAGCTGGTGGACCGGGCATTCGGAGACGATGTGTCGTTGATCGAGGTGTCGAAGCTCCCGGTGGCGGGTCCGATCGGCGTGCTCAACGCGTTGGCCGCGACCGCGCTGGCCCGCGCGGTCGGTGTGCCTGCCGAGGCCGTTGCCCGCGCCTTGGGAGCCTTTCAGGTGGGGCGGCACCGGGCCGAGCTGGTCGCGCGGCATCACGGTGTTGCGTACGTGGATGACTCAAAGGCCACCAATCCGCATGCGGCCGCGGCGTCCATCGCGGCGTATCGGCGCGTCATCTGGATCGCCGGGGGATTGCTCAAGGGGGCTGCGGTCGATGAGCTGGTGCGTGGCTGCGCCGACCGGCTCGGCGCAGTTGTGCTGATCGGCACGGATCGAGGCTTGATTGCTGAGGCTTTGGCGCGACACGCGCCGGATATACCCGTCGTTGCGGTTGTGACGCGCGAGGATGCTGGGGTGCAAGAGGCAAATGTGGTCTATGTGACTGATGGGGCGGATGGGGGTGGCGTTGATTTGGGTACCCGAGTCATGTCCACGGCCGTCCGGCACGCCAGTACCGTGGCCCGGCCTGGCGACACCGTGCTGCTGGCCCCGGCCGGCGCATCCTTCGACCAATTCAGCGGGTACTCCGAGCGTGGCGAGAGATTCGCTGCGGCGGTACACGCACTTACCGGTTAGGTGACAGCGACGTGTCGGCCCTGACCGCCCCATTCGCCAGAATTTTCCGCTCCGAGAGCCGCGCTGCATCCACGACCGCGAGCGCGCCTGCCAAGAAGACCTCTGCTAAGAAGACCTCTGCTAAGAAGAACTCTGCCTCGAAGACCGACAGGCTGGTGGCCCGAACTCGGCTGGGTGCCTGGCTGAACCGGCCCATGACGTCGTTCCACCTGATCGTCGCGACCGCGGCGTTGCTCACCACACTCGGGCTCATCATGGTGCTCTCCGCATCGGGCGTCGAGTCCTACGACCTGGACGGGTCGGCGTGGGCCGTCTTCGGCAAGCAGGTGCTCTGGGTGTGTGTGGGCCTGGTCGGTTTCTATATCGCGCTACGCACTCCGATCCGGGTGATGCGCAAATACTCCTTCCCTGCGTTCGTCTTCACCATTGTCTTGATCACCTTGGTGCTGATACCCGGAATCGGCACGTACTCCAACGGTTCTCGCGGTTGGTTCGTCTACGGCGGCATGTCGATGCAGCCCTCGGAGCTCACCAAGATCGCCTTCGCGATCTGGGGTGCGCACCTGTTGGCATCGCGTCGTATGGAGAAGGCATCGATGCGCGAGATGCTCGTTCCCCTGGTACCCGCCGCGCTGATCGCGCTCGTGCTCATCGTCATCCAGCCCGATCTGGGGCAGACGGTCTCCATGAGCATCATCTTGTTGGCGCTGCTCTGGTACGCCGGTCTACCGCTGAAGGTGTTCCTCAGTTCGGTGATCGCAGCCGTCCTGGCGGCAGCCATCCTCGCAGTGTCGGCCGGATATCGCTCCGATCGGGTGAAGGCCTGGCTGGATCCCTCGGCGGACCCGCAGGCGACCGGCTATCAGTCGCGTCAGGCCCGATTCGCGCTGGCCCAAGGCGGTTTCTTCGGCCAGGGCCTGGGCCAGGGCTCGGCCAAGTGGCATTACCTGCCCAACGCCCACAACGACTTCATCTTTGCGATCATCGGCGAGGAGCTCGGTTTCGTCGGCTGCCTCGGGGTGCTGGCCCTGTTCGGGGTCTTCGCGTATACCGCCATGCGTATCGCCAAGCGCAGCGCCGATCCGTTCCTGCGAATGCTGACCGCCACCGCCGGCATGTGGGTCATCGGCCAGTCCTTCATCAACATCGGCTACGTGATCGGCCTGCTGCCGGTGACCGGTATCCAGCTTCCGCTCATTTCCTCGGGTGGAACAGCCACGGCCACGGCTCTTTTCATGATCGGCCTCATCGCCAACGCGGCGCGACACGAACCGGAGGCCGTTGCCGCCCTGCGTGCGGGTACGGGTGACCGGATGAACAGGCTGCTGCGCCTGCCGTCGCCGGAGCCGTATGTGGCGCCGCGGATCGACACCGCGCGTGATCGGCTCCGTGCCAAGTCGACCGGGCGGGGCGCCGAGACAGCCAATCCGCGGTCCGAGCGCACACGGCAGGCAGAGCCCAAACAAGGGCCCAAGCGCACGCCACGTGCACGCACCGAGAGCGAAGCAGGGCATCATAGGCAGGTACAGCAGGTGCGCAGGGCCTCAGGCACGCGTACGAGCGGCCGGTCCCGTGAGCAATCCCGGGCCGGGGGCTCACGTGCCCGAACCCATCGATAGCTGCCGATAAGTGATTGCCGCCAGACCGAAAGGATGCTCTCCGGAGTGAGTGATGAGGCGCTTGCGCGAAGAACATCAGGCGCCGACGAGCTTCGGCCGCTTTCGGTGGTGCTGGCCGGTGGCGGCACCGCGGGTCACGTGGAACCCGCGATGGCGGTCGCCGATGCGCTGCGTGAGATAGATCCATCGGTGCGGATTACCGCACTGGGTACCGAGCGCGGTCTGGAGACACGACTGGTGCCTGCCCGCGGGTACGACCTGGAACTGATCGTCCCGGTGCCGCTGCCGCGGCGACTCACGGGCGACCTGGTGCGCCTGCCGCTCCGGGTGCGCCGGGCGGTGCGGCAGACGCGGGCGGTGTTCGACAATGTCGGTGCCGATGTCGTGATCGGTTTCGGTGGTTACGTGGCCCTCCCCGCTTATCTGGCGGCTCGTGGCGGGCCGTTGCGCCGTTCTCGTGTTCCGGTGGTCATCCACGAGGCGAACGCACGCGCCGGCCTTGCCAATCGGGTCGGGGCGCGCCGTGCGCAGCGCGTGTTGTCGGCGGTCTCGGATTCGGGACTGCGCCGCGCGGAGGTGGTCGGCGTGCCGGTCCGTGGATCGATCACAGCACTGGATCGTGCCGCCTTGCGGCACGAGGCGCGTGCCCACTACGGATTTGACGATAACGCGCTGGTGCTGTTGGTGTTCGGCGGTTCCCAGGGGGCGGTGTCCCTGAATAACGCCGTCTCGGCCGCCGCCAATGACCTTGCCTCTGCGGGGGTTTCGGTGCTGCATGCGCATGGGCCGAAGAACACGATCGAGTTGCCCGAGCCGAGGCCGGAAGACGCCCCGGGCGTCCCCAGGTATGTGGCCCTGCCGTACCTGGACCGCATGGACCTGGCGTACGCCGCCGCCGATATCGCGGTGTGCCGGTCCGGAGCAATGACCGTCGCCGAGGTTTCGGCCGTCGGGCTGCCCGCCATCTATGTGCCCCTGCCCATCGGCAACGGCGAACAGCGCCTCAACGCGTTGCCGGTTGTCGAGGCCGGCGGCGGGGTCATCGTCGCGGATCGCGACCTCACTCCGGAGGCATTGGCGCGCATGGTGATCGAGATAGTGTCTGATTCGGACAAACTTGCCGAGATGACGGCGGCCGCCGCGCTGTCCGGGCACCCTGAGGCCGCACGCCAGGTGGCTCAGGTGGCCTTGGATGTTGCCCGAGAGCGGCGTTCCCAGAGACGGGGCACCCCGCGATGAACGTCGGTCCTCTCCCGGAACACCTGCGCCGTGTGCACATGGTCGGTATCGGCGGCGCCGGAATGTCCGGTATCGCCCGGATTCTGCTGGACAGGGGAGCGCAAGTGTCGGGCTCCGATGCCAAGGAGTCCCGCGGTGTGCTCGCGCTGCGTGCCCGTGGTGCCCTCGTCAACGTCGGCCACGATGGTGCTGCCCTGGACCTGCTGCCGGGCGGTCCGACCGTGGTCGTGACCACCCATGCCGCTATCCCCAAGAGCAACCCTGAACTGGTGGAAGCGAATCGGCGCGGAATACCGATCCTGCTGCGCCCGGTGGTGCTCGCGGATCTGATGGCCGGATACCGCACCCTCATGGTGACCGGAACGCACGGCAAGACCAGCACCACCTCGATGCTCATAGTGGCGCTACAGCACTGCGAGTACGACCCTTCGTTCGCGGTCGGCGGCGAGCTCAACGAGGCCGGTACCAACGCCCATCATGGCAGCGGTGACGTATTCGTGGCCGAGGCCGACGAAAGCGACGGGTCCCTGCTTCAGTACCGGCCCAATCTGATCATCGTCACCAATATCGAGGCCGACCACCTCGATCACTTCGGCAGTGTCGAGGCCTACATCGCAGTGTTCGATGCGTTCACCGAAACCCTTGGCCCCGAAGGGGTCCTGGTGGTGTGCCTGGATGACCCGGGTGCCGCGGCGCTGGCGCGCCGGGCCCACGAGCGTGGCATACGGGTGCGTGGCTACGGCAGCATCGACCAGGCCGAGGCAGGGGATGTCCCGGTGGCCGGGCGCCTGCGGGATTGGCAGTTCCGGGACACCGGAGCCATCGCCCAGATCCAGTTGGCGGGCGAGAACACGCCACGCACCATGCGGTTGGCGGTGCCCGGACGGCACATGGCCCTGAACGCACTGGCTGCCGTGGTGGCGGCCGTAGAGATCGGGGCCTCCGTCGAGTGCGTGCTCGACGGGTTGGCCGGATTTGAAGGTGTGCGCCGCCGATTCGAACTGGTCGGCCAGGTCGAGAGTGTCCGGGTTTTTGATGACTACGCGCACCATCCGACCGAGGTGCGCACGGTGCTGCAGGCGGTTTCCGGGATTGTCGCGCAGCAGGGATACGGCCGTTCCGTTGTCGTCTTTCAACCGCACTTGTACTCGCGCACAGCAGCTTTCGCTACAGAGTTCGCCGAGGCGCTGGGCATAGCCGATCTGGTATTCGTGCTCGATGTCTACGGGGCGCGGGAAGCGCCGCTGCCAGGTGTCAGCGGCGCGCTGATCGCCGAGCAGATCACCGGGGTGCCGGTGCATTACCTGCGCGACCTGTCGACGGTGGCGGATCAGGTCGCCGGAGCCACGGCGCCCGGGGATTTGGTGGTCACGATGGGCGCCGGCGATGTCACGCTGCAGGGCAAGGAGATCGTGCGTGCACTGCGCGTGCGGGCCAATGACTGGCCGCCACCGAGGAACGGTCAATGAGCGAGCCGGATAAGACCGCCGAGGACGCAGTGGAGCCGACCCCGGCACCCGGCGAGATCGAGGACACCGCGACCGGGACGGTCGACGGGGAGGACGTTGGGCCGAGCGCCGGCGAGGAAGACCCCGACGAGGGGCCGCGGATGCGGGCCAGGCGCGAGCGGATGGAGCGCCGGGATGCGCAGCGGCGCGCGATCGCCCTGGAACAGGCGCGGCGCGAGGCGAAGGCCGCTGCCAAGGGCAAGCACGTCGACCAGGGCAAGGCCGCAGGCCGAGGGAAAGTTCAGGGTCTACACACCTTGCTATTCGCGGTACTGCTCACGTTGATCGCGGTGGGGCTCGCAGCAATTCTGTACTTCACGCCGCTGATGTCGGTGCGCCAGACGGTGGTAACCGGTACCGGGGTGATAACCCAAGAGGACGTCCTGGGTGCGCTGAACATTGCGCAGGGAACACGGCTGCTGCAGATCGACACTGCCGCGGCCGCGGATCGGGTGGCCAGTATCCGCCGGGTGGCCAGCGCGCGGGTGCAATGCGAGTATCCGTCGACGCTGCGCGTCACGATCGTCGAGCGGATTCCGGTCGCGGCATGGTCGGGAGGCGATGGCACGCACCTCATTGACCGCGATGGGGTCGACTTCGCCAACGAACCGCCGCCACCGGGAATCCCGGCGCTCGACGTGGTGGCTCCGGGCCCGCAGGACCCGACGACCAAGGCGGCGCTGCAGGTGCTAACCTCGCTGGCGCCCGACCTGGCCCGGCAGGTCGCCAAGGTCGCGGCGCCGTCGGTGTCGTCGATCACGCTGACCCTCGACGATGGTCGCACCATCGTGTGGGGGACCACCGATCGCACCGCAGAGAAGGCGGAGAAGCTCGGGGCGCTGCTCACGCAGCCCGGCCGCATGTATGACGTGTCCAGCCCGGATCTGCCCACTGTCAAGTAGCGGCCCGTCTGCTCACAGTTTCCAGAAATAGCCACGGGAAAATCCCGGCATCCTTCGGCGCGCCTCCCGGGCGCGGTATACCGCGCCCCCTACCGTTCTGTTTCAGCGGGACAACCTGACATAACTCTAAGCCTGAGGTAGAGGTTGAGAGTTTGCAGAGAGGCTCCAGCTACCCAGACCACGGCAGCAACCAGGGAGGAAGGCGACTATGACGCCTCCACACAACTACCTCGCGGTGATCAAGGTCGTCGGCATCGGTGGCGGCGGCGTCAACGCTGTCAACCGAATGATCGAACACGGCCTCAAAGGGGTCGAGTTCATCGCGATCAACACCGACGCGCAAGCGCTGTTGATGAGCGATGCCGACGTCAAGCTTGACGTCGGCCGCGACTCCACGCGCGGCCTGGGTGCAGGTGCGGACCCCGATGTGGGGCGCAAGGCCGCCGAGGACGCCAAGGACGAGATCGAGGAGCTGCTCAAGGGCGCCGACATGGTCTTCGTGACCGCCGGTGAGGGTGGTGGTACCGGTACCGGTGGCGCGCCCGTGGTGGCCAGCATCGCGCGCAAGCTCGGCGCGCTGACCATCGGTGTGGTCACCCGCCCGTTCTCGTTCGAGGGCAAGCGCCGCAGTGGCCAGGCGGAGAACGGAATCGGCTCGCTGCGCGAGAGCTGCGACACGCTCATCGTCATCCCCAACGATCGCCTGCTGCAGATGGGCGACGCCGCGGTATCGCTCATGGACGCATTCCGCAGTGCCGACGAGGTGCTGCTCAACGGTGTTCAGGGCATCACCGATCTCATCACCACGCCGGGTCTGATCAACGTCGACTTCGCCGACGTGAAGAGCGTGATGTCCGGTGCCGGTAGTGCCCTGATGGGTATCGGATCGTCGCGCGGTGACGGCAGGGCGCTCAAAGCCGCTGAGACCGCGATCAATTCACCGCTGCTCGAGGCCTCGATGGAAGGTGCGCAGGGTGTGCTGATGTCGATTGCCGGCGGCAGCGACCTGGGTCTGTTCGAAATCAACGAGGCTGCGACACTGGTGCAGGAATCCGCGCACCCCGAAGCCAACATCATCTTCGGTACCGTCATTGACGACTCGCTCGGCGACGAGGTGCGCGTCACCGTCATCGCTGCCGGATTCGATGCCGGTGGTCCCAGTCGCACGCCGATCAGCGGCACGGCGGCCCCGGGCGCCGTGGCCCCCGGCAAGGCCGGTGCGGTCAACGGCTCCCGCTCGAACGGCAACAGCATCTTCGACACCATTGACGCGCAGAGCCTGCCCAGGGATACCAACGGTGCCACGGTGACGCTCGGCGGCGACGAGGACGATGTCGACGTGCCACCCTTCATGCGGCGATGAGCGCTTGCGTGGAGAGCGTCACACAGGGCTAGGACTACCTTCTCACTCATGGGTTTTCGAGTTCGGCGCGTGACCACAACCCGCCGCGGTGGGGCGTCCCGCGCGCCGTTTGACAGTTTCAACCTCGGTGATCACGTCGGCGATGATCCGAACGCGGTGGCGGCCAACCGATCCCGGCTCGCGGGTGCGCTCGGGCTGTCGGACGATCACCTGATCTGGATGCAGCAGGTCCACGGCGACCACGTGCACACGATCGAAGGTCCCGAAGCGGCGGTGATTCCGGAGACCGACGCGCTGGTGACAAGCCAGCCCGGGATCGCGCTGGCGGTGCTGACCGCCGATTGTGTCCCGGTGCTGTTCGCCGACGCGGAGGCGGGTGTCGTCGCGGGTGCCCATGCAGGACGGGTAGGGGCGAAGCTCGGCATCGTGCCGCGCACGATCGAAGCCATGGTGGACGCCGGAGCACAGGTGGAACGCATCTCGGCCTTCCTCGGACCGGCGGTAAGCGGTCGTCACTACGAGGTTCCCGCTGACATGGCCGCCGAGGTGGAGCAGGCACTGCCTGGTAGCCGCACCACGACCTCCGCCGGAACTCCGGGCCTGGACCTACGCGCCGGAATCGCCCGCCAGCTCTCCGGATTGGGAGTGACAGCCATCGATATCGACCCGCGGTGCACCGTGGAGGATTCCGATCTGTTCAGCTATCGCCGGGAGCCGCGTACCGGCCGGCTGGCGTCGGTGATCTGGCTCAGCTGATGTCGCGTGCCGATGAGCTGAGCACCGCGCTGGACGCGGTACGGGCGCGGGTTCACGCGGCCGCAAGGGCCGTCGATCGCGACCCGGACGAGATCCAACTGCTGCCCGTCACCAAGTTTTTCCCGGCGAGCGACGTCGAAGAGCTGTACCGGTTGGGCTGCCGCGCGTTCGGGGAATCGAGGGATCAGGAGGCCTCCGCCAAGGTGGAGCAGGTCGGTCACGCGGATATCCAATGGCACATGGTCGGCAAGCTGCAGCGCAACAAGGCGAAATCGGTTGCTCGCTGGGCATATTCGGTGCATTCGGTGGACGACCCGCGGCTGGTGTCCGCGTTGGATACGGCTCGCGGAGCCGGGGACAAGGGCGAGCCGCTGCATGTTTACCTCCAAATCAGCCTCGACGGCGACGTCGCGCGGGGTGGGGTGGATATCGCTGACCTCACCGGGATCGACGAGCTCTGCGGGCAGGTGGTCGCCAGCGAGCATCTGGAGCTTGCCGGGCTGATGGCTCTGCCCCCTCGCGAGGCCGATCCGGACCAGGCCTTTCGTCGGCTCCAGCAAGAACATGAACGCGTCAGACATCGCTACCCACAAGCGAATCGCCTGTCGGCAGGAATGTCCAACGACCTGGAGACCGCCATTAAATATGGGTCCACTTGTGTGCGTGTCGGAACGGCGCTGATGGGACAACGACCGCTAACGTCACGGTAGATCGTCACTCCAGTCACATTTGCAACACAGCTGTAGAGACCGAGCGAACAACTGAACTCCATATAGCCCACGCACGGAAGGTCACGCGATGAGCACGCTGCACAAGGTCAAGGCCTACTTCGGCATGGCTCCCATGGACGACTATGACGACGAGTACTACGACGACGTCGACGCTCCCGCGCCCCGCCGCGCGCCCGTCGAGGACCGCCGGTACCCGCGTCGTGGCGAGCGGTTCGCCGACGATGCCGAGTATGGCTATGACGAGCCTGGCTACCGACCGGCCGGCGCGGGTGGTTACGCCGAGGAAGACCGCTTTGCCGCCCGCCATCCGGCGCCGCGCGAATTCGACCGTCCGGCACCGCGTTTGGGCTCGCTACGGGGTAGCGCTCCGACCCGTGGCGCACTGGCCATGGATCCGCGCCGCGCCGCCATCTTCGAAGAGGGAAGCCCGTTGTCGAAGATCACCACGCTGCGTCCCAAGGATTACAGCGAGGCCCGCACCATTGGCGAGCGTTTCCGCGATGGCACCCCGGTCATCATGGACCTGGTGTCGATGGACAATGCCGATGCCAAGCGAGTCGTGGACTTCGCGGCCGGGCTCGCGTTTGCCTTGCGCGGTTCGTTCGACAAGGTGGCGACCAAGGTCTTCCTGCTGTCTCCGGCCGATATCGACGTCAGCGCCGAGGAGCGCCGCCGGATCGCCGAGAGCGGCTTCTACTCCTACCAGTAAAGAGCTTAGCCGAGTGCGAGCCTGGCGCGGAATTGGAGACCAATTTCCGCGCCAGGCTCGCACTCGTCGTTAGTGGCAGGACTTCGTGGGGCGCGGATCGTGTGGATCGTCGGGATCCGGGTCGCCGAACCAGCGCGACGGCTCGTGTGAGCCGTACTCGTCGTGCCAGTCCCACCATTCATATGCGGGGGACTGCGGGTAGCCCTCCGGCGAGTCCTCCCATGTCTCCTGGCGGCCTAGCGCCGTCATGTCGAGGAAGGTCCAGGTGTTGTTGAACGCCTCGTCGCCCCGGTTCTTGATGAAATAGGTGCGGTACACCCGATTCCCGTCGCGGATGAATGCGTTGGTGCCATGCCAGTCGTCGACATCGAAGTCGCGGTCGAAGGAACTGTCCGCGGCGATGGTGTACCAGGGGTGATGCCAGCCCATCCGTGTCTTGATGCGTTCCAGGTCCGCCTGCGATCCGCGCGAGGCGTAGACGAGGGTGGTGTCGCGGGCATTCAGATGGGCCAGATTGCCGATGTGGTCGGCCATCAGTGAGCAGCCGGTGCACCCATGTTCGGGCCAGTCGCCCGTGCCGGGGTCGATGAAGGCGCGGTAGACGATGAGCTGGCGGCGACCCTGAAACAGGTCGAGGAGGGTTACCGGGCCTTCTGGTCCCTCGAACCGGTAGGACGCGTCCACCTCAGTCCACGGCATACGCCGGCGTTTGGCGGCCAGGGCGTCGCGGGCCCGGGTGAACGCCTTTTCCTCGATGAGCATCTGCTGGTGCGCGATTGCCCAATCCTGGGCCGACACGATCGGGGGAGTCCTCATGATGTTGCCCTCTCTATGGTCTCGGCGAGCTGTTTGATTCGCGCCAACCGTCGATCCCATGCCGCTCCCACCGCGGCGAGCTGCTCGGCGATGCGGGCGACTTGTTCGGCGTTGGCGCGATACTGCTTCTCCCGCCCGTTTGCGGTGGCCTGGACCAGGCCTGCCTTGTCGAGGACCGCCAGGTGTTTGGTCACGGCCTGGCGGGTGACCGGAAGGCGGTCGCTCAACGTCGTGGCCGTGGCCATGCCGTCGGTCAAGATGAGGTCGAAGACCCGCCGGCGGGTCGGATCTCCGACCGCCGCCCACAGATCGTCGTCGATGACGGCTGTCGTCATGGCCGGCCCGCCAGCTCGCTCACGCAGGGAGCGAGGCGGGGCAGGTGCCGCGCCCAGCCCTCCTCGTGTGCCTCGTACTGCTCGATGACGTCGGCGTCGGTTCGGCCCTGGTCCCGGAAGCCGACCTCAGTCATGCGTACCCGGGTGCCCGTCCCCTCCGGTGTGAGGTCAAATGTCACCAGTAGCGAATTTCCAACATTCGCCACGTGCCCCTCGGGATAACACCAACGGAACGAGAACCGCCAAGGCGGATCGACGTCGACAAGCGTGAGCCCGAAGATGTGGACCTCGCCGGGTTCCTCGCCGCGGAAGGTGATCTCGCCCCGTGCTCCCGCCGTCGGGGCGAACTCGGCCTCGTCCGGCCACCACTGCTTCATATGTTCCGGGCGGCTGATGACGGAGAAGACCACCTCCGGCGCCGCGTCGACGTGAAGTTCTCGCTCGATGCGTTCGTATGACATGTCTCTCCCAACTCGCAACAATCGGTTGCGTTTACCGTAACGCCAAAGGGGGGAGATATGCAACCATAAGTTGCAGGTGATTGGCCCTGCGGCGCGGTCCAGGGGTTTCGTTGTGTGGTGGGCGGCCCGGCGGGGCCTGCCGGTAGGCTGGGGAAGCTGTTTTAAGAAGCCCGCGCGTGATTGTTCACGCTTGCCCGATGAGGGGTCCCTTGGCACTGTTCTTTGAGATCATTGGTTACGCGCTTCTGCTCTTCTGTTTGCTGCTGTTCGCGCGCATAGTGATCGAGACCATTCAGTCCATTAGCCGCGATTGGCACCCGCGAGGCGTCACGGTCGTGATTCTGGAGCTGATCTTCACCATCACCGACCCTCCTGTGCGGTTATTGCGCCGTCTCATTCCGCCGCTCTCTCTTGGTGCGGTGCGATTCGATTTGTCCATTACTTTGCTGCTTTTGGTCGGATTCTTTGGCATGCGGGTGGCGTTCCTGATGGCTGCTGGCTAAGCCTCCAGCGACGCTGAATTTCGGTATTCAACTCACATCGATCTGGATACGAATGCGCGTCATATCGAAAGCCTCAGAGTATTTTTATGCACGTCAGAGGGATACTTAACGCGCTCTGCTGCGACCGGCGGGTCGGATGTGACAGGATGGACGCCAGTTACAGTGACACGGCATGTTCGTTTTACACTGCAATACGATTCCAGACGTCGAGACTTGATAGGGGCAGGCAATGCCGCTTACACCAGCTGATGTACACAACGTCGCGTTCAGTAAGCCACCCATCGGTAAGCGTGGATACAACGAGGACGAGGTTGACGCCTTCCTCGACCTGGTGGAGAACGAGCTGGCCCGCCTGATCGAGGAGAACTCGGATCTGCGTCAGCGGGTTCAGGAGCTGGACCAGGAGCTCGTTGAAGCCCGCAAGGGTGGCGGCGCGGCCCCCGTTTACGAGGCGCCCAAGCCCGAGAAGAAGCCCGAGCCCGCTAAGCCCGAGCCCACACCGGCACCCGTTGTTGCGGCCGCTCCGGCCGGAGCGTCGACGGAGGAACATCACGTCCGCGCGGCCAAGATTCTTGGTCTGGCACAGGACACCGCCGACCGTCTGACCGGGAACGCCAAGGCCGAGTCGGACAAGTTGTTGTCCGATGCTCGCGCAAATGCGGACCAGATCGTCAGCGAGGCCCGCGCCACCGCCGACAAGACGGTCACCGAGGCACGGACCAAGGCCGAGGCGTTACTCTCGGATGCCCAGACCCGTTCCGAGACCCAGCTGCGCCAGGCGCAGGAGAAGGCCGATGCCCTGCAATCCGATGCCGAGCGCAAGCACTCGGAGATCATGGGCACCATCAACCAGCAGCGCACGGTGCTGGAAGGGCGTCTGGAGCAGTTGCGTACATTCGAACGCGAGTACCGCACCCGGCTCAAGACTTACCTGGAGTCTCAGCTCGAGGAGCTCGGCCAGCGCGGTTCCGCGGCGCCCGTCGATGCGGGTGCCTCGAACGAAAATGCATCCAAGGAAGCCGGTTTCGGCCAGTTCAACCGTGGGAATAACTACTGATCTAGATCGGTCTAGGCTCGCGGCACGTATGAGGAGTGATTCGCGATGCTGATCGTCGCACTGGTGTTGGCCGCTGTCGGTCTGGCGGCCCTGGTGACAGCGGTGGTCACCAGTAATGAAGTTCTTGCCTTCGTGTGTATTGCCGCGGCCGCCATCGGCGTGGTGCTCATGATCGTCGACGCGATTCGGGACCGGCATGCCGGCGCGCTGGAATCCGACGAGGAGTCCGACGCGGACGCCGAGAGCGATGACGACGGGGCCGACGAGCAGGGGACCGACGAGTCCGGAGCCACCTCAGCCGATCAAGCCGACGGCGACTCAGTAACCGATGTGGCAGTAGCCGATTCGACCCAGACATCGGTGATCCCGGCGGTACACGAGGGCTCGGCGCCCGCCGCTGTCAGCCTCAAGGAGGCCGCCACCGCGGCCCATATCCATCCGTCTGCCGAAGAGACCTATGAGCAGTTCGATGTCGACGACGAGGACGAGGACGAGCCGCACCGGTCTTGACGGGATTCCTCGCCAGATGTCACGTAGCGCATTCATGAGTGTGGCCGCTGTTGCGGCGCTCGCCCTGTCGGCATGCCAGTCCGCCGATCAGGCCGCGGGCAGTCACCCGGCAGCCATGGCCACCATCGTGCTGGTGACGGCCCAGACGACAGTCCCCCCGCCGTCCTCGCCCAGCGCGCTCGGCGAGGAGCCTGACGGAGGCGCACTTTCGGCTCCTGTCAGCCCATTCGACACTTCTTCCCTGGCGGTCATCAGGCTGGACCCTCCGCTACTGCGTGCGGTCCAGGACGCCGCGACCAGTGCCTCGGCCGACGGTGTGACGCTTCTGATCACGTCGGGCTGGCGCTCGCGGGCTTTCCAGCAGCAGTTGCTCGACGATGCCGTACAGACGTACGGGAGCCTGGCGGTCGCCCGGCAGTGGGTGGCCACTCCCGACGAGTCGCAGCACGTCCAGGGCAAGGCCGTCGATGTCGGCCCCGCGTCTGCTTACGACTGGATGCTGAGGCACAGCACGCAATTCGGCCTGTGTCAGGTCTTCGCCAACGAGAAGTGGCATTACGAGCTCACCGCGGATGCCGAAGGGCTGTGCCCGCCGCTGCGTACCAATGCGGCAGGCTAGCCAGACACGCTTCTACTTCCGGCCGGCGGCGGCCTTGGCGAGCTGACCTGAGATGGATTCCAGTGCCTGGGTGAGGCTTTGAAAGGGAGTCTCGGGGTTGCGTTCGTGGTAGATCGCGGTGACGATGATCGGCAAAGTGACCGTCGCTTCAGGGTATTTCGCGATATCGATGAGAGCCGTGGCGTCCTCGGCGGGGACGCCCTGGTCTTAGAGACGGTTCGCTTGCTGGTGTAAGTCCGACCAGAACGCGATGCCGCGATCGATGGCCGCGTCGACCTCGGCATCGACGAGCACTGGACCGTGCCCGGGCACAACGATTTTGGCGCCGAAAGCGCGGATGCGCTCCAACGCCACGATCCAGTGGGGGATAGAACCCGACCAGACAACCTTCACGATCCCGCGAGTCAGCAGATCGCCGACTCGCATCGGCGACCTCTCTGCGTGAAGACGTGCTGGCACTGTTGGGGGCCTTACTCCGGGAGCTGCACCGGATCGGGGTCGGCAATTACCGCTGCCTATTGGCCGAGGCCGACGAGGAGTTGGCCGACGACATGACGACGGCAATGGCCGGATGGGTCGATCAAACGGTCCTGAGGGCCCTGGCCGATGCCCGCGAGCGCGGCGAGATCGGCCCGGAGGGCATCCCGTTGCCTGTCGCGACGAGCATCCTCGCGCTCATGCGTCACGAGCTGTTCTTCACCCGTAAACCCTTTGGCGAGAGCAAGCTCGCGGAATTGATCGACACTGTCTATCTGCCGCTCATCAATCTGACATCGCGCGGCGGAAATGCGGTGTGAAGCGTGTCGCGGGTGGGGGCGTGATGACGGCTTCGCCATCCAACACAGCACAGAGAGGCGCGTCTGACGATGCCTTTATTCTCCTGTTGTTGTGCGAGCCGGTAAGAGTTGTCGGGATCTCCGCTGCTCGCAATGCTGCCGCGCCCTGGGGTTGACTGCCTGCTGCCAGTGTCGACGGGACGCCGGTTTGTCGCCTACATCTCAAAGGGTTTGTAGTGCAACAAATTCAGCCGAGGGGCGTAAAAATCGACTGTTGTGCGGGGCCGACGTGCCTTCCCACATGATCGCGGGGTGGGGCAGCACTGTCCTTGGCGGCACCGCTGTGGTGGTCGATGCCCCACAGGTGTCGGGTGCGTCACAATCACGCTGCGGTAGTGACCCATTCGGTCCGTAGGCACTGTCCATCGACCTACGGCGCTGGGATGGTCAACCTATAGATGACAGATTTCGTCTACCAGTTGCGAAGGCTATCGGCCGGTCTTATCGTTTGTGGTATCAGGTTCACGGCGAGCGATCGCCAAGTGCCAACGTTGTCACCTGATCGAAGTTCGAATCTATCGCCAAGTGGCAGAGCAGTTTTCGGCGCGCCCGGAGCGAACCAGACGGCAGAGATGAAAGGCACTCTGATACTCATGAGCAATCCGCTTAGCTATGACGAGGTTCACGCTATTGTGCGTGAGGAATTGGCCGAGGTGCTGGGAATCGAGACCGATGAAGTGACGACAGCGCCGATGTCTGATCAGGGCGTAGAGTCGCTCGACATCGTCGAACTCCGGCGCAATCTGGAGTCGAAATTCCGCGTTACCTTCCCGCGCGGTAACGTTCTCAGCGCTCTTGCCGATGAGCTTGGCGGTAAGGATCGCGTGTACGACGCAGAAGGTCGAATCACCAAACTGGCTGAAAGTGCGTTGTATCAATCCGCGTTCGGCTACACGGCTGCAGACTTCCAGGCCGGTGCTTGGCCGCACGAGGTTTCGGGGGCGACGACGACTGCCCATTGGGCGTCCATGGCGCATCGCCTGCTCAATCCTTCGGCTGGGCAGATCACCGGCGATGAACTTCTGGTCGCCGATGTGCGAGAAGCGCTTGCTCAGGCCAACTCGGTTGTCGCATAGCGCCTTTAGCTAAAGCATCATCACAGATGGAGCTACAGAAACAGTCACCTGACGACGACGATGTAGTCATCACAGGGATTGGACTTGTCGCGGGGACGGTTACTGATCCCGAGGAGCTCTTTTGGCAGTTGACTGACGGTGCCTCCTTCATCCGGCAACACCAAGAGCATCGCGATGCTGAGTTGCCCGCGTCGGTTTCTGGGCATGTAGATGAGGAAACCGTGCGCAAGCTGGCGCGCGCCCTGCCCGAGCAGGCGTCTCGGGTTGGTGCGGCCGGCGTGCTCGGATGGCATGCGGCAGTACAGGCTTGGAAGCGCAGTGGCTTGCCCAACCTTGCGGGCAGCGACCGGGTCGGTGTGTTTGCCGCTTGCAACAAGCTCGCCTTCGCGCCGGACACGCTCGCGGATCTGTCTCGGCTCTATGACCGGCAAGCCGGCACGTTCGATCTCGACGCCTACCTGGACCATCTCGAGGCCGTATCGGATCTTCCGGATGCTCTTCTGCAGTTTCTTCCGGATACGATGACCGCCTCTCTGGCCGAGTATTTCGGCCTCGGTGGCCCGCTGGTGACTCATGCGGAGGCTTGTGCCGCGGGCGGTGTGGCGATCGGCAGCGGTTACCGGCATATTCGCTCAGGCGAATTGGATGTGGCGCTTGTCGGCGGCGCCGAGCGGCTGACTACCTACAGCATCGTCACGGCTTTCGCCGCGCTCGGCGCGCTCGCTCCCACCGGTGACAAACCAAGCGCCGAGATAAGCAGGCCATTCGACAAGGGGCGCAACGGTTTCGTCATCGCGGACGGCGCCGCGTTCCTTGTGCTGGAGCGACGCTCGCATGCCGAAGCACGTGGTGCACAGGCGCTGGCAAGAGTCGCCGGCTACATGGGTACCGCTGAAGCGGTACGGATAACCTCAAGCGAGCGAGACGGTGCGACATACGCGGAATGTATGCGTGCCGCGATCGCTGATGCCGGTCTGAGTCCGTCAGACATACATCATGTGAACGCTCACGGGACGGGAACGCAAGCCAACGACGAGTGCGAAGCTGCAGCCCTGCACTTGGTGTTCGGTGCCGGTGCGGCCTCAATTCCGTTGACCAGCACCAAGTCCTCGCTCGGCCATGGTTTTGCGGCAAGCGGCGCCATCGAAGCAGTGCTGTCTGCGATGAGCTTGCGTGAACAGGTTATTCCGCCCACGCTGAATTTCAGTGAACCGGATGATGTCACGAAAGGGCTCGACGTAGTCACCAAGGCCCGGCACCACGAATTCGACACCGTGCTCTCCAACTCCTTCGGCTTTGGCGGCATGAACTGCACACTAATCCTGGCAAAGGAAGCGTGACACTCAATGAATCAACGCTTGGCGGTAGGACTGTGTAATCCAGGCTTGTATTCCGCAACCGGGCTTGGCGTGGAGACCGTATGGGAAGCACTGCGAGTAGGAAAAAAGAGCACTGTCCCAAACGAATTCATGTTCGGATCGTGGTCTGGGATTCCTGAAGTCTTCGCAGTTCCCGATCCAGATGCATCGACGCTTGGCATCCACCGAAAAGCACTGCGCACGACGGTGAAACAAACTCGCTTGGCGATGTATGGGGCCCAACTGGCGCTGAAGGGCATCTCAGATGTTGGCCGCCCTGAGTGGGGCGCCTATCTCGGACTGCCCATGGTTCTCAGTCCTCTACTGCCGCAATGTGATACACCTAACCTCGGCGAGGTGGCGCAAGATCCCGAGAAAATCGCAGAGCTGTATCTTCGAGATATTCCACCGTTCTTCGCGCTGACAGATTCGAATAACACGGTGGCCGGCCATATCGCAATCCTGTTCGGGTTGACCGGCCCTACATCGGTGTATTCGCCCTTCTCCGACGCAGGCATGCAGGCGCTGATCGAAGGCGCACTCGCAGTTGCCGAAGGCGACTGTGAGACCGCGTTGGTCGGTGCGGTAAGCCCGTCTATATCCCCTTGGCTGGCATTGCAATACGACGATCTGGACTGGAACGGAGCGATCCCCGGCGAAGCGGCGGCATTCTTTAGCGTCGGACAGTCCAGCGATGTTGTACTCACGGGCTACAGCCGCGGGTTCGCCACCAGCCAGACTCGCCCCGAGGTGCTCGCGGAGACATTACGAGATGCGTTGCGCGTGGCCGAATTATCGGTTGAGGACGTTGGCTGGATACTGGCCGATAGCCCATGGACCGACGAGATAGCCCACGCTCAGCATGCCGCGATTGGGAGCGTGTTCAACGACCAGGCACCGGTGTTCTCCGCGGAGCAGGCTATCGGAGTAGCCGGACCCGCACAGCCCCTAGTGCACGTGTTGTTGGCCCGGCATGGACTGCTGCGCGGGCTGCGGCTGCTCCCGGCGAGCGGAACCGCCGATGAAGCCGTGGCCGAAGAATCACTGTCAAACAATCAGGCGGTTGTGGTGCTCAGTTGCGGTGTCCAAGGACAGGTTTGCGCTGTCGTAGTGGAAAAGGTGACGCGATGAGCGATGTGAACCAGCCCAGACACGGCAATCGTGTACTGGTGACGGGTCTTGGCGTGGTCTGTGGCCTTGGCATGAACTGGCAGTCCATGTGGGACGGATTGGTCAACGGGCGCTCGGCAATACAGGCATGGTCGCCGCCCGATGTTCCGAACTTTCCCGTCGGCTACGCGGCACCGGTAGACGATCAAGCGTTCACCGCGTTGTTTCCCAATTTCGGTGCGCCGATGGAGAAGCGCACCCGGTTCGGCCTCGCCGCCGCGCAGCAAGCACTGGAGGACGCCGGTGTGACGAACGCTGCGGCACTGGGCCGCGTCGGTGTTTCGATCGCCTCGGAAATGCCAGAACGTGAATCGGGAGAGTTGTTGAGTGCGTACGTCGATGGCGTCGTGGACTGGAAACGCGTACACGAACAGCAGATCGGCCTTGACCGATCCCACGCGCCGTTGGCCACTGGCGATGCCTTGGCGACCGAAATCGCTACGCGCTCCGGCCTAGCTGGTCCCACGCTGAACCTCAATACGGCGTGCGCCGGAGCAACACACGCACTCGGGCACGGCTTCCGGATGATCCGGCGTGGGGAAACGGACGCCGTGATCGCCGGGGGAGCGGTTAGCCCACTGAATCTGCCGATAATGACGAGTCTGTACCTGCTCGGCGCCCCATCAACATCAAAACTTTACGGCGACCGGCTATGTCGAGCGTTTGACCGCGACCGCAGTGGGATGGTCACCGCCGAGGGGGCGGCAATGGTGCTCTTGGAGAGCGAGTCGTCGGCACTGGCGCGCGGTGCGCACGTGTACGGCGAGGTGGCGGGATTTGGCAGCTCGCTGGACGCATATCAGGTGACCGCACCGCACCCGCAAGGATGCGGGTCGGTTTTGGCGATGCAGCGTGCCCTTGCCGATGCTGGAGTCGCCCCGTCCGAGGTGGGTTATGTCAGTGCGCACGGTACATCCACCCCGCTGAGTGACGCGGCCGAGACAGCTGCGATCAAGGAAGTGTTCCGCACCGGTGAGCATTACCGCTCACTCATGGTCAGCTCTATCAAGACGATGCTGGGTCACATGCTCGCCGCGGCGGGTGCCCAACAGCTGATATCTACGGTGCTGTCGTTGCGCGACGGGATCATTCCGCCGACGCTCAACCTGGAGAACCCCGACCCGGCCTGTGACCTTGACTATGTGCCGGGTCAGGCCCGCAAGGCCGATATCGAGGTGGCAATCAACAACTCGCTCGGGTTTGGTGGGCTCAACGCTGCTCTGGTGGTACGCCGTTATGACAACTGAACATTCAGATCAATCAATAGTCGTGACGGGAACAGGCGTGGTGCTGCCGACGGGTCGTCACATCACACCCCTGTGGGACGCCTGGACTGACGGGAAACCGGCTATCTCGCCGTACCTCGATCCGCTGGTCTCCACGCGCCGGATCACGCATTTCGGCCATATACCGGCCGAGGTCGTGGAGCAAAGCCGTGAAGCAGTGCCACACAGACAGCGGAAATACGGCACCCCATACACCTTCAACGCGGTGTTGGCAGCTCAAGATGCGATCGCCGAGGCTGGACCTGGCTGGGCGAGGGTCGATGACCGTCGACGAGGACTATTTGTCGCACAAGACAATTCCACTACACCTAGCATCGGAACCTTCGCTCGAGGACTGACGCAACTGGGTGAGGGCCGCGAAATCGATTTCGGCGCACTGACAAACGAGCTACTCATGAACGGAGGGCTTGATCCGTTCACCATCATTCATGCCCTTAACAACAACACGCTCGCGCTGGTAAGCATCGTCCATGAGCTCCGCGGGGATTGCGCAGCGCTGGTCCAGGGCGAATCTGCGGCGGTCACCGCACTGCAACGTGCCAAGTTCAGTCTGCGTAACGGGCATTGCGATATCGCACTGGTAGTGGGTGCGGGCAGCTACAACGAACCACTCACGCTGGCCGGGCATTACCGCCTGGGCCATCTCAGCAAAGACGCTGGCGGCGATGGCCAGCTGCGGAGTTTCGATAGTGCGCAAGACGGAACGGTCCTGAGCGAGGGCGCGGTAGCGCTGGTGTTGGAACGCTCGCGAGACGCGACCGCGCGCGGTGCCACACCGCTGGTCCAATTATGTGACACGGTTGTCGTTTCGGGCAGCCGCGGCGCCGGGCCCGCACACATCGCTCACCGTTACGACGACATGCTGCACCAGAACGGGATTGGGACAGAGCAACTCGGCGCGGTGCTGGCCGACGGCAAGGCGGCCCCCGGCTACGACACCGCCGAGATCGAACTGCTCACAACCTTGTTCAAGGGCAGTGGCATACCCGTATCGACCGTTCGGCCGATAACCGGCACACCGGGCGCAGCCAGCCCGCTGGTTGATCTGGCACTCGCCGGGCAAATTTTCACCGAAAATACTCTGCCGGCAATCGCCCATCTCGGGGATCCACTGTCTGATCAGCTCGAGTTCGTACAGGGCGGACCCCGAAAGCAGCGGATCGACTCAGTTCTGGGCACCTATACCAACTTCAACGGAATCTCCAGCGCGGTACTGGCCAAACGTCCAGACGCGGCGGTCGCGGCGTGAACATCAGGACCACTTGAGCATCACAAACCAGGGAGAAACGTGTCTTTGAGCGGCAAAGAGTTTGAAGGTCAGGTTGCGCTTGTCACCGGGGCCTCACGCGGAATCGGACGTTCCATCGCATTGGCGCTTGCCGAACATGGGGCGGATATCGCGTTGCACTACGGAAACTCGAAACCGGCAGCAGAAGAGGTCGCCGAAAAAATATCCGCATTGGGTAGACGGGTCGTCCTCTGTCAGGGCGACATAGCCGATCCGGCAGTACCCGAGCTACTGGCGGATACCGTGCACGCCGAATTCGGCCGGATCGATGTCCTCGTGAACAACGCGGGCACTCACGGAGCCGGACTGCTCCTGGACATCGCCCCGGACTATCTCGAGGAGACGGTGGCCACCAATCTCCTGGGCCCCATCCGGATGACGAAAGCTGTCGTCGCGCACATGCTGGGCCAGCGATACGGACGAATCGTCAATATTTCATCAGTGGCCGCCGACAAGCCCGATAGCGGTCAATCTACTTATGCCGCAACCAAAGGTGGCTTGGAGTCGTTTACCAAAGCCATAGCCGTCGAGTTCGCGTCGCGAAACATCATCTCAAACGCGGTGGCGCCAGGCGTGATCTACACCGACATGGCAGAGATTACGCGTACACATGTTCCCGCCACCTTCGAACGATTGAAGGCCCAGATACTGACCAAAGACTTCGCGAAGCCGGAAATAGTCGCCGATGCCGTCCTGTACCTCGCGAGCCCCCACAACACCTACATCACGGGCGAGGTTCTACACATCGACGGCGGGTACAAGATGAAATAGCGCTCAAATCCGAAGAGCGCGAACGCATCAGAATTTCTCAAACAGCATCCGCCGGGTTTCGTCACAGACGGGCGCATCGACAGACTAAGGAGGACAGGTGCGAAGGACCGATGAGTTACTGCCTGGCAATCCTTGGCTGCGCAGGCTCCGCGACGGGAACGGTGCGACGCGGGTGATCTGTTTCCCCCATGCAGGCGGTTCCGCCAGTTACTTCAGGCGATTGGCAAAGATGCTGCCAGTCGACACCGAAGTGCTCGCCGTGCAATATCCGGGACGGGGAAATAGATTGCGCGAGCAGCCGATAGAGTCAGTGCCCCTGCTCGCAGAAGGCATTGCATCGGCCCTGCCCGCTAGCGATAAGCAAGACGTACTTTTCGGTCACAGCCTCGGTGGCCACATCGCGTTCGAGGTGGCGCAGAGGCTGCCCGTTCGCAAACTTGTGGTGTCCGGGATAGTGGCACCGTCCAAGGTGGTCGATCTCGGTTATCGCCTGCTCAACGAAGCCGAAGGAATCGAAAGAATAGCGGCTTTGGGCGGCCTGCCACCCGAGATCCTCAACGAACCTTCGGCCCTCAGCGCTCTTTTCCCGGTGCTGCGTAGCGATTTCACTGCCGGCGAGACATACACTCCACCGCCCGATGCGACCGTCGCCTGCGATATCACCGCGCTCATCGGTGACAAGGATGTCTTGGCCCCACTGGAGCGGGTGAGTTCGTGGCGCGAACACACCCGCGCCAAGTTCGATCTGCAGGTATTCCGCGGCGGTGGGCATTTCTACTTGGAAGACCACATCGACGAAGTAAGCGCCTGTCTCATCCAGGTGTTCAACGTCAGCCCAATCATCTAGGCGACGATGCAAAAAGCTACTGGCGGAGAATTTCTGACCCCACTGGGAAAGCGAGGAAGTGTGTACAACTACATCGTCACGTCCCCCGGGCAAGGTGTGCAGAAGCCGGGCATGCTCGACCCTTGGCTGACCCCGTCCGCTGCGCGCGATCGCATCGCCATCTGGTCTGACGCGGTCAAGTTCGACCTGGTGACCGCCAGCAGAGATGAGAACTCCTTGCGTGATACCGCCGTCGCTCAGCCGGTCATCATCGCGGCGGCCCTGTTGTCACTGAGCGTGCTGCGCGAGAAAGTCGATATCTCCGGAGACGGCGCACTATTCGCCGGCCACTCGGTGGGTGAGCTCGCTGCCGGGGTTGGGGCGGGTTATCTGACTGATGAGGCCGCACTGACGTTGGCCGGCGTGAGGGGCGGTGCGATGTCGTCGGCATGCGCCCTCGCCGCCACCGGTATGGCTGCGGTGATGCCGACGAAAAGGGGCGGCGCGTCAGATGACGAGATTGTGGCCAAAACGCATGAACATGGCCTCTCGACAGCCAACCGCAACGGCTGCAACCAGTTCGTAGTCGCCGGGCCCCTCGACGCTGTCGAACGTTTTGCCGACGCGCCACCCGAGGGCATGCGCGTCATGAAACTGGACGTGGCGGGTGCCTTTCACACCTCGGCGATGGACACCGCGATATCCCCGTTTGCAGAAGCAGTGAATAGCTGTCCGGTTTCGACCCCGTCGTCCCCCATGATCGGCAATAGTGACGGCGCGATCATCGAAGGTCCCATGGACTTCAAAAAGCGGTTGACCGCCCAGATCAATTCGGTGGTCCGTTGGGATCTGTGTGCCGCCACGATCGCTTCGGCAGCAACTGCCGACACTATCGTCATCGAACTAGCGCCGAGCGGACCGCTGACCCGTCTCGCTGAACGTTTAAACGCAGAATTTCAGACCGTTGCCATCCGGGAGCCAGGGGACGTGGAGTTGCTCACCGGCGAGTTTGCCATTGATTAGCCACGTTCGGTGCGAACACCGTGCGTAACAGGGTCAATAGCCGAGAAAGGAGGCAACGTGACAGACACGCGGCCATATCAGGACCCGGCGGATGCGCCTGGCACGCTCATTCGGCCACTTAGTCGCCTCGAGGCATACTTCACTTTTGGGTATGGGCATTTCGGCGGGCATTCGATGCTCATCTCGGGGGAGCTGGACATCCAAGCTCTCAACGACACCTTTATCGAGATACAGCTCCGTCACGAATCCTTACGAAGCGTCATCCACAAGGACGGGCAAATTCCCCAGTTTGTGATGGGACACCAGCCGCCCAGGCCGATCCGTATATTCGAGGGAGAAGACCTGTACACCCGCCCCACGGGACGTCAGGCCGCATTCGATCAGACGCAGCAGCTCGTCTACGTCGATCTGCTTACGGGCAAGGACCACGCCCGCGTAACTTTTTTTCTGCACCATGCCATTGCGGACGGCCGCCACGGATCGGCGCTCCTCAACGAATTCTGGAATCTGTATGTTCAGCGCGTCGAGGAAGGGCGGTTCCCGCCGGCCAGCACCCAAAGATTCGCGCAATCCGGCGAGTACTTCCTGAACCGCACTCAGTATCCCGGCGCGGATCCAACGGTGAAAGCCGATGAAGCACTGCATGCGCCACTGTGGGATGAGGCCGCGCTGACCCAGAAAGTCCCGCCGCCTCGGGAGCCTGCGCTCGCCAACCAGATAACGCTGGAAAAGCTCGGTAGGGCAAGTCTTGCGCGGCTCAGTCATATCGAAAGCATCTCGATCAACTCGCTTGTTTCCGCAGCTTTGATCCGTGCGCATGTTCGCTCCGGCTACCCCGTCCCGATATATTTCTATCCGGTAGATCTTCGCGACTGTGTCACACCCCCCGTTGGCCCCACCGAGGCAACCAACTTGTTCTCCAACGCATGGTTCGGCGATAACGAGATCGGGCCCGATCTGGTCACACTTGCCCGAAAAATACATATTCAACTCGATAGAGATCTAACCGAAGGAACAATCCACCGAACACGCGTCAGAAATGAGCCCACTCCGCTTCTCTCTGATAAGTCCTTCACCGGTGCAGTCCATGCCACCCATTTGGGCAGGATTCGTATTCCACGGTTGCCGGGGAATATCCTCGTACGCGATATCACACCCTGTTTCGCATCGGCATTAGGGCCAGCTATGTATTCGTTCTTATACGGTCGGGAAGTCACCGTATACACGATCGACTCGCTGAACCAGCGACTGCGCGTGGGGTTCCTTGCCGGGAATCACGAAAAGAGCGATGAGCTTCTTGCGCACGTCGAAGACGAGCTGACCGTTGCCACAGGCACGCGCATCTGATGGCGTCCCCTCGAGGGCTCGGCGCGTTCGGACGCAAGGTTGTCCGGCGCGGCTGGTTGGTTGCGGTGATAGCGGTCGCGGTCTCGCTCGCATTCGTATCCGTCGCAAAGGTGCGTGAATTATCGGCCCCGTCTGGGCCGGTGGTGAGTCCGAAGGGCGCGCCGAAGCTTCCGTCGTTCGCTCCCAAGCATGTGGTCTACATGGTGTTCGGGACATCCGCGGGCGCCGGCACGCTCACCTACCTAGACGTCGACAGCAGACCACACCGTGTCGACTTCGCAGCCTTGCCCTGGTCACACGAAGAAGTCACGACGCGTACGTCAATGTTGGCCAATCTCATGGCGCAGTCAACCGGAGATCAACTCGGATGCAGGATCATCGTCAACGGCGAAGTCCGCGACGAACAGATACAGAGTCGCGAGCAGGCATCTGTTGCGTGCAAGGTGAAGTCGGCATGAGCGCCGCACGAGGCGGTGTGGCGCGTGGGTAACAAGCATGTGGGGCCCGACCACGGCGTAAGGCGCCCGTTTGTCGCGCACGCCGTTCGTGTTCTCGCCATCCCGATCGTTCTCTTCTGGGTCGGCGTCGCGGTGCTGCTCAGCGTGTTCGTGCCCAAGCTCGATGGCGTGACAAAGCAGCATGCGGGGCCGATGGTTCCCCTAGATGCGCCCTCGCAGCGCGCCATGCTGCACATTGGTGAGAAGTTTCAAGAATCGACCTCCACGAGCCTTGCGTACATCCTCCTGGAGACGGAGGGACGCATACTCGGGGATGCCGACCACAAGTACTACGACGAGCTAATCCGTTTGCTGGATGCGGACAAGCAGCATGTTCAGTTCATCATGAACATGTGGGGTGAGCCCATCACCGCCGCGGGCAGCCAGAGCCCCGACAACAAGGCTGCATACGTGATGGTGCGTCTGGTTGGCGATATCGGCGAGTCCGCCGCCAACGAGTCCACCATCGCACTGCGCAAGACGGTGCAAGACACTCTTCAACGCACTCCGCCTCCACCCGGACTACGTGTATACGTCTCGGGGGCGGCGCCGCTGTCTGCGGACCTGCTTGACGCCGGCGACAAAAGTATGAAGCGGGTGCTGCTTTTTACGATTGCCGTCATCATCATCATGCTCGTCCTGGTTTACCGTTCCATTGCCTGCGTGCTGTTGATATTGCTCACCGTCGCCTTCGAATTCACGGTATCCAACGGCATTGTTTCTTTTTTCGTGGTGCACAACATCATCGGCATATCGACATTCGCGACCAGCATGGTCGAGTCGCTTATCATCGCGGCCGGAACGGATTACGGCATCTTTCTGCTCGGCAGGTATCACGAGGCACGCAATGCGGGCGAGGATCGGGACCGTGCGTTTTACACCACGTTTCACGGCGTATCGCACGTCATTCTGGGGTCGGGGCTCACCATCGCGGGGGCATGTCTATGCCTCGGTTTTGCGCGACTTGGCTACTTCAATACGATGGGGCCGGCCTGCGCCATCGCGATGTTGGTCACGGTCGCGGCGGCTTTGACGCTCGGCCCGGCCCTGCTGGCAATTGCCAGTAAATTTGGCCTTCTCGACCCGAAGCAGGCCGGGCAGTCCCGGGGATGGCGCAGGGTGGGCACGATCGTCGTGCGCTGGCCAAAGCCAGTCCTGGTGGCCTCAAGTGCAGCCGTACTGGTGGGAGCCATATTTCTGCCGTCCTACCGGGTGAGCTACAACGAGCGGGCCTTCCAGCCGGTCGACACTCCAGCCAACGCCGGATTCATGGCTTCGGACCGGCATTTCGCCGGCGGAAAACTGAACTCGGAAATGCTCTTGATCGAGTCCGATCACGACATGCGAAACCCCGCCGATTTCATCTCACTCGATCATGTCGCCAAAACGATCTTCCACACGCCTGGGATCGCCCAAGTTCAGGGCATCACGCGGCCCGAGGGCCGTCCCATGGAGCGCGCGTCAATCGCCAACATACTGGCGGGTCAAGGCAGCAATAGTGGCCAACAGCTGCCATTTACCGAGAATCAGATAGCAGACTTAGATAACCAAGTGGCCGTCATGGATAACACAATCTCAATCATGCAGACAATTCTTGGACTCATGGATCAAATGACGCAACTCACCCACGAGATGGTGGGGACAATGGAAGAAATGAAGGCGCTGGCCGATCAGGTGGAAATAAACATCAGCGCCGTCGACGACTTCCTCAGACCTATCCGGAATTACTACTACTGGGAACCGCATTGCCCGGACATCCCATTGTGCTGGATGGGGCGGTCGATGTTCGAGTCGATGGACAGTATCGACGGGATGGCCGCGTTGGCAGGTGACGCATTGGCCTCCATGCAGGTTATGGACCAGCTCGTGCCCCGGATGGCCGCCCAGACACGTATGGCATTGAATGACATGACCATCATGCGCGGGATGATGGTCAAGTCGCGCGGCACCCAGGCGCTTAACACTTACACCGCGGCCGATGACGCGAATGACATGATCGATATCGGCCAGGATTTCGATGACTCCCGCAACGACGACCTCTTCTATGCGCCGAAATATATTTTCAGCAACACGGACTTCCAAGTCGCTCTCCGGTTTCTTGTTTCGCCGGACGGTACCGCGGCGAGGTTCATCATCAATCATGACGGTGAGGCGCTGAGCCCCGAGGGTGTATCGCACGTTGAAGCCATCGAAAAGGCTGCTTACGAGGGCCTGAAAGGCACATCCCTGGCCGGGGCGAAGATCTACCTCGGAGGTTCGGCCTCGAATTATCGGGATATCGAAAAGTACGTGACCTCCGACCTACTGATCGCTGCTATCGCCTCATTCACCTTGATATTCGTGATAATGCTGATCATCACGAGGAGTCTCATCGCCGCATGCACCATTATCGGCACAGTAGCCTTCTCCTTCTCGGGAGCATTCGGGTTGGGCATATTGGTCTGGCAACACATAATTGGCCTCAACCTGCACTGGATGGTCCTCCCACTCACCTTTATCCTCTTGGTCGCGGTGGGTTCAGATTACAATCTTCTGTTGATCGCACGAATGAAGGAAGAATTACAGGGCGGAATCCAGACTGGAATCATACGGTCGGTGGGGTCGACCGGCGGCGTTGTGACAGCCGCCGGTTTGGTTTTCGCATTCACCATGCTGTCCATGGTCCCGAACGATCTACGTGCCATCTCGCAAGTGGGCTCGATTATCTGCGTAGGACTCCTGCTCGACACTTTGATTGTGCGTTCGTTCATTGTCCCAGCAATCGCCAGGATTTTGGGCCCATGGTTCTGGTGGCCGCGGGTCGTGCGTTGGCGCCCGGCACATGTATCTGGGGCGGTGCTCACAAGCGCGCCGAAAGGAACCTGATTCCGATGCCCGCCGCTGAATCACAGCAGGATGACACCGCACACAGAATCCGTGCCGAGTCCCGAGAGTTTCGGATCGCGGCTGTGGGTCTGCTCCTGGCCTCGATGATCGGCCCCGCACAGCTGTATTGCATTCAGGGAATTCTGCCGCAGGTCGCTCAGGGACTGCGCATCTCTGAGGGTGACAGCAGACTCGTTTTCCTGGCCGCATTTGCCGGTTTCGCCGTCGGATTGATCCCCATCAGCCTGTTGTCTGAACGCTACGGTAGGCGCAGCATTTTATTGATGTCGTCAACGCTCGCGACGTTGATCTGCCTACTTCTGGTGTTCTGCAATGACCTCACGGAAATCGTCTTACTAAGGGGCCTCCAAGGCGTCCTCTTGGCCGGTGTTTCCGCCATTTTGATGGCATACATAGGGGAGGAGTTCGAGCCCCCAGCCGTTACCCCCGCGATGGGGATCTACGCTGCCGGAAATGCTCTCGGGTCACTCTTGGGCCAAATGTTGCCAGCTTGGATCGTGGGGGGTACAGGTTCATGGAGGCTGGCGCTTGGCCTGCTGGCCGCGCTCTTACTTGTGGTCGTCATGATTTCTGGCATGACACTCCCGCGTTCGAAATTCTTTGTACCCAGCGCGATCTCATACATCAAAGAATCTGGACTCTTCTTCTCACACCTTTCAAACCGCCGGTTACTCGTCATCTACCTGCTGGTTTTTTGCTTCATGGGCGCGATTATTTCGATATTCAATGCCTTGCCCTTTAGAATGGAATCGCCACCATTCAATATATCTCCGAGCGTGTACGGTACATTTTTTCTGGTTATCCTGGCGGGCGTTTTCGCCGCGAAGGCCTCGGGCGGCGTGGCCGCGAGAATCGGAATCAGAATAACGTTACTGCTGTCTGTTGTCTTGATGATGGCCGGAGTTGCGCTGCTAGCCATTCCCACAGTCTGGATCATTGTTATCGGAGCAGCGCTTGTCACCGCGGGCGCTTTTGCCGGTTACACGTGCCTGACTAGTCTGTCGGCAAAAATCGCGGATAGAGGTAGGGCTCAGGCATCTGCGCTTTTTCTCGCGTCGAGCTTCACTGGGAGCGCGATGTTGGGACTAATCGGTAGCCGTGTGCTCACGGATACAGGGTGGAACGGCCTATTGGCGTACATCAGCGCACTGATGGGGCTTGGCTTCTTTTTGGCGCTCACCGTCCGCGATACAACATCCGATGACACCGAGCAGAAGGTAGGAAATCGTGACCAGTCCCGTTGACCCGCTCCTGATGTCAGTCCTCGAGGCGAGCCCAGCGGTACAGCTCGATCGGCCCGAGGATTTGACCCTGGCACGTGAGTCCCGCCGACACGTTGCCCCTAGCGACGCGCAGTTGCCCACGGTGGGTTGCGTGAAGGACACCTCGATTCCTGTCACCGATGCACCCCCTATCGCGGTGCGCATCTACTGGCCAGCGGTCTTTGAAAGCGCCGGAGAACTCCCACTTGTCCTCTATTACCACGGCGGCGGTTTCGCGTTGGGCAGTATCGATACTCACGACTGGGTGGCACGTTCGATATGTGCACATATCGAAGCGGTGGTCGTGTCGGTGGATTACCGTCTCGCACCGGAAAACCCTTACCCAGCCGCTGTCGATGACGCATTTGCCGCACTCAGCTGGGCGGCAGAACACGCCCCAGAATTGGGCGCGGACCCAGCCAGAATCGCCGTAGCTGGCGATTCTGCCGGTGGCAACCTCGCCACCGTGACCGCTCAGCTGGCCGAAATCCGCGGTGGCCCACATCTTAAGTTTCAACTGCTCTGGTATCCGGGCACCACCAGCGATCTTTCCTTGCCGTCGGTCATCGAGAATGCCGACGGCCCGGTCCTTTCCCGGGACATCATGAGGATCTTTGGCCAGGCGTATCTCGGTGAGCTATCGGAAACCGCTGACCCGGCAGCACTACCGTTCACCGTTGCGCCGGTCAATGGGAAGCTCGATGGTCTGCCCCCCGCATATATCGCCACCGCGCAATACGACCCTCTTCGAGACGACGGCAAAATCTACGCGACGCTACTGGCAGATGCGGGGGTGCCGGTCCAGCTTCGCAACGCCGACACTCTGGTCCACGGCTACCTTGATTTCGCCAGGATTGTTCCGGCCGCGAACGAGGAGTTCCAGCTTTCCCTCGACGCTTGTAAAACCGCGTTGCAGGCATCTCCTCGCCCGAAAGCCGGGCCCTGAGCAAGTTCCACGTTGGGGGCCGCAGCTGGGCAGGGTGGCTTGGCGGGGTGCTGGGGGAGGCCATACCGGGACAGAACATGCCGAGGTCTGTAGGCAAGCCTGGGCCCGCGGTCTCGATTACGACTCGCCCAAACCAGCGGGTCGGCGACTGCCGACCTGAGTCATGTCGTTTCACGGTGTGATCGCGGCTTCGCCACTCAGTGTGTGTCCGAGGGGGGACTTGAACCCCCACGCCCGTTAATAGGGCACTAGCACCTCAAGCTAGCGCGTCTGCCATTCCGCCACTCGGACAATCATGCTGCGACAGGGCCACCAGGCCCGTTGGCTGCCGTCATAGGCTAGCGGAAACACTGTACGGAGCCCAAACCGGTTCCCGGCGCGTTGGCGTCCCAGGAACCGTGCGGACGGTGCGCAGCGTCCGACGATGGTAGGAAAGGTAGTTGTGACTTCTGAGAATCCGGCGCCCGAGGACGAGGTCGTCGAACTGGTCAGCACGCTGATCCGCTTCGATACCTCCAACACCGGTGAGCTGGAAACCACCAAGGGCGAGGCCGAATGTGCCCGCTGGATCCAGCAGCAGCTGGAAGAGGTCGGATACAGCTGTGAGTACGTCGAGGCGGGCGCGCCCGGACGCGGAAACCTCTTTGCGCGGCTACCCGGGGCGAGCTCGGATCGCGGTGCCCTGCTGATTCACGGTCACCTCGACGTCGTCCCCGCCGAGGCCGCCGACTGGAGCGTGCATCCCTTCTCGGGGGCAGTGACCGACGGCTACGTGTGGGGCCGCGGCGCGGTCGATATGAAGGACATGGTCGGGATGATGGTCGCGATCGCCCGGTACTTCAAACGGTCCGGGACGGTCCCACCGCGCGACCTCGTCTGGGCATTCGTCTCGGACGAGGAGAACGGTGGCAAGTGGGGCTCTCAGTGGCTCGTCGACAACCGCCCGGACCTGTTCGAGGGCATCACCGAGGCCATCGGCGAGGTGGGCGGTTTCTCGCTCACCGTGCCGCGTAAGGAAGGCGGGGAGCGGCGTCTGTATCTGCTGGAGACGGCGGAGAAGGGCATTGCCTGGATGAAGCTGACCGCCAAGGCGCGGGCCGGCCACGGCTCCATGGTGCACGAGGACAACGCGGTGACCGCGGTCGCCGAGGCAGTCGCAAAACTTGGCCGGCACCGATTCCCGATAGTGCTCACCGAAGCGGTCACCCAATTCCTCGCGGCGGTCGCCGAGGAGACCGGCTACGACTTCGACGCGGACTCACCGGATCTGGAGGGCACGGTCGCCAAGCTGGGATCCATCGGCAAGATCGTCGGCGCCACCCTGCGCGACACCGCCAACCCCACCATGCTCAAGGCCGGTTATAAGGCCAATGTCATTCCGGCGACCGCCGAGGCTGTCATCGACTGCCGGGTGCTGCCCGGCCGGCTGGATGCCTTCGAGCGCGAGGTCGACGAGATCATCGGGCCCGATGTCGAACGCGAATGGGTGCAGTTGCTCCCGGCCTATGAGACGACGTTCGACGGCGATCTGGTCGATGCGATGAACGCCGCCGTGCTCGAATTCGATCCCGAGGCGCGCACCGTGCCGTACATGCTCTCCGGCGGAACCGACGCAAAGGCATTCGCCCGGTTGGGTATTCGCTGCTTCGGCTTCGCGCCGCTGAAGTTGCCGCCGGACTTGGACTTCGCCGCACTGTTCCATGGCGTGGACGAGCGGGTGCCCGTCGACGCATTGACGTTCGGCACCAAGGTTCTTCAGCACTTCCTGCTCAACCACTGATCACACCCCCTACGGAAAGGACACCACATGGCTTCCCCCTACGACGCCCTGCCACAGCTACCGGCCTTCACCCTGACGTCCGCCAGCGTCACCGACGGACAGCCGCTCGGTCTCGAACAGGTGAGCGGGATCATGGGTGCCGGGGGACAGGACGTTTCGCCCGAGCTGAGCTGGTCCGGATTCCCCGAGGAAACGCAGAGCTTCGCCGTCACGGTGTACGACCCGGATGCTCCGACCGGGTCGGGTTTCTGGCACTGGGCGGTGGCGAACCTACCCGCCACGACGACGCGGCTGCCCGCAGGCGTGGGCAACGGAAGCGACTTGCCGGGGGATGCGATCACGTTGGCCAATGACGCGAGCCTCAAGCGGTACGTCGGGGCGGCGCCGCCGGCCGGCCACGGTCCGCATCGGTACTACATCGCCGTGCACGCGGTGAGCGTGCCGAAGCTCGAGCTGCCGGCGAGCGCCACTCCGGCGTACCTGGGCTTCAACCTGTTTGGGCACGCGATCGCCCGCGCCGTCATTCACGGCACCTACGAACAGAAGTAACTTCGCCCGGCTTTGGTCGGCGAGCAGACACGTATTGCACGCGGATCGCGGGTCAGCCGTGCAATACGTGTCTGCTCGCGCCTAAGAGGCCGAGCCGATTGCTTCCTGCAGGCTGCTGAATCCGCCGTCGCGCAGATGTTGGGCGATACCGTCGTGAATCCGCTTGGCGTAGAAGCCGCCCCGGTAGATGAAACCGGTATAGCCCTGCAGCAGTGAGGCCCCGGCGGTGATCCGTGCCCAGGCGTCATCGGCATCCTCGATGCCGCCGACGCTGACGAGTACCAGGCGGTCTCCCACGCGTCGATATAGCCGTCGCAGCACCTCGAGTGATCGGGTGGCCACCGGTGGCCCGGAAACGCCGCCGGCGCCAAGGCCTTCGACATCGGGCGTCTTCAAGCCGGCGCGGCTGATGGTGGTGTTGGTGGCGACGATCCCGGCGAGGCCCAGTTCGGCTGCCAGATCGGCGATCTCGTCGATATCGGCATCGGAGAGATCGGGGGCGATCTTCACGAGCACCGGTGCGGTGGTCTCCTCCAGAACCGCGGAGAGGATCTTGCGTAACTCGCCGATGGCTTGAAGGTCGCGTAGTCCAGGGGTGTTGGGGGAGCTCACGTTGACCACCAGGAAGTCGGCGGCGGGCCCGACCAACCGTGCGCTCACCCGATAGTCGGAGGACGCGAATGCGGCCTCGACGATCTTCGACTTGCCGATATTGGCGCCGACGGGCACCGTGGACTTTCGCGTCGCCAACCGGGGCGCGAGCGCCGCCGCACCGTGGTTGTTGAAACCCATCCGGTTGAGCAGGCCGCGGTCGGCCGCGAGCCGGAACAGTCGGGGCTTCGGATTGCCGGGCTGCGCGATGGCGGTCACCGTGCCCACCTCGGCATAGCCGAACCCCAGCGGGCCCCACACCTTGAGGCCCTCGCCGTCCTTGTCGAATCCGGCGGCCAACCCCAGCGGGGCGGGGAAGCGCACCCCGAACACCTCGCTGGCGAGGATGGGATCGGTCGGGGCACACAGACGATTCATGAGCCAGCGCGTCGGCGCGAAGGCAGCCGCGGCGCGCAGCGACGCGAAGACCAGGGTGTGTGCACGTTCGGGCGGCACCACAAAGAACAGCCGCAACAGGATGGCGTACAGCATCAGATCACCGGGACGGTGAAGGGCCCGCCGGCCAGTTGCCCTCGTAACTTCTTGCGGCGTAATAAGACTCGACGGCTTCCGTCGGTGTATACCCGGACTCGGGTCAGCTCCCAGCCGCCGAACTCGGCCTGAATCGAGAGTCGGAGCGACGCGGTGATCCTGGTGATTTCCGGAGGCAGCCGCAACGGGTAATAGTCGTATTCATCATCGGGTTCGTTCTCCCAGCCCGCTGGAAAGCTGCTACGTGCGGCGCGGCTCACCCGACGCTCCTGATGTCGATCGCCTGTATTCCATCGCCCGCACCGGATGCCACAAACAACGTGGATCCGTCGCTGACCAGTGAATTAGGTTGCCGCACAGTCGCGAATCTGACCCTTTCCTCGGGGATGCCGGTAGACAAATCGTAGCCAATAACGGTGTTGGACGCCGTCTGCGACACCCAGGTGAGCTTGCTCGAGTACGTCAGCCCGTACGGGGCGGCGGGCACCGGGTAGCGCTGGCGCAGGATGAGCGAATCGGCCAACCCGAACGCCAGCAGGGCGCCGCCGCGGGTATCGGCTACCAGCAGGCGGCCCTTGTCGTCGGCGAGCATCGTGGTCGCCCCCTCGCCGGCCCGAAGGGCATGCGCGGTGCCATCGCCGGCCTCGGTCAGAGTGGTCACCGAACTCTGCGCGCGATCGAGAACGGCGACCGTGTTGCCTTGGTATGCAAGGGAATCGATGTGAGCGAAGCCCTTTGCGCGGGCGGCGACCTGGTTCCGGGCGTTGAGAGTGAAGACCGTGCCGTCGGTGTTTCCCAACACGACCCGGCCGTCTGGGCGACGGGTGATGGCCGAGAACTCGGTGTTTTCGTGGCCCGAGATATCGACCTTGTTCGCGCGCCCCGAGGCGATGTCGATCGTGAGGTAGCCGCCCTTGGTAGACAGGTACACCGTGCCGCGGCCATCACCGACGGCCGCGGTCGCCGGTGAGGGGAGCGCGACGGTGTGACGTGGCGCGTCCAGGTTATCCCGCGTGAACGACGTCACTGCTCGGCCGTCATCGGTCAGAACTGACACCGCGTTGGTCGAGGTGTCGAACAACACTGCGCTGGACCGGCCGGTGAGCCGGTGCACCGTTCCGGCCGGTGCCGTCGTCACCGGCGGAGACTGTGCCGCGGCAGCCGGCGTGATGACGGCTGGGTCGGCGGGACTGCCCGTATCACTGTCCGTTGAGCAGCCAGATACGGTGCCCGAGACCACCGCGATAACGGCCGCTAGTGCGGCGACGGTGCCTCTTATACCGCGCACATCGCGGCCCGGTAAAGGATTCATCGTGTCCATCATCGCAACCGACCTGGGATTGCCCGGCAGGAGATGACTTTCTCGGCGCGTTCGGTGCTAGCAATCGGTAGCTGGGGGCTATCGTGAGAGCTATGACGCTTGCCGACAGTCCGGTCTTCACCGTCGAGGTCCTCCTGACGGGCGTGCACGCGAATGGATTTGGTGAGGTGGGCGATGGTCGTAGCTTCGCTTTCCGCATCGAGGATTCGTTGCTGCGTGTCGAGATCTACCGAGCCTTCCTCACCGAGCTGGTTCCCGATGACAGCGATGTGGTGGCCGTGGGAACCCGGCCGATCACCGATATCGACGTAACCGATGAACGCAGCATTGTTGCCGCGGTGCGCGATCTGGTCGCCGACGCGCAACCGGTGAGCACGAGCCGCCTCGCCCGGCTGCTGGCCGGCTAGGGCGATCTGCCGGCGCGTCCAGTACGGTCGCTGTCGTGGATTCGGCAGTGGCGGCAATGTCCTGGTTGCAAGTGATCGTGTTGGCGGTGGTCCAAGGGCTCACCGAATTCCTGCCGATTTCGTCATCGGGTCATCTGGCCATCGTGTCGCGGGTGTTCTTCGACGAGGATGCGGGTGCGTCCTTTACCGCGGTCTCTCAATTGGGCACCGAGGCGGCGGTTTTGCTTTACTTCGCCAAGGATATCTGGCGCATCCTCCGGGCGTGGTTCGAGGGACTGTTCGTCAAGGCGCACAGAACTTTTGATTACTGGATGGGTTGGTACGTCATTGTCGGCACCATGCCCATTGGGTTGCTGGGCCTGGCCTTTAAAGATCAAATCCGTTCGGGTGCAAGAAATCTATGGCTCATCTCGGCCTCACTCATCATCTTCGCGCTGGTCATCGCCGCCGCCGAATATTACGGTCGTCAGGTGCGCCGCACCGAACAGCTCACCATGAAGGACGCTGTGATCGTCGGCAGCGCACAGGCTTTGGCTCTTATCCCCGGTGTGTCCCGGTCGGGTGCCACGATCAGCGCCGGGCTGTTCCTCGGGCTAGACCGGCCGGCCTCCGCTCGATTCGGATTTCTATTGGCCATCCCGGCAGTGCTGGCCTCTGGGCTGTTCTCCCTGCCCGATGCCTTCCACCCCGTGACCGAGGGCATGAGCGCGACAGGTCCGCAGCTGCTGGTGGCCACCCTGATCGCGTTCGTCATCGGTTACGCGGCCGTCGCCTGGTTGCTGCGCTTCATCAGTAACCACAGCATGTACTGGTTCGTCGGGTATCGCGTGGTCCTGGGCCTGACGGTGATGGGCCTCCTGGCTGCCGGGGTGGTGAGTGCCTCATGACGGTCATCCTGTTGCGTCATGGGCGGTCTACCTCGAATGTCGCGCACACCCTCGCCGGGCGCAGCCCAGGTGTCGAGCTCGACGAGAAGGGACAGGCCCAGGCTCATGGGATCGTCGACCGCCTGGGTGCGGTGACCGTCCAGGCGATCGTCACCTCCCCGCTACTGCGGTGCGAGCAGACCGTGGCGCCGTTGGCGGCGGAGTTGAACGTGACGCCTGTCGTAGAGGATCGGCTCGCTGAGGTGGACTACGGAGAGTGGACGGGCCGCGCGATTGCCGAGTTGCTCACCGAACCCCTGTGGAAAGTCGTCCAGCAGCAGCCCAGTGCCGCACATTTCCCCGGCGGCGAGCGACTTGCCCACGTCCAGGCGCGAGCGGTCGCGGCGGTCCGCGAGCACGACCGGCGGCTATCGGAGGAGCATGGCGGTGACTGCGTCTGGGTGGCATGCACCCATGGAGATGTCATCAAGTCGGTGCTGGCCGACGCGCTCGGCACTCATCTGGATGCGTTCCAGCGCATCGTGGCCGATCCGGCATCGATGAGCGTGGTGCGCTACACGGAGCTGCGACCCTTTGTCATGCATATGAACCACACCGGCCCCGACCTGTCCAGTGCGCTGAGCGCACGGCCGCCCGAGAAGCCCGCCGGGGCGGCTTCCGACGCTCCTGTGGGCGGCACAACCGATTAGATCCCTTCGCGCGAGGGGTTCATCGACCGGTAGTTTTGGAGACACCATGCCCCGATCGATTCACGTATTCCGCAGCCCGGACCGTTTCGTCGCCGGAACGGTGGGGGAGCCGGGCAACCGTACGTTCTATCTGCAGGCCGTCCACGAGAGCCGGATCGTCAGCGTGATGCTGGAGAAGCAACAGGTGTCTGTGCTGGCCGAACGCATCGGAACCCTGCTGTCGGAGGTCCACCGCCGGTTCGGAACGGAGATCCCGCCCGAGCCTGAGGTGATCGAGGATCTCAACCCGCTGGTTATGCCCGTCGACGCCGAATTTCGGGTCGGAACCATGGGGCTGGGGTGGGATGCCGAGGCCAACTCGGTGGTTGTCGAACTGCTGGCGGTGAGCGACCAGGAATTCGATGCCTCCGTGGTGCTCGATGACTCCGAGGACGGGCCGGATGCCGTTCGGGTGTTCCTGTCCCTGGAAGCAGCGCGACAGTTCGCAACACGCTCCACCCGGGTCGTTTCCGCTGGCCGACCTCCGTGCCCGCTGTGCGATGAGCCGCTGGATCCGGCCGGACATATCTGCGTGCGCACCAACGGCTACCGCCGGGGGACGGTGCCCGGGGCGGCAGATGACGCCGAGTCCTGACGACTTGGGCCCCGGTGGTAGTCCCGAGGATCACGCCGCGATCCGTGACGGCGAGCTCACCGTCATCGGCCGCATCCGATCTGCGAGCAATGCCACCTTTCTCTGCGAGGTACAGGGCAAGTCGGGGGAGAGCGTGCATTGTGTCTACAAACCGATACGGGGCGAGCGCCCGCTCTGGGACTTCCCCGACGGCACCCTGGCCGGCCGTGAGGTGGCTACGTACCTGATCTCGGCCGAGCTGGGCTGGAATGTGGTGCCGTATACGGTATTTCGAGACGGTCCGGCGGGCGTTGGCATGGTTCAGCGGTGGATCCACGAGCCGGAGCTTGTGGAGGGTGTCCTCGATCTGGTCGACATCTGCCTGCCACAAGCTGTTCCGCAGGATTACCTGCCGATCCTGCGTGCCCTCGACGCCGACGGCGCAGAAATCGTGCTGGTTCACGCCGATAACTCCTTGCTGCGGCGGATGGCGGTGTTCGACACCTTGGTGAACAACGCCGACCGCAAGGGCGGCCACATCCTGCGGGGCGCCGACGGTGGTGTCTACGGCGTGGATCACGGGATATGCCTGCATGCCCAGGACAAGCTGCGGACCGTGCTGTGGGGATGGGCGGGCAAGCCCGTAGAACCAGGATTGCTCGATGACGTGACGCGCCTGGGGGAGGCATTGGAGAGAGATTTGGGTGCCGCACTGGCAGCCCACATCACTACGGACGAAGTGGAGGCTTTGCGTCAACGCGCTGCGATGACGCTGGATGAGCCGGTGATGCCGATGCCTGACCGCAACAGACCCATACCGTGGCCCGCGTTTTGATGGCCGATCGTCTAGCCTGGTCGCCAACGCATGATGTTCCGGGAAGGGACGGGCAAGAGGGGGCGCTGACATGACGGGACCGCACGACCCGTATCAGCAGGGACCGGCAGGGCAGTGGGGTGCACCCGAGGTGCCGACTCAGGGGCAATGGCAGGCAGCGCCGCCCACGGCTCCGTACGGGTATGCGCCGTCGGACTACCCAGACGATTCGATCGGCCGCCTCTATGACGGAGTTCCGCAGGGATACGCGGTCCCGCCGATGTATCCGGGGCTCCCGGGTCAGGACCCCTTCGGACCGCAGAAACATTCCAAGCCGTGGATCCTGATCGCATCGATCACCGGGGCGGTCGTCGTCGTGCTTGCGGTGGTGTTGGTGGTGATCCTCAACCGGGACACCGATCCGCGCCAGTCCATCAGTTCGCCCACTACCACGGTCTCCTACGCGAACCCCGAATTACCGACAGTCAGTGGCGCACCGACGTATCAGATACCGAGCGCGCAGCCTCCTCGTGCGCCAATGCCCCAGATGCCTGTTCCGCCTCCGGCGCCGACGGGCCCGCCCAAGGCCCCGGGGCAGGTGGCTGCCGTGGGCGACTGCATCGCGTTGGCCGCTCCCTCGGACTACAAGGCGGTGGCGTGTACGGACCCCAAGGCGGCATGGCGCGTGATCGAAGTGGTTCCCGGCGGCAAGTGCAGGCAGACGTACACCGGATTCACGGCCGGTGATTTCTCGTATTGCATTGCCCCGCAATTACGTGTCGGCTCCTGCTATCAGACTGCCGTGGTGATGGGAAGTACGGTGTTCGTCGCCGCGGACTCCTGCCAGGCGCCGAAGGCCTTCACCGTGTTGTTCGTGATTCCGGGGACGAAGGAGGCGGCGCAATGCAAGGGCAAGCCTGGCGTGGTTCATTCCTTCGCGTTCCCCGACCCGCCGATGGCTATCTGTACGGGCGAATTCGCTCCGTGATCGTGAAAACTGCTTCCGCATCGCTCCAAAGACCTTGTGCCCCGACGTCAAGCACCGACGCCTAGCGCGGCGGCCCGCTTTCGATGCGGGCGCGCAGTGCTCCCAGGGGATCGTCGTGCTCGGTGTGCCAGTCCGAGTCCAGATACCAGGTGTAGCCGGCCTCGTGCAGGGTTGCGATCTTCTCACGTGTGGCAGTGAGGTCGCCGAAGTCGGTCGTTGCCTCGTACACCACGTCGTAACTGCCCGTGTAGCCCGATTTGCTTCGTAATGAGTGAATTTCACGTGCGGTCTCGAGCCAGCGCTGCAGCGGCGGGCTGAAGTCGAACTGTCCGTCGGCCGTGGTGATGTTGGGCAGCAGCCCGTCACAGCGGGCGGCGCGGGACATGGACTTGCGTGAGCCACTCAGACCCACGCACCAGGTGGTGATGCGCGGCTTCTGCGTCGGTGGGGCGGGCACCATATGCGTCGTGGGCGTCACTTGGTAATGCGCGCCCTGGTAGCTGAAGGGCTGGCCCTCCCACAGCCCGAATAGGACGTCGAGTCCCTCGTCGAGTAGCTCCGCGCGAGTCTTGCGGCCCTGATCGCGCTCGAATGCCAGCCAATTGTCATGCAGCGCACCCATTCCCACCGATAAGATGACCCGGCCGCCGGAGAGTCGATCCAGCGTCGCGGTGGTGGACGCCAGATCCCACGGCTTGCGGCGCGGCAGCGGCGTGAGCATGGTGCCTAGTTTGATTCGGGTGGTGCGCATCGCCGCCGCGGTCAGCGCCACCCATGCGTCGACACCCCACACCGGCTCCCAGCCGAAGACGGCATCCCAGCCAGCCTCCTCGGCCAGCGCGGCCAGCTCCGCGACGTCGGCGGCGTCTCCCGTTGTCAGGACGATTCCATACTGGATGCCGGCGGTCATGCGTGCGAGTATGCCGACGGGGTGTGACAAATCCTGATCGGGTAATACTGACCGGGTGACTCTTTCCGATGCAGCACTTGCCGCAGAACTTGCCCACGAAGCCGGACAACTGTTGTTGCAGGTGCGTGCCGAGCTTGGGTTCGACGACGCCAAGGCGCTCGGCGCGGCCGGTGACAAGCGCGCGAACACGCTGCTGCTGGAGCGGCTTGCCGCGGAACGGCCCGCGGACGCGGTGCTCTCGGAGGAAGCCGTCGACGACAAGGTTCGCCTCGGCGCGCAGCGGGTGTGGATCATCGACCCGCTCGATGGCACCCGCGAGTTCGGGATCCAGGGCCGTGATGACTGGGCGGTGCATGTCGCGCTGTGGCAGGCGGACCCGGAGGGACAACACAGCGGGGGATCGATTACCGATGCCGCCGTCGCGCTGCCCGGATTCGGCACCGTGTTCCGCACCGACGAGACCCGGGTGACTCCTTTGCCGCGCGCCGAATCAGATCCGATCCGGGTTGTCGTGAGTGCCAGCCGGCCTCCGAAGCTGCTGACCGAGATGGCAGAACGGCACCACATCGAACTGATTCCCATGGGTTCGGCCGGGGCCAAGGCCATGGCGGTAGTACGTGGTGAGGCCGACGCTTATCTGCACGGCGGCGGCCAGTGGGAGTGGGATTCCGCGGCGCCCGCGGGTGTGGTGCTCGCGGCCGGGCTGCATGCCTCGCGCCTCGATGGAAGCCCGTTGCGGTACAACGCACCGCACCCGTACCTGCCAGACCTGATCATATGCCGCTCCGATCTGGCGCCGCTGCTCCTGGATGCGGTGGCCGAGCTCGCCTGAGCACCTCATACAGTGGTGGCATGCAGTCGTGGGCGTCGGCGCCGGTTCCTGAACTCGACGGTCGTGGTCCGCAGCTGCGGCTGTACGACACCGCCGATCGCCAGGTGCGGCCCGTCACGCCGTCGTCCGCTCCGGGATCCAGCGCAACGATGTACGTATGTGGCATAACCCCCTATGACGCTACCCATCTGGGCCACGCCGCAACGTATCTCACGTTCGACCTGATCTATCGGCAGTGGCTCGACGCGGGCCTAGACGTGCATTACGTGCAGAACGTCACCGATATCGACGACCCGCTCTTCGAACGTGCCGACCGTGACGGCATCGATTGGCGTGAGCTGGGGGATCGGGAAACCGACCTGTTCCGGGGCGATATGACGGCGCTGCGGGTGCTGCCTCCGCGGGAGTATGTGCGCGCCACCGAGTCGATTGCCTGCATCATCGAACTCGTCGAGAAGATGCTGGCCTCGGGCGCCGCGTATGTGGTGGATGACCCCGAGTATCCGGACGTGTACTTCCGTGTCGACGCCACCGAGCAGTTCGGCTACGAGTCGGGGTACGACGTCCAGACCATGTCGCGGCTATTCGCCGAACGCGGAGGTGATCCGGACCGTCCCGGCAAGGCCAACGAGCTCGACGCGCTGCTGTGGCGCGCCGCGCGACCGGGGGAGCCCAGCTGGGAGGCGTCATTCGGGCCGGGCCGGCCGGGTTGGCATGTGGAGTGCTCGGCGATCGTTTTGCGCGAGCTCGGTGCCGGTATCGACATCCAGGGCGGCGGCAGCGACCTGATCTTCCCGCACCACGAATACAGTGCCGCGCATGCCGAAGCCGTTACCGCACAACGCCGTTTCGCGCGGCATTATGTGCACGCCGGAATGATCGGTTGGGACGGGCACAAGATGTCCAAGAGTCGTGGGAATCTGGTGAAGGTTTCAGGGTTGACGGCCGATGGTGTCGACCCCGCGGCGATCAGGCTCGGGCTGTTGGCCGGTCATTACCGTGCCGATCGGTCCTGGAGTGACGCCGTGCTGTCCGATGCGCAGGGCCGGTTGGCGCGCTGGCGCCGCGCGGTGGCATTGCCCACCGCGCCGAGCGCCCGCGACGTCGTGTCCCGGGTGCGCCGCTATCTCGCCGACGATCTCGATTCACCGAAAGCTCTTGCTGCCCTGGATAACTGGGTGACAGATGCGTTGGCGTACGGTGGTCATGACGCCGACGCCGGAACCCTGGTGCGTCATGCGGTGGATGCCCTGCTGGGAGTGCGGCTGTAGCTTCGGTCCATGGGTTCAACGCCGAACAACATCGCTGGCAAGACCGTCATGATCACCGGCGGTGCCGGTGGCATCGGAGTGGAAGTCGCGCACAGGCTGCACGCCAAGGGTGCCAACCTCGTGCTCACCGATCTGGACGAGACCAAGCTTGCCGCGATTGCCGACGAGCTGGGTCGTGATCGAGTGCTGGTCGCGGTCGCCGATGTCTGCGACCTGGCTGCCATGGAGAAGGCCGTCGCTCAAGCCGCGGCGCGGTTCGGCGGGATCGATGTGGTGCTCGCGAACGCCGGCCTGCTGGCCTTCGGCTCGGTGCAGCAGATCGACCCTGGCACCTTCAAAAAATTGATCGACGTCAACGTGCTCGGGGTGTTTCATACGGTGCGCGCGGCGTTGCCCTCGGTGATTGAACGGCAGGGGTACGTGCTCATCGTGTCCTCCCTGGCCGCGTACGCTGCAGCACCGGGGGTCACGGCATACAACGCTTCCAAGGCCGCTGTCGAGCACTTCGCCAATGCGCTGCGCCTGGAGGTGGCGCACCGGGGTGTCGATGTCGGTTCGGCGCATATGTCGTGGATCGACACCTCGATGGTGAACGACCAGAAGGCCAACCTGTCGGCGTTCTCGGAGATGTTGAGCCGGCTGCCACCGCCGTTGGGCACCGTGACCTCGGTAGAAGCCTGTGGCAAGGCATTCGTGAAGGGCATCGAGCGCCGCCGTCGACGGATTAACTGCCCCGGCTGGGTAGGTGTGACGCACTGGCTTAAGCCTGTGCTGTCGACGCCGATCGGCGAGATCCCGGTGCGGGGCATGATTCCCGAGATCCTGCCGCGTATCGACGCCGAGGTAGCCGCCTTGCAGCGCGCTGCCCATCACGAGGCAGATCAGGCCTAGCGACCTGTCAAATACCCTCTACGGGTATGGGGTGTATGTATCGTAGGGTGATGGCTCCCGGCGGTGAATGCGCAGCGCGACGTGGAGGTCTCGCACTAGCCTCGCTCATGCTGCGGGCGCTGCTGAGCATCGCGGTCGTGCTGATGCCGTCGTTGACCTGCCACGCGGCGGCCGAGTACGCACGGTCCGCCTAGGGTGCGGCCCCGTCGGCCGGTTCTTACCCGAGGCGACATGCGATCACTCATGGCTTCAATATTTTCCAGATAAGGACACGATTACCGTGGCTACATCATCTGTGACTGCGCTGCGTGCTGTCGTCGGTCGCGTCGGCGGATCGGCATTGGCGGTCGGGGCTGTTGCCGTCGTATGGGCAGCTCCTGCCTACGCCGGTCCGATGCAACCAGGGCCGCAAGCACCCGGTAATGCCCAGACCGTGATCGCCGCACTGAAGGGCCGCGGTGATCAGGTCGTCATCAACCGCAGCGGCCCCAAGAAGCCGTTGTCGCAGTGCACCGCCACCTCGGTGCGAGTCGGTCGGCACATCTACCGTCAGGCGCCCCAGCGCAAGGGGCCGCCTACGCGCTCGCTGGCCTCCCACGTCATGTACGTCACTGTCCAGTGTTAGGAACTCATGCACCGCAAGCTTTTTCCATGTCGTTCGATTGCGGCGGCAACAGTCCTTGTGGCGGCACTGGTCGCCGCCACACCTGCGTGTACCACGTAGACATCTAGTGCCAATCCCTTGACTGATACCCCCTGGGGGTATTTAATCGGGGTATGAGTTCGCCCTTGGGCCACCCCGGCCATCCGTCGTCTCACCCGACTGCCGCAACATGCGCATCGGATCATCACGACCATGATCACCACGACCATGCGGGTCATGGCGGTCACGGTGACCATGTCGGGCAGTTCCGCAGGCTGTTCTGGATCATGCTGGGGCTCTCCGTGCCGGTGGTGGCGTTCAACGACATGTTCGCGATGATCATCGGCTATCAGTTGCCGACCACCGGTGGGGTCCCGTGGATCTCACCGGTTCTGGGCACTGTCATCTACTTCTGGGGCGGCAAGCCCTTCCTGACCGGTGCGGTCGCGGAGGTACGGAGTCGCAAACCGGGAATGATGCTGTTGATCGGTCTGGCGATCACGGTGGCCTTCGTCGCCTCCTGGGGCGCGAGCCTCGGTCTGATCGATCACCAGCTCAATTTCTGGTGGGAGCTGGCGCTTCTAGTGGTGATCATGCTGCTGGGGCACTGGATCGAGATGCGGTCGCTGGCGCAGACCACATCGGCGCTCGACTCCTTGGCGGCGCTGCTACCCGACAGCGCCGAACGCGTCGAGGGAGACTCGGTGGTGGCTGTCGCGCCCGCCGATCTTCGGGTGGGCGACGTCGTCGTCGTGCGCCCGGGCGGCTCGGTGCCGGCGGACGGTCGAATCACCGAGGGCAGCGCCCATCTGGACGAGTCGATGGTAACGGGGGAGTCACGCGCGGTCCGACGTCAGACCGGGGATCAGGTGGTCGCCGGTACCGTAGCCACCGATTCCGGCCTGCGCGTGGAAGTCACGGCGGTCGGTGACGACACCACACTCGCCGGAATCCAGCGTCTGGTCGCTGATGCTCAGACGTCCAGCTCGCGCGCGCAGCGGATCGCCGATACCGCCGCGGGCTGGTTGTTCTGGTTCGCGCTCGGTGCCGCGGCGTTGACGGCCGTGGCCTGGACGATTCTGGGGGAGCCCGATACCGCGGTGGTTCGCGTCATCACGGTGCTGGTGATTGCCTGTCCGCATGCATTGGGCCTGGCCATTCCGCTGGTTGTTTCCATTGCCACCGAGCGCGCCGCCCGGGGTGGGGTCTTGGTGAAAGACCGCTTGGCCCTTGAACAGATGCGCACCGTCGATGTCGTGCTGTTCGACAAGACGGGAACGCTGACCAAGGGTGCCCCCACGGTGACGGGTGTCGAGCCCGTCGCCGGCCGCGATGCCGATGCCGTGCTGGCGCTGGCGGCGGCAACCGAAGCCGACAGTGAGCACCCGCTGGCACGTGCCATCGTGGAGGCCGCTCGAAGCAGGGGACTGCGGGTCGCTGCCGCCAGTGGCTTTTCTTCCGAGCCCGCGCTGGGGGTCACCGCGGGGGTCGCGGGTGTGCAGGTCTCGGTCGGTGGGCCCGCGCTGCTGAAAAGGCATGGTGCACAAGAATTACCGATCGCCGAAGGATGGCGTACCGAGGGCGCGATCATCCTGCATGTGTTGATGGATGGGCAGGCCGCGGGCGCACTGCGGTTGGCCGATGACATCCGGGCGGAGTCCCGGGATACCGTCGAGGCGCTGCACAGACTGGGCGTATCGGTGGTGATGATCACCGGTGACGCGCATGCCGTGGCCAACACGGTGGCGGCCGAGCTCGGTGTGGACCGGGTGTTCGCCGAGGTGCGGCCCGAGGCCAAGGCGTCTGCGGTGGCGCAGTTGCAGGCGGAGGGGCACACCGTGGCGATGGTGGGTGACGGAGTCAACGACGCTCCTGCGCTGGCGCAAGCCGATGTGGGTATCGCGATCGGTGCGGGAACCGATGTCGCGATCGCTTCCGCCGGTGTCATTCTGGGCAGCTCGGATCCGCGATCGGTGCTGTCGGTCATCGAGTTATCGCGGGCCAGTTACCGCAAGATGAAGCAAAATCTTTGGTGGGCAGCCGGATACAACCTGATCTCAGTTCCGTTGGCGGCCGGCGTGCTCGCCCCGATCGGGTTCGTGCTCCCGATGAGTGTGGGGGCACTCCTGATGTCGGCATCCACCGTGGTGGTCGCGCTCAACGCGCAACTGCTGCGCCGCTTGGATCTTCGGCCGGAGCAATCCGTACGGCGAATCCTCGGTAGGTGAGTGTCAGCGGCTGATGGGACGGTTCAGCGCCGCTGCCGCGTCGACGATGGCCGGGTGGTCGAGGTCCAGGAGTTCGACCCGCTCCAGTTTCGGGCGGTGCCAGCTCGCCAGCACCGGCCACGACGGACGGTGGTATGACCACCATCTGACGGCCTGCCACCGCTGATCCCCGCCGTCGGCCATGGTCTCCGACCAGATCTGATGTCCCCACGCCTGAGTGACGGCGAGATTCCGCGCTACCACCTGCGTAGGGCGAAGTCTGAGCCTGACAAGCTCTTTCGCATCATCGAGGTCACATACCCGTAAGTTGTCGGGAAGGCTGAAGACTCCAAGCGCCCTGCGCGTACCCAGCAAGGGGAACTCCAGTATCGAGTCGTCCCAGATCTGTAGATCCCCGAACACCTCTCCGCATGCCACCTCGGGCCGCGTTCCCAGGTACCAGACGTAGTAGTCGGGATGGTCGATTCGGCCACCGCGTTGCGGTCGGTGCTGATACAGCGGGTGTCCTGGTTGCCCCGTCTTCGCGCTCGCAAGGTACGGGAAGATCCGGTAGACCAGCATCTACGAAAAGGACCCCGCGGTAACCGCGTCCAGCGCATCGAGGACCCGGCCCGGCCCCTCGCTCAGCAGTACATCCAGCGGGCGGGCGCCCCCAAGGTAGCTGTTCGCGCTTTCCAGCCACGTTGTCGCGGCGGGGTCACCCCACACCAGACGTGCCCGCGACACAACATGCTCCAGGTCGATGATGAGGGGGGCGGTGCGGCCACCGGGGCGTTCCTCACCGGAGATCCACCGTGACGGTTGCGACCGGTTCACCCCGATAATCCGCGCCAACTGCGCGGCCCCGCCAACGGCCTCGACCAGGTAGGACACCCGCAACGGAGCAAGCGGATCGTCGGCCGGCCGCGTGGCGACCGCCAGGCTGCCGACCACCACACGTTGGGGAGTGCTCACCGCGCGAATCGACGTAGACCCGCGCTTTTTCGCAGGCCCGGAAGTCACTACCGCCTTGCTGGTGGTGCCGCGCCGTGTCGCTGCCATGCCCTGAGCATACCCAACAAGTTTGTTGGGTATGTGGTCAGCGTGTCTGAGCCGACAGCACCTCGATGATGTGATCCACGGAGGCACCGCCGAGTAGATCCTGTACCGGCAGCTCGAAGTCGAGTTCAGCATGCACGCGCCGTCGAAATTCCAGTGCCTGCAATGAATCCAGGCCCATCGCCACCATGGGCATGGCGGTGTTGATGGAGTCGGCGTGGTCGGCGCCGATGACCTCGGCGAGTAACTGCACCAGATGTCCGGAGCGGTTCTCGGGCGCCACCGCCGCGGGCCGAATGTTCTGCGTGGGCGCTGCCGGCCTGCCGTTGTCCACAAGCTCGGAGAGCAACGGCCCGTACCCGAACACACCCAGTACCTCGCGTGCCTGTGTGAGATCGAAGGCTCCGACCAGGGTGTTGCCGGTGTGTCGTCCCATACCGGTAGCAAGAGCATCGGCAGGCCGCATCGGATGGACCCCCGCGGCGGCCAGTTTCGCGATACCCGTGTCATCGAGATCGAGGTGCACCGTCCACTGGCCCCATTGCACGGATACGCAATCCAGTCCGGCGGAACGCTGACGGGCCGCGAGCACGTCCAGCATCCGGTTGCCCGCCGCATACATCAGCTGGCCCTTGCCGCCGATCGTCGCCGCCAGCGATGAGCACAACATGACGCGACAGGAATCGGTGCGGGGCAGGGTGTCGAGGACATTCGTGATGCCCGCCACCTTGGCCCGTAACGCCTGGTGGAACTTTTCGGAGGTGACCTCGGCGAGCGGGATATCCGAATAGTTCACTGCGGCATGGATGATGAGCTCCGCGGGTGATTCGCGCAGCTCATCGGCGAGCTCGGCGACGGCGGACGCATTGGTCACATCGCAGGAGAGCACACGAACCACGGCACCGGTGCTGCGCCGGATGGCCTCGAGCCGTCCGGCCACTGCGGCAGTCTCGCCGGAACGACTGATCAGGGTGATGTGCCGGGTGCCCAGCCGGGCGTAGTGCTCGCAGAACTCCTGACCGAGTTTTCCGGTGCCTCCGGTGATCACGACGTGATCGGGTACCGCAGTGGCGGTTTCGCTGTCGGCGTCGCGACCGGCATCCAGGATGCGCTTGGCGTACATGCCGTCTGCCCGGAGTGCCAACTCCGATTCTCCGGCCGATTGCAGGGCGGCCAAGATGACGCTGGCACTGTCCGGGTGGGCGATATCGGGCGTGAGGTCCAGATGCCGGAAGGCAATTCCCGGATGCTCGGCACCCATGCAGCGGAATCCGGCGGCGATCGCGGCGTGCACCGGATCTGATGACGTATCTGCGCTAGTGACCTCTTCGCCGCCGACCGTGACAATCCAGCATCCGGTCACCGAGCTCGACAACTCTGGCCACCAGGTGCGGTCGCCGAAGAACTGTGCCACCGCGTCGACGGCCCCGGGATCATCCAGTTGTCCCGCAGCCGGAAGCACGATCACCACGGTGTCGGCGTCGCCGGTACCGGATACGCTTGCGTCGCTAATGATGTGGGCCGATGAACCGAAGTCCGATGCACCCTCGCGGAGTGCCTCGATGAGCGCCCCGGCCTCGCCGGTGGCGTCGATGAACCCGTAGGACCTTGGCGGCATCATCGAGCGCCGGGTCACCTTGGTCCAGGCTTCGCGCAGTAGCCGCGGGTGTGCCGGAGAGTCGACAGGGTCCGCTGGGCGATCGGCCGTTGTCGTGGCAGCTTGTTCGGGCGGTGCTGACGTGCCGCTGTCCGGCGAGCGATAGGACAGCCAGAGCGGCACGTTGTTGTTCTGAACATTCGGAAAGTCGCGCAGGGGAAGTGAAATCTGCTCGGGCGCCTCGGTGCGCAGCGCGTCCCAGTTGTAATGGAGATCGTGGACGGCGAGATTCGCGAGGTTGGTGGTGAACTCGGTCAGATCCGTTGCGGTCCGGGTGGAGGTGCCCGCTACGCAGGCGGTGCGCTCGGAGCCTAGGGCCGCGAGGTTCTCGCGGATCGCCAGCTGCAGCGTGGGGTGTTCGGCCAACTCCACGAAGGTGTCGATCTGAGCCGTCACCGCGGTCGCGATGGCACGATCGAAGCGGACGACATTGCGCAGGTTCCAGAACCAGTACTGATCGACCGGTACCTCAGAGGTAATGGGTGAGCCGAGGGTCGCTCCGATGCAATCGATTTCGGAGGCCGCGAACTCGGTGGCGCCAAGGCGCTCGATCAGTGCCTTGCGAATTTCGGCGCCGACCGAGGCGATCATGCTGGTATGCGCCGGGTATCGAACCGGGATGACGCGTGCGAAGACCCCGTCTTCGGTGAGACGGTCGACAATCTCGTGAACGGTTGTGTGTCCGCCGGAGACCCCCACCATCGAGGGTGAGTTGATCACCGAAAGTTCAGCCCAGCCCGATTGCCGGGCGAGGAGATCCTCGCAGGTGTCGCGATCGGCAGCGATCACCGCCATCGTGTAGTCGTCTGCCGGGAACTCATCCGCGATCCGGGCCCGGGTGCCCACCACGGTGACCGCGTCGGAAAGAGGCGTGACACCCGCGACATACGCCGCGGCGATCTCGCCCTGGCTATGCCCGATAGTGGCGTTCGGGGTGACGCCCACGGAACGCCACAGCGCGGCCAGGCCCGCCATCTGAGTGAACAGGGCGGGCTGGACAACATTCGCGCTGTCGTCGGCGGGAAGGTGTTCATCGAGAAGATAATTCAGCGGCGAATGGCCGAACTGCGCGGCGAACAGTTCTGCGCAGCGGTCGACCTCGGCGCGAAAATCGGGAAACCGGTCATAGAAGAGCCGCCCCATGCCCGGGCGCTGTCCGCCCTGCCCGGGGAACACGAATCCCCAGCGGCGTGAGCTCGCGGGTTCGGCATTGCGGACCACGTGGGCGTGGTTCGCACCAGTTACGACGGCCCGCAGAGCGGCTACCAGTTGGTCGTGGTCTTCCACAGTGATCAGCGCGCGGTACCGGCGCGCGGTGCGGGTCCGGAAGATCATGCCCGCGATGCGATTCGGGGCGATTCTCGGGTGGTCAAGCACATACGTGAGGAGTGCGGCGGCCTCCCGGCGCAGTAGCTCTGGGGTGTCCGCCGAGAGTAGGACAGGGATGGTTCCGTTGGGTAAGCGGTGGCTAGACATCGTCGCCGTCCTCTCCGACTGCGTCGCTGGCGGGCATCGCGATGATGGCGTGCGCGTTGGAGCCCCCGGCTCCGAAGGAGGAGACGGCGCCGTACCGGATGCCATTCTTCGGCTCCCAAGGGTGCAGCTTCGTGGCTAGGCGGATCCCGGTCATCGACCAGTCGACCTTGGTGGTGGGGTTGTCCGCGAACAGGGTCGGCGGAATGTACCCGTGCTGACCGGACAGCAGCAGTTTGGTCAACCCCACCATTCCCGCAGCGGCCTGCGCGTGCCCCGCGTTCGATTTGGAAGAACCCAGCAGTGCCTGCGAGCCGGCGGCGCCATACGTGCTCTGCAGCGCCATGATCTCCAGTGGATCGCCGGCGCGGGTGCCGGTACCGTGTCCTTCGAGCATCCCTACGTCGGCCGCATCGACACCGGAGGCGGCAATGGTCGCGGCGACTAGCTTTGCCTGTGCGCGCCCGCGTGGCACCAAGATCGGTTTACCCCCGCCGTTGTGGTTGGTGCGGATGGCCATGATACGTCCGTATACCCGGTGTCCCAGGGCACGTGCGCGCGATTCACGTTCCAGGACAACCATTCCGGCCGCCTCGCCCCACAGGGTGCCGTTGGCCTCATCGGAATACGAGCGGCAGTGCCCGTCGGGGTCGAGTGCGTGCACTCGGGAGAATTCGTAGAAGGCGCCCGGGGAACCCAGTACGCAAACAGCACCCGCCAGCGCCCAGTCGCATTCGTCGGCCCGTATCGCGCTGGCGGCCAGGTGCACTGCCGACAAGGAAGATGCGCACGCGGAGTCGAGACACATGGAGGGGCCGACGAGTCCCAGTTGGTGTGAGATTCGCCCGGCGATACCCAGTTGGCCTGTGCCAACAATCCGATGCCCGCTATGTGCGTGGACCTGGGCGACTCGGGGCCCGTATTCGGTGTACGAGGCACCCACAAAACATGCGGCTTCGGAACCGTCTAGAGCGCCGGGGTTGATGCCTGCGTGTTCCAACGCTTTCCACGCTAGCCGCATCCCCACCCGCTGTTGTGGGTCCATGGCTATGGCTTCGCGCTGGGTGATTCCGTAGAAAGAGGGATCGAAAACAGTTGCATCGGTGAGGAATCCGCCAGCATCGGATACGCGGCCCCAACCCTCGAGATTGGAAAGTGACAGTAGTTCATCGATAGGCCACTCGCGATCGCGCGGAAAGGGACCGATGAGCTCACGGCCGTCGGCCAATGCGTTCCAGAACGCTGCCGGGGTATCGACTCCGCCGGGGGCTTCGATCGCCATCCCGGAGATGACAACGGGATCGGCGTCGGCGGCGCTCATCGCTGCGGCGAGGTCGCGCGGACGGCGTTCACGGCCAGCAGCTCAGCCAGAGCCGCGGTCTGGGTGTTCAGGAAGAAATGTCCGCCGTCGAACAAGGTCACGTCGAGTTCGTTGGTGTGTGTGCCCCAGCCGTACAGGTCGCGCATGGTGATCATGGGGTCTTGATCCCCACCGATCGAGTGGATACGTGCCGCAACCTTGACGTCCTCGGTGCATGCGTACGCGTTGAAGGCCATGTAGTCGCCCTTCATGACCGGTAGCGCCATCCGCATGACGTCGAGATTGCCCATGACGGTGGAATTCGTACCGTCGAGGGCGCCCATGTGTGCCAGTACCGCGTCATCATCGGTTGGCAGGTCGGGCTTGTCGGCAATATTGGCCGGCGCCACCGCCGAGGAGACGGTCAGTTGACGCACGTCCAGTCCGGCGGCCTCTGCGAGTCGGACGAACTCAAACGAGACCACGGCGCCCATGCTGTGGCCGAACGTATGGATCGGAAGGCCGCGATGGTGTTCCGATGACTGGAACTCGGCGAATGCTCCCGAAGCGATATCAGGAAGCGTCGGCAGGGTCGGCTCGCCGGCGCGATCTTGGCGCCCGGGGTACTGAAATATCACGACATTGAAGTTTGCCGAAGTGGCCTTGGAAAGCGTGCGGTATGCCGAAGCGCCAGCGCCTGCATGAGGAAAGATCAGCAGTAATGGTGCGTCGGGTGACTCCGGCTTATGGAACTGCCTGATCCATCCGAGTTTGCGATCCACGTCGAGCTTCCTTCCGCCTGCAGATAGTTAGATTAGCCTAACGTAACCCGACGCTGATTGGCCGGTTCGCGTTCCCGGGTGGCGTGATGCATGGCACCGAAGGGGAGTCACCCGGCGCTTGGTGCAGACATTAAGGTAAGGCTAGGCATAGTTCCTAGATTGAGGTGGTTCATTTCATGCGCGCGGAGTCGGTCGGATTCCAGGCTTTCGTCCTGAGTGGTGGTGCTCGGTGAGTGGAGATCAGTTGTCCGCACTGGACCGCCGGCGGGAGTTGCTGCGCAAACGGCTTGCCGAAAGTGGCGTGGAGGCGCAGGCCGCCACCGACGCGGCCCCCCGGGTCCAGGCGGGCGAGCGGCGCGAACTCGCACCAGGTCAGCGACGCATGTGGTTTCTGCAGACCAAAGATGAGGCTGATACCACGCTGAACGTCGGTGTTGCGCATCGGATGCGAGGTTCTCTCGACGAGATTCGGCTGCGTGATGCCTTCGCGGCGATTATCCGGCGGCATGACATTCTGCGCACTACCTATGGCGTCGACGCCGCCGGAGAGCCGTATCAGGTCTTCGCCGAGGACTTCGAACTTCCTTGGACCACTGTAGATTTAGCACATATTGAGGAGGGCGTGTGCGAGCGGGAGATTCAGGCGCTGGCAGGCCACGAGCTCGGACGCCCGTTCGATCTGACTGCCGACCTGCCGTTACGGGTCACGTTGCTCCGTTTGAGTGAGCAGGACTTCGTTCTGCTGTTGGTGGTGCACCACATCAGCTTCGACGACAACTCCTGGGACGTGTTCTTCGCCGAGTTGAGCGAGTACTACAACGCCCGCCCGGTTGAGGGTGATGCTCCTCAGTTCATGGTCGTGGGGGCGGCCGCCGCCAGGTCATCGGACGCCGGCATCGACTATTGGCGCCGGTCCCTGACGCCGCTCCCGGAGCCTCTGGACCTTCCCGGCTCGTCATCGTCAAACTTGAGTTCACGAGCTGCGCGGCGGCGAGCGATTCCGCTGTCCGCCGAGACTGCAGCGCGGATGGAGGAATTCGCCCGAGCGCACTCGGCAACGCCGTTCATGGTGCTGCTGGCGGCCTTTGGCACGCTTATTCATCGCTACACCGCGGCCACGGATTTCCTCATCGCTATCCCGGTAGTGGAGCGCAAGGCCAATGCGGAAAAAGCAATTGGCTATTTCGGTAACACGGTGCTGTTACGTGCCGGCGTGGACTCGAGGGCAGGTTTCGCCGCATACGTGACCACAATGCGCGAGGCGTGCCTGGGTGCCTTTGAGCACCAAGACATCGGAATCGACGAGGTGGTGCGCGAGGTCAATCCGAGCCGCGGCACCGGCCGCGACGGACTGGATGAGCTGGTGCGGCTCGGCTTCAGTATGCGCAAGGACCCCAACGGATATCGACTGGCAGGCGTGGAAACCACCCGCTTTGATCTCGATGCGGGTGCCGCGCAAGTGCCACTGGCTCTGGCGGTTGCGACGGACTCGACGGGCACCGTGGTTGAGATCGAATATCAGACCGATGCGCTACCTCAGTGGCTGGTGGATCAGCTCCTCGCGCACTATGGGCGGCTGCTTGATGATGGCCTGACTCGCCCGGAGGAACCACTCTCACGGTTGGATCTCTTTGGCGCCGAGGAGCGCTCGGCCGTCCTGGCGCAGTCGCACGGAGCGCTGTCCGATGTTCCGCGTGGGACGCTCGTGGATGTTCTTCAGACGGCGGCTCGGGCGACACCGGATGCGTTGGCGGTGGTGTCCGATGAGGCGGAACTTACCTATGACGCGCTGCACCGTCGCGCGAACCGCCTCGCGCGGTGGCTCATCGCGCAAGGGGTGGGCACCGAGGATGTAATCGCCCTCCAAATGTCGACATCGGTCGAGTTCATTGTGGCGATGTTTGCGGTCCTCAAATCGGGCGCGGCGTACATGCCCATTGACCCTGGCCTTCCCGGCGAGCGCATCGAGTATCTGAGCGCCGATGCGAAGCCCCGGATGGTGTTGGGAGCGCGGGAGTTCCAGGCAGCGGAGGAGAGCGCCGCCGCCCTTTCCGATACCGCGATTAGCGACGCGGACCGGTTGCGCCCGCTGCTGCCCGAGAACGTGGCCTACGTGATTTACACCTCCGGGTCCACCGGACGACCCAAGGGTGTTGCCGTTGCGCATGTGGCGATCGCTGAGCATGTGGTCGCTTTTACGGCCGACTGGAGCATGACAGCCCAGGATCGGATGCTGCAGTCCACCTCGGTGAGCTTCGATGCCTCGCTGGCCGACATTCTGTGCCCTTTGTCTTTGGGGGCGCAGGTCGTCGTTCCCAAGCCAAATCCTTTCTCCGATATCGGGTATGTGATCGATCTGGTGCGGCGCCGGGGCGTGACGGTGCTGCACATGGTGCCGTCGCTGCTCAATTCGGTGATGTTGATGCCCGAGGCCCGTGAGCTGCGCGGGCTACGGCACATTCCTGTCGGTGGTGAAGCGCTTCCCGGCGAGGTAGCGGACAAGTTTGCCCTCATGTTGGACGTCGAACTAAGGAATCACTACGGACCCACTGAGGCCGTGGTGTGTTCGACGTATATGCCTGTTGAAGGCCCTCAGGGCAATTCGGTCGTGCCGATAGGCCTGCCGAATCGAAACGTGTACGCCTACGTGTTGGACGAGTCGCTCGAACTGGTGCCTGCCGGCGTCGTCGGTGAGTTGTATCTCGGCGGTACGCAGCTGGCCCGCGGCTATCGTGGCCGACCCGTACTCACCGCCGAGAGGTTCGTGGCCGACCCGTTCAGTCCCGGAGGCCGACTGTACCGCACCGGTGATCTGGTGCGCCGCAATGTTTCCGGCCAACTGGAGTTTGTCGGCCGCGCCGACGAGCAGGTCAAGGTCCGCGGATTCCGCATCGAGCTTGGTGAGGTAGAGGGGGTCATCGGCGCCGATCCGCGAGTTGGTCGCTGTGTGGTCGCCGTGGTGGAGGATCCGCAGGTGGGTCCGATGCTGGCGGCCTATGTCGTGCCCGCCGCCGATGGACCCAACGCGGAGATCGACCTGGACGAATTGCGCGCTCGCGCTCAGGAACTGCTGCCGGGGTACATGGTGCCCAGCGCATTCGCGGTCATTCCCGAGATTCCGCTGACCACCAGCGGCAAGCTGGACAAGCGAGCGCTACCCACCCCGGACGCGATGGCGGCGAGGGAATTTCGGGCCCCGACGACGCCTACCGAACGTCGAATGTGCGCGATCTTCGCCAACTTGTTCGGGCGTGACGCGGTCAGTGTTGATGATTCGTTCTTCGAACTGGGAGGCCATTCGCTACTGGCCGCGCGCCTTGTCGCGCAGATCCGCGCTCAGTTCGGCATCGACTTGACGGTGCGCACGGTCTTCGACAGTCCCACTCCGGCGGGACTTGCCGAGCAGCTTGTCACGTACTTCCGCGAGGAGTTCGAGATCGAGCTGGATGAGTTGGACCTCGATGATTCCGATGAGATGGAGGTCGCTCCGCAGGACGGTCGGCCGGATCTCGTCGAAACCGCCCGTCCGGAGCGTCTGCCGCTCTCGTCGTCTCAGCTGTCCATGTGGTTCGAGTGCCAGATGGAGGGTGTTACCGATATCGGCAACATGTGGCTGGCGTTGCGTTTCGACGGTCCCTTGCAGACAACCGCGCTTATCGCGGCCCTCAACGACCTGGTCGCCCGTCACGAGACGCTACGCACCAATTTCGCGATCCACGAGGGTGGGCCCTACCAGATCGTGCATCCGTCGCGGGAGCTGTCGGTCCCGATCCTCCGGACCGATCCGGAGAATCTTGCGGACACCCTGGCCGAGCTGCGGCACCACATATTCGCGCTGGAATCGGAGTCGCTGTTTCGTCCCTCCATTGTCGAGCTGGGGGCCGAGGAGCACGTGCTGGCTCTGGCGGTGCACCACCTGGTGGTGGACCATGTCTCGTTCACCGTGATCGTCGATGATTTGGTGGCCGCGTACCGCGCCCGTATTGTGGGACAGGCGCCACAATGGGATCCGCACCCGGTGCAGTATGCGGACTATGTCTTGTGGCAGCGCAACGCATTCGGCGCCGGCAGCGAGTTCGGCCAGGCGGAGGTCGCATACTGGCGTGAGCTGTTGGCCGGCGTGCCCGTCGAGATAGCGGTGGCACACGATCGCGCTAGGCCGCAGATTCTCGGAAAGCGTGGTGAGGTCGAGAGATTCACCGTGCCGCCCGAGCGCAGGCAGGCGCTGACTCGGATGGCCGAGCGGCATGGTGTCACCGAATTCATGGTGTATCAGGCGGCGTTGGCCACTGTCCTGCATCGGCTCGGCGGTGGCACGGATATCGTCATTGGTAGCCCGGTCGCCGCCCGAGTGCACCCGAATGTCGCGAATCTTGTTGGGCTGTTTGCCAATATGGTAGCGCTGCGGAACGACTTGTCCGCGGACCCGACCCTGCGCGAGGTGCTGAAACGTAGCCGTGACGCCACGCTCAATGCACATGCACACCAGGAACTGCCCATCGAGAAACTGGTGGAGGCCATCAATCCGCCGCGTTCGCTCTCCTGGAATCCTCTGTTTCAGACAATGGTCAATTTCCGTGGTGCGGACTGGGGAACGGAGGCGCGTGACCTCACGGGTTCCGGCGGGACTTCTTTGGCACCGCTGCCGATGGAGGTGGACGTCTCCTATTTGGATCTGAACTTCGCGCTGAACGTCACGCCGTCGGGCGGGCTCGATGTGTCGGTGGTGGCCAACGCCGATCTGTATGACCCCGACACCACCCGGCTGATCGCAGGTGCGCTGGATGCGGCGTTCGACGCGTTCGCGATTGATCAGGACCTACGGGTTTCCGAGATCGTGCTGCTACCGGCGGATGCCATGGAGCGGCTGTTGGCTCCGCCGGCCGCCGCACACGAACGTGTCGCAGCGCCAGTGAATGAGGGGTCTGAGGGGACCACGCTCGAACTCATCGCCATCCTGGAGGAACTACTGGAGATCAGCGATATCGATCCCGAGGACAACTTCTTTGCTCTTGGCGGCGACAGCGTCATCTCCATCCAATGGTCGACCCGTGCTGCGGAACGAGGGCTGGCGATGACCCCGCAAATGGTGTTCGAATGCGCGACGATCTCTCAGCTGGCGGGCGCTGTCGATTCCGCTGACTCGGTTGCGGTAGAGGACAATTCCGGCACCGAAAGGTCGGCAGAGCCCAGCGCTCCGATGAGTGCTTCGGGCCTGAGTGCCGAGGCGCTCGCTGAGCTCACCGCATCGTGGCAGGCGCAGTCGTGACGGGTACCGAACAGCAGCCTCAGATCGAGGACGTGCTGGCGCTGAGTCCCTTGCAGGAGGGCTTCTTTGCGCTATCCCAGCTCGCCGACGAGAGCGTCGATCTGTACAGCATGCAGTTCGTCGCCGATATCGACGGTGGTCTCGATGTCGATCTGCTGCACCGCAGCGCTCAGGCACTCCTGACTCGGCACCCCAATCTGCGTGCTGCCTTCTGGGATCGCGGGCTGCCCAAACCCGTACAGATCGTGCCCACTCACGCGGACATTCCGTGGGAAGAACGTGAGGCACAGCCAACGGAATTCGACGAGATCGCGCTGAGCGAGCGGCGCCGCCCGTTCGATCTGGGCAAGGGGCCCGCGATCCGTATTGTGTTACTCACCGTCCCGGGTCAATCACGGCACCGGATGATCGTCACCACCCACCACATCCTCATGGACGGCTGGGCCATCGCCATCTTCTTCAGTGAGCTCCTCGCTGCCTATCAGGCAGACGGCGCTGTCGACGGCCTGCCGGCGGTGCGGCCCTACCGCGATTACATCGCATGGCTCAACGCGCAGGACACTACTGCGGCGACCGAACGATGGACGCGTTATCTGAGCACCGTCTCCGGGCCGCTCATGCTTGCCGACGGTGTTGTCGCCGCGCATGACAGCGTGCCGCAGAAGTCGCAATTCCTTTTGACTCCAGAGGAAACCGCGCGGCTTCGCCAGTGGGCGGCCGCGAACGGGCTCACCCTTAATACCGTGACGGCATTCGCATGGGCGCTCGTGCTCGGCAGGCTGACCGATCGCACGGATGTGGTGTTCGGCACCATCGTCTCCGGGCGGCCCAAGGAACTACCCGATGTCGAGCGGATGGTCGGGCTCTTCATCAATTCGGTGCCGATGGTGCATCACGTCGACTACTCGACCTCGGTGGTTGAGCAATGTGCACAATTGCAGCGCGACGCCGCGGCGATGCGCGATATTGGGTATCTGAGCCTGTCCGCGCTGCAGCGCGCCGAGGGCAGTGCCGCGTTGTTCGACACCCTGTTCGTCTTCGAGAACGCCCCGATAGGCGATGCGGCTCAGGCTGTCGAGATGGCAGACGGCACCCGCTTCCGTCCGGTTGAGATGGAAAGTCTGGCCCACTACCCGCTCACCGTGGTGTCGCATATGCATGGAGATTCGCTGCTGGTGCTCATCGAAGCAATTCCGGAAGCGTTACCGCATGTTTCGGGCGCCAGCATCGGCGAGCGCCTCGTCTCGGTGTTACGTCAGCTGCCGGGGATCGGTGACTGCACACCGAATGCGCTCGATGTGCTGACTGCCCGTGAGCGCGCGGAAATCGTCGTCACGCCGTCGGCGGCCGATCCGTCGGTTGCTTCCGTGTGGGAGCTGTTCGCGTCGCAGGCCGCCGAGAAGCCCGATGGTCTTGCGCTTACTGTGCAGTCGGCGGGGGCCGACACGCGGTACTCCTACGCGCAGTTGCATGCCGACGCGTGCCGGTTAGCCGCCGAGCTGGCCGACTACGAAATCGGCCCGGAAAGCACTGTGGCGCTGGCTCTCCCGCGATCTACCGATGCCATCGTCGCTATTCTTGCGGTCCTGGCCGCCGGCGCGGCATATGTTCCGGTGGACATCGGGTTGCCGACGGCGCGCATCGAAGCGATTCTGCGTCAGTCTGATCCGAAACTCATCGTCACGGTCGGCGAGCATCGGGATATCGCCAACGGGCGATATCCCGTTCTGGCGCTCGACGAGCCGGCGAGTATCGAGCGGATCTCCGCGCGCCCCGCCGCTTCGCCTGTGGTCGATCGGCACCGTGAGCAGAGTGCCTATCTCATCTTCACGTCCGGCTCGACCGGTGAGCCCAAGGGGGTCATCGGTACGCACGGTGCGTTGATGAGTTATTTTGCCGACCACCGTGACCGGGTGTATCGACCGGCTACCGCGCGGCTCGGACGGACGCTGCGGATCGCCCACGCATGGTCGTTGAGCTTCGACGCCTCATGGCAGCCGATGATCGGTCTGCTGGACGGGCACACCGTGCACCTATTCGACGCCGAGGCCATGCGGGATGCCCATCGACTGGTGCAGGGCATGGCCGCGCACGGTATTGACATGATCGACACCACGCCGTCGATGCTGGCTCAGTTGTCCGCTGCGGGCCTGCTCGACCGGGAGCTTCCCGTGCTGGCCCTTGGTGGCGAGGCCATCGAGACGGCTCTGTGGAACCGGCTGCGTTCGTTGAGCGGTACCGCAGTCTACAACTGCTACGGCCCTACCGAGACGACTGTCGAAGCCGTCGTGGCGCCGGTGAAGGACTATCCGGAGCCCACCATCGGCACGCCCAATCAGGGAATGGCAGCGTACGTCCTGGATTCGCGGCTGCGGCCGGTGCCGGACGGCGCCGTGGGCGAGTTGTATCTCGCCGGTGCCCAGCTGGCTCGCGGATACGCGGGTAAGCCTGCGGTGACGGCGGGTGCCTTTATCGCGGATCCGCAGCGACCGGGTCAGCGCATGTACCGGACGGGCGACTTGGTCCGCCGTTTACCCCACGGAGGTTTCGCGTATCTGGGCCGTGCCGACTCCCAGGTGAAGATCCGCGGTTATCGGGTCGAGGTCGGTGAGATCGAATCCGCGCTGCGTCTACAACCGGGTGTGCAGACCGCCGCGGTGACCGTGGTGCGCCGTGCGGGCGGTGCCACTCTCGTGGGTTTTGTTGTCTCCCAGGAGGAAACGGCAGAATTCGACTCCGCCCGGACTCTGTTAAGACTCGCCGATCGGCTGCCGTCTTATATGATGCCGTCGCGTCTGGTTGTGCTCGAGCGGCTGCCCGTCACGGTAAACGGCAAGCTGGACGGCGATGTGCTGGAGCGGCTCGCGCTGGACGCGCTGTCCGGAGGCGCCGCCGAGGGTATCGCGGCGCAGCCAGGCAGCACTACCGAATGCGCACTGTGCGAGTGCTGTGCCGAACTGTTCGACGGAACCGCTCCGGGTATCGACGAAGACTTCTTTTCCCTTGGCGTGGACAGCATCGTCGCGATTTCGTTGGTGAACAAGGCGCGTAAACGCGGCCTGGTGATTACCCCGCGCATGGTGTTGGCCGCGCCGACCATCCGGCAGCTCGCAGCCCTCATAGACGAACGAGCCGAACGAGACGAACGAGCCGAACGAGCCGATCGCACCGAGGGCCTGGATTCGATTGCCGGAGAATCGGACTACGGCGAGGTCCCGCCATTGCCGGTGGTGTCGTGGATGTACGAAAGCGAAATCTACCGTCGGCTCTCGTTGTCGGTGCTTGTCCGGCTGCCCGAGGGCATCGATGGTCCACGGATCGAGCAGATGCTGCAGCTGCTTCTCGATGGATTCGCCATGTTGCGGTCGACGCTGGTGGATACCCCTGACGGTCTGCGGGTGCTCACCCGCGAACCAGGTGTGGTGCGCGCCGAAAGCGTCCTTCGCCGCGTGGACCTGTCTCCAGGAGAGGCCGCTCATGCCGCGATAACCACTGCCGCACGGGACGCCTTTGACGCCCTGAACCCGTCATCGGGTGCCATGATGCGAGCAACCTGGCTCGTGGATGCCGACGCGGGCGACGCCCTGCTGCTGACCGTCCACCACCTGGCGATGGACGTGGTGTCCTGGCACATCGTGCTGGGCCACCTCGCCGACGTGTGGCAGGTGGTCGAATCCGGGGGAGTGCCCAAGGCGCCCATGGAGTTCACCTCGTATCGGCGGTGGAGCCAGTTGATGCAACAGCGCGCCTCCAGCGAGGACGTTTCGCATCAGCGGGATTACTGGGCCATGCAGGTCTCGGGGGCCGATCCGGAACTCGGGTCGCGGCATGCCGATCCGGCCCGCGACAGCTGGGGGACCTTGCAGACCACCGCGGTACCGACACCTGTCGACATCACCGCGCGTCTATTGGCCTCACTGACTAAGCCCGAAGGTGTCTATGGATTCCTGCTGGCGGCGCTGGCGGTCACGGTGGCCAGCTGGCGCACGCAGCGCGGACAGGACCCTGCCGTGGGAACCCTGGTATCGCTGGAGGGCCACGGCAGGGCCGACGCGGAGCTCGACACCGACACCAGCGGCACCGTCGGCTGGTTCACCACGGTCTACCCGGTGCGTGTCGGCCCCGGTGAGACGGCGATAGACATTGATCAGGTGGAGAACGACAGCCAGGCGGCCGGTCGGCTCTTGGCCACGGTCGCCGAGCATCTCAGCGAGATTCCGCACCAGGGACTGGATTACGGCCTGCTTCGCTATACGGAGCGCTGTGAAGAGCTGGCTTCGGCCCGGGATCCGCAGATTCAGTTCAACTATGTGGGCCGGATGGATATCAGCGGTATAGACGATCAGCCGTGGTCACTCATCACGGATTCGCGCGCTCTTGCCGTACCTCCGGACTCCGAACCGGATCTACCGCTGCGATTCGCCATCAACATCGGTTCGGCGGTGATGACAACCGCCGAAGGACCGCAGTTGGTCACCAACTGGCAATGGAGCTCAAACCTTTTCACCTCGGCGGATGCCGACCGGCTGGCGCGGCTGTGGCAACGGAGCGTTGCCGCGCTGGCTCGGGCACTCGACGGATAGCGACAGGAAGACAGCACGGATGGAATCAATCAGCAAGGACGAGATCAAGGCGACTGTCGCCGACCTCATTGGGCTCACCCCCAGGGAGATATCGGACGCCGCCGACCTCATCACGCTTGGGCTGGACTCGATTCGCATGATGACCCTGGCAGGTGGATGGCGCAAGCGGGGGAGCCGCATCACCTTCGCGCAGCTCGCCGCCGAGCCGTCGGTCGAGTCCTGGCACGCGCTGTTGGGCGATAACGCGGAATCGGCCCCGGACGTTCGTGCCGATGTCGCGGCAGCTGCCACTCCGGCGGACACGGATGACGCGGCGGAGGATGCGCCTTTCCCGCTGGCCACCATGCAGCACGCCTACTGGATCGGTCGTTCGGAGGATCAGGAGCTCGGCGGTGTCGCCGCGCACCTGTATGTCGAGTTCGACGGTGGAGCAATCGATCCCGAGCGGCTGAGGCTGGCGGTGGCCCGGCTTGTGGCGGCACATCCGATGCTGCGCACCAGGTTCCTGCCCGACGGCACCCAGCAGACCTTGTCGGCTCCGGAGTGTGATGTGTTCAGCGTGGTGGACCTGCGGGGACGTGCGGACAAGGAGATTGAGGCGGCACTGACGGAGCTCCGTGAACGCAAGACGCATCAGCGCCTGGCGATCGAGGACGGCCAGGTGGTCGATGTCACGCTGACCCTGCGCGACGAGCAGCGCAGCCGCCTGCATCTGGATGTCGACATGCTGGCCGGGGACGCGATGAGCTACCGGGTGCTGGTGTCGGATCTGGCTGCGCTGTACCACGGTGCCGCGCAACCAGAGTTGGGATACACCTACCGGCGGTATCGCACCGAACAGCGCGGCGATGAGTCGGCGCGCGAGCGTGATCGGAAATGGTGGAGCGAGCGGCTGGACGACCTGCCGGGTGCGCCGGAGCTGCCGACCGTACCGGTCAGTGAACGCACCGAACCACACCGCACCGTCCGATACGACTACTGGCTGGAACCGCAGGCCAAGCAGCAGTTGCTGGCGGCCGCGCATCAGCGCGGTATCACCCCCGCGATGGCGATGGCCGCGGTCTTCGCGGAGACGATCGGAGGGTGGTCCGCGCAAAGCCGGTTCCTGCTGAATGTCCCTCTGTTCCATCGGGAAACGGTGCATCCCGATATCGACCGGGTGATCGGCGACTTCACCTCTTCGATCATGCTCGAGGTCGATCTCACCGATCAGATGTCGGTGGCCGACCGGGCCCGGGCCTTGCAACGCAGCATGTACGAGAGCGGGGCGCATTCGGCGTATCCCGGGCTGAATGTGCTCCGCGATCTCGGTAGGCACCGCGGTGAGCCGGTGTTAGCGCCGGTTGTCTACACCAGCGCGCTGAATCTGGGGGAGCTGTTCGCCTCGTCGGTCATGGATACCTTTGGCGAACCGGTCTGGATCATTTCCCAAGGGCCGCAGGTGCTGTTGGACGCGCAGGTCACTGAGGTGCGCGGCGGCCTGCTGCTCAACTGGGACGTGCGTGAATCGGCTTTCCCCGAGGGCATGGTCGACACTATGTTCGCGCGCTACACCGATGCGGTGGCGGCACTGTGCATCGGAGACGACGGCTGGAATGCCGATGCGGCCGTTCGACTTCCGGCCTCGCAAGCCGATGTCAGACGAACCGTCAATGCGACCGACGGCCCGGTGAGCGGCCGATGCCTGCATGAAGGATTCTTCGATTTCGCGAAGACGCACCCCGGCGCATCCGCGGTGGTGTGGGGCTTCGGTGGCGAGGACGGGGTATGGACGTATGGCGACCTGGCCGCGCAGGCCCTGGCGGTGGCCGGCGCGCTGCGGGCCCGGGGCGTTCAGCCGGGCGATGCGGTGGCGGTGCAGCTGCCCAAGGGGCGCGATCAGATTCTCGCCGTGCTCGGTGTGCTCGCCGCCGGGGCGACGTACATCCCCATCGGATTTGACCAGCCTGCTCGTCGCCGGGCCAGCATCCTCGAAACCGGTGGAGTTGCGATGGCGATAACCGTCTCGGACGCTGACATTCCGGTGCCGTCGGTGTCCATCGATACCGCTCGGCACCACGGCGAGCCGTTGGCTGCGCCAGTCATTCCACCGACCGACGCGATCGCGTATGTGATCTTCACGTCTGGCTCGACGGGCACCCCCAAGGGTGTGGACGTGCTGCACCGCGGGGCAATGAACACCATCGATGCCGTCAATGAATGGTTCGATGTCGGGCCGACCGACAGGGTGCTGGCGCTGTCGGCGCTGGAGTTCGACGCATCCGTGTATGACATCTTCGGAATGTTCTCGGTCGGCGGATCGCTGGTTGCAGTCGATGTCGAGCAGCGCGCCGAGGCCACTACGTGGGTGGATCTGATACGGCGCCATAAGGTTTCGATCTTAAACTGTGTGCCGAGCATGCTGGACATGATCCTGGAAATCGGCGGTAACGGCCTGGGTGACTCGCTGCGGGCGGTCACCCTGGGCGGCGACTGGGTGGGCGCTGACCTGGCGACCCGCCTGGCCGCGCAGGTCCCGGGCTGCAGATTCTCCGGCTTGGGCGGAGCCACCGAGACATCAATTCACAACACCATCTGTGAGGTGGTGGGGGACCCGCCCGCGCACTGGGCGACGGTGCCTTTCGGTGTGCCGCTGCGCAACGTCCGATGCCGGGTGGTGTCACCCGCAGGTCGCGACTGCCCGGACTGGGTACCCGGTGAATTCTGGGTGGGTGGTGCCAATGTCGCGGCCGGATATCGCAATGACCCCGAACGCACCGCAGAACGATTCGTCGAGTACGACGGGTTGCGCTGGTATCGGACGGGAGACATGGCCAGGTACTGGCCGGACGGAACCGTCGAATTCCTCGGCCGCGCAGACCATCAGGTGCAGATCCGTGGTTATCGCGTGGAGCTGGGCGAGGTGGAAAGCGCGCTGCGGATGGTGCCCGGTGTGCGCCATGCCGTCGCTGCCATTGTCGGCGGTGATGCGCCGATCCTCGTTGCCGCCGTGTCGGGTGCCCCGGATCAATCGGCAGATTATGCGGCGCTGCTCGGCGATGTGGTCCCCGGTTACATGGTCCCGGCTCGCGTCGAGCTCCTGGATCAGATGCCGTTGACCCCGAACGGGAAGATCGATCGGGGGGCGGTGACCGCTCTGCTCGAAGAGGTGGCCACCGCCGGAACCGACTCGGCTCCCCGGGATGATCTCGACATAGCCCTCGCCGATCTGATGGCAGGTGTGCTGGGCGTGGAATCCATTGGTGTGCACGACGACTTCTTTGCCCAGGGCGGCGACTCGGTGCTCGCCACGACGGTCATCGCGCGAGTGCGCGACTGGCTGTCGGTCGAGCACGCACTGGTCGGCGACCTCTTTGCCACCCGTACCGTCGCCGGGCTTGCCGACCGGCTCAAGCAGCGCGAGATCGAAAACGGAACTCCGGACCGCTTGGCTGTGGTCGCTGGGCACTACCTCGAGATCGCGGCGATGACCGATGAGGAGATCCTGGCCGGCACCACCTGACCGTTCAGGAGGTCGCGGGCGTACCCAGCACCATGCTGCCCACGCTGCACTCCTGCAGCTCCGGAACGGCTGCGGCCGCGGTGAACGCCGCGGTATCGCCGAATCCCTGGGCGCATGCGCCCAGACCCATGGCGGTGGCGGCCAGGTAGATGGTCTGCATGAGCACACCGACGTGCTTCAGGATGGCCGAGTAGGCGACCTGCTCGTAGGTCCACATCACCCGCCCGGCGCGCGCGCCCATCACCAGCAGCACCTGTGGTTCGGCGCCCCCCTCCAGCGTCGCGGAGGTCGATTTCAGCAGCTGCTTGACCGCGGTGGAAGCGGCGTCGGCCACCGGCCGCAGTGCGTGCTCGAAGGAGTCGTAGTGGTACATGCCGGGTGCGAGTCCGGCGACGTTGCGCACCACCGGATACAGCTCGAGTTCGTACACGCTGCCACCCGACGGGTACGGGCGGGATAAGAGCTCCTCGCCTTCGCTCTCCGAGCGCGCACCACGGGTACGGGCCGTGCGATACAAGAGCTCGGAAAGCTGTTCGATGGTAATGGGATTGGCATCATCGAAGGCGCGTACCGAGATCCGATCCTCGATGACCGTGGTGAGGGTCGGGTCCGCGGCGCGGAGGACCGCCAGATCCGGGGCGGGTAACGGGATGGAGCTTCCCGGATAGTCGGGTTTGCGCGCCGGTGGCTGGGGGAACTTGCCCTTCGCCCATTTCGTGGGACCGAAATGATCCCACGTGATGGTGCGCTCACCCAGGGTGCTGCGCCGGTGGAACCATAGGTCCGCTGCGTTCCAACTGATCGAGGCGAACTCGTGGTTTTCCTCATCGCTGTCGGAGACGACGAATCCGCCCCAGCGTAAATCTGCCAGGAATCGTGCGATGAGCTCCTCGCTCAGGTCGGCGACAGCGCGTCCTGGCCCGTCGAGCAGGGGAAGCAGGCGCAGATCGTGGATGCGGATATCGCACCAGCTGAGCGGGTTTTCGAGCACATATCCCCGTGAATCACGATGCAGTACGGAGAATTTCGACAGATGGGTGCCCGACGGTAGGGCTCCCACGGGGTAGGGACCGGGGGTTCCGAAGCATTCGACGGCGTATAGATCACGCCTGTCGTCACGGACCGCTACCGATAGCCATCCACCTTCGAGCAGCCGCGTGATGAGTGCTTCGATGACGTCGCTGTCGTCGCCGTCGTCGCTGCCGACAAGTTCGGGGAGCGTCGCGGGACCGCTGTTGAGAGTCTTCAGCACGCGCCGCTGCGGCCCGGTGAGGCCGGTGAGTTTCTCGTTGCGCGGCGGGTTCAGCAGTATGCCGCCCGCCGCTGTGACGAGGCATGTTGCGCCGTCGCGTAGGGCGAACCGGGTCCCGGCAGGGTAGGTGAGAGCGGACAACGGAAGCCTTCCGGAAGGTGTGCTGACGCCGAATACGTATGCGTTTTCACGACGATCATAAGGAACCCCGGTAAGGTACCCCTAACTTGGGCTCCATTTGCTGGAGGGTGGATTGCTGTCAGCCGTTTGGGCGGGTGAGTTACCTGCGCCGCGGATTCAACATGCGACCCGATGAATGAGCACGCGCGGCGCCCCGGCCGATGGTGCTGGGTGACGCCGAAAGTGCCCAGTACGCTGAGCATCCAGCGAATGTCCGAACGACGAGGAGTGCTTGATGAATTTCGGCGATTTCCAGCTCCAGTTCTATGCGGCGGGTGCGCTCGGCAAAGTGTCGACACTTCCCTTCACCTTTGCCGAGCTGGAGAGTCGGGCGGAGCAGACGCTGGGAGAGGGGATCTTCGGCTACGTGCGTGGTGGCGCCGGCGACGAGCACACCCAGGATGCGAATGCCACCGCGTTGCGCCACTACGGGCTCGTGCCCCGGATGTTGCGCGACCGTACGACTCGGGACATGTCGACGTCATTTCTGGGACGCGAGCTCACGAGTCCGGTATTCATCTGCCCGGTGGGTGTGCTGGGTGCGGTCCGTGACCGTGGCGATCTGTTGACGGCCGCCGCCGCCCGTGAGCTTGATGTGCCCGCCATGTACTCGACACTCTCGTCGGCGACTCTTGAGGAGGTCGCCGCGGAGCGTGGCGATTCCTACGGGATCTTCCAGCTGTACCCGTCATCGGATGCCGAGCTGACTGACAACTTCATCCGGCGTGCCGAGGCGGCGGGATATGACGCGCTCGCGGTGACCCTGGACACGGGCACCCTGGGATGGCGTCCCCGTGATCTCCAACACGGCTATCTGCCGATGCTGCACGGACACTGCCTGGCGAACTACACCTCCGATCCCCGCTTCCTGGAGATCGCGGGCGTACGTACCGCCGGAGAACTGACTCCGATGCACGCGGGTCTGGTGTGGGCGTCGCTCTTCAGCCATCCGGGGCTGACGTGGGCGGACATCGATCACTATCGAGAACTGACCAAGCTCCCGATCATCCTGAAGGGCATCTGCGACGTCGATGACGTTCGGCAGGCGGTGGATCGCGGCGTTGATGCCATTGCCTATTCCAATCATGGTGGGCGGCAAGCGAATGGTGGAATTCCCGCCATCGATGGTCTCGCCGCGGCAGTCCAGGCGGCCGGCTCGGTTCCGGTGACTTTCGACTCCGGGGTCCGTGACGGTATCGACATATTGCGCGCCGTCGCCCTCGGCGCCAGCCTGGTGGGAGTCGCCCGGCCATACGTGTATGGGCTGGCGCTGGACGGAACCAACGGCGTCAAACACGTCATCCAGTCACTGCTGGCCGAAGCCGACCTGACCATGGCGGTGAACTGCTATCTTTCGCTCGACGAGTTGGCGGTGCAGCGGCTTTCCTGATGCACGGTGACTGAGTGGGGGTGTCGTGATTCAGCAGTGGCCGCAAGAACCGGTCCCGTATCCGGGTTATCCGATGCCCTCGTCCAGACCGAGTCGATGGGCGACGGTGACGATCATCGTCTCCGGGCTGATTGCCGTGGTTGCGTTGTCCGGGTGCGGGTTTCTGGGGTGGACATTGGTGGCCGATGGTGCGGCGGTTCCTGATACGTCGGAAGGGTGGCGTGTCCAGCTCAGCCGAGATCGAGAGGCGCACAAGGCAGGCCAGCAAGCGCAGGAAGCATCCGCCGCGTTCGCACTGCTGATGATCAACACGGACTATCGCGATGTCGATAGAAACAGGTCGCAGATACTGGAGAAGTCGACCGGTGCGTTCAAAGAGAAGTACACGAAGTCCAGCGCTCAACTGCGCCAGATTTTGGTCGACAACAAGGCGAAATCCAGCGGCAAGGTGATCGATTCCGCGATTCACACCGAGTCGGTCGACAAGGCCATCATGCTGCTCTTCATCGATCAGACCGTGACCAACGTCGCGGTACCCGACGGGCGTGTTGATCGCAGCCGGCTGCGAATGACCATGGAGAAGGTCGACGGTCGTTGGCTGGCAAGCGATGTCGAGCTGATATGACCGGTTATCCCGCGCCGCCCGGTGGCCAGCTGCGAATTGTCCTCGCCAGCTTGATGGTTGGCGTTGCCGTTGTCGCACTGTGTGCCTGCGGACTTCTGGCGTGGAAGCAGTTTCATGATGGTCCAATTCTGGTTGCGCAGCGGGAGAAGGCCGCACAGGAACACGATGAGTTCAATCGTGACCGTCAGATCCGAGAATTCAGGGAGCAGGCGCGCGACGCCGCCGAGGCGGTAGCTGCCATCTTGACCTCGATCGATTCGGGCAACGTCGATGAGAACTTCGCCCAGATCCTGGAGCGCTGCACGGGCGAGCTCAAAGACGAGTTCACGAAAGCGTCAGTGCAACTGCGACAGCTGTTGATCGACAACAAGGCCAGCGCGGCAGGCAAGGTCGTCGCCTCGGCGGTGCAATCGGATACGGTCGACAAACCCGAGAAGAGCGTCGTGATCCTGCTCGCGGTGGATCAGTCCATCGCCAATTCTGTTCAGCCCGAACCACGGATCGACAGGAGCCGGATGAAAATGACCATGGAGCTGGTGGACGGTCGCTGGCTTGCGGGCAAGCTCGAATACATCTAGGGATCACCCCCCGAATCGGGGTCCGCGCCGTCGTAGGTAGCGCTCGAATTCGGCCGCCAAGGCGTCGCCGTCGATCTTGCTGAGAATCTCGGTGGTGTCCACCTCGGCGTCGCCGCGCTCCTCGAGCGACTGCACGTACTCGGCGATCTCCTCGTCCTCGGTGGTCATCTCGGAGACCGCCTGCTCCCACTCCTCGGCCTGCTCCGGCAGATCTCCGAGCGGTACCTCGACGTCGAGCACATCCTCGACGCGCTGCAGCAGCGCAACCGTCGCCTTCGGATTGGGGGGTTGTGACACGTAGTGCGGTACCGCGGCCCAGAACGCGACGGCCGGTATGCCGGCGTTCACGCAGGCGTCCTGGAATACCCCGGCGATACCGGTCGGACCCTCGTATCGGGTCTCCTCCAGGCCAAAGAACTTGGCCGCATCGGGGGAGTAGGCGGTGCCGCTGACGGGCACCGGCCGAGTGTGCGGTGTGTCGGCCAACAGGGCCCCCAAGATCACGACGGTCGACACGTTGAGACGATCCGCGATAGCCAGCAAGCGGTTGCAGAAGGTGCGCCAGCGCATGTTCGGCTCGGCGCCGTGCATCAGGACCACATCGCGCTGCGAGCCGGGCGGTGAGCAGTAGGAGATATGCATCCCCGGCCACTCCAGCTCGCGGGTGACGCCCTCGACCAGCCGCACGACGGGACGATTGACCTGGTAGTCGTAGTAGTCCTCATCGTCGATGGTCATCAACGGGGTGGCCTGCCAGGTGGTGTCCAGGTGCTCCAACGCCGCGCTGGCCGCATCACCGGCGTCATTCCAGCCTTCGAATGCGGCAACCACCACCGGGTCGCGCAGCACGGGTAGGCCGTTCTGGGCGGTATCCGACAGGGTCACGGTGCCAGCGTAAGCCCTGCGTGACGGGGACGAGCCGCGGCTGGCGGAGAAGGGATTGGATAGCCGGATCACATTGTTGATATGACGGTCTCTAAGAGAAACCCGTACGACATAACCCGCACGACATATTGGGCGTTCGCACGACTGTTGAGTGACGACGTAGACTCCATCTGGTCGAGAGGCGTTGCAACGGTTCCGGATCACAGCCCGTGACCGCCACGCTCGGCAGAGTTAAGGACGCCTTCCGCTACGGAAGGAGTGCCCTGTGAACGCCGCGAAGTCGGACGTCTGTGTGCCGTACACCATTGGGCCGGACACCTTTGTGCCGAACGTCCGCCCCGACTGCACCGATGAACTGACCGCAGCGCTGCGCCGGCGGATCATGGTTATCGACGGCGCCATGGGCACCGCGATCCAGCGCGACCGCCCGGACGAAGAGGGTTACCGCGGTGAGCGGTTCATGGAATGGCCGACCGCGCTGCAGGGCAACAACGACCTGCTCAACCTGACGCAGCCGCACATCATCGAGGGAATTCACCGGGAGTACCTGGAGGCGGGCGCCGACATCCTTGAGACGAACACGTTCAACGCGAACGCGATCTCGCTCTCGGACTACGACATGGCCGACCTCAGCTACGAGCTGAACTACGCCGGAGCCGCCCTGGCGCGCGCTGCCTGCGATGAGTTCAGCACCCCGGACAAGCCCCGATACGTCGCCGGAGCCCTCGGACCGACGACGCGGACCGCATCGATCTCGCCGGACGTCAACGACCCCGGCGCCCGCAACGTCTCCTACGACCAGCTTGTCGCCGCCTACCTCGAGGCCCTCAACGGACTGGTCGACGGTGGCTCAGACCTGATCCTCATCGAGACGATCTTCGATTCGCTGAACGCCAAGGCCGCGGTGTTCGCCGTCGAGACGCTGTTCGAGGAACGTGAACGCCGCTGGCCGGTGATCATCTCGGGCACCATCACCGATGCCTCCGGCCGGACGTTGTCCGGTCAGGTCACCGAGGCGTTCTGGAACGCGATCAGGCACGCAAAGCCGATTGCGGTCGGTCTCAACTGCGCGCTCGGCGCGCCGGAGATGAGGCCCTATATCGCCGAGGTGGCGCGCATCGCGGACACGTTCGTGTCCTGCTACCCGAACGCCGGTCTGCCCAATGCCTTCGGCGAGTACGACGAGTCCCCGGAGGCCCAGGCGGGCTACATCGCCGAGTTCGCCGAGGCCGGCCTGGTCAACCTGGTCGGCGGCTGCTGCGGTACGGCGCCGGCGCACATCGCCGAGATCGCCAAGGTCGTCGATGGTTTGACACCGAGGGAAGTGCCGGAGATCGAGTTGGCCACCCGGCTCTCGGGTCTGGAACCGCTCAACATCACCGACGACTCGCTGTTCGTCAACATCGGTGAGCGCACCAACATCACCGGTTCGGCCCGGTTCCGCAACCTGATCAAGGCCGAGGACTACGACACCGCGCTGTCGGTCGCACTACAGCAGGTCGAAGTCGGTGCGCAGGTCATCGACATCAACATGGACGAAGGCATGATCGACGGCGTCGCCGCGATGGACCGGTTCACCAAGCTGATCGCGGCCGAGCCCGACATCAGCCGCGTCCCGGTGATGATCGACTCCTCGAAATGGGAGGTCATCGAGGCCGGCCTGAAGAACGTGCAGGGCAAGCCGATCGTCAACTCGATCTCCATGAAGGAGGGCGAGGAGAAGTTCATCCGCGAGGCCCGGCTGTGCCGCAAGTACGGCGCTGCCGTCGTGGTGATGGCCTTCGACGAGCATGGGCAGGCCGACAACCTGGAGCGCCGCAAGGAGATCTGCGGGCGTGCCTACCGGATCCTCACCGAGGAGGTCGGCTTCCCCGCCGAGGACATCATCTTCGACCCGAACTGCTTCGCGCTGGCGACCGGCATCGAGGAGCACGCGACGTACGGGATCGACTTCATCGAGGCCTGTGCCTGGATCAAGGAGAACCTCCCCGGGGTGCACATCTCCGGCGGTATCTCGAACGTGTCGTTCTCGTTCCGGGGGAACAACCCCGTCCGCGAGGCCATCCACGCGGTGTTCCTGTTCCACGCCATCAAGGCGGGCCTGGACATGGGCATCGTCAACGCCGGCGCGCTGGTGCCCTACGACTCGATCGACCGCGAACTGCGCGACCGGATCGAGGACGTTGTCCTGAACCGTCGCGAGGATGCGGCCGAGCGCCTGCTGGAGATCGCCGAACGGTTCAACAGCAAGGGGGAGGAGACCGGTCCCTCGGCTGTTCAAGAGTGGCGCAGCCTCCCAGTCCGCGAGCGGATCACGCACGCCCTGGTCAAGGGCATCGACGCCGATGTCGAGACCGACACCGAGGAGTTGCGGGCCGAAATCGCGGGCGCAGGCGGACGCCCGATCGAGGTGATCGAGGGCCCGCTGATGGACGGCATGAACGTCGTCGGTGACCTCTTCGGCGCGGGCAAGATGTTCCTGCCCCAGGTCGTGAAGTCGGCCAGGGTGATGAAGAAGGCCGTCGCCTACCTGCTGCCCTTCATCGAGGAGGAAAAGGTCACCTCCGGTGCCGCGGCTGGGAACAAGGACACCAACGGCACGATCATCATGGCGACCGTCAAGGGCGACGTCCACGACATCGGTAAGAACATCGTCGGGGTCGTCCTGCAGTGCAACAACTACGAAGTGATCGATCTCGGTGTGATGGTTCCCGCCCAGAAGATCCTGGACGCGGCCAAGGAGCACAACGCCGACATCATCGGGTTGTCCGGTCTGATCACTCCGTCCCTGGACGAGATGGTCAACTTCGCCGTTGAGATGGAGCGTCAGGATCTGAAGATCCCACTGCTGATCGGTGGCGCGACCACGTCGCGCGCTCACACGGCGGTGAAGGTGTCGCCGCGTCGCAGCGGTCCTGTGGTCTGGGTGAAGGACGCCTCACGCTCGGTACCGGTCGCTGCTGCGCTCCTCGACGACAAGCAGCGTCCAGCGCTGTTGGAGGCCACTGAGAAGGACTACGCGGCCCTACGCGAACGGCACGCCCAGAAGAGTGAGCGGCCGATGCTGACGCTGGAGAAGGCCCGCGCGAACCGGACGCCGATCGAATGGGACGGCTACACGCCGCCGGTGCCCGCTATAGGGACGCGAGTACGGGAATTTCTGGAGTACGACCTCGCCGAGCTGCGCGAGTACATCGACTGGCAGCCGTTTTTCAACGCCTGGGAGATGAAGGGCAGATTCCCTGACATCCTCAACAACCCGGTATCGGGCGAGACGGCCCGCAAGCTGTACGAAGACGCCCAGGAGATGCTCGACACCCTGATCAAGGAGAAGTGGCTGACCGCCAACGGGGTCATCGGCTTCTTCCCGGCGAACGCGGTCGGTGACGACATCGAGGTCTACACCGACGAGACGCGTACCGAGGTGCTCACCACCCTGTACAACCTGCGACAGCAGGGCGAGCACCGCGACGGCATCCCGAACCGGAGCCTCGGCGACTTCATTGCACCCAAGGAAACTGGGGCCGCCGATTTCATTGGCGCCTTCGCCGTCACCACGGGGCTCGGCAGCGCCGACAAGATCGTCGAGTTCAAGGCGGCCAACGACGACTACAACGCGATCCTGCTTGAGTCGCTCGCCGACCGGCTCGCCGAGGCGTTCGCCGAACGGATGCACCAGCGGGTTCGCAAGGAGTTCTGGGGGTTTCAGCCCGACGAGCAGCTGGACAACGAGGCGCTCATCGGGGAGAAGTACGTCGGAATCCGCCCAGCGCCGGGCTACCCGGCGTGCCCGGAGCATACCGAGAAGGCGACGCTCTGGCAGCTGATGGACGTCAAGGAGCGGACCGGCATCGAGCTGACCGAGTCGATGGCGATGTGGCCGGGCGCCGCCGTCAGCGGCTGGTACTTCTCGCACCCGCAGTCGCAGTACTTCGTGGTCGGCCGGATCTCTCAGGACCAGGTCGCCGATTACGCGAAGCGCAAGGGCTGGACTCTGAAGGAGGCCGAGCGCTGGCTCGCGCCGAACCTCGGCTACAACCCGGAGGACTGAGCACCAGCGTCATGGGCAGCAGGCGACCTCTGACAGAATTGGTCGCATGCGTGCGGTGCTGTGGGACATGGACGGCACCCTCATCGAATCGGAGAAGCTCTGGGACATCTCGATGGCAGGGTTGTGCCGCAGGCTAGGTGGTGAGATGACCCCCGAGTTACGGACCGCGCTGGTCGGGGGCTCGGCGGACGCCACCATGCGGATGATCTTCACCGCGCTGGATCTGGAACACGATGCCGAGCGGATGGCCAACGAGAACGATTGGCTGCACGCGTACACCGGGGAGCTCTTCGAGACCGGTCTCGTCTGGTGCGATGGTGCTCAAGAGATGCTGGCCCAGCTTGCCGCGGAGCGGGTGCCCATGGCGCTGGTTACCAACACCATCAGGTCGCTCACCAACCAGGCGCTCAAGACCATTGGCACGCACTGGTTTACCGAGTCGGTCTGTGGCGACGAGGTGCCTGCGGGCAAGCCCGCTCCCGATCCGTATCTGCGGGCTGCCGAGCTACTGGGAGTCGAGCCGCGCGATTGCCTGGTCATCGAGGACTCGGCGACCGGCGCAGCCGCGGCCGAGGCGGCGGGGTGTGCGGTGCTGGTGGTGCCCAACCACGTCGAGGTGCCGGCCGGTGACCGGCGCAGGCATGCCATCACGTTGTCGGGCATGTCCCCGGGCGACCTGCGGGGCGCTCACGCGGACGTGCTGACGGCGTCTACCTGCAAACCCATATGACTTGCCCGGCCCGTTCGTGACAGAATCGCCACCCGTGAAGACCTTCGACGAGCTGTTCACCGAGCTCAGTGACCGCGCCAGAACCCGGCCCGAGGGAAGCGGGACCGTCGCCGCCCTCGACGCTGGGGTGCACGCACTGGGCAAGAAGCTGCTCGAAGAGGCGGGCGAGGTGTGGCTGGCCGCCGAGCACGAGAGCGACGAATCACTCGCCGAAGAGGTCAGCCAGCTGCTCTATTGGGCGCAGGTGCTGCTGATCGCCCGCGGCCTCACTCTCGATGACGTCTACCGGAAGCTCTGACATGACCAGTGCGAATGGAGCGTTGCGCGTCGCCGTTCCCAATAAAGGGGCGCTCAGCGAGGCCGCATCGGAGATCCTTTCCGAGGCCGGCTACCGGCGCCGCGGAGATGCCAAGGACCTCACGGTGCTGGATCCGCAGAACGACGTCGAGTTCTTCTTCCTGAGGCCCAAGGACATAGCGATCTACGTCGGCTCTGGCGAGCTGGATCTTGGTATCACCGGCCGCGACCTGATGATGGACTCCGATGCGCCGGTGATCGAGCGGCTCGCGCTGGGATTCGGTGGATCGACGTTCCGCTACGCCGCGCCTGCCGGGCGAGACTGGACGATTTACGACATCGCGGGGAAGCGGATTGCCACTGCCTACCCCAACCTGGTGCGAAAGGATCTGGCCACCAAGGGAATCGAGGCCGATGTCATTCGGCTGGACGGTGCTGTCGAGATATCCATCCAGCTTGGCGTGGCTGATGTGATCGCCGATATCGTCGGCACCGGCCGCACCCTGCGCCAGCACGGACTGGTGGCCTTCGGGGAGTCGCTGTGCGATTCGGAGGCCGTGCTGATCGAGCGGGAGAACGCCGATCCGGCAACGGAAACGGCGCGCGCACAGCTCACGACCCGCATCCAGGGCGTGGTGTTCGGCCAGCTGTATTTGATGCTCGACTATGACTGCCCGCGTGCGGTTCTGGACGAGGCACTCAAGGTGACGCCCGGCCTGGAATCTCCGACCCTGGCCCCGCTGGCTGACGAGAACTGGGTGGCGGTACGTGCCCTGGCCCCGCGCAAGGGCGTGAACACCACCATGGATGCGCTGGCCGCGATCGGCGCGAAGGCCATTCTGGCCTCCGAAGTCAGATTCTTCCGCGCCTAGTTTCCCGGGGGTTTCTCCGGATTCCTTCGCGAGTAATCGCAGCTCGGCCTAACATGGCGGTATGGCGCTGCACGTCCTCGTCTATAGCGATGACATCACGGTCCGGCGCAAGGTAATTCAGGGAATTGGCACACGGCCGGATTCTGCACTGCCGCCACTGGAGTTTGTCGAGGTGGCCACCGGACCCATGGTCATCGAAAGCCTCGCCGCCGGTGGCATCGACGTGGCGATCCTGGACGGTGAGGCGACGCCCTTCGGCGGGATGGGCGTGGCCAAACAGGTCAAGGACGAGGTCGTTGCGCCGCCTCCGATCGTGGTCCTGACCGGACGTCCGCAAGACAGCTGGCTGGCGAACTGGTCCCGCGCCGAGGGTGTGGTACCGCGGCCGATCGACCCGATGCGACTGACCGCGACGGTGATCGAGCTGCTTGGTTCGGCCGCCGCGACACACCGCTGACGTCAGCCGTCCCAAGCCCTTCGGCTCAGTACTTAATTACGCAAAACACCGTCAAACGGTGGCATGGACCAGGCGCCAACCGATAGTGTGTTTGTTAGGTCACATCTGTACTGGTCGGCAGCCCTCGACCACACACAGCAATGACGCGGCAACGTTGCCGATCCAGCACAGGGACCCGATCGATCGATTCGGGAGGCTGTTCTGCCATGGATGCATATGTACCGATCTTGGTACTCGGCGCCATTGCGGTGGCCTTTGCCGTTTTCTCCATTGGGATTTCGTCATTTGTCGGTCCGCGCCGATACAACCGCGCGAAGCTTCAGGCGTATGAATGCGGTATCGAGCCCACCGAGCACTCGATGGGCCGTGATCACCACGGTGGCGCCGTCGGCGGACACCGGGTGCCCGTGAAGTACTACCTCACCGCGATGTTGTTCATCATCTTCGATATCGAGATCGTCTTCCTGTATCCGTGGGCCGTCCACTTCGGGGCCCTCGGAGTGTTCGGACTGCTCGCAATGGCCTTGTTCATCGTCAACGTGTCGGTGGCGTACGCCTACGAATGGAGGCGCGGTGGCCTGAGCTGGGATTAGCCCCTGTGCGATTGGTGGGGCGGCGCGGAAGTCCTTGCAACATCACGAATAAGCACACCTGTCGGGAGAGCTATGGGTCTTGAGGAAAAACTGCCTAGCGGATTTCTGTTGAGCACCGTCGAGGCGCTGGCGGGCTACGTACGCAAAGGTTCGTTGTGGCCCGCCACCTTTGGGCTGGCGTGTTGTGCCATCGAGATGATGTCGACGGCGGGCCCGCGATTCGACATCGCCCGCTTTGGCATGGAACGGTTCTCGGCGACACCACGACAGGCCGACCTCATGATCGTGGCCGGCAGGGTCAGCCAGAAGATGGCCCCGGTGTTGCGGCAGATCTATGACCAGATGGCTGAACCGAAATGGGTGCTCGCCATGGGGGTCTGTGCTTCTTCGGGCGGGATGTTCAACAACTATGCCATCCTGCAGGGTGTCGATCATGTTGTCCCCGTGGATATCTACCTTCCCGGGTGTCCTCCGCGCCCGGAAATGCTGCTGCACGCGATCTTGAAGCTGCACGAGAAGATCGGCGATATGCCGCTCGGGGCCAATCGTGAGGAGGTCATCCGCGAGACCGAAGCGGCGGCCCTCGCCGCCACACCGACCATCGAGATGAAGGGCCTGCTGCGGTGACGGGCAACGAGCAGAACCCAGGCGAGGTCATCGGGGTACGGCATGGGCTCTTCGGTGTCCACGGCAGTGGCGACACGTCGGGTTATGGCGGGCTGGTTCAGCCAATCTCCTTGCCGGCCAGCTCGGACCGTCCCTACGGCGGGTACTTCGATCAGGTCGTCGATCGGCTGGAATCGGTGCTTGCGGAGCAGGAACACGTCACCTATGAGGATGCCATCGAGGGCGTTGTCGTCTACCGTGATCAACTCACGATCCACGTCCAGGCCGAGCACTTGGTGCAAGTAGCTCAGTCCCTGCGAGATGACCCGCAGCTGCGTTTCGAGCTCTGCCTCGGTGTCAGCGGTGTGCACTACCCCGAGGATGCTGCGCGGGAACTGCATGCCGTCTACCCGCTCATGTCGATTACCTGGAACCGGCGGGTCATGCTCGAAGTAGCGGTGCCGGACGATAATCCGCATATCCCGTCGCTGAATGCCGTGTACCCGACCACCGACTGGCACGAACGGGAAACCTACGACTTCTTTGGCATCGTCTTCGACGATCACCCAGCGTTGACGCGTATCGAAATGCCGGATGACTGGGACGGGCATCCGCAGCGCAAGGACTATCCACTCGGTGGCGTGCCGGTCGAATACCACGGGGCGACTATCGCTCCGCCCGATCAGCGGAGGTCCTACAACTAATGACAGCACAGCCCGAGACACACCTGATGGCCGGCGGGCAGGACTGGGACGAGATCGTCACTGCCGCCGCCCAAGCCGGTGACGAACGCATTGTCGTCAACATGGGCCCCCAGCATCCGTCGACCCACGGCGTGCTGCGCCTGATCCTGGAGATCGAGGGGGAGACGGTTACCGTCGTGCGCTGCGGAATCGGCTATCTGCACACCGGTATCGAAAAGAATCTGGAGTATCGCACCTGGATGCAGGGCGTCACCTTTGTGACCCGGATGGACTACCTGTCACCATTCTTCAACGAGACCGCCTATTGCCTGGGGGTCGAGAAGTTACTCGACATCACCGACGAAATCCCGGAGCGTGCCACCGTGATTCGGGTGTTGATGATGGAACTCAATCGCATCTCCTCCCATCTGGTCGCACTCGCCACCGGTGGTATGGAGCTCGGCGCGATGACTGCGATGTTCCTCGGGTTTCGCGAACGCGAAATGATCCTGAAGGTATTCGAAGCGGTCACCGGCCTGCGCATGAATCACGCCTACGTCAGGCCCGGCGGGCTGGCGCAGGATCTGCCCGATGGCGCCGAGCAGGACGTGCAGGATCTGCTGAAGATCCTGCCCGGCAGGTTACGTGACATGGAAAACCTGTTGAACGAGAACTACATCTGGAAGGCGCGGACTCAGGGAGTCGGATACCTGGACCTGACCGGTTGTATGGCGCTGGGCATCACCGGTCCGGTACTGCGTGCCACGGGGCTGGCGCACGATCTGCGGCGCGCACAACCGTACTGTGGATACGAGAACTATGACTTCGAGGTCATCACCCATGGGGACTGCGACTCCTATGGCCGGTATCTGATCCGGGTCAAGGAGATGCACGAGTCCATCAAGATCGCTCAGCAGTGCCTGGATCGGTTGCGGCCAGGGCCGATCATGGTGGACGACAAGAAGATTGCGTGGCCCGCCGACCTCTCGTCGGGCCCAGATGGGTTGGGTAACTCGCCCAAACACATCGCCAAGATCATGGGCACGTCCATGGAGGGGCTGATCCACCACTTCAAACTGGTGACCGAGGGGATCAGGGTACCGGCCGGACAGGTGTACGTCGCCGTCGAGTCGCCGCGCGGTGAGCTCGGGGTACACATGGTCAGCGATGGCGGAACGCGGCCCTACCGCGTGCATTTCCGCGATCCATCGTTTACGAATCTGCAGTCTGTCTCGGCGATGTGTGAGGGCGGAATGGTGGCCGATCTGATCGCTGCGGTCGCGAGTATCGATCCGGTGATGGGCGGGGTGGACAGGTGAAGGAGACGGAGCGCGAGGGCGTCTTTCTTGAACTCGGCAACCGCCCGCCGGATGACCAGGGCAGTAGCTTCGCCGGGCGCAAAAGTTATCCGCCGGAGGTAGTTTCACGCCTTACCATCGATGCCAAGGAGATCCTCGACCGATATCCGAGCCGTAGGTCGGCGTTGCTGCCGCTGCTGCACCTGGTCCAGTCCGAGGACGGGTTTGTGACCATGGCGGGCATCGAATTCTGCGCTGGACAAGTGGAATTGACATCCGCCGAGGTGACGGCCGTGGCGAGCTTCTACTCGATGTACCGGCGCGAACCGACCGGCGATTACCTCGTTGGGGTATGTACCAACACGCTCTGTGCGGTGCTGGGTGGTGACGCGATCTTGACGCGATTGGTCGATGAGCTCGGTGTGCCGCCCGGCGGTACCACCGAGGACGGCAAGGTCACGCTCGAACATGTCGAGTGCAACGCCGCCTGTGACTACGCGCCGGTGTTGATGGTCAATTGGGAGTTCTTCGACAACCAAACCCCGGAGGGAGCAGTAGATCTAGTGGAGGGCCTCCGCAGCGACCGCATTCCCGAGCCACGGCGCGGTGCGCCGCCGTGCACGTTCAGACAGACCGCCCGGATCTTGGCCGGGTTCGCGGACGAGCGGCCTGAGGCGGTGGCCGCTGCGCAGCCGGGTGAGCCGACACTGGCGGGACTGCGACTCGCTCGGGACGTAGAAAAGGACGCAAAGGGAGTGGCAGGGGGGACGACGCGGTGACGTCCACGATCCTTGCCCCGGTCCTTTCCGAGCACTGGGACGAGGCCGACTCCTGGACCCTTGGCGGGTATCTGCGCCATGAGGGCTACCGGGGCCTGCATACCGCACTGAGCATGGAACCGGATGCGGTCATCGCCCTGGTGAAGGACGCAGGTCTGCGTGGGCGAGGGGGCGCCGGATTCCCCACGGGCACCAAATGGTCCTTCATCCCGCAGGGTGACGGCAAGCCGCACTACCTGGTGGTGAACGCCGACGAGTCCGAACCCGGTACGTGCAAAGACATTCCGTTGATGCTGGCGACACCACACACCCTCATCGAGGGAATCGTCATCGCCGCCTATGCGATCCGTGCCGCACACGCCTTCATCTACGTGCGCGGCGAGGTCATCTCGGTGATCCGAAGGTTGCAGACCGCGGTGGCGCAGGCGTATGAGGCCGGATATCTGGGCCGCAACATTCTTGATAGCGGTTTCGATCTGGAGCTGGTGGTGCATGCCGGTGCGGGCGCCTATATCTGCGGGGAAGAGACCGCGCTCCTGGACTCGCTGGAGGGGCGCCGCGGCCAGCCGCGGCTGCGTCCCCCATTTCCTGCGGTTGCCGGTCTGTACGCCAGCCCGACGGTTGTCAACAACGTCGAGTCCATCGCGAGTGTCCCGGTCATCCTGAGGCGCGGTGCCGAGTGGTTCCGGACGATGGGATCGGAGAAGTCGCCGGGATTCACGCTGTACTCGTTGTCCGGCCATGTGCGCACCCCCGGACAGTATGAGGCTCCGCTCGGAGTGACGCTGCGCGAGCTTCTGGAGCTGGCCGGGGGAGTGCGCGACGGACACGGGCTCAAGTTCTGGACTCCCGGTGGCTCATCGACACCGTTGTTCACCGCCGAGCATCTGGATGTCCCGCTCGATTACGAGGGTGTGAGTGCCGCCGGATCGATGCTGGGCACCAAGGCATTACAGATATTCGATGACACCACGTGCGTGGTACGCGCAGTGCTCAGGTGGACCGAGTTCTACGCGCACGAGTCCTGTGGCAAGTGCACGCCCTGCCGTGAGGGTACCTATTGGCTGGTGCGCATTCTCCAGCGACTGGAATCCGGCGAGGGTGCTGCCGAAGACCTGGACAAACTTCTCGACATCTCGGACATCGTGCTGGGTAAGTCATTCTGCGCTCTCGGTGACGGCGCAGCGAGTCCGATCATGTCCTCGCTCAAGTACTTCCGTGCAGAGTACGAGGCACACCTACAGAACGGGTGCCCCTTCGATTCGGGGGCCAGCACCGTCTTCGGGGAGGGGAACCGATGACTGCCGTAGAAAGGGAGACCGAGATTGAGCTGGTCACCGTCGACATCGACGGGACCAGCATCGCGGTGCCCAAGGGCACATTGGTCATTCGTGCCGCCGAGCTGATCGGCGTCCAGATTCCCCGGTTCTGCGATCACCCGCTCCTCGATCCGGTGGGTGCGTGTCGACAGTGCCTGGTCGAAGTGGAGGGCCAACGTAAACCGTTGGCCGCGTGTACCACCACCGTCACCGACGAGATGGTTGTTCATACGCAGGTCACGTCCGCGGCGGCGCAGAAGGCGCAGAGCGGCGTGATGGAACTGCTGCTGATCAATCACCCACTCGACTGTCCGGTCTGCGACAAGGGCGGAGAGTGCCCACTGCAGAACCAGGCCATGTCGACCGGTCGCGCCGAGACCCGGTTCGCCGAGGCTAAACGCACATTTCCGAAGCCGATTCCGCTGTCCACCGAGGTGTTGCTCGACAGGGAGCGCTGTGTCCTGTGCGCGCGGTGCACCCGGTTCTCCCAACAGGTCGCCGGTGACCCGTTCATCGAGCTTCTCGAACGCGGTGCGCAACAACAGGTCGGCATCGCGGGCGATGAACCCTTCGATTCCTACTTCTCCGGCAATACCGTGCAGATTTGTCCGGTAGGCGCTCTCACCGGTGCCGCATACCGATTCCGCGCCCGCCCGTTCGATTTGGTGTCCACGCCCAGTGTGTGCGAGCACTGCGCGAGCGGATGTGCACAGCGCACCGACCATCGGCGCGGAAAGGTGCTGCGGCGACTGGCCGGTGACGATCCCGAAGTCAACGAGGAATGGAACTGCGATAAGGGGCGCTGGGCATTCACCTACGCCACCGCGGGGGACCGCATCACCGATCCGATGATTCGTGACGAGTCCGGAAGCCTGGTCGCAGTATCGTGGCCGCAGGCATTGGAAACCGCCGCAAAGGGTTTGGCGGATGCGGGCGCCAATGCCGGGGTCCTCACTGGTGGACGGCTCACCGTCGAAGACTCCTATGCCTATGTCAAGTTCGCCCGCATGGTGCTCGGCACCAACAACATCGACTTCCGGGCTCGCGCGCATAGCGCGGAGGAGGCCGCGTTCCTGGGCTCGGGCGTTGCCGGGCATGGGATGACGCAGACGTACGCGGCATTGGAGGCCGCGCCGGTGGTGGTGCTGGCGGGATTTGAACCGGAAGAGGAATCTCCCATCGTCTTCCTGCGGTTGCGTAAGGGGGTCCGTAAACGGGGGCTCAAGGTGCTCACTGTCGCGCCCTTCGCCAGCCGCGGGTCCACCAAGCTCTCGGCCCATGTGATCGCCACCGTTCCTGGCAGTGAACCGGAAACCATCGCGGGCCTGGTTGATTCGGATCTCTTACGTCAGCCCGGGGCCGTGATCATGGCGGGAGAACGGTTGGCGTGTATACCCGGAGCACTGTCGGCGGCGGCACAGCTCGCCGCGAAGACGGGCGCGACGCTGGCGTGGGTTCCGCGTAGAGCAGGGGAGCGTGGAGCCTTGGAAGCGGGGGCGCTGCCGAGGCTCCTGCCGGGTGGTCACCCGGTATCCGACAGTGCGGCGCGACGCTATGTTGCCGACAAGTGGGGAGTGATCGCGCTGCCCGATATGCCCGGGCTCGACGCCGGCGGCATGTTGGATCCGGGAAGCGGCCTGGATGCGTTCCTCGTCGGTGGCGTCGAACTGGCTGACCTTCCGTACCCTGCCGCCGCCGTCGGTGCGCTCAAGACAGCGTTCGTGGTGAGCCTGGAGATGCGCCGCGGCGCCGTCACCGAGCTCGCCGATGTGGTGCTTCCGGTGGCGGCGGTCGCGGAGAAATCCGGCAGCTTCGTGAATTGGGAAGGCAGGCTGAGACCTTTCCAGACCACTCTCGATACCAGTGATGCCCTCGACGATCTCAGACTGCTTGCCGCGTTGTCTCGGCGGATGGATCGCCCGATCGGCCTGGACGATGGAAACGAGGCGCTCGCGGAGCTCGCGGGCATCGGTCCGTGGGCGGGCGCGCGGGAAACCCCGGGGCCAGTCCGGGCGACCGCCAGGCCGCGGCCCGAGGCGGGAGAGGCGGTACTGGCGTCCTGGCGCCTGCTGCTGGACGCCGGTCGGCTGCAGGACGGCGAACAGTTCCTTGCCGGTACCGCGCACAGCACAGAGGTGCGGTTATCGGACGCGACAGCACATGAGATCGGTGCCGCTGAAGGCGAATTGGTGACCGTGCGCAGTATGTCGGAGTCGATCCAGGGGGCCATTACCCTGCCGCTGCGGATAACGGAGATGCCGGACAGGGTGGTCTGGGTACCGATGCGCTCGGCCGGGTCGGAGGTTCATCAGCAGCTCGGTCCGGCGCTGGGGCAAGTGGTGCGAATAGAGGTCACGTCATGACAGGCAAGACGGACTTGTCACAGTTCGGAATCGATCCGCTCTGGCTCGTGCTCCTGAAATGCGTTGCGGTATTCGTCTTCCTGGTGCTGACCGTGCTTGTGGCGATTCTTGTCGAGCGCAAGGTGCTTGCCTGGATGCAGCGCCGCATCGGCCCCAACAGGGTGGGCCCGTTCGGGCTGCTGCAGAGCCTGGCCGACGGCGTGAAACTGGCCCTCAAAGAGGGCCTGACCCCGGCCGGCGTCGACAAGCCGATCTATCTCTTGGCGCCCATCATCTCTGTGGTACCGGCGATCGTCGCGTACGCGGTGATCCCGTTCGGTCCCGTGGTCTCGTTTTTCGGCCATCGCACACCCCTTCAGCTCACGGACCTACCGGTGGCGATTCTTTTCGTGCTCGCGGTCACTTCCGTGGGTGTCTACGGAATCGTGCTGGGCGGCTGGGCGTCCGGATCCACCTACCCGCTGCTCGGCGGATTGCGGTCCTCCGCGCAGGTGATCTCCTACGAGATAGCGATGGGCCTGACATTCGCCGCGGTGTTCCTGCTGGCCGGAACGATGTCGACGTCGGGAATCGTCGCCGCGCAGGCCGGCCGCTGGTACGTCTTCCTGCTGTTGCCATCGTTCCTGGTGTACGTGACCGCCATGGTCGGCGAGACCAACAGGGCACCGTTCGACCTGCCCGAAGCAGAGGGTGAGCTGGTCGGTGGATTCCACACCGAATACTCCTCGCTGCGCTTCGCGATGTTCATGCTCGCCGAATACATCAATATGGCAACGGTTTCCGGGTTGGCGGCAACCATGTTCCTTGGGGGCTGGCACGCGCCCTGGCCGTTGAGCCTGATGGACGGCGCAAACACCTCCTGGTGGCCGGTGCTGTGGTTTGTGGCCAAGGTCTGGGGCTTCATGTTCCTGTTCATGTGGCTGCGCGCCACCTTGCCGCGGCTGCGCTACGACCAGTTCATGCGGTTGGGCTGGGAGGTCTTGATCCCGGTGGCGCTGGCATGGATTGTCATCGTCGGCGTGGTGCAGGCCATCGCGCTCTACGGATATGGAAACCCGTCGATCATCCTCGGCGTGACCGGCGTGGTGTTCTCGGTCGGCAGCATCGCCCTGGTGGGTGTCGTGTCGCGGCGTGCCGAACCACCGAAACCCTCGCTGTCCAAAAACTTCGATCCGATGGCCGGCGGATTCCCGGTGCCGCCGCTGCCCGGGCAGCACGTCGACTCGGGCCCGGGTACAACCACAAAGGAGGACGCACATGCCTGATCTTTTGCGACATTCCGTCGATGCCATGGCCGGGTTCTGGGTGACCTTCTCCTCGATGTTCAAAAAGCGGCTCACCGAGCAATACCCCGAGAAGAAGGAACCCACCGCACCCCGCTACCACGGAAGGCACCAACTCAACCGGTACTCCGATGGGCTGGAGAAATGCATCGGCTGTGAGTTGTGTGCCTGGGCGTGTCCGGCCGACGCCATATTCGTCGAGGGCGCCGACAATTCCGAGGAAGAACGCTTCTCTCCAGGTGAGCGATATGGCCAGGTGTACCAGATCAATTATCTGCGGTGCATCGGTTGCGGGCTGTGTATCGAAGCGTGCCCGACCCGCGCTCTCACCATGACCAACGACTACGAGATGGCCGATGACAATCGGTCCGACCTCATCTACGGCAAGGACAAACTGCTGGCACCGCTGCAACCCGGTATGGAGCCGCCCCCGCACGCGATGTACCCGGGGTCCACCGACACGGACTACTACCTGGGCAACCTGCCAAAGGCAGGGGAGGATCTCAGGTGAGCTTCGTCGCCGTGGCCGGCCACGTGACAATGATTGCGGCCGAGGGTCTCTCGCGCACACCGACGTGGGAGGGAGTGACGTTCTGGGTGCTTGGCACCGTCGCGGTGCTCGGCGCACTCGGCGTGATCGCTGCGCCCAAGGCGGTGTATTCGGCGATCTTCCTTGCCATGACCATGGTCATTCTCGCGGTGTTTTTCGTGGCCCAGGGTGCGCTGTTTCTCGGCGTCGCCCAGGTGGTGGTGTACACCGGCGCGGTCATGATGCTGTTTTTGTTCGTCCTCATGTTCGTGGGCGTAGATTCCTCCGACTCTCTGGTGGAGACACTGCCGGGCCAGCGGGTGGGTGCCATCGCGGCCGGGCTGGGGTTCGGGATACTGGCCATCGCGGGCATCGGAAATGCTTCCATCACAGCGTTTGTCGGGCTCGACCAGGCCAACAGCCGCGGAAACGTGGAGGGTCTGGCCGAGCGCATCTTTATCGACTATCTGTGGGCGTTCGAACTCACCGGCGCACTGTTGATCACCGCGACGATCGGCGCGATGGTGCTGGCGCACCGGGAGAAGCTGGGGCAGACCGGCGGACAGCGCGAGTTGGCGATTCGGCGGTTCCTGCATGGAGATCGTGCCACGCCGTTGCCCAATCCGGGTGTGTACGCGCGGCATAACGCTGTCGACGTGCCTGCGTTACTTCCCGACGGGTCATTCTCCGAGTTGTCGGTCAGCGGTGTGCTCACCCCGCGGGATATGGAGGCACGGTGAATCCCGGCAACTACCTCTATCTGGCCGCACTCATCTTCACCATCGGGGCGGCCGGCGTGATGTTGCGCCGTAACGCGATTGTGGTCTTCATGAGTGTCGAGCTGATGCTCAACGCGGCAAACCTGGCATTCGTCACCTTCGCCCGGATGCACGGAAACCTCGACGGCCAGGTCATCGCGTTCTTCACCATGGTGGTAGCAGCCACGGAAGTGGTTGTGGGACTGGGAATCATCATGACTATCTTCCGCACCCGCAGGTCGGCCTCGGTCGACGACGCCGATCTATTGAGATTCTAGGGATAGTTCTAGGAAGGAGTGCCCGTGACATGGCTCATGCCGGTGTTGCCCCTGGCTGGTGCGGCCGTACTTTTGCTCGTCGGCCGCCGGGGTGACACCTGGGGTCATCTCTTGGGGTGCGCGACGGCACTCGCGTCCTTTCTCGTGGCCGTCGCGTCATTCATCGGCATGCTCGGACGAGCGGGCTCCGAACGTGTGGTGCACGAGACGCTTTTCGCCTGGGTTCCGGTCGGGGCATTGCACATTGATTTCGGATTGACCCTCGACCAGCTGTCCGTGTGCTTCGCGCTGCTGATCACCGGGGTGGGTTCGCTCATCCATATCTACTCGATCGGGTACATGGCGCCGGGAGCGTCGCTCGCGGAGCGACCCGAGTACACAGCCCGGAATCGTCGGATCTTTTTCGGCTACCTGAACCTCTTCCTGGCGGCCATGCTGCTGCTCGTGCTTGCCGACAATTTCCTGGGGTTATACGTGGGCTGGGAGGGAGTCGGCTTGGCGTCCTACCTGCTGATCGGTTTCTGGTACCAGAAACCGTCGGCCGCCGCCGCGGCCAAGAAGGCCTTCATCGTCAACCGCGTCGGCGACATGGGGTTGGCCCTGGCCATGATGCTGATGTTCGCGACGTTCGGCTCGGTCGGCTTCGCCGAGGTGCTCGGCTCGGCGGGTGCGGCCGGCGAGAGTCGCAACACCGCAATCGGATTGGCACTATTGCTGGCGGCGTGCGGAAAGTCGGCGCAGGTGCCGCTGCAGTCCTGGCTTGGGGATGCGATGGAGGGCCCCACCCCGGTATCGGCCCTCATCCATGCCGCCACCATGGTGACCGCCGGTGTCTATCTGATCACCCGGTCCGGACCGATCTTCGAACGCGCCCCCTACGCACAGGTCGCGGTGGTGAGCGTCGGTGCCATCACCCTGCTCTTCGGAGCCATCATCGGCTGCGCCAAGGACGACATCAAGAAGGCCCTTGCCGCGAGCACTATGTCGCAGATCGGCTACATGGTACTGGCGGCGGGGCTAGGGCCCGCCGGATATGCGGTGGCGATCATGCATCTGCTCACACACGGGTTCTTCAAGGCTGGGCTCTTCCTCGGCGCCGGTTCGGTCATGCACGGTATGAACGAAGAAACCGATATGCGCCGTTACGGTGGTCTGCGCACCCTCATGCCGATCACCTTCATCACCTTCGGAGTTGGATACCTTGCCATCATCGGAGTCCCGCCGTTCGCGGGGTTCTATTCGAAGGACAAGATCATCGAGGTCGCCTTCGGGCACGGCGGTGCCGGCGGATTCCTGCTCGGGGCAGCGGCGCTGCTGGGCGCCGGAATCACGGCGTTCTATATGACTCGGGTCATGCTCCTGACCTTCTTCGGCAGGCCCCGATGGGGACAGGATGCGCATCCGCATGAGTCGCCCTCGGTGATGACCTGGCCGATGATGGTGCTCGCCGTCGGGTCGGTGAGTGCGGGATTCCTGCTGAGCTTCGGTGGGGCTCTGCAGAACTGGCTGGAACCGGTCGTTGGTGCGCATCACGGCGAGCTACCCGTTCCCGCCTGGGTGATCAGCGCTGTCACCGTCACGGTGGTGCTCTGCGGCGTCGGTGTCGCCTACCGGATGTACCGCACCGACGTGCCTGAAACGGCACCGCAGGGTTCAGCACTCACCGTCGCCGCCCGCCGGGATCTCTATGGCGACGTCGTCAACGAGGCGGTGTTCATGCGTCCCGGTCAACGGCTAACCCGCGGTCTGGTGCGTGCGGACGATCGCTGGGTCGACGGCCTCGTCAACGGTCTGGCCTCCGCGCTGGATGCCGTATCGGGCCGCGTGCGGCATATGCAGACCGGTCACGTCCGCTCCTATGCGTTGTCCATGTGTGCCGGCGCGGCTCTGGTGGTCGCGGCGTTGATGGCAGTGAGGTGGTGAGTGCGGTGGGCGCCGTGACAGCTCTGTGGCTTATTCCCTTGGCGGGTGCCGGTGCCGTGCTGATCATGCCGATCCACCGGCGCACCCTTGCCAAATACGTGGCGCTGGGTGCCTCGTTGCTGGCCTTGATCGTCGCGATTGCGCTGGCGGTTGCCTTCGATCCCGCAGGTCCGCAATACCAGTTCGTCGAATCGGCTTCCTGGGTACCGGCATTCGGGATGAAGTACGCGGTGGGTCTCGACGGGATCGCGCTCGCGCTGGTGCTATTGACGACGGGCCTGCTACCGATCCTGTTACTGGCCGCATGGAATGACGGAGCAGAGACCCCCGGATACGGCAATCGCCCAGTGGCGCAACGCTATATCGCCCTGATCCTGGTCGTGGAATCGATGGTGCTGCTGTCGTTCTCCGCCCTGGACGTGTTGCTGTTCTACATCTTCTTCGAGGCGATGCTGATCCCGATGTACTTCCTGATCGGAGGATTCGGAAGCACGTACTCCGACACCAGGCAGCGGTCGCGCGCGGCGGTGAAGTTCCTGATGTACAACCTGCTTGGCGGTCTGATCATGCTGGCGGCCGTGATCGGGCTTTACGTGGTGACGGCGCAGGGCCGGACCGGGAGTCACGGCGGAACCTTCGATCTGCGCGATATCACCGAAATGGTCGCCACCGGCACACTCGGGATCGACCCTGGCATAGCCAAGGCACTCTTTCTCGGGTTCATGTTCGCGTTCGCGGTGAAGGCCCCACTCTGGCCGCTACATACCTGGCTGCCGGATGCTGCCGTGCACGCCACCCCGGCCAGCGCGGTCCTCATGATGGCGATCGTCGACAAGGTCGGAACTTTCGCGATGCTGCGGTACTGCATCCAGCTGTTCCCTGACGCTAGTAGATATTTCACGCCGGTGATCATCACGCTGGCGGTCATCGGCATTCTCTATGGTGCCGTCCTCGCGATCGGTCAGAGCGACGTGATGCGACTGATCGCGTACACCTCGATATCGCATTTCGGCTTCATCATTCTGGGCATCTTCGCGATGACAAGTCAGGGGCAATCGGGTTCGACGCTGTACATGGTCAACCACGGCATTTCGACCGCAGCATTGATGTTGGTGGCAGGTTTCTTGGTGTCTCGCAAAGGATCGCGACTCATCGCGACATACGGCGGAGTGCAGAAGGTGGCGCCGATTCTCGCCGGATCCTTCCTGGTGGCGGGTCTGGCCACCCTGTCGCTGCCCGGGCTAGCACCGTTTATCAGCGAGTTCCTGGTGTTGGTGGGAACATTCACGCGATACCCGGTGGCCGCGGCGTGTGCGGTCATCGCGTTGGTGCTGGCCGCTGTCTACGTCTTGTGGATGTACCAGCGGATGATGACCGGCCCGTTGGCACCTGGAAACGAGAGCATCGGCGACCTGAAACGCCGTGAGCTCACCGTGGTGGTGCCGTTGATCGCGCTGCTCCTCGTGTTGGGCATCTATCCCAAGCCACTGTTGGACATCGTGAGTCCCGCGGTCGAGCAGACACTGCGCACCGTCAACGAGAAGGATCCGCCGCCTGTCGTGGCGGATGTTGCCCTCCGGCATGGTGAAGGCGAGCGACGATGACCGATATCGGGATCCTTCCGGCCCCGCCGATCGCATACGGCGCACTGTCTCCCATGCTGATCATGTTCGGAGTCGCGGTGGTGTCGGTGCTTGTGGAGGCGTTCGTTCCGCGGCGGTACCGACTCACCACTCAACTGGCGCTGGCCACTGGAGGAATCCTCGGCGCCTTTGTGGCCGTAGTGGTACTGGGCGGCTCGCGTCACGTCGTCATGAACGGCGCGGTGGCGATAGACGGCCCCACGCTTTACCTGCAAGGCCTAGTCCTGGTGGCCTCTGGTCTGGCATTACCGGTGATGGCACAACGCAGAACGGTTGCGGCCCTTCCCAGTTCGGTCGGCGCAGGCGGCGGCCTGGACGCCTTCGCCGCACAGGCATCCAGCGTTCCGGGCAGTGAACCTGAGCGGGTGCTGAACCGCACCGGTATCACCCAAACGGAGATTTTCCCGCTGACGTTGTTCGCGATCGCCGGCATGATGCTCTTCCCCGCCTGCAACGATCTGTTGACGATGTTTGTTGCCTTGGAGGTTTTTTCCCTTCCGCTGTACGTGATGTGCGCACTGGCCCGGCGCAGGCGTCTGCTGTCTCAGGAATCGGCGCTCAAGTACTTCCTGCTCGGCGCGTTCTCCTCCGCGTTCTTTCTGTTCGGCTCGGCCTTTGTGTACGGATATGCCGGAACTGTCGAACTCGGCGCCGTCGCTCGGGCTGTCCACGCCGATGCGGGGCAGCGGGCCTTCCTGCTGCTCGGAGTTGCCATGCTATCGGCGGGTCTGCTGTTCAAGGTGGGGGCGGTGCCCTTCCACTTCTGGGTCCCCGATGTGTATCAAGGGGCACCGACCCCGGTCACCGCGTTCATGGCGGCCACCACCAAGATCGCGGCCTTCGGCGCGTTGCTACGGGTTCTGTACGTCGCGCTACCAGGGATCACGGCCGACTGGCGGCCGGTGCTGTGGGCGGTGGCGATCGCCACCATGCTGATCGGATCCCTCGGCGCCGTGACGCAGACCGACGTCAAGCGCATGCTGGCCTATTCGGCGGTAGCGCACACCGGATTTCTCTTGACCGGAGTCGCGGCCGCCAATGGGCGTGGTGTGTCCGCGACGTTGTTCTATTTGGCGGCATATGGTTTCAGCACCGTCGGGGCGTTCGCCATTGCCGGGCTGGTGCGCTCCGGTAACAGAGAGAACGGCCAGAATGAGGATGAAGAGATCACCGATTTGAGTCGATGGGCGGGAATCGGTCGCAGGTCACCGGTGCTCGGCATCGTCTTCGCCCTCTTCTTGCTGGCCTTCGCGGGGATCCCGCTGACGAGTGGATTCGTCAGCAAGTTTGCGGTCTTCGCGGCCGCCGCATCCGGTGGGGCCATGGCGCTGGTGGTGGTGGGTGTGGTGTGCAGCGCCATCGCCGCGTACTTCTACGTGCGGGTGATCGTGCTGATGTTCTTCGCCGACCCGGTGGAGGACTCGGGGGTGCTTCGGATCCCGGGCCCCGCCGTGGCGATATCGATCGGGGTGAGCGCGCTCGTCACCGTTCTGCTGGGCGTGGTGCCCCAGCCGCTCCTCGAGCTGGTCGGGAATCTCGTCAGCTTCGCCACGTGAGTCCAGTCGCCGGTCGCCTCTCGTGACTCGCCGTATGCGGCGCCGACACGCCCACGATCCGCCTGGAATGCGGCGTGTCGACGCATAGCGTGGCCTGGTTGTCACCACCTGTGGCGTGTCCATTTACCGGCGAGTAACCTACGGTACCGTAGGGTGGCGGTATCGCAGCTGCGGAAGGACACCAATGGCGATCACGGACATCTCGGCATTCGCGCATCTCACCAGCGAGGACGTCGAGAACCTGGCCGTTGAGCTCGATGGGCTCCGGCGTGAGATCGAGGAGTCGCGCGGTACGCGCGACGCCCGCTATATCCGACGCACCATTGGCGCGCAACGCGCGCTCGAATTGACCGGCCGGGCCCTTCTGGCTGCGAGCAAGAAGCGCTCCGCGTGGTGGGCAGGCACGGTGACGCTGGCCGTCGCCAAGATCATCGAGAACATGGAGATCGGCCACAACGTCATGCACGGCCAATGGGATTGGATGAATGATCCCGAGATTCACTCCTCGACGTGGGAATGGGATATGGCGGGCGCCTCCAAGCACTGGCGCTTCACGCATAACGTCGAGCATCACAAGTACACGAATATCCTCGATCTGGACGACGACGTGGGCTACGGGATCCTCCGGGTGACGCGCGACGAGCCCTGGAAGGTGCGCAACCTCCTGAATCTGCCGCTCAATTTCATCCTGGCGGCGGGATTTGAGTGGGGAATTGCCCTGCAGCACCTGGAATTCCGCAAGATCTGGACAAAGGAAACCCGCGAGGCGACCAGGCAGCGGGTGCGTGAACTGGTCACGTCTGCGGGCTCGCAGGTCTTCAAGGACTATGTCGCGTTCCCGGCAATCACCGCGCTGTCGCCGGGGGCGACCTACCGGTCGACACTGACCTCCACGGCAACGGCCAACCTGATTCGCAACTTCTGGTCCAACGCCGTCATTTTCTGCGGGCACTTCCCGGATGGCGCGGAGAAGTTCTCCGTAACCGATATGGAGAACGAGACCCGTGGCCAGTGGTACCTGCGTCAGCTGCTGGGCAGCGCGAACTTCGATGCGGGGCCGACGCTGCGGCTGATGAGTGGCAACCTGTGTCATCAGATCGAGCATCACCTGTATCCGGATCTGCCGAGCAACCGGCTGCACGAGATCTCGGTGCGCGTGCGGGAAATCTGTGAGCGCTACGACCTGCCGTATACGACCGGATCGATGCTGCTCCAGTACGCGAAGACCTGGCGCACCATCGCCAAGCTGTCGCTACCGGACCGGTTCCTGCATGCCACTGCGGACAACGCGCCGGAGACTCGTAGCGAGCGCATGTTCGTGGTCCTAGAACCTCCTGCGGCCGAGTCGAATTCGGTTCCACGGCGCGGGCTCAAGACCGCGATTGCCATGGTTCGCGAGCACCGCCGCAACAAGGTGTCCGTCTAGATTCTCCACGGGCTGATCCACGCCGCGTTCAGTGATCTTGATGATTTCGCCGCGAAGGCGGGCAGAACGCGATATGTAGTGATATGTGACCACGTATCTAGAAGCCCCGACGGTGATCAACGCGGACCGGCCGGACGGCCTGATCTCGGGTTCCGCCGAGAAGCCCAGGCGCACCTTTACCGGCTTCGTATCGATGGCAGTGCACACGTTCGGCACCATGCTGCGCCGCCCGCCCGCCGTCCGCGAGTTCTTCCGGCAGGCAGGCTCGATAGCCAGAGTCTCCGTGCTGCCGATGTGTATGGTGGCGATACCGCTGGCGGTGCTGATTGTGCTCGTCCTCGAGGCGTTGGTGTTCGGCCCAACAGGATTCCCGACCCACGCGATATTGGTCGCCGCGGCCACGGGTGCCACTGTGGTGTTCGCTGAGGCCGATTCTCCCCGGATCGAGCAGGAAATAGACACATTGCGGAGCAGTGGCGTAGACATCATCCACGGCTTCGTGGTCCCACGCGTGCTCGCCACTGCGGTGGTAGCGGTGCCGTTGGCCTTCGTAGCTGTCGGCGCAGCAGGTGTCTACTTTTTCTCGGCGTTTGGCAAGCACACTCCGTTGAGTCTGTTCATCGGAAACTTGATGCAGCTGATGAGCCCAGCCAATGTGCTCATTGTGATCATCGAAGCGGTGGCTCTCGGGTTTATCGGGGGCCTCATCGCCTGCTACAGAGGTGTTTCCGCGCCCGCGGACCATTCGTGACCCGTGCTATTCGGTCACCGGGCGGTCAGCAGGGTCGCCAGACGAAACACCGGTGCCACCATGCCGGCTGCGCGCAGTCCGATCTTCTGAAGGCGGTGACTCCGCACAAGGGGACCCAATCCGGCAAGTTGCGCGGCACCGTAGAGCATGTCCCAGTCGGTGTCGATATGGGTGATCTTGAAGTCTTCGGTCAATGTATAGCGGTCAATGCCAATGAAGTTCAGGCAGCGGCCTGTCCCCTTGAGCGTGGCTCCGGTGTTGGGCTCGACGGTCTTGCCGATCATGCGGCCGATGCCTCGCCACGGAATGGTCACACGCCACTGGCTGTCGAAGTAATCCCAGTAGGGCAGTGACCGATTCGTCCCATCCTGAGGGTAGAAGGCGAAGTCGGGGAAGACGTCGAAGGCGGCCTGGCAGTTGTCGATCGTGAACTGGCGTCCGAGTCTGTTCTCCTGGAACGTCGTGCTGTCGATGTAGCTACAGTCCTCGGCAATGCAGTAGTCGATCTTCTTGATGTCCTGCTCGGCCCAGGCGTCGAACCACGTGTACGCGAACTCTGTTCTGCCCCGGGCGGGAAGTCCGCGCTCGATGTCGTTCGTTTCCTGTTGTTGCACCCTCTTCCAGAACTCCGGCATGAGCGCCTGATACTGCGCATGTTCCGGTGAGGGGCCCAACTTTTCCAATCTGCTCATCTCTTTCCTTTCATCGTGGGGAAATCGTGGGAAATATGTGACGGGCTCAGCGGGCGAAGAGCCGTATTGGCAGACCGCCCGCAAGGCCGGTAGACACCCGCACGCGATGCCGGGGTGCCCAGCCGTCGCGGATCTGGAATGCGTAGCGTTGCAAGATGGTCCCGAGGACGAGAGTTCCCTCGATGTAGGCCATCCGAGTTCCCATACACTTGCGAGGCCCGATACTGAAGGGCAGAAACGCATTCCGATTGATCTTGTCGGTCAGGAATCGATCCGGATTGAACGTGTCCGGCTCCTTCCAGAACCGGGGATCGCGCTGCAGCGCGTACTGCGTGATGATGACCTGTGAGCCCTCGGGAATGAAGTAGCCGCCGATCTCGTCGTCCTGGACGGCCGTTCGAACATTGGCTGGTGCGGCCTGAAAGCGTTGCGCTTCATCGAAACACGCCCTCAGATACTTCAAATTCTCCAGATCGTCGTACTCCAGCGTCTTCCCACCGAGTGCGTCAATCTCTGCATACGCCTTACCGAGCGCCCTCGGGTTGCGACAGAGCAGTGCGATGGTCCAGGCAAGTGCAGCGGCGGTCGTTTCGAATCCCGCGAACACCAGCCCGGCGGCCTCGGAGCGCCTTCGGCGATGCTGCGTCTGCGGGCAGCCCTCGAACTCCAATCCAACCAGGGCATCCACGAGGTCCGGCGTCGCGGAAACCGGGCAGCCCGCGCGCTCGTCGACGAAGCGGTCGAGAATGCCAAAAAGTTCTTCCTTGGATTCCTCGCCACTGCGGCGCAAGGGGTTTGGTATCCATGTGGGCAAGAAATGCATGGCGACCCGGCTGATGACGTAGACACCGTACCGGCGTGCCCCGTCGACCGCATGATCGATCTCATCGGCGCTGAGTTGAACCTTGAACATCGATCGCATCAGCCCGTCCATCACGACCGCGCCGAGTTCGTGTTCGAGGTCCACCAGTTCCCCGTTGGCCACGTAGCGGGACCAGGCATCGACTCGATCGGTTATCCCTTCCATCATCAGTGGGGTTGCCACGGCCAACGCGCGCTCGCCGAAGTACGGATTGAACGCGGAGCGGACTCGTTTCCACTCCTGCCCCTCAAGCAGGGGAAGGGCTACCGGCTCCCCGGAGACCAACTCGATAGTGGCCTCGTGCTTGACGTAGCGGTCGTGATGGCGGGTGAAGACGTGGTCGACGTAATCGGGATGGTTGATCAGGGTGAGGGTGAGTGCCGGCTTCGGTCCGGTGAACAGGCGGACGATGTCGCCGTATTGGTTCGCGATCTTGGGCAGCAGCAGGTAGGGCAGGCGAGATGGGTCACCCATGCAGCTCAGCCCCAACAACGCCGCCCGATGAATCGGCATTCTCGGGGGAAGCCTGGGTCCCGAGGTCCGGGGGAGTTCCGGTGCGGGGGAGTTCGTATCGGTGGCGTGCATGCGTACCCCTTCTCTGCGGTCGGTCGCGATTCAGGGGGCCGGGCCGCCGCGATGCCGGACAGTGATTCTGGTGGCGAAGTGTATGGCGGATCCCGCCGTTGTGCAATACTGAATCAAAAGTAATTCATTGATTCAAATGCCAGGTAGGCGGTTCGGAGGGAGCAGCCGTGAGTCGTAATGTCGTCGCGACGGTCCGCGCCGCTAGTATCGGCCCCGTGGTAGAGCTCGACTCATTGCTGCGGCAGCTGGCCACGGGAACCTTGTCCGATACAAACGCGGCGACCTCTCGTTTATTGGATGCCGCACGCGAGGAATTCGTCGCCCACGGCATAGCCCGCACTGCGGTCGGAGATATCGCGCGCCGCGCCGGCGTGTCTCGCCCCACGTTGTACCGCAAGTGTGGGGACAAGGAAGACATTGTCGCCGCGGTATTAGTCCGGGAGACAACGGAATTCTTCGTACGGGCGCAGGCGGTGCTTGCGCCCTTGTCGAACGCAGAAGACAGGATGGTCGAAGCCTTCGTCATGGGCATGCGCGAGGCGCGTGACCATCCGCTGGTGATGGCACTGAAGGAATTCGACTCGGAATCGTTCTCGCGGAATGTTTTCGACATGAGCGCATCCGGATATCAAGGTCTGCTCGCGGTGATCGCGGAACTGCTGGCCGACGACGCTTATCCCGTTGCGGCGGTGAAGCGGGCACTGGACTTGGCGCTTCGGCTGACGTCGACGTTTCTGGTCAATCCCTCCGTGCTGATGCCGACCGACACCGACGAAAACACGCGTGAATTCGCAGGCAGATACTTGCTGCCCCTCATGCGTGCTGCCCGTTAGCCGGCGCTCCGTATTCTGGTGGGCCGGAGACAGTTTGACGGTGAATCATCAAGGTAACCGTGTGGCGCAGGAGCGGTTCGCCGTAACTTACCGTCGCTGGACCAATACGGTCTGTGCGCTGGAGCCGATATACCCCCGGCGGTCAAAGATTTCCGCAGTGGTCACACCGACGCCGTCGGGTCCGACCGACATGCGGGCACGTACTCCGAAATTATCACCGTGGGGAATCCGGTGCACATGCATCACTGTGTCGGTGTTCATGTAGACGAATCGCAGCGGGTTGAGCACCGCGCCGATCCCATTCGCGGAGTCGATGACTGAGGCCAGCCGTTGCCAGGGGGTGGTCGGCTCGCTGTCGACGATATGTACGTGTGGCCGCATCCAGGCCACCTGTGGCTCTCCATCGGGCACCGAAAACCACTGAAAATCAACCGATTTGGAGTAGTTGGAACCCTCGAAACCGAAGGCCGGCGGGGTGGGGCCCGGTGGGTACTCGGGCAGTGGTGGATACCGGTCGCTCGCCTTATCGGCGGTCACCGATGTTGCCAACAACCACGCGCTGGCCCGTGCGACCGCACGGTATCCGCCGTTGGCATGCGCCTCCATCTCGGCGACCGCAAGGGCGATCCGGCGGCCCGGCCGTTCGATCCAGGCCCGCACGCGCACCGGCTCCAGCGGCACCGCGCCGAGGATGTCGAGCGCGACCCGGCCGATCCGCAGGCCCTCACGCGGCTTGAACAGCTCCTCGATGGCCTTGAGCAGCAACGCCATCGGGGGAGAGCCGTGCTGCAGATTGGGACCCCACCCGCTGGCGGTCAGCGCGGTGGACTCGAACACCTGGAACTCGCCGTCGGATTCCAAGCGCCGGTAGTAGCAGCCGGTCAGGTCCAATGTCATGCCGCATCTCCCGGGATCGCGGTCGCGGAGGCTTCGGCATCTTCGATATCCGTATCGGAGGAACCGTAATCGCTGGGCCAGCCCGGATAGGGCGGCGGCGTGCCGCCGAATGCGGGGCACAGCGACTGATGGGCGCACCAGTTGCATAACCGAGAGGGACTGGGCCGGAAGTCGCCCGTGGTACCGAGGTTTTGAATCGTCCGCCAGATCGCCATCAGCGTCTTCTCGAACTTGAGCAGCTCTGCCTCATCCGGTGTGTAGTCGAGAACCTCGCCGTCGGACAGATACAGCAGCCGTAGCCGCCGGGGCACCACCCCGCGGGTGCGATACAGCGCGACGGCGTAAAACTTCATCTGAAACAACGCCTTGGCCTCGAACAGGGCGCGAGGTGCGCGTCCGGTCTTGTAATCCACCAGACGCATCGCACCCCCGGGCGCGATGTCGATGCGGTCGATGAACCCGCGCAGCATCGTGCCGTCGGACAGCTCGACCTCGACGCGCTCCTCGCAGCTGTCGGGATCGAACCCGGTGGGATCCTCGAGCCGGTAGTAGCCCGACAGCAGGTCGCGCGCCTCATCGAGGAACCCGGGAAGGCGCTCGGCCTCGACCACCGCCGCGAGCTCCGGGTTCGATTCCACGAGGCGTTCCCATGCGGGTTCCACCAGTCCGGCGGCTGTGGCGTACTCACGTTCGGCCGCGGGCCGCGCGTAGAGATCCTCCAGCGCGGCGTGTACCAGGCTGCCGCGCACCTGCGCCGTTGAGGGCGGCTCGGGGAGCCGGTCGATGGCGCGGAACCGGTACAGCAGTGGGCACTGTTTGAAGTCGCTGGCACGGGAAGGGGACAGCGCGGGCCGCCGCGCCGGCCGATCCTGCGTGGTCTCCTTCATGGTTGGCAGCCTAGGCATCGCGTCCGACAGGTGCTGACGCCACGCCGCGCACAAAACCGGTGGACGTCATTCAACACATGTCACAAGTCGTCCCCAAAGTATCCGTACTCGAAGTAACGTCAACCTCTCATTGGTCATGGGCAGCGACGCCCCGCCCGAGAGGAATGCGCAGTGACGACGGCAAAGCATCGAAGCCCGCTGGAGAGTCTGCAGACACAGGACACGGCACTCGCCGGAGCGGGTCAGGCCGAACGGTGGACCGCAGCGGCGGATGGGCCCAGCCGGTACTCACGGGTGTCGTTCACTCCCAACGTCTCGATACCGCTGTCCGACGGGACCGTGCTCAAGGCCCAGGTGTTCCGGCCGGCCGACGCCGACGGGACTCCGGTGAGCGACCCGGTGCCGGTGCTTTTCAACCTGACCCCCTACAACAAATCCGTGACGCATCTGGCGGCGTGGCTGCTGCGGGGACTGCGCCGGTTCGGGGTTACCGTGCCGGCCGCTCCGCCGAAGAACCCGCGTCTCTTCGAGCTCGCCGAGCTGGCGCGGGCCATTCCGGGCGGTGGCCTGACGACGTTCGGTGTGAACGATTCGCTGATCCGCAGCGGGTACGCCCAGGTGGTTGTGGACGTTCGCGGTACCGGCGCTTCCACCGGCGATTGGGGCATGCTCAACGATGTCGAACAGCGCGACACCGCCGAGGTGGTGGCCTGGGCGCAGTCGCAGCCCTGGTGCGACGGGTCGGTCGGAATGTACGGCATCTCGTACTGTTCGATCAACGCCCTGCAGGCTGCCGGTAACCGGGTACCGGGCCTCGGTGCGGTGTTCGCGGTCGAGCCGGTCAGCGATATATCCCGCGATCTCATGAAGACCGGTGGGGCACAGACATTCTTCCTGCCCGTCTGGATGCTTGCTGTTGCGTTGGCAAAGTGGCTGCCGTCGCCGTCGGATGTGATACGTGGTGGCGTCGGGCTGGGCTGGCTGGTCGGGCGGTTGCGTGCACCGCTGAATCGCTTGGTGCGGTATATCTTCGAGGGATTGCGTGGCAAGGGGGCGCTGATCGACAACGATGAATACTTCCAGCAGATCAGCCCCCGGTTCGAGGACATCGAGATCCCGACATTTGTGTACGGGGCGTGGGACGACATCTTTGGTCCGGCTGCGTTGCGCATTCATCGACGAACGGCATTGCCGGGTGGCAGGTTTCAGGTTGTCATCAACGAGGGATACCACGGCTCTCCGGGTTCGCAGCTCGGCCGCCAGGACGGACCACCTCGGCTGGATGTCCTGCAGCGCGCATGGTTTGACAAGTGGCTCAAGGGTATTGACAACGGCATCGAGGGCTACGGCCCGCTCACCTTGCAACAGCAAAATGGCGGTTGGCACACCATGAACGCTTATCCGCGGCCCGAAGCGAGGCCGCAACGCTTCTACCTGGATGCTGAACCCTCGGGTGTGGGAGCGGGTTCGATGTTCGACGGGTCATTGGCGGGTGCCGCACCGCTCGGTAGGACCGAGCATCTCCTTCGCCGCCGGATGGGACTGCTGAAATCGCCCACGACCTCCCGGTTGACGGCCGGTATCACCGCCGCGTTGGGTACCTCCGGGTTGAAGGACTCGCGCTACTTCGAGCGCGGTGCACTCACGTTCACCAGCGGTGTCGCCGCGGAGCCATGGGTGATCTCCGGGCCGCTCAACCTTCATCTACGCACCAAAGCGATGGGTACGGAGGCATTCTGGGTCGTCTCGGTGACCGACGTGGCACCGGACGGTTTTTCGCGGATGCTGGCCGAGGGGGCGCTGCTGGGTTCGCGCCGCGGCGTGGACGAGGGGAAGAGTCTGCGGACGGAGGACGGCGACTATTTGTCGCCCTGGCATCCCGCCGGCATGGGGAGCAAGCTTCCGGTGGAGCCCGGTGCGCCGATCACGCTCGACATAGATCTCACGGAAGTCGATGCGGTGATCGCGGCCGGGCACCGGCTGCGGGTTGTCGTCTCGGCGGCGAGCCTGCCGAGGTACATACCGTCCGTTCCCGAGCTCTGGGCGAGCCGTCACGGTCAGATCCTGATCCTGGACCCTGAGCAGCCGAGTTACCTGGTGGCACCCGTGGTTGTCGGTGCCGCGGCGGGGGCCGCCTAGTCCTCGGCAATTCACCCATTCGCCAGCCACTTTTTCTGTAACTTACGGTACCGTAGGTTGGAGGTGGCGGTAGGACGAATGGAGAGGTGGACAAGATGGTGACCGGATTACAAACACGACTACTTACCGAGCTGGAGCCCGTCGTCGAGGCGAATCTCGCGCGGCACCTGGGTGCCGCGCGCCCATGGGCCCCACATGATTACGTGCCCTGGAGTCGGGGCCGCGACTTCGCTTTCCTCGGCGGCGAGGATTGGCAGCCCGAGGACAGCCCGCTTGATTCGGTGGCCCAGGCGGCGTTGGTCGTCAACCTGCTGACCGAGGACAACCTGCCGTCCTATCACCGTGAGATCGCCACGAGATTTGGGCGAGACGGTGCGTGGGGAACCTGGGTGGGCCAGTGGACGGCGGAAGAAGGGCGACACGCCATCGCGCTTCGGGACTATCTGGTGGTCACCCGTGGGGTCGACCCGAGCAATCTCGAAGCAATGCGCATGGCGCACACCGTCGCCGGCTACGACTCAGGGGACAAGACGCCTCTGGAGGCGCTGGCCTACGTGTCGTTCCAGGAGCTGGCCACTCGAATATCCCACCGCAATACGGGGAAGGCCTCGGGCTGCCCGATTGCTGATCAGCTGTTGGCGCGGGTGGCGCTGGATGAGAACCTGCACATGGTCTTCTACCGCAATCTCATGTCGGCGGCATTCGATATCGAGCCCGATGCCGCGATGCAGGCGATCTACAAAGAGATCGTCGGCTTCGCGATGCCGGGTATGGGGATGGAAGGCTTCGCGCAGAAGGCGATAGCCATCGCCAAGGCCGGTATCTACGACCTGCGCATCCACCACGACGACGTCCTGCAGCCCATCCTGCGTTTCTGGCGGGTGTTCGAACGCTCCGATATGGGGCCCGAAGGCGAGCAGGCTCGCGAGACGCTGGCGAAATTCCTTGCCGGCGTGGATGACCGCGCGAAGTTCTATGAAGAGAAGGCGGCGGCGCGCGCGGCTAGAGGTGCCTGAACGCGATTACCGGAGGTCACCCGCGTTGACGGCTGGCCTCCGGTAATCAGCTAGTTTTTCCTGGATTCAGATCTACCGCGACGCGCTGCTGCCTGCGCGCTGTGCGGACCGCTGACCCTGTCCACTGCGCCGAGGCGCACGTGCCGGGCGTCCCTCGGCACCGCCACGGGGCCGGTGTGACCGCTGACCGCGTGGGCCGTTCGCGGCGGAGGAGTTGTCGACCTTCTGTGCGGGAGCGGGTTTCACATACGGTGCCACCTCGCCCACCAAAGTCTTGACCTCGTCAGAGTGAGCCGTCACCTGCTGCGGGGTGGCGGTAATGGCGGCCTTGCGCAGCAGCTGCGTGACATCGCGGCGCTGCTCGGGAAGTACCACCGTCACCACATCGCCGGTGCCGCCGGCGCGGGCGGTGCGGCCCGACCGGTGTAGGTAGGCCTTGTGCTCGGCGGGCGGGTCGACGTGCACGACCAGCGTCACGTCATCGACGTGGACTCCGCGTGCGGCGACATCGGTCGCCACCAGCACCCGCGCCTGGCCACCGGAGAAGGCGGCGAGGTTACGGTCGCGCGCACCCTGAGAAAGGTTGCCGTGCAAGTCAACCGATGGGATGCCTGACTGATTGAGCTGATGCGCGAGCCGCTTCGCCTGATGCTTGGTGCGCATGAACAGGATGCGCCGCCCGGTGCCGGAGGCCAGCGTGTTGACGAGATCGCGCTTGGCATCGGGCCCGCTGACGGTGAACACGTGATGCGTCATCGCGGCGACGGGGGAGTCGACGGAATCGACCGAGTGCTCGGCCGGGTTGTGCAGGAACCGCTTGACGAGCTTGTCGACGTCGTTGTCCAGGGTAGCCGAGAACAGCAGGCGCTGACCGGAACTCGGTGTCGCGGCCAGCAGCCGGGTCACCGCGGGCAGGAAGCCGAGGTCGGCCATGTGGTCGGCCTCGTCCAGCACGCAGATCTCCACGGCGTCCAGGCTCAGATGGCGTTGCTTCAGAAGGTCTTCCAGGCGTCCCGGGCAAGCGACCACGATGTCGACGCCGGCCGAGAGGGCCTGCACCTGCCGGTGCTGGGAGACGCCACCGAAAATGGTGGTGACCTTGAGACGGCAGATCGCCGCCAAAGGTTCGATGACGGCGCTGATTTGGGTCGCCAGCTCCCGGGTGGGTGCCAGCACGAGTGCACGCGGCTTACGCGGCACCCGGTTACCGCTGGCAATACGGGAGACGACAGGAAGGGAGAACGCGAGAGTCTTTCCGCTGCCGGTCTTGCCGCGGGCCAGTACGTCACGGCCGCTGAGAGTGTCGGGAAGAGTCGCGGCCTGGATGGGGAACGGCGCGCTGATTCCAGCGGCCTGCAGCACGTCAATAAGTGGTGCGGGCACGCCGAGAGAATCAAATGTGGGTTGAGACATGGGTACTTGAACGCCTTTCGAGGCATTGTGGTGGCGAGATTGCCGATGGGCAATGTCGATCGCCGAGAGAAGAGCCTGAAAGTCTGCCGAAATTCACACTGGCTGACGAAAGAAACGTTCTTCGACGCGAGCGCAAATTCAGCGCTCAGTGACACACACTACTGCCTCTTGGCATCGATAGCTAAACGTGTGCGGCGGAACACACTGGTGACGGGCGCTGCTGCCTGCCCTGATGTCTGCCCGATTCGGAGTCGGCAACGCATACCTGGCAAGGTGAGCGCATGTCTCGAACCGGACCGTTCGTCGTCGGCGATCGTGTGCAACTGACCGACGCCAAGGGGCGGCACTACACGATGGTGCTCGAGCCCGGTAAGGAGTTCCACACCCATCGCGGTGCCATCGTGCACGACGGGGTGATCGGCATCCCCGAGGGCAGCGTCGTGAAATCGACCAACGGTGACCAGTTCTTGGTATTGCGCCCTTTGCTGATCGACTACGTGCTGTCGATGCCGCGCGGCGCGCAGGTGATTTACCCGAAGGACGCCGCGCAGATCGTGCACGACGGCGATATCTTCCCCGGCGCGCGAGTGCTGGAAGCCGGCGCAGGCTCGGGCGCACTCACGTGCTCACTGCTGCGAGCGGTGGGGCCCGAGGGAACCGTGATCTCTTACGAGATTCGTGAGGATCATGCCGAGCACGCTGTGCGTAACGTCACAACATTCTTCGGTGAGCGACCGGATAACTGGGAGCTGGTGCTCGGCGATCTCTCCGAGCGGTCCGTGGATGCCGGCCCCGTCGACCGGGTGGTTCTCGACATGCTGGCGCCCTGGGAAACTTTGCCCGCGGTCGCCGAATCGCTGGTGCCGGGCGGCGTACTCATCGTCTACGTCGCCACCGTGACCCAACTGTCGCGTGTGGTCGAGGCGTTGCGGGAACAGCAATGCTGGACCGAGCCTCGGTCCTGGGAGACGATGCAGCGCGGCTGGAACGTCGTCGGTCTGGCGGTGCGTCCGGAGCACAGCATGCGCGGGCATACCGCGTTCCTGGTGAGTGCACGTCGCCTGGCGCCCGACACGATCACCCCCACACCGCTGCGGCGTAAACGGCTACCGACTAGCGCTGGGTAGCTACGGGGCAGGTGTAGGGGCCGGTGCCTCGGGAGCCGGGGCTCCGGCGGGAGGTGCCTCATGTGGTGTGGCGGTACCCGCGAGGGATGTCCCGGTCTTGAGCAGAAGGTCGGATGTCCGCTTCGACAACTTCCACCCCTGCGCCTCGGGCGAGAACGACATCGGCACCGCGAACCCGCCCATCTTGGGGCTCGGGCTGTTGATGGTGACGACGGCTTCGACATCGCCCGTGGTCTCCGTCGACCACTTGGGGTCCTTCACGGTGAATGACAACGGGGAGAACCCGGCGTCGCCGATCGCCTTGGTGAACTTGTCCAGCTGTTCGGGGGTGGCGCCTTGAACGGCGGCGACCTTCTCGGTGCCCGGCAGGTTCGGATCGGCGAGACGGTTGAGAACATCGGTCAGCACCGCCGGATCGGGCAGCGGATGATCTGGGTCCGCCGCGGCGGGAGCAGCCGAGGATGCGGGCTGCGTTGCCGACGAGCTGGTCGGGGCGGCCTTGTCGTTCGAGCTGCTGCAGGCGGTCAGGGCGAGAACGGCCGCACTCGCCGTGACGACTGCGAGTTGAAGGTGACGGGCCATGATCCAGGTGACTCCATTCGGCATATCGGCTACGTCTACCTTCCAGACTTACCTGATGCCGCCTGGATTAGCGAAACGGCCGAGGCCTTGCTGATCTTCCAGCCGTCCTGGTTCACGAAGTTGATCTTCGTCGTATAGGCCTGGGTCTTGGGGCCGGTAATGGTGACCGCGGCCGAGGCCACGCCCGGTCCGGTGGATTTGACGTCGGACACTGTGAATGCGAGTGGCAGGAAACCGTCGCGGTTGGCGTTCTTGAACGCGCGATCGGCGTAGATCGCCTCGCCGGCACCGATGCCACCCTCGACCAGACCGCCCTTGGCGAGGGCCGACACGCCCGGATCGGCAAGCGAATACAGCAAACCGCTCAACTCATCGGACGTGGGTGTGGCATCGGCCGGCTCGGAAGGAACGTCCATCGGGATATCCCACGACACGGGGGCGATGCCGGCGGGTATCGCGGTCGTTGCTGTCGGGCCAGGAGAGCTGGCTGTCGGCTCGCCCATTGGCACTGCCAAGCCAACCGCGGCCGCTGCGAGTAAACCCAGCATGGCGACCCCCGACATACCGGTTTGTGAGCTCACGGTTGTCCTTTCGATCGACCTGAATGTGACGAACGCTAACAGCGTAGACATCACAGACAACGGGTAGACCCCGCATTACCGGCCAATCGCCGGTAGCGTTGAAGTATCCACCGCACCAATTCTCGGTGTGGGAAAGGAGGACATCATGAGTGAGTCGGAGCGTTCTGAGGCGTTCGGCACACCGGATGCCGCCGAACTGGAGCGGCTACGCCGAGAGGTTGCGGTGCTTCGCCAAGAGCTGGAAGACAGTGCGGGCCGTGGGGCGGGAGATACCGGGCGTCTGCGCGATCTGAACCAGCTCGAGGCCCGCATTGACTCCCTGAATACGCGGAACGCCAAGCTGATGGACACCCTCAAGGAGGCCCGTCAGCAGCTCTTGGCACTGCGCGAGGAAGTTGACCGGCTGGGCCAGCCGCCGAGCGGTTATGGCGTGTTGCTGGCTGTGCAGGCCGACGACACGGTGGACGTCTTCACCTCCGGCCGCAAGATGCGGGTGACCTGCTCTCCCAACATCGAGACCGCCGAGCTGCGCCTGGGACAGACCGTGCGTCTCAATGAGGCGCTCACCGTGGTCGAGGCCGGCCACTTTGAATCCGTTGGTGAGATCAGCACGCTGCGGGAACTGCTGGACGATGGTCACCGCGCGCTTGTGGTGGGACATGCCGACGAGGAGCGCATCGTCTGGCTGGCCGATCCGCTGATCGCACCCGACCTCTCCGACGTGTCCGAGGATGCTGACGGAGCGGATCTCAAGCCCCGAAAACTGCGGCCGGGCGACTCGTTGCTGGTTGACACCAAGGCCGGCTATGCCTTCGAGCGGATCCCCAAGGCCGAGGTCGAGGATCTGGTGCTGGAAGAGGTACCGGACGTCAGCTACAGCGACATCGGTGGCCTGACCCGGCAGATCGAGCAGATCCGCGACGCGGTGGAGCTGCCGTTCCTGCATAAGGACCTGTACCGGGAGTACGCGCTGCGACCGCCCAAGGGTGTGCTGCTGTACGGGCCGCCCGGATGCGGAAAGACGCTCATCGCCAAGGCCGTTGCCAACTCGCTGGCCAAGAAGATGGCAGAGGTGCGTGGCGACGATTCCCGCGAGGCCAAGTCCTACTTCCTGAACATCAAGGGCCCGGAGCTGCTCAACAAGTTCGTCGGTGAGACCGAGCGGCATATCCGCTTGATCTTCCAGCGGGCCCGCGAAAAGGCTTCGGACGGTACGCCGGTCATCGTTTTCTTCGACGAGATGGACTCCATCTTCCGCACCCGTGGTACCGGTGTCAGCTCTGACGTGGAGACGACCGTGGTGCCGCAGTTGCTTTCCGAGATCGATGGTGTCGAGGGCCTGGAGAACGTCATCGTCATCGGTGCCTCCAACCGTGAAGACATGATTGATCCGGCGATCCTGCGGCCTGGTCGCCTGGACGTGAAGATCAAGATCGAACGGCCGGATGCCGAGTCGGCGCAGGACATCTTCTCCAAGTACCTCACCGACAAACTGCCGGTGAATACCGACGACCTGGCCGAGTTCGGTGGCGACCGTGGGCTGACCATCAAGGCCATGATCGAGAAGGTCGTGGACCGGATGTACGCCGAGATCGACGACAACCGATTCCTGGAAGTCACCTACGCCAACGGTGATAAGGAAGTCATGTACTTCAAGGACTTCAACTCCGGCGCCATGATCCAGAACGTCGTGGACCGTGCGAAGAAGAATGCGATTAAGGCGGTGCTGGAGACCGGTCAGAAGGGCCTGCGTATTCAGCATCTGCTGGACTCGATCGTCGACGAGTTCGCCGAGAACGAGGATCTGCCCAACACCACGAACCCGGATGACTGGGCGCGGATCTCGGGCAAGAAGGGCGAGCGGATCGTCTACATCCGCACGCTGGTCACCGGCAAGAGCTCGAGTGCCAACCGCGCAATCGACACCGAATCGAGCCTGGGACAGTACTTATAGGTCATCTATAGGTACTGTGTGCCGACGGCTGACAGTTCATACGCGCTGCGCGGTCAGCACCGTGTTCCAATCGCCGCGTGCCAGCCCGCGCTTGTTCATCGGATCGTAGCGGTCCAGGAGTCCGGGCACCCGCTGGTGAGTGACCGTCCGAAACCCGTGGCGCGCAAGGAGTTCGTCGACTTGGGTCGCCGTCAGTCCCGTGCGATAAGGCTCGCCCTTGCGGCTGACATAGCGTGACACCCGGCGCACGTCGGGGCGGACGCTGCCATGGCCCACGATGTCCGGATCGCCGTAATCCATCACGAGTCGGCTTCCCGGCATGCAGAGGTTTTGGAGCTGCGCCAGTGTCGATTCCAGCGCGGGCACCGTCAAGTAGTAGGTGACGCCGAGCCAGATCACCAGTGCCGGTGCCGCCGCATTGAATCCGGCGGTGTGCAGGCTGATGGTCAGATCGTCCTGTTCGAAATCGCAGGGTACCCAGTGCGGCTGCACACCGTGGTGTTCCAACAGCCGCCTTTTATCCCGCTGCGTCGATGGCGCGTCGACCTCGAAAACGGTGACCGGCAGCGCCCCGAGATGTTGACTGCTGGTGTCAAACCCTGCACCGAGAATAACGACTTGGGTGATGCCGGATGCCGCGGCTGCGCGCAGCTCGTCATCGGACACCCGCCGGCGCAACACGATGTGGGCGTGCAGACCACCGCACCACCGGTCCAGTAGCCGCAGACCCCACTGCGCCGCCATCGGAGAGCTGAGTCCGAGCCGGAACAGCGGATGCGTCACGAACCAGCCGGACTGTGGGTCGTCGAGCAGGGCGCTCGGTTGCATGGACTCGGCGGCGCGCTGCCAGGCATTGAATTGTGCGGTCAGGCTTGCGGTGTGGTCGAGTCGGCGTGGAGGCATATCGCGAGGATAGAAAGCCCGGCGGGCGCAAGATGGCGCGCTGGCACTATCTGGCAGTGCTTGGCAGGCGGCGGCGGTGCTGGTCAGCGCAGTCTTCCTAACATGGCGGGTACAGCCCCAGGAGGTATCCGTGAAACCCATGAAACCCCGCGAAATGCTTTCCGCTGAGCGCGCCAGCCTGGCCGAATTCCTGCACACGCTCACCGAGGATGACTGGATGGCGCCGTCACTGTGTGCGGGGTGGCGGGTCCGCGACGTCGTGGCACATGCCAGTGTCGACGCGGTATCGCTCGGCGCGTATTTGGGGACCGCGCTGCGTAACCCATCGATCGACAAACTCAACGATGCATTGGTGGAACGCACCGGCCACATGTCGAATCAAGAACTACTGCGTCATTTCGAGTCGGCGGTGCGACCCGGAGCCTTCGGCAAGATGGCGCCCGCGGCTCTGCATACCGATGCCATGGTGCACCATCAGGACATCAGGAGGCCCTTGGGCAAACCGCGCCAGATCCCTACCGACCGGCTGATCTTCGCCCTGGGGCATCCCGACTTTGGTGCTCATCCGAAGCGATACACCAAGGGTCTGCGGTTCGTTGCCACCGATGTGGATTGGGCCAATGGCTCCGGGCCCGAGGTGCGTGGCACCGGAGAGGCCCTGGTGCTGGCGATGGCAGGGCGCCCGGTGGTGATCGGTGAGCTCGACGGCGAGGGCGTGCCGTCCCTGGCTCAGCGGATGCACTAGGCCGGCCGCGGTACCGCACTCATGATCCATCCGTGGACGTCCTTGAGATATTGCGCACCCGATCACGACGACAAGGCTGTTCGGCGCGGCAAAGCGGGCGTACGTTGAACCAATCGGGCGGTCATTTCGTGTAACCGTCGGAGGTGTTTCATGGCGGATGGGCAGGCTGGGCCGAAAGGCGCCGGCGGCAAGGGCTCATCGGGTCTTATGCGGGCCTTTTACGACGAGTACGCAGGCCCGCTGCATCGCTATGTCCTGTATCTGACCCACGACTCTGCGCTAGCGGAAGACATCGTGCAGGAAGTGGTGTTGCGCGCCTGGCGGCATCCGACGCTCGTCAATCAAACCGAAGGATCGGCGCGTGCCTGGCTCTTCACGGTTGCCCATAACCTGGTCCGCGATAACGCGCGCAGCTCACGTTTCCGCAGTGAGATTGCCACCGCCGAGACACCCGAGTTCGCGTCCCCCGATCAGGTGGATGCCACGCTCGATACGTGGCTGGTCGCCGAGGCGTTGCGCACGCTGTCCACTGATCACCGAGCCGTCATCCTGCGTGCGTACTACCGCGGGAGTTCGGTCGCCGACATATCCGCTGAGCTGGGAGTACCCGAGGGTACCGTCAAATCACGCCTGCACTACGCGGTGCGCGCGCTTCGGTTGTCGCTGCAGGAAATGGGGGTCACGCGATGACTATCGAACATGTCTACGCCGATTGGGATGCCGCCTATGTGCTGGGCGCGCTCTCATCGACCGAACGGCGTGAGTACGAACAGCACCTGGTGGACTGCGCCAGCTGTCAGCGCGCGCTGTCTGAGGTAACCGCCATGCCCGGTCTGTTGTCGAAGGTGGATCGCGGCTACGCGGAGAAGATGGAACTCGAAGACCCGCCGGTGCTCGCGAAGCCGGCGACCAGCTGCCCGGTACAGGCTCTGTGGCCCAGGCTGCAGGCCCGATGGCGACGGCAGAGTGCTGTGCGCCGACTCGCCTATGTGGGCGCCGTCGCGGTGGCTGCCGCCGTGGCGCTGACGGTCTCGCTGGTGCCGCCGCCCTGGTATCACCGGCCCGCGCCGATGAATGTCGCAGCGGGTTCGTTGCCCTCGGGTGAGCACTGGCTGCCGATGCGCCAGGTGACGCCATCGCCACTGAGCGCCCAAGTGGCCATTGCTCGCGACGGCGCCGGGACCCGTATCGAAATGTGGTGCAGCTATCCGGCGTACGGAGACGATGCCGACGGCTCGGCGGCGCCGTACGCGCTGCGGATCGGCACCCGTGAAGGCGGGGACATCATCGCCAGTTCGTGGACGGCCAAGCCGGGCTCCGCGATGATGACGTCGACGACCGTTCCGATGCCTCAGGATCAGATCGAGAGCGTGCAGGTGATTGACAATCACGGCGACGCGGCACCGCTCGTGTTCCTCGAACTGCGCCGCTGAATTCCCCCATACGTCAGGGCTCGCGATGCTTCGACGTGCCCATATCGGCACTACCTGAAACTCGATTCATATTGTCCCATCACATGATTGAGATAACTGGATCACTTTTTCTTGTCGATTGTTGAACCGGTCACGTGTGGCAGTCGTGTACTAGTCATGACCACGCCGATATGTGCTCGGAGCCGAACGGCAGGCGACGCTCCGTCCGGGAACGGGAACATGCGAGTGGTTGACTGGCTCGCCTTGGAGCTGCGTCGCCACGATGTCGATGTTGTCTTCGGGGTCGACGGTGCGAACATCGAGGATCTCTACGACGCCGTGCACTACACACCCGGCATCGAAGCCGTCGTGGCCAAACACGAGTTCTCGGCGGGCACGATGGCCGACGGCTATGCGCGCGCTACGTCGCGGATGAGCGTGGTGGCCACGACATCCGGTGGCGGTGCTGTCAATCTTGTTCCTGCGCTTGCCGAATCATATGCGAGCGGGGTGCCGGTACTTGCGATCGTGGGCCAGCCGCCCCGCCCGTTGGAAGGACATGGCGCATTCCAGGATGGGAGTGGACGCGCAGGCAGCATGGATCTGCAGGCGGTCTTCCGCCCCATCTCGGGCTACTGCGCCCGAGTGGAGCACCCGGAAGAAATCGCCGAGGCGCTCGCCGGTGCCCTGGCCGTGGTTCGGGACGGCCTGCCCGCGGTGCTCTTGATACCTAAGGATGTTCAGCAGGCGAACCTGAGGGCCCTACCGCAGATGCAGGAGCGGCAGGTTCGGCCCGGGGCGGTGCCGGCCCAGCTCGCCGATTTCGCCGTGCATCTGGCCGATACGCCCGGGCGGATCTTGGTCGTGGCCGGGCCGGAGGTGGCGCGGCACGATGCCCGTAACGAGCTATCGGATCTCATCGATCGTCTCGACGCCTTTGTCGCACTGTCACCCGATGCCAAAGATGCTGTAGACGGCGAGGATCCGCGGCTGCTCGGTGTGATTGGAGTGATGGGACACCCTGCCGTTGAAAGGGTATTGCACCACGGTGTGACGTGTGTGTGTATCGGTACCACAATGCCCGTCATGACCCGTGGTGGCATTGACTTCGCCACGACACCGGTGCTCTCGATCGGCTCGGCGACTCCGCATATCGCATCGCGGCACCTGCAGACCGAGGACCTGTCATCGACATTGGCCCGACTCACCGCGGCCCTACCGGCGCGTGCGGAATCCCCGGACAGTGAAACGCTCTACGCACCAGCTCATCTCGAACCACCCGTACATGACGGCGACGGTGTCAGGTACCACGATGGCATGCACGTTCTCGACCGGGTGATTCCGGCGGAGGCCGATATCTTCGTCGACGCGGGCAACACCGGCGCCGCCGCGGTGCACTACCTGGGCGCCCGGCGCCGGGGACGTTACGTCGTCGCTCTCGGGATGGGGGGCATGGGGTATGCCTTCGGCGCCGGTATCGGCTGCGCGTTCGCGCGGGGAGGCCGCACCGTGGTGGTCGCGGGCGATGGCGCATTCTTCATGCACGGCATGGAGATTCACACTGCGATCGAACATCGGCTGCCGGTGACATTCGTCATCGTCAACAACAACGCGCACGCCATGTGTGTCACCCGCGAACAGCTGTATTACGGAGGGCGATACAGCTTCAACCGGTTCGCGCCCTCGCACATCGGGGCGGGGCTGGCAGCAATGTTCCCCGGTTTGATGTGCCGTTCGGCCGATACGGTGGCCGATTTCGAGGCCGCCATGAATGCGGCGATGGCCCACAGCGGTCCTTCCGTGGTGGAGGTCATCTGCTCTACCGACGAGATACCCCCGTTTGCCCCGTTCTTGTCATCCGAAATCGCTAAGGAGAAAACGCATGACCGACACGATTACCGAAACCACCAAGCCCGGCCTGAAAGCTTTGCCCGCGCTTAGCGATATCGCCGCCGACGCTGGTACCGACGACGCGCTGCCCGGGGTGCACCGCATCGAGACCTCACCACGCGAGAAGGCGACACCGGTCATCATGGACATGATGCGGTCGGTGTATCCACACGATCAGGTGTTCGGGCCGTTCTGCACCGTTCAAGAGTATGTGGACTGCCCGCCCGGCGAATTACATCGCTACCTCTCCGACACCCGTTGTCTGGAGGAATGGACCTACAGCCTGCGCGGTTTCGAGGAGACCGATGAGCCCGGGCTGTGGGTTGCACATGATCGCTTGGGTTCGGACACGCTGATATACACCCGCACCGAATCACATGCCGAATCCGGAACCGTCGACTATCACTGTGCCTGGGATCAGGGCGATCACTTGTGGATGGTCTACCTCATGAGGGTGGTCGACGCACAGGTCGTGCTCAACAAGCCGGGTTCCGTGGTGTTGTGGACCAACTGCCACCACCCCTTCTACGACGAGAATCCCTATCCGGAAACCGCTCCTCCGGAACGCAAGCCGTGGGTAGGGGACTTTTGGGACATGTTCGGCGCAGGCCACCTGTTGGAGCTGCTGAATCTCAAGGCCATTGCCGAGTACCGCCACAGCCATGGACTTCCGATTGTTCCGGAGTGGATGAAATGACCGTCAGCATCTTCGATATCTCCAGCTATCTTCCCGAGAACCGGGTCAGCGCAGACTATTTCGCGCAGTACGCCAAGGATGATGACCTGGCCGAGAACGTCATGTTCCGCAGCCCCGCCTACCGGCACCACGTGGCCGCCGATGAGTCCGCGGTGGACATGGCCGAGCGTGCGGTCGCGGGGCTGCGAGAACGGCACGGGGACAGCGTGCTGGACGAGGTGGACATCCTCCTGACGCATACCCAGTTGCCTGACCTGCCGTTCGTGGGTTGCGGTGGGGAGGTGGCGAACCGGCTGCAGATCCGCCCGGAGTGGATTCTGGATGTGCACAACGGCGGCTGCGTGTCGTTCGTTCTGATGCTCAAGCTTGTGCAGCAGATGATCGCCTCGTCGAGCGCCCGGTCGGCTCTCATCGTGAACATGCAGAATGCCGCGGGCCAGATCTTCGTGCAGGAGCAGGTGCGTTCCGCCGCGCAGGCCTCGATACCGGGAGACGGTGCCACCGCGGCACTGATTACCCGCGACGGGGGTTCGCCGGTCCTGAGCATCGAGACGCGGAACTTCGGAGAGTTCGCGGGGGACATGACCTACGCGGTGACACCTCATCGCAAGTACTGGGAGGCCGGACCGGGGCAGGGCAGGGTGGCATTCACCGAGCACAAGATCAGCAAGGTGCTAGCCCGTGGCAACCGGATGGTGCCCGAGGTGGCGCTGGCTGTCTGTGATCGAATCGGGGTTCCGTCAACGGATCTCGATGCACTGGTGACCAACCAGCCCAACCGGATCTTTCTGCGGAACTGGCGAGATGCCCTGCAGCTGCCCCGGGAAAAGCACCCCGATACGTTTGATGAGTGCGGCAACCTGTTCGGGGTCGGCATTCCGCACACGCTCGATCAGGCGGTCTCCGATGGGCAGGTCAAGGCCGGCGACACCGTGATGCTGGCGGGATTCGCACATGCCGGCGACTACGCGGCCGCGGCGGCCGTGCGGTGGGGCGGGAGAGGCCTGTGACGATCAGTCCGCTCCGACTGGCGCTGAACGAAAACCCTTATCGTCCACTGCCATCGGTGCGCGATGCGCTCAGACATGACATCGCGGAGGTGAATCGGTACCCCGAGTTTCTGCCCGTGGTGCTCCCGAGGTTGATCGCCGAGCGGGTGGGTATGACACCGGAGGAAGTGGTGGTGGGTGTTGGGGCCACCGGGGTTGCGCTGCAGGTGCTGCAGGCGTTGTGCCAGCCGGGCGATTCCTTGGTCTTCGCGCATCCGACATTCGACGGCTACCCGATACTGGCCGATATCGCCGGGATGATCCAGGTGCCGATCCCGCTGGCGGACAACGGGATGACCGATCTCGATGAGCTACTGGGAGCGGCGTATGACGCCGATGCCGCCGCCGTGGTGCTGTGCCGACCGCATAACCCGACCGGAACGCTGATACCTGCCGAGCAGGTCTATGAGTTTGTCGGCCAGGCACCGCCGACCAGTGTTGTGATACTCGATGAGGCCTATATCGAATTCGTGGATCCCGATGCGCATCTGGATATTCCGCGTCTGATCGCGGCGCATCCGAATCTGGTTGTGCTGCGTACTTTCTCCAAGGCGTATGGGTTGGCCGGCCTGCGCATCGGCTACGGGCTGGCCGCTCCCGCGGTCTGTGGTGTCATCCGCCGCTACCAGCTCCCGTTCGGCATGAACCGCGCGGCAGCAGTCGCGGTAGCGGCATCCTACGCGGCCGAAGAAGAGCTGCGCCTGCGGGTGGATTCGATTGTCTACGAACGTGATCGGCTCCGAGAACGGCTTGCTCAGATGGGTGCGCATACCCCGGAATCTCACGCCAACTTCGTCTATCTCCCGGCGCGCGGCGATGGAGAGCCCTGGATGTCCATCCTGGGAACCGGTGATGTCGTCGCCAAGGAGTACCCCGACGGCGGCGTCCGACTCACCGTCGGTGATCCGCGTGAGATGGCGATTGTCGCGCGACGGCTACTGGAGGTAGACGAGATGGGCGAAGGCGCAGCACCCCAGATGAGTAGGCCTGCGTCATAGACTGGTTGGCCGCGGCGATCCGTCCCCCCGATTGCCGGCCCCGAAACGGCAAGGACCGTCGCGGCCAACCCCAACGTCTCAGAACGCGTAGCGGTGGTACTGCGCCATGTATCGCAGTGTCGGCGACAGTGACATTGCCTTCGCCAGAAGCCGATACGCGGTCTTGGTCTGTCGGAATGTCTCCGAATCGAATGGCGACTCCCAGTCGAGCAGTTGTAGCTTGGGTATCGCACCAATGAGGTCTTCGGGACCGTCGATGCCCCAATACAGCGTGGCGCCGGAGCGTCGGACCACCGCATTCGACCACTGTGTCTTGATGCCGAACCTGTTGAACGCGTCGAATTGCAGCTCCCCGTAGGGAAAGTGATCAACGATCCGGCGAAACAGTGCGATGCCGTCGGCCTCTGTCAGGTACATGGTCAGGCCTTCGCCTATGGCCAGCACCGGGCGGTCGCCCCGAATGTCGGCAAGCCACGCCGGATCGGTCACCGATGCGGAAACCACATGGTAGTTGTCGTGTGTGGGGTAGAGCTGGCTGCGCAGTGTGGCCACATCGGGGTAATCGACGTCGTACCACTCGATCCCCGGACCGGGGTTCAGCCGGAAGAAGCGGCCGTCGAGACCGCACCCCAGATGCAGTACGACGGCCTCGGGGTATCTGGACAGAAAGGCGCGAGCCCAGTTGTCGAAATGCGCGGAGCGAGTCGTTACGGCGGGGGACCTGCCTGCGGTGATGGTCGTCTTGGACCAGTCGTAGTCAATGCGGTTGGCGATGTCGCGGGCCAGCCGGTCCCCGAGGATCGGCGTGGGCAGATCGGCATCCAGCGCCTTGGCGTAGAACGTCGCCAGCATGGTCTGCGGTGCTCCACTGAGGTCAACATGAATCTTCTCGGGCTGGCTCATGAGGCCGACGCTACTGCGGATTCGGTGGCGCGCAGAGGAGTCTGAACAGTCCCCGGCGTGGTGTTCAGCGCCGCCTCTCTAGGCTGAACGTCATGCAACGGATCATCGGTACTGAGGTTGAATACGGCATTTCGTCACCCACGGACCCCGCCGCCAACCCGATCCTCACCTCCACACAGGCGGTGCTGGCATACGCCGCGGCCTCGGGGATCCAGCGGGCCAAGCGCACCCGCTGGGATTATGAGGTGGAGTCGCCGCTGCGCGACGCCCGCGGCTTCGACCTGGGGCGCACCACCGGTCCGGCGCCCATCGTCGACGCCGACGAGGTAGGGGCGGCCAACATGATCCTCACCAACGGCGCTCGCCTGTACGTCGATCATGCGCACCCGGAGTACTCGGCGCCCGAATGCACCAACCCCTTGGACGCCGTCATCTGGGACAAAGCCGGTGAGCGCGTGATGGAGGCCGCTGCGCGACACGTCGCCAGCGTGCCCGGTGCGGCCCGGCTGCAGCTCTACAAAAACAACATTGATGGCAAGGGTGCCTCCTATGGCACCCACGAGAACTACTTGATGGACCGACAGACACCGTTCTCGGCGATCATCACCGGCCTCACCCCGTTCTTCGTATCGCGCCAGGTTGTCACGGGCTCCGGTCGCGTGGGCATCGGGCCGTCCGGTGACGACTCGGGTTTCCAGTTGTCGCAGCGTGCCGACTACATCGAGGTTGAGGTCGGTCTGGAGACCACCCTTAAGCGGGGCATCATCAACACGCGCGACGAGCCGCATGCCGACGCCGACAAATATCGGCGGCTACACGTCATCATCGGGGACGCGAACCTCGCCGAGACGTCGACATTCCTGAAGGTGGGCACCACCGCCCTGGTACTCGACCTGATCGAATCCGGGGCCGACCTGTCGGACCTGGCCCTGGCGCGGCCCGTGTACGCGGTGCACGTGATCAGCCGCGATCCGTCGCTGCGGGCCACCGTGGCACTCGCGGACGGCCGGGAGCTCACGGCGCTTGCGCTGCAGCGCATTTACCTGGAACGGGTGGCCGAACTTGTCGCGTCCCGCGATCCGGATCCGCAGGCCGACCACGTGCTGCAGGTGTGGGCCAAGGTTCTCGACCTGTTGGAACGCGATCCGATGGAATGCGCCGACTTGCTGGACTGGCCCGCCAAGCTGCGACTGTTGGAGGGCTTCCGGCAGCGCGAGAACCTCAGCTGGTCGGCGCCGCGCCTGCACCTGGTCGATCTGCAGTACTCCGATGTGCGCCTCGACAAGGGCCTCTACAACCGACTGGTCGCCCGCGGCTCCATGCAGCGGATGGTCACCGAGCAGCAGGTGCTGGACGCGGTGACCCGGCCTCCATCGGATACCCGCGCCTACTTCCGTGGCGAGTGCCTGCGCCGTTTCGGTGCCGATATCGCCGCCGCCAGCTGGGACTCGGTGATCTTTGACCTGGGCGGGGATTCGCTTGTCAGGATTCCAACGCTGGAGCCGCTGCGCGGCAGCAAGAGCCACGTAGGCTCGCTGCTGGACTCGGTCGATTCGGCTGCTGAACTGGTCGATCAGCTCACCACGTAACGCGATCGGCGACGCACGCCAGCGAAACGTCACGTCGTCGGCGCTGCCCGGTAGGCTAAACAAGACCGACCTAGCAGTCAGGAGGCAGCGATGGCGCAGGAGCAGACCAAGCGCGGTGGTGGCGGTGACGAGGACGATGTCACCGACCTGGGAGGACCGGCCGGGCAGGAGCGCCGCGAAAAGCTGGCGGAGGACACCGACGATCTGCTCGACGAGATCGATGACGTGCTGGAAGAGAACGCCGAGGACTTCGTGCGGGCGTACGTCCAAAAGGGTGGCCAGTGATCTGGCGCGATGACTCGATCACGCCCCAGCAGTTCACCCGGCACTCGCACCTTTCGTCGTTCTCCGAGTACCTGAGGATTCAGGCCCCGGAGTTGCTTCCGGCGGTCGGAAAGGCGTCAAGCGAAGTGATCGCGAACCTGCCGCACGGCACCACCATCGTGGCGCTCACGTACCGCGGTGGAGTCCTGATCGCCGGTGATCGGCGCGCTACCCAGGGCAACTACATCGCCAACCGCGATATCGACAAGGTGCAGATCACCGACAACTACTCCGCGACCGGTATCGCCGGAACTGCCGCCATTGCCGTCGAATTCGCGCGGTTGTACGCCGTCGAACTGGAGCATTACGAGAAGCTCGAAGGTGTGCCGCTGACCTTCAACGGCAAGGCCAATCGGCTCTCGGCGCTGGTGCGCGGCAATCTCGCGGCGGCCATGCAGGGTCTGGTGGCGGTGCCGCTGTTGGTGGGCTACGACATCGACGACCCCAACGGTGAAACCGCTGGGCGCATCGTGTCTTTCGATGTGGCCGGTGGCTGGCACGTGGAGAGCGACGGCTACCAGGCGGTGGGTTCGGGCTCGATGTTCGCCAAGTCCTCGATCAAGAAGCTGTACAAGCCTGGTGGCGACGCGCTGGGTGCCCTGGCGGTGGCTGTGGAATCGCTCTACGACGCCGCCGAGGACGATTCGGCAACGGGCGGACCGGATTTGGTGCGCCGGGTGTTCCCGACGGCGGTTCGGATCGATTCCGGGGGAGCGGTCCGGGTGCCCGAGGCGGATATCGAATGGATCGCGCGCGAGGTCATCGAGAAGCGGACCGAAGCGGCACATGCCGAATCGGAATTGCGTGAATCGGGAGGTAAGTCATGACCTTTCCGTACTATGCGTCGGTCGAGCAGCTCATGCGCGACCGTTCGGAGCTGGCGCGCAAGGGAATCAGCCGCGGTCGTTCGGTCGTGGCGCTCACCTACGCCGACGGAGTGTTGTTTGTCGCCGAGAACCCGTCCAACTCGTTGCAGAAGGTCAGCGAGGTATACGACCGGGTGGGTTTCGCCGCTGTCGGAAAGTTCAATGAGTTCGACCGATTGCGCCGCGGCGGTATTCAGTGGGCCGATATGCGCGGCTATGCCTATGACCGCCGCGATGTGAGTGGACGTCAGCTGGCCAATATCTACGCCGAGGCGCTCGGCACCATCTTCAACGAGCAGGCCAAGCCGTACGAGGTGGAATTGTGTGTCGGCGAGGTGGCGCACCAGGGCCGGGACACCGACCCGGTGCTGTACCGGATCACCTATGACGGGTCGATCGCCGATGAGCCGCACTGGGTGGTCATGGGCGGGAACACCGAGCCGGTGATCAACTCGCTCAAGGAGAGCTACGCCGAGGGGACCACGCTCAAGGACGCGGTGGGTTTCGCGGTGAAGGCGCTGCAGGCCGGGGCCGGTGCAGCCAATGGCAGCTCCGAGGGCCGGGTGCTCGGCGGCCTGGAAGTCGCGGTGCTGGAGCAGAGTCGTCCGCGCCGGGCGTTCCGGCGGATCAAGGGCGCAGCCCTGGAGGCGCTTCTGCCCGAGGACTTCGCACCAGGGCAGACCGAGGGTGGGGGAGATCCCGCGCCCGAGTCCGGTGATTCCAAGCACACCAAGGATCCCAAAGGCTCCAAGGGCTCCAAAGACCCCAAGGACAGTTAGCTCGCCCGGTTTCGGCTCGGCAATGGCCGGAACGACGTCCCGGAAGTTATCCACAGCCTGAAATCGGCGAAACCGCGCGCGCATGTTGGCGGTCCTACCTGGTATCGAAACCGTATTCCCCCAGGTAGGAGTAGCAATGTCCATCAAAGATCAGGACACGTATATCGATCTCGCGACGCTGCGGCTCGCAGACGGTACTTGTGAGGCGCTGGCCACCCGCTGTGAGCTGCTGCGGAGCTCATTTGCGGGGGTGCTCGCGCGCCTGGACACATTCGCGCCGGTCAGCCACGCCATCTTTGGCGACTGCGAAGAAGGCCGAGGGTGGGGCCGGGTCGTACAGGACACGGTCCGGGCGCCGACGGGATCTCTGGCCGCCGTCCTCGAGCAGCACCGAACGGCGCTCACTGAGTTCGCCGAGACCTTCCGGCGCATCGGTGATGCCTACCTGGAAACCGACAGATGCTCCGCCCAGCGTTCCCGGACGTCGGCGCGATGAGCGGCACCGTACGGCCCGATGAATGGCATGGCGACAAGTGGAGCCACGAATCAATCATGGACTTGCAGGCGCGGATGGCGCCCGAGGGTATCCAGCGTATCGCCGACGAATGGAAAAGTACTCTAGGGGAACTTGATTCGCTGTTCGCAACCTTTCTGGAGGATGTGGCCGCGATGATCGATGAGAGTTGGAGCGGCCCCGGGGCGCAGGCAGCACTGGGCACTATGCGGGCGTACGTCGAAAACTCGGGTGTTGCGTTGCGGCGTGCGTCCACGCTGTCCGCTGGCCTGGAGGTGCTGGCAGGGGCGACAAGTGAACTGCAACAGAAGATCGCGTCCCCGCCCGCCGGCGCCCCGGCCGGACGGATGGGCGTGGACCTTGGTTGGGCGACGCCGGTCGCCGAGAACCTCGACCTCTGGGAGCAGGCGTTGGCTCAGGTGCGCACCATGTATAGCGGCCCGGCGGTGCAGGCCGGTAATGCGGTTGCCGAGCTGATCGGCCCTCGGGAACGGCTCCGGTTCGGATCCGGCGCCGACGCGGACGCGGACGCGGTGCCCGACCGGCTGGCGGATGAGCAGGCCGAGCGGGCCGGGGAATTCCTGGCACGGTGGGGCCCGGAGTCGAACCCGCAGTCGGCGGTGCCCCCGGCCAACGGCGGTATGCCGCTGCAGACGCCTCTCACGGTGGCGGGAATGCCGGGTAACCCATTCCGGGACAGAGATTTCGGGGTGGGAACGTCCTCCGGATCGGAGGCGGACGAGTCTGGCGAGGACGACGTCTATGCGGGCCAGAACTGGATGCGCGATCCGCTCTGGCGCGAGAACCCAACCCGCAGTGCTGGGTTCGAAACGGCGACACCGACGGGCCGACAGCCACTTTCTCCCGACCGGATGCCGGCGTTCGGTGCGGCACCCACGGTGGCCAATGGCAGCGGTATTGGCGCGGGGGCGGCGACACGGGCGTGGGGCGCGATGATGCCGATGATGGGTGCCTATCCGGCGCACGCAAACCAGCGGCGCGGTGACGAAAACGAGCACTACAGCCCGAGGTATCTCGTGAACGGCGACAACACACGAGAGCTGCTGGGGGAGTTGCCCAAGGGTGCCGCTCCGGTCATCGGGTTATGGGAGGTCGATGCCACCGACGACGATTTCGGACCGCCGCCGCGGCATGGGTTTCGTTCGCGCTGAGTCGGACCCTTGAAGGGCGGGGTTTGCGCCGGTATCAATACCGGGTGCCTTCGACGACCTCTGCTGATTGCTGCTGTTGCCTGACGCCATCCCACCGCGCCTAGTCACAGAAAGCCGTCTGCATAGTGTCCGTATTCGTTGACATCGTTCCCCCGGAAGAATCGCCCGCTGAATCGACGGAAGCCACTGCGCGCCCGTCGCAATGGCGCCGGCGGCTGACCAGTGCCGCGTTGCCGCTGTTGTCGGTGGTCGCCTTCGTCGGCATCTGGCAGCTGGCTGCCGCAAGCGGTATCTGGAACCAGACCTTCGTGCCGTATCCGAGCACCGTCTGGAACGCATTCATCGAGGTCTCCACCAACCACGACGGCGTCCATGGGTACGGCGGCTATCTACTGGCCGAGCACCTGTATATGACGTTGCGCCGCTTGCTTTTCGGTGTTGTCATCGGTGTCACCGGTGGCGTGCTGTTGGGCCTGGTCATGGGGTCGGTCGGCTGGGTGCGCAGTGTCCTGGAACCCTGGCTGACCTTCCTGCGCACGCTGCCTCCGCTGGCCTACTTCTTCCTGTTGGTCATCTGGCTGGGTATCGACGAGGCCCCCAAGATCACCCTGCTGGCGTTGGCGGCGCTGCCGCCCGCCGCAGTCGCCACCACGGCAGCCGTGGTCGCGGCACCGGTAGGGCTGGTGGAGGCCGCCCGCGCCCTGGGCGCCACCCGCTGGCAGGTGGTCCGCGACGTCGTCATCCCCTCGGCGCTGCCCGAGACATTCACCGGAGTGCGCCTCGCGGTGGGTATGGCCTATTCCTCGGTGGTCGCCGCCGAATTGTTCAACGGCATACCCGGCATCGGCGGCCTGGTGAAAGACGCCAGTAACTACAACAACACTCCGGTGGTGCTCGTCGGAATCTTCTCGATCGGGATCTCGGGACTGGTGATCGACGGGGCATTGCGCGCCGTGGAACGCCGTGCGGTGCCGTGGAGGGGAAAGGTATGAGACCGGGCCGAATCGCGGCAGCGCTGCTGGTGGCGATCGGGGTGTTGTCCGGATGCGCCATCGACCACTCCGGCCTGCAGGACGGCAAGCCGACCATCCGGATCGGCTATCAGAACTTCCCCAGCGGCGACCTTGTGGTCAAGCAAAATCGTTGGCTGGAAACGGCTTTGCCCGAATACAACATCAAGTGGACACGATTCGACTCGGGCGCCGACGTGAACACCGCATTCATCGCCCGGGAATTGGATTTCGGATCCCTGGGTTCGAGTCCTTTCGCACGAGGATTGTCGGCTCCGTTGAACATCCCCTACCGCGTGGCGTTCGTCCTGGATGTCGCGGGGGACAACGAGGCCCTGGTGGCCAGCAATCGCAGCGGCGTCACGACGATCGCCGGTCTCAAGGGCAAGCGGGTGGGTACCCCGTTCGCCTCCACCGCGCATTACAGCCTGTTGGCCGCATTGGCTCAGAATGGACTGTCGGCCAAGGATGTCCAGCTGGTGGACCTGCAGCCGCAGGCCGCGCTGGCCGCCTTCGATCGTGGCGATGTGGATGCCGTCTACACCTGGTTGCCCACGGTGGACCAGGTGCGCAAGAACGGCAGAGACCTCATCACCAGCCGACAGCTGGCCCAGGGGAGCAAGCCCACCCTGGACCTCGCCGCGGTGGCCAATGCCTTCGCCGACGCACACCCGGAGATTGTCGATGTGTGGCGCCAGCAGCAGGCGCGGGCGCTGAGACTCATCCACGACGACCCAAGCACCGCCGCCAAGGCGATCGCCGCGGAGAACGGGCTCAGCCCGCAGGAGGTGGCCGGCCAGCTCAAGCAGGGCATCTACCTCGCTCCCGGCGAGATCGCCTCGCCGAAATGGCTTGGTGAGGACGGAAAGCCGGGCCATATCGCCGTGGATCTGCAGAGCGCGTCGCAGTTCCTGGCCGAGCAGAAGCAGATCCCCACTGCGGCGCCGCTTTCGACGTTCGAGAATGCCGTCTACACGAAGGGTCTGCCCGGTGTCATTAGTCGATAATGTGGAAACCGCTGCCGAGGAACGGAATAGCGGGTCGATACAGATCAGCGGTGTCACGCACCGGTACGGCAGCGGTGCAACCAGGACGACGGCATTGGGACCGGTGGACCTGACCGTCGATCCCGGGACTTTTCTCGTGCTGGTCGGGGCCTCGGGCTGCGGTAAGAGCACCCTGCTGCGGCTCCTGGCTGGATTCGAGTTGCCGAGCGAAGGGGCCGTACAGGTGGCAGGCGACGCACCCACGCCCGGCATCACCTCGGGGGTCGTGTTCCAGCAGCCGCGCCTGTTTCCCTGGCGCACGGTCGGGGGAAATGTCGAGTTGGCCCTGAAATATGCGAAGGTGCCCCGCGAGCGATGGGTGCAGCGCCGTGACCAGCTGCTGGCCCGCGTTGGTCTGGAAGGCACTGCGGGGCGGCGTATCTGGGAGATCAGTGGCGGTCAACAGCAGCGAGTGGCGATCGCCCGCGCCCTCGCGGCGGAGACTCCGCTGTTTCTGCTCGACGAGCCTTTCGCGGCGCTCGACGCACTCACCCGAGAACGCCTCCAAGAGGATGTACGTCAGGTCAGTGCCGAGTCGGGCCGCACCACGGTGTTTGTCACACACAGCGCCGACGAAGCCGCGTTCCTCGGATCGCGCATCGTGGTGCTGACCCGCCGTCCAGGGCAAGTGGCACTGGATATCCCGGTGAACCTGCCCAGAACCGGTATCGACCCCGACGATCTGCGCCGGTCACCCGAGTACTCCGAACTGCGCACCGAGGTGGGCAAGGCCGTGAAAGCCGCGGCCGCCTAGCCCTTGTGTGGGTGCTCGCGCAGGAGCGCCGCGGCCTCGGTCTGATATGTGTGCTCTGCCCATTGCAGCGGTGTCGACCCGAAGCGGGTATCGGTCATCGTGCGATCGGCCCCTGCCTCCAGAAGGCGGCGGATCAGCACCAGGTCACCGGCCCAGGCCGCCTGGTGCAGCGGCGTCGCACCCTCTTCGTCGCGGGCATTGACGTCGGTGGGGAAGGAGACCGGCACGAGAGTGGCTCCCGCGGTATCGATTCCGTTCCGTGCGAGCAGCTCCAGACGGTCGGCGAACCCGTGCTTGGCGGCCCAGTCGACCTGCCGCCGCCACATCTGCTCGCGGGTCTCCATGGCCTCGCCCAGGCGACGCTCCCAAGGGCTGGGGCCGGCATTGGCCAGCCCATGGGAGAACAGCAACTCCAGATGCGAATCGTCGGGACGGAACATCCTGTTGTAGAGGGCCTGCTGGTCCGCCGGGTGTGCACCCCGCTGCAGCAGCACGGTGGCCAGCGCATCGGCGAAGGGGTGGCGGGGCTGACGTCCGGGACCCTGCTCTCCCTCGCCCAACACTCCCGTCAACACGGTGAACGGGGTGGACAGCCCACGCCATAGATATCCCGAGTTGGGGTCGGCGCCGCCATCGAGAAGAAGCTGCGCCGCGGCCACCGTGTCGTCCACGGTGCGGCCCAGCGGTGCCCGCCCGTAGCACAGGTACATCAGCGGAGGCCAGTCGTACGGACCACCGCTCGTGCTCGCCAGTGCCGGTTGCGCCGCCAGATGATGCGCGAGCGCGACCGGGTGGGCGGCGGAGGCGGCGGCCCACACATGCCGATCCACCAGCGCGGGATCGGCGGCCACCAGATCGGCCGCTGCCTGCCAGCGCGGAGGCTCGTCGTCCTCGTCATACCGCAACGAGGCGAGGGCGCAGAACCGGTCGGCGGTGTCCAGGCCCGGTTCATGGACTGCGCTCGGATCGGTGCTGAGTCCGGCGGCAAGCTCGACGTAGCGCGCCAGTGCGGGCCAGCCGGTGAATCCGTAGCGGCGGGCCATGGTCAGCTGCGCATCGTGCAGCGCGAATTGCTCACCCGCCAAGGCGATATCGGGGCGTGGGTGGTACTGACGCACCGTGTCGATGGCCGCGGGGTCCGCGGCTCGCACCGCACGCTGAAGTGTGCGCGCATCATCGCGGACGTGATCCAGTGACGGATTGGTGGGAAGGGCGCTGGCCATGACGGCCTCCTCTCGTGAACCCGATGTCCGCGGGACCAGGTGTGAGAAGAGGTCGGGTAAACCACGTCAACGAAGGCAGGGAGGCTGAGCCTCTTCGGGCGGACACCGGGCGCTCCTGCACGCCCGGCGTCCACATTACCGCGCTAGAGGGTGGGGCGCCGGTGTGCCCACGGCTCGGTCGCTTCGAGCTGAGCGGCCAGCCGGATGAGCAGAGATTCGCCGCCCAGTGGCGCGACGAACTGCACGCCGAGCGGCAGGCCCTCCGGTGTCTGATACAACGGCAAGGAAATTGCCGGGCGGCCAGTGAGATTCGCCAACTGGGTGTAGGGGACCCAGCCGAGGTTGTCGTTGATCATGCTGTCGACGATGTTCGCGTACTTGAGCAGGCGGGCCGTCTTGGTGCGCAGCAAGAGATCGGATACCGCCGCCAGCGGCGCCGGGAGATTGAACTCGCCGATCCGCGGCGGGGCCTTGGCGAGCGTGGGCGTGAGCAGGAGGTCGTAGTCGCCGAAGAAGGTGGCCAGGTCCCGCACATAGTTGTGTCGGCGCTCCACGGCCGCAACGTAATCGGGACCGCTGGTGGCCCGGCCCAGAGCGGCGATGAGCAAGGTGTCGCGTTCGAACCCCTCGTCGCCTGCTCCCGTGAGCCGCTTGGTGTCGTCCACCTCGTAAGCCGCATGCACGAACCAGGTCAGCAGGAAATCGCGGGCGAGCTGCCCGTCGTCGTAGGGGGCGCTCACCTCTTCCACCTCGTGGCCCAGGTGAGTCAGGATGCGCACGGTGGCCTCGACCGCGGCCACCGCGGCAGGATCGGGATTCGGGGTGATGACGGTGGGGATGCGCACCCCGATTCGCAGCTTGCCGGGATCCCGGCCCACCTGCGAGGCATACGAATCCTCGGGCATCGCGGGCAGATACGGTGACGTGGGCTCGGGTCCGGCGATGATGTCGAGCATCGCGGCGGTATCGCGGACGGTTCGTGACACGGTGCCGCTGACCGCCGCACCGTGCATGGGCTCGCCGGCCCCCGGCCCCATCGGGGTGATACCGCGACCGGGTTTGAGGCCCACCAGGCCACAGCACCCCGCGGGAATACGGATCGACCCGCCCCCGTCGCTGGCGCCTGCCACCGGCACGATCCCCGCGGCCACGGCGGCCGCGGAACCGCCCGAGGACCCGCCCGGGGTGCGGTTCAGATCCCACGGATTACGGCTTGGCCCAAAGAGTTCCGGCTCGGTGATGCCCTTCGAGCCGAACTCGGGGGTGTTGGTCTTGCCGAAGATGACGAGACCGGCGTCGAGCCAGCGCTGCACGATGGTGGAGTGTTCCGGCGCGGGGCGTGTGGACAACGCCCGGCACCCTGCCGACGTCGGGTGTCCCTTGTAGTCCTGGCCGAGGTCTTTGATGAGAAAAGGCACTCCGGCGAACGGTCCGGTCAGTTCCCCGGCGACCTGCTGATCGGCCTCGGGGATGGTCCGGACGATGGCGCTGATGTCATCGTTGACCGCTACGGACCGGGCGCGGGCCGCGGCCAGCAGCTCGGCAGGGGTGACCTGCTTGGTGGCGACCAGCTCGGCCAGGCCGGTGGCGTCGTGTCGGGAGTATTCGGAGAAATCCACCCGGCCAGCCTATGCGGCTTCAGGCGATCAGGCGTTGGCCTTCTTCAGCACATCGTTATAGATGGCGACGATCTTCTCGGTCTGCAGCGACTGCCGCGGCGCGTCCTGGTGCGCGGCGACAATCTCGGTCATCTGCCGCAGCTTGCCGCGGTCATCGGCCAGTGCGCGGATGGCCGCCGCGATTGCCTCGACGGACTCGTTCTCTGTCACGAGGCCAGCGCCGTCGGGCACCGACTCGCCAAGGATTTCGTCGCAGAAGATAACCGGGGTCGACATCGAAATAGCTTCCAGCAGAACCAGTCCCTGAGTGTCGAAACCATAGGACGTGAACAACAGAGCGCTACTGGCTCCCATCGCCGCCAGGCAGCTGTCCTGGCTGACGCGGCCGCGCAGCCGGATCCGGTTGGAGGCTCCGTGGGAATCGACGTACTTCTTGATGGCGTGTTCGAGGTGACCGTCGCCGTAGATGTCCATGACACAGTTCTTGACCTGAGTGGCTGCCTTCACGGCCTCCAGCACCCGCTTTTCGGGGGACAGGCGTCCGCACCAGATCAGCCGCAGCGGCTCCTCGTCGGTCGGCTTGTCGTCCGCGGCTTCGCGAGCGATGTCCACCAGCTCGTCGTCGACGCCGTTGGAGACCACCGAGATGGGCCGGCGCAGACCGCGGTCGGTGAGTGCCTGGGCGAAGTGCGTCGTCGGGGTGATCTCGTGGTCCACGGCCTGTGCCTGAGCCATCATCAGCTGCCATGCCCGCCGCGATGCGGCGGACTCCTGCACCGTCGTCAGGTGGAAATCCCTGGGCAGGTGGCGCTCCTGCATTTGACTGAAGATCCACGCCAGCAGCAGGGGATTGGGGCTGGCCTTCTCGAAGTACACGTCGTACCGGGTGTGCTTGGTCTGCACCACCGGGATGCCATTGCGGCGGGCGGCTTCCACGCCGGCGATGCAGACGCCCAGGTCGCCCTGGCTATGGATGATGTCGATGGGTCCGCGGGCGCGAAGCTCCCTGTCGATCAACTCCTTGTTCGCCGCTCCGGGCCATACGAAGGTGAAGTCGTCGTGTTTGCCGAGCTTGCGCATCGCCTCCGCCACGAAAGGCACGGGCTTGACCTCGACGACGTTCGGATCCGGGTCGACGGTGTGGGCCAGTGGTGCGGTGAACACCGTCACCTTGTGCCCCAGCCGCTCGAGGCCGTGACGCTGCCGGGCCACCGAGATCTGCGCCCCACCCAGGCTCTCGGGATGAAGATCGGTGAACAGCGCAATATGCATCGTCGAAACCTTGTCGTTGTGTGCCAATACGGCGTGCGGAAACCGGGCCCAACCCGCACCGAACCGTATCGGATCGTCGGTCGTGCTGCTGAGATACCCAGACAGAAGGTTCTGAGAAAGGCCAGCCTCCCCGCTCCCGATGGCCTCACACAGTAGGCTCGATAGTGTGCAGCGTCGAATTATGGGGATCGAGACCGAGTTCGGCGTCACGTGCACATTTCACGGCCACCGGCGCCTGAGCCCGGACGAAGTGGCCCGCTATCTGTTCCGTCGCGTGGTGTCCTGGGGCCGCAGTTCCAACGTCTTCCTGCGTAATGGCGCACGGCTCTACCTCGATGTGGGCAGCCACCCCGAGTACGCCACCGCCGAATGCGACAGCCTGGTCCAGCTGGTCACCCATGATCGTGCCGGTGAGCGCGTCCTGGAGGACCTGCTCATCGACGCCGAGCAGCGCCTGTCCGATGAGGGCATCGGCGGCGACATCTACCTGTTCAAGAACAACACAGACTCCGCGGGCAACTCGTACGGCTGCCACGAGAACTACCTCATCGTGCGGGCGGGGGAGTTCTCCCGGATTTCCGATGTGTTGCTGCCATTCCTGGTGACCCGCCAGCTGATCTGTGGCGCGGGCAAGATACTGCAAACGCCCAAGGCGGCGACCTTCTGCTTGTCGCAACGCGCCGAACACATTTGGGAAGGCGTGTCCTCGGCGACGACGCGTAGCCGTCCCATCATCAACACCCGCGACGAGCCGCATGCGGACGCCGAGAAGTACCGGCGACTGCACGTCATCGTCGGCGACTCCAACATGTCCGAGGCGACCACCATGCTCAAGGTGGGTACCGCGGCACTGGTGCTGGAGATGATCGAAAGTGGCGTCGCCTTCCGGGACTTCTCGCTGGATAACCCGATCCGCGCCATCCGTGAGGTCAGCCATGACCTCACCGGCCGTCGCCCCGTCCGGCTCGCCGGGGGACGTCAGGCCAGCGCGCTGGACATCCAACGCGAGTACCACGCCCGCGCGGTCGAGCATCTGAACACCCGCGAACCAAACGCACAGGTTGAGCAGGTTGTGGAACTGTGGGGTCGCACATTGGATGCCGTTGAGGGCCAGGACTTCTCGAAGGTTGACACCGAGATCGACTGGGTGATCAAGCGCAAACTGTTCCAGCGCTACCAGGACCGCTACAACATGGAGCTGTCCGACCCGAAGATCGCCCAGCTGGATCTTGCCTATCACGACATCAAGCGCGGCCGGGGCGTGTTCGACCTGCTGCAGCGCAAGGGATTGGCCGCGCGTGTCACCACCGACGAGGAGATCAAGGCCGCCGTCGACCAGCCGCCGCAGACCACCCGCGCCAAGCTGCGCGGAGATTTCATCACCGCCGCTCAGGAGGCCGGCCGAGATTTCACCGTGGACTGGGTACACCTCAAGCTCAATGACCAGGCGCAGCGCACGGTGTTGTGTAAGGACCCGTTCCGGTCCGTCGACGAGCGGGTGGAACGGCTCATCGCCAGCATGTAGCGATCCCTTCGATCTCGGGGCTTCCCGTCGCACTTCGAACAAACTTTCGCAACACCCCCTAAAGTGCTGGCAGGAAACGCGCCGTCGTCCTCTAAGCTTGCCGCCGTGGCGGTCTCCAAAGTCGAGCGGTTGATGAACCTGGTGATCTGTCTGCTGTCCACCCGCACCTATGTCACCGCAGAACGCATCCGTACCTCGGTGGCCGGTTATTCGGACTCGCCGAGCGACGAGGCCTTCAGCCGGATGTTCGAGCGCGACAAAAACGAACTGCGCGATCTGGGCATCCCGCTGGAGACGGGGAAGGTGTCGTCCTTCGACGCCACCGAGGGATATCGCATCCGCCGCGACGCCTACGAGCTACCTGATATCACCCTCACCGCCGACGAGTCCGCGGCTGTCGCGGTAGCCACCCAGCTGTGGCAGTCGCCGGAGCTGGTCACCGCCGCGCAGGGCGCGCTGATGAAGCTGCGCGCCGCGGGGGTGGACGTGGACCCGGCCGCCGAGAACGTCTCGGTGGTGGGCTCCACGACAAACTTAGCCATGCCAGGCGGCCGCGGATCGGAATCCGTACTGCGAATCTTGCTCTCCGCCATCGACTCCGGTCAGTCTGTGCAGTTCGGGCACCGGCCGTCGCGCGCCGAGCCCTACGTCACGCGCACCGTCGAGCCATGGGGCGTGATCACCGACCGCGGCCGCTGGTACCTCGTCGGCCATGATCGGGATCGGAACGCGACCCGCACTTTCCGGCTCTCCCGCATCGGGGAGGACGTCACGATGCTCGACAAACCGGGGACGGTACGGCGCCCCGAAGGGGTGGACCTGCGCGCCATCGTGGCTAGGGCCGTCGGCGACGGCCCGGTGCGGATCACCGCGCGGGTGTGGATCGCCGAAGGACGCGCCCAGGAGCTGCGCCGGATGGGTGCTGTCGTCGAACCACGACGGCTGGGGGAGCGCGATGGCGATGTGGTCGAAATCGAGGTGGCCTCACCCGACCGGCTGGTTCGCTCGATTGCTTCCCACGGTGCCGATGCAGTCGCGTTGGAGCCGGCGCAGGTGCGCGAAGAAGTCATCGCTCGTCTTCAGGAGCATGCGGAGGATGAACCGCTTGCGCGAAGAGGATCTCATGGAGTCACGGCATGACCGAACTGTCGAATCGCCTGACGCGGTTACTGAACATGGTTCCGTACTTCCAGGCCAATCCGGGTATCAGTGCCGCCGAAGCCGCAGCCGATCTCGGTGTCACCACCAAACAGTTGATGGCCGATCTGAACCAGCTGTGGATGTGCGGTCTGCCCGGTTATGGTCCCGGCGATCTGATCGATCTCTCCTTCTCCGAGGAGAGCATCGAGGTCACGTTCTCGGCCGGTATCGACCGCCCGCTGCGTCTCACTTCGCCGGAGGCGACGGCATTGCTGGTCGCCCTGCGTGCGCTGCTGGACATGCCCGGCACTGTCGACCCGGAGGCCGCGCGCAGCGCTATCGCCAAAATCGAGGACGCTGTCGGGGCCGTCGACGAAACCCCCGCCGGCGGGACATACCCCCCGCTCTCCGACGCGGTCGAGTCCGCGGCGGTGTCCGCCGTACGCTCGGCGGTGCGCAAGGGCAAGGCATTGCGCATCGAGTACTACTCGGCATCGCGAGATGCGTTGTCGGAGCGGATTGTCGACCCCGTACGCATCGCGGTGGTAGGAGATCACAGCTACCTGGAGGCCTGGTGTCGCGCATCGGAGGGCGTGCGGTTGTTCCGGTTCGACAGGATTGAACAGGCCGAGGTTCTCGACCAGCGCGCGGCGCCCCCCGCACCCGCGGTCCAGACGGCCACCGACACCGGTTTGTTCGAGGCGGACCCCTCGCTTCCCGCGGCAACGGTGCTGGTCGGTCCGAGCGCATCCTGGGTCTTCGATTACTTCCCGATGCGTCCCTCCGGTGTCCAGCATGCCGATGGGTCGGTGGAGGCCGCCATGACCTACGCCTCCGAGGACTGGATGGCGCGACTGGTCCTCGGTTTCGGTTCAGCGATCCGAGTGCTGGCACCGGAGTCGTTGGCGCGGCGGGTACGCGCTGATGCGGCGGCGGCGCTGACGGCCTATCAGGCAAGCTGACCGCAATCGGCCCTGGGGTAGCATTCAGGGCATACACGACGTCTGGAGGTGACCACATTGGGCGGTCTACAACCCATGCACTGGGTAATCGTAATCGTCGTATTCGCGCTGCTCTTCGGGGCGAAGAAGCTGCCCGACCTCGCGCGTTCGCTGGGTAAGTCGCTGCGGATCTTCAAGTCGGAAGTCAAAGAACTGCAAAACGAGGGAAATGCTGCGAAGGCGTCCGACGCTCCACAAGCCGTGGAGCAGCAGCAAGTGCCTCCTGCTACCGCGGTGGAAGCGCCGCCGATCGAATCGACTCCCGGTCACAAGCCCACTGCCTAGCCGCGTTCCGCCGCGATAGGCCGGCCGGATAGGTCATGCGTTCATGAATAAGGTCCTGGGTGCTCTCGGGCTGCGCCGACAATCCAGACAACCCAAGAATGCCGACGGCACGATGTCGCTCGTCGAGCATCTGCAGGAGCTGCGCACACGCCTACTGATCTCGGTGGCGGCCGTGCTGCTGACCACCATCATCGGTTTCATCTGGTACGAGCACACGATGTTCGGTCTGGAAAGTCTCGGTGAATGGCTGCGCGAACCGTACTGCTCGCTGCCGCCGAGCGCCCGAGCCAATCTCAGTGCCGACGGCGCCTGCCGCCTCTTGGCCACCGCGCCCTTTGAGCAGTTCATGCTGCGCCTCAAGGTTGGGCTGACGGCCGGTGTGGTGCTGGCCTGCCCGGTGTGGCTGTATCAAATCTGGCGTTTCATCACCCCGGGCCTGTACCGCAACGAACGCAAGTTCGGTGTCATCTTCGTGACCGCGGCGGCCGTGCTGTTCGTCACCGGCGCGTTCCTGGCCTATCTGGTGCTGGCCAAGGCCCTGCACTTCCTCCTGACAGTGGGCAGCGATGTTCAGGTCACCGGGCTCAAGGGTGACGAGTACTTCAGCTTCCTGATCAATCTGCTGCTGGTATTCGGTGTCAGTTTCGAATTCCCGCTGCTGCTCATCATGCTGAATTTCGTCGGGATGCTGCCCTACGCCAAGCTCAAGAATTGGCGGCGCGGCATCATCTTCGGCCTGTTCGTCTTCGCGGCCTTTGCGACGCCGGGAGCCGATCCGTTCTCGATGACGGCGCTGGGCCTTGCCTTGACACTGCTGCTGGAGTTCTCCATCCAGGTCGCTCGTGTGCACGACAAACGCAAAGCCAGGCGGGAGGCCGCACAGGAGCTCAGTGATGACGAGGCCTCCGCATTGGACGCGCCCGAGGCCATCACCGCGCCCGAACCGATCGGTCCTCCCGAGCGGTTTGACAACATGGGCAAGTGACCAGCATCGGAACCGAACTTAGTGCGTTTTCCCAAGGGCTGAGTTTCGCTCTCGATCCGTTCCAGGTGCGCGCGTGTACCGCGCTGGAGAGCGGCCACGGCGTGCTGGTCTGTGCGCCTACCGGCGCGGGCAAGACCATCGTCGGAGAATTCGCGGTACACCTGGCCCTGGCGGCCGGCCGCAAATGCTTCTACACCACCCCTATCAAGGCACTGAGTAATCAGAAGTACAACGACCTGGTGTCGGTGTACGGGCCGGAGAGAGTCGGCCTACTGACCGGAGATTCGTCGGTCAACTCCGATGCCCCGGTGGTGGTGATGACCACCGAGGTGCTGCGAAACATGCTGTACGCGGATTCTCCTGCACTGCATGGTCTTTCGTACGTCGTGATGGATGAGGTGCACTTCCTGGCCGACCGATTCCGCGGTGCGGTCTGGGAAGAGGTGATCCTGCATCTGCCCGAGGATGTTGCCTTGGCCAGTTTGTCGGCCACGGTGAGCAACGCCGAGGAATTCGGGGGCTGGATTAAGACGGTCCGCGGAGACACCACCGTGGTGGTCGATGAGACCCGGCCGGTTCCCTTGTGGCAGCACGTCATAGTCGGGCGGCGGCTGTTCGACCTGTTCGAGGGCGATGAGCCTCTTGGGCGAAGAGCATCGGGTGGGGCCGGTAATCCATCTCAGGTCGATCCGGAGCTCACGCGCTACATAGCCCAGCGGCGCCAGGCCGATCGCTTTGCCGACTTCGACCGCCCACGCCGACGGCCACATCAGGGAGGGCCGAACCAGGGTTCGGGGAGACCTCCCACCCTCTACCGCCCGCCGTCGCGACCCGAAGTCATCACCCGGCTCGACGAGGACGGGCTGCTTCCGGCGATCACGTTCATCTTTTCGCGCGCCGGATGTGATGGTGCTGTGGCTCAATGCCTGCGGTCCCGGTTGCGTCTGACCACCGAGGAAGAACGGCGGGAGATCGTCGCCGTCATCGACCGCCGCACCGAAGGGCTGCCCGAGGGCGACTTGGAGGTGCTCGGGTACTGGCAGTGGCGCGAGGGGCTGCTGCGCGGTATTGCCGCTCACCATGCAGGCATGCTGCCGGTGTTCCGGCACACCGTCGAGGAGCTGTTTACCAAGGGGCTCGTGAAGGCGGTATTCGCCACCGAGACACTGGCATTGGGTATCAATATGCCCGCGCGCACGGTGGTGCTGGAGCGGTTGGTGAAGTTCAACGGGGAGCAGCACGCGTCATTGACTCCCGGGGAGTACACCCAGTTGACGGGGCGTGCCGGCCGGCGCGGAATCGACGTCGAGGGGCACGCCGTCGTGTTGTGGACGCCCGAGGTGGAGCCCAGCGAGATCGCGGGACTGGCCTCCACACGCACCTTTCCGTTACGCAGTTCCTTTGCGCCGTCGTACAACATGACGATCAATCTGGTGCACCGCATGGGCCCCGATCCGGCGCGTGAACTACTGGAGAGATCCTTCGCGCAGTTCCAGGCGGACCGCTCGGTGGTGGGATTGGTGCGCGGTATCGAACGTGGTCAGAAAATGCTGGATGAGATCGCCAATGAGCTTGACGGACACGATGGTTCGGTCCTGCAGTACGTCCGATTGCGCGGTAACCTGACCGAGCGCGAGCGTGCCGCCGCGCGCGCATCACGGCTCGAACGTCGCGGTGCGGCCAACGATGCCCTGGCCGCGCTCAAGCGGGGTGATGTCATCGCGATCCCACATGGCCGCCGCAATGGCGTGGCCGTCGTGCTGGAACCGGCCAACGACGACGACGATCCTCGTCCTTTGGTTTTGACCGAACACCGTTGGGCCGGCCGGATTTCGTCGGCGGACTACTCGGCAGGCGCCGAACCGCTCGGATCCATCGCGCTGCCCAAGCGTGTCGAGCATCGTCAGCCCAAGGTGCGACGTGATGTGGCCGCGGCCCTGCGATCAGCGCTGGACGACGGCCGGGTACGCAGGCCGCAAACCGTGAAGGGCCGTAAGAACGGTACGGAGGCCGGCGGCTCAGATCTCGGAGCCGAGGTCGAACGGTTGCGTCATGAAATCCGGCAGCATCCGGTGCATCGCGTCCCCAACCGCGAGGAGCTGGCACGGACTGCAGAGCGCTATCTGCGCATCGAACGCGATAACGCTCAACTGCAGAAGAAGGTGTCCGCGGCTACCAATTCACTCGCGCGCACTTTTGACCGCATCCTGGCGCTGCTGACCGAACGCGGATATGTCGAGGACAGCGCCGAGCTCGGTATGAAGGTCACCGAGGACGGCATGCTGCTGGCCCGTATCTACAGCGAAAGCGATCTGCTGGTGGCCGAATGTCTGCGGCGCGGGCTGTGGGCGGGGCTCAAACCCCCGGAACTGGCGGCCGTGGCATCCGCCGTGCTGTATGAGTCGCGAGGTGACGCGGTGTCGGTGACGGGCGAGGCGCCAACGGCCGCGCTGCGGGCGGCACTCGCCGAGACCCACCGGGCTTTGGCCTGGCTGCGCCGCGACGAACAGCAGCACCAGCTCTCGCCCACACGCGAGATCGATGAGGGCTTCGTCACGGCGGTGTACCGATGGGCGACCACCGGAGATCTGGCGGCATCGCTGGAGGCGGCCGGAGATACGGGGACCGCGCTGCCGGCAGGTGATTTCGTGCGGTGGTGCCGGCAAGTGGTTGATCTGCTCGACCAAATCAACAAGGCTGCACCGGACACCGCGGTGCGCTCGGTGGCGAGGGCCGCGGTCGCCGACGTGCGGCGTGGCGTCGTCGCCGTTGATGGCACATAAGGTCGAGCAAACGCTAAGGTGGAGCGTCAGCACGCTTTCACATCGGTAACCAACACCGGTAAGTAACAATGTCGCGACACGGGAGGAACGATGAGCGGTCCACAGGGAACGGAACCCGGCGGGCAGTGGGCGCCGCAACCTGGGCAAGGCCAAGAGCCCTGGCAGACACCGCAATCCTCAGATCCGGCGCAACAGGGCGAGCAGGGCTGGCAGCAGCCGGCCTACGGTCAGGGACAGCAGTATCCGCAGTACCAGCAGCCGGGTTTCCCGGCTGGTGGATTTGGGGATCCGAGTCAGTTCGGCCAGCCCGGTCAGCAGGGATTCGGCGAGCCGAGTCAGTTCGGACAGCCCGGCGCCTACGGTCAGCCGGGGCAGTACGGACAGCAGCCCGGCTACCCGGGCCAGTACGGGCAGCAGCAGGGACAGCCGTTCCCGCAGTTCGGTGCCGGTAAGCCGCAGCGTTCCACCAAGACCATCGCGATCATCGGCGGCATCGTCGCGGCCGCGGTGATCCTGATCGTGGTGCTGGTTACTGCCTTCCTGGCTCCCGGTTGGGCCATGACCACGACCCTGGACGTCAACAAGGCCCAGGAGGGCGTGACTAAGGTTCTCACCGACGAGACCAACGGATACGGCGCCAAGAACGTCAAGGACGTCAAGTGCAATGACGGCCAGAACCCTGAGGTGAAGAAGGGCGCCACCTTCAACTGCGATGTCAGCATTGACGGCACCAAGCGCCAGGTCACCGTGACCTTCCAGAATGACAAGGGCACCTACGAGGTAGGCCGCCCCAAGTAAATCGGTTCCCGCGAAAACGCCGAGTGGGCAGATCCGCCCACTCGGCGTTTTTGTGTTTTAGGGGAGTCCGTCGAGCGCTTTCTGCAGGCGCTTGATCGCCGACCCGATGCCCAATTCGGCGGCCAGTTCGGCGACCCGCCGTGGATCGTGGGCGGTCAGGGGCAGGGCGTCGCTGTCCCGATCGATCGTCACCGGAGCATCCACCGCGACTCGCACCACAGCTTCGGCCGCCGCGGTGTAGGCGGACGCCGCCAGCAGCTTGGCGCGTACCGCCTTGGGCAGCGCCGATTTTGGATCGGCGGTCGCCGCGAGGATCCCGGCCAGTGACCCGTATTCAGCGAGAAGTTTGGCTGCGGTCTTCTCACCCACGCCGGCGACCCCGGGCAGGCCGTCGGACGGGTCGCCGCGCAGCAGGGCCAGCTCCGCGTACGCCGCACCGGCACGCGCGGCAGGCACTCCGTACTGCTCGGACACCTCGGCCGGGCCGAACAATGTGGCCTTGGCGAATCCGCGTCCCATGTAGAAGACGCGCACCGGTACCGGGGCATCGCTGACCACCTGTAGCAAGTCGCGGTCACCGCTGACCACGATCACGGGGTCGCGGCGTTCGGTCGCCGCGAGGGTGCCCAGCACGTCGTCGGCCTCGAATCCCGGCGCGCCGGCCGAGGCGATACCGAACGCATCCAGCATGTCGGCGATCATGTCGACCTGGGGTGTCAGCTCGTCCGGCACTTCTTCGACGTCAACGTCTGTCGCGATCTCCTCCACGACGCGATGCGCCTTGTACGACGGGATGGCCGCCACCCGCCAGGCCGGACGCCAGTCCAGGTCCAGGCACACCACCAGCCGATGGGGCCGGTGGAGGGTGACGAGCTGCGACACCGTGTCGAGGAACCCGCGGACGGCGTTGACGGGTCTGCCGTCGGGGGACTTGATGGAATCGGGGACTCCGAAGTACGAACGGAACCACAGGCTGGCACCGTCGAGGAGCAGGACGGGTCGCTCATGCGGTGAGGCGCTGGCGCCAAGAGCATCAGATGGGTCTTCAGACACGGCACCCAACCTATGCCAGATAGCCTGGACCGTATGGCAGCCCAGCGTTTCGAATCCGATGTGTACGCCACTCGCCTGCAGCGAGCCGCACAGGAGGCCACCGCCGCGGGGGTAGCGGGTCTGGTTATCACACCCGGATACGACCTGAGGTACCTGACAGGGTCGCGCGCGCAGACCTTTGAGCGGCTCACCGCGCTGGTGGTGCCCGCCTCGGGAACGCCCACCGTGGTCGCTCCCCGGATGGAACTTGCGGCCCTGCAGGATTCGGCGATCGGCGACCTCGACATCCCGATCAGCGACTGGGTCGACGGGGAGAATCCCTACGCGCTGGTGCATGCGGCAGTGGGTTCGACGGGCAGTGCTCTGTCAGGAACCGTGGCAGTCACCGAGTCGATGCCCGCACTGCACCTGCTGCCGCTCACCGAACTGATCGGGTCGGTGCCGGTGCTGGCCACCGGGGTGCTGCGCCGACTGCGCATGGTCAAGGACGCCTCCGAGATCGACGCGCTGCGCAAGGCCGGTAGCGCTATCGACCGGGTGCACGCGCTGGTGCCCGAGCTCCTGGTGCCGGGGCGCACAGAGGCGCAGGTGGCCGCCGATATCGCTGAAGCGATTGTGGCCGAGGGGCATTCGGAGGTTGCGTTCATCATCGTGGGCTCCGGCCCGCACGGGGCCGACCCGCACCACGAGTCCTCCGACCGTGAGCTGCAGGCCGGGGACATCGTCGTGGTGGATATCGGTGGCAGCTACGAGCCGGGCTACAACTCCGATAGCACTCGCACCTACAGCATTGGTGCCCCTGACCCGGATGTGGCTCAACGGATTTCGATTCTTGAGCAGGCGCAGCAGGCTGCGGTTCGGGCTGCCCGCCCCGGCGTAAGCGCCCAGTCCGTGGATGCCGCTGCGCGTCAGGTTCTCGTCGAGGCGGGGATGGGCGAGGCATTTGTGCATCGGACCGGACACGGCATCGGGTTATCGGTACACGAAGAGCCGTACATCGTCGAGGGCAACGACCTGATTCTGGAGCCGGGCATGGCTTTCAGTATCGAGCCGGGTATCTACTTTCCGGGACTGTGGGGCGCACGGATCGAGGACATCGTCATCGTCACCGAAAACGGTTGTGAGTCGGTGAACTCACGGCCACACGGCCTCACGGTGGTACCGCTCGGCCGCTAATCAGCCGGGGTGTCGCCGCGGTTCAGCAGATCCGAGGAGCCCAGCACCCGCTCGATTTTGACCTCGATGACTACCCGCTGCGGGTTGACGCGTGGGGTGCGGTAGCGCTGCGCGTAACGCAGCTCGGCATCGCGCACGGCTTCCTTGTCGGTGACGACGGTGGCCGCACCCTCCAGGGAGAGCCAACGGGCACCGTCGACCTGACTCAGCACCGCGAGGCCACCGCGCTCGGCGTTGACAGCCTTCTGCGACCCGCCCGTGGTGATGACCCGCGCGATGTGGGTGGCGGGGTCAAAGGTGAAACCGACAGCCACCACATGCGGGCTGTTGTCCTGCCGCAGCGTGGTCAGCATCGCGAGATGGCGCTCGGAGAGGAAAGCCAGCGCATCGTCGGTAAGTCGAGTCGTAGGGGTGTTCGGCATCAACTCTCACGCTAGCGCAGGACATAATCGCTGACGTGACCGACACGGTGCGACACTCCGGCCAGCTTGGGGAATATCCGCTTGCGGGACGACCGTCGACGGTGGTGATTTTCGGTGGCCGCAGCGAAATCGGGCTCGAGGTTGCCACTCGCCTCGCGCCCGGAAACACCGTGGTCCTGGGGGCGCGCCGGGCCGATGACCTGCACGACGAGGAACGGCGCGTCCGTGCGGCCGGTGCCGTTGCCGTCGACCGCGTCGAGTTTGATGCCGACCGGCTTGATACCCACGAGTCGGTGTTGGCCGCGATCATCGAGCGACATGGGGCCATTGACGTGGCGGTCCTCGCGTTCGGGCTGCTCGGCGATCAGGCCCGGGCAGAAACAGATCCCGCCCATGCGGCGGCGATCGTGCACATCGATTACGTGGCACAGGTCGCGTTGTTGACTCAGCTGGCCGTTCGCATGCGCGGCGCCGGCCGCGGCGCGTTGGTGGTGTTCTCGTCGATCGCCGGATGGCGAGTGCGGCGTGCGAATTACGTATACGGGTCCGCCAAGGCGGGCCTGGACGGTTTCGCGAGTGGGCTGGCCGACGCCCTGCACGGTTCCGGTGTGCATCTGTTGATCGCGCGCCCCGGCTTCGTGATCGGCCGGATGGCGGCGGGCATGTCACCGGCGCCGTTGGCGAGTACACCGCCCCAGGTGGCGGAGGCGACCGTGCGGGCATTGCGGCGCGGGAAGCGCACCGTGTGGATTCCGCGAGCACTGGGAACGCTGGCATTCATCATGCGGTGGGTACCGTCGTCTGTATGGCGCAGGATGCCGCGATGAGTTCCCGGCCTCGGACGAGGAGGGTCGAGCAGAGATGATTACCGTGGTCGGGATAGGCGCGGACGGAGTCGACGGGCTTTCGGCGCGTTCTCGCCATGAATTGCAGCGTGCATCAGTCATTTTCGGCTCACTGCGCCAGCTGGAACTTCTCGCGGAAGAATCCCTGGCTGCCGAATGTCGAGTATGGCCTTCTCCGCTGCTGCCCGCGTTGCCCACCATGTTCGACGGTCTCGGCGATGTCCACGTCCTTGCCAGCGGTGATCCCATGTTGCACGGCGTCGGCACCACCCTGACCCGGCTGTTCGGCGCCGAGCGGGTGCGGGTGTTTCCGCACGTATCCAGTGTGTCGTTGGCTTGTGCCCGAATGGGTTGGGCGGTGAACGATGTCGAGGTCATCAGCCTGGTGAACGCACCGGCCGACTCGGCCCGCAGATACGGTGGGCGTGCCGTGGTGCTGAGCCGCAATGCCAACACCCCGGGCGAGCTAGCGCGAACCCTGACCGACTCCGAGCTCGGTGCTTCACAACTGACGGTCTGGGAACAACTGGGCGGTGCCGCCGAGCGTTCCTTCGCCGGGGTTGCCTGTGAGTGGAGTCATTCATCCGGTGATGCATTGAATGTCATTGCCGTCGAATATGTTCCGGCAGCGGATGTCACAGTCCTGCCGCTGGTCGCGGGGCTGCCCGAGAGTGTGTTCGAACATGATGGACAGATCACCAAGCGCGAGATCCGGGCAGTCACTTTGGCGTCGCTGGCGCCGCGGCCGGGCCAGCGGCTGTGGGACGTGGGCGCGGCATCGGGCAGCATCGCGATCGAATGGTCGCGTAGTGGCACCGGCTGTAGCGCCTCGGCCTTTGAGATCCAGCCGTCGCGACGGGCTGCCATCGCGGCCAACGCGACGAAATTCGGCGTCGATATCGAGGTTTTCGGCTCGGCACCAAAGGATTTCGAGCAGGCCACCGCTCCGGATGCGATCTTCGTCGGTGGCGGCGTTACCGGGCCAGGATTGCTTGAACACTGCTGGGAGCGGCTACCGCGTGGAGGCCGGATTGTCGTCAATGCGGTGACCGCGGAATCGGAAGCGCTTTTATTGCGATGGTATTCCGGCCACGGGGGAGAGCTGCGCCGGTACCGCGTCGAGGATGCCGCCCCCCTCGGGGGCTTCACCAGCTGGAGATCCCGGCTGCCTGTCACTCAATGGAGCGCGGAAAAGCCATGACGGTCTACTTCATCGGTGCCGGGCCGGGTGCCGCCGACCTCATCACCGTACGCGGGCAGCGCATTCTGCAGCGGTGCCCGGTCTGCCTGTACGCGGGATCGATCATGCCGCGTGACCTTTTGGACGTGTGCCCGCCGGACGCCCGGATCATCGACACCGGGCCCCTCACCTTGGACGCCATCATCGAGGAGATAACCGGCGCCGACGCACAGGGATTGGATGTCGCTCGACTGCACTCGGGTGACCCCTCGCTGTACAGCGCGGTCGCCGAACAGTGCCGTCGGCTGGACGCGCTCGGCATCGGCCATGAGATCGTGCCGGGTGTTCCGGCCTTCGCCGCTGCCGCGGCGGCATTGGGCACCGAGCTCACCGTCCCCGGCGTTGCGCAGACTGTGACGATCACCCGGGTCTCGACGTTGTCCACCGCGATGCCGGCGGGCGAAGATCTGCGCACTCTTGCCGCGCCGGGGGCGACGCTGGCATTGCACCTGGCGGCGGCTCAAATCGATACCGTCGTAGCCGATCTCGTCGCCGGGGGGTATCCGCCGGAGACGCCGGTTGCTGTCGTCGCGTACGCCAGCTGGCCATCAGAGATCATCCTTCGCGGCACCCTTGCGGACATCGCCGGGCAGATGGCGGAAGCGGGCGTCGCCAAGACGGCGGTCATCTTCGTGGGGAAGGCGCTTGCGGCAGAGGGTTTTACCGACAGTTATCTGTACTCGGCGGGACGGCATAGAGGGGCTTCGCACTGATGGAAGCACTAAGGAGGGTCTTGATCCTCGGAGGTTCGGCAGAGGCACGCGAGTTGGCCGAACGGCTCGCCCCCCGGTTCGACGTCATCACCTCGCTCGCGGGGCGGGTGCGCAACCCGGCGGTACCGGCGGGCCGGCTGCGCATCGGAGGTTTCGGTGGCGAGGTGGGGCTACGGAAATGGTTGTTGGACAACAATATTGATGCGGTGGTCGATGCCACCCACCCGTTCGCCGCGACAATCACCGAGAACGCCGCAGCGGCTTGCGGGCGGCTGGCCATCCCACATCTCGTCCTGCGCCGCCCGCCCTGGCCGGCAGGAGATGCGACCGTGGTGTCCTCCGCGGCCGAGGCCAAGGATGCGGTGGTGGCGCAGGGTTTTTCGCGGGTGTTCCTCACCTCGGGGCGCTCAAGCATCGGGGCGTTCCTGTTTTCGGACGCCTGGTTTCTGATCCGCGTGGTAGAGCCGGTGCCCGCCGATGAGCTACCCGAGCGGCACCATGTGTTGTTGTCCCGGGGGCCATACTCGCTCGACGAGGAGACCGAGCTCATGCGCCAGTATGAGATCGAGGTTCTGGTCACCAAGAACAGTGGGGGAACGATGACCTCCGCGAAGTTGGAAGCCGCTGCGGCGCTGGGCATTCCCGTCGTGATGATCGAAAGGCCCGCTTTGCCGGATAACGTTTACACGGTGACGACCGTGGACGCGGCGCAGCAATGGGTTACGGAGCGGGATACCGCCGAGGTGTGAAGACCTGAGGCCCGGAATCGGTGTCCTGCCACTGAGTCTGTGAGGACCCGATGATCAGCAGGGTGCGCATGTCGACCGTTGACGGGTCCAGCTCGCCCAGTGTCGTCACTCGCACGGATTCTCCTGCGCCGCCGACATCGCGTCCCAGTACGACAGGCGTCGCGGGGTCGCGGTGTTCCAGCAGCACATCGCGCATGGATGCCACCTGCCATGTCCGCGACTTCGAGGCCGGGTTGTACACGGCGAGCACGAGATCTGCCGCCGCCGCGGCACGTAGCCGGGATTCGATGATCTCCCAGGGTTTGAGACGATCGGACAGCGAGATCACCGCATAGTCATGCCCCAGGGGTGCTCCCACCCGGCTCGCGACCGCCTGTGCCGCGGTCATCGCCGGAAGTACTCGGACCGTGACATCGGGCCACGCGCGGGCCTCTTCCATCACCGCCGCAGCCATCGCGAACACACCGGGGTCTCCGGAGGACACGACCGCGACCCGACGGCCGCTCGCCGCGAGTTTGAAGGCCAGTTCGGCGCGTGCGGGTTCGTCGCGGTTGTCGCTGGCGTGACGGACCTGGCCGTCTCGGGCGGGGATGCGATCCAGGTACGGGCCGTAGCCGATGAGGTCGGTGGCGCGCGCCAGTTCCTGACGCACCTCGGTAGTCGTCCAATCGTGGTGGCCCGGGCCCAGACCGACGACCGTCACCATCCCGTCGAGTCGGGCGTCAACGATGGGTTGCGCCCCGGGAACCAGGACCAGCGAGAAGTACGGCACCGAGGACGGATCGACATCGGCAGCGGGAAGCACCCGTTGCGCCGCGGTGCTGGCCCGCTCCACGTAGTAGGCACGGTCCAGCATGCCGGAGGTGTCCAATGCCTGCCGGACGGTGCCGTACGAGCGGCCCAGCTTCATGATGACCGCGGCGCCTCGATATTTGAGATCCGCAAGCCTGCTTGCGATCTCCTCGGCAGGCAAGGTGCCGGGGATGACGGTGAGAATCTCGTCGCCCTCGACGAGGGGCGTCCCGGTGGCCGCGGAAGCGGCGCTGACCGATGTCACGCCGGGGATGATGACCGCATCGAACCTATCGGTCAGACGGCGGTGCATGTGCATGTACGAGCTGTAGAACAGTGGATCGCCCTCGGCGAGCAATGCCACGTTGCGGCCGGAATCCAAGTGGGCGGCAATCCGATTCGCGGACTCTTCGTAGAAATCGTCGATTGCGCCGCGATATCCGCCCGGGTGCTCCGTCGTCTCGGTGGTGACCGGGTAGACGAGATGCTCCTCGATCTGGCCGGGCCGTAGATACGGCTGCGCGATCGACCGGGCGATGCTGCGACCATGCCGCGCACTATGAAACGCCACCACATCGGCGTCGCCGATGACCCGGGCCGCCTTGACGGTCACCAGCTCGGGATCGCCGGGGCCCAGACCCACACCCCACAGCGTTCCCCGGACATGCTCATGCTGTGTCATTCTGTGGAGCTCGCGATCGCGTTCACTGCGGCGGCGGCCATCGCGCTGCCGCCCCGTCGTCCCCGCACCAAGAGATAGTCCATGCCACGCGGACGGTCGATCAGCTCCCGTTTGGACTGTGCCGAGCCGACGAAACCAACCGGGCCGCCGAGGACCGACACCGGGGGAGCAACCCCTTCGTCAATGAGTTCGAGGATGCGGAACAGCGCAGTGGGGGCATTCCCTATCGCGGCGACCGCCCCGGGCAGCCGATCGGCCCAAAGATCAACGGCGGCAGCTGACCTTGTGGTCCCGGTGCGCTGGGCCAGATCTGCGGCGCGCGGATCAGCCACCAGGGACACCACCTCGTTGTCGGCGGGCAGGCGCAAGCGGGTGATCCCGGCCGCGACCATCGACGAATCACACAGAATGGGGGCACCTGCGTCCAGGGCGGCCCGGGTGCGCGTCACCACATCGGGGCTGAAGGCGATCTCGCCGGGCAGATCGACCTGACCGCAGGTGTGAATGAGCCGGACCACCACGCGCGCGACGTCATCGGGGAATGCCGACAAATCGGCCTCGGCCCTGATGGTCGCGAACGATTGCCGGTAGATTTCGGCTCCGTCTCGCACGTAGTCCAGCACGCGATAACCCTACGGGTGCCGCTCTAGCGGTCGATAACCCAGCTCCGTCGCTACCAGCACCTGACCCTTGGTGGGAGAGCCGCAGGCCCGTGGACAGCCAACCCAGTGCCGATGCACCGGGGAATGGACACCGCTGGCGATCTCTTCGGCCACTTCGAGCCGTACATCGGCGTGCACATCGGCCCGCGAACGCCCGCATCCCGGTAGTCCGGTGCACGAACTGGCATTGAGCCAAGGGGAGCGCTCGTCGAATACCAGGCCCAGGGGTGCCAGCACCCGCAGCACCACGTCAGCGTCTTCATGGGGCAGATCGCACAGCAGCACAGATCGCCATGGGGTGATCACGACAGGTTTCTCGGCCGCCGCCAACAGTGCGGCAACCTTCGCCGGAAGCTGACCCAACGGAACCGCGGCGCCCAGCGTCACCAAGGCGTTGGAAGAGTCACCCGAGCAACGCTGCTCGATCCATCCCACGGGCGCACGCACCGCGGCCGCTGATTCGGATGGGCCTTCGACCAGCGTCGCGTCGATTGCCTCGGCAAGGGTCTCGGCGGCATCCGGCAGTTCCGCGACGCGCCACGCATTTCCGCGAATGTGCACGAAGGTCTGCGCGACCGCGAGCACGCGTGCCACGGCGGCATCGGGGTCGTCAACGCACATCGACGTGGCGCGGCCGCCGAGAATCAGTCGCCACCCAGCCGGGTCGTGCCGCAGTCCGATATCGGCACCCATGGCCGCCATATCGCCGCGCCCGTCGTCGAGACTGAACAAAAAGCGGCCCGGCAGGTCGGCGAGAACGGAAGAAGAGATCAGCCCATGGTCCAGCGCGAGAACCAGCGGACGCACATCCGGGAAGCCGCCGGACCGCCCCGACAGCGGTGAGGCCACGATGTTGCGCACCCGTTCATGGCTCGGCGACGGCAGCAGCCCGGCCTCCGATAAGAGGGTGCCCGCCGCGTCCGCGTCGCGGATCGATCGAAGCTGAACGTTGCCCCGGGAGGTCAGTTCCAACACCGGCGCGCCGTAGTCGCCGGCGGCCCGCGCCAACGCGGCCAACTGCGCGGACGTGACCATTCCGCCGGGCAGCCGGATGCGCGCCAGCGCTCCGTCGGCGGCCTCGTGTAGACGCAGCGCACCGGGGCACGCGTCGTCGGGGCTGGAGCGGGTCACCTACTCACCGTAGGACTACGGTACGAATGTCCTGTGAGCAATGCCCCGATCCTGATCCTGTCGACATCCGACACCGACCTGCTGAGTGCGCGTGCCAGTGGTGCGAACTATCGATGGGCCAACCCTTCTCGTATCCACGTCGACGACCTGCCGGACCTGCTCGACGGGATGGGTGCGGTGGTTGTTCGGCTTCTCGGTGGCCGTCGCGGTTGGGAGGAGGGCATCGACGCCGTCATCGCCTCCGGTGTGCCGGCCGTCGTGGTCTCCGGTGAACAGGCCCCCGATGCCGAGCTCATGGAATGCTCGACCGTCCCGGGCGGCGTCGCCCTGCAGGTCCACCACTACCTGGCCGAGGGCGGGACGGCGAATCTGCGGCAGCTGCACGCGTTTTTGTCCGACACCGTCCTGATGACGGGGATCGGCTTCGAACCACCGGTGACAAACCCGGCCTGGGGGGTGCTACAGCGCGCTGCCCGGAATGCCGACGGTCCGACCATCGCGGTGCTGTACTACCGCGCCCAACAGCTGGCCGGAAACACCGCGTACATCGAGGCTCTCTGCACCGCCATTGAAGACCTTGGAGGACGGGCACTTCCGGTGTACTGCGCGTCGCTGCGTACCGCGCCGGCGGAGCTTCTGGAGACACTGGCGGCCGCCGACGCGATGGTGGTCACCGTCCTGGCCGCCGGTGGTGCGACCCCGGCAGCCGTGGGAGCCGGAGGAGCCGACGACGAGTGGAATGTCGGCCACCTTGCGGCCCTGGATATCCCGATCCTGCAGGGGCTGTGCCTGACCAGCCCCCGCGATGATTGGGACGCCAACGACGACGGTATGAGTCCGTTGGACGTCGCCACCCAGGTCGCGGTTCCCGAATTCGACGGTCGCATTATCACCGTGCCCTTCTCGTTCAAGGAGATCGACAGCGACGGCCTCATCACCTACGTGCCCGACCCGGAGCGCTGCGCGCGGGTGGCGGGTATCGCGTTGCGGCATGGAAAACTTCGGTCCATCCCCGCCGGTGAGCGTCGGATAGCGCTGGTGTTCTCTGCGTATCCCACCAAGCACGCCAGGATCGGCAACGCGGTGGGGCTGGACACTCCGGCGAGTGCGGTGGCACTGCTGACCGCCATGCGTGCGGCGGGCTATGACGTGGGCGCCGACGGTGACATTCCCGGACTGCCCGCCACCGGTCGTCCCGCCACGGACGGCGACGGGGACACACTGATTCACGCGCTCATCGAGCGAGGTGGCCAAGATCCGGACTGGTTGACCGCGGAACAGCTGGCGGGCAATCCCATTCGTGTACCGGCGCGACAGTACCGGGAATGGTTCTCCCGATTGGCGCCTGGGCTCGCCGAACAGGTGGTCAAGCACTGGGGCCCGCCGCCGGGCGAACTGTTCGTCGACACCAGCGTCAACCCCGATGGCGATATCGTGATTGCTGCGCTACAGGCAGGCAATATCCTGCTCCTGGTGCAGCCGCCCCGTGGATTCGGGGAGAATCCGGTAGCTATCTACCACGATCCCGACCTGCCACCCAGTCACCATTACCTCGCCGCGTACCGCTGGCTGTCGGCCGCGCGCGAGGAGGGCGGGTTCGGTGCCGATGCTTTGGTGCACCTGGGCAAGCACGGCAATCTGGAGTGGTTGCCCGGGAAAACCGTTGGGCTGTCAGCAGATTGCGCTACCGACGCCGCGATCGGTGATCTGCCGCTGATCTATCCCTTCTTGGTCAACGATCCGGGCGAGGGCACTCAGGCCAAACGGCGCGCACACGCGACCCTGGTCGACCACCTCATCCCGCCCATGGCGCGTGCCGAAACCTATGGGGATATAGCGCGTTTGGAGCAACTGCTCGATGAGCACGCGAACATCTCGGCGCTGGATCCGGCCAAACTACCGGCCATCCGCCAGCAGATCTGGACGCTGATGCGCGCGGCAAAGATGGACCACGATCTGGGGCTTCAGGATCGCCCTGACGAGGATGTCTTCGACGACATGTTGCTGCATGTCGACGGATGGCTGTGTGAGATCAAAGATGTGCAGATCCGCGATGGCCTGCACATTCTGGGCAGCGCGCCCGTCGGGGGAGCTCAGGTTGATCTGGTGCTATCGATCCTGCGCGCCCGCCAGATGTGGGCTGGTGAGCAATCGGTACCCGGATTGCGTCAGGCGCTCGGGCTGGCTGAGGACGGCACCGATGACCGTGTGCGCGTGGATGAGATTGACCAGCAGGCACATTCGATGCTGACTGCGTTGCAGGGCACGGGCTGGGACCCCGATGCGGTGGGCGATCTCAGCGATGACCCTCAGGTCGCGCAGATCCTGCGGTTCGCGGCGACCGAGGTGGTGCCCAGGCTGGACGGCACCAACGGTGAGATCGACGCGGTCCTGCGCGCCCTGGACGGCCGGTTCATCGAGGCCGGACCCTCTGGCTCGCCGCTGCGCGGGCTCGTCAATGTGCTGCCGACCGGCCGCAACTTCTACTCGGTGGACCCCAAGGCGGTTCCGTCGAAGCTGGCCTGGGAGACCGGGCGGGCCATGGCGGACTCGCTGTTGGAGCGATATCGCACCGACTACGGAGATTGGCCGCGGTCTGTCGGTCTTTCTATCTGGGGAACCTCCGCGATGCGGACCTCCGGTGACGATATCGCCGAAGTCCTTGCGCTCCTGGGTGTTCGGCCGGTATGGGACGAGGCCTCCCGGCGCGTGGTGAGCCTGGAGGTGATCTCCTTGGCAGAGCTCGGGCGCCCACGGATCGATGTCACGGTGCGCATCTCCGGCTTCTTCCGCGACGCCTTCCCTCACGTGGTGACCATGTTTGATGACGCGGTCGCGCTGGTGGCGGGTCTCGACGAATCCGCTGAGCAAAACTATCTGCGGGCGCACGCCGAAGCGGATCGCGCCGAGCATGGGGATTGGCGACGCGCCACCATGCGCATCTTCGGCTCCAAGCCCGGTACCTACGGCGCGGGGCTGCTTCAGCTGATCGACAGTCAAAACTGGCGCAACGACTCGGATTTGGAGCAGGTCTACACCGCGTGGGGCGGATTCGCCTATGGCCGTGGACTCGACGGTGCCGCCGCCAGTGAGGATATGCGTCACCAGTATCGCCGGATCGCGGTTGCCGCCAAGAACACCGACACCCGCGAGCACGATATTGCCGATTCGGATGACTACTTCCAGTACCACGGCGGCATGGTCGCCGCGGTGCGGGCGCTCACCGGTAAGGCTCCGGCGGCGTACATCGGTGACAACACTCGGCCGGACGCAGTGCGTACCCGCACCTTATCCGAAGAGACCACAAGGGTTTTCCGTGCTCGCGTGGTCAACCCGCGGTGGCTGGAGGCGATGCGCCGCCACGGCTACAAGGGTGCCTTCGAAATGGCTGCCACCGTCGACTACCTGTTCGGGTACGACGCCACGGCGAACGTGATGGCCGACTGGATGTACGAGCAGCTCACCGACAGTTATGTACTCGATGAGCAGAACCGCAAGTTCATGCAGCAGTCCAATCCGTGGGCCCTTCATGGCATCGCCGAGAGATTGCTGGAGGCGGCCAGCCGGGGCCTGTGGGAGAAGCCCGATCAGCAAGTTTTGGATGATTTGCGGTCGGTATTCCTGGAGACCGAGGGCGAGCTGGAGTCGTAGCATCGGAACATGGCCCGGAACAACGGCTTGGACATCGGCATGCTGACGGCAGGGCGCTACATCCTGTTGACCACGTTCACCAAAGACGGTGTGCCCAAGCCGACTCCGATGGGCTTCGTCGCCGAGGGCGATGAGCTCCTGCTGACGACGAGTGCGAACACCTGGAAGGTCCGGCGGATCCGGCGCGACCGGAAGGTGCGGGTGGCGGTCTGCACACAGCACGGCCGGGTGATCAGTCCGGTTGCCGAGGCCACCGCGGTCATCGTGGAGGATCCGGTCTCGGTGGCGCGTATCCGGGCTGCAGTCGTCAGACGGTACGGATTACTCAGCCGGATCGTGACCGCGTGGCTGGATCGGCGCAATGGCGCCAGGGTCGGTATTTCGGTGACGCTCGGTGCGCCGGAGACGCCGTGACGTTCCTAGACTGGTCGGCATGGGTGCGAACCTCCCGGTGCCGACGTTCGACGACGTCTGTGCCGCCAAATACGTCCTGTTGACCACCTACACCAAGGACGGTCGGGCCAAACCCGCCGCGGTGTGGGCGGCACCGGAGGACGGTGAGCTTCTCGTGTGGACGGAGAGCACGTCCTGGAAGGTGCGCCGGATCCGCAACACCCCGCGCGTGACGCTGGCCCTCTGTGACGTACGTGGCAAGGTGCGCAGCGGCGAGATAGAGGGCACCGCGCGAGTCCTGGACGCCGAGGGCACCGAGCGGGCGCGCGCGGCCATCACCCGGAAGTACGGCCTGCTGGGGTGGGTTCTGGTCAAGGCCAGCGTGCTGCGGCGCGGCAGCAGCGGCACGATTGGGCTGGCCATCACCGCCTGACCCGGAACACCGAACCGGGAACCCGGCGACCGGCCGGTGCGTTGTCCGGGTATGTGGCCAGGCCTGTTTTTGCTGTATGTGATCGTCGAGGTGTCCGCCCTGGTGGCGTTGACCTCTGCGGTGGGCATCGGCTGGACCATCGTCGCTGTTGCCGCGGCCTTTGTCGTTGGTCTGATACTTGCCGGCTCGCAGGCCCGGCGTGCCCTGGGCCAGCTGCGGCGGGGAGTGCGTTCCCCGGGAGGCGCGGTCGCGGACGGTGCGCTCATCGCGCTTGGAACCGTCGCGGTGGTGATCCCGGGACTGGTGTCCTCGGCCATCGGGCTGCTCATGCTGCTGCCGCCGATCCGTGCCGTCCTGCGGCCGGTGCTGACCCTGGTCGCGGCGCGGCAGCTGAGTCGGCGCGCGCCGCTCATCACCGTCATTCCCGCCGGATACGGGGCGTTTCAGGCCACTCAAACACGGGCGAGCACCGTCGACTACATCGACGGCGAGGTCATCGATGTGAGTGACCAGCAAGCCGGACCGTCCTCGCGTTACCGTCCCGGCCACGACCTGCCTGCGTAGACGTCGTCCGAACCCGGCAGAATTACCGAGTGCAGACTCAACTGCTCGTCAATGCTCGCGTGCATAGCCCGTCGCATCCGGCGGCGACGGCCATGGCCGTGATTGGTGATGTCATCAGCTGGATCGGCGAGGACGACCTTGGCCGCGCAGAGTTCCCTGATGCCGACATCGTCGATCTGGAGGGTGCGTTCATCGCACCCGCTTTCGTCGACGCCCATGTTCACCTCACCGCACTCGGGCTGTCCATCATCGGACTCGACTTGTCCAACATGACTTCTCGTGCGCAATGCCTGGCCCGGCTGACCGGGTACGCCGGTGAGCACGCCGATGAGGTGATCTGGGGGCACGGTTGGGACGAATCTCGATGGCCGGATCGGGAGCCGCTGAGCACCGCCGAACTTGACGCCGCAGCACCCGGCCGGGCCGTCTACCTCACCCGTATCGACGTGCATTCGGCCGCGGCATCGACTGCGCTGCGCCGGCAGGTGCCGGGGCTTGCCGGTGCCGCCGGGTTTCATCCGGAGCGTCCGCTGGCCGGGGCGGCTCACCATCTGTTGCGGGCACACGCGCGCGGTGCGCTCTCCGTGAACGGGCGGGCGAGGGCGCGGCGCGCGGCCCTGGACAGCGCGGCATCGCTCGGCCTGGTGTCCGTGCACGAATGCGGCGGGCCCGAGATCAGCGGGCTCGACGATTTCCGTGAGCTGTTGGCCACCGAGCATGGAGTCCAGGTCACCGGATATTGGGGCGAGCCCGCCCGCGACCCCGGGCATGCGCGCGAGCTCATCGCCTCGACGGGAGCTGCCGGCCTGGCCGGTGACCTCTTCGTCGACGGTGCGCTGGGATCGCATACCGCCTGGTTGCGGGAGCCGTATCACGATGCGCCGCATACCTGCGGCACGATGCATCTGGACGCCGAAACAGTTGAGACGCACCTGGACTCGTGCACACAGGCCGGTATCGCCGCAGGATTTCACGTGATCGGCGACGCCGCCGTCACCCAGGTGATCGACGCGCTGGACCGTGTTGCCGCCCGACATGGGGTGCCGGCCGTGGCTCGGTGTGGACATCGCCTTGAGCACCTCGAAATGGTTTCGGCGCCGCAGGCGGAGCAACTCGGCCGCCTCGGGGTGATCGCCAGTGTGCAACCGGCCTTTGATGCTCTCTGGGGTGGCCCAGACGGCATGTATGCGGAACGACTCGGCCCGAACCGAGGTACTCAGCTAAACCCGCTGGCGCTGTTAGCATCCCAAGGCGTGCCTCTCGCGTTCGGTTCTGATGCCCCTGTCGCGCCCTTGGATCCATGGGTGACGGTGCGGGCAGCGGCCCATCACCGCACCGCAAGCAGTTCCGTTTCGGTCCGCGCGGCGTTCGGTGCGGCGACCCGGGGGGGCTGGCGCGCTCAGGGCGTTCATGACGGTGTGACCGGAACGTTGACCCCGGGAGCGCTTGCCAGCTATGCCATCTGGGAGACGGGGGACTTGACCATCAACACCAGCCAACCGGGAGTGCAGCGGTGGTCCACCGACCCGCGCTCGCGGGTCCCGGCCCTGCCGGATCTATCGGATGCCGCTGCTGCGCTCCCCACATGTCTACGGACCGTCCACCGCGGCAAGGTGATCCATGGCTGACGAAACTGTCGACGACTCCGTTGACGAGATAGTTGGTAAGGGCGTGGCGGATCGCGATGCCGGGGCCGACATTCCGGTAGATGAGGCGCCGGAGCCTCCCGGCGAGACCGGCCCCTCACGCGGTGCGGTCTTCGCGGAGGCAGTGCGCGCGCGCCTTATCGCGTTCGGACGGGCTTGGCTGCGCGCGTCGCCCCGCCAAGGCGCGGCGATGATTGGCGGCCTCGCCTTGTGTGCGAGCTTCCCGCCGTGGGGTTTCTGGTGGGCCGCCTTCCCGGCACTGTCGATCCTGGGATTGGTGCTGTGGTCGCCGAAGACCCGGCTGCGCGGTGGGCTCGGGTATGGCCTGCTTTTCGGTCTCGCGTTTTACGTGCCGCTGCTGCCGTGGACGGGCCAGCTGGTGGGCGCGATCCCTTGGTTGGCGCTGTCCTTGCTCTCCGCGACCTGGGTGGCCCTGTTTGGCGTGCTGGCGGTCGCTGTGCGGGGCCTGCCGGGTTGGCCGCTGTGGTTCGCGGCCGCCTGGTCCGCTGCCGAATGGGGTAAGGCAAGCGTTCCGTTTGGTGGGTTCCCGTGGGGCCGTATTGCTTTTGGGCAAGGCGATGGCCCCATGCTGAGCCTGGCGCGATACGGGGGAGCGCCGTTGGTCTCCTTCACGGTGGCCCTGGGTGCTTTTGCGGTGACCGCACTCGGCATCGAGATGTACCGCTGGTGGCGCAGCCCGTCCCTGGGCCCGGATGGTGCCCGTCCGGTGCCATCGGTGCTGCTGCCCGGAACCTGCGTGTGTCTTGTGCTGATCGCCATGGCGGTGAGTTGGCAGCAGGTTCGGCATGCGAGCCACGGCGCCATGGATGGACGGACAGTCACTGTCGCCGCGGTGCAGGGGAACGTTCCGCGTTTGGGGCTCGACTTCAACGCCCAGCGGCGGGCCGTACTCGACTATCACGTCAAGGAGACTCTCTTGCTGGCCCAGGACGTGAAGGCGGGAAAGGCTCCGGCACCGCAATTCGTCGTGTGGCCGGAGAATTCCTCCGATATTGACCCGATCCGCAACGCCGACGCGGCCGAGGCCATCACCGAGGCGGCACAGGCCATCGGCGTACCCATCCTGGTCGGCGGCGTGCTGCGCCACCCCGATTCCACCCCCGAACAGCCCAAATCGATTAATTCGATCATCGTGTGGGATCCGGACACCGGCCCGGGCGAGCGCCATGACAAACAGATCGTGCAACCCTTCGGTGAGTACCTGCCCTGGCGCAGCTTCTTCGCGCATTTCTCGGAGTACGCCGACCGCGCCGGATATTTCGTCCCGGGGGAGGGCAACGGTGTCGTCACCGCCGGTGGAGTGAAGATCGGTGTGACGACGTGCTGGGAGGTGCTGTTCGATAGGGCCGCGCGGCTGTCCACGCTCAACGGTGCCGAAATTCTCGCGGTGCCGAGCAACAACGCGCTATTCGGCACCGCGATGAGTGAACAGCAGCTCGCCATCTCCAAGGTTCGGGCCGTCGAACACGACCGGGAGGTTATCGTCGTCGGCACCACGGGGATCAGCGCGTTTATCTCTCCCGACGGCGTCGACGCGGGCCGCACCAAGTTTTTCGAACCGGCCTATATCGACATGCAAGTGCGGCTGCACAACGACCTGACACCCGCCACACAATGGGGTCCCTGGATCGAATGGGCTCTTGCTTTGATCGCAGGACTTGCCGTCCTGGCCTCGGCTGGCCTGGCGATACTGCACAATGGAGGGCTGAAGAGGCCGGAACGTGAGGTAGAGCCGCCCTCACCGATTAAGGAGACCTGACCGGAGTGGATCCCGTGACCGAACGTCCGAGCGCCCGGACCCTGGTGATCATTCCGACGTACAACGAGCGGGAGAATCTCCCGCTGATCCTTGGTCGGCTGCACAAGGCGCAACCCGACGTCCATGTGTTGATCGTCGACGACGGCAGCCCGGACGGCACCGGGGAGCTTGCCGACGAGGCGTCGCTTGCCGATCCGGATCGCGTACACGTCATGCACCGCAAGGAAAAGGGTGGCCTGGGCGCGGCCTACATTGCCGGCTTTGGGTGGGGCCTGGCACGTCAGTACTCGGTGCTGGTGGAGATGGACGCCGACGGCAGTCACGCCCCCGAACAGCTATCCCGCCTGCTGGATGCCGTGGACGCCGGAGCCGACCTGGCGATCGGCTCTCGCTACGTCCCAGGGGGCACCGTCGTGAACTGGCCGTGGCGGCGTCTGGTGCTGTCCCGCGGCGCGAACGTCTATGCCCGGCTAGTGCTGGGCGTCAAGCCCCACGACATCACCGCGGGATACCGTGCGTACCGGCGTGAGGTGCTCGAAAAGCTGGATCTGGCGGCCGTTGAATCGCACGGCTACTGCTTCCAGATCGATCTCACCCTGCGCACTATTGCGCATGGCTTCGACGTTGCCGAGGTGCCGATCACCTTCACCGAACGTGCGATCGGCGAATCGAAGATGAGCGGGTCGATCATCAACGAAGCCCTGGTCAAGGTGACCAAATGGGGTATCACAAGCCGCCTGGATCGGGCCCGCGGCATTAATCGCTGAAGGTACTCAGCCCTCACGCATTGCGGGCCATCAGGCCGCCGTCGACGGGGATGACGGTGCCGGTGAGATAGGACGCTGCCGGCAGACACACGCTCAGGGTCATGTGCGCCACTTCCTCGGCACGGCCGTAGCGGCGCAGCGCGGTGCGCCGGCGCGCATAGATGTCCTTGTCCTCGGCGGAGATCGCCGCCGTCATCGCGGTATCGATGGGCCCGGGGCAGATGCAGTTCACCGTGATCCCGTCTCGCCCCAGGTCGACTGCCAGGCTCCTGGTCAGACCGGCCAGGCCGGACTTGGCCGCGACATATGGGCTGTCGTAGGGGGTGGCGCCGAGAGCCTCGGTGGAGGCGATGTTCACCACACGCGGGGCAGGGGAGTCGCGCAAGAACGGAAGTGCCGCGCGGACAATCCGTTGAGGTGCGGTCAGATGCACGGCAAGCGACCGATCCCAGGTGTCGCCGTAGTCGGGGTCATCGAGCGATCTGAACGCCGCGAAACCGGCATTGTTCACCACGATGTCCAGCCGGCCGAATCGTTCGGCGACGGCCGCGACCACCTCGGTGATCTGCGCATTGTCGGTGACATCCAGTGCCCAGGCGGCCGCTGAATCACCGATCTCAGCGGCGACTGCCTGTGCGTCCTCCAGCCGGCGATCGGTGACCGCGACAAACGCGCCATCCTCGGCGAAAACCCGGGCAGTCGCCTTCCCCATACCGCTGGCGGCACCGGTGATCAGGACTGCCGAACCCGCGACGGACCTGCCGGAGGCACTCATCAGGGCGCGCTGCGCTGCCGCGCCCTAGCCCCTGCGACGGCCCTTGATCAGTTCCAGACGTTCCTTGAGCAGCTCGTCGAGCTCCTCGACGCTGCGGCGCTCCAGGAGCATGTCCCAGTGCGTACGTGGGGGCTTGACCTTCTTGGGCTCGGGCACATCGCCGTCGAGGAGGGTGCCTTCCAGGCCATTGCGGCATGCCCAGTTCGCCGGGATTTCGGCATCGTGAGCGAAGGGAACGTCGAATTCCTCGCCATTGTCGGTGCGGTAGCGGGCCATGCGGCGGGGCGCCAGGTCGTGGTCACGATCGGTTTCGTAGCTGACGGCGCCGAGACGGCTGCCCCGTAGAACACGATCTGCCATGTGTACTTCTCCTCTTCACTGCGGGTCTGTGGATCGGATCCCGCGCTCGAATTGCTGGTGGCTGTCTATGTCAACGCCGTACCTGCGCGGTTAGTTCCCTGTTCGTGCAGGTTGTGGCCCTCATTATAGCTGGTGAACGCCGTTGTGACCGTCACCGCTATGCGTCTGTGACGCAGGGCGGGGTATCGCGATTATCCGAGTCAGGAGCGCTGCGCCGTGGTGATAGCTGCGCGGCCGTCGGGGGGCGATCCGCTGGCATAGGCCGGTGCGTACTGCTGCAGCAGTTCGCGTGTGGTCAGGTGCTTGCGGCACTGGAACCCGTGCGAGGCCAGCAGTGCGTCGGCGTCATCCGCGGTGAGGCCCGTCAGGTACGGCTCGCCAAACCGTGCGGCCGCCTCGGTCCATAGCCGGGCGCGTACAGACGTGCTGTCTCCTCCGGTGACGACACTGGTGTCGAGGTAGTCGAAAACCAGCAGGCTCCCGGACGCGCAGACCGTCGCGAGGTCGGCAAGTGTCGCGTCGAGCGCGTCCTGCGTGAGGTAGGCGGTCACGCCCAGCCAGATGAAGAGGCTCGGCCGGATGGGATCAAATCCGTTGGCGAGAAGTCTTTCGCGTAACACATCGTGTTCGAAATCGCAGGGCACCCAAACGATCTGATCGTTGTCTTCGGGTGATCGGAGCCGTTCCATGACGGCGCGTTTGTCCGCTTGGGTGGTAGGCGCGTCGACTTCGAAGATCCTGACTGAACGGTGTGCGGCGCGGCGCAACGTGGTGGTGTCGAATCCGGCACCCAGCAGCACAACCTGATCGACACCATCGTTGATGGCGGTTTCGAGGACATCGTCGGTGTAGCGCACCCGTAAGACCAGGAAAAAGTGACCTGCGGCGCCGAACACGGATTTCAGCACTCCGATAAAGCCGCGCGCCACCAAAGGATGGATCAAACAGGCCCGTAGCAGGGGGCTGCGGATGAAATGCCGCGAGTAGGGATCGTCGAGGAGACGCCGCCGTGGTGGCTGCAATGTCTCCGCTGCGCGTTGGGCCGCGCAGGATTGCGCCGTAAAACTCGCCCGACGATCAAGACGACGACTACCCACACCGGTCTCCGTATCTGGTGGCCAACACATTTCCCATATTCAGGTCTGCGCCCGGTGTCCGCCGGAGGTCGAGCCGACCAATGCCGGGTCCGACTCCCGCAGCGCGCGGCACGGCACGCGCATCGGCCACCAGAACCATCGGCCCAGGATGGTCGCGATGGAGGGGATGACAAGCGAGCGGACGATGAGCGTATCGAGCAAGAGTCCGACGCCGACGGTCGTGCCGATCTGCGCGAGCGTGCTGGAATAGCCCGCGATCAACGCGAACATCGTGAAGCCGAAGATCAGGCCCGCGGTGGTGACGACGCTGCCGGTCCCCACCATGGCGCGGATAATCCCGGTTTTGATTCCGGCACGGAGCTCTTCTTTGAATCGGGCGACCAGCAGCAGGTTGTAATCGGCGCCGACCGCGACAAGGAAGATGAAGGAACACGGTACAACCGCCCAATGCAAGGGCAGACCGATGCCGTACTGCCAAATGGCGACACTGAGCCCCCACGCGGAAAGAAAGGACAGCCCCACGGTGCCGACGACGGCGACCGCGGCGACGAAGCTGCGCAACAGCAGCAGTACAACGCAGAACACGAAGGCGAACGCCGCGACCGCACTGGTGATGAAATCCTCCTTGGCGAAGGCGGCGATGTTGAGCAGCGTGCCCCCGGCTCCTCCGATACTTACCGTGCTCCCGCCGAGTGACGTGCCCTTCAGCGCGGCCTTGGCCGCCGGGACGATCTTGGCGCTGTAGTCCATGCTCTCTCGGCTGAACGAATTCACATCGCCCATCACGAGCATCCGGGTGATCTTGCCGTCCGGAGAGAAGAAGACGGAGAGCGCGGACTGGAACAACGGGGATTCGAAGGCCTGGCTCGGAAGGAAGAAGTACCCGCTCGGGTCTCCCTTCATATAGGTGTCAGCGATCTCCCTCAGGAACTGGGTGACCTCATTCATCTGCACCAGCAGCGAGTCCGCCATGCCGCGGATCGGCGTGAGGGTGCGTTGTGAGTCGGCAAGAAAACGGTCCAGCATCCGGACCTGGGCCACCAAGTTAGGCAATGATTCCGAGGCGACGCGCGATGCGTCCACCAGGTCCTCGAACTTGCGTCCTCCGGTCTGGTTGAGCCCGTCGAGAACAGCGAGACCGGTGAGCGCGGTGTTGCAGGGGAGCAGCTGCTTGCAATCGGGAACCATGTCGACGAGCTGGCCGGCGGCGTCGATGCCGTCCGCGACGAGCGGCTGCATTTCGTTATGGATGCCCTTCGCCATCTTCAACAGTTCGATGAGACGTTTCCGGGTGGCTACCCCGGTGCCGCCGGGCAGCTCGACCGCGCGCTGGGTCACCTCAAGGTCTTTGAGGACCACCTTGACCCCGACAGACAGCTGATCGATCTGACCGGTGATTCTGGCGATGCCGTTGAGCTGCGTGCTCACCATCTCGGCGATCTGGGACATCCGTTCGCCGATGTATCCGCCCTGATAGGTCAGGGTGCCCTGGGGAAGCGGAGTGATGAGTGGACGGGTGATGCCTTGTACCGCCTGGACGCCGTCCACGGAGTAGACCGCGTTCGTCAGCTTCGCGAGTGCGATCAGGTCGGCGGAGTTGCGCATGTCGTGATCGGACTCGACGAAGAGGAGATTCGGGTTCAGCAGATTGGGCGGCAGATGCCGATCCGCGGCATCGAGCCCCAGGTTCGCCTCGGTGTTGGCTGGTTGGGCCGCACGCTCGTTGTAACTGATGACATAGGTCGGCAGCACAAGAATCGCCAGTGCCAGCAGGGCGAGGCTGCCGGCCAGCACCGGACCCGGCCAGCGGACCACGTGGGTGGCGATGCGCCGCCAGCGCCGGACGGCGCGCTCTCCGCGCGGTTCGTACAGTCCGAGCCTGCATCCGATCGCCAGTAGCGCGGGGCCGAGGGTCAGCGCCGCGGCAAGGGCGGTGAGGATGCCGATGGTGCACGGCAAACCAGAGGTGGAAAAGGCGGCGAGTCTGGTGAGCGTCATGCATGCGGTCGCGCCCGCCACGGTCAGTCCGGAGGCGAAGATGATGCGCTGCACACTCTTCAATGCGGTGTAGTACGCCGTGGTCGGGTCCTGGCCGGCTCGTCGCGCCTCCTGATATCTGCCGAGCAGGAAGATGCCGTAGTCGGTCCCCGCGCCAAGGACGATTCCGGCCAGCAAGCTTGACGCGAAAATGGAAATGCCGATGATCTCCTGCTGGCCGAGAAGAGCGACGATCGGCCGGGCCGTGACCAAAGCGACGGCCACCACGAGCAGTGGCATTGCGGCCGTGAACAACGAGCGGTACGTCAACGACATGATGATGGTGATGCAGATGGCGCACGCGAAGATGATCGGCAGGATCGATCGGTTGATGGCGAGCAGCTCGTCGTTCACGACCGCGGACGGACCGGTCACGTAGATCTTCACCCCCGCCGGGGGCGGATAGGCCTTGACGATGTCGCGCACGGCCTGAGTGGACTCCATGGCCAGCGCGGTGCCCATGTTGCCACCCAGGTTGAGGTAGCTGAAGGATGCCTTTCGATCCTGGCTTTCGAACGCCGGAGCAAACGATGGGTCGGACCATAGGTCGATGGTCGTGATGACGTGTTTCTTGTCCGCCTTGAACTTCTCCATCAGGTCGGCGTAGTAGCGGTGCATCTCCGCGCCGAACGGGTGGTCGCCCTCGGCCAGCACCGCGACGAAGTTGTTCGTACCGCCGTTGCCAAAGTACTTGCCCATGTTGGACAGCGCCTGCACCGACGAGGCCTCGTCGGGCAAGAAGGACAGCGCGTGTCCCTCAATCACTTTCTCCAACTGGGGGCCTGCGGCATTGAGCCCGCACGCGAGCAGGACCCACAGCACAACAATGGGTATGGAGAGCCCATACAGCAGTCGGGCGTACAGGGGTCGGTGCTGCGCGCTTCCCGCGTAGGTCTCGCGACGGAACGGCACAGAGAATTCCCCGCGCACCCGGCGACCGAATGCCCGTGATCGGGCGGCGAACCCGGCGGGCGCGCCGGGTGCGGGTATCGGGCCGGTATCTGCTTCGGCCTCGTTCCCGGTCATGCGACTTGCACCTTGCAACTGGCGATGCCACCGGTGGCGGTCGCGATTTGTTCGTCGCGGACCTGTCCGTTGACGGTGATCCTGCATCCGACTCCGGTGGCATTGGATTGCACGACCATGCTGGTCACAAGGGAGGGTTCGACGGTGCGCAGCGCCTCCTGCCATGGCAGGACCGTGCCGACATTCTGGTTGTGTCCGTTGTCATCGAGATAGGACACCGTCGCCGGCGTTCCGGCGGGCCCGATGGCCTCGTACTGGATGGTCCGTTCGGAGAGGCTGCCGAGTACGGGGAGGCGGCTCACGATTCCCACCGCCTCGTCGGGGATCTCGCTCGCACGCAACTTGAGAATGAACGCGGCTGCAACCGTAAGCACCGCCAGCACAACAAGATACACCCAGGCGCTTCTCATCAAGCGGCCTTTGGAGGAAGCGGCAAATCCATTGTGAAACACCCTTCGTGTTGCCAATCAGGCGCGTACAGTGCGAATTCCACAGGATGACACGGCAGGCAAAGCTTCTTTGATGATGACGATGATGGCAGATGAGTTACGAGCTTCCCGCTGTTTCGGCAAAAGTTCCATTGTTTCCCGGACGGTCCAGTAACGAGGAGAGGGCAGAGCATTGGTCGCGGTGGCCATTATTGGCATTGGATGCAGGTTCCCCGGGGGTATCGAAGGCGCGGAATCCTTCTGGGAGTTCGTGTTGCGCAAAGGCGATGCCGTGGCCGACATCCCGAAAGATCGGTGGGACGCGGACAAGTATTACGACCCCGACCCCGATACCCCGGGCCGGATGTACACCCGGCGCGGCAGCTTCCTCAGCCAAGGATTCCGGCGGTTCGACGCGGACTTCTTCGGGATCTCGCACCGCGAGGCCGCGGTCCTGGATCCACAGCAGAGACTCCTTCTCGAAACCTCCTGGGAGGCACTCGACGACGCGGGCATCGCTGGAAAAGCGTTGGGCGGCAAAGTAGGAACGTTCATCGGCGGTTTCATGAACGACAACATGGTCAGCCGGGCGCTCGCCCGCAACCTCGAAAAGATCAATAACTTTGCCGCTTTCAGCGCGTCCCAAACTTTGCTGTCCAACCGCATTGCCCATGCGCTGGACCTGTGGGGGCCGAGCATGACCGTGGACACCGCGTGCTCCTCATCCCTCGTGACAACGCACCTCGCCGTGCGGGCGGTCGCGGGCGGCGAGTGCGATGTGGCGCTCGCGGGCGGCGTGAACGCCATGTTCCAGCCGGAGACCTTCATCACGATGTGTAAGGGCAGGTTCCTCGCTGCGGACGGCCGCTGTAAGTCATTCGACGCGGCCGCCGACGGCTACGGTCGCGGCGAGGGCGTCGGTGTCGTTGTCCTCAAAAACCTCGAACAGGCGCAGCGCGACGGCGACCGCGTCTATGCGGTGATCCGGGGCAGCGGGGTCAATCAGGACGGCAGAACGATAGCCCTGCCCGTACCGAACCCGCTGTCACAGCAGCGGCTTGCGGAACAGGTGCTGGAGGAGGCGGGCGTCGACCCCGCCCTCGTCGGATACATCGAGGCGCACGGCACGGGCACCAGTGTCGGCGACCCGCTGGAGGCAGAGGCGTTGGGCCATTCGTACGGCCAGGCGGCTGGGAGGGCGCAGCCTCTGCTGATCGGATCGGTGAAGAACAACTTCGGGCACACCGAGGCTGCCGCGGGGGTCGCGGGCCTGATCAAAGCGGCGCTCACCGTGCAGCGCCGGACCGTTTTGCCGCAGGTCGTCCTCGACAAGCTCAACCCCGCAATCCCCTTCGACGAGCTCGGGATTCGGATTCCGACCGAGGTGCAGACCTACCCCGATCTGGGCGCCCCGGCATATGCCGCGGTGAACAGCTTCGGCTATGGCGGGACCAACGCGCACGTCCTTGTAGAGGAGCCGCCCGCGCCTGTTGCCGCGGTGCCTGTCAGGGACAGCGTCCGGATCTTCCCCGTCTCCGCCCGCAGCGGCGCGGCGCTCCACGAGGTCGCCGGGCGTTACGCCGAACTCCTGAAGCCCGAAGAGGGCACGGCGGGCGCAGTCTCCGATGAGTACGTACAACGCCTGAAGACGGCCGTCACCGGACGCAGGGCGCAGCATCACCTCCGTAAGGGCTTCATCTACCGCGACAGGGATGACCTTCTCGCGCAGCTGAATTCCTATGCCGAGAGTGACGAAGCGGCACCCGCGCGTGCCCTGGTCGAGGGAATCTCCGATCCCGTGTTCGTCTTCAGCGGCATGGGTCCACAGTGGTGGGGGATGGCGCGCGGTCTGTTGCAGAGCCCTGGCGCCTTCCGCGAAGCCGCCGCCGAGATCGATGTGGTATTCCAGGAAATCTCGGGCTGGTCGGTGATCGCCGAGCTGTTGCGGCCTGAGGGGGAATCGCGTGTCGGCCGCACGGAGATCGCCCAGCCGGCGAACTTCCTTGTGCAGGCGGCGCTTGCGAAGCACCTCCAACAGTTCGGGATTCGGCCCACGGCGGTGGTGGGGCACAGTGTTGGGGAGGTCGCCGCAGCGTATGTCGGCGGCGCATTGTCCCTACGGGACGCCGCCACCGTCTCCTTCCATCGCTCCCGCCTGCAGGCACAGACGGCGGGGTCCGGCGGCATGCTCGCAGTCGGCCTCGATGCGGAGGAAGCCCAGCGCCGGGCGGGGCGCTTCGGAGCGGCGGTATGTGTCGCGGCGATCAACAGCGCCGCGGCGACCACGCTGTCCGGCGACTCGAAGGCCCTGCAAACACTGCACGATGCGCTTGCCGAAGACGGGGTCTTCGCCCGGATGCTGCACGTGGAGGTTCCCTATCACAGTCAGCTCATGGACCCCATCCTTGGTGAGCTCACGGCTGCGCTGGCCGGACTTTCCCCACGTCAGGCGGTCGTGCCGTTGTATTCGACGGTCACCGGCGGAAAGACCGGCGGCGAGGTATTCGCGGACCCGGACTACTGGTGCACGAACGTGCGCGAAAGCGTCTTGTTCGCGAAAGCTATCGACACGCTGATCGGCGACCGGTACCGGGTGTTCTTGGAGCTTGGACCGCACCCGGTACTCCTCGGAAACATCCGTGAAAGCTTTGTGCGCCATAGTGTCTCGGGTGCTGCGGTTCCCACGCTGCATCGCGATCAGGATGACGAGCAGTCCGTGCTGCAGACCGTCACCGACCTGTATGCGGTGGGTGCAATCGACGCACCGGGTGAGGCCGACCTGTACACGAACGGCTCGATCCCGCACATGGACCTGCCGAAATACCCGTGGTCGCAAGAGGAACTGTGGGAAGAAGACCCCTTGACGCTGCGCGCGCGCTACGGGGATGCCGATCGTTTCGCGCTTCTCGGCGATAGGGCGGAGGCGCTGACGCCGCAATGGGAGGTGACCCTGGCTCCCGCCAACCTGCCCTGGCTGCCCGACCACACGGTCCTCGGTTCGGTCGTGCTGCCCGGAACCGCGTATCTCGATGCCGCGCTGTCCGCCGTGCGTCAACGCTCGGGCCGCGGACAGGCCGGAGTGGACTCGGTGGTCTTCGCGGTGCCGTTGGTCGTTGCCGAACACGACGCGCCGATCACTCGTCTCACTGTGGACGAGCCCACCAAGCGATTCACCGTCAATGGCCGTTCCGCGCACACCCAGCTGTGGACGGCACATGCCAGCGGCAGACTGGTCGAGGCGAATCTGGGGGAGTTGCGGATCGATGTCCCGCAGTCCGAGCACGACAGGGTCTTCGACGGCGGGGACGTCTACAAGGGGCTGGCCGCGGTCGGGCTGACCTACGGTCCGGCTTTCCAGCGCATCCGGAATGCGCGCATCGGTTCGGCGGGCTGCGTCGCGCAGCTCGCGAGCCCGGAAGCGGTACCCGAGCCGGGGACCACGCCCAAGCACGCCGTCCACCCCGCACTCGCCGACGCGGCCCTGCAGTGCATCGCGGTCCTCTTGGCGGCGCGTCCGGAACTGGACATACCTCCGACGGCGCATATCCCGGCTTCGGTGGACCGGGTGCGGCTGTACCACGACGTGCCGGAGGACCCGATCGCAGTCGTCGAGATCACGAGCACGCAGCCGCTGCGCGCGAATGCCTATCTCGCTTCGCCAGACGGCGATGTCGCCCTGGCCATGACCGGTGTGACACTGCGGCCCGTGGGAGCTGCCTCGGACGCGTTGTCGGAGCTCGACCAGTACTTCTACGAGCCTCGGTGGGAGCCGTTCGACGAGGAGCAGGAAGGTCACGAGGGGCAACGTCCCCCGGCGCCTGTTACCGCTGTTCACGCGGCGAACGCGATCGTCGAGATCGGGGAGGTGGCCGCCGCTGTCGCTGAGGGTGCTCGCCGCACTGCCGGTGCCGGTGCCGCCATTCTGCGCACCGACACCCAGCAGGGATCAGATCTCGCCGGGACGTTCGCGGAAGCGTTGCACGCGGACACGTTCTTGCGCATTGTGGTGATCGTCGGCTCCGGGAAGGCCTCGGTAGAGAACCTCTATCAACTCGTCGTGGTCGCGCAGGCGTTGAGGACGGTTCTGGAGGCCGAGACCGAACGTGGTGTCGTGAATCCGGACGTGCAGGTAGTCGTCGTGAGCACGCACGCCTTCCTTGCGCCGGGCGATCGCAGCCTCATCCTCGATCAGGCCACGCTTGTGGGGGCGCGCCGCGTGTTGGCGAACGAGCAGCATCCCGCCAAATGGTCTCTGGTGGATCTGTCCGATTCGGTTACCGCAGATGAGGTGGCCATAGAGATCAGCGCGATAAATCGGGCCGAAGAAGTCGCGGTACGCGCGGGCGTGCGGTGGACCCAGCGGATGCGCCGGTCGCTGTCCGAACTCGTTGCGCCCTGGGAAGAGGCATTCGAGCCCACCGACCCCGAGGTGGCCTACGAGGTGCAGATTCCGGATACGCGAACGCTCAAGGACATCGCGCTGCGCGCATGCGATCGCGTCGAGCCGGGGCCGCGGCAAGTGGAGGTCCGTGTCGAGACCGTCGGACTCAACTACAAGGACCCGCTCAAGGTCCTCGGAATCCTGACAGAGCGCGAGCTCGGCGAGACATATTTCAAGCTGGACCCCGGTATGGAGGGTTTCGGCGTCGTCACACGCGTCGGCTCCGCGGTCAACGAGCTCCGGGCCGGCGAGAGCATCGCGGTCGCGGAGCGGGGTCTCCTGCGCCGCTACCTGACGTTCGACCTCGACGGTGGCGCGGCGTGGGAGCGGATAGAAGAAGAGCATCTCCAGCGTGAGGACTTCGATCCGCTCGCGGTGGGTTCGGGTGTCCCATTCTTCACAGCGGGGTACGCCTTCTACAAGCTCGCGGATCTGCAGCCAGGCGAGAGCGTCCTCATCCACGGCGCGGCGGGCGGTATGGGCATGGGCGCGGTGCAGATCGCGGTCAACATGGGTGCGGTCGTCTATGCGACCGCTGGTAGCGAGGAGCGCCGGCGTGCGGCACTGGAGCTCGGTGCTACCGCGGCCTTCGACTCGCGCTCGGTCGGGTTCGTCGACGACATCCTGCGAATCACGCAGGGGCGCGGGGTAGATGTCATTTACAACTCGCTGCCCGGCGAGATGATCGCCCAGAACTTCGCGGTCGCCGGAGAGTTCTGCCGGATTATCGAAATCGGGAAGGCGGATATCTACTTCGGCGGTGTGATGGATCTCAAGCCATTCAGCGGCAACCTGTCGTTCCACGCGATCGACATGGACCGGATGCTGCGGCTGCGTCCGGAAACCTTCCGTGAGCTGCGGCGCGAGTGCACCGAGATGCTCACCTCGGGCAAGCTCACCCCGCTCCCGTTCACGAGGTTCCCGATCGGCGAGATCGTCGGCGCGTTCGAGGCGGTGTTCCGGGCGGCGCATATGGGCCGGATCGTGCTGGATCTGCGTGATCAGACTCCCAAGCTGCTGCCGCGCAAGCCAGATCGGGCTCCGGTGCGTCCCGGCCACTCCTACCTCATCAGCGGTGGATTCGGCGGCTTCGGGTTGGCCACCGCGCGCTCGCTGGCCAGGGCCGGGGCGACCCATCTGATCCTGGCGGGCCGCAGTGGCGCCACGACGGAGGTTGCGCGGGCTCAGATCGAAGCACTGCGCGCCGCCGACGTCGACGTGTGGGAAGAGCGGATCGACATCAGCGACTACGACCAGGTCTCGGATCTGATCGCGAAGGTGGAAGCCTCGGGCCACCCACTGCGCGGCGTCTTCCATGCCGCCGCGGTGGCCCACGACGAGGTGCTCGCGGACATCAGCGCGGAGTCGTTGTACAAGGTGTTCGCGCCGAAGGTCGACGGTGCGCTGAACCTCGACAAAGCCACGCGCGAGCACAATGTGCCGCTCGACCACTTCGTGCTGTATTCCTCGATCAGTGGCCTGATCGGCATCGTTCCGCAGCTGACCTATGCGGCAGCGAACACCACGTTGGACGGCCTGGCTCAGGCGCGGCACGCAGCCGGGCTGCCCGCCCTGTCCGTGAGCTGGGGTGCGATGAGCGGTGGCGGTATGGCCGAGGTGGAGGCCATCGTGAAGTTCCTCGATTCGGTCGGGTTGCGCCGCCTCAACATGGATCTCGGGGCGACGATCATGCACGAGTGCTCCCGTTTTCAGCTTCCGCACGTTGCCATTGCGGGCGTCGACTGGGGAGTCTTGCGCACCCCGCTGCCCTCGACCGCCAAGAGCACACGTTTCGCGCATCTGTCTGCGGAAGCTGCCGCGGTGTCGAACGAACAGGCGGCCTTCCGTGCGGCGGTGTTGGCGCTGCCGGAGGAAGAGCGCGGCCCCATGGTCACCAAGGAGCTGGCCAAGGAGCTCGCCAACGTGCTCAAGGTTGACGTGGACAGCATCGACGCCACCGGGCCGATCGCCGACCTGGGGATCGACTCCCTCATGGCGGTGGAGTTCGCCGCTCGCGCCGGCAAGCAGTTGAACATCCAGATCAGCGCGTTCCAGTTCACCCCCGACCTCACCCTCGAGGCGGTCGGTGCCCGAGTCGCCCTACTCATTGCTCAAGGGGTCGGCGACCCCGAGCACGACGCGATATAGAGGATCCGTGTGACTGTTTCGTCCCCTCCATCTGCGCGTGACTGCTGGTGGTGGCCTAGGGCCTATCAGCCGTCCCTGCCCACCGTGCTGTTCTTTCCGGGCGCGGGAGCCAACCACGCCGGGGAGAACCACCTCGTCCCGTACCTGGCCGGGGTGAACTTCGGTGTCTGGAGGATGCCGGGGCGCAGTACCCGGTCACAGGAGTCGCCACCGGAGAAGTTGAGCGTCCTCGCGGAGGATTGCGCGTCCGCGGTCATCGGACTCGGTTGCCGCCGACCGGTTCTCGCCGGGAAGAGTTTCGGCGGATTGTTGGCATACACGGTGTGTCAGGCACTGGAGTCGCATGACTTCGAAGTGGGCCGCTTCGTCCCGGTGGTGAGCGGGCATCCGTCCCTATGGCGAATGGACGCCGTCTACGCCAAGACCCGGGGCCACGACCCCAAGGAACACGCGCTCTGGAGGCTGACCAACGATGAGCAGCGCGGCGCCTGGCCCCCGCAGAAGATAGCGGATGAGTCGCTGCTGGCGCAGGCGCGTCTCCACGCGGTGATCGATTTCAGCCTTGGCCTGCAACCGATCTCGCGCCGCCGAATCAAGACCCCGATCACGGAGGTGAGCGCGAAGGACGACCAGGTGCTGCCGAAGTTCGCGCCCCCACGCCGGTGGGCTCCCTACACGAAGGGGGAGTTCACGAGCATCCTCGTGAAGGGGGGCCACTACTTCTACTGGTCGAACCCGCAGGCCTTGGCGACCATCTTGACGCACGAAGCCGAGCTGGCCCTCGGCGGCTCGTACTCCTACTAGCCGCCGAGGCCGGCGTCGTCCTACGGGGTTTCGCGTTGGCAATCCGGACCGGTGTACTGCCAGTTCGGGTTGCTCGAGTATTCGCAACCCGGACCCACGTACTTCCAGTTGGGGGCCGGGGCCGGCAGTCGCCCGCCCTCGCCCTGCCAGTTTCGGCCTGCGTACCGCCAGCCCCATGCGTCGAACCAGCTGTCGGGGTTGACGCAGCCTTCGACGTTTCCCGGCCCCCATGGGGGCGGGGGCGAGGGATACGGTCCGTTGAAGCACACATCCGTGGGGGCGGGGGCCGGCCGCGCCGATGCCGGGCCCGCGCTCAGGAGAGCGATCGGGGCGGCGATGACGCCTGCTGCTAACACGGCCTGCCCGACCATGATGACTTTGTTCATCGCACAACCTCCGACGTTGGATGCCGCTGTGATTCCGCAAGATTAGCGCACAATTACGCGTTTTCCTGGCAATTGTGGCAATTGCGCTCGTGGGCCCATCGGCCTGCGAATCGGCGTATAGCGCACCCGCCCTGCCAGCCGTATTGGCGATCTCGAGGGTGCCGATATCTCACCCATGGTGAAGGCCGATCGGTTCGCTGACCCTGCCCTCACCGACACCGTTGGGAGTTCACCACGTGCGGGGGCGATCCGAGTCACCGCTACGCTCCTGAGACGTGGCACGTCGCAAACACGCTCAGCCCTGCAAGTGGTGCGGGCGCGAAGTCGACGACGCAGAGCTGGGTCGCCGGCGCCAATATTGCCGCCAATCCTGCCGTCAGCGCGCGTACGAACAGCGTGCGGCGGTCAAGGGCACCTCGGTGCCGGTAGATGCGGTGGTGCTGACCGCCGACGAAGCCACCGATCTGGCCGATCGGGTGTATCAGGCGCGGTGCGCGGCTGAGGACGTCGCGACCGCCGTCGAGGAGGGCGCGACCCACGACGAGCTGCGCCAGTTGTGCGAGGAACTGCTGCGCGCCGCCAAGGCCGCCGACGGCTGGCGCTAGTTTCTGTCGTTTGCCCGGGAGCGGGATACCCGTCGAATCAGCGCGATATTAAGTCTTCACGGAATCTGAACGCGCCCATAGTTTGTCAACATCGATCGATACCTTGTCGATGCCAGTCGCCAACCCCGTGAGGATCCCCGAGCTTTTCATGACCACCCGTAATACGTTGGTGGCCGCCGCGGCAACTGACCCCGATACCCCGATATCCGCGCTGTCCTGGCGGGCGTGGACCCTCAACAGGCGCTGGGAGATCATACGATTTCTTTCGCCGTTCGTAGTGCTGCTCGTCTGGCAAGCGGGGAGCGGCTGGGGTCTGATCGACCCAGAGATCCTGCCGGCGCCGTCGACGATCGCGCACGCCGGAATCGAGTTGGTCGGCAACGGTCAGCTTGCCGAGGCGCTGCGGGTGTCAGGAATCCGCGCCGCCGAAGGACTGCTGCTGGGTGGCTTGGTCGGTGTGGTGCTGGGCGCGGCGGTGGGGCTGTCGCGGCTCGTCGATGCCGTGGTGGACCCGACCATGCAGATGGTCCGGGCGCTGCCGCACCTCGGGCTCATCCCGTTGTTCATCGTATGGTTCGGAATCGGTGAGCTTCCCAAGGTGTTGATGGTGGCCCTTGGTGCGGCCTTCCCGCTGTACCTCAACACCACCTCGGCGATCCGGCAGGTGGACCCCAAACTCTTCGAAACCGCACAGGTACTTGGGTTTTCATTTTGGCAGCGGTTGCGCGTCATCGTCGTCCCCAGCGCGACTCCGCAGGTGCTTGTCGGGCTGCGTCAATCCCTGGCGCTGTCTTGGCTGACGCTCATCGTCGCAGAGCAGATCAACGCCGATGCCGGGGTGGGTTTCCTTATCAACAATGCGCGCGATTTCCTGCGTATCGACGTCATCATCTTCGGACTCGTGGTCTACGCATTGTTGGGCATTGCCACCGACGCCATTGTGCGCGTGCTGGAACGGCGCGCGCTGCGGTACCGATCATGAAAGGCACATCATGACAGCGGTTTTCGAGGTCACGGAACTGTCGCGGCAATTCGCTGTATCGGCGGCCGAGTTGACGTCGGTCACCAAATGGTACGGACGCAACCGGGTTCTCGACGATGTCTCACTGCGGGTCGGTCGTGGCGAGATCGTCGCGCTGGTGGGCCGCAGTGGCTCAGGCAAGTCGACGGTGCTCAGGGTGCTGTCCGGATTGGCCGGCGACTACGAGGGCGAACGCGAGGTGCTGGGCGCTCCCGCGGTGGCCTTCCAGGAACCACGGCTGTTCCCGTGGCGCTCGGTGCGCGACAACGTGTTGTATGGGCTCACCCGCACCAAGTTGTCCAAGGCGGAAGCGCTTTCCCGCGTCGACCGGGCCCTTGATGAGGTGGGGCTGGCCGATAAGGCGCAAGCCTGGCCGCTGACGCTCTCGGGCGGACAGGCGCAGCGCGTGTCTCTGGCGCGTGCGCTTGTCGCGGAGCCGCAGTTGCTGTTGCTCGACGAGCCGTTCGGCGCGCTCGATGCGCTGACGAGGCTCTCGATGCACCGACTGCTGTTGAGCCTCTGGCGAGAGCATGAGTTCGGCGTGCTGCTGGTTACCCACGACGTGGACGAGGCGATATCGCTGGCCGACACCATTGTGGTGCTCGATGAGGGCCGACTGGTGCACACCTTGCGCATTGGCAACCCGCGCAAACCGCAGGGCAAACATGACAACGAGACCGAGAAGTACCGAGGTGAACTCCTTGCGCAACTTGGTGTTTGACGAGAGGGGCCGGCGATGAGGGGTCGGATCGTTGCGATCGCGGCGATGAGCGTGCTGGCGCTGTCGGCGTGCACCTCCGGTCGTGACGACAAGGGCGACGCCGCTGCGCCGCAGCTTGTCCCGCTCTCGGAGCTGGCGAGCCTCACCCTGCACGTGGGTGACCAGAAGGGTGGCACCGAGGCACTTCTGCGCGCGGCGGGCGAGCTCGACAACGTGCCGTACAAGATCGATTTCTCTACCTTCACGTCCGGACCACCACAGATCGAGGCGGCGACCGCGGGCAAGATCGATTTCGCCGTTACCGGCAATACGCCGCCGATCTTCGGCGCGGCCGCCAAGGCCAAGATCAAGGTGGTATCCGGGTACACGAACGACGCCTCCGGAGATCAGATCCTGGTGCCCGCCGACTCCGCGACTCATTCGGTGGCGGACCTGCGGGGTAAGAAGGTACTGGTCGGCAAGGGCAGCTCGGCGCACGGCCATCTACTGCTTCAGCTGCAGAAAGCCGGCCTCACCGTCAAGGACATCCAGGTGGTGTTCCTACAGCCCGCCGATGCGTTCACGGCGCTGAGCCAGGGGCAGGCCGATGCCTGGGCGATCTGGGATCCGTACACCGCGATCGCCGAAAAGCAGCTCAAGGTTCGCACCCTCGCGACCGCGAGTGACGTCTCCAACGGTTACGGGTTCGGCGTCGCTTCGCAGGCGGCGCTGCGGGATGCCCAACGCAACACCGCGTTGTCGGATCTGGTGCAGCGCATCTCGCGGGCCAGCAGCTGGGCTCGGGCGCACCCGCAGGAATGGTATGGAAAGTACGCGGCAGCAATCGGAATCGATCCTGCCGCCGCGACTTTGGCGCAGGCGCGCAGCCTGCGCCTATCCATACCGCTCAACGGCGAGGTGAGCGCTTCGGAGCAGAAGCTGACTGACTTGTTCGCGCAGTCGGGCCAGATCCAGGGTAAGCCCACATTCTCCGATTTCGTCGACAATCGCTTCAACGAGGTCCTCAAGCAGTTCTTCGCCACACCCCAATAACCCTCACGTCCCCATCCCCACATAAGGAGATCAATTCCCGTGGCCGCCAAGTTCTTCTGGTTTCTGCCCACCAACGGTGACAGCCGTTCCATCGTGGGCGCCTCGCATGCGTCATCGCATCACACCATCCCGGTGGGGTACCGCGAGCCCAGCCTGCGCTACCTCGGTGAGATAGCCCGTGCGGCCGACCGGTTGGGTTTCGAGGGTGTGCTGACTCCCACCGGTACCTGGTGTGAGGATGCATGGCTTACGGCTTCGGCGCTGCTGGAGCAGACCGAACGCCTGAAGTTTCTGGTGGCCTTTCGGCCGGGATTGGTGCCGCCGACACTGGCCGCGCAGCAGGCGGCCACATTTCAGCGGTTCTCGGATGGGCGCCTGCTGCTGAATGTCGTCAGCGGTGGTGACGATACCGAGCAGCGCCGTTTCGGCGATTGGCTCACCCACGACGAGCGATACGAGCGCACCGGGGAGTTCTTGCAGATCGTCCGGGATATCTGGAAGGGCGCACCCGTCGACTACTCGGGAAAGCACTACACGGTGACCGACGCGCGAGTGTCAGAGCCTCCAAAACCGTTGCCGCAGTTGTATTTCGGAGGATCGTCTCCGGCGGCACTGCCCATCGCCGCCGAGCATGTCGACGTGTACCTGACCTGGGGTGAGCCGCCCGCGGCCGCGGCCGCGAAGATCGAGACGGTGCGTGCCCTGGCCAAGGAGCGCGGGCGCAACCTCCGATTCGGCATCCGCTTGCACACGATCAGCCGCGACACCTCCGAGGCGGCCTGGGCCGTGGCGAATTCTCTCGTGGGCGAGCTGACCCCCGATCAGATCGCCGCCGCGACGGCGCTGCATTCGGCCTCCGAATCCGAGGGGCAGCGGCGCATGACGGCGCTGCACGGCGGTCGGCTCGACAAGCTGGAGATCTATCCGAACCTGTGGGCGGGTGTCGGATTGGTGCGTGGCGGCGCGGGCACGGCATTGGTGGGCAGCCACGAAGAGGTCGCCAATCTGATCTCCGAATACCACGAACTCGGGTTCGACGAGTTCATCCTGTCCGGATACCCGCACCTGGAAGAGGCGTACTGGTTTGCCGAGGGTGTGCTTCCGCTGCTCAAGAAGCGGGGCGCGCTGGCCGCCTAGCCCAGACCCGCGCTGTCGTCATCGAGGTCATTGCGCTGCAACCCCATTGGTGTAGACGCGGGTAGATCACCGCCCGCGATCACCTGTCGGGTGATAGGAGTGAGCGCACGAAAGAGCCTCTCCACCTCGGCGTCGGTCAGAGCATCGAGTACCGGCAGTGACACCCGGTCGGTTCGGCTCTCGATATCGGTCTTCAGTGCCCGGCCCTCTGGCGTCAGTCCACCGCCGTCGTCGAGCAGGCCGCGCCGGGTCAGATCCTGTTCGATGGACGTCCACTCGCCCTCGTCATAGTCGCGGCTGCGCATGATGCCGTCCTTGGTGGTCCGACCTGCCGCAACGTGAAACACGTTCGATTCACGGCCGTCGATCCCCGCGGCGACCAGCGCGGCAACATGGGCGTCGCCACGCTGCTCGCGAAGCAGGGTGGCGGCATGCCATAGCGCCGCGACGGGGTCGTCGGGCCACCGAACGGCGGTGAGCGCCGCGTACAAGGGACGCCCGGCCGGCGAGGCGTTGCGGGCCGCCTTGCCGAGTAATTCTGCTGCGGTGCGCAGATTTTCGTCATCGGTGAGGCCGTAGCGCCGCAACGCCGCGACGGCGCCGGTCTGCCGCGCGGCCAGTGCCTGCTCGGGGCTGACAGTTTCCCAGGCACCGTCGAGTGATTTGGCGACCCGGAATGCGGCGAAGTTGTAGAAGACGGCCTGGACGACTCTCGGGTTTACCCTGCCCAGGGGTGCGGATCGGGTAGCGAAGTATCCGCGCCAGAATCCGCGGTAGCCGAGCTCGTCGGCGGCCGCGCGTGCTTCCGGGGCGAAGTACGTGATGCCGTGTATCGGTTCGAAACGTTCGTAGAGGCGCCGGGCGAGGGCGTGCGGACGTGCCATCGATCCAGTGAACCATGGGGCGCCCTGGTGGACTGCCGAGTCCGGTGCGGTTGTCGGTGTGGGCTCGTAGGGTGGTCGTATGGGATTGAGTTTGGAAGAACGACAAGCATTTCTGGCCGAGCCCCATGTGGCGGCAATCTCGGTGAGTGCTGGGGCGGACCGCGCTCCGCTGACCGTACCGATCTGGTACTTCTACACCCCGGGTGGTGAGCTCTGGGTTCCGACGGGCAAGGGATCGCGTAAGCACCAGTTGATCGAGGCCGCGGGTCGGCTGACGCTCATGGTCGACCGTGAGCAGCCGACGGTGCGGTACGTGAGCGTAGAGGGACCGGTGACCAAGGTCGTGCCCCTGGAGCACGACCAGCATCGGCAGGTGGCTGCCCGCTATATCCCGGAGGAGCTGCTCGAGGGGTATCTCAAATATTCGGAGGGATATGGCGAGCAGATCGCGGTCTATGTTTCCCCGGAGCATTGGCTCTCGGCGGACCTCGGCGGCCCGGAGAACTGGGGCTAGCGGTCCGGTATTACCGAGGCATCGGGAACTGTTCGGCTCCTGGGTCGCCTGCGGGTATGACGGGCAGCGTGAGCGTGGACGGGTGCACCGCATCGTGCAGGATCGTCTGCGTGGCCGTGCGCAACTCGGAGTTCTGTCCGAATGGTGCGCCCGTATTCGGGTTGGGCGCGTACTGCGGGAAGTCGCTGCTGGAAATCTCCAGCCGGATGCGCTCCCCGGCGCGGAACCGGTAGCTCACCGGCCATACGTCGATGCGGTACCTGTGCGGCTGCGCCGCCGCGATAGGGCGCAGGTCGGACAGCGATTGCGTCAGTGAGGTGCGGACAATTCCGTTGTTGAGGTTGACTGCGGCACCATCGGCTTGCACGACAACGAGTTTCGCGGTGAAGTCGGTATCCGGGGCCGAAGATGCAGCCCATAGGTCGACGCTGATCGGTCCGGTGACTTCGGTGTCGGTGGTGAGCGGCTCGCTGGTATAGGTCAGCACATCGGGGCGCTGTTCTACGGTGGCCTGGTCGTAGCGACCTTCCGGAGCCGAATCCGCGGCACAGCAGGAGTGCCCACCCGCGCTTGGTACCGGATGGGCGGGGTCGTAGAGGTAGGTGTCGGGCGGATCATGGGGCGAGGCCGAGTTACTCAGCCTCCCGTTGTGTGTCGCGCCCGGACCGGCCAGGTGATACACGGTCCAATTCGTCTGCGGTAGGGGCCAGGAAGGGGCGCTCTTCCATCGGTTGGCGCCCATCAGGTAGTAGTCGACGCGGGGTGACCCGTCGGCGACACCATTGTCGGCGCCCTTGAGGAAGTGGTCGAACCATGCCAGTTGCAGCTCGTTGACGGGACTGCTGGCGCCGGTTCCCAGGCCCTTCAACAGTGTTGACGGACTTGATGTTTCACGACCCCAGGCGAGATGGTCCCACGGGCCGATGACGATGCGCTGGTGTCGGCGCGCCTCTGGTGATCCGCCGCGGGTGGACATGCCGGCGAAGTTCTCCAGGCCCCCGCGCAGGAAGGCGTCGTACCAACCCTCGAAATGCAGCACCGGCACCTTCACGTTCTCGTACCGATCCCGGATGCTCCACCGCTTCCAATAGTCGTCGCGGGTTGCATGCCGGATCCACTCGAAATACCACGGCGCGACGTGCGGATTTCCTGGCTGCATCGGTGGAAGGTCCTGGTAAGGAAGGAAATTGAGCCAGCGATCGCGTTCCTCGTTCGCCGCCTCCAATTGTTCGACGGCCGCGTCATCGCCCCGGTTCTTCGCCGCGGTGGTGGCAATCGTCTCGATCGCCCACGGCAGCACGAAGCCGAGCCGGAATGCGCCGCCCTCGTAGGTCCACCCGTCGTAGTAGTCGGAGGCAGTGTTCGACGGGACGATGGTGGTCAGGTGCGGAGGAGTCGTGGTGGCAGCGAGCCATTGTGTCGCACCGACATACGAGGACCCATACATGCCGACCTTGCCGGTGGACCCGGGAAGTCCAGCCGCCCATTCCACGGTGTCGTAACCGTCGTTGCCGTCATTGCCGAATTCGGTGAATATCCCATCTGAGCTGCCTTGACCCCGAACGTCTTGGACCACCACCAGATAGCAGTGTGAGGCGAACCAGCCGGGAGTCCGGAACCGCGAGGGCTGGACCTGCGCGCTGCTCTTGCCGTACTGGGTGCGCATCAGGATGACCGGCACCGGGTCCTTGAGTTTGGGACGGTAGACATCGGCGCGCAGGATCGTGCCGTCACGCATGGTCGCCGGCACATCGGTCTTCTTCGCGACCGCACACGGGCCGTGGCCGCCGGCCGGCGGCCACGGGGTGAGGCCGGGGCTTTCGTGGCCGCACGCCGCGAGTATGAGGCTCAGCGTGGCGGCGAACATTCCCAGACGTCTGGCCGAACCTGCGGTCATCCCGAAAGAGTACCGAGAGAGGTTCAATCTTCGAGATTCCGGAAATGACGGACCGGGTGTCCGCACCCGGCGGGCTAGCGCATCACGTGCGCTAGCCCTCGTGCTCAGACCAGTGCCGGGGCCTCGTCCTGCTGGGTGAGGCTGTCGAGGAATTCTTCGGTCACCGGGGTGCCGGCTGCGCTGAAGCTGTTGGACGACAGCGGGTTCATCGCCTCCAGGACGAGCAGGTGCTCGCCCCAGCACGGTGTCAGCCCGGCCCAGGGAGCGCGAGACTCCGGCTTCTCCTGCGTGCGTAATGCGCACACCACGGTCAGCCGGGGCGCCTCGATGGTGCCGGTGAGCTCAAGAGCGGTCCAGCGCTCCGGAAGTGGGGTATTCCAGATGTTCCCGAGGATGTTCGGCAGATCGCCGTTCACCGTGGTCCGATAGGCGGCCAGGTAGCCGCGATCGTCGGAGACCGCCCGCGACCCCTCCTTGACCTCGGTCGGCAGCGGTGCGTCCGGGGTGTCGACGGCATTGACCTGCCAGCCCAGCTCGCGCAGGTGATCGGAGAGTCGGCGTCCCACGATGTCGGCACTCTCGCGCAAAGGGATTCGCGGAGAGCGTGCCTGCAGTGCGGCGAGATTGTCGGCGGCGCTCAGGGTCAGGCTCACCCAGGTCTTGCCCTCGGCACCGACGATGTCGGCGGTGGTGACCCGGATCGATGAGCAGCGCATGCCGTAGCGGTCTAGGTATCCGGCGAGCAGCCCGACCGGGACCTCCTCACCGGGTACAGGCGCCTTGAGCTCCAGTGCCACCGTGGTGCGCGCGTCGACTCCCGCCGCGACAAGCTGTGCGGGGCCGGCGGGGGACCGGCGAGAGATCCTGCGGGCCAGCATCTTCGTGAATCGTCCGAGAATATCGGTGAGGAAGGTGCCACGCCACCACACCAGCAGAACCAGTGCGAGCACGCCCGCGGTGATGGCGATCCAGCGGTCGGCGGGGTCCCGGCGGTAGAGCGCGAACGCGCCCGCGGCGACCAGCGTCGCCACCAGGGTCAGCCGCAGCGTGCACGGCACCGGGGGGCGATACAGCTTCACGTTTTTACTCACTCGTGCTCTCCTGTCTGCGACGTGCACTGAGCCCGGCGACGACGATCACCGCGATCAGACATACACCGGCGCCAAGGAAGGCGAGCCGCCGGGGAAGGGGGTTTTCGGGGGTGGGAGGGGGCGGCGGGACGACGGCGCGGGCGCTGGGCCCGGCGGGCGCGTTCCCGTCCGCGGGTACCTCCCAGGTGAGCGCGGCCACCGGGTCGACGGTTCCGGTTCCCACAAGATTTGACGGAGACCGGCCCGCATCACGCGCCGTCCTTTGCAGCCGCGAAACAACCTGGCGTGCGGTCAGATCGGGGAACCGGCTGCGCACCAGCGCCGCGACCCCCGACACATAGGCAGTCGCATAACTGGTTCCGAAGAGGGGGTGTGGCTTGCCGTCCTGGCCGACCATTCCGTTGGCCAACCCACCCTCTTCGTCGTTGGACAACGACGTCACGTTCTCGCCATTTGCCGCGATGCCCACCCACGGGCCGGACATCGTGAACTTCGAGGGAACACCGTCGGCGGACACCGATCCCACCGACAGCACGTACGGCTGCCACCATGAGGGAACCGACACAGAGTCCACTCCAGTCCAGTTCCTCGGGTCGGCGCCGGAACCGCTGAGCGGATTCGGTTGACAGTTGGCGCCACCGCCGCTGCTATTACCGGCAGCCGCGACGACGACAGCGTCCTTCTCGTCGACGGCGTACCGCAGTGCCGCACCGAGTGCGGCCTGGTCGACGGGCTTGGCCGCCGGAACGCAGACGACCGACGAAATGTTGATCACGCGCGCCCCGAGGTTCGCGGCATGCACGATGGACCGGGCCAATGTGCTGACGAAGTGGGTGGCGCCGTTGGTGGTGGGATCGCCACCGGTGATTCGCGGGGAGAACTTCGAGGATTCCTGGCGAATCGAGATCAGCTTGGATGCTGGTGCGATGCCGGAGAATCCGTCAGGGCCGGGCTGGGCACCGATGATCCCGGCGACCATGGTCCCGTGCCCGTCGCAGTCGGTGAGTCCATTGGTGGACTGGACGTAGTCGCCCCCGCCTTCGACATGCAGCCGTGGGCTTGGCTGCACACCGGTGTCGATGATGACGACGCTTTGACCCTCGCCGCGAGAGAAGCGCCATGCCTCCTCGAACTCCGGCGATGGCTTTCCGCTTGTGCCCGTACCGGGCATCAACACGGTGGTGCTGCACGCCGCGGACTGCATGCCGGCGGTAGCGCTGGGCGCCGAATCTCGTGGCAGCGCAGCGGGATCAGCCTCGGGGGGCGGCACCGCGTATGCGGTTGGAGCTGTCATAGGAGACAGCGCCAGCAGCATCGCGGCGACGGCGCCCACAGACATGAATCGGATCATCGGTTGAGGATCCAGGTGAACAGCCCCGTAAGGTATGCGATGACCGGCAACAGTGAGGCGTCGATGCCCGAGGCGAGGAATCCCAGGAGCCGCCGGCTGGGCAGCGAGTAGCTTTCTGCCTCAGCGATCTTCGGGTTGAACACCACGACAGCCAGCGCGGAGACCAAGAACGCCAGCACTGCGAGTGCCACCAGCGCGCCGGTGTAACGTCCCGCGAAGGCAAAGATCACCAGCAGTGTGGACGTCACCACGAACGGCACCGCCAGCAGCCAGGCCTTGCATACCGCCGAATCCCACACACGTGCCCGCAGCGCCGCTCCCGCGCTCACCGCGACCACCAGATACCAGGCCCAGGGGCTAGCCGGTGCCGAGCCGCCCACCAGCGCCAGCGATCCCAGGATCGCCAGAAGTGAAGCGCCCGCGATGAACCCGCTTTGGTGTGAGTCGCTCAGCTGGACGCGGCGCGGGAGGTCCTTGAGAACCGACATCGCCGGAGCCGAGGGGGTCGGGTCACCCGGCGCGGGAATGGTGGGCAGTGGGAATCGAGCGGCGAAGGCCGACAGCTGTGCGGCACGTACGGTGACCAGCAGCGCCACCACGATCAGTCCGCAACCCACGGCCAGCAGGGAAGGGTGCCACAGGATCTGGGCACCGGCGGCACCGGCGACACCAAGGGAGAGCACCGTGGTCGCGGTGAAGAAGGCGGTCTGCTGGCGCGCCACGATCAAGTAGATCAGTGACCACGCGGCGACTCCGGCGGCGCCCAGGAGTGCGCGCGGGGCCAGTCCGTCTCCCGGTATGGCAAGGGCAAGTGCACCGGCAATGGGAGCCAGGGCGGTGATCGCCAGCTCCGTGCCCAGACGCGGTGAGCGCAGGTGTGCCACCAGCGCCCCGATCGAGGCGGCAACCGCCACCGCGGCCAGGCCGGCAAGGCTCAACGCCGATCCGGTACGCACGTTGTGCACGATGGCCAGAATCGTTGCCGCCGCGATCAAACCGAGAACACCCAAACGGGCGACGCGGGCGATGTGCTCGGCACCCCACGGGCGCTTACGCGATTCAGAGAAGATGACGGCGGCATCCGCGATGTCCTCGACGATGCCGGGTGCGGCGGGGCCCACGGGCGTCGGACGCAACGTCAGCAGGTCGCCGTCGACGACCCCCACGGTGTCCAGGGTCGCATCGGCACTGAACGGTGCACCGTTGACCGGGGCCAGGCTCAGCCGCTGGGGTGTGGCCTCGGTGGCATCGGGGGCCACCATCCGGTGTACCGCGGGAATGATGTCGCGCATCGGCAGCTGGGTCGGCAGAGCGACCTCGGTCAGCTTTTCTTCACCGAGCACGGCTACCCGGACGATGGGCATCACGGCGTTGTCAGACATGGTGTTTCGTTTGACTCTCTCGATAGGGGGGTGGAGCACAGTGGGGAACTAATAGAGCGACAGCATCAGTCGAAGTCTCGGGTCAGCCGGGCATCCGGGAACCAGTGCCCGTTCGGGAGCGTGGCCATCAACTGCTCGACGGCCACTGCGATCGCGAATGGGGCTCCGGGAGCAAAGGTTGACAGCCAGGTGCCGTCCCCTGCGCGGTGCGGGCTGACGAGGATGCGCCCGGCGCTGGTGTCCACCACGCTGATGCCCACCTCGGAGGTCTGTTGGGTTGCGTTATCACGTTGCCCAGCAACTACTTCGACATAGTTGCGGTTACCGATGAACGCCGATTCCACCACGGCCTGTGCAGCGGGCGGGACACCTAGGTATCCCACGACATCGGCCAGCGAGGCGCCGGAACGCAGCTGCTCGTCTGCCTTTGCCCCCACGTGGGTGGGCAGTGTGAATTCGGGAAACCGCGCGGGTGCGCGCCATCGCAGTCCGGCAACCACACTGGGGACAAGTGCCGAGGAGTCGTCGGCGTCGACCGCGGTGAAGGTGATCAGGTGGGCATTACGCAAGGACACCACGGTCTGCGGGCGGCCCTGCGATTGCCGGTGCGCGACGATGCCGCGCATCACGTCCGGATTCTCCGAACCCGCCGCGACGTATCGCAGTTCGAGCCAACGGTCGGGGCGGCACACGGTACGGATCCATCCCGCCACGGCGGGATCCACCGCACCCTCGGCGTTAAGGACACCGGCTCGGGTGAGCTCCTGGACGCGCTGGGCGTTGAATCCCGAGCGTTGTGCCTCATCCCGGAAGGGGACCGTGATCGCCAGCACCCAGGGAAAGGTACCGGCGCTCAACGTATCTGCGAGGAACCAGGCCTGGTCGACCGTCAGCTCGACGGCGTCCGGTGACCGGGTGGCCTGGTTCATCGCACGATCAGGTGCAGAAGCACCAAGGGCGTTTATGCGCCCCATTTGGCTCCTTCGGCCATGTCGCGGGCGTTCATGGACAGGGTGTTGGTTTCGTGGGTGGTGCCCATGGCGCGGTAGGCGCGGATGAGTTCTTCCATGGCGGTGTTCCATTGGGCCTGCCAGGCGGCTTGGCTCATGGAGGTATCGCCGTGCCAGGCGGCCTGCAGAGAGGCCTGCTGGGCGGCCAGGTCGGCGCCCAGGGCGGTCAATACACCGGAGTAGGTGTTCATCTCGCCGGCGTGGGCGAGCATCGCGGGGTAGTTGAACGTGATCTGCGACATCTTTGGTTTTGTCCTTTCCGTCGAGTGGGGTGGGTTAGACGCCGATGTAGCGGCTGGCGGCGGCGGCGTCCTCGGCCACGTAGGTGGCGGCGGCATCACCGAGGTTGATCTGGGCGATATCCAGTAGCGCGTTGACCTTGGCGGCCACTTCCACGAACCGGGCGTGCGCGGCCTGGAAGGCCACCGAGGACTCCCCGACATGGAAGGCCTGCGCCGACATCGCGGCCTGCTCGGCCTGCGAAATCGTCGAACGCATCAACGCGGTCTTGGCACCGAACGTGCCCTCAGCGGCCACCAAAGCCGGAATGTGTGCATCAAGCAAACTCATTATTCATCTCCTCAATCGTGTTGTGTTGTCAGTGGTTTCTGGTTGTCTATGGCCGATCAGGTGCTGGCCCCCCTTCAGCGCTGCCCTCGCTGTCGTCGCTGTCCTTGGGGTCCAGGTTTGTATCGGTGCCCCAGGTGGTGGGCAGCATCGGTGTGGTGCGGGTGCCGTCCATGGCATCGGCGGCGGCTTCGCGTTCGATCAGACCGGCCGCGGTGGTCGTGGAGGTGGTCCTGGGCGCCGTGCCGGCAAAACCGAGTTGACCGGCGCCGCGCGCCGAGGCTCCCGCCCCGACCGGCTGGCGTGCGGCCGGCTCCGAGAAGTCCGGTTCCACCGTCGAATTCATGTCCATGAACTGCGGGGCCGGATCCTTGATCCGGGCACCCCGCTTGCGGCGGGCCCGCGAGCGCGCCGACGCGGCCGCCGCGGCCGCCGCCGAAATCCCCGCCGCCGGCGCCTTCGCCCCGGCACCCTCATTGAGCGTCGGCCCAAACCGCACCGGAGGCGGATCCTCACGCACCGCATACACCATGTACGCCGGAGTCGCAGCCGCCGCAGCGGGCGAGGCCGGTGCGCTCGGCGCTGAGGTTGCACTCGAACCGGATGACAGTGGCGCACCGCCGCCTCCGGGCATTCCGCCCATCGCAAAAGGTTGCTGCTGAGGCGAATTGCGTGTGATCTGGGCGGCTTCCCGCGCCGGTTCCTCTGCGGGTGCGTCGGCGTCGACCGGCACCGGGTTGATCAGCTGGGCCAGTCCGACCAGAAGCAGGGGGAGCCACAGCGGCGCGGACAACATGACGCCCCAGAAGGTGAAGCCGAAGGGGATGAAAAACGCTTCGTAGGCGATGAAGAACAACAGCGGACCCCAGGCCACCAGCGCCTCCAGCGGATTACGCATGAAGTCTTGCAAGATCCTCTGCAAGGTGCCCAGCGGGTCGGTGAAGAACTCCTGAATCTGTCGCATCAGCTTCTCGAAGAAGCTCTCGCTGTCGTCCAGCGCGGTGCCGGATTCGGCTGCCTGTGCCTGCGCCGCCATGCCGGACATATCGGCGGCCATCCGGGACATTTCGCCGCCGGGAGCCATGATCATGGGCGAGGGCTGCGTCGGCGGGACCGAAGTCACGGCGGCGGTGGAGACGCCCTGGTAGATGCCCATGGTGGTGGCGGCCTGGACCCACATCCGGATGTAGTCGGCCTCATTCAGCGCGATCGGAATCGTGTTGATACCAAAGAAATTGGTGGCCATCAGCACACCGTGGATCATGTGGTTGGCGGCCAGCTCGGCCAGCGTGGGCATGGCGGCCAGCGCGGTGGTGTAGCCGGCCGCAGCGGTCTCCTGCAACACCGCGTTGGTGGCGCTCATCGCGCTCTGCTGGGTCAGCCACGCCAGGTAAGGGGTGTGGCTGACGACATACTGGGTGGCGCTGGGACCCTGCCATGATCCGGCGCTGGTAGCAGCGAGTAGCTGCGTCAACTCCGTTGCCGCAGTGGTGTATTGCACAGAGAGCGCCTGCCACTGGGCGGCAGCCGCCAACAGTGGTCCCGGCCCGGGACCGGCGCTCAACAGCGCCGAATGCACCTCGGGGGGAAATGCCATCCAGATGGGGGCGCTCACCGGAGCTAGCCTCGCGCGATCATGTACGTGGCGGCGGCCTGCATATCACCGGTGGTGTAACTGGCCGCGGACTCCGAGACACCCAGCCCGGCCCGCCCCAATTCCTCGACCGCCTGCAGGGCCACACCGGTGTGCTCGATTCCGCGGGCGCTGAAGCCGGCCGCGGTCTCCAACGACACCGGGTCGGCCGCGGGCGGAACCACGGCACCGATCACCGGAGCGGCCGCGGCATGAGCGGCCGCCAACCGTGCGGTCAGTGCTTCCACGGCCGCACTCGTGGCGGTCAGACCTTCCGGAACGACATTGAGATTCATCGCGGGTACTCCCTTCCTTGAGCAGCATGCTCATTGACGAGTGGATTGATGGTCTGTACATATGTCGGGACATCACTATCCGACAACAGGACTCCGCGGCCCGCAGGCAGACGCTCGAAACGATGTCCACGGATACGGCCCCCGTCCTGCGGGCTACCGCTGAGCATCAGGGTGTTGGCCTGCAGCTCGTGGAAGCGACGCAACATGGGGTTGGTCATCAGGATGTGACCCGAACCGGTGGCCCGCGCGGTGATGATCACCCGCAGCCCGAGCTCACGCGCCTCGGCGAGCAGACCCGTGATCGGATTCCAGGGTCGCTGCCCGATGTAGGGACCGCTGACGGCCGGCGCATCGGGAATCTGGTCGACGTCATCGATGATGAGGTAGTGCCGCTGTGCTGTCACTCCGCGTGACGCCCAGGTGTGCAGTTCCTCGGGCGACAACCCTGCGGGTGGCCGCCGCTTTTCCAGGAGGGCGCCGAGGCCCATCATCGCCGGGGTGATCCGGTCGATATTGGGGGTGTACTCGTTGTCGGGGAACAGCGGCTCGTCGACAAGATGCAGACGCCGGTCCAGAACCGTGAACGCCACCTCGTCGGGTGCCGAGTGCTCCCGGACGGTGCGGATGACGTGCCGCAAGAGCGTTGTCTTGCCAGACCCGGTATCGCCCAACACCATCAGGAGTGGGTTGTGCGCGAAGTCGAGCGCCACCGGTGCCAGATCTTGCTCGCGCTGGCCGATGACCACCTGTTCGTGTCCCGGGTACAGCGGGCCGATGGCGTTCGGCGCCAGGTCTGCCGGCAGCAGGCGGACGGCGGGAGCCTTGACACCGGGGTAGTCGGCGTTGACCGACTCCACGGTCGTGGCATCGGAGGCTGCGAACAGGAAATGCTCTGCCTGCATGGTCAGGCCGCGGCCCGGCTGATCGTGCGGCACGCTCTCGGCGGGGCGGCGCAGCGCACCGGGCACCCGCACATTGCTGTCTGCGGAGTCGTGCAGCTTCAGCTCGAGGCGCAGCCCGAGGGAATCGCGCATCGCCAGCGGCACCTCGATCCAGTTCGGTGTCGTGATCACGACATGGATGCCGTACGACAGCCCGGCGTTGGCAAGCTCTGTGAGCCTGGCCAGCAATGGGTTTCGGGTATTGAACTGGTCGGTGTTGTCGCGGCTGAACGCATACAGGTTGTCCACGAGCAGGAATGTCTCGCCGTAACCGTCGTCCAGCGAACGATCGCCGTCGCGCAGCGCGCGCAGTTGACTCACTGAGGCGATGCCACGATCGCGGAACAGACGCTGGCGATACGCCAGAAGCTGCTCGAGCTCACCGAAGGTGCGTCGGATGCGTTCGGGCTCCAAGGCACTGGCCACACTGCCGACATGCGCCAGCCCATCGAGCGCATGCAGTTGTCCGCCGCCGTAGTCGATGCAGTAGAACGTGACATCGCGAGGGGAGTGCAATGCGGCGGCCGACAGCATGAACGTCTGCAGAGCTGTCGATTTCCCGGACTTCGGGCCACCGTGAATGATCACGTTTCCGGCCGCCGACGTCGCATCGAAGATCAGCGGATCGCGGCGCATCTGGAACGGCTTGTCGATCTCGCCGAGCGGCCAGCGCAGCTGGCGTGCCGGGATCCCGGTCTGGCTCAGCACATCCGCCAGCGGAATCGTGGTGTCCAGCGGCGGCAGCCACAGCTGCGGTGCCCGCGGACCCACCTTGGCGAGCTGGCCGCCGACCGTTGTGATCAGCTTGCGCGCCGGCTGCTGTGGCCGGTCGGAGCCACCCTTGACGATCACCGTGGTGGGATCGGAGGCTACTGGCAGCGCGGTGAACTGCCTGGGTTGCGGGGTGGCGTGGATCTCCACGGTGGTGGTTGTCGACGGCGGCTGGTAAACACCGTCGACATAGGTGCTGCGGAACTTGATGGGTACGGCCCCTGGTGCGGGCACCAGGAAACCAACGCCCTTGTGGTCCTTGCCCGATTCGATGTGATACGCGTCCTCGGTACCGATGATTTGCCGGGATGCGCTGGGACTGGCCACCTTCAGACCGATCCGGTACGAGGTGTTCTTATCGATGTCCTTGATCTTGCCGACGTCGAGGGTCTGTGACGCGAACAGGATGTGAATCCGGAACGAGCGGCCCTTACGCGCGACATAGTCGAACAGCTCGGCATACTCGGGGTGATCCTGAAGCATCAGGGTGAACTCGTCGGCCACCACGAACAGCGTGGGGATAGGTGGCAGATCGTGACCGGCGGCGATCGCCTCTTCATACTCGCGGACCGAGTTGAAGGCGCTACCCTGCACGTCACGACCGGCTTGCTTCAGCAGGTTCTCGCGCCGGGCGACCTCGCCACGCAGAGTGTCGGCGAAGCGATCTGCCAGCGAACGCTTCTCGGCCATGTTCGAGATCACGGCGACAACCTGCGGGAAGTCACGGAAGATATCGGCGCCCGCTTCGCCCTTGAAGTCCGCATAGATCACGATCAGGCGGTCGGCTGAATGGGTCGTCAAGAGCGACAACAGGATCGACATCAGACTCTGGGACTTGCCGGAGCCCGTCATACCGATCATCAGACCGTGTGGTCCCATACCGCCCTCGGCCTCGTCCTTGAGGTCGAACATCAGCGGTTCGCCGGAGGAAGTCACACCGATCGGCACGCGCAGTTCCTCGTCACGCGTACGCGTTGACCACAGGGCAGGAACATCCAACTGGGAGGCGTCTTCGATGCCGAGCAGCGCGGTGAATGTCGCGCCGCCGGTCGCCGCCGACCGCAGCCCCGGATGCGTCGGGTTTGAGTCCCAACGGGAGAGGCGACGTGACACGTGTGAGGCGGTTCCCACCGTGAGCTGATCGGCCTCGTCGATGTACGGCTGCCAATCGTTGCCATTCCAGCGCGCGATACGTGCGCTCACACCATTCCGGCTGACCTGCAGCACAGGACGTTCTGGGTTGAGGTACTCCGGAAGCGTAAAGGATCCCGCCGAAGCGCCCGAATTTTCCTGGCTGTCGAGCCGCTGGATAACGGTGACGCCGTCGAGTCCGGTTGCCGGGACGGGCGAATTCACGCCGCCCAGATCGTATGTCGGATCATCGAGGATGATCAGCAGGTGCTTATGGGCACCGGATTCGGCCCCGAACAGTGCACGGTCGGACAGAGCAGGTTTCAGTGCCTCGAAGAGTTCGGCACCTGTGCGGCGCAGGTAACGTGCCGGGCCGACACCGTCGACCTCACCGCTGATGTCCACGTGCGGAAGCCATTTGAGCCAGGACCAGTCGGCATCTTCGGCGCCGGGGCCGGCCATCGCCACGGTCAGCAGCGTGGGATCGTGGAACGTGGCAGCTTGAGTCACCCACGACCGGATGGAGGCGCGGGCCACGTCGTCATCACCGAGCACCGTGATGCGCGAAACCTTGTTCAGGTCGATGCCCAGCGGTGCGCTGCGCACCGTGCGTTGGGTGTCCAGTAACCCGCGCAAAGCGCTGTGGCTCACCGGTTCCAGATCGATCTCGTCAGCGATGTCCTTGACCCGCACGGGGCTGGCCAGCGGGACATCATGGCGCCCGGCGCGTACCACCAGGTAGTCGTCATCGCCGGGGTCTCGCTCCCATTGACGACGTGTGCCGGGAAGGGTGGTCAGCTCCTCGGGATCCGGATGCGACCATTCCAGGGCCTTGCGCTGCTGTGTGGCGTGGGTGCGCAGATTTTCGCGTACCACCGACAGGTACCGCAGATAGTCGGCGCGCTCGGCGTCGACCTCTTCGGTACGGACCTTGTCACTGCCACCCCGGAACAACGCGGTGGCGGCCAGCAGCAGCACGAACGGGAAGAACAGGGTCTGCGGGGAGATGAGTCGGATTCCCGAGGCGACCAGCGCAACCACCATGCCGACGATCAGAATCACGATCACGACCGGCATGGCGCGCCGCAGGAACGACGGCGGCACCACCCGGGGCAGTTGCGGCGGTGCTTCGACCGTCACCGTCGCATCGGGTGTCGCCGGAGGCGTTACACGCCGATGGGGTTCGAAAATGAGACGGCTCAACGGGACTCCTGTGCCTGAGCAGATGGGTTGTCGGTCTGGATGCGCGTGGTCGGCCGATCGCTCGGGGTCAGGCTGTCGTGCGACAGCAGGGCGTCGGCGCGTGAGAGCGACGGCCCGGACGCGAAAAGATCCAGAATCGACGAAGGGATGGTGAGTGCGGGCTTGTGCAGACCGAGCGCCTCTAGAGTCTTGTCACCCTCGGCCTCGGTGTCGATGCCGTAACGCACACCGGTATCGGATATCCACTGGTACCCGCCACGGCCGCCCGGTTGCACCAGGTATCCGATGCCGGGGGTGATGGCGACCCGGGTGGGGGTTGCGGTGGGGGAGATCAACTGCACGGTGTGCACCGAATCAGAAAGGGGCAGTATCGAGCCCGCGAGCAGCGACCACGAATCCGAGGCAGCATCGGCCGTTTTGGTGAATCGTGTGCACAGCACCGGATCCTCGTTGGCGGCTAGCGGCTTGACGGCGGCGTTGGGGAACACCCTGGTGTCGATCGCGGACGATGTCTGCAGGCGCGCGATCTGATCGGCGGTCAGCCGTGGCGGCTGCTCCAGACCGTAGGAGTTCGCATTGCGCAGCGCCGAGGCGATTACGGGTGAAACCTGTTGTACGCCATCGGCCAGCACTGCGTAGTACATCGGTGTGTTGTCGTTGGAGGAGCTCACCAGCACCGAGCCGATGGGCGCCGTGACGGGTAACGGGTATGCGGTGGGCGCTCCGGCTCCCTGGATAGCGGGAACCACTAGTGCCGGAGCCTCGGGAATGGCGTTGAGCAGGCTAGTAGTCACGGGTCGCACGGCAGGCGGGGTGGTGAAGCCCAGGGCGCTCGTGACGGCGACATCTCCGAGGTTGAGCGCACTGCGGTGCCCGTCCCAGAGCAGCCAGGTGCCTGAGTCGGAGGACACCACGGCGGCGCGGTCACGAGTGAGCTCGGTGGCCTTGTCGCCGCTGGTGTCCAAGGATCCGGCGATCACGGTGACGGCGCGATTATCGGTGCTGGTTTGGCCGGACTCGCACACCGCCCAGGCGGCGTCGGTGCTCTTGGCCTGCACCATGCGCTCCGGTGCGCCCGGGATACCGATCAGGTTTCCACGCGGAAACTGGTCAAGCTGAGTGCTTTTGACCATCGTAGGGTCCACGGCCTTGCCCGCGATGAGACGGGCCGAGGTGAGGTTGAGCACTGGGTGCAGGTTGTCTCCCACCCGGACATAAAGCGCGGCGGTCGACCGGTCGGCGAGCACCGGATCGGTCCCGGCGATACCGGAGGGCCGCAGCAGGCTGAAGACGAAGCACCCGACGAGGCCGGTGACGACGATGACGGCACCCATGCTGAATGCGCGGGATTGGGTGCGCAGTGGGTCCACCAGCATGCGGGCGTCGTGCAGCGCCACGCCGGACGCGATGCGCCGCATGACAAATCGCCATCCGGTGACCTGGTGCCCGGTGACGAAGCCGCGGCGGTACTTCAGCGGTTCGGGGCTCTCGCTGGCCGGGGTGCGTGACGCGAAGGCCCGGCGCTCGGAGTTGGCGTTGTTGTTCTCTCGGTTATCGCTCATTTCTGGACCGACGCCCCCGGAGCAGACAGTCCGAGGCCGGCAACGATGGCCTCCACCGATGCCTGCACGTCTTCGACAGTGACGGTCATGAGGTCGTCGTCAGTGAACTCTTCGGTGCCCGAGTTATCAAGGCGGTGTTCACGTTCCTCCTCGGAGCGTTCGACGACGTTACGGACGAAGCGGCCGTTGCCGGCGACGTCGATGCTGCGGCGTGCGATACCACGGGTATCGGGAGCCTCTGCCGCGCACATCGCCGAGAAGGCAGTGAGCAGCGCGGTGGCGGCACCTTCATCGAACTTGCTGTCGCGCACAGATGCCATCGCCGATGCGATTTCGACGAGCTCGGACGGTGCGTACGAAGGAAATTCGATAGACCGAGTGAAACGTGAGCGCAGACCCTCGTTGGTGTCGAGGAACTGGTCCAGCTCGGCGCGGTACCCGGCGACGATCACGACCAAGCGATCACGGTCGTTTTCCATCCGGGCCAGCAGGGTGTCGATGGCAACCAGGCCGAAGTCGTTCTTGGCGCCGGTGGACACCAGCGCGTAGGCCTCGTCGAGGAACAGCACGCCGTCGAGCGCGCTGTCGATGACGGCGTTTGTCTTGGCCTCGGTCTCGCCGATGTGCTGACCGATGAGGTCGGCACGGTGCACCTCGCGGACGTTCTCGCGCTTGAGAAGTCCCAAGCCGCAATAGATTTTGGCGACCACACGGGCAATTGTGGTCTTACCGGTACCGGGAGGGCCTGCGAACACCAGGTGGTGGGTGCGGTGGCCGACGGCCAGTCCGCGGTCCTGGCGTCGCAGTGCCATCGCCACGGAGCTCTTGAGCCGCGAGACCTGGTCTTTCACCTGCTCGAGGCCGATGAATTCGCTGAGCTGCTGCTCGGCCTCGGCCAGCAGGATGGCCTTGCGCTCGTGAGCCTCAGGATCGATGAAATCCTCTTCGGTGGGCTCGGTTTCGGGATCCCAGGGATCGGTGCGGGCGGCGATGCGTGCGGAGGTCGTGGTGTGCAGGCCAACGCTCGGATCGGTCAGCGCGTGCTCGATCTCGGTGTTCTCCGGATTGGCCGCGTACAGGTCTTGAAGCACCTCGGTCGCGGTCTCTTCGTCACCATGGTGGCGCAGGTTAAGCGCCTTCGCCAGTGCACCGTCGGTGGCGGCCACTTCGATGGGACCACTGGGGTCTTCGAGGTAGGACAAGGCGGGATTCACCATGCCGAGCTTGGCCAGCGCGATACCCAAGGTGATCCGTACGGCGTGCGAGGTGGTGGCGTCCAGTGACGCGTCGGTGACAACTGGGGTCAGCAGTGAGACGACATCGGCCCAGCGTTCAGCCCGGTTCTGCATGGCGACAGCGGCCCAGCGGGCGTTGAACCATCCGGGACGTCGCTCGGTCACGTCGGCGATCAGCTCGGCGGCCTTGACGAAGTCACCCTTGTCCACGAGGGCCGCCGCGTAAGCGAGGTGATAGTCGTCGGGCCCGCCGGTACGGAACTCGAGGTAGAGCCCGGTGTCATAGGTAAAGGTGAGATCACCCGGGTTCAGGTTCACCGCGTGCTGAAGGTGCCCGGCAGTGGCCGAGGTCTCCGAGATGGCTTCCAGGACGTCGATGGTGGCGCCTCCGGCAGCCGCCAGCCCGACCCAGACATCGCAGTGTTCTTGAGCGGACCGGCACAGCGAGGTGAAGCCGTAACGCGCTGCTGGCAAATCTGCGGGACGTCGCCTGTCATTGACAGAGAGACCAAGAGCCCGGCAACAGGTTGCGAACCGGCTCTCTAATTCGGGATCTATGCGCGCTGGTGTGACTGCCGCCACAACCGGGCGTTCGAGTTGACCAACTCGTTCGCGAGTACTCATCTACCGCCTTTATTCATGCACCGTTGCTTGCTCGGCAAGAGATTAGCATTCCCTTACCTAAGTGTCGATAGCTAACCCGGTCCTTGTGCAGGTCAGGATGGTTAGGCTAGCCTAAGCTAATAGTGCGCTCAGTGAATCGAGGAGGGGTGTAATGCCGAGCACAGTGACGCAACCGACACGCGGATGGCAGGGCAGGGTTCTCAAATTGTTCCGGGCCGGTGATTTTCAGCTAACACTGACCGGTCGGCGCGAGATGACCGACCACTATCTGAGGCTCAGCTTCTCGGCGGGCGGTCTGCTGCAGGGCCGTGACGTCCATCCGACTATGTGGATCCGGTTGTGGTTCTCGGATGGAGAGAAGCTTCACCAGCGTGGATACACACTGGTCAACCCGGATCCGCAGGCCGATACCGTCGATATTGAATTCGCGCTGCACGACGGGCTGGCGGCTCGCTGGGCACAGGCGGCCCTGGTCGGCGACACGATCGAGGCAACGGTGCTAGGCAGTCATTTCGAGCTCCCGGATCCGGCTCCGCCTGGATACGTCATTGTCGGCGACACCGCATCCCTGCCGGCGATCAACTCCCTGCTGGCGGCGATCGGTGACAGGCCGGCCAGGGTGTTTTTGGAGGCCGCGCACGAGAGCGATAAAACACTGCCGGTGGGCGTGGATGCGGTGTGGGTGGATCGTCATGGCGAACGGTCGCTCGCCGATGTCGTCCGCGAGGCGGCGTTCGATGCCTCCGAATTCTTCGGTTGGGTGGCATGTGACACCCGGACCACTCGCGAGGTGTCGCGCGTCCTCAAGGACCACTACGGCATCCCGCGCAGATCGATCAAGGCCCAGGCGTATTGGATGGCCTAAGGGCAACGGACCGAGAGGAACGGCCTGATCGCAGCTACGAGGCGAGCCGCAATCGCGGCATCTGCCTACCCGCAGCATCCAGGATCGTGGTGACGGTGCCGAACCGGTCCGTCGCGCGTCGGCAGAGTTCGCGCAGCTGCCGCGGGTCGGTGGCGTCGGCGGCGATGGCCATGACCTGATCTGTCCCGTAGCCGTGGAGCATTCTCGTCAGATCGGTGGCGTGTCTGCCGCAGACGACGACCCGATGCCCGTTGCGCACCAGGATCCGGACGATCTCACGCCCACTGGGGTCATCGGCATTGAGGACGACGACGACATCGGGTGCCGAGCCGTCGGCGCCGGAGGTTGCGTTGTGGTGCATGTTCCTATTGAGCCAGCGATTCCTGGACTCCGGATGTGAGCGCCATGTGGATTGGTTGGATGACCTCCGTCGTTGGTTCCATTCACGCCGAGTTGCGTGTCAGGCCTTCGTGCGCTGCCGATACGACCGCGCCACTTTTTCCAGCCCTGTTGCGGACTTCTCGCCCCAAGACCGCAGCATCGCGCGGTTGGCCAGCACCACCTCGCGTGTCGCCTCGATCCGCTGGGCCTCATAGGCCGATAGCCCACGCACGAGATCCTCGGGTGATTCCGACAGCGCGTGCGCCAACACCCGGGCGTCGACGACAGACTGGGATCCACCGTTGGCCCCCAGCGGATACATGGGATGCGCGGCATCGCCCAGCAGCGTGACGCGGCCCCGGCCCCACGAGGACAGCGGGTCGCGGTCCACCATGGGGTATTCGACGATCTGTCGGGTGCTGCGCAGCATCGTGCCGATGTCCAGCCACCCGAAGTCCCAGCCGGGGAAGTGGTCCAGCACCTCATCGGCGGTGGCGGGGTCATTCCACCGTGCGCCGGCGGGGAGTTCCCCGGCGGGATCGGTGCGTGCGAGCGCCACCCAGTTCACGGTGTTCGCACTGATCGGATAGGCGATGAGTTCGTGATCGGTATCGTCATGCGCGGCGATCATAGTCTTCCCGGTGAGAAAGCTGCCGATATCGGCTGCACCGCGCCACATTCGCACGCCCGACCAGCGCAATGGGTCCACCGGATGCAGTTGTGCGCGTATCGCTGAGTTCACGCCGTCGGCGCCCACCAGAACAGCTGCCGCAAATTCACTGTCGGCGGTGCGCGCGCGGACACCCGTCTCGTCGCTCTCAAATTGGAGAACCCGACAGTCTGTCCGAATCGCTTGTGATCCAACGCGTTCCCGCACCGCATCGAGCAGCATGAGTTGCAGACGACCTCGGTGGACCGAGATCTGTGGATACGGGTAGCCGCCCGCGAGTCCCCGCGGCTCGGTGTACAGGACGGTGCCATGCTTATCGCAAAATCGGATCTCGCTGGTGGCGATGCCCATGTGCGCAAGCTCGTCGCCCAGTCCGAGTTCAGTGAGGACGCCCACGGCGTGCGGAAGCATGTTGATACCGACGCCCAGGGGTTTGACCTCGCGTGCGCTCTCCAGCACCACGACGTTGAAGCCCGCGGCATGCAGGGTCAGGGCCGCGGTAAGCCCACCGATACCGGCTCCGGCAATCACCACGGGTGTTTTGTTCTCGCTCATGGCATCCAGCATCGGCCGGCGACTTTCAGAAGTCCAAGATCTATATATTCCATATTCTATAATCAATGCTTATGGAGATTCATCAGCTCCGATATCTGCTGGCGGTGGCGGACGCGGCGAGTTTCACCAAGGCGGCCGCCTCCCTTCACGTCGCCCAACCGGGGGTAAGCGCCCAAATCCGCCTTCTGGAACGCGAATTGGGGCAAGAACTGTTTGACCGGTCGGGGCGCCAGGTCCGGCCTACCGATGCGGGTGAGGCGGTAATCCCCTATGCGCGGACCGCTCTCGCCGCGATCGACGGCATCCGTGAAGCCGCGGACGAGATCGGGGGACTGCTGCGCGGACATATCGCATTCGGCACCGTCACCTCGCACGGCGCCGATCTGCCCACGCTGCTCTCGGCGTTCCATCGCGATCACCCCGCGATCAGCATCACCCTTGCCGAAGCCCGGTCCGACGAGCTCATCACCGGGCTGCGTGAGGGTCGGCTGGACGGCGCCATCCTCGCCCTGGGTGCGGGAGAGCCGGAGGGGGTGGGGCTGCGCATCATCGATGATCAACCTCTGGTGGCTGCGGTCGCGACCGCAGATCCTTTGGCGAAACGGCGCACGGTCACGCTGGAGAAACTCTGTGAGCGCATCCTGATCTGCCTGCCGACCGGCAGCGGTATTCGGTCGATTCTGGAAACCGCGTGCCAGGCCGCAGGGCTCACTCCGAATGTGGCGTTTGAAGCGAGCTCACCGCGGTCGCTACTGACCCTCGTCGAACAGGGGCTTGGTGTGGCCGTGGTGCCCGCTCCATATCTGCGGACGCGGCCAGGCGTGGTGGCATTGGATATCCAACCGGCATTGCGGGGACGGCTCGCACTGGCGTGGCGCCTCGGTGGCCCGGTCGGTCCTGCGGCCCGCACCTTCCTGGAACGGGCCCGGGCCGTTCTCTGACGGCCGTTCCGATCAACCTGAATCCAATCCGGCGCCGCGTGCGGCGGTGGCGCAATGGTGCGCATCCGACGATGCGTAGCAGGTAGGGGTGGGTGGGGACCGGCGCAATGAAGCAGACCTGACAGATATCGATTTCATCCGCCGGACGGCCGCTGAGCTGGCCTTTAGCGTGTTGGCGAGGTTGTCTCACGTCAGGAGAACTTGTGGCCGCTGCCGAGCCCACGCCATTGCGCCGTCCACGCGCCGATCAAGCGCGGTTGGTCGCCGACGTGCTGCGCCACCAAATCCACGCCGGGGGATACACCGACGGCGGTCTGCCGAGCGAACAGGAACTGGCCGCGGAGTTCTTCGTGTCCCGCAATACGGTGCGGGAGGCGCTGACGACGCTGAAAGAAGAAGGCCTCATCGAGCGTGGACCTCGAACCGGTACCCACGTTGCGTTACGCAAGTACGAGCACGGATTGGATGCGCTGCTCGGGCTCAAGGAGACGTTCAAGGGGTATGGCGAGGTCTGGAACGAGGTCCGCGTCATCCAGGAGGTGAACGCACCCCCTGCGGTCGCGCACAGGTTGCGGCTAGAGCCCGGCGCACGCGTCATCTTCGTCGAGCGGCTGCGCTACCTCGGTGATCTGCCGCTGAGCCTGGACAAGACGTATCTCACCTCCGACATAGGGGAGGCGGTCATCGAGCACCGGCTCGAGACCAATGACGTGTTCGCCCTGATCGAGCGGGTGACCGGGCGCCGGTTGGGGTCGGCCAATCTGGCGCTGGAAGCCGTTGCGGCAGATTCGCATTCGGCCGCGACATTGCAAGTGCCCGATAGCGCGCCCCTGCTGCTGTTGGAGCGGCTGACCCACCTCGACGACGGGACCCCCGTCGATCTCGAGTACATCCGGATGCGCGGTGATCGAATCACACTGCGCAGCAATCTGTTAAGGGATATCTGAGGCTTCTGATGACATTGATTAACAACCGTATCGACGTTCCAGTCACCATCGACGAGTCGCTGTGCATCGAAGGCTGCACGCTGTGCGTGGACATCTGTCCATTGGATTCGCTGGCGATCAATCCAGAAAACGGCAAGGCCTTCATGCACGTCGACGAGTGCTGGTACTGCGGGCCGTGCGCGGCTCGCTGCCCCACCGGGGCCGTCACCGTCAACATGCCCTATCTACTCCGTTAAGTCAGGACACCCATGAAGAGAACAGTCCTTCTCAGTTCCATTGTCTCCATTGTCACGGCGCTGCTCCTCACCGTCGTCACCGGTTGCTCCCTGGATTCGGGGTCCGGTTCGGCCAACGAGGTGACTGTTGTTGTCGGATATCAGTCGAAGACCATCAATACGGTGACCGCCGGCACGCTGCTGCGCGCTCAGGGGTACCTGGAGAAGCGGCTCGCGGAGGCCGGTGCGCGCACCGGAAACAAGTACACCGTGCAGTGGCAGGACTACGACACCGGTGCGCCGATCACCGCACAGATGCTCGCTGAGAAGATCGACATCGGCTCGATGGGCGATTACCCGCTGTTGATCAACGGGTCCAAGACCCAGGGCAATGAGAAGGCGCGCACCGAGTTGGTGTCGATCACCGGCTACAACGCCAGGGGCGCACTCAACATGGTTGTGGTGCCGCCGAATTCGCCCATCACCACGCTTCCCGAATTGAAGGGCAAGAAAGTGTCCGCGAGTGTGGGATCGGCGGGGCATGGCACGTTGGTGCGCGCGCTGCGCAACGACGGCCTGGACGCGACCAAGGATGTCGAGGTACTGAACCAGCAGCCACAGGTTGGTGCCTCGGCGCTGGAGTCCGGTCAGGTGCAGGCGCTGTCACAGTTCGTGGCCTGGCCGGGTCTGCTGGTCTTTCAGAAGAAGGCCAAGCTCCTCTATGACGGCGCTGAGCTGAATGTTCCGACCTTCCATGGTGTGGTGGTGCGCCGCGACTATGCCAAGCAGCATCCGGAGGTGCTCGACGCCTTCCTGCAGGCTCAGCTCGACGCCACTGATTTCATCCACGAAAAACCTCTCGAGGCGGCGCGCATCGTGGCCGAGGGCAGCGGCCTGCCCCAAGAGGTGGTGTACCTCTACAACGGGCCGGGCGGCACGTCGTTCGACACCACGCTCAAGCCCTCACTCATCGAGGCATTCAGAAGCGATGTGCCCTACCTGAAATCGATCGGGGACTTCGCCGATCTCAATATCGACGAGTTTGTCCAGGATGGTCCGTTGCGCCAGGCCTACACGACGCGTGCGAAGAATTACGAGACCGAGTTGGCTGCCACGGTCAATCCGCTGGTGCTGCACCCGGCCGACGGGGCAGACCCGGGCCGTGCCGCCGAGATCTGGTTCGACGGTGCGGATTCCACGCAGGTGTATTCCACCGCGCAGGAGCTGTTGAAGGCCGTCAACGCCGCCGGCATAGCGGGCCAAAAAGTGCGGGCCGCATACGTCGCCGATGCCGAATTGGGCACCCGGTGGTTCGCCGACCACGCCCGGTGGGTCCGGGATTCGGCTGGGCTGCACCCGTTCACCACGGATGCGGGCGCTGCCCGATACGTCTCCGCCCACGCCGGCGCCACGTCCCTGGATTACGCGCAGGCACTGGCGGCGGCATCATGAGCAGTCTGCCGATCCTGGAGGCGCGACCGCGCACGGTCGCGGTCGCCGCAGAGAGTCAGGCCGACGAGGTTGTGAATCCCCGGCGACAGGTTTCGAGATATCTCGCCTGGAGCATCCGGGCGTCGTCCGTGGCCACTGCCGTGCTGCTCTGGCAGCTCTTAACGGTCAACAAGGTGCGCTTCGGGTTGCGATTCGACACCCTGCCCACGGTCACCGATATCGTCTCCGCGCTCGCCAAGCACATTGGTACTGAGCAATATTGGTTGGATCTCGGCCAGTCCACCATCCGGATTCTCACCGGGTTCGGCCTGGCAGCGGTACTCGGTGTCATCACCGGTATCTGGCTGGGGCGCTCCCCGCTGTTCGCGAACATCTTTGGCCCGCTCACCGAACTGGCCCGCCCGATTCCTGCGATTGCGATCGTGCCGGTGGCCATCCTGTTGTTTCCCAGCGACGAGGCCGGGATTGTGTTCATCACCTTTCTGGCGGCCTATTTCCCCATCATGGTGAGCACTCGCCACGCGGTGCGCGCTCTGCCCACGCTGTGGGAGGAATCGGTCCGCACGCTGGGCGGCGACCGCTGGGATGTGCTGTTGCGGGTGGTGCTGCCAGGCAGCCTTCCCGGCGTGTTCGGAGGGCTGTCTGTCGGCATCGGCGTTGCCTGGATATGTGTGATATCCGCCGAAATGATCTCGGGCCGTTTGGGGGTCGGATATCGGACCTGGCAGTCGTACACGGTGCTGGCCTACCCGGATGTGTTCGTCGGGATCATCACCATCGGCGTTCTCGGATTCCTGACATCGGCGGCCGTCGAGCTGGTCGGGCGCCGTGTGACACGGTGGCTGCCCCGTGCCGAGGAGGCGCGCTCATGAGCGCCTCAACCCTTGTTCTCGACGGGGTCACCCTCGGGTATGGCGGGCGTACCGTGGTAGACCGCCTCAGCTTGACCGTGCGTCCCGCCGAGATCCTGGTCCTCACCGGGCCCTCGGGCTGCGGGAAGTCCACCGTGCTGCGCGCGCTGGCGGGGCTGCTCCTGCCGGATTCCGGCACCATCCGTGCGGATGGCGAGAGGGTTGTCACCACCTCGCGCGACCGGGCCATGGTTTTTCAGGACAATGCGTTGTTGCCGTGGCGCACTGTGCAATCGAATATCCAGCTGGCGCTCAAGCTGGGCGGTGTGCCTCGTGCCGGGCGGCGTACGGCGGCGCAGACCTGGATCGATGACGTGGGCCTGACAGGTTTCGAGGATTACCTGCCCAAGAGCCTTTCGGGCGGCATGCGCCAACGCGTCCAATTGGCGCGTGGTTTGGCGGGTGCTCCGCGCGCGGTGATGATGGACGAGCCATTTGGAGCGCTCGATGCCCAGACTCGTGCCAGCATGCAGCGCCTGTTGGTCGATACCTGGCGCAGTCATCCCACCACGGTGGTATTCGTGACACACGATGTCGACGAGGCGTTACTGCTCGGAGACCGAATCGCAGTCCTGGGACGGGCCGGCCACCCGCTGCGCGCACTGCTGGACGTTCCCAATCCTCGCGAGCCCGAGGGCGATCGGAGCGCACTGCGTACTGAAATCCTTGCCGCACTGAATCATACGGAGCTTGTTGCCTGATGCAGATTCCTGAACTCGATAGTGCCGTCCGGCTGGACTGTGACGTCCTGGTGATCGGCGGCGGAACCGCCGGGACCATGGCGGCCCTGACGGCGGCCGAGAACGGCGCCCAGGTGATTCTTCTGGAGAAGGCGCATGTACGGCACTCCGGTGCGCTGGCAATGGGTATGGACGGTGTAAATAATGCCGTCATACCCGGCAAGGCCGAACCCGAGGATTACGTCGCGGAGATCACCCGCGCCAACGACGGCATCGTGAACCAGCGCACTGTGTATCAAACGGCGACACGCGGTTTCGCGATGGTGCAGCGCCTCGAACGCTACGGAGTCAAGTTCGAGAAGGACGAGCACGGCGAGTACGCGGTGCGGCGTGTGCATCGATCGGGCGCCTATGTATTGCCGATGCCCGAGGGTAAAGACGTGAAAAAGGCGCTCTACCGCGTGCTGCGGCAGAAATCGATGCGAGAGAAGATCCGCATCGAAAACCGTGTCATGCCCGTGCGTATTCTCACCGAAGACCTTGGCGAGGGAACCGGCGGGATATCGACGCACCGAGCGATTGGCGCCGCCGGTTTCAACACCCGCACCGGCGAGTTCGTCACGGTCGGTGCGAAGGCCGTGATTTTGGCAACCGGGCCGTGTGGTCGCCTGGGTCTGCCGGCATCCGGCTATCTGTATGGCACTTACGAGAACCCGACCAACGCGGGGGACGGGTACGCGATGGCATACCACGCCGGGGCCGAACTGTCGGGGATCGAGTGCTTCCAGATCAACCCGCTGATCAAGGATTACAACGGCCCCGCGTGCGCCTACGTGGCCAACCCCTTCGGTGGCTACCAGGTGAATGCGCAAGGGGAGCGTTTCGTCGACTCGGACTACTGGTCCGGCCAGATGATGTCGGAGGTCAAAAACGAAATCGAGTCCGCGCGCGGCCCCATCTATCTCAAGGTGACTCACCTGCCGGATGAGACGTTGTCGGCGCTGGAGAGCATCCTGCACACCACCGAGCGGCCCACCCGTGGCACGTTCCACGCCAATCGCGGGCATGACTACCGCACCCACGATATCGAGATGCATATCTCTGAGATCGGCCTGTGCAGCGGTCATTCAGCATCGGGAGTGTGGGTGGATGAGCACGCCCGCACCACGGTGCCCGGCCTCTACGCCGCCGGGGACCTGGCCTGCGTGCCGCACAACTATATGATCGGCGCTTTTGTATATGGCGATCTGGCCGGCGAGCACGCGGCCTCGACACTCTCGGAAACACCCGCGCCGCCGGAGTTTCCCGTTGATCAGGTCAAGGAGGCGCACGAGCTGATCTACCGCCCGCTCCGCCATCCGGACGGTCCGCCGCAGCCTCAGGTCGAGTACAAGCTTCGCCGGTTTGTCAACGACTATGTGGCCCCGCCGAAGACGGCGGCCAAGCTGTCACTGGCCGTGCAGACATTCGAGCGGATGGCCGAAGAGGTGGGTCAGATCGGCGCGCGTACCCCCCATGAGCTGATGCGGGCGGCCGAGGTGTCGTTCATCAGAGACTGCGCGGAGATGGCGGCACGTTCGTCATTGACCCGTACGGAATCGCGGTGGGGTCTTTACCACGATAGGGCCGACCTGCCGGACCGTGACGATGCGAATTGGCGTTATCACCTGAACCTGTACAAGGCTGTCAACGGTGGCATGGACTTCGTGAAACGCCCCGTCGCACCGTATTTCGTTCCGGTTCCCGGTCTCGACGACCTGCCATCGGGGGAGGCCGACCCGATCCCGGTGCATCAGCCCGAGCTGATGGGCGGGAAAGCGCCGACCCCCCGGGTCGCGAATGTCATCGCCGTGGAGGCCGAGCAGCCGCCGTCCCCGCGCATCGCCGCAGTGCTATCGCTGGAGGCTCCCACCGTTGAGGAATTGCTGCAATACCTCACCGATGACGACCCGGGTGTGCGTCGTACCGCAATCGCATCGCTCACCGAGCACATACCCGCGGGTTATGAGGACGCCTTGCTGAATGCGCTGGGGGACAGCGATGCGACCGTGCGTCGCACCGCCGCCGAGGGGGTGCGCGAGCTCGTGGAAGTCCTCGAGCACCCCGCCGCGATCCGCGATCATGTCAGCGCGTCCGATCCTTTGGTGCGCAGTACCGCGCTGTACGTGGCGAGTGCCCGGAAGGTTGGCGATCCGGCCGCTTATGTGGCGTCCGTGCGCGACTCCGATCATCGAGTTCGCATCGAAGCTGTGCGCGCCCTGGTGTCGGTGGACGATGCGGTGTCCATCGCCACTGCCGCGGCGGATGAGAACCGCGAGGTGCGGATTGCCGTTGCCAATGGGCTTGCGAAGTTGGCGGCCGGTGTGGCGACGGTGCAGGCGCTGGTACGCGATCGTGATCCGCTGGTGCGTGCGGCGGCGTTGACGGCCGTGGGTGCGCTGGGGGTCGATGATCAGATTCTCGATGCCGTCGAGGAGGCGCTGAAAGCGCCGGCCTGGCAGATCCGTCAGGGTGCGGTGCGCGCCTTGGCCGGGGCGCGTCCTGGCCAGGCCGTACCGCCGCTGACGCGGGCGCTGGAGGATCCGCATCTGGACGTGCGCAAATCGGCGGTGCTGAGCCTGAGTCAATGGGCCTCGACGGAACCTTCCGTTCGTGAGGCACTGACCGGTGCACTGCAAGATGGCGACGCGGATGTGAGAGCCTATGCGCGACAAGCACTTGCGGTTGGCTGATGGCGGCGCCGAAGCACAATAGATGGGGCCTGGCAACGTGGCGGAGGTCATGTTACGGGCGGGTACCGGGGCCACTTAGCATAGGCTAGGCTTACTCGGGTGTCGAAGATGAGTACGGTCGCAGATCCCGATACCGCCGCCCAGACCTGGGTTTCTGTACAGGAGGGGCTGCCGGACGGTTTTACACCGGCTGACCTTGCCAGTGTTCTCGCGCAGGAGATCCCCGAGCGCAACGGCGACGAGTACCTGGTTTACGAGCGTGACGGGGAGTGGGTACTGGCTATCGGCGCCCGGGCCGCCGTCGAACTCGACAGCGACGGACTGCGCATCATCCGCGATGGATCTGTGGAGCAGCGCGGATGGTCGGGGCATCCCGGGGCCGCCCTTGAACGAGCTGTGAACGAGATCTCCGACGGCGTACATCGTGTCTTCGGATGGGTCGCGTTCGAGTTCGGCACCTACCGCTTTGGCCTGCAGCACCGGCTGACCCCGGGCACTCCGCTGGCGCGGGTCTTCGCCCCGCGTGCGGAGGTCGTGATTACCACCGACGGAGCGTCGGTCCGCGAACAGAGTTATGCCGACGAGATCAGGCGGGTGCTCGATCAGGGTGCCCCGCCGGTGCCGGCACCGGCGTTGATCGACCTGGTTCCGGACCCATCCGACTACCGCGGCCGTGTCGGCATCGCCACCGCCGAGATTCGATCGGGCTTGTACCACAAGGTGATTCTGTCGCGGCGCGTGGAAGTGCCGTTCGCGATGGACTTTCCGTCCACCTACCGTCTTGGTCGGCACAACAACACGCCGGTCCGCTCATTCCTGCTGCGGCTCGGGGGCATACGTGCCCTCGGCTACAGCCCCGAACTCGTTGCCGCCGTCGAGGCCGACGGAACCGTCATCACCCAGCCGTTGGCCGGAACCCGTGCCTTCGGCCGGGGCGAGGATGCGGACCGGGTGGCGCGCGACGATCTCGAATCGAACGCCAAAGAGATTGTGGAGCATGCGATTTCCGTGCGGAGCTCACTTGCCGAACTCGGCGAGGTGGCCGAATCGGGCAGCGCGAAGGTGACCGACTTCATGACCGTGCGTGAGCGCGGCAGCGTGCAACATCTGGGATCGACCGTCAGTGGAGAGCTGAGTGCCGGGATGACGCGGATGGATGCGCTGGAGGCGCTTTTCCCGGCGGTGACCGCCTCGGGTATCCCGAAGGCAGAGGGCGTTGACGCCATTCTTCGACTCGACGACCACCCGCGCGGCCTCTACTCGGGTGCGGTGGTGATGATGTCTCCGGACGGCGGACTGGACGCGGCGCTGACACTGCGTTCGGCCTACGAGCAGGACGGGCACACCTGGCTGCGCGCGGGTGCGGGCATTATCGAGGCCTCGACACCCGATCGGGAGTTCGAGGAGACCTGCGAGAAGCTCGGCAGCATCGCCCCCTACGTGGTCAAACGCGAGGTATAGCTCTTCGGGGAGCTAGCTCGTCATCGAGGCGAGCAGGGCGCGCTTGTCGATCTTGCCCACCGCGGTCAGGGGAAGTGACGGAACCGCCACCAGTTTGTCGACTCGCGAGTGCGTCGCGGCGCCGCGGTCCTGTAGGTGCTGGTTGAGCTCGACGGCCGTCACCGGCTTGCCATTGAAAACAACTGCTGCACAGACGATCTCACCCAAGTACTGATCGGGCAGGCCGATTGCTGCCGCCGCGTGGACGGCGGGGTGTGTTTGCAGGTGCGATTCGAGATCCAGCGCTGCGATGGACTCTCCGCCGCGCAAGATGACGTCTTTGATGCGACCGGTGACTTCCAGATAGCCGTCGGGTAGCGCTCGCACCCGATCACCGCTGCGATAGAACCCGTCGGAGGTGAAAGAACGCATGTTGTCCGCTTCGGCGCGGTAGTACCCGTTGAGTGTGTACGGTCCACGCACCAGCAGTTCGCCCACTTCGCCGGCGGCGACCTCGGCGCCGTCCTCATCCACGATGCGAACCTCGTCGGCGTCGCAGATGGGCCGGCCCTGGGTGTTGTCGAGGATGTCCGCGGGATCGCCAGGGCGCGTGAGGCATAACAGGCCCTCGGCCATGCCGAAAACCTGTTGCAGCCCCGGAGTGAGTGACTCCCGAACCGTGCGCGCATCCTCGGCGCCGAGCTTTGCGCCACCTACCTGGAGTAGTCGGAGTGATTCCGGCCGCACAGGTTCCCATGCGGTGGCCTGCGCCCACAGCTGGGCAAGCGACGGCACGAGCGCCGTCACGGACACTCGATGCCGGGCGATGGTCTCAAACGCCGACTCCGGGCTCGGGTCCGAAAGGAAAACAGTGGTGGCACCGGCGCTGATGGCGCCGATGAGACCCGGGCAGGCCAGTGGAAAGTTGTGGCCGGCGGGTAGCGCGACGAGATAGACATCGTCCTCGGTGAAGCCGCACAGCTGGGCGGCCCGGGTGGCGTTGTAGACGTAGTCCTCGTGAGTGCGGGGGATGAGCTTGGGTGCCGCGGTGGTGCCACCCGAGACCAGTAGCAGCGCAGGGGTGTCGGTCTGTGCTGCCGGTAGGGGGCTTTGAACCTCAACGGTTTCCAGCAGGGTCGTCCATGCGATAAAGCGTTTCGCGTCGCTGGAAGGCACCTCACCGTCGATCACGATGTGGCGCAGGCACGCATGCTTTGTGGACAGCTCGACAGCCATGGTGCGGTAGTCGAACCCGGCGGCGGAATCGGCGATCACCAAGGCGATGGCACCGGACACCTCGATGAAGTGAGACAGCTCGGCGGCCCGGTGTCCCGGCAGGCACATGATGGGTATTGCGCCCGCACGCATCAGGCCGAAGAACGCGACGGCGAAGGATGTCCGGTTGGGAAGCTGGAGCAGCACTCGGTCGCCCGGGGCTATCCCGAGCCGAACGAGCGCATGCGCGGCACGGTCGGCAGCCGCATCGAACTCGCGGTACGTCATCGCACCGCGTTCGTCGACTACGGCAGGGTGATCGGCCCGTCTGGTCGCGGCCGTACGGAGCAGGGACTCTACGGTCTTTCCGGTCCAGTAGCCGGCTGTGCGGTACGAGTCGGCGCGCGGCGGCGGAAAGGGTACGAAACCGTCCGTCGGGCTCTTCGTGGCCGAAGCGGTAGCGGTCGAGGTGGCCTGAGTCATCGCAGCTCCTTGTGGGTGACCCCTCGCAGTCTAGATAGGGTAGCCTCCTCACAGTTAGGGCAGCCTGTACTAAGAGCGAAAACGCGAGGTGAGATCGAGTTGCGCACCGTGAGCGAGGGCGACGTCGGGGTGGACGTCACCAGCGAAAGGGCGTCGGCAGGCCTCGATCCTGAGGCCGCGCCACCGCTGTCCGCGGGGCAGCACCGCATATGGTTCGCGCACGGCGTGACGCCCACGCTGATGAATCTGTGTCGGTCGTACCGGCTCAGCGGTGCGGTGGATATCCACAGGCTGCGCGCCGCGGTGACGGCGGTCGTGGCCCGTCACGAGATCTTGCGCACGACGTTTCACGCTGGTTCCGATGGCGATCCGGTCGCCGTGCTGCACCACGATCTTCCCGCCCGATGGGTCGAGCATGACGTGTCCGAGCTCGCGGGCACCGCACAGCAGCTCCGGCTGGGTGTGCTGGCACAGCGCGAGTTCGGGACCCCGTTCGATCTCACCGTGGAATCGCCGTTGCGTCTCACGGTCATCCGCACCGGCGCTGCCGAACACATCGTGCTCGTCGTCGTCCATCGCATCGCGTGGGACGACGACTCGTGGTCGGTATTCCTTGCCGACCTGACCTCCGCCTATGTGCACGGCGCCATCACGGCACCACTGCCGGGCCGGCCCCGACAGGATGGGGCCGACGGTGCCGATCTTGACTACTGGCGCAAGGAGCTGGCCAATCCTCCTGAACCGCTGGAGCTTCCGGGAGCCAACGGTTCGGTGGCGAGGACCGACTGGAAGGCCGCACGCGTTACTTCGCGCCTTTCCGCATCGGTCATGGGTCGCGTCGAGCAACTGGCCCGCGAGGCCAACACCACACCGTATGTGGTGCTGTTGGCCGCGTATTCGGCACTGCTGCATCGGTATACCCATGCCGAGGACTTCCTGGTGGCCGCGCCCGTACCCACTCGTGACGCTGATGCACTGGGCGGCATCGGGCACTTCGGGCACACCATCGCCCTGCGGATGCGCCCACGCAGCAGTGAAAGCTTCCGGGACCTTCTGGAGCATGCCCGTCTGACCACGCTGAACGGATTTGCGCACCAGCGGGCCAGCCTGGACCGCGTGATCCCGCGCGTCGGTTTCGCCATGGAGGCCGACTCCGCTTCGCGGTTCTGCCCGCCCGGAATCCACTGTGAACGTGCCGAGTGGGAAGGTCAGGTGGCGTACGTGCCACTTGGCCTCAGGATCGAGACCGCACCCGACGGTGCCGACGTCGTGGCCGAGTATCTGGTGGATGTGCTGGACGAGCGGTTGACCGCGCAGCTACTCCGCCATTTCGCGAACTTGCTCGACTCCGCGCTCGCCGATCCGGATCGCCCGCTGGGCGGACTGGATCTCATGGATGGCCGGGAGGCCCAATGGCTGTGGGAGGTGTCGTCCGGGGAACGGTTTGCGGCGGAGCCGACCACGCTCGGTGAGCTGGTGGCCGCCCGTGCGGCCGCACAGCCGGATGCCACCGCTCTCGTCTACGAGGGGCGACACTACTCGTACCGGGAAACCAACGAACTGGCGAACCGGCTGGCGCACTGGATCATCGGGCAGGGGATCGGTCCCGAAGATCGGGTCGCAGTGCTCCTGGACAAGTCTCCGGATTTGATCATCACCGCGCTCGCGATCGCCAAGGCGGGTGCGGTTTATGTCCCCGTCGATCCGAGCTACCCCACGGATCGCATTGCGCACATTCTCGCCGATGCGCAGCCAGGGTTGATCATCAGAGAGCCGGTGACGGGTATCGGACAGTTCGACGCCCGCGAGCCGGTCGATGCCGATCGGGTGCGGGCGCTGACCGCCGACAATGCCGCATATCTCATCTACACATCGGGCTCGACGGGCCTACCCAAGGGTGTGACGGTCACGCATCGTCCGCTGACCGAGTACTTCAACTGGTTCCGTGCCGAATATCGGGTCAGTGGATCCGATCGGGTACTGCAGGTCGCCTCGCCGAGCTTCGACGTATCGGTGGGCGAGATTTTCGGCATCCTCAGTTGTGGTGGCCGGCTGGTCATCCCGCGCCCCGGCGGACTCGGTGATGTCGCGTACTTGACGGAACTGTTGAACAGCGAGGGCGTTACCTCGATGCACATGGTGCCCTCATTGCTCGGGCTGGTGCTGTCGCTGCCCGGAGTCACACAATGGAAGTCACTACGCCGGGTGCCGGTGGGCGGCGAGGCGTTGCCCGGCCCGGTCGCGGATAAGTTCCACGCCACCTTCGATGCGTCGCTCCATAATTTCTATGGCCCCACCGAGACCGTCATCAACGCCTCGCGGTACAAGGTGCGCGGAATTCAGGGGACGCGGACCGTTCCGATCGGCACCCCCAAGATCAACACACAGATTCACATTCTGGACCAGGCGCTGCGACCGGTGCCGGTGGGAGTGATCGGCGAGATTTACATTGGCGGAACGCATGTGGCGCGCGGATACCATCGTGCCGCCGGTCTTACCGCGCAGCGCTTCATCGCCGACCCCTTCATTCCCGGGCAGCGGATGTACCGGTCCGGTGACCTTGCGCGGCGCCGTGCGAACGGAGACATCGAGTTTGTCGGTCGCGCCGATGAGCAGGTGAAGATCCGGGGGTTCCGTATCGAACTCGGCGAGGTCGCCTCGGCCATCGAGGTGGATCCGAGCGTCGGTCAGGCGCACCTGGTGGTCGATGAGCTGCCGCATGTCGGCAAGCGTCTCATTGCGTACCTGACACCGGTCGGTGGACACGTGATCGACCTGGACCGAATCCGCGCCAGGATCTCAGCTGCCCTGCCCGACTTCATGATTCCCGCGGCGTATGTCGTGCTCGACGAGATGCCTATCACCCGGCACGGCAAGATCGACAGGGACGCCCTGCCGGCACCGGAGATCGGGTCCGTGACCAGACGCCGGGAGCCGGAAACCGCAACTCAGCGGCAGGTGGCAGTCCTTTTTGCGCGGCTGCTCGGGGCGGCGACCGTGGGTGCGGACGACTCATTCGTCGACCTCGGCGGCAATTCGCTGCTGGCGAGCAAGCTGTCGGCGGCGATCCTGACCGAGTGCAGAGTCAGGGTCGACATCCGCGAGATCTTGGAGCGGGGCACCGTCGAAGGCCTGGCCCGACTGGTCGATCAGCGTCGTGGCGGCCTCATCACGGATGACGAGGACCGCGAAGGGGAACCAATCCCGTTGCTTCCCAGCGGCCGCCGCCTCTATGAGCATGGAAACCCGCGCAGGCTCGCCGAGACCCACGTCTTCTGGCTGCCCGAGGGCATTACCCGATCCACGCTGGAGGAACTCCTCAACGCGATGCTCGGGGAGCACGAGGTGCTGCGCAGCCGGCTCGACCGTGAGCGCCTGCAGCTGGTTCCGCGCACACGGCAGTCGCTGCGTTTGGTCGAGATCCTCACGGAGGATCCGTCCGACGCGGCCGGCGCCGAGATCGGCCGTGCGGTGGATCGACTCGATCCCGAACAGGGCTGGATGCTTTCGGCGGTATGGCTGCACCCGGAAGGCGCACCCGGAGTTCTCATCCTCGCAGTGCATCATCTCGCCGCTGACCCGACCTCCTGGCGAGTCATCATGCACGAGCTGGAAGCTCGATGGCAGTCACTGGTGGCCGGCGCTGCGCCGCCCACCGGCCAGGCCGGCGGCGGCTACCGCCGTTGGGCCAATGCGCTGGCCGCCGAGGCTCGGGATGTGGGCAGCCTGCCGTTCTGGATCGCACAGCTGGACGGTGAGGATCCCCCAATTGGGTCGCGCCGAATAGATCCGGAATTCGATAGGGAAGCCGAGCTCGCGGTCACTGTCGAGTCCGCGCCGGCCGATGTCAGTACGGCACTGCTGAACTCGGGAATCCCGATGGAGCAACTGCTGGTGGCCGCAGCGACACGCACCGTGGCGCAGTGGCGTCGCCGCCGCGGACAGGCCGCGGTCGAGACGCTGCTGGCGGTACAGGTCCCCGGACGCGGCAACACGACTGCCGAAACCGTGGGTCTACTGGGTACGGCGTATCCGCTGCGTGTCGGTGGCACCGATCCTCTCGGGATCGGACCGCGCGGTTTGGTGGAGCGTGTCGCACGGCAGCACAGTGCGATGCCGGGGCGGACCATCGACTACGGGCTGTTGCGGTACCTGCGTGCCGATACCAGCGCGGTGCTGCGGCGGTACCGCGATCCGCAGATCCTGTTGAACTACCTCGGGCACGATCGCGGATTCGAGGGCGACCTCCTGCGTCGCGATGGGTTGCTTTCGGTATCGGGTTCACCTGTGCCCGAGCCAGATTCGGCGGTACGTCACGAACTCACCATCGCGGTGCTGATCATGGGGACCACCGAGGGCCCGTCCATCGGAACGTTGTGGCGGGCGATCCCGGAGGTGCTCGACCGCTCGGAGGTCGCCGAGCTGCAATCGATTTGGCACGAACAGCTGGGGATTCTGGCGAAGGAGCTATGGTGACGTCCACATTGGCAGTGATAGGCGCGGGCGCCAAGGCGGTGGCGGTTGCCGCGAAGGCGGCAGTGTTGCGCGAATGCGGTGTCGACGTACCCGATGTGGTGGCGATCGAACGACAGCAGGTCGGTGCAAACTGGCAGGCGTGTGGCGGCTGGACGGACGGGCAGCACCGGCTGGGTACGAGCCCGGAGAAAGATGTGGGCTTCCCGTACCGGTCCGCCGTGGTGCCGGGGCGTAACGCCGAGATCGATGCTCGGATGATGCGTCTGAGCTGGCAGTCGTATCTCATCGCCACCGGCCAATTCGCCGAGTGGGTTGACCGCGATAAGCCCGCGCCGACGCATAAACGTTGGGCCGATTATCTGACGTGGGTGGCCAATACGGTCGATATGAGGGTCGTTCACGGCGAGGTGACCAGCCTGTCCATCGACGACGACAGATGGGTGGTGGGCACCAACGACTGTTCCATCGCCGCGGATGCGGTCATGGTGACAGGACCCGGACAGCCGGAACGATCTGTGCTGCCCGAGCATCCGAATGTCTTGTCGATCGCCGAATTCTGGCGTCGTTGCGCCGGAGCGACACGCCTTACCGCCGAACGCGTCGCCGTGATCGGCGGGGGCGAGACGGCCGCCTCGGTACTCAACGAGCTTTTCGGACACCGGGTTTCGACGATCACCGTCATCTCGCCCGGTGTCACACTGTTTACCCGCGGCGAAGGGTACTTCGAGAACGCCCTGTTCAGCGATCCAACCGGCTGGCTGCACCACACCATGGAGGAGCGGCGCGACGCGTTGAACCGTACCGATCGCGGGGTGTTCTCGGCCCGTGTCCAGGAATCGTTGCTGGCAGACGACCGTATTCGCCATCTGCGCGGTCGTGTCGCCCACGCCGTCGCTCTGGAAGATCGCATCAGATTGACGCTGCGCAGCGACCGCGCGGGTGAGCCGTCGGAAACCGTTCATGGTTTCGATCTGGTGATCGACGGAGCGGGTGCGGACGCATTGTGGTTCTTACCCCTGTTCGACCAGAGCGCCCTCGATCTCATGGAGCTCAAGCTGGGTGCCCCCGTGGACGGTAACGTGTTGCAGGAATCTCTTGGCCACGACTTATCGGTCAACGGCCTGGCGCCCAAGCTCATCCTTCCGACGCTCTCGGGTCTGACCCAGGGGCCGGGATTCCCCAATCTCAGTTGCCTCGGATTGCTGTCCGATCGAGTGCTCGGTGGACACAGCAGCACCGAGTCGGCTCGTCGTGAAAGGAAAACAAGTGAGTACCAACCCATTTGATGACGCGAGCGGCGCCTTTTACGTGCTGGTCAACGACGAGGAGCAGCACAGCCTGTGGCCTACGGCCATCGAGATCCCGGCGCAATGGCGCGCGGTCTTTGGCGAGGCCCCGCGTGCTGACTGTGTGGAGTACATCGAGGCCAATTGGACCGATATGCGGCCCAAGAGCCTGCGCGATGCGATGGCGGGCAGCTAGCAGCAGCTGGTAGGAAGATCTGGTGGGTCCAGACAGCTTAAGCACCGGCCAACCCGATCACACTGCCGTGCGCACCGCGCTATGGCGGGCCTTGCATGTGGAGCTGGATCCGCCGCCGCATGTGCTGACCGACCGCATCGGTCTGCAACTGGTGGCGCCGCCGGAGGACTGGCGCGGGCGCCCGGATATGGATCCGCGGGGTTCCACCGCATCCCGGCTGGGCATGGTGGCGCGGGCTCGCTTCGTCGAGGATCTCGTTGAGCAGAGGGTGGGGTACGGCGTTGGGCAATACGTCATCCTGGGTGCGGGGTTGGACACCTTCGTGCAGCGCCATCCCGATGCCGGCGAGCGGCTCACCGTTTTCGAGGTGGACCAGCCCGACACTCAAGCTTGGAAACGAAATCGCTTGACCGAGATGGGATTCGAGATTCCTGACTGGCAGCGGCTGGTTCCGGTCGACTTCGAGGAGGGTGGGTCCTGGCGAGATCAATTGCTCGCCGCGGGTTTCGACCCCGGCCAACCCGCGGTCGTGGCGTCCACGGGCGTCAGTATGTATCTGAGTCGCGATGCCGTCGTCGCGACTCTGCGTCAATGTGCTTCGCTGGCGCCGGGTTCGGCATTGGCCATGACGTTCCTGCTGCCGCTGGAGCTTCTCGAGGCAGGGGAGCGTCCGGTCAGGCAGATGATCATGACCAATGCGGCCGAATCCGGCACACCGTGGGTCAGCCTCTTTTCTCCGGACCAGATGCTCTCCCTGGCGCGCGAATGTGGTTTCCCCGACGCCTCATACGTATCGGGTCGTGAACTCATCGACCGCTATGTGCCCGGCACCGGATTGTCCGCCGAGGAGTTTCTGTTGGCCACCACCTAGTTGGTGGCCGCGGCGATGCGCCACCCGGAACTGGACTCCTGCTGGCGCCAGAACTCTGCGAAACGCCCTCCCAGAGAACTGAGTTCATCGATCGAGCCCTGCTCCACGATCCGGCCGTCGTCGACGAACAGCACATGATCGGCGTTGCGGATCGCGCTGAGCCGGTGGGCGATCATCACACGGGTGCGAAGACGCGGGTCACTGCCGATGGCCTCGGTGACTGCGGTTTCGTTCTCGGTATCCAGCGCGCTGGTGGCTTCGTCGATGAGCAGAACGGGCGCGGGCTTCAGGAGTGCTCGGGCAATGCTGACCCGTTGGCGCTCGCCACCGGACAACGCCGTGCCGGCCTCGCCGACACGAGATTGCCCGGCATCCGGCAGGCGTTCGATGATCTCGTCGACACGGGCCAGCGCCATGGCCCGGCGCGCCTCCTCGTCTGTCGCCGTCGGGTGTCCGGCAAGGACGTTGTCGCGGATCGGTCCATCGAACAGATAGGGATGCTGGAACACCATGCTCACGAGGGCGCGGCGGGCGGCGGTATCCAATGTCGCGACATCGGTTCCGTCGACCAGGATGTGGCCGCTCTCCGGCTGTTGCAGTCCGGCGATAAGCGAGAGGATGGTGCTCTTCCCGGATCCGGATGGCCCGACGATTGCGGTCGTGGTCCCCGGCTCCAGGGTGAAGTCAATGCCCTTGAGTACTTGGTCTCGTGCGCCGTCGTAACGGAAGTCGACACCGCGGAATTCGATACGTGGGGCCGGGGCCTTGGCGGACGCGACGGCGTCCCCGGGCCGGTCGGCGGCCTCGGTGGTGATGATCGAGTGGAGGCGCTCGAACACACCGCGAGAGTTCTCGACGGCACCGGCCAGGCCCGCCAGCACGGTGAACGGTTCCAGGAACCGCACCACGACCACCATGAGCGCGACCGCCTCGGGAGCCCCGATCTCACCGCGTAGCGCCAGCACCGTCGCGGTTCCTGCCAGCAGGATGAGGGCGATCTGGCTGACGATGGTGAACAGCAGTTGACCCGGGATCTGGAACAGCAAGAGCCGCATGGTTGCACCGCGGGCAGCGGCCACGGCCTCGCCGGCCTGGCTGCGGGCAGGGCTGACACGACGGCTTGCCCGCAGGGCGGCCTGAGTGCGCGCGAATTCCAGGATGCGTTCGGTAAGTGCGCTGTGCGCCTGGGCATCTGCCGCATCGGCGGCCCGCACGATGCGGATACTGGCCAGCAATGCGGCGAGCAGCAGCGGCAGGGTGATGGCGGCCGCCACTCCCAGTTTCCAGGAGATGAAGAACAGCCCGACGGTGATCGCTGCCGGCAGTAACACCGCGCCCACCAAAGGTGTCAGGAGGTTTGCGATGAACCCGACCAGATCGGGGCCGCCGGACGAGATCGCCTGGCGTGCCATCGCGGTGCGATCCGCGGTGAACCACCCCAGCGGGATATGGGTGAGCCGGTCGGCCACCCGGTGCTGCGAGTCGTTCAGTAGGGCGAATCCGATGCGGTAGCCGATCCGGGCCTGCACGGTGTCGACGATCCACCCCGCCACCGTGACTGCGGTCAGTATGCCGAGCCACGGCAGTGCCGCGGACGGGGTGGTGCCGAACAGGGCGCCGAGCAGCGGGACCAAGAGCAGACAGCCCGCCGCGCGTAGGGCCACCGAAAGCACCGAGAGCACCGCATAGGCATAGAGGGGGCCGCGATGCCCGGGCGGAATCAGTCGGATCAGGTTGGCAAGCATCAGATGTTCTCCCCGGCGAGTACGGTCGACGGCTCGTGGAGGCGACCGTCCCAGAGCCGCCGGTACCGTCCCTCGTTGGCCAGCAGTTGGGCGTGAGTGCCGGTTTCGACGACATGGCCCTGGTCCAGGACCACGATCTGGTCGGCATCGGCGATGGTGTGCAGTCGGTGCGCGATGACCAGCACGGTCCGATTGTGAACGAGCCGGCCGAGGGCCTGCTGCACCAAGTACTCCGATTCGGGATCGGCGAAGGCGGTGGCCTCGTCCAGAATCAGGATGGGAGTGTCTGCCAGCAGCGCGCGAGCTATGGTCAGCCGCTGCTTCTCGCCCCCGGAGAGCTGGGTGTTGGTATCCAATACCGTGTCATAACCGTTGGGCAGACGCAGTATTCGCTCGTGGATTTGCGCATCGCGGGCAGCCGATACGACCTCGTCGTCGGTGGCTTCGGGTCGGGCGAGCGCGATATTCTCGCGGACGGTGCCCGCCACCAGCTGCACATCCTGGAAAACGAACCCAACCTTGGCGTATAGCTCGTCGGCGGTGAGCGCACGGATATCGGTGCCGTCGATGCGGATCGCGCCGTTATCGACATCGTGGAACCGCGCCAGCAGGGATGCCAGCGTCGACTTTCCGGAGCCGGACGGGCCGACGAGGGCGGTGACGGTGCCGGGCCGCAGCGTCAGGCTGACGCCGTGGATGACAGGCGCTCCCGGTCGGTAGCCGAACGTCACCGCTTCGAAGGACACGCAGGTCTCCCCGGTGCGGCCCTCGGAGGCCTGCTCGGTCAGTTCGGTTTCGCTCAGGGCAACCGCGATATGCCGTGCGGCCTCCACGCCGCCGCGAATACCGCCGAGGCCGTACGCGATTCCCAGCAGACGGGTGCCAAACGTGGTGCCGAGTATCAGGAACGGCAGCAGGGTGGTGGGCGCCATGGTCCCGGCCACCACCAACAAGGTGCCGGCCGCCGCGATGAGCCAGAGGAAGGTCGTCGGCCGGGTGGCCAGGTCCATGAATGTCTTCTTCCCGATGAACGGCCGCTGCCATTCGTTGAGGAAGGTGAGGTACCCGTCCAACTTGCGTTTGAACGAGGACGCTGCGGCGCCACCGAAAATTCGGATAACCGGCTGGCCCTCAAGATAGGCGGCGGATTCTCCGCTCATCCGTTCGCTCCAACGAGAGGCCTCGATGATCTTCGGCCCGCTTTGGAACATCATGGTCGCCGTCGTGACGATATGGACCAGGATGGGAATGAGAAGCACGAGGGCCAAGCGCCAGTCGACGACGAAGAGGTAAACGAGCACCGCCACCGGGCCGACCACGGCGGCCACGGCGTCGGGGATCGCGTGGGTGATCAAGTAGTGCAGCGACAGGGTGTCGTCTTGGACGAGCTTCTTGACTGATCCGGATCCGCGCTGAGTGAACCACCCCAACGGAACCCTGGATAGTTTCGCCAGGAGACGACGCCGGATATCGGCGCTGAACCGTATGTCCACGACATGCAGCCAGAGAGTGAGGGCGGCACCCAGGGCCGCGCCCAGCACCAGCAGTGTCAGGAAGATCATGCCGGTGTGCCGCAAGCGGGACTCGTCGGCCCCGGCGAGAAGTAGCCGTGTCAGTTCCACCAGAACGACGAATGGTGCCAGCTCGATCATGGTGATGATCGCCTGCAGTACGCCGCTCGCGATCATCTGCTTCTTGACCGGCGCCAGCAGTTCCCCGGCGGCCTGCGAGCGCCACCGCCCCTGGGGGACAGTGACTTCCGGAGCGGACGCGGGTTGGGGTGCCTGAGGTGGGCCGGAGGGGTTGGCTATCGGCGCCTGTTGTGCGGCGGTGTCTCCCCGGCGACTTCCCATCGCACGGCCGAAGGTCCAGTACGCCGCGGCGTGTACGTCGGCCTTCGGGAATCCGAACTGCTCCTTCAGGCGCTTGCGCAGATGCTTGAGCGAGCCCGCCTCCGGCCCCGCCCACGCGTACCAGTTGGACCAGTCGCGCACCTCGATGGCGGCGGCCAGCGACGTTTCGTCGGCCCGGTCCACCCAGTGCAGCCGGCGCCGGGGGTGATCGGTCAGGGGAATGAGTTCATCGTTGGGGTCGTGACGTTCCAGGTACACCTCGACGTCGACGTCTGCGGGCAAGGCGACCAGGATGGAGTTGATCGCCGGGATGGATGCGGCGTCGCCGATGAGTAGGAAGCCAGCGGGAAGGTCCTCGGGGATTTCGAAGCGTGAGGAACCGAAGGAGACCACTGGAATCGTCATACCGGGCTGCACCGCGGTCGCCCACTGGCAGGCCGGACCGGCCGGCTCGTGGATCACGACATCGATGGCGAACTCGCCCGCGTCGGTGTCCGTCGACACGATCGTGTACGCCCGCTGATGTTCGGTGGCCTCGCCTGCCGGGTCGGGGAACCAGAACCGGAGCCACTCGGTGGGTGCGTGCAAGAGGTCGTCGAAGAGCGTCGGCGCCGACATGGTGATGCGCACGCAATTCGGCGCGACCTGTGCGGTGCCGACCACGGTGGCCAGGTGGTCGCGCGCCCCGAGCCCACGCAGCACCGCACCCTGGAAGCCTCTACCCATGCTGATCTGACCTTTGTTCGTGCTCGACGTGGCCCCGGTTGTGACACATCGGGCCGTTACTTAGCCCATCCTAACCTAAGTGGTACTCGCAGGGTCAGGCACGAACGATGGCGTCGTCTGGCTGGGCCGGGCCGGCCTCGTCGGGATCCGCGCAGGGAATATCCGTTCCGGCGATCGAGGCTCCGGCCGTCTCGATGAGGAACGGTAGGGCGCACAGCCCGACCACACAGGCCAGCATGAGATAAGCGGCGGGAAACAGATCCCACCCGGTCTTGTCCACCATGAGGTCGTTCACCAGAGGCGCGGTGCCGCCGAACGCAGCAGTGGACAGGTTGTACGAGATTGCGAATCCCGCATAGCGCACCTGGGTGGGAAACATGCACGGAAAGGTCGCGGTGATGGTGGACAGCTGCGGTATGTACAGCAATCCGAGAACCGCAAAACCTAGTATTGCCCAACCGAATCCCTGTCCCATGAGCCAGAACATGGGCAGCGAGAACACCAGCAGTCCGGTCAGGGAGAAGGTCCACATCGGTTTGCGCCCAACGCGATCCGACAGCGCGCCGCAGAAGGGCAGGAATGCCATCATGGCGACCTCGCCGATGAGGATGACCATTTGGCCCTGCGTCTCGGTCATCCCGAGCCGGGTTTTCAAGTAGGTGGGCTGATAGCTGAGCAGGGTGTAGTTGGTGATATTCAGCGCGATGACCAGCAGCATCATCACGATCATGGGTCGCTTGTAGTCGCGCACCAGATCCCTGAGCCGTTCGAACGCCGTCTCTTGGCCCTCGGGCTCCCGTTCCTGCATCTCTTTGAACAAGGGCGGGTCATCGAGGCGGCTGCGCAGATACCAGCCGATGAGGCCCATCGGAAGTGCGACGAGGAACGGAACACGCCAGCCCCACGAGTGCATGGCTTCGGCACTCAGGGTGGCATCGAGGATCAAGACGAAGGCGGCGCCGGTGGCGAAGCCGCCCAAGGTGCCGAACTCGAGGAAGGAGCCGTACTTGCCGCGCTTCTTATCGGGCGCGAACTCGGCCATAAACGTTGCGGCGCCGCCGTATTCCCCACCTGTGGAGAAACCTTGCACCACGCGTAGTGCGATCAACAGCGCAGGCGCGGCCATTCCTATTGTCGCCCAGCTGGGCAATACGCCAATGAGTGTGGTGGACAACGCCATCAGCACGATGGTGATGGCCATGACGCTCTTGCGCCCCAGCCTGTCACCCAGCGGTCCCCAGATCATTCCGCCCAGGGGCCGCAGCAGGAATGAGATCGCGTATCCGAGCATGGTGAATGCGGTGCCCAGGGTGGGGAAGAAGGCCTGCGTCAGGAAGGTGGTGGTGGCGGCGTAGACGCCGTAGTCATACCACTCCGTGGCGTTACCCATCGCCGAAGCCGCGATGGCCCGGTGCAGGATCCGCCGGCCCTCGGGTGACTGGAAGTCCGGTCGCGGGACCGGGGGAGGTTCCGTATCACCTTCTTGCGGGCCGGCGTTCGCCATCAACGCGTGCCCGGCGGGCGGCTGGTCAGGGGAGTGAAGGTCCGCGCCGCGATGTACTCCGGACGTGGCTCCGACCCGGCGAAGGGTCTCTCCGGTGCGTTTTCCACCGAGTTGAACACGAGAAATACATTCGAGCGCGGATAGGGGCTGATGTTCGATCCCGACCCGTGCATGAGGTTGCAGTCGAACCACAGCGCGTCGCCCGGCTGCCCGAGGAACAGTTCGATACCGCTCGTGAGTGCGGCCTCGGCGAGGGTCTGCGTGGATGGAACGCCAATCTCCTGCTCCACCAAAGATTTCCGATGATTATCGTGCGGGGTCGCCCCGACGCACGGGTAGAAGGTGCGATGCGTGCCCGGCATGACCTGCAGCGTCCCGTTGTAGGCGACGTTGACGGTCAACGCGATCGAGCAGGACACGGTGCGCATCTGGGGAAGCCCGTCCTCGGTGTGCCAGGTCTCGAAGTCCGAATGCCAATAGAAGCCGCGTCCTCTGAACGCCGGCATCGCATTGATGCGCGACTGATGGAGGTAGACCGGTCCGCCCAATAGTTGCTCGGCAACGTCGAGTACTCCCGGCGAACACGCGACGTCCATGACCACGGAGCTCAGGATGTGTGCCTCGAAGATGGATCGCACCTCGTGAGATCCGGCTTCCCTGATGATCCTGGGGTCATCGCCCAGTTGTGAGGGGACTCTGTCGATCTCGTTGCGCAAGGTGGCGACGGTCATCTCGTCGACGGTGCTCGGCCGGATCAGGAATCCCTGATCGGACATCTGAGTGAGCGCCGGCGGGGCGAGTGGCCCGTGATCGGCAGCGCCCCAGACGACAGGCTCTGTCCTGATGATGGGAGGCTGCTCGGTCTCGAGGCGGCTGGGGTAGCGATCGGTGATCGCGGGGGCGCTCATGAGAGTGCGGGCGCCGGGTATGCGCCGGACTCGTCGTGGACCTCCTGCCCGGTGACAGGAGGATTGAACACGCACATCATGCGCATCTCGGTGTCAGCGGAAAGTCGATGCCGCTCATTGCCGTTGAGCAGATACATGCTGCCCGGGCCCAATGTGAACACGTCACCGTTCTCGAGGTTTGTCAGCGTGCCGGTACCGGCAGTGAGCCACACCGCCTCGATGTGGTGCTGGTAGTGGAAGACGTGGACTGTTCCCGCGTCGATGGTGGTCTCATGGAACGAGAACCCGACTCCGTCGTCCGCCAGGACGATCCGTTTGCTATGCCAGCCTTCGCCGCTGACGTCCCGTTCGGTACCCGTGATCTGTTGGGTAGTACGGACGATCACAGTGATTCCTCTCTCGTTGGATTCGGCTTCTAGGCGGACTCGGCGATGGCTTCACGCAAGGTGGCAATGCCGATGTCGAGCTGCTCGTCGGTGGTGGTCAGTGCGGGTAGCAGTTTGACCACTTCGTCCTTGGGGCCGGAGGTCTCGACCAGCAGACCCCGCTGGAATGCGGCCTTGCTGACACGCGAGCCACGCTCGGTGTCGGCGAAGGCTATGCCCTGGACCATTCCGCGACCACGCACCGTCACCGAATCGTCGTCGGCCACCAATGCGGACAGCTCGGCATGGAGGCGGTCGCCCTTACGGCGTACATCCTCGCTGAACGTGCCGTCACGCCAATACTTTTGCAGTGTCGCGGTGGCGGTCACGAAGGCCGGGTTGTTTCCCCGGAAGGTGCCGTTGTGTTCACCCGGCGCCCACTGATCCAGATCGGGGCGGATCAGGGTCAGCGCCATCGGCAGTCCGTATCCGCTGATCGACTTGGAGAGCGTCACGATATCGGGACGAATGCCCGCGTCCTCAAAGGAGAAGAAGGCACCCGTTCGGCCGCAACCCATCTGGACGTCGTCGACGATCAGGAAGATCTCACGCTTGCTGCAGAGATTTGATAGCGCGCGCAGCCATTCGGCACGGGCGACGTTGACCCCGCCCTCGCCCTGCACGGTCTCGACGATCACGGCGGCGGGCTTGTTGAGACCGCCGCCCTCGTCGTCGAGGACCTTCTCAAACCACTGGAAATCCTCGGTGACACCACCGAAGTAGTTGTCGTACGGCATCGGGGTGGAGTGCACCAACGGCACACCCGCTCCGGCCCGCTTCATCGAGTTACCGGTCACGGCGAGCGATCCCAATGTCATTCCGTGGAACGCATTGGTGAAGCTGATGATCGACTCGCGTCCGGTGATGTTCCGCGCCAGCTTGAGCGCGGCCTCCACGGCGTTGGTCCCGGTGGGCCCGGGGAACTGCACCTTATAGTCCATGCCGCGCGGTTGCAGGATGGTCCGCTCGAATTCCTCGAGGAAATGCTGCTTGGCCACCGTGGCCATGTCCAGGCCGTGAACCACGCCGTCGGTTGTCAGATAGTCGATGAGCGCCGTCTTGATATCCGGGTTGTTGTGGCCGTAGTTGAGGGCGCCCGCACCGGCGAAGAAGTCCAGGTAACGCTCACCGGTGGTGTCGGTCAGCCAGGATCCGGAGGCGGAAGCGAAGGTGGTGGGCCAGCTCCGGCAATAGCTTCGCACCTCGGATTCGCGTTCGTTGATGACCCTCGGTAGCCCGGCTTCCTGCGCGGGCAAAGTGGCGGTCATTTCTGTATCCCCTTTCGGCCCAGTGCTTTAGGCACTGTTACTGGGCGCTTTATGTAGGTCGTGCGGAGTGAGTCGCAGGAGCGGCTCAGCCTCATGTGCATCGGGAAACAGATCCTCACCGAATCCAGCGGACTCGGTGAGTTCCATGTCCCGCCGGCGGGCAAATCCGGCGAATAATGCACGCGAGGCGGTATTCGACTGTGTGACAGTGGTTTCCATGGTCAGAGGCTCGCCGTGTAGCGTGGCGAGCGAGTCTGCAAGCCAGCCCAGCATGCTGGCGGCCAGACCCTTTCCGCGGTACGCCTCATCGACTCCGACCTGCCAGATCATCAGCGATCCGGAGGGCCTGAGGTATCCGGTCACGAATCCGACGGGTTTTCCGCCGATACGTGCGACGACAGTGGTGGAGGGAAAATCGGTGCACCACAAAACGTATGCGTAAGAAGAGTTGACATCCAGCACGCCGGAATCGCGGGCAATGCGCCACATGTGCCGAGCGTCCGACTGTGTCGGGTGGCTCATGGTCCACACGGGGCTGCAACGTTTTTCAGTCTGTAATTCGGTATCGACCACAAACAATCACCATCACCACAACATGTTTCGTATCAACTCGGGTTTCGTATCGGCTTTCGTACCGTTCGACCGTAACCACAACGACACCCGGATGGCTAGGACCGGCGCCGGCGATCCGGGTCAACACCCGGCGTTTGCCGAGGGTATACATATGATGTGACGCTCGTCACATTATTGTGGGACCATGAGAACTTGACGAGATCTTGACGAGTGTGCATCAAGATTGCCGGGCAACATTCAGCCATTGCTGCCGAAGCAGCGCTCCCAGCGGTCGGGATCGGCGAGCATCTCGCCGGGGGGAGTGGCCCAACAGGCGGCCACCAGGTCATAACCGTGGTGAATGAGTGCGGCGTGGGCCGGCCAGTGCGACTGCAGCCATTCGGGCTCATTGTGTGCGCTATCGACGCCGGCCCGAATGGCGCCCTCGAGTTCAAAGGACAGGTCTCGGGCCTCTGCATAGGCGGCGTCATGGGCAGGCCGGGCCCGGGCGCTCGTGACCAGCGCCAGCGCCGCCCGTCGGATTCGTGCCTCGGTAAATGCGAACGTGCGGCGATGGGCATGCGGTGCGATCAGGTACATCGACGCCATAGCGATCGCCACGCCGATCAACGTCTCCGCCAGGCGGTCGCGCACGATGGAGGTGACCGATCCCTGCAGGGTGACCACGCCCGCCGAGAGCAGTGCGATGGGCGTCACGAACATGACGGCGACGGCGTAATTGCGTGGCAGGAACAGCTCGGTGCAGAACTGCAACGTCGCGATGGCGGCGATGAGCGCGTATCCGGTGAGAGAAAGCTGGTACAGCACCGCGAAGAGAACGAGCCCGATCACCGTTCCGGCGAAACGCTGCAGCCCGCGAACCGTTCCGTGCAGCCGGTCGGGGCCCATGTGGACGATCACGAGGGCGCTCAGGATCGCCCACTGTGGCCGTGTCAGCCCGACCGCGGCACTGATGGCTCCGGCGCCGAGGCAGGCAATGCCGACGCGTCCGGCGGTGAGGGTGGCATGCGAACGGAACCGCACCGAGCGGCGTAACCGGTACCAGATGCTGGGTCGGACCATGAGGACGTGGTCGCCCGGGATGAGGTGGTCGAGCACCATCTTGGCGCCGACCGCGGTTTCGGTGAATCGGCGATGGGTATCGAGCATCGTTGTCACCAGGGGTGAATCCGGGCGCGTGGAGAATCCGGCGTCGTGCAGTGCGGTCCATGCCGAGGAGATCGCCAGTCCCGCGGCATGCCGGGCATCGACCGTCGCGTTGCCTGGCTGGGCATAGCTGTTGACCGCATCGACGGCGCGCTCCACCGCGACGCGTTCGGGTTTGTGGCGATCAATCACGGCGCCCGCCATCGAAACGATGACCGCCGCAACCGCTCCCAAGCTTGCGCAGACGAGGATCCGGAACGGATCCACCCCCCATTCCGTCGCGCCGAGGGCGCCGCCACACACCAGGACGAAGAACAGAGCGCCCGGTGGCCCAAGCCGAAGTGCGTCCACGGTGTAGACGACAGGGACCGCGACCGCCGTCAGGGTGAGGATGATTGCCACCTTGTTCGCGACACCGCCGGGGGCGTGCGCACCGACGATGGCGCCGAGCGTTGCGACGAGTAGCAGCGCGATCCCGGCAGTGGCCACGACAGCGGCACGTACCCGGTACGGGCGCCCTTCTCCGTAGAGAACAGCGAAGGCCCCATAGGTGACATAGAGCGCCGCATGTGGATATCCGGCGGCGACCACGAGCATGCCAGGAATGGCGACTGCCGCACCTGCGCGCAGTCCGATGCTCCAGCGTCGGCCCGCCGGTGGGGCGGACAACAGGATGGAGCGGGCCCGGGCGATCTGCGGAAGCGGATCCGGCGATTCAGGCGCGGACGGGGTCACACGTCATTTCATACCGTGCCGCTGCCGGTAGGCGCGCTGTTTGCACGCAGGGGAGCAGTAGCGCTGCGGCCGTCCCCTTCCGCGGATGGTCAGTTCGGAGCCGCAGAAACCGCAACATCCGCGCAGCTCGGCGGGTCTTTCATCACGGATAGGAGGGGATTCATAACAGGCGCTGCGTGCTGCGGACACCAGATTCGTGCCGGCGGCCCGGCCGCGGGGAGTGCGGACGCAGAGCTCGCCATCGAGGTATGGGCAATCGACGATGTCCTCGTTCTGGCAGGACAGCAAGTGGTTGAGGTAGTCGCGTGCGCGACCGAGCTGCTCGATGCGGGCAGAGATGTCCGTTACTTGCTCAGTGACTGCGCTGCGCCAGGTATCGGGTTGTGCCGAATGTGATACCACGACGGCGGCCTGACGCAGTGGCATCATCCCGGTGATGCAGCAGAGGTACGCGATGCCGATGCGCCGCAGATCTCGCTCGGTGTACGTGCGGCGGCCGCCGTGTTGTATCGGCGAATTCAGGACGCCCTGCTTCTCCCACCATCGCAGGGTCGAGGGAGCCAGGCCATAGAGGGCCGCCGCCTCGCCGATGTTCACCGTGGGTTCCGTGGCGGCAGGTCTTGACATCAAGCTCACTTCACCATTGAAACTTAGGTAACCCTAACATGCAAGGGATCCCTCTGGCGGGCTGGGTGTGGCCGTCCGGTCGGGGCCGATTGCGCTGGGCAGGCGGATGTGACGGCCCCGTGTAACGCGGCCATGGGAATTTCGACTCGCCTCATCGAGATCGGTGTCGGTCTACGGGCGCAGTCCATCCAGGACGGGGCGTAAGCCCGAATCAAATCGACTATGCGGTTCGGCTGCGGTCTGGTGGCGATAGAACTGCACCATCGCCGCGTTGTCACCGCCGTCAGCTGACTCCAGTCGTTCCAGATCATCTGGTGTGAACGCTGTCAGCGGCCGGCCCGCCTGTACCCACGCGGCCTCGGCCGTTGCGGCACCCAGAACGTAGTAATAGACGGCGGTGACCGCTGAGGTGAGGGCTTTACCCTCAAATCCCGCGTGCGACAGGGTGTCCAGTATTGATCCGAAGTGAGCCACCGCTGCTGGTCCCATGGGGGGTTTGGTGCCCAGTAGCGCTGGGGCCCACGGGTGGGCCAGGAATGTGTCGAACAAGCGGCGTGCGATCGCGGCGAGCCGCGTCCGCCAGATGCGCGAACCGCCGTCGAGCAGGGCTTCGGCGAAGACGCCGTCGAGGGCGAATTCAAGGAGGTCGTCTTTGGTGGCGACGTGTCCGTAAAGCGTCATCGGCGCTGATTCCAGCTTCGCCGCAAGCTTGCGCATGGTGAGGCCGGAGATGCCGTCGGAATCCATGATTTGCACTGCCGCGGAAATGATCTGGTCACGCGTGAGCGTCGGTCGCCCCCGCATCGCCTTGGCTGGGCGTAACCACACTGATTCGGTAGCAGGGGGTTGCATCTTTTCACCGTACAGTGCTCTAGTAGAACGTACAATGTACGGCTAGTGGAGGTGTGCGCACATGAAACACGACGTGATCGTGATCGGTGCGGGGCTGTCGGGTCTTACCACGGCGACGAGTCTTGTCGACTCAGGTCTGGAATCGGTTGTGGTGCTGGAGGCCAAGCCGCGCGTGGGTGGCAGAACCCTGAATTGTCAAGTTGGATCAGCGATTATCGATGAAGGGGCGACACTCATCTATCCCTCTCATCGCCATATCCGCAGGCTGGCGGATCGGTTCGGTGTTCGGTTGTTCGAGAGCGGCGCTGACGGCAAGTTCCTGTGTTATCTCGGTGGGCAGGTGGGCGCGTTCGATTTTGGCGAGACCGGTGGTGTCGGAATTTGGGGTGCTCGGCCGTTGCGGCCGATATTGCAAGGGCTGCTGGCCGTGGCATCGCGATGGATACCTCTACCGATGGAGCCCGCCGCAGTCGTGGAAACGCTAGGGGCGCTGCGAAAATTGGATCAACTGTCAGCGGCGGTCCCCATTGGCGCACCATGGACCGCATCCGATGCCATTGCCCTGGATCATCGCACTATTGGTTCGTGGCTTGCTGAGACTGTGCGCAATGCGCAGGCGCGCCAGGTGGTCGAATCGTTGTTCGGGTACTTTCCCTCAAGCACGTCACTGCTGTTCGTCTTGCATCTGCTCAACACATGGGGCGGCATCGGCCCGTTGATGTCGGGGCAGGGCGGCGTTCTCCGATTTGCCGATGGGGCGCAATCTCTTTCCATCGCCTTGGCAGAGCAGCTGGGGAATAGAGTCGTGCTGGGATCTGCGGTCGTTGGGGTCGAACGAGCCGCCGATAGCGTCCGAATCCACACCACGGATGCGATGTATGACGCGGGTCGGGTCGTGGTCGCCATGGGGCCGGCCGCCTGTCAGCACATCGACTTTCGCCCCGGACTCCCAGAACCGACAAGGATCCTGCACGAAGCGTGGCGGCCAGTACACGGGCGCAAGATCAACGCCATCTATGACGAGCCGTTCTGGCGTTCTTCGGGATTGTCTGGTTCGGCCCTCACTGATGTGGATGCGGCGCCGGGTGTACTGGATGCTTCTCCGCCGGATGCAACAGTGGGTGTACTGGCGTGCTACACAACCGGCGAGGCGGCCGCCCCGCGCGTTCAGGTACTCGAATCATTTGCCGCCTTGTTCGGGCCGAAAGCCATGCGGCCCATTGACTATTTGGAGAAATTGTGGCGGGACGAGCCGTACAGCTTCGGTTGCGAAGGAGGGTTGGCTACATCGGCACTGACCACGGCGCGGGTGCTGCTGAAGGCTCCTGTGGGGACAATTCACTGGGCGGGGGTCGAGACGGCGGACGAGTGGATGGGCTTCATGAACGGTGCGGTGCAGGCCGGTGAGCGCGCCGCGCGTGAGGTACTCGCGGCGCGCTAACCCACCAGTGATAGTCCGAGATAACCGCCCTCAGCGGCGCCCGGTGGCATGACGAAAACGGCCGATCCGACCGCGGTGTTCCACTGGTTGAACTCGTCCCGTTCGGCCAGCCGTCGTTGCACTGGGACAAACTGCGCAGCGATATCCCGTTGGTATGCAGCGAAAATCAGGCCGGAGTTCGACGATGTGCCCGGCAGGGGTGCGTCATCGAAGTTGTACGGGCGGCGCAGGAATTTCTCGTGCGGATTGCGGTGACGAGCCAGCGCGATATGCGAGGTCGCGGGGATGACCGGGATGCCGCCGCGGGTCATCTCGAGGTCGGGTTCGTCGGACTCCTTCTGGCCCGTCAGCGGTGCACCATTGTCGGCTCGCCGGCCCATCACCAGGTCACGCAGCTTGGTGTCCAGCTGGTCCCATCCGTCCAGGTCCATCCGGATCCGGCGAAGGACCAGAAGTGTTCCGCCCCTGAGCCACTGATGATCCTCACCTTGGTGCCACAGCAAGCTGTCGAGCTCCGGGACGCTGGGGTTCACAGTGCCGTCGACCTGCCCCATGAGATTGCGCATCGTGCCTCCCGACGGATCTTCCGCGCGGGGAGTCCGGAATCCGGTCTGGCGCCAGCGTTCGGTGGCCAGCGAGCGCACGTTCTTCAAGAGCACCCGGGCCGCATGTGCCACCACAAGCATGTCGTCCGCGCATATCTGCAGCAGAAGATCGCCTCCGCACCAGCGCTTGTCGAGCTTGTCGGTGGAGAACGCCGGGAAATCGCGTGCTGAGGAGGGGCATTTGTCGGTCAGGCCCGTCTTGGTGAACACCGACGGACCCAGGCCCGCCGTGATCGTCAAACGTGCTGTCGTCGTCGCCAATTCCGGCTCGGTATCGGCGAGTGCGGGCAGGCCCTGGGTCAGTCTGGCCGAGTCGGTGGTCCACAGGCGCAGGATGGACTGCAGGTTTTCCCGGCTCGTGCGTTCGTCTGTGCTGTTGCCGGGGAGCAGATCCAGCGCAAGGAACAGCGCGTGCGACTGCGGTGTGGTGGTGATCCCGGCCTGGTGCTCGCCGTAGAACGGTTCGACGGCGGGAGCTCCTTGCGGTCGCGCTGCCTGGGACTGGGCCGACCACGCAGATAACCCGGCGCCCGCCGTGAGAGCCGCCGCAGCACCGCCGCCGACAATGAGTCCCCGTCGGGACAGAGAACGACGCGTCATGGTCAGGGCTGGTAGTTCTCGTTGCCGCCTGCGAAGTCGCGGATCTGGGCGGTGAGCGGTTTGGTCGAGCCGTCCTGGAAGGCCAGCGTGATGACGACGTCCTGGCCCGGACGCAGGGGAGCGGTCAGCCCCATGAGCATGACGTGATCACCGCCCGGGGACAGCTTGTGCTCGCCGTTGGCGGGAATGGCGACCCCGCCTTCCTTGGGGCGCATCAGTCCACCGGGGGTCACTTCGTGGAGCTCGACCGATCGGGCGGCCGGTGAGGTGGCGGACACGATGCGCGCCTCGCTGGAACCGCTGTTGTGCACCGTGCCGAATACCGAGGTCATGGAACCGTCCGGGGCGGACTTGGCCCATTGGTCGGTGATAGTGACCTCGGAGGCCTGCTCGGCAGGCGTGGACTCATGCGCCGAACAACCGGCGAGCAATGACAGCGCGACTGCTGCCGGGATGACGATCTTCACGTTCAGCTAGTCGTGCGGATGGTGACGAAAGTTCCGGCCGGGCGGTATTCGGCGCAAGCTCAGCTCGGTGAAGAGCTTTTCGGTGGCGGACGTGGCGGCCTCGATATCGCCGGCGATGACGCCCTCGACGAGCGTGGTGTGTTCGTGCTCGAACGAGCACTCCGCACCAATCGGGTTTCCGCGCATGTAGTGGTCCATCAGGCCCAGCAGCGAATCGTAAAGTTCCAGGTAGAGGGCGTTATGACTCGCGGCGACCACGGCCCGGTGTACCGCGATGTCGGTGGAGATGGCGTCCTCGACATCCTGGGGCGCGACATGCCGGGGCGCCCACAGCTCGTTGCGCCGCCGCAGCAGAGCGCGCAGTTGCTCGATGTCATCCTCGTCACGTCGCTGAGCGGCGAGTCCGGCGGCGGTCACTTCGAGGGTCTGACGCAGTTCGATCAGGTCGCGGTGTTTGGCAGCGGCGAAGTAATCGGCGATGGCCGAGCCGCTGCCGCCGACGGAGAGCACGTAGGTGCCGGAGCCCTGGCGTCGTTCCAGCATCCCGGCGTGCACCAAGGCTTGGACGGCCTCCCTAATTGTGTTGCGGGAGGTTCCGGTGAGCTCGCACAATTCAGGTTCAGTGGGAATGCGTGCACCGATAATCCAGCGTCCCGACAGAATCTCCTCGCGGAGTTGCTCGGTGACCTGGCCAATCAGTGTTTGGCGACGGACCGGCTGCATGACGGCTCATCGTAGCGTGCGGCGGAAATCACCTTGAACCTATTCATCCATTCATCCTATGATTTGCCGGGGCATAGAGAGGGATGGACGTTGACCACGACTGCGCAGGACACCGGAACCGGCACGCACGATTCGATGCGGGCCGTATCGGCTGCCGCCTTGCGCCGTGGGCGCCTCATGGTGCTGGTCGCGATCTTGCTGTTCGCGCTGTGCCTTCGTTCCGCGGTCACCTCGCTGACCCCACTGCTGACCCAGATCTCTCACGAGATCGGATTCGGTTCCGCGGTGATCGGCGTGTTCGGGATGCTGCCGACGGCCATGTTCGCCGTCGCGGGGCTGGTGACACCCGCACTCACCGAGCGATTCGGTCTGGAGCGCACGACGCTGGCCGCGGTGGTGGCCACGGTTATCGGTATGGCCGCCCGGCCGGCGATGAACTCGACCGGCGGGCTGCTGGTGCTGTCCTGCCTGGCGCTGCTCGGTATGGGCATCGGCAACGTGGTGATCCCACCGTTGGTCAAGCGGTACTTCTCGCATCGTGTGGCGCTGATGAGTGCTTCTTATCTCACAGTCTTGCAAATCGGCACCACGGTTCCGGCATTGACGGCGGTGCCGCTTGCCGACGCCTACGGATGGCGCTTCTCAGTGGCGGCCTGGGTTCTTGTTCCGGTCGCGGCCCTGCTGCCGTGGATCGGGGTGGTGATTGCGCGCCGCGGTCACGATGTCTCTGATCATTCCGCCGAACCGCATGCGGATTCGTCTGTGGTAGGCCAGGTTTGGCGCTCGCCGTTGGCGTGGGGCATGGCCGGCATGTTCGGCATGACGTCCCTGGTGACGTATTCGATGTTCACCTGGATCCCGGCCATCCTGACGTCGGCAGGCGGTAGCGCCGCGCTCGGCGGTGTGATGGTTGCGCTCTTCTCAGGTGTGGGATTCATTGGCACGCTGACTATTCCGCCGTTGGCGGCGCGTATGCGCAATCCGTTCCCGTTGGTGGTGGCATGCCTGGTGTGCTTCGTTGTGGGGTTCGCCGGTCTGTTGTGGCTGCCGATGACCGCCACCGCGGTGTGGGTGATCATGCTCGGGTTCGGGCCGTCCACCTTCCCGCTGGGACTGACGCTGGTGAACCTGCGTACCCGCACGGCCGCGGGTTCCGCGGCGCTGTCCGGGTTTACCCAGGGGGTCGGCTACGCCGTCGCCTGTCTGGGCCCGGTGTTGTTCGGCGTGCTGCACGATGTGACCGGTGGCTGGTACGCGCCGTTCGGCCTCCTGCTTGTCGCGATCACCGTGCTCGGTATCGGAGCCTTCCAGGCGTGCAAGCCCCGAATGTTAGAGGACACCTGGAGTCGCTGAGTCACTCTGCCGGGCCAGGCCGATGCTCACCGCCCCCGATCGTTGCTGCTATCTGTCACGGCCGCCCGGTGGGTCGTCGAGCAGGGGAGTGTGCGCTATCACCGGGTAGGCGCCGGTGTGCCCGATACGCTCGCGCGCGAGCTGCAGCACGCGTCCCCGGCAGAGATACCAGCCGGCGGTCAGCACCGGGATCAGGACCACGAGAGCGACGAGATTCCACCAGTTCTCGTAACACATCAGCACCACCACAGCGGCCAGGAATGCGAGCGTCAAGTAGCCGGTATATGGCGCTCCGGGCATCCGGAAACTGCCCCGCTGCAGGATGCCTCGCTGCGACCACCGGTAGAGCTGGATCTGACAGATCACGATGGTGGCCCAGGACGAGATGATGCCCAATGCCGCCAGATCCAGGGCAGTCTCGAAAGCCTCGGCAGGGATGACCAGGTTCATGAATATTCCAACCAGCGTAAGAGCGCCGGTGACCGCGATGCCCATGAAAGGTACGCCACCGGAAGTCATGCGTGACAAGATCTTTGGTGCGCTGCCGTTCATCGCGAGGGACCGCAGGATCCTTCCGGTGCTGTACAGGCCGGCGTTCAGGCTCGACAGCGCGGCCGTCAGCACCACGAAGTTCATCACGTCGCCGGCGTACGGCACACCGATCCGGGAGAAGAAGGTGACGAACGGGCTCTCACCGGCCTTATAGGTCCCGTAGGGCAGCAGCAGTGCCAGCAAGATGAGCGACCCAACGTAGAAGACCGCGACCCGGAACACGACCGAGTTGATCGCCCGGGGCATCACCTTATGCGGGTTCTCGGTCTCGCCGGCGGCTATGCCGACCAGTTCGACGGCGGAGTACGCGAAGACCACCCCCGAGGTGACGATGACCAAAGCCATCAGGCCGGCGGGCAGCATGCCGCCGTTGTCCGCAATGACCGACGGTCCCGTGCTGGCGCCCTCCACCGTGAAACGGCCCGCTAAGAAGACAGTCCCGATGACCAAGAACCCCATGATGGCAACCACTTTGATCAGGGCGGCCCAGAACTCCATCTCACCGAACAACTTGACGCTGATGGTGTTCATGGTGAGCACGATGATCAGGGCAATGAGCGCGATGGCCCACTGTGGGATGGCTTTGAAGGCGCTCCAGTAGTGCATGTATAGCGCGATGGCGGTGACATCGACGATGGCCGTGGCGGCCCAGTTGAAGAAGTACATCCAGCCCGCGACGTATGCCGCCTTCTCGCCCAGGAATTCGCGTGCGTACGACACGAAGGACCCGGAGGACGGCCGGTGCAAGATCAGCTCGCCCAGCGCACGCAGGATGAAGAACACGAACACGCCGCAGACCGCATAGACCAAGAACAAGCCAGGTCCCGCGCTGTGTAACCGCCCACCGGCGCCCATGAACAGCCCGGTGCCGATGGCACCCCCGATGCCGATCATTTGGACTTGCCGGTTCTTCAGCCCCTTGTGGTACCCCTGTTCCTCAGGGGCGGGCGCCGATGTGTCGTATGTTGCCGGGGACGTCATCGTGCGACCGTATCGACCGGAAAGTTGCTGACTGGAACAACGATGTTACGAACATGCTGCGATAGCAGCGCTGAGTCGTCATCCGCGAAGCGGTCCGGTGTGCTTCTGTGATTCCGGCACGTGGACGGGTTCCCGCCGCCGCAGAAATCTGCGGTGCGGCTGGTCGCGGGGAGGGGCCTACGCAAACGTTAAGCAGGGCAAATGACCTATGGGCCGGCAAAGGATAGTCCCTTGCCGACCCATAGATTCCGTAAAGATAAAGATCAGATCGCGGTCACTCCGGTGGCCTGGGGGCCCTTGGCGCCCTGTCCTACCTCGAACTGAACCCGCTGGTTCTCCTCTAGCGAGCGAAAACCACCACCCTGGATCTCGGAGTAGTGGACGAAGACGTCCGCACTGCCGTCATCGGGAGAGATGAAGCCGAAGCCCTTTTCCCCGTTGAACCATTTCACGGTTCCTTGCGTCATATTTCTTGTACTTCTTTCATTTACTTTCGCGAATGCAGAACACATTCGCCCTGACAGACTACCGGTAAATCCGGCCGGAAGTGCAAACTCGGGAAAACACGGCCGACGGTGTCGTAGATTCCGTGCAGGCGCGCCTCGCCCTTACCGCCACTCTTCTTGCCGCCCTTCGTATATCGGCAAGGTGTCAGGATTTGCCGTGGACGGTAACGACGTACCCGTCGGGGTCGCGGAAAGCGAACTGGGTGCCGAACGGGCCCTCGAACGGCTCCTGAACGATCGGAACACCCCGGCCGAGTAGCCGTTCATGTAGGCCGATGGCGTGCTGATTGTGGAACCACACACCCACTCCTGCCCCGAGCTGGCCGATTGCATCAAGGTCTACGCCAGGCAGCGGCTTACGGACGGCGAATGCTGTGCCCCCGGTGGAGAACACCACCGCGTCTGGGTTTGGGGCGGGCATTCGCGTCAGCCCAACGGTCTCACCGTAGAAAGCCGCCGAGACCTCGAGATCACGGACTTGAAAGGACACAAAGTCGGGTCCATTGGTCATGCTCATCACTCCTCGTACGTCTGCATTAGTGTCAATACTCTGACACTAATGCAGACGTGTGTCAAACTGTTGACATGGATAGTCGACGCCCGCAGTCGCTGCCGGAAGAGCTCGGGGTCCTGATCAAGCAGACCCAGGCACTCCTGCACCAGCGGATGGAAGAAGTGCTGCGCCCGATCGGACTGAGCGTGCCGCAGTACGTGTGTTTGCAGACTTTGCACGACACGGGCGGCAGCATCACTGGGTCAGAGCTGGCGCGGCGGGTGTTTGTCTCGCGCCAGTCCATGAACGTTCTTCTTCAGGGTTTGGAGAAGAACGGGCTGGTTGTCCGGTCCCAGACACCCGGGCCTCGCCGCGAGCGTGCAACTGTCCTCACCGAAGCAGCCACGTCGCTCGTCCTGGAGGGGCGCAGGCTGGTGGCCACCGTTGTCGAGCAGATGACTGAGCATGTCGACCCTGAGCAGCAACGCCAGCTTCACGCGACCTTGAGTCGCTGCCGTGGCGCCTTGTCCGCAGATCCCATGACGGGCTCGTCGCTATCGGCCGTGGAATAGCAGCAGATGATCCGTGCGTGCGCCGCCTATGTGGTGACGGCGGCGCGGATGTTGGCGGCCTGAATGTCGACTGTTTGTGGTCCGTTGCCGGTTACTAGCCCAACTTCTGTATCGGACAGCAGGATGAGGTCGGTCGGGACTGGGGCTGTCCGCACCGTAAACCCGGCTTCGCGTAGGCCCTCGTCGACGAAATACTCCAGCCGGGTGGGGCCCGGTGGGATGTGGACGTATCCCTGGTCCAGCATGCCGGTTTCACCTTCTCTGCCGACGGTGGTGACTTCGGCGGCCAGGAAAGGGTTGTATTGCACCTGAATTGGTCTACCGGTTTCGTCGATGCGCCAATTCGTCGAGGTCAGGGCGATCGGCGCGTGGCAGATCAGGGAGATGTACACGCCGCTCTCCCGCGCCAGGTGCAGCACTTCACCAAGCCAGCGGTTCTTGTGAAAGTCGACCATCGGCGCGTGGCCCCCCGGAGCGTGGATGAAGTCGAAATCAGCCAAGCTGAAATCGTCGGAGGGGTCGCGGTGTTTGCGGATCAGCTCCGGCAACGAGGCATATGGCTTAGGTTGCAAGGCTTGTACCCGACGTACCAGCTCGGGGCGGAACGCTAGGACTTCGGCGTCGGTGGAGGGCAGTGGATCGGTGATGGGCAGCTGTCCGAGATGGCGCTCGAGGAGCTGTAGTTCGTGCTCCCGCCGTTCGACCAGGCCGGCATATTTGTGCCGGTAGGCGTCGATGTTGAAATTGGGATCGTTGAACTGCTGCACCGAATCCGCATAGACATCAGTCATCGTGTCGGTGGCGTGCCACGGGATGGAGAAACCGTTGGTGTCGATCTGCGGCACTTCACCGTCCGGGGTAGCGAGAGTGAACTCGTAGTCGTTCTCAAACTCGGCGAGCACCTGCGCCAGCTCGACGTGAAAGAACCCGATCGGAATGGACGGTGTTGATGGGGGAGAAGACAGCGGTAACTGTCGTGCGGACGACAAGATGATCAGTGCACGATGCTTGACGGTCTCATTGGGCATGAATAGCTCGGTTCGTTTCTGGTTGTTGTGGCGGACGAAGGTGGTCTCTATACACGGTCTAGTTGATGGTCGAGAGAATCCCGCCGTTGACATAGAGAGTCTGCGCGGTTGTCCAGCGGCTTTCGGGGAGCACCAATAGTCTTGCTACGGGCAGGATGTCGTCACCTCGCCCGATCTGTCCGTTGATGCTCATCGACTGCAGCCAGTCGATGTTCGCATCGGATTCCGCCGGGTAGAAGAAGCTCGTCTGCAAGGGGCCGGGTGCAATGCAGTTGACGGTGATTCCGCGGCCACCTACCTCTTTGGCGAGTGCCTTGGTGAAGTGTTCGACGGGGGCCTTGGATCCGGCGTAGGCGCTGTACGTGGGAGCCAGTGCGCCGACCATCGCGGTGATAAAGCTCAGGATCCGGCCGTCATCGGCCATGCGGCGCGCGGCCTCGCGCATCATGAAGAACACCGTCTTGGCGTTGGTGTCGAAGACGGCGTCATATTCATCTTCGGTGATGTCGGCCAGAGGTTTCCGGACGATCATCCCGGCGGTATTGATGAGGACGTCCCATTGTCCGAACGCCTCGAAAGTGAAGTCGATCAGTGTGGTGCAGTTTGCAGGCACCGCCAGGTCGGCCTGATAGCTCACCGCCTCGCCGCCGGCCTCTTGGATCTGGCTGACTACCTCGGCTGCCTTGTCCTTCTTGTTATCGCTGCGATAGTGCACCACTACCCGGGCCCCGTCGTGGGCGAGCGTTCGGGCAAGCGCGGCACCCATATTCGCAGAGGCGCCGGTCACCACGGCCACTTTCCCGGCCAAGGGCCGCTCCGTGGGGCGGTATGGCTGCACGGTCTGAATCGAATCGGGAATCTTCACCATGGTGAGTCCTTTCGTACGTGTGAAGTACCTCGGAACGTGAGACATCGAGCAGTGCCCGGTGACAGGGCTAGTCGATGCCGGATAGCGCCTCTGCCAAAGGTGTGAGCACCGACGGGTCCAGCGGTAGTGGTAAGTAGATGACGGCGGCATCCAGGCCGGCCGCGCCGAATGCGGCGATCTCATCGGTGAGGCGCGAGATGTCGCCAGGAGAACCCGATGTGAGCCACACATGGGCCGAGGTCAGGATCTCCGCGGGATCGCGCCCCAGCTCCATGCAATGCGCATGCAGCACGTCGCGTTTGTGCGCGAACTCAAGGGGTGTGCCATTGGGGAAGTTCCAATGCTGCGCATACCGCGCGACAAGAGGCAGCGTCCGCTTCTCTCCGTTGCCGCCGATGAGAATCGGCGGATGAGGACGCTGTGGCCCCTTGGGTTCGCAGTACGCGTCGGTGACGGTGTAGTACTGGCCGCGGAAGCTGGTGGTCTGCTGGGACAGCAGACCAATGACGACCCGGCAAGCCTCATCGAAACGGTCGAACCGTTCCGTCAGCGAGCCGAGTTCTATGCCGTAGGCGTTTGATTCGTCCTCATTCCAGCCCGCTCCGAGGCCCAGCTCGAGTCGGCCACCGGAGATGATATCGGCCGTGGCGGCCATGTTCGCGAGAACGGCGGGATGGCGGTAGTGAACGCCAGTGACCAGGGTTCCCAGACGCAGCCGGGTGGTCTCCCGTGCAAGTGCAGCCAGCATCATCCAGCCCTCTAGGCAGGGCCCACTGAGATCGGGCGCCGACTGTGTGGGGGATGTGATCGGATAGAAGTGGTCGAACAGCCAACCGGTGTGGAACTTCTCGATACCGTCGGCTTCCCGCCACACCGCCAGGATTTCGGGCCAGGTGGTGTTGTGATTGGCAGTCTTTATGTCGAAACGCATTGCCATGCGCTGCCTTTCCGCCACCTGGAGAATGTCCGCCGTCGAACGCAAAAATTTGGAAGGTGTGGGGACCACCCGGCCGTGAGGCGGCAGGCAGTCCCCACACCGAGCTCACGAGGTGTGAGTGTCGAACCAGTCGATGAGTTGTTCCGGGTTTTTGGGGAAGTAGTTGTAGCCGTCCCACCGTCTCGTCGAATCCTCGATCCAGAACAGCTTCTTGTCGCTGATCGGGATGTTGTCGAAGATCGCCTGAACGTCGCTTTCCCGGGTCAGTGCATCGTTGCGGACCTGGACCAGGAAGGTCGGGATGGTCATGCTCTTGGCATAGGGAATCGGCGACATGTCATCGAGTTTGAAGCTGGTGATCAGCTGGATCTCGCGCTCGATATCGTCCAAACGATCTGTGATCCCGAGGATTTCGGTGATGCGCTCGTAGAACGGGCGTAGTGAAACCGGCTGCGGAGACACGATGGCCGGGATGCCTTCGAAAACCTCAGGCCTACGGTCATGGGCGATGAAGGTGGCGTTCATACCGCAGCAGCGGCTGAACAACACAACGGTCATGTCCTTGGTGTCCGGGCGCGAGCGCACGTACTGGATCGAACCGATCACGTCACGGGACTCGAAGATGCCGTTGCTGCCAACGCCACCGTTGCCGATACCGCTGTGCCCGAAGTTACGCATGTCGTAGGTGAGCACGTTGTATCCGGCATCATGCAGGTTCTTGTAGTCGGCCATGAAGTTGACTTCGAAGTCATTGCCTCCGGCAGCACCGATCTGCTTCCACGGCTCCAGGTGCGCGGGCAGCCCGTAGCGGTTGTGCCAGATCGGGTGGTTGGCGATCGCGATCTTCTTGGAGCCCTTACACGGGATGAACCAGGCATCCAGCGGAACCCCGTCCTCGGAGGGGAAGGACACCGACTCGTACTCCAGACCGTACTCGTCCGGCCAATGCAGGATCGGCGACCGGATCGGGCGTCCAAACGTCTCGGCGAGCTGCTTGACGAGCTGATCGACCTCATCGATCTTCTCAGGCATGCATGCCCCTTTCACTTTTCTCGACTGGAATGTCAGTAAAGCACTGACGACTCCACGCTAGATCCGCTTCCGACAAGTGGGAAACAAAAAATTCTTCAAGATCCACAACTTTTACTTGGGCATATAGTGCTACTTATGGCTGTGCAGTCAACTGAGATCACGGACGACCCGATAGATCTTCGGCGCCTCCAGCAATTCCTTTGCGTGGCGGAGTATTCGGGTTTTACCCGGGCGGCGCAGCAGCTTCGTCTGACGCAGCAGGCTGTCAGTCAGTCGATGACAAACCTCGAAAAACAGGTCGGTGCCAGGCTGTTCGACCGCAGCGGACGTCATATCGAGTTGACTCCGGCAGGGGAGACCCTGCGGGACGGTTCCGTTGTGCTGCTGGCGGCCGCGCAGACCTTGGTGCGCCAGGTTCAGAACACCGCTGCCGAGGAGCCGCAGCCGTTCGTCGTCGCACACACCCCGGCGATCACGGCCGAAGAAGTGCACCAGCTTCTTGTGCCTGTTCGGTCGGTACTGCCCAATGTTTCGATTACTGCGTTGCAGATGTTCCCGAGTGCTCTTGAGCCCACGGTGCTCAGTGGTTCAGCCGATATTGCGCTGCGGCGTGGGATTGAGATACCCAAGAGCCTCGCCTCACGGGTAATCGGATATCACCCCTTGCGTGTTGCGGTACTCCGGGATCATCATCTGGCAGAACGTGATTCAGTCTCGATGAGAGATCTGCGCAATGAGCAGATCATCGTCTGGTCGCCGCCGGGGGTCTCCCACTACACCGACTTCATCCTCGGCACGTGCCGCTCGGCGGGGTTTGAGCCCTCGTTTACGATCAACCCCGTCCAGGGCACGCCGCCGGTGACTGCTGTCCTGGACAACGAGGGCATCGCATTCGTCACCGCCCCCGCGGGCCCTTGCCTGGCGGGTCAGGTCATGGTCATCGAGATCGTCGACCCGCCGCAGGCACCCATCCAGGCGATTTGGCTGCCGCACACTCAGTCAGCCATCCGTGACGCGCTGACCAGCGGCTGAATTTTGTTCACTGAGTATCGATTTCAATAAAGGAGGTTGTTGTATGCCATCACCTACAGACGATTTGGGGCAGGTGGCCGATCCCGCGGTGCGGGCCGCGCTCGCGGCCTGGCAGCACGCCGATAGCCCGGGGTGGCTGGCGGCTTTCGTGGACCGGCCCGGACTGACCGACGACGGTGCGCCGCGAGATTTCGCCGCGTTCAGCGCCGAGATCGGCAACGAGTACTTCACGGAGATCGAGAAGGTGAGCCAGGACGGGCGCACCGTCACAGGACAGTTTCACAGTGATACGTGGGGTGACTTCCGTACGTTCTTCCGCTTCGTGCCTGGCGAGAGCGGGACGTTCGAACAGCTGGACATCGGTCAAGCGTGAGCTTCGGTACCCCTGCGGTAGTCGGCGGGGGTGGTGCCGACGCGCTGTTCGAATGCGGTGGTGAAGTGTTCTGCGCTGGGAAACCCGAGTGCTGCACTGATTTCAGTGATGGGCTGTGCGGTGTGCGCGAGGAGCCCCTTCGCGCGTGCGATGCGTCTGTGTAGAAGA
>NZ_JCALEF010000006.1:0-639820 GCF_059813245.1 Mycobacterium sp. NGS15 | reverse complement strand
GCTCGCCGGCCGATGCGACCGATCGATCAACCCCTCCAGGCCCGCTTGCTCGTAGCGGGCCAACCACGAATGCAACGTCTGACGCGACACCCCACACTTCGATGCCACCTGCGATATCGATAAACCATCGCTGATCACGGCCAACACGGCCTGATACCTCTGCTCGGCCACGCTCAACTCCCTCATCAAGGGAGTGTCAAGGATCAGCCGAAACAACTGTCGAGCATCAGCCGAAACACTGTCGCCCATCAACCGGAGACAAAATGTCACGCATCACCCGACGCAATACACTGAGTTAAGTGCCCTCGGCAGGATTCGAACCTGCGACACCGGCTTTAGGAGAGCCGTGCTCTATCCCCTGAGCTACGAGGGCGGGGGACCTGTGTGAATAGGTGTCTAAAACTCTAGCGGGTCGGTGGGGGTGCTTCGGACGTCGGCTCGGGTGAGTCGAAAGGTGGTGCCGGTGGTGCCTGTGCGATCCAATGAGCCCTGTGGGGCGTATGTGACTGGCCTGCAGGTAGACGGGTGCCTGGTTAGGCCGCGGCAGTTTTTTGATTGCGCTGGTGAAGGTAGTGAGCGATTACGATGCAGCCCAATGCGAATCCGGTCATGACGCCGTGCTGGCGGGTTGCGCTGTGGACGGTGATGCGTCCGCCGTACAGCGTGCGATCGAGGGGTGTTGTTGAGACTTTCGCTGTCTTCGCACCAGCCGTAGCAGCGGTCGTAGACCTTGGCCGTAGGGAGGGGTTGTAGATGGCCCTCGCCAGTATCGAGAATGGTGCGCTCGTGCAGGCGGCCTTGTCGGTCCAGATCACGTGGTCATCGCCGCAACGGCACTCGATGGTGCCGAAGGGGGTAGGCACGGCGGCGCCAGAGTGCGGTTGCGCCAGGGCGATCATGCCCAGTTTCATCACATGGTCGACGTGTGTGCCGCGGAACATACCGCGTAGAACCCAACTAGATTGTACGATCATTTCCGCGACCCAATTGAGGAGGGCTGATGGATCGTCGAACTGTCAAAGCGAATCCAACAAAAGCGTTCTTTGTTCGGATGTTAACGAGAGATATATCTCTGTCCGATTGCATTCTTGACCTCATTGACAATTCCATCGATAGCGCCTGGAAGAACTCTGGCAATACACCACATGGGTTGGTTAGTGACGCAAGTTTGAAAAAATTCCGCATCGACGTCCAACTTTCCGAGGAACATTTCGCGATCTCCGATAATTGTGGAGGTATCTCTTTCGAGCTCGCGGCCGATTATGCTTTTACTTTCGGACGTGATGATGATGATGGCGACGAGGACGATGAGCCTGAATCATATTCGGTTGGTGTTTACGGAATTGGGATGAAGCGGGCTATTTTTAAGATCGGAAATAGCATCAACATAAAGAGTACCTTCAGTGACAATGGTCAACTTAGCGCCTTCAACGTACCTATCATTGTTGATGATTGGATGCGCGACAAGGATCTTGATTGGGATTTCGATGTGGACGATGCGGATGCCGAGTCCGAGGCTGGTATATCAATATCTATAGCGCAGCTTAATGACTCTGCAAGTCAACAGTTCGGCAGCAAGGTATTTCATGCAGAATTGAAGCAGATTATCGCACGCGAATATATGATCCCACTCCGTCGGGGGCTGCAAATAACAGTAAATACACAGCCGGTTGGGCCATGGATTGTCGAACTTTTGCACAACGATGAGTTCTCTCCAATGCGGACCAAATACACCGACTCCACCGTTGGTGTGGAGATTATTGCCGGCATGCAATTTCGCCCTCCTCTGGATTCTGACCCAGAACAGGATGCCAACGTGAATATTGCTGATCTTTCAGGATGGTATGTCGCCTGCAATGGTCGGATTGTATTAGCCGCAGACCGCTCAGAGCTATCCGGTTGGGGCAAGCATTATCCTAGGTGGCACCCGCAGTACACGGGATTTGTTGGATTCGTTCTCTTTACTTCGCAGAATCCAGAAGACCTGCCAATGACGACAACAAAACGCAGTGTAGATGTGTCTTCGGGTGTCTTTAGAAGGGCAATTCCAAAAATGAAGACACCTGCGCGTGCCTGGATTGACTACACCAACGCTAGAAAGAGTAATCTCCAGGAGTTGGAGGAGCTCGAGACCCACCTCACGGGAACCGATCTGTTTGAAGTGGAGGATAGAGAAGAAATAAAGGTTCCAGTGAGGAAAGGAAAGAATGATCCAAAGGCTAACATCAATTATTCAGTCTCACAGAAGAAGGTAAAAGAGCTAGCCGAAGCATTGGGTGACCCTAGCATGACCTATCGAAACATCGGCATTACCACCTTCGATATGGTGTACAAAGAGCGAGTTGGCTAGATAAATGCCCTCGACAACAAATATCATAGATTTTAGTTTGCGCAAGAACAAGTCGATCGCTAGGGACATTGTATTCGATGGATTGCGCAGGTTGAGCGGTGTATTTGATTTCGCAAATTACACATACATCGGTTTCGGCTCGGTTTGGTTCGTGGACTTCGACATAGCGCATCGCACCCTAGGTGTTGATGTGATGGTCTCTTTGGAGGAGGATTATCATATATACTCGCGTGCAGTATTTAATAAGCCGTATAGGACGGTAGACGTTGTGCACGGGCGGTCCGGGGAAGTGATACCGGATCTCTTTGAGCGTTTTCCTGGCCCCTGGCTAGTATGGCTCGACTACGATAAGCCACTAGATCTAGAAAAACTTCAAGAACTCGAAACTCTTACGGACCGGTTGGTTACTAATTCTATTCTGATCGTAACGTTTAGTGCATCAACTGGAGGGTATTCGACGCCCAAGGGCCGGCTCGAATACCTAAATAAGCTATTTGGGTCAGCCCTGATGACGGATCAAATAGACGCTGCCGATGATGTAATTGAGCTACTAAAGACAGAGGGAGTAGTCACAGAGATTCTGGCGCAATCAACGTTGGACTATATTCACGGACATTCGGTTGAAATAGGCAGAGAAGATAGATGTGAAGAAATGTATCGCGTATCTTACCGCGACGGAACTCCAATGGTAACGGTTGGATGGGTATTCGCAGAGTCGAAGCGCTTAACTTCCGTACGGGAAATTCTTTCGAGTGATGATTGGCCAGGCAAAGTGGGGAGAATGATCCAGACCCCTCACCTAACTGTCAAAGAAGTTGCCGCCATTAGAAGCTTACTTCCGAATGAGTCGCTGAATGTAGAAGACCTAGGAAGTATGGGATTTGAATTGCCGGAAGAGCAACTTGATTCCTTCATTCAGCATTATCAGCGATATCCTATGTTCTTCCAATCTGTGCGTTAACTGCCGCTACCCGTAACGGTCGGGTACTTAATGGGCTCGACGCAATGAAGCGGTACCGAGGAGTCATGGACTGGTGTCGCTACGGGACGTGCTGAGAGAAGTGTCGGTGGCTCATGCAAGCATGTGTTCGTGACGCCCGACACGTTTGGCCGAATCGTTGAGAATCTCCCGGCCTCCTCGCGATAAATGTGCGATCGTCCTAGAGTGAACACTGAAGACCGCGCCCGCCCGCGCAAGCCGTCGACCCGGCCGATTGCTGTCGATTTGTTTGCCGGCGCCGGTGGGTTGACGCTTGGTTTCGAGCAGGCGGGGTTCGATGTGGTCGCTGCGGCCGAGTATGACCCGGTGCATGCGGCCACGCATCTGTTCAATTTTCCTGAGTGCGAGATGCTGTGCCGGAATATCGCGAACCTGTCTGGAGAGCAGGTGCTGGATGCCGCCAAGAAGGGGTTTCGGCGTATGCACCCTGGGGAAGAATGGCCGGGAGAACTCGATGCGATCGTGGGAGGCCCTCCGTGCCAAGGATTTTCGACTGGAGGAAAGCGTGAAGAAGGCGACGAGCGCAATGAGTTGCTTCTGGAATTCGTTCGGCTGATCGAGGAAGTGCGGCCCCGTACGTTCTGCCTCGAAAATGTGGCGGGGCTGCTGGAGTCGAAATTCGCCGACGTTCGGGAGACCGCGATCCGTCGCCTACGCGACGCCGGGTTCCAGATTTCGGGCACCGACTCGGTTGTGAACAGCCTGAACTTCGGTGTCCCACAAGTTCGCCGACGAGTGATCATGCTGGGTTCACGCGAGGGAGACGCGCCTCGGCGGCCCCAGACGCGAGACGGCGAGATTTCGGTGTCCGATGCGCTTGCTGGACTCCCATCACCTACGCGGTACGAACGGCTTCTCGATTCGGATGAGGTTCGCTTGAAGGCCAACGATCTCAAGCTTCTTCGCAATACGTCGAGTGAGTACGCGAGGGCTCTCGCCGGCCTGGACTCGCTGCCCGGAGATCGATCACGCCCGAGGCAGTGGGAAAGCGAATTGTTGACGGGGTCGCGGCGAACGGTTCACGAGTCGGGCACCGTCGCCCGGTTCAAGCTGACGAAGCCGGCTACCGTCGAACCGCGGAGCCGTCTGTACCGCCTTCCGGTAAAGGGTCCAGCCCGCACTCTGCGTGCCGGTACAGGCGCAGAACGGGGTGCCCACACCTCGCCCCGGCCCATCCACCCGACGGAGAACCGCGTCATCACAGTGCGTGAGGCAGCCCGGCTCCATGGCTACCCGGACTGGTTTCGTTTCCACACCACCAATTGGCATGGCCACCGCCAGGTGGGAAATAGCGTGCCTCCGCCACTTGCTCGGGCCGCCGCACAAGCACTGCTTCAGTCGCTGTCCGACTACCGCCCCGGTCCGCTACGAACATCGGTATCACTGGGCGACCCGACTCTGCTTTGGCTGTCCCGCTCGGAGGCACAACCGGTCGTCGGTGCTGTCTTAGAGGAGATGCCGGCGACACGCAGCCGACCGGTTACCGACTCGTCTGATACACCTCGCGGATAGCAGTCGCGACGTTTTCGGCTGATTCATGGCTCCAGAATCGAAGGACTCTCCAGCCGGAAGCCGTGAGAAGCGAATCGGTTTCGCGATCTCTTATCCGATTCAGATCGATTTTCGGTGTCCAATACTCGGTGTTGGTCTTCGACGGAACGTAATGGGTGGGGCATCCGTGCCAGAAGCATCCGTCGATAAAGACAGCGATACGCGCACGCGTGAACACAATGTCCGCTCGCCTTGGCACGGTTTGTACTGGCCGCAAGTCGACGCGGTACCGAAGGCCGCTGGCATGAAGTAGGCGGCGCACAGCCAGCTCAGGCTTTGTGTCACGAGATCGGTTGCCGCGCATCACCGCGCGAGTGCGGTCGGATGGAGAAGCTGCGTTCTCGGCGATCATGTTTGGCGTCTCATGTCAGTGGTAGGCGGCCAGGTTTGCTCAGTGTGGTCGCGCAATAAACCGGCGATTCGGGTGCATTACCCCAGTGGAGATCAAAACCACGGATGTTTCCTCAGCCGCCGAAATCGGTCGTGATGGCGCCATAGTATCCAGTGGATGGACCAGATTCGTGAGTTCTTGGATGAGCGTGCCAGGCCACGAATGTCGGGGATTTGCCTCTTCTGCGGGTGCACGTTCACGGATCGCGGAGGCCGTACGGACGACCACGTGCCCTCTAAGGTCTTGCTCCGCAAGCCGTATCCGCCAAACCTATCTACGGTGGATGCCTGCCAGAAGTGCAACAACGGATTCTCCGCTGACGAGCAGTATGTCCGCACGTTTCTTAGCTGCGTTCTGGCGGGCTCGACGGAACCTGATCATCAATCTGATCCCAAAGCAGGTAAGGCGTTGGCGCGAAGTCCGCGGCTTCGCGCGCAGATGGAGCGAGCGCGATGCGAACCGCCTTTGCCCAGCGCGCCCGTGCTCTGGAACCCGGACTCAGATAGGTTCAACAATGTATTGATCAAGAACGCGCGTGGCCACCTCTGTTCGAGTGCGCTGAGGTGCGATTCGATTGCCCAGAGATTTGGTTCACGGCGTTGGAGGTCCTGTCGCCTGAATGCCGCCGCACGTTCGAAGCGCCAGAAGGCGATCTCCTACTGCCTGAGGTGGGTAGCCGGGGACTCGTGCGTGCTTTGGCGTCCACAGATCAAGTTGATGGCTGGACTGTCGTGCAGGACGGCATGTATCGCTTCGCTGTGGACCTGTGGCGGGGAGAAGCAGTACGGGTACGCATTGTTCTCGCGGAATATCTGGCGGCCGAGGTCACGTGGCCAAGCGATGCCCGCACCGACTGGACCCGCGCAGGCTACACAAGAAACGGAGTCACGACGATCCTTGATCGTGAGCATCCTGGTGTCCGTTAGGCCAGCGCGTTCCGGAATTGGCCAGTACGCGTTCCGGGGCTATCAAACTAGTCGCCCCTGACCAGTGGCAATTGGTTTTTCAACATGTCCCCGAGGGCGGGGGACCTGTGTGAATAGGTGTCTAAAACTCTAGCGGGTGGGCGGACCTGCTCCGAACGTCGGCTCGTGGCGAGTCGAGAGACGTTGCCGATGATGCGTGTGATGTTGGAGAGATATGTGTGGCCCGTGTGACTAGGCTGTGGGTAAAGGGGTGCCCTGTTAGGGCGTGGTGGTTTTTTGACGGCGCTGGTGTAGGTAGTGGGCGATGGCGTTGCGGCCCAACGCGAATCCGATCATGACGCCGTGTTGGCGGCTGGCGGTGTGGGCGGGCATGCGTCCGCCGTAGAGGGTGCGGTCGAGGGTGTTGTTGAGGCAGCGCCGCGAGGCTTGAGTGTGCCCTTGGGGCATAGCTGATACTTCGCCACATGAGCGTTGTAGAGGACTTTGGCGTGGCGAGCGGACCTGCTCGGCCCGGCTGGCTGGAACTTGGTGTAGCTGCGGCCACCGCTGTCTTTCTGTATCTAGTGGGCGGCGTGGCCGCATACTTCGTGCCGGAAGATTTCCCCATTGCTCTCGGACATGTGAACTTCCTGATTTCAGGGCTTGCGCCGTTGGGAGGGTTTGCTGCTGCAGTCCTCGTTCGGATTCGTGATGTCCGTCCGTTCGGGTTGCGGCATACGAGTCTCCTGTGGCTGCTAACCGGCGTCGTAATCGGCCTGACGTGCTTCGGGCTTAGTTGGCCGGTTTCGGCGATTTTTGATCCGCTGTTTCCGGGGTCGGAGGGTGTTCAGCAGCCCTACCGTGATGCTGCTCGGTCGGGAGCAGCGCCTCTTATCGTGGCAGTGGGGCTGGGCGGTATCTTGACGCCGCTCGGTGAGGAAGCTTTATTTCGTGGTGTGCTCGCCACTTTCCTGTTCCGCTGGGGGAGCTGTATCAGCGTGGTCTTCAGCGCGGCAGTTTTCGCTGTGGCACATGGGATCAACAGCGTGATGCCTTTGGCCCTCATGATCGGTTTGGCCAATAGTGTCCTGCTGTGGCGCTCGGGTTCGATCTGGCCTGCTGTCATGGTGCACATCGCCTATAACGGTGCGGGCATCTTGTATCACGGGCTCGGATACTGACCGCGGAGATTAGAGGGATGGCCACCAGGTATGACGAGGTGAGGATCTTCGGGAACTCGCCCGGAATACCGGCATGATCCCCCTCCCGATCGTTCTGATCGCCTCGGCGACGTCGGGAGGGCCAACCACGGCAACCGCAATCCACGACATGGTCAAGCCCCACAGCAGATCGACTGTCACCAAAGGTGCTTCCGTTGCGGCACAGTCGACCGCATCCGTCAGCACGACTTGACCATGCCGTCACGTCCGGGTGTTCGAAGGAGGCCCTCACATCTAACAACACGTCACGGGTCACCTTGCCTAAGCCGCAGGGGCGAAGGTTGTTCGAGCGGACGAATGCGCAAGCGGCCAGCATCAGCACCGCGGTGCCGGACAGAACGACGCTCCAGCTACACACCGGTCGACTGGCGCGACGCCGCCCCCGCTAGGACTAGCACCGAAAGCCAGAAGGCCAACAGGGCGAGCCCGGCCGCGACCGGCGAGCCCCATTCGGCCACCAGACCTGCGAGTCCGACTCCGGCCGGGACGGCCACCTGCAGGCAGGAGTTCTGCAGGCTCAGCACCCGGCCCCGGATTCTGTCCGGGATGCGTTGAGCCTGCAGCACTCCCAGCACCGCTCCCAGTACCGAGTTGCCGATACCGAACAGCGCGACGCCTGCGAACACCCAGCCCGGACCGGCCAGTGTCGCGAGCAGCAGGAATCCCACAGTTGTCCCGCTCAGCGCGCCGATCAGCCACCGTCGCCGCGACAACCGCGCGCTGACTACGGCAAACACCGTGGTGCCGACCAGCATGCCGACTGCTAGCGCGGTCAGCACGAAACCCAGTAGATCGGGTCGGGACAACTCGCTGAAGTACAGCGGTAACACCAGTCCCTGCAGGCCTCCCAGCGCCACCGCCAGACCCACGGTGAGGGTGACGGTGCTGATCAGGAACCGGCTGCCTCGCAGCGCAGCCGCGCCGGCGGTCAGTCGACCCAGCAGCGAATCATGCTTGGCGGCAGCACTTTCCACCTCGCCGAGCCTTGTTGGTAGGGTCGCGGTGACCAATGCTGCTGCTGATGACGTCGCCGCCGTCACGAAAAGCGCCGTGCTGCCGTCGAACAACGTCAGCAGTGTGCCCGCCGCGGCCGGCCCGATCACCAGCGCCGCCGAGGTCATCGACTGACGCAGACCGATCAGCCGCTCCAACGGCACCCCGGCGTGCCGGGCCACCGCCGGTAGCATCACCTGCCGGGCCGTCATACCCGGGATGTCGCCGAACGAACCGAGGATCGCCAGCGCCACCGGCCAGCCGATGGTCAGTCCGGTCGCCAAATCCACCAGTGGGATTGCTGCCACGGCGGCAGCCGACACCAGGTCCGAGATGATCGAACAGGTACGCCGGTTCACCCGGTCGATCAGCACCCCGGCGCACAGTCCGACTAACAGCGCGGGCACCGCGGTCGCCGTCGAGACCGCGCCGACGCTGAGCGGACTCGCGGTAGTCCGCAGCACGATCAACGGCAATGCCACCGCCAGGATCCCGTTGCCGAGGAAACTCAGGAAATGTGAACCCAGGTAGGCGACGGCGATGAACGACATTCGTCCACCAGACGCTGTGCCGCTGCGGCACGGTCAAGTCGCTCTTGACTGTGCCGCTACGTCCGAGTGTTGGATGACTGGTGTGACGACATTGCTGAGCGATTCCGATTACGCGCGTGCCGAACAGATGCTTTTCCCGCACCGGGCCCGGCGCGTGCCGGGCACCGTGCTGACACCACAGTGGTTCGCCGACGGTGCCCGATTCTGGTACCGCATCGGAACCCGCTACGTCGCGGTCGATCCCGGCGCGAAGACGCGTCGTGCCGCCTTCGACCACGACGCGCTGGCCGCCGCACTGTCGGTGGCGGCGGGGCAGGCGGTGACCGGTGCCGATCTATCGATACAGGCCGTGGACATCCGGGCCGACGACACCGTACTGTTCAGCGCATTCGGCCGGAATTGGCAATGGGCGGACAACGCCTGTACCGAATCCGACACCGCCGCACCCATTCCGGGCGGGATCCCCTCGCCCGACGAACGCTGGGATGCGTTCCGCCGCGAGGGAAATATCTGGGTCCGCAACCGGGCCGATGGCACCGAACATGCCCTCACCGATGACGCCGAACCCTACTTCGATTACGGCGGTATGCCGGAGACTACCGGCGCGCGAGCACTGACACGTGCACTCGGCATACCGCCGCCGATGATCCTGCACTGGTCGCCCGACTCCACCCGAATCCTGGTTGCGCGCATCGATCAACGCGAGGTGCCCGAACTGGTGCTCGTCGAATCCAGCCCGGCCGACGGCGGCCGGCCGGTGGAACACCGCACCCGCTACACCATGCCCGGCGAGGACACCGTTGCAACGATGACCTGGAATGTGCTCGACGTCGAGCAACACACGATCGTACGGCAGCAGACCGAGCCGATACCGATCATGCACAATGTCGCACTCCTCTACGCCTGGTGGTCGAGTGCGGACGCCGTTCACTACCTGCACCATTCGCGTGACGCCCGGATGTTGCAACTGCGTGGCCTCGACCCGTCGACCGGCGCGGTCAGCACGCTAATCACCGACACGGGCGAGACGCGGGTCGACCCGACCGTGCTGCTCGGCGACCCGCACATGGTGCGGGTGCTGGAAACCGACGAGATCCTGTGGTGGTCGCAGCGCGACGGTTGGGGTCACCTGTACCTCTATTCGGCCGACGGCGCTCAGGTCACCCAGCTCACCACCGGGCCGTGGCTGGTGAGCAGCCTGTTATGGGTCGACGAGACCGCTCGACAGGTGTACTTCGCGGCCACCGGTCTGGTCGAGGCCGACCCGTATCTGCGGCAGCTCTGCCGAATCGGACTGGACGGCACCGGATTCACCCGCCTCACAGATGACGAGCTGGACCATGACGCGGTCAGCCCGCCGCAGGGCGGCTACCTTGTGGATCGAGCCTCAAGCCCGAGCCAGCCGCCACGCTCGGCGGTACTCGACAGGGATGGTCGAGTGGTGGTGGAGTTGGAGACGCCCGACACCGAAGACCTCGAGACTCTGGGCTGGCAACCGCCGGAGCGGTTCCGGGCGACCGCAGCGGACGGCAAGACTCCCATCTACGGTCTGCTCTGGCGACCGCACGATCTGGACCCGGACCGCACGTACCCGATCGTCGAACACATCTATCCGGGGCCGCAGCTCTACCGCGCCGGACCGATGTTCAACCCGCCGCACTATGGCGAGCCGGAGGCCTTCGCCGCGCTCGGGTTCGCGGTGGTGGCCATCGACGGTCGTGGAAGCGCGGGGCGCAGCAAGGCATTTCATGACCACTCCTATGGGGATCTCGGCAACGCCGGCGCCCTGGACGACCATATCGCCGCGATCCGCGAACTCGGACAGCGGTATCCGTGGCTGGACACTGCTCGGGTCGGGATTACGGGACAGTCCGCCGGTGCGTTCGCCGCGGCGCGTGCCGTGCTGCAGTATCCGGACTTCTACTCGGTGGCCGTCGCGGTCTCGGGCAATCACGACAACGCCCTCAACCTGGCAATGTGGGCCGAGCACTACCACGGCGATCTCAGTACCGAAGGCAAAGCGGCGATCTCGAACACCACGCTGGCCGCCAACCTGAAAGGCAAGCTGCTGCTCATCCACGGTGAACTCGACGACAACGCACACCCGTATATGACGATGCGGCTGGCCGACGCACTCATCAAGGCGGACAAGGACTTCGACCTGATCATGATTCCTGGCGCCGAGCACTCGCTGTACGGTTGGCTGCACTATTCGCTACGTCGCACCTGGGACTACTTTGTGCGACATCTACACGGCACCGAGCCGCCCGGTTACCGGCTACAGCCGTTGCTGCTACCCTCCCTCGGCTGACCGGCGCACGATCTCACCAGCCCGCTTCAGCACATCCAGCTGTGCCGGGTTGTACAAACCGGCCATGGCCAGGTCGATGACCCTCTCCGCGAACCCTTTCCACGTGGTGCGTCGGCGTGAGGACGTCGGGCAGGTCAAACAGTCCAGGGTGTCATAGGGCACGGTCTACGCCTAACGCTCCATCGAAGCACCATCAGCGGCCTAGTGCACCGCTATGCAGCCCAAGATTAGCGCCCGATTCATCGTGGCTGAGATGAGGCCATGGGCCGAACTAGTTTGGCTTAGGTACCGCGAGGCCTGTAAATACCGAGAATAGGTCCTGGTAGCGAGCTCCCATGACCCGGACTAACACGTCGAGGACCTTTGCATCGGGTCCGACTAGCACGCGGGGCTTCCTCTTGCGTACTGCGGTGAGAATGATTCGCGCGGCGGCCTGCGGGCTGGTGGTCGCCAGGTACTTGTCAAAGACGGCCGCCGCCGCCTGCACATCGATACCCTCGACGGCGGTGGCGTTGCGGGCGATGGCAGTCTTGACACCGCCGGGGTGCACGCAGGTAACCGCGACCGGCTTCTTGCCGGCGATCATCTCCTGGCGCAACGACTCGGTGAACCCGCGCACGGCGAATTTGGCGGCGTTATAGGCACTTTGGCCGGGCAGAGACAGCACGCCGAACAGGCTAGAGACGTTGACGACGTGGCCGTCACCGGAAGCGATCAGGTGCGGCAGGAAGGCCTTCGTGCCGTTGACCACGCCCCAGAAATCGACGTCGATGATGCGCTCGATGTCTTTGAACGGGCTCTCACCAACGTCGCCCGCATAGGCGATGCCGGCGTTGTTGTAGATCTGGTTGACCTTGCCGAAGTGCTCCTTGACGGTATCGGCATACAGCAGGAATGCCTCGCGCTCAACAACATTGAGGCGGTCCGTGCGGATCTCGGCGCCGAAGGCTTTGGCCAGGCGTTCCGTCTCGGCGAGTCCCTTGGTGTCCACATCGCTGATGGCGACGTTGGCGCCCGAGCGGGCCAGCTCGACCGCCAAAGCGCGCCCGATGCCTGATCCTGCGCCGGTGATCACCGCGACCTTGCCGCGAAAGCCTTCCATTCCTGCCTCCTTGTTGTTGCTGCCGTCAACAGTCTGAATGGTACGAAGCGTTGGTTAGTGCACCAGGGGTGATCGCGCGACAAGCTGCACCTCTGTGGTCCTGGCTGCCGGTGGCTGCCCTTCAATGTGAAACCAGATTGGGTGTACAACGCCGTCTCGGTGGTATGCGGCGCGTCGTCGGCCCGGGTCCTAGCGCCGCAATTTCCTGGCTATCTCGCGGGCTTTGGCCCTGCGGAGATAGGCGAAATGAGCCCTGACGGCGGGTATGCCGAGATTGGGATTCACCACATACGCAACCATGCTGATATTGCGGCTGAGGTTCAGGAGGCGCCTGAAGACGAGTAGTCGGGCCTTGCGAGCGATACCGTCCTGCTCCCCGTGCTCTCGGTAGTACGTCGTCTCGTCACCACCGAAGCTGTCAGCTGGAGCAGCTGTGTAGTAGAAGAGCGCGAGCGATTGTCGCCATGAGCCTTCGGTGACAGGGAGGGGAAATCCGTGCACCGACTGGTCATCGGTGCGAAAGATGAGGGCCCTGCCCCAGACGGGAACGACCGTCTGGACGGCCCGGCCCTCCGCATCGTAGAGCGATAGGCAACCTCCGTCATTCAGCGACCAGCTGTCATTCAAATAGACGATAACGTTGATGCGCCGGTAGAGGTTTAGCGCGCGCAGGTAGTGGAAGTCGGTGTGGGGAGTCAGGACCCCGCCCGAGCCGCTGAGGTGAATGCCACCCCCAAACAGATATGGATCGGGGAGCAACTGCCCGATGCCGGTGATTTTTTCGAGCACGCTCAGGAAGCGCGGTTCGTTGAGTTCTCTGATGACAGTTTTGAATGGTTCTGGGATGAGGTCGATTTCAGCGCAGAACCATTTGTTCCGAATGTATCCGTCATCCCATTGGTTCCACCAGGGCCAGGAGATACCGGGAAAGGCATCGGCGGCGGCCGGGGACAAGCGTAGGAAATCGTCGACCACCAGGTGCGGAAATGGCTCGGCGGTGTGGAATTGGCGCCGCAGATCTGGCGCGTTGCGCTCGAGTTTGTCGACTCTGACAACGGAATCTGTCTCGCGGAATCTCCCGTTGTCGTCGACATAACTGTCGAAGGATTCTGGTGACTCGTTGGCAGTTTCATTTTCGGTTTGCATCAGGTATCTGCTCCTCGTGCTAGACCATGCGGAGCCTCGATGGACCGCATCGATTATGTCTGCACGCTGCAACAGCAGGCCTGTAATGCGCCATGGTTTCGGCCTAAACCAAAACGATGTGCGGCGGCATGAGCACCAGCGCCGCCTAGGAACTCAAAGATCTCAGTGTGGTTCGCGTCTCCTGCCTGGTTACGGTGCCCCACCATGCCGATCGAGCCGCCGCGCTGATGAGTGCCGCGCGGCATAGGGAGGATTCATGGGACTGCACAGGGATTCCACAAGTGACTCGTGAAACGGATGCCCGTTTCCCGAGTCGGCCCTTGAGGCCGGGCATAGCGGAATCATTTGGGGTGCAAAGCCTTGATGGAAATGAGCGTCCTGCAGGCGTAGATGAGTGTCTTTCTGTAGCCCGCCAGCAGATGCGTCTTCAAATGCGCTGCCCGTGTGAGGGGCGGGCGTTACACGCATGTGGCTTGGGTCGGAGAGTCGACGACTGGCGCGGGGGGTGCGGGAGGTGAAGTGCTGCCCCCGGGTGGCATGACTTCAGTTATCAGGAGGAGTGATGAGCGTGATCTTGTGCGGGGTCCGGTGGGGTCTTGGTCGTCAGGCTGTCGCGAAAAGCCCCGGGGGTGAGCGAGATCCGCTGCCTGAAGAAACGGGTGAAGTCACTGGATGTGCCGAATCCGAGATGGCGTGAGATCGCGTTGATGGACGAGTCACTATGTGACAAAAGACGTTTCGCTTCTAGCAGGACCCGTTCGTCGATATAGCGTTTAGCGCCGTGACCGGTCGCCGCGTTCACGGCACGGGTGAGGGTCCGTGGACTGTAGCCGAGCCGCGCCGCGTAATCCTCGACGCGTTGCGACGTACGGAAGTGCTCCTCGACCGCCTTGCGGAACAACTCGAATACCTCCTCGGGAAGATGCCGAGATTCGATCTCGCCCGTCCCGATTTTCAAGATCAGTGCGGCAAGCACATGGCGGAGCATCTCCACTTGAGCTGGCACCGACGAATCTGCCGAATTGCAGTATTCGGCTCTCAAAATCGCGGTGAGCGAGTCCTGCACCTGGTGGACGGCGTCGGTTCTTCGTCGTAGACAGCGATCCGGCGGTGCGTCCATGCGGGCAGCTTTGACCGTGGCGGGATCAAGGAAGTTTCCGGTGAAGAGTATTGCCGTTCCTTCGATGCCGCGGATATCGCATAGATACTCATGCACTTGTCCGGGGCGGATCCACAGCCAGTCACCGGAGTGCGCTGAGTAGGGCACGAAATCGACGGCGCATTCCAGGACGCCGTCCTGCGGCCCCAACAGCAAATGGAAAGCCAGCCGCGACGGGGCGTAGGTGTCGACCCGGTGCGCGGCCGCGCGGTCCGCGATACCGGCGATGTCGATCACTTCGATGCCGGGCAACGCACCGATGCTGCTGATGTACGGCACGTCGGGGACCGGGAGAAAAATATCGGGCATGTGTCCGATTATGCATGTAATAAGGCCGGTCTAGTACACGACCACATGCAGATATGGCTCTAGCGTTGCGAGGTGTATGGAACGAAAGTACCTAACGACGCATGAGGTGTTCGATGAGTTTGTATGGATGTGGGAGGTGCCGGCACTCCGCGGCCGAGGCGGCATTGAGGTGCGGTGCGCCAGACAGGAATCCCGTTGGTTATGCGCGGTCTGGCAATGTTGGCCGGCATACCGCCGTGGAGGCGGTATGCGGCTGATTGTCGGAATTACCGGCGCAACCGGGGCGCAGTTGGGTGTGGCGTTGCTGCACGCCTTGCGCGAAATCAACGACCAGTGCCGTTTGGACGGTCGCGAGCCCGCGGTGGAGAGCCACCTGGTGCTGACGCGCTGGGCGCGGACCACCATCCAGCTGGAAACTCCCTACACAGCAAGTGATGTAGCGGCCATGGCGGACCATCATCATGGGCCCGACGATCAGACCGCCCCGATTTCCTCAGGGTCGTTTCGGACCGACGGGATGGTGATCATCCCGTGCAGCATGAAGAGTCTGGCGGGTATCCGCACCGGGTACGCCGACGGGCTACTTGGACGCGCGGCGGACGTCATTCTCAAAGAGCGGCGCAAGCTGGTGCTGGTACCACGCGAAACGCCGCTGAGTGAGATTCATCTGGAAAACATGCTGGCGCTATCCCGGATGGGCGCACACATCGTTCCGCCCATGCCGGCGTTCTACAACAGCCCCCAGTCCGTGGACGACATCGTGGATCACACTGTCGCCCGAGTGCTGGATCAGTTCGGCCTACCAACGCCCCGTGCACGCCGCTGGGCGGGCTTACCGAAATCAATCAGTGAGGTGAATAATCATGAGCGGTAAAGTATTTGATGATCTGCGCAGCTTTCTTTCGGAGCTGGACCAGCAAGGTCAACTACTCCGGATCTCCGAGGAGGTCGTGGCCGAGCCTGACTTGGCGGCGGCAGCCAACGCGGCGTGCAGGCTGGGCGATGCGGCTCCCGCTCTAATGTTCGAGGACATTGCCGGGTTCGCCGATGCCAAGGTCGCGATGGGACTGCACGGATCGTGGCGCAACCACGCTCTGGCCCTTGGCATGCCGATGGACACCGCGATGAAGGATCAGGTCACCGAGTTCATCCGGCGGTGGAATACGTTTCCCGTTGCCCCCGAGCGGCGGGAGAATCCTCCGTGGGCAGAGAACTTCGTCGAAGGCGACGACATCAACCTGTTCTCCTTATTGCCGCTGTTCCGTCTCAACGATGGTGACGGTGGTTTCTACCTGGACAAGGCGCCGGTAGTGTCCCGGGATCCCGATGATCCCGAGAACTTTGGCAAACAGAATGTCGGTATTTACCGGATGCAGGTCAAGGGCACGCGCAAGTTGGGCCTGCAGCCAGTGCCCATGCATGACATCGCATTACAGCTCCGCAAGGCCGAAGAAAAAGGAGAGGACCTACCCATCGCCATCGCGGTGGGCAATGACCCGGTGATCACCATGATGGGCGGTACGCCATTGGAATACGACGAGTCCGAGTACGAGATGGCTGGTGCGCTGCGCCAGGCCCCGTATCCCATCAGTACTGCGCCGTTGACCGGGCTGGATGTTCCGTGGGGTGCCGAGGTGATCTTGGAAGGTGTGATCGAAGGTCGCAAGCGTGAGCTAGAGGGTCCCTTCGGCGAGTTCACCGGCCACTATTCCGGTGGCCGGAAGATGGCTGTGGTTCGTATCGACCGCGTCTCTTACCGCACTAATCCGATATTCGAGACGCTCTATCTCGGGATGCCGTGGACCGAGATCGATTACCTGATTGGCCCCGCTACCTGTGTGCCGCTTTACGAACAACTCAAGGCCGAGTTCCCTGAGGTGCAGGCCGTCAACGCCATGTACACGCACGGGATGCTGGCGATCATATCTACCAAGAAACGCTACGGTGGGTTCGCCAAAGCTGTTGGTGTGAAAGCGATGACAACCCCGCACGGGCTCGGCTACGTCAAGATCGCCATCATCGTCGATGAAGATGTCGACCCGTTCAACCTGCCCCAGGTGATGTGGGCGTTGTCGACGAAGGTCAATCCCGCCGGCGACCTCGTGCAGTTGCCGAACATGTCGGTGATGAACCTTGATCCGGGAGCGGTGCCCCCGGGTATCAGCGACAAGCTGGTCATCGACGCCACCACACCGGTACCCCCCGATGCTCGCGGCCACTACGGCCAGACAGTGCACGACCTGCCCGAAACCGCGGAATGGATCACCCGTTTGAACACCATGCTGTCGGCCCGTAAGTGACCAAACCAGACACTAGGAGGAACTTTCATGACTACAGATAGCGATACGCGGCCCTGCCCACGTTGCGAGGACGGCACCGCGACGGTCCTCGCCGTCTCACCCGTCCCCGGCGTATGGGAGGTCTACCAGTGCGGCACATGCCTGTTCAGCTGGCGGTCAACCGAACCCAAGCGGCGTACCGATCGGGAGTTCTATCCCGAAGTGTTCCGCCTATCCCGCGCAGACATGGATAACGCGACGGAATCGCCCACGGTGCCGCCGCTCCGGCGGCAATCATGAGCACGTACCGGACCACGATGTGGGAGGCGGTCGCCGCCGCGGGTCACCTCGACGAGCTGCTCGGATGGGTGACCGACACCGCCGTCGCGGACCTGGCCGCCGACGATCCCGGCTGCACCTTTCGGACCTACTGTTCCGCCGACGACCGGGTGGTGATCATCGCGTCCGGAAGCACCGATGCACCGGTGGTACCCGACCCGCCGGAAGGGCTATGCGAGCGCGCACCTCACCAGTGGAAATTCGAACTTCAGTGGGTGCGAGTTCCCCTGGCTGGCAACGCCGACCAGGAAGCTCCGTGACGCGGTGGCGTATCCGCCCGAAAACACGCTCGAATAGAGCCTGCTGAGAAAGAAAAGTCATGAGAATAATCGGACTGGAAGAGCATTTCAGCACGCCCGTGCTGGAGAAGATCAATAAAGACCACCCTTTGCTGAAACCTGCGATGGCGGGAACGCCGGAAGCACGTTTTGCGCCGAAGCCGATTCTGCGGGACTTGGGTGAGCGTCGAGTCGCTGCGATGGACATCGCGGGCATCGATATGCAAGTGCTGTCACAGACATACCCGGGTACTGAAGAGCTGGATATCCGAACGGCCGTTCAGTTGGCCAAGGCGTCGAACGACGCGGCAGCCATGGCGATCAGAGCCTATCCGGAGCGGTTTGCGGGGTTCGCGCATCTACCGATGCGCAACCCCAAGGCTGCTGCGGCCGAGCTCCATCGAACGGTGACCGATTTGGGTTTTGTCGGTGCGATGATAAATGGCGGTATCGACGGGCGCTATCTCGATGACGAAGTATTCTGGCCGGTCTTTGAGCAAGCCGAGTCATTGGGCGTGCCGATATATTTGCACCCGGCGCCTCCGTCGAAAGCAGTGTATGACGCCTGCTACTCCGGATTCTCAGAAATAGTAAGCCGGTCATTGAGCACCGCAGCGTGGGGCTGGCACGTCGACAACGGTCTGCACGTGCTGCGGCTGATCGTGCGAGGCGTCTTCGACCGATTCCCTGGGTTGCAGATGATCATCGGGCACATGGGTGAGGCATTGCCGTCCATGATCTGGCGGGCTGAATGGGCTATGGGTAGATTGCTGACACTGAACCGGTCAATCACTGAGACATTCAAGTCCAATTTTCATGTAACGATGAGCGGATTTTGGGACTATGCGCCGTTCGTGGCGGCAGTTGAGGCAGTCGGTGTCGACCGGGTGCTGTTTTCCGTCGATTTCCCATATTCGGACAACACCGAGGCCCGAACGTTCTTTGATGGATTGCCGCTTACGTCACGTGATCGCGAAAAAATCGCGCACCTTAACGCCGAACGCTTGCTCAAACTATCGTGATGAGCCGTGATCATCGCCTATTCCGGCCCCGCGCAAGTGTCCAACGGGATGCTCGCGTGGCGGGCGGGCGACAGTACTGGAGTCACGGCTGAAATCCCTTTAACCCGATCTACGGTCATCGCCGGGCCTAAGCGGCCAGCATTCCCGATGGTCCCCAACACGCCGGTCGAGACCGGCCGGTGCCGCGGATGTGCCGCCGTAGCTTCCGGCACTCACCCGAACGGGCAGGTGCCAGTGGGCCTCTCATCGGGAGCGAAGCTGTCGAGACGATGACTGTGATAGAAGGCAGCGAGCTGCTCGTTCCGTCGTGTCAGTGACCGCTCAAGCTTCTCGTACCTGCGTTGTGCGGTACGCGAACCGTCGAGCCGGGAGCGCGCCGTGTCGATGCGAATATTGTTGTACAGCATGGGTTCTACTAGCAGCCGGTCGGGTGTCACCCGCCATATCGTTTGTAGCAACCGGGTGTACAACGCGAACTCGACATTGTGACGGCGTTTGAGTTCGAACCCGATCATCGCGCGTATCTCAGGGTGCATTGCCTTGGCCGAGCACACCTGAACCATCCGGCCCGCGATCGGGCGAATCGCGCGCCAGATCGGTGACAGGACGGGGCGCAGGGCGGCGGGGAGCAGCAGCGTGGGCAGCGGCAGTCGCATCAAACCGGCGAACTGCTCGCGGAGAAAGCCGTTGGACTGCAACCTGTTTTCCACCATGTCGTCGTAATACTCGACAAAGGCGGCGTATGTCTCCGGGAATTTTCCCTTGGCACTGGGCAGTTCGAGGTCTCTGAACAGGTGTCGTTGATATTGATACGCGGCCTCCTGCTCCGCGTGAGTCATCGTATAACCAGTGCAGTAGGGGAAGGACTCCATCGTGGCGTTCATCGCACTGGCGGCGATCCATATCCATAGCTCGGGATCCAATGCGCTGTAACGAATCCCCTCGTACTCGCCAACTCCGGTGCCACGCACCTCCCGATGCTGCTCCTTGAGCCACTGCGCGGTGTCGGCTCGCTGCTGCCGGTTACCGGACAACAGTGACAGCGCGCTCAGCCCGCTCCGGATGCCGCGGTCGGTGAAGTTTTCACGGAACCGTCCTGTGCGGTCGACGGATGCCGCCACCGGCATCAGCGCCACCTCGTCGAACAACACCCCGCCGAAGACGCCAACCAGGGGGCTACCCAGGTGCTTGCGGAATGTGTCCATAACGCGCGGACGTACCCCGTTCGTGCGAAGGAAGGCCAGGCCGTCCTCGTGGGGATCCCCATCCGATTCGCCGTGGTGTGTGAAGTCGCGCGGCAGCACATGCGTCATTGCATCCTCCGTCGGTGTTAGAAACTGAGCTGAAGACTAACATTGCAACATCGGGTTGGGAAGGACTTGAGCGTGAGAGACTGAGGTGTGTCTGCAGATCCGGATCCGACCGGCGAGCGCATCCTCGAGGCCGCGCTGCAGACCATGCTCAGCTTCGGCATCCGCCGTGCCACGGTCGACGAGATCGCGAGGCGCGCGGGTGTATCGCATATGACGGTGTATCGCCGCTGGTCGAACAAGACCGAGCTTGTGCTTGCCGTCCTTATGCGGGAGGCGCAGACGATGTTTTCCGCCATAGACCGCGAGATCGCCGCCTTGGAAAGTCCCGAAGACAAGCTCGTGGCGGGTTTCACCGGCATCTATTGGTATGTGCGCGCCCATCCGCTGATGCAGCGGGCGGTGGAAACCGATCCAGAGTCGGTGCTGCCGGTTATGACAAGCGGTGCTGGCCCAGCCCTGGATATGGCAACCACATACCTGGCCGGCCATGTGAGCCGAAGTGCCGGCGATCTTGTCGACGACTCCTACGGCGTCGCGGAAGTATTTGTGCGCCTGACACATTCGCTCATCCTCGCGCCCAGCCCCCGGCGGGAGCTCGCCACCAGGGAAGATGCTGAGCGGTACGCCCGTCAGTACATCCTGCCTATCGCGCGGGCGTTGGTGCCGGAGCCGAGTAAGGCGGTCCGTTAGTGACTGGCGATATCCGCCGCGAGTGATCGACGAGGCCAAGTAATCTTTGTGCATTGGCCATGGTCGGGGACGTAATGACTGGACGTTGGGGGTAGTGGATGGATAGGGATATCGGAGCGGGCTCACCGGAGGCTGAGGACTCGTCTGACGCCGCGGACACCGCGCCGCTGCCGGTCCTCAATGCGCTTCCCGGGATGTCCGAACCCGGTCCGTTCGCGCCGGAACAGGAGTTTGGCCAGCCTCCGTTCATCGCGCAGCCGGCATTTGCGGAACCGCACCCGCCCGCTGTGGAACCGGGCAATCAGTACATGCAGTGGCCGGCTCACGAGGCCTTCGGCGCGGCGCCACCTGCAGCGTCGGGACCCATCAAGTCGGCGACTCCGGTCGATTTCTCGTCGTGGGAGGACAAGCGGACCGCGAGAAGTAAGCGGCCGTTGATGATTGGTGGCGCGGTGCTGGCGGCTGTGGTTGTTGTTATCGGTGGTGTGATCGCGGTGGTCGCGGGCAGCGGCGGTGATGACGCGCCGGTCGAACCGAGTGCGGCCCCAACGACAACGGTGTCCAGCAGGGACTCCGATGCGGAGACACGGTTGCTCTCCATGCTGCCGGCCGGATACGGGTTGTCGGCGTGCAAGGCCGTCGAACCGGCGAATGAGGCGGTGGCACAAGTCAAGTGCGGTCGCAGTGACGATCCAGATGGGCCAGTGGAGGCCAGCTACTCGCTGGTGAAGGACAAGTCCGCGCTTGCGGCCGGGTTGGGTCGTCTGACGAAACGGAACGCGGTGGTGGTGTGTCCGGGCCGGATCCAGTCGCCAGGGCCATGGCGTCGCAATGCCACCCCGGATCAGGTGAGCGGCACGGTCTTCTGCGGCAGTAACCAGGGGCACCCGGTGGTCGGCTGGACCGATGAGGAGAGGCTTTTACTCAGCGAGACGCGTTCGGGCGCGACCGGTCCGACTCTCGATCAGCTGTACGCCTGGTGGTCTTCGCACTCATAACAAAAACCGCCGGCCGCGCGAGGCGGCCGGCGGTTAATGCCGAAACGGTTCTTGGCCCTCTACTCAGCCTTCGGCGGCAACAACGGGCGTGCCCTGGCTGCCGGCCGCGCGCTGGCCGTGCGGGGTGCTGTCGGAGGCCGGAACGGCGGGAACCGCCGCCACCGGCGGGGTAGCGGTCTGCGGGGCGCCGCCCTCGGCACCGGGAGCCGCAGGCGCGGGTGATGCAGGTGCAGGCGTCGCCGGAGCCGGGGAAGCAGGCACCGCGGTGTTGTTCAGCGGCGTGCCCTCAGCGCCGGGAGCCGGGCTGGCAGGTGCCGGCCCGGGGGTTGCGGTCACGGGTGCGACCGTCGGGGTCGGAGTAGTCGCGGGCTGCTGCTCGTCTACCGGGGTGCCCTGGCTGCCGGCGGGCAGCGGAGTGCCCTGGCTTCCCGCGGGAGCAGCGGCAGGCGCCGGGGAGGTGGTGGGTGCGGCGCTGGTGGCCGGTGCGGGACTGGTGCCGTGCGACTGGCTCGAACCACCCGAACGCGGTGCGGCAGCGGGGGGAGCGGCCTTCCAGGTGAGCAGATCCTCGTCACCGGAGGTGTAGGTCACCGTCTCAGGGGCGGAACCGGTCACATCGAAGTAGATCTTGCCGCTGGTCTTCTCACCCTGCGACAGGGTCCCCGGGTTCACGCCCTGCTCGGTGGGCACGCCGTACAGCACGCGGTAGGTCTCGCCGTCCTTGGCCTTCGCGTTGAAGTTGGCGACGATCGGGATGACGCTGCCCTGGATGGCCTCGTCCGTGGCGGTGGCCTCCCACAGCGTGCCCTTGGCTTGGTAGGGCAGCTGGTCGGTACTAACCTTGAGGTCGCTGATGGTCCACGCCTGGACGACGTCGCCATTGGTGAGGCGCCCTTGCTGTCCGAGCGTGGTGTCGGCTCCGGCGGTCGGCATCAGGGCCAGTCCGGCCGCCGCCGCGGCGGCCGCCACGGCGGCGATGATGGGCACATTGATCTTCACGATGGGTCTCCTTGACGTCCGAATTGCTCCCCCCAGCGGGGACGGTCTGTCGTAAAAATAACAGGTCTGGGTGCACCATCGTCGCCCGAAGTACACGATTGCCATACGGTTAAGAACATGACGGTTGATTCCACCGGTCACGAGGGGGCCGCGCCGGAGCCAGACGATTGGCCACCCGACGCACGCACGTTCACCATCCGCGCGGCGGCGGACGATGCTGCGCCGAGCCTGGCCGCTGAACTGCCGATCACCGCAACAGAACTCGGCATGTTGGACGGAGATGCCAACCACCCGGTTCAGTTCTGCAGCGTGCTCCTGGAACCACCGGTCAAGCACCGGTTCGACACCTCCGATGCCGCTCGGTACGAGCGTGAGTACTGCGACCGGGACGACGACGGTGAGTTCTTCATGGTGCATGTCGCGCTGCTGGGGCCCCGCCGGCCAGGAGTTTCCCTGGCGCCCGGCGCCCGTGACGTCCTCGTCGATATCGCCTATGTGGTCGATTTGTCGCTGGAAGAAGACGGAGTGCTCAACCCTGCCAAGGTGGATTGGGCGGGTGGGGCGATCGTCGATGTCGACGGAGAGGCACCGGCCGAGCAGGCAGCCCACGGGACAGCGGACGAGTCCGCGCCGCCGGCCGGTCCGGTGGCGGCAGTGCCCGAGCCGGGGAGCCCGGGGAGCTCGGAGTGGATCCGCGAGCAGCTCGATGTTCGTATCGCGGTGCTCGGCCGTCTCGCTGGGGAAGTCGCGATCTCCGAAGTACCGGTGCCGACCGAGCTGGCCAAGAGCGAGCGACACTCGAATACCGCTCCGCAATACGTGCTCGACGGCGCACAGTTCTGGTACCACACGCGTGACCCGAAAACGGGTTTCGTGTGGAAGACCACGACCAACCCGAACGAGCTGATCTACTGGTGCATCGACGATGTGGCCAGAGGATTGGCGTGGCGGTGGACCCAGCAGGCTGCCACCTACAAGACGATGCCCCCGGCCATGGCGCAACGCACGCTGTGGGCGCCCTACTGGCAGCTGCTCATGAACGCGCTCGACACCAAATGGGGTGCCATTACGGGCCGCAATATTCGCAGCCTGCTGTGAGCGATCACCACCGGTAGTCGAGAAACTTCCCGTCAAAGGTCAGAACCACCCGGTCGCCGTCCGGATGAGGACGGCGCGCGATGTCGACCTTGAAGTTGATGGCGCTCATGATGCCGTCGCCGAACTCTTCGTGGATGGCTTCCTTGATCGCCGGGCCGTAGACGCTCAGCGCCTCGTAGAGCCGGTAGATCGTCGGGTCGGACGGTGCGCCGCCATCCAGCGTGCCGCGATATGGCTGAGCGCGCAGTGCGGTGGTCACCGGCGGCTCCAGGTCGAGAAGCTCGGCCACCTTGGCGGCCTTTGCTTCGGGCACGGGATGCTGGCCCAATAGCGCGGCAATAGTCCAAATCAGCGGTGAGTCAATCGCTTCCGCGATCTGCTGCCAGGTGAGGTTCTTCTCGATGCGGCGGGCGGTGATCAGTTCGGCGGCTTCGTCCTTGGTCATGACGTCAGACAAACAGACGCCCACTGCGTGCGCAAACTAGCGTTGCCACATGCCTTTCTGGGTATCGCGTTGGTAGTAGTTCATCGAGTTCTCCCCGCTCGCCGTCCAGAGCATGGCGATGGTGACGAGCGTTATCGCGATGAGCATCGTTGTGTCGGTCCACATGATGATCTCCTGGTATATCGATCGGTCTACCTCTGATTGCAGCACGCCAACCCATCGGTGTACAGGGGTGTGTGGCGGACGCCACACGGCGGTCCGCGGACTACTCGGTGTCAAAGGCTCCGGCGGCCAGTGCGGCGCTATTGATCCTGGTCAGCACCGCGTGCAGGTGCTCAAGTTCGGCGAGGTCGACGCCCAGGCGTTCGACCACGGCCGGGGGGACCTTGAGCGCCTTTCGGCGTAGCGCGGCACCCTGTTTGGTGAGGGTGACGTGTGTGGTGCGCTCATCGGTGACGCTGCGCGGACGGGTGATGAGCCCCAGTGCCTCGAGTCGCTTGAGCATGGGGGAGATGGTCGCCGAATCCGTTTGCAGCAGTGTGGCGATCTGCTTGACGGACAAGGCCTCCGGTGCTTCGTCCGCGGCACTCTTGGCGTGGTCCCAGAGTGCCAACATCACCAGATACTGCGGGTGCGTGATCCCGAGGGGGGCGAGTAGCGGCCGGTACACCGCGAGCACCGCGCGATTGGTGACGGCCAGTGCGAAGCACACCTGTCTTTCCAGTGCCAGCGGGTCTAGATCGGGTGAGACTGCGGTCATTCTCACTATCCTAACCATTAGTTAGTGCACTAACTATTAGTCTACAATCTAGTTATGGCCGATCATCCGAATGTTCTCCAGTACATCGCCTACTGCTACGGGCGACGTCTGCCTGATTCGATGAAGGACTGGGTCGCCAATGATCTGGCGGGCAAGGGTGCGGTGCGGCGGCACATCCTGCGGTGCGCGATTCCGCCGCTGTTCATCCTCGCGCCGTTCTGGCTGCTGCCCGCCTCGCTGTATGTCCATATGGAGATGACAGTGCCCATCTATGTATGGGTGCTGATCATGGCGCACGCACTCAACAAGGTGTGGCGCCGTCACCGGCTGGTGCAACACGATCTGGATCCTGGCCTGGTTGATGTGCTCAAGCGTCAAAAAGACGCGTGGATCCACGAGGACTATGCGCGTCGATTCGGGCCGCGTTCGGGAGATGGCTACTCCAGTAGCGGTCCCATCTAGCGCGCCGCAGGAACACCTGGACGGACGGGGCGTTTCGCGCCGGTGGTGGGTCCAGTGAGCGAGCAGAGTGCGCTCTTGACTACGCCCGGCGTTCGTCCGGGCGCGTGGTGGGTCAGGTCAGCGGTGCTGACTCAGTCCCAGTCGCCGTGCTTCCAGTGGCCCTTACCCCAACCGTTGCCATGTCCGCCGCGCCATCCGCGATCCCAGCCACGGTCCCAGTTGCCGTCCGCGCATACGGTCACCCGCGGGTAGGTATCTACCGAGCCGCAAATGTCTGGATCGGCCTTTGCCGCGGTTGCGGAGGCGATACCGCCAACGAACAAACCACTAGCAACGACTCCAATTGCCAGCCCAAATCGACTGGCTGAAGACAGGATTCGTTTCATAGCTCACAGCCTACTCCCAGGCGAAACTAGTTCGCAAGGGTAAGGAAGATCAGCATCGCGTTCAGCAGCGTGATGAGCGCGGCGATGATCCAGCCGAGCGTTGTCGTCACGCGATGGTTGACATTGGCGCCCATCAGCCCGCGGTCGCTGGTCAGCCGGATGAGGGGTACGAGGGCGAAGGGGATGCCGAAGGACAGCACCACCTGCGACACCACGAGTGCTCGGGTGGGGTCGATACCGATCGCCAGGATTGCCAGCGCCGGTATCAGTGTGACGAGCCGCCGCGCCACGATGGGAAAGGACCGGCGCAGTAGTCCTTGCATGATCATCGCGCCGGCATAGGCGCCGACCGAAGACGATGCGAGCCCGGATGCCAGCAGGCCGATGGCGAACAGCAGGGCCACGGTGGGGCCAAGGCTGTCACGGACGGCGGCATGCGCACCTTCGATGGTGTCGACGCCCTCGCGCCCCTGCAAATTCGTGGCCGCCACCAGCAGCATTGCCATATTGACGGCGCCGGCGAACAGCATCGCCAGGCTCACGTCCCAACGGGTAATACGAAGCAGTCGGCGGCGCGGCTCGCCCTCTTCGGGATGACCGTGCCGATCCCGGGCCAGGCCGGAGTGCAGGTACACGGCGTGCGGCATGACCGTGGCGCCCAGCATGGCTGTCGCCAGCATCAGGCTTTCGGCGCCCTGGAAGCGTGGGATCAGTCCCGCCGCCGCCTCGGCCAGTGGGGGCGGTTCCACCACGACGCTGGCGAGGAATCCGATCGCGATGATGGCCAACAGCGCGGAGATCACGTATTCGAAAGAGCGTTGTCCGCGGCGGTCCTGTACGGCAAGCAGCACCATCGAGACGATTCCGGTGATAACACCACCGATGAGCAGCGGCAGGTCGAACAGCAGATACAGCGCGATGGCCCCGCCCACAACCTCAGCCAAATCCGTTGCCATGGCCACCAATTCGGCTTGTATCCAGAACACAAGTCGGGTGGGCCGCGACATGCGATCGCCAACGGCCTCCGGTAGCGACTGCCCGGTGACGAGGCCGAGCTTCGCCGAGAGGTACTGCACCAGCCCGGCCATCACGTTGGCGGTGACGATCACCCACACCAGCAGGAAGCCGTACTTGGCGCCGGCACTGACATTCGAGGCGACGTTTCCGGGGTCGACATAGGCGATGGCTGCGACGAAGGCGGGTCCGAGTAGGGAGAACCCGCGCACCGGTCGCGCTTGCTTCTGCCGCTCCAGCACCCGCGCCTCCTGATTTCAAGTACCCCGAATAGAAAAGTTAGAGTACCCGAAACTATGTGCTGCGGCGAGGCCACCCACGGGCGGCTCCGGTGACTAGTTGGTGCTGGCCTTCTCCGCCTGACGTTTCTTGACGCTGGCCTCGAGCTTGGCCAGCAGGTCGGAGACATCGGTGGTGTCGAGCTCGGTGGGCGCCTCTTCCTTGGTGAACGCCTCGCCGCCTTCGAGCTTGGCCTCGACCATCTCCAGCAGCTGCGATTGGTACGTGTCGTTGTATCGGCTCGGATCGAAATCGTCGGCCATCGACTCGACCACCTGCCCTGCCATCGACAGTTCGGCCGGTTTGATCTTCACTTCCTGGTCCAACACCGGGAAGTCGGGTTCACGAATTTCGTCAGGCCACAGCAGGGTGTGGATGATCATCACCTGACGCTCGCCGAAGTCCTTGACCCGCAATGCCGCGAGCCGTGTCTTATTCCGCAGCGCGAAATGCACGATCGCCACCCGATCGGTCTGCGCGAGTGTCTGGGCCAGCAGCACATACGATTTCGACGACTTGCTGTCCGGCTCCAGGTAGTAGCTCTTGTCGTACAGCAGCGGGTCGAGTTCGGCGGCGGGAATGAACTCCAGCACCTCGATCTCGCGGCTGGACTCGGCGGGCAGGCTTGCCAGATCCTCATCGGTGATGACGACGGTGCGCCCGTCCTCGGCCTCGTAGGCCTTGTTGATATCCCGGAACTCGACGATCTCACCGCACTCTTCGCAGGTGCGTTTGTAACGGATTCGGCCGTTGTCCTTGTTGTGGACCTGATGGAACTTGAGGTCGTGGTCCTCGGTCGCGCTGTATACCTTGACAGGGACGTTCACCAGCCCGAAGGCGAGGGAGCCCTTCCAGATGGAACGCATATCCCAAGTATGGCCCACGCAGCCAACTTCGGGACCTTCTGTGCGCCTTTCCAATGCGGAAAAGGTGCTGTACCCGGATGCCGGAACCACTCCGGCCACCACCAAGGCGGATGTTTTCAGCTACTACACCGCCATTGCACCCTTCATGCTGCCGCACATCGCCGGGCGCCCGGTCACCCGCAAGCGGTGGCCTAATGGAGTTGGACGGCCGTCCTTCTTTGAGAAGGACCTCGCGTCGTCGGCCCCCGATTGGCTTCCGCGGCGGCGCATCGAGCACAAATCCCGCTACGTCACCTACCCGTTGATCGACACCTCGGTGGGGCTGGCCTGGATAGCTCAGCAGGCGGCACTGGAGGTGCATGTGCCACAGTGGCGTTTCGCTGGCGAAAATCCAGGCCCAGCAACACGATTGGTGTTTGATCTGGATCCGGGCGAGGGCGTGGATCTGCCACAGTTGGCGAAGGTGGCTCGTGCGGTGCGCGATGTACTCGACGATATCGGTCTGACTACCTTCCCATTGACCAGTGGTAGCAAGGGCCTTCACCTGTATGTGCCACTGGCGCAGCCGGTCAGCTCATCCGGTGCGGTCACCGTCGCCAAAAAGGTCGCGGTCCAGCTGGAGCAGTCGATGCCGGATCTGGTGACCGCGACGATGGCCCGGGAACTACGTGCGGGCAAGGTGTTCGTGGACTGGAGTCAGAACAGCGGTTCCAAGACGACGGTTGCCCCGTATTCCTTGCGCGGCCGCGAGGCGCCGACCGTTGCCGCACCGCGTACCTGGGAGGAGTTGGAAGATCCGGAGCTGCGTCAGCTGCGGTTTGACGAAGTGCTGGCGCGCGCTCAACGTGACGGCGACCTGCTGGCAGGTCTTGACGATGTAGAGGTCATCGAGGACAGATTGTCCACGTATCGCAGCATGCGCGATCCCGCGCGTACCCCTGAACCCGTACCTGCCATCGAACCGCAGGCAGGCCACGACAGTTCATTTGTCATCCAGGAGCATCACGCCACCGCGCTGCATTACGACTTCCGGCTGGAGCGCGACGGTGTGCTGGTCTCGTGGGCGGTTCCCAAGAATCTGCCCATGGAACCCTCGATCAACCATCTCGCGGTGCACACCGAGGATCACCCGCTGGAGTACGGAACCTTCGAGGGCACGATTCCCAAGGGAGAGTACGGCGCGGGGGAGGTGACCATCTGGGACTCGGGCACTTACGACACCGAGAAGTTCATCGATCCACGTGACGATTCCGGGCCCGGCGGCGGGTCCAAAGGAGAGGTCATTGTCACCCTGCACGGCAAGCGAATCTCGGGCCGTTACGCGCTGATTCGAACCGGTGGCAAGCAGTGGCTGGCGCACCGAATGAAGGATCAGCGCTCCCCGGTAGACAAGCACCGGATGCCGGCCGACCTCGCGCCGATGCTGCCGGCTACCGGATCGGTCGCGGGACTGGCGGCCGATGAGTGGGCCTTCGAAGGCAAATGGGATGGTTACCGCCTCATCCTGGAATGCGACCACGGCCAGCTCAAGGCCTTGGCACGCAGCGGGCGCGACGTCACCGCGGAGTTCCCGGCCTTGCGGCGGCTCGCCCACGAGTTGGCCGATCACCGCGTGATTCTCGACGGTGAGGTAGTGGTGCTGGATTCGACGGGGCTGCCGAGTTTCTCGCTGCTGCAAAACCGGACAGCCGCTGCCGAGACGGATTTCTGGGCCTTCGATCTGCTGTATCTGGACGGAAAATCATTGCTGAGCACCAAGTATCGTGACCGGCGCCGATTGCTTGAGGTGCTTGGCGCCGGCACCGAGGCGATGACTGTGCCGGAACAACTTAACGGCAATGGCGCGGCTGCTCTGGCGCATTCGCATGACCAGGGATGGGAGGGTGTTGTCGCCAAGAGGCTGGATTCCACCTACGTTCCGGGGCGCACTCAGTCCTGGATCAAGGCGAAGAACTGGAGCAGCCAGGAGGTCGTCATCGGCGGTTGGCGTAAGGGCAAGGGTGGGCGCAGCAGCGGAATAGGCGCTCTGCTGATGGGGATACCGGACGGGAGTGGATTACGTTATGCAGGACGGGTGGGTACCGGGTTCACCGAGAAAGACTTGGCGTCGCTCAAGGCGCAACTAGAACCGCTGCACCGCGATGAATCGCCTTTTAGTGCACCGCTTTCCGCGGTCGAGGCCAAGGATGTGCAGTTCGTCGAGCCGGTGCTGGTTGGCGAGGTCCGCTACGGCGATCGCACGCCCGGTGGGATTCTCAAGCATTCCAGCTGGCGTGGTCTGCGCGCCGATAAGTCAGTTGGCGACGTCCAGCTCGATCTCGGGTAGCGGGTACGGCGGTGCGCCGACACCTGCCACCGAAAAGTGGCCCCATGGGGTCTGTTCGGTGATCCGACCCGGCGCGCTGGTCTCGCCCACGGCGATCGTGACCTGGGTGCCGCCTTTGAGCTCCCCGCCCTCCGGCTTGGCGTAAATCGTTCCCTGCCAGTGGAACTTGCCGTCCAGCGGGTTGAAGAACCCGATCAGCCGCACCCGGGACTCGACGGTGAAATCGCCCGTGGTGACTACGGCCATGCCGTCGAAGACGTCATCATCTTCCGTGTCGTTCCTGCCGTGCTCACTCACGCGACGAAACCCGTTCTGCGCCACATGCGCCGGGAGAGCGGGCCCATTAGGCCCGTCTCGTCAAGGAACTTGTACAGCGGGGCGAAGCCGGTCCGTGAGGCCTCCTGGAATGCCGGGTTGCTGCGGGCCACCCGCATGGTCTGCCTGCCGGGAAGCCCGACAGCCTCGTACATCTTCTTGTTGGTCAGCAGGTAGCGGAAGATGGGCCCGCCCAGGCCGTTGGTGAGCCGCAGCAGTACCTTGACGCGCTTGGGAGTTCGGTCCAGACGTTGCCGGATGCCATCACGCGCGAACTGAATGTGCCGAGCTTCCTCCGTGACATGAATACGCATGAGCCGCTGCACAAGTGGCTGCAGCTCGGGGTCGTCCATGATCTCGCGCTGCAAGGCATCGAAGATCTCTTCGCCGATCAGAGCGGCCACCCACAGCACCGGGCCTTTGAGTGCCAGTGGCAGAAGGTTGGCCATCGCCCGCTGGTGCCACGGCATCCGGTATGCCGGCAAGCCGGTCTTCTCGATAGCCTTGGCGAACATCGTCATGTGCCGGGTCTCGTCGCCGATTTCGGCGAGCGAGTAGAGGGTCTCGTGGCTGATGGGGTTGGCGTGCATCATCACCCGCAACAGGCCCTGGTTGAGCATGTTCTCGAACCAGATTCCCGTCGAGAGCAGGTTCACCATCTCGTGCCGCGACAGTTCGATCTGCTCGGCTCGCGACATGTTGTTCCACACGTCGGTGCCGTACAGCGAGACAACCTTGGGTGGCAGGTAGTACTTGTCGGGATCTAACGGTGCGTCCCAATCCAGGTCGACCATCGGCTGGTAAGACCGGCGCACGGAACCTTTGAGCAGCCGGTCTGAGTACTCCTCGCGCGTGGGGCCGTTATTGAGGGTTGCGGTCACCGTTGGCCGTCCTTTCCGTTAGGATGACAAACGTAAACGTTGCAGGTTGAGGCGTCAAGTGAGACGCGAAGTGCCACGTAATTTTTGTGGCGGACGAAAGTAGGCACCGATGAAAGTGAGCCGGTCGAGCCATCGTGGCCGCACCCGCGATCACGGCGAGATTCGCCGTCGAATCCTCGATGCCGCCGAAGAATGCTTGCTGGAACATGGCTACGAGGCGCGCCTGCATGCACTGATCGCCAAGAAGGCCGGTTTGTCGCGGCCCACTGTCTACAAGCACGTGGGAGACCAGGCCGCGATCATCGAGGCGCTGTTCCATCGCGAATTTCTGCGTTTCGGAGAGATTCTGGAACCGGTCTTCGCGACGGCTAAGACGCCGCGCACAGGATTCATCGATGCCATCGTGCGCATTGTCCAGCACGGTCGTCACCATCCGTTGCTGCAGAAGGGCCTCAAGGAGAACCCCGAACAGGTGCTGCCGTACCTGACGGTCAAGGCCCGGCCGTTCATCGACCAGACGACCGTGTTGCTGGCCCCGTACTTCCGCAAGTTGCTCACCGAGGAGCAGTTGGCCAGCATCAACGTCCGGGCCGCCGCCGAGTGGAGCTTCCGGATCGCCGCCTCGTTGTTGGTGACTCCCGGTGTCGTCGAGACCCAGAGCGACGAGCAGTTGGGCGATTTCATTGGCAACCTGCTCACGGTATCGGCGATCACCGAGGAGATCTCGGCGGTGTTGACTCCCAATTCGGCTGCTTCTTAAGTCGCGATGCGACGGATTCGCGTCATCGGGATCGGCGCAGGCCACCCCGAATACCTGACCGTGCAGGCCATCGCGGCGCTTAACGATGTCGACGTCTTCTTCGTGGCAGACAAAGGTGATACCAAGGGCGATCTGGTCGAACTGCGTCGCCATATCTGCGAGCGCTACATCACCGACCCGGACTATCGCTTCGTTGAACTGTCCGACCCGGTGCGCGGCAAGGGTGAATATCGGGGCGCGGTGACGCAGTGGCATGCCGAACGGGCTGCCTTGTGGGGCAAAGCAATTGCTTCCGAGCTGGCGGAGAACGAAGTCGGTGCCTTTCTGGCCTGGGGGGATCCTTCCCTCTACGACAGCACGCTGCGGATTCTGGACGCGATCCTGGCCAACGATCCCGAGGCATTCGCATACGACGTGCTGCCGGGCATTACGGCGATTTCCGCGCTCACCGCGCGGCACCGGATTGTGCTGAACGGTATCGGGGAACCGGTGCTCATCACGACCGGGCGCCGGTTGCTGGACGAGTGGCCCCGCACCGGAACCGTGGTGGTGATGCTCGACAGTGATTGCGCGTTTCGGCAGCTGGAGCCGTCGACACAGATCTGGTGGGGCGCCTACCTGGGCACCGAACACGAGCTGTTGGTGTCGGGGGCGGTCGGCGAGGTAGGTGCCCGAATCGCCGAGGTGCGTGCCTCGGCCCGGGCCGAACATGGATGGATCATGGACACTTACCTCCTGCGGAGTGTCGGCGAGTAGAGGCAGACTGAGCCCATGCCCGAACTACCGGAAGTCGAGGCACTCGCCGATTACTTGCGTCGTCACGCGACCGGGACCACCATCGCCCGCATCGACGTGTCGGCGTTCTCGGTGCTCAAGACCTTTGATCCGCCGATCACCGCCCTGTACGGCCGGACGGTCACGGGTGCGACGCGCTGGGGTAAGTACCTTGGTCTGCAGGCTGGGGACCTGTATCTGATTACCCACCTGTCGCGAGCCGGGTGGCTGCGCTGGTCGGACAAGCTGGCGGCAGCGCCACTCAAGCCGGGCAAGGGGCCCATCGCGCTGCGGGTGCACCTGGGAACACCTGGCGATGCACCGGGATTGAATGTCGCCGGCGCTGCGGCTCCCAGGTCGAATGTCGCCGGCGCTGCGGCTCCCGGGTTGAATGTCGCCGGCGCTGCGGCTCCCGGATTCGATCTCACCGAGGCCGGCACCCAAAAGCGTTTGGCCGTGTGGGTCGTGGCTGACCCGGCCTCTGTGCCGCAGATCGCCTCCTTGGGGCCCGATGCGCTCTCTCTGACCGCAGCCGGATTGGCCGATATCTTGTCCGGCACCACCGCACGTCTGAAGAACGTGATCACCGACCAGCGAGTGATCGCCGGGATCGGCAACGCGTACAGCGACGAGATCCTGCACGTGGCCAAGCTGTCTCCCTTCGCCAGCGGCAAGGCGCTCACCGAGGGCCAACGAACGGCGTTGTACGAGGCCATGCAGTCGGTTCTCACCGACGCGGTGGAGCGCAGTGCGGGCCAGCGAGCGGCGACTCTCAAGGGGGAGAAGCGATCCGGATTGCGGGTGCATGCGCGAACCGGCATGCCCTGCCCGGTGTGCGGCGACGTGGTGCGGGAGGTGTCCTTCGCCGATAAGTCGTTCCAGTACTGCCCGACATGCCAGACCGGCGGCAAGGTGCTGGCCGACCGTCGGCTCTCGCGGCTCCTCAAATAAAGTGACAACGTGACGCGACAGAAGATCCTTATCACCGGGGCGAGCTCCGGCCTCGGCGCCGAGATGGCCCGTCAGTTCGCGGCGAAGGGACGCGACCTTGCGCTCTGCGCCCGGCGCACGGAGGCCCTGGAAGAACTCAAGGCTGAGCTGTTGGCCGCCAACCCGGGGATCAAGGTGGCCGTGCGCTCCCTGGACGTCACCGACCATGACTCGGTGCCGGTGGTCTTCGGTGAGCTGCGCGAGGAGCTTGGCGGTCTGGATCGCGTGGTCGTGAACGCCGGTATCGCCAAGGGCTGGCATCTGGGGGGCGGCAAGTCGTGGGCCAATATCCAGACCATCGAAACCAATCTCATTGGTGCGCTGGTGCAAATCGAAGCGACGCTCGCGCTGTTCAAAGAGCAGGGCCATGGGCACCTGGTGCTCATCTCGTCGGTCACCGCGGCCAAGGGGCTGCCCGGCACCAAGGCCGCTTACGCGGCCAGCAAGGCCGGGCTCTCCTCATTGGGTGAGTCCCTGCGTGCCGAATACGCCAGCGGTCCCATCAAAGTCAGCACCATCGAGCCCGGCTACATCCAGACCGACCTGAGCGCCAAATCACCGACCACGCCGATGATGGTCGATACCAAGACCGGTGTGACGGCGATGGTGGACGCCATCGAAAGAGAACCCGGACGTGCCGCGGTGCCGCGCTGGCCGTGGGCACCCGTGACCCTGATCATGCGCCTGATTCCGCCGCGGCTGGCCGGACGCCTGGCCTAGTCCGGACCAGGGGTTTCCCACGTGGGACTTTATGCCCACGTGGGATGCTGAATCCATGTCCGATCAAGAGAAACCGAACGCCTCAGTCACGGTGGACTACGCCGCAGAACTTGATGAACTCGCGAGCCTGCGCGGTGGGATCAGTCGCACCAAAGAGGCCAAGGACGCCTGGAAGCAGGGCTATCCCTACGACGAGAAGCTGAGCCGCAAGGAGTACGAAAAGACCAAGCGCAAGCTGCAGATCGAACTGCTCAAGCTGCAACTGTGGGTCAAGGAGCGCGGCGAGAAGATCTGCATCGTTTTCGAAGGCCGGGACGCTGCCGGTAAGGGTGGGTCGATCAAGAGATTCACCGAGCACCTCAATCCCCGCGGTGCCCGCGTGGTGGCACTGGAGAAGCCGACCTCGGTGGAGCAGACGCAGTGGTACTTCCAGCGCTACACCGCGCACCTGCCCAGCGGCGGGGAGATCGTGCTGATGGACCGCTCCTGGTACAACCGGGCAGGTGTCGAGCGCGTGATGGGCTACTGCACGCCTGCGCAGTGCGCTGAATTCCTACGCGAGGCGCCGGAATACGAACGCATGCTGGTGAATTCGGGTACACACCTGATCAAGTTGTGGTTCTCGGTGAGCCGCAAGGAACAGTTGGCCCGCTTTGAGGCCCGGCGCACTGATCCCGTTCGGCACTGGAAGCTCTCGCCGACCGACCTCGCCTCCCTTGACAAGTGGGACGCGTACACCGAGGCCAAGGAGGCTATGTTCTTCTACACCGATACCGACAGTGCGCCCTGGACGGTGGTGAAGAGCAACGACAAGAAACGTGCCCGCCTGGAGGCGATGCGACACGTGCTCTCGCAATTCGACTACGACAACAAGGACGTGGAGATCGTGGGTGCCCCGGATCCGTTGATCGTCGGACCCGCCTCGGCCATCTTCGAAGAGGGAGAGAAGGCCGGTTCGCGTTAGCCGAGTCAAGCATTGAAGCACTGAATATTCAGCCCTGCAAGGGTTTTCGTTTAATATCTCGTTCTGGATTTGGTCACATCCATATGGTCCGCTCAGTGGGATGAAACATTGCCTAACTCGGATCGGGCATCGCTAATGTGAGCGCACTCACATGACCTATGGATGGGGATTCTCAATGCGTCAATCGAAAACGCGGGCAATGTCGCGTGTCCTGACGACGGTGATCGCTGCCGTCGTCTTCTCGATAGTTACCGCGGTTGTTGCCTGGGCGGCCGATCCGATGACCATTACCTTTGTGCGACACGGTGAATCCGAAGGTAACGCGTTAGGCAAGATTGACACCTCGGTCCCCGGGCCGCACCTGACGCCGACAGGCCAGCAGCAGGCCAAGGATGTCGCCGACAAGCTCGGTGGAGCCTTCGACGGCATCTATGCGTCGGACATGATCCGAACCCAGGAGACCGCTAAGCCCATGGAGGACAAACTGGGTGAAAAAGCCACGGTGCTGGGCGGTCTGCGTGAGATCGGCGCCGGCATCTTCGAGGGGCAATCGGAGAAGGACGGCATCGGCCGCATCGGATACATCGCCGCGCCCTTGATGTGGACGTTGGGCGCTCGCTTCGTGCCGGTGCCCGGGGGCGAGGACGGCAACGCGTTTGACGCACGTGTCGATAACTCGGTGAAGACGATCTACGAGAGCGGCGACCGTAATGCGGTGGTGTACTCCCACGGGGCCACCATCATGTTTTGGGTCATGATGAACGTCGACAACCCGGACCCCAGCCTGCTGCTTTCTGATCCGCTGAGTAACACCTCGGTGGTGAAGGTGGAGGGCACCCCCGAGGGCGGCTGGACACTCAAAGAGTGGAATGGCAAGCCCGTCAACCAGAATCCTTCGTTGCCGACCAAGCTGTTCGTAGATTTCCGCAACTTCTTCGTGCAGCCGCAGACGACGGCATACCGTATTCAGCAGGCGATCGCGACCGGCGATATCTCCAAGGTCGCCGATGAGGTCGCCAAGGGAGTGGTGGACGTCATCAAGTCCACGGTGCACTTCCCGGCGGCGGTGGCACGTGACGTCATCAACGAGGTACGCGGCGCGTTGCCGAAGGCGCTGAATCAACCCGTCAAGCCGGATGCCGCCGTGGCGGAAAACAAGTCGACTGCCGCGCGCGAATCTACGGTCAACACCGAGACCCATGAGTCGAAGTTCGCCGGCGTGAAGGTGATCGAGGCGAAGAAGCCCGCCACGGTGGTCGGGGCCGCGACGGAGAAGCCGGCCGGATCCGCCAAGCCGGTCACCAAGGCCGATGAATCGGGCGCACCGGAGCTGAAATCGCCTGAAGTCACGACGCCAGAAGCGAATGCATCGGAGACGAAGGAGCCCGCCGTCAAGGCTCCGGAGGTCACAACACCGGCCAAGGTCATTGCGCTGCCGAGTAAGCCGGTGAAGGCAAACGGCGCAACTGATCTGACCGACGGTAACAAGTCCGAGCCGGGCAAGACCCCCAACGGTGTGCAGAGGGTGAAGGAGCACCTCGCGGCCACGCTTCAGAAGGCCTCTGATGCGGTCCAGAAGATCACCGGTACGCCGTCCAAGTCCGAGCCTGCCGCGAGTACCGGCAACAAGAGTGAACCGGCGGGTGCGGAGTCGAAGGCCGCCACACCTGCCACCTCCAGCACATCGAAGAGCGGCGGGTCCGAGGAGTCGGGAGCCACCGGCTCATCTCATAAGGACGCTGCCTAACGAGCGGTCCTCGGCTCCGTCGGTCACCGATGGAGCCGAGGATGTGCTCTGCCCGCGATGAGCGGAAGGTCAAGGTACGACTTGAGCCCCGGCTGCGCCGCGCAGACATAGGGCACGGAGTTGACACAGTGCGCCGCCGTCGAGACCACGCCCTCGTTGGCGAGGAGCCCGGCCTCGACGCTGTGGGGATGAAAGCCGGTGATCGTGCACGATGACGAGGGAGTGCCGCGCACCTCGACCTCGTAGCGCGGACCACTGGGGCCGAAGGTCCAGGCGGGTTCCAAGTGTTCTTCGCCCATCAGCCAGTTCACGGCGATTCGTGCGACCGCCTCGTCCCCGATGAATGCTTCCCACGAGAATTGCTGACCGGCAACGCATCCTGGTCGGATGACACCTATCGGAGAATCGATGTCCACGGTGGCGACGGCGACCTTGAGATTGGGCCGGATCTCCACCTCTGCGAAGCCCATACCGTCGAGGATCATTCGTAGGGACTGTTTGAACCCGCCGCCCAGCAGTTTGGGCATCGGCCCGCTGATTGCCTCTTCGGGTGTGCCGCCAAACTTCATGATGTGTCGGATGACATCCGGCGCGCCATAGGTGCGGATGTCCGAGTACTCTTCGGCGCGCACGTAGGTGACGGCGGAGGTCATGGACGAGAAGATCAACGGATACAGATCAGTGATACCGCCGGGATCAATTCCGGTGCCGTGCAATGTGACTCCGGCCTGGCGGGCAGTGGCATCCAGATCATGGCCGGAACTGTCGGGGTAGAACCAGCCGACGGGGGTGACCACGTTCTTGCCTGAGGCGAGCAATGCCGCGACTTCCGACGGGTTGGGGAGTAGCGGGCTATAGATCACGCAATCGGCGTCTAGAGCGAGGATGTCGTCCAGACTATTGGTCGTGGTGACGCCGATGGGCGCCTGGCCGATGAGCTCGCCGACATCGACGCCGGTCTTCTGCGGTGAGTGCACCCAGCACCCCACCAGCTGTACTTCCGGGTGTGCGATCACCGCAGTGATCGCGGCCCTGCCCACTTCACCGGTCGCCCACTGGACCACTCGATAGACCATGTCATTGCCTCCTCGCAACCGGTAACCTCAGACCTGCATAACACCAAACAAGTGCTTGGTCCAGATCTTGAGAGGTGGGAATCTCGGTGATTAGACACGGATTTCGGTTTGGGACGAATCTGATCTCTCATGGGGATATTGGTCAGATTCGCGACCAGGTGCGGCAGGCCGAGGATTGCGGTGTTGACGTCATTGTGGTTCCCGACCACCTCGGTGTCGGTGCACCCTTCCCGGTAATGCTTGCCGCCGCGAGCGTTTCGACGACGATCCGGGTCGGAAGTTTCGTACTGACCACAGGTTTCTACTCTTCGCGTCTACTTGCGCGCGACATCGCGACGGCTGACCGGCTCACCGACGGTCGTGTTGAGATCGGATTGGGGGCCGGATATGTCCAGCAGGAATACGAGGCGGCGGGAGTGCCATTCCTGAGTCCGGCCGGACGTGTGCAGCAGCTCGCCGATGCCGTCGGCGCGCTGCGCGGGCTGCTTTCCAGCCCGCATCATTGGCCACGGCCAGTGCAGTCTCCCGTACCGATCATGATCGCGGGCAAGGGCGACAAGATTCTGAAACTCGCGGCACGGCAAGCCGATATCATCGCCATCTCCGATGCGAAGACGCGCGCCGATCTCGCCGAACGTGCCGCATACGTACTGGAGGCGGCCAGTCACCGCGCCGACTCGCCGGAGCTGAACCTGGGGATCTTCGATGTCGCCATCGGCCGCTCACCAGACTTGGGGCTCATGCGCGTATACCGGCCACATGATTCCGATGATCAGTTACTCGCATCGCCCACTCTGCTACACGGGTCCAAGGGGGAGCTCATCGAGCGGATCCTCGCACTTCGCGAAGAACTCGGCATCTCCTATCTGACGTATATGGGAGTGGATCCACGTGGACTCAAGGACTTTCATTCGCTGATCGCGGCCCTCCCGTAGGGACCTTCGCATCTAGTTACGGAGGCGGCGGTAGGCGATCATCGGCGTCATGACGCCCGATTCGCAACCCGTGACCCTGCTCGAGAAGTACGAAAGCTGGACCCTGCTGTCGAGCGCCAAGCTGGGCAGATTGGTGGTAGTGATCGATGGCAGACCCGAGATCTTCCCGATCAACTTCGTGACCCAGCGCGGCACCGTGCTGTTCCGGACCGCCGAGGGCACCAAGCTTTTCGGTGCGGTCGTGAGTGACGAGGTGCTCTTCGAGGCGGACGATCACAACGATATCGGTGGCTGGAGCGTCGTCGTGCGCGGTGCGGCACAGGTGCTGAACTCGTCGGCCGACATCGACGAGGCCGACCGGGGAGGACTGTACCCATGGATACCCACCGTGAAGCTGCATTACGTGCGGATCATCCCGGCACAGATCACCGGCCGCCGCTTCGTGTTCGGGCACGAGCCGGACGGCGGCCACGTTCCGGGCTAATGCCCGACGTGCGCCTCGGTGCGCATGCGTTCGGACATGTGTGGATAGTGCAGCTCGAATGCCGGGCGCTCCGAACGGATCCGGGGCAGCTCGGTGAAGTTGTGCCGCGGCGGCGGGCAGCTGGTGGCCCACTCCAGGGAGTTGCCGTAGCCCCACGGATCGTCGACCGTGACCACCTCGCCGTAGCGGTAACTCTTGAACACGTTCCACACGAACGGCAGCATCGACGAGCCGAGGACGAAGGCACCGACCGTTGACACGATGTTCAAGCCCGTGAAGCCATCGGTGGGCAGGTAGTCGGCGTACCGGCGCGGCATGCCCTCATTGCCCAGCCAGTGCTGCACCAGGAACGTGGCGTGGAAGCCGATGAACGTCAGCCAGAAGTGAAACTTGCCCAGACGCTCGTCGAGCAGGCGGCCCGTCATCTTCGGGAACCAGAAGTACACGCCCGCGAAGCTTGCGAACACGATGGTGCCGAACAAGGTGTAGTGGAAGTGCGCCACCACGAAGTACGAGTCGGTGACGTGGAAATCTATGGGGGGAGCGGCCAGAAGGACGCCCGTCAGACCACCGAAGAGGAAGGTGACCAGGAACCCGATTGAAAACAGCATCGGGGTCTCGAAGGTCAACTGCCCCTTCCACATGGTGCCGATCCAGTTGAAGAACTTGATACCGGTCGGAACCGCGATCAGGAAGGTCATGAAGGAGAAGAACGGCAGCAGCACCGCCCCGGTGGCGTACATGTGGTGTGCCCACACCGCGATCGACAACGCCCCGATCCCCAGGGTCGCAAAAACCAGGGTGGTGTAACCGAAGATCGGCTTGCGGCTGAACACCGGGAAGATCTCCGATACCACGCCAAAGAAGGGCAAGGCCAGCACATACACCTCGGGGTGTCCGAAGAACCAGAACAGGTGCTGCCACAGCAGAACACCGCCGTTGGCGGGATCGAAGATGTGTGCACCCAGGTGCCGGTCGGCGGCCAGCCCGATGGCGGCGGCGGCCAAGAGCGGGAACACGAGTAGCACCAGCACGCTGACTACCAGGATGTTCCAGGTGAAGATCGGCATCCGGAACATCACCATGCCGGGCGCCCGCATACAGACGACCGTGGTGATCATGTTGACCGCACCCAGGATCGTGCCCAGGCCGCCCACCGCGATACCCAGGATCCACAGGTCGGCACCCGCTCCGGGGGAGTGAATGGCGTCCGAGAGCGGGGTGTAGGCGGTCCACCCGAAGTCCGCGGCGCCACCCGGGGTGATGAAGCCGGCCATCGCGATGAGAGCACCAAACAAGAAGAGCCAGAACGAGAGTGCGTTCAGTCGCGGGAAAGCCACGTCGGGAGCGCCGATCTGAAGCGGCAGCACCACGTTCGCAAAGCCGAACACGATGGGCGTCGCGTAGAACAGCAGCATGGCGGTGCCGTGCATGGTGAAGAGCTGGTTGTACTGCTCATTGGACAGGAACGCCAGCCCCGGCATGGTGAGTTCGGCGCGGATCAGCAGCGCCATCAGACCGCCCACCATGAAGAAGGCGAAACATGTGACGAGGTACATGACCCCGATCAGCTTGTGATCGGTTGTGGAGACAAGTCTGTAGATAAGAGAGCCTTTAGGCCCTAGCCGACGGGGAAAGGGGCGACTTGCCGTCAGTTCGAGAGATGATGTAGCCACAGGAAACCTCCATACGGGACAGTGCGATTCGCCTGTGTACGTGAGGCATTTCCTGCGGACATCATGCCATAGTCACCCCGCGTCGCGCGCCCGCTGTAGATCGGCGATCGACGACCAGTCCAGGTCTGCTTGTCCGTTGGCCAGCGCCTCATCGAGAACCGTTCGCAGTACCTCGCCGAATGGCAGTCGCGGGCCGGTGTCCGCCGCGACATCGAGTACCAAGCCAACATCCTTGCGGCCCAGGGTAGTTGTGAATCCAGCGGGTTGGTAGGTGGAGGTGGCGATGAGCTTGCCGTAGCTGCTGTACGCCGGGCCCTGGAACAGGGTGCTGGTCAGCAAGTCCACCAGCAGTTCGGAGTCCACGCCGGATCGCTCGGCCATGCTGACGGCCTCACTCAATGACTGGATGGCCGACGCGATAAGGAAGTTCCCGATGATCTTGACGACGTTGGCCTGTCGCGGCACATCGCCCAGTCGCCACGTGCGCGCCCCGATGACGTCGAAGAACGGCTGTGCTCTGTCGATCTGGCCGGTAGCGCCCGCGACCAGCACTTGCAGTTGTCCGGCCTGTGCCACCGGGACCCTGCCGAACACCGGGGCGGCAATGTATCCCACGCCGTGCTCGCCATGCAGTGTGGTGGCCCGGTCGGCCAGCTGGGTGCTTACGGTCGCGAGATTGACATGCACAGCTCCCGCTGCGGACGCGAGAAATCCGGGCGTCAAAAAGGTTTCGTCTACGGCGCGGTCATCGGCCAGCACGGAGAACACCACGCCGGACTCGAATGCCTGCGTGGCCGACTCGAGCGGGCGAGCACCGAGGGCCGCGAGGTCTGCCACGGGACCGGGCGATCGATTCCACACTGATACCTCATGTCCGGCCTGAATAAGATTGTGTGCCAGGGCCTTTCCCATGGCGCCGAGTCCGACGACGGCAATTGTGCTCATTGGTGTGCTCCTGTTTCGGTGGGCCAGGTGGCGAATATTTCGGTGTAGTCATGGCTCATCAGTTCGATGACGGTGCCCCATGGGTCAGTGAGATAGGACATGGTCCACGGTCTGCCCGCAACGACTGGCCGCGGAGCCGTGATGACATGTCCGCCACTTGCGACGGCGGCACGCGTGAGCTCCTCCACATCGGGAACCGTGAGGCACAGATGCCAGGTGCCGCGCCGCGTGTAGTCGACACGTCGGACCGGCGCCGGATCCGTCACGGGATCGATGAATTCGAAGAGCTCGACACCCACGCCATTGTCCGTCTGCAGACCGGCCATTCGAGCCCGGCCGAATCGGGCGTCCAGTCCCGGCGGCAGCTCCCCGGCCGGTCCGGGTTCGAGTGTGCGCGGCCCCATGATGCATTCAAATCCGAATACCTCGTGATACCAGCCGATTGCCGCTGCGATGTCGGGAACGGTAATCCCGATGTGATTGACGAGCATCTCTCCTCCAATTGAACCTGTTGAGACGGTTCCAACGTAGATCACCTTTGATGATCTGTCGAACCGGTTAAACTAGTTCGCATGACAGGGGATGCGCGGGCGATCTTCCGGCTGGACAACGCGGTGCTGGCGTTCCGGTTCACCGCGACCGTCTTCGACCGTGCCGGGGCGTCGACCGAGCGGCTCACCGATCCGGGACGGCTGAGATTGTGGTTGCACGCCAATGGGCTGGATTTCTCGGACGCAACGCTGACCGAAGGTGACCTGGCCGCCGCCACGGAACTACGTGAGAGCATTCATCGTGCGGGTACCGCGGTCGCGGATGGCGGCAGGATCGCGTCGGCCGCGGTCCGCACGTTGAATGCGTTCTCCCGAACCGGAAGTGCGCACCGGTTGCTGGAGAACGGCGAGGCGGTCTGGCGGGGTTCGAGCATCGCGGACGCGTTGTCGGTGATCGCCGCCGATGCCATCGAGACGCTGGGCGGGCCCGAACGTGATCGGGTGAAGGCGTGCTCCGATAAGCACTGCCGCGGTCTCTATGTCGATACCAGCCGGGCCAATAACCGTCGCTGGTGCAACATGAACACCTGCGGGAACAGGGCCAAAAAGGCTGCGATGAGCCGCGTGCGCGAAGAGCGTTAAACCCGATGAGCCGCGTGCGCGAAGAGCGTTAAGCCTGATGAGCCGCGTGCGCGAAGAGCGTTAGACCCGGTGACAGACCGGCGTTAGTGGGCGTGCATGACACCCCACGCAGGCAGGGGATCGAGGTAGTCGCGCCAGGCCTGCGGTCCGGCCGCCAGTTCCTCGTCGGTGAGCACTGCGGACTCCAGAAGATGCTGCACGCGCGGGCGGTCCAGTCGTACCCCGATGAAGACAATCTCCTGGCCCGGCGCGACCTCGGTGCCGTGCCAGAACTGGGCTGGTTCGATCGTCAGGTTCGGCCCCGCCTGCGACCAGATCGCGGCGATGTCAGGGCGGCTGGCGATCCAGCAGAATCCCTTGCTGCGCAATAGTCCTTGCAGAGATTCCAGGGCCGTGTTGAGGCGCTGCGGATGAAATGGCCGGTCCGAGCGAAAGGTCATACTGCTGATGCCGTATTCCTCGGTTTCGGGCGTGTGTCCGTCGGCGATCTCCTCGTCCCAGCCGGGTGTTTGTGCGGCTAGATCGGGATCGAACAACCCCGTTTGCAGCACGAGGTCGAGGTCGACGGCGCCGCCGGTGGAGCGCACGATCGTCGCCGACGGATTGAGGCGGCGCAGCAGCGTCTCCACCATCCCGAGGGTTCGTTCGTTCACCAGATCCACCTTGTTGAGGATCAGCACGTCGGCGAACTCCACCTGGTCGGTGAGCAGATCGGCGATGGAGCGGCCGTCCCCGTCGGCGGCGGCCATATCGCGGTCGGCCAGCGCCTCGCCGCGTGCCAGCTCGGGCAGGAAGGTGGAGGCGTCGACGACCGTCACCATGGTGTCGAGTTTGGCGACTTGCCCGAGGCTGGTTCCGTCCTCGAACTCCCAGGTGAATGAGGCAGCCACGGGCATGGGTTCGGAGATGCCTGTCGACTCGATGACGAGCTGGTCAAATCGGTTCTGCCGGGCCAGGTCTCCGACTGCTTCGATCAGATCCTCGCGCAAGGTGCAGCAGATACACCCGTTGGTGAGCTCGACGAGCCGTTCCTCGGTGCGGTCCAGGTGTCCTGTGCCCGCAACGAGGGCGGCGTCGATGTTCACCTCGCTCATATCGTTGACGATCACCGCGACGCGGCGCCCCTCGGTATTGGCGAGGATGTGGTTGAGGAGGGTGGTTTTTCCCGCTCCGAGGAATCCGGAGAGCACGGTTACGGGTAAGAGCTGGGCTGTGGTCACATGTTAATGATAACCATTATCATTAAGAAGTCGACGCCAGGATGCCCTTCAGTGTCTCGCGGCCCTGAGAATCCAGCGGGAGCAACGGGCGCCTCGGGTCGCCGACGGCATGTCCCTGCAATTCCAGTCCGGCCTTGACGGTGGTCGGTAACCCACCCGCGACGATGAACTGCAGGAGCGGCTTGAGCCCCTTGTAGATCGACGCGGCGTCATCGTGGCGTCCGGCGCGCACGGCCTCGTAGAGATCCAGGCACGGTTGTGGGGCCAAACATGGTGCGGCGGTGCACCATCCGGATGCGCCGGCGTTGAGTGCGTCGAGCACCAGGGGATTGCTACCGTTGTAGAAGGGCAGTTGTCCGTCGCTGAGACGTTGGATGTCGAGCATCCGGTTGAGGTCGCCTGTCGACTCCTTGACCATGGTGAAATTGTCGATATTGCCGAACATCGACACCAGGAGTTCAGGTTTCATGTCCACGCCGCTGGTGGCAGGGTTGTTGTAGGCCATCACCGGAATGTCGATGGCTGCTGCCACGGAGGTGTAGTGCTGTGCGATCTCGCGATCGCTGAGCTTCCAGTACGACACCGGCAGCACCATCACCGCGTCGGCTCCGGCCTGCTGGGCGTGACGTGCTCGCCGAATGGTGTTGGCGGTAGTCAGATCCGAAGCCCCAACAATGACGGGCACCCTCCTGTTCACGGCCGCAACCGCGGTATCGACGACGGCGTCGAATTCGTGTTCCTCAAGATAGGCGGACTCGCCGGTGCTACCGAGCGGCGCGATGGCGTGGGCCCCGTCCTCGACGAGCCGGGACACCAGTTCGGCGAGTCGATCGGTGTCCACGGTGTCGTCGGGAAAGAAGGGGGTGACGGGGTACGCGATGATTCCGTGGAACTGCGGCGCGGATGTCATGCGGTCTTCCTTAGGGTCTCGGGGTGATTGGCGAGTGCGGTGCGGGCGTAGTAGGCGAAGTTGGCGATGCTGCGCCTGGGGGTGAGCGTCCAGTCATGGGCCTCGCGGGCCAGCCGGTCGGGAAGGGGCGCGATGGTTCCCGCCGCCATGGCGGCTAGCTGGAGCCGCGCACCTCTTTCTATCAACACCGCCAGCGAGCAGGATTCTTCGACGGAAGCGCCGGCGACGACGTGACCGTGGTGGGCCAGCAGTATCGCCTTCTTGTCGCCCAATGCGGCCGAGATGATCTCGCCCTCTTCGTTTCCGACGGGCACGCCCGGCCAGTCGGGCAGGAACGCGCAGTCGTCATATAGGGGTGCGATATCCATCTGCGACACCACGAGCGGCGTCTCCAGCATGGACAGGGCCGCGACATGGAATGGGTGGGTATGCACGATGCACTGCACGTCAGGGCGAGCGCGATAGATCCAGCTGTGGAATCGGTTGGCGGGGTTGGCCATTCCGGATCCTTCGAGGACTTTGAGGTCCTCGTCGACGAGTAGCAAGTTTTCCTCGGTGATCTCGTCGAACCCGAGTCCGAGCCGTTGCGTGTAGAAGGTGCCTGGTTCCTCCGCGCGTGCAGTGATTTGTCCGGCGAGCCCGGAATCATGTCCGCGGTCGAAGAGCGCGCGGCAGGTGAGCGCGACCTTTTGCCGTGTGGTCCACTCCGAGTCGGAGAAATGCGCCTCCATGCTGCGCTCGGCGCGATCCATCAGGTCGGACTTGGTGTCGTGAAGTGTGCTGGCCATTTTCCGTGCTCCTTTCTGGTCTCGGGCTGTTCCACCATCACCGTAGGACACAAAGTGTCATATAGTCAACAATGTTGTCTTTGGTTGTCGTTAGTGGTCGATAAGACCCTTCGTGTCACACTGACCTGATGACATCGCTGGTTCGTGCGCTGCGCCGGGAACGGGGGCTGACCCTGGAAGAGCTGGGTAGCCGCACGGGCCTGACCAAGAGCTACCTATCGAAGGTCGAGCGCGAACACAGCACCCCGTCCGTATCCGTCGCCATGCGCATCGCGCGGGCCCTCGACGTCGATGTCAGTCGCCTGTTCACCAACGACGCCCACGAGTCTCGGGTGGTGGTGGATCGCGGAGCGGATGCATGGGATGACAGCAAGTTTCACGCGTTGAGCACCGAGATGCTCGGCAAGATCATGACGCCGTTCCTGGCCAGCCCATCCACGGAATTCGCGGAACACAAGTCTTCCCACGAAGGGCAGGAGTTTGTCTTCGTGCACCGCGGATCCATTGAGTTGCAGTGTGAGGACGTCAGTTATGTCCTCGACGAAGGCGACAGTGCCTACCTCGACGCCACCCGCACCCATCGGATTCGCCGCACGTCGCAGGCGCCGGCCCTGGTGGTCATCATCGCCGCGACCTAGACACTATGCGGCGACACTATGCGGCGCGGAAGCTCATCGCGGCGCCGTTCATGCAATAGCGCAACCCCGTAGGTTTGGGGCCGTCGTCGAAGACGTGGCCCAGATGTCCCGAGCACCCTGCCGCAGAGACGACAACCAGCGGGAAAGACCTCGCGGTTACTTGGCTCTGCCGCGCGCCCCGCGGTAGTAGCGCACCAGCGCATCGGTGGAGCTGTCGGTCTGCTTCGCGGGGGAAGCGTCATCGGTGATGACGGGCAGCAGGGCGACGGCCTGCTTCTTACCCAGCTCCACCCCCCACTGGTCAAAGGAGTCGATGCCCCAGACCGTACCCGCGGTGAACACCTCGTGCTCGTAGAGTGCGATCAGCTGGCCCACCGTCGAGGGTGTCAGCTTGCTGGCGAGAATTGTTGTGCTGGGGCGGTTTCCGGGCATTACCTTGTGGGGGACGATACTCGGCGCGGTGCCCTCGGCGGCAATCTCCTCGGCGGTCTTGCCGAAGGCCAGCACCTGTGTCTGCGCAAAGAAGTTGCTCATCAGCAGGTCGTGCATGCTGCCGAGGCCGTCGGCGGTGGGCAGATCGTCGGTGGGTTCGCTGAAGCCGATGAAATCCGCCGGGATCAACCTGGTGCCCTGATGCAGCAGTTGGTAGAAGGCATGCTGGCCGTTGGTTCCGGGCTCGCCCCAGTAGATGTCGCCGGTATCGACCGTCACGGGTGCGCCATCGGCCTTCACCGACTTGCCATTGGATTCCATGGTCAGCTGCTGCAGATACGCCGCGAACCGCGCCAGGTCATTCGAATAGGGAAGCACCCCACGTGACTGTGCACCAAAGAAATTCGAGTACCACAGACCTATGAGGCCCAGGAGCGCCGGCGCGTTCTCTTCCAGGGGCGCGGTGCGAAAATGTTCGTCGACGGTGTGGAAGCCGGCCAGGAATTCACCGAATGCCTCACGTCCGATCACCGCCATCACCGAGAGGCCGATCGCCGAGTCCACCGAGTAGCGACCGCCAACCCAATCCCAGAAGCCGAACATGTTGGCGGTGTCGATTCCGAATTCCGACACCAGCTTCGCGTTGGTAGAGACGGCAACGAAGTGCTTGGCGACGGCGTCGTCGCCGAGTGCATCCACGAGCCAGCGCCGTGCCGCGGTCGCGTTGGTGAGCGTCTCCAGCGTCGAGAACGTTTTGGAGGCGACGATGAAAAGTGTTGTCGCGGGGTCCAAGTCGGCGAGCGCGGCCACCAGATCGGCGGGATCGACATTGGAGACAAATCGCGCCGAGATCCCGGCGTCGGCGTAGTGACGCAGTGCCTGGTAGACCATCACCGGTCCCAGGTCGGATCCCCCGATCCCGATGTTGACGACGGCGGTAATGCGCTGCCCGGTGGCCCCGGTCCACTCGCCGCGGCGTAGCCGGTCGGTGAAGTCGCCCATGGCGTCGAGCACCTGGTGCACATCGGCGACCACGTCCTGCCCGTCGACCACCAGCTGCGCGTCGCGGGGCAGGCGCAGCGCGGTGTGCAACACCGCGCGGTCCTCGGAGGTGTTGATATGCGCCCCGGCGAACATGGCGTCGCGGCGCTTCTCGAGATCGGCCGCCCTGGCCAAATCGACCAGCAGCGACAGGGTTTCACGGGTCAGGCGGTGCTTGCTGTAATCGATGTACAGATCACCGACGGTAACGGTCAGGTCGCGTCCCCGGGTCGGGTCGTCGGCGAAGAAATCTCGAAGGTGGGTGGAGGCGATCTGCTTGTGATGAGTTTCCAGTGCCTGCCACGCCGCTGCGAGTGTCATGCGACCGAGCCTAGTAGTGGTGCGCAGGGGCTGCAGGGCTGCCTACTGGTTGGCGCAGGTGACCCATCGACTGCTGATTCGGGCGAACCCGGCGATACCCGTCTTGGTCTCGGTCTTCCCACCGGCCGATGCGGTGATCGACACTCGCGACGAGGCGGTATCGCCATTGACGACCGACTTTTCCACCTTGTCCACGGCGATCTTCAGATCATCGGGTTGTCCCTCAAGGTCCTCGTCGGTGATCGTCACGCAGGACAGCGCGTTGAGCACGTCGAGGTTCTTGGCGCCGAGCGCGGCGTAGAACGCCTTGAGTACATTGGTGAGCTCACGCTCCTCGTCCTTGGTCGCCTCACGTGGCACCGACGAAGTGGTGGGGCCCGGCACCGAGATGCTGGTGGTGGCCGGCCCCGTGGTCGACGTCGTGGCCGAGGTGGAGCGTCCGGTACTGGTGGTCGTGCCGGGGGAGCTGGTGGCGGTACTGCTGCTGATGCTGCTGCTCGTCCTGGTCCGTGACTTTGTCGCGGTTGTCGTCGTGCTGCTCGTCGGCGCCTCGGGGTTCACGAGAGGCACGCCCAGCTTCACGGTGGGACGCGATTGCGGTGTGTCTTCGATGGTCCGGTTGTTCTCAACCCAGAGGCCCGCCGCGACCGCCGTCACCGCGACCAGGCAGACCGCCAGCACCCCGATGACGATCGTGGTGGAGTGCCTGGCGACGAACCTGCGCGTAGGTGTCGGCTCGGAAGCGACGGCGGCCTCCAGGTCGTAGTCCACCGACTCATCCTCGGCTTTGCCGTCCTTCGGTACGGGTTTGTCCGCGGCGCCGGGTTTGTCCTCGGGCTTGTCCTGGGCCTTGTCTTGGTCGCTCAACGGATCCCTCCCTTGTCGGTTCCAGCCGGGATCAGTGTCCCAATCTGCCGCGGCCCAGACGCAGCAGCAGCATGGCGAGAGTATGGCCTTCCTGGCCCAGCTCGCTGAAGCGTTCGAGAACCTTCATCTCGCGGCTGTGCACAAGGCGCGGGCCACCCGAGGCCATCCGGGCCTTACCGATTTCGCGGGAGACCTCGGTGCGGCGCTTGATCGCGTCGAGGATCTCCGCGTCGAGGCGGTCGATCTCCTTGCGCAGCTCGTCGATATCGGGCACGGGCCCGGCCGCTTTGTCGATACCTTTTTGGCTGGCGTTCTCGGTCATTTGAGTAGTCATTCTGTCTCACACTTTCTCTTGGAGCGGTCGATCCGCAATGCCGCCCCGGAATCCGGCCTCACAAGAGAGGAGCCCCGTAGTCCGGTAGCGGACTGCGGGGCTCGTGAATCGGCTAGACCACGGGCACCGGAGTCCGGTACCCGTAAAAAAATCGCTGCTGGTGGTCAAGCACATCGAAGAGTCTAGCCGACATGTGATGAACGCTCGCGGGAGGAGCGTCAGGCCGAGGTTGTCCCTCGTCAGCGGTAAGTTAGATCGGTCATGGCTATACCTGATTCTCGTCACCCAAGCGGCTCATCGGCCCTTCCGGAGCCCGCGCTCTTCGATATGCCCAGCGCCGCGAGTTCCCACAGCGATGTGTTGCTCGACGGCCTGAACCCCCAGCAGCGGGCTGCCGTCGCCCACCAGGGGTCGCCGCTGCTCATCGTCGCCGGCGCCGGGTCCGGCAAGACCGCGGTGTTGACCCGCCGGATTGCTTACCTGCTGGCCGAGCGGGACGTGAGCCCGGGACAGATCCTGGCCATCACCTTCACCAACAAGGCGGCCGCCGAGATGCGCGAGCGTGTTGCCGCAATCATTGCCAACCGTGTGTCGTCCATGTGGGTGTCGACGTTCCACTCCAGCTGCGTGCGCATCCTGCGGAACCAGGCCTCGCTGCTGCCCGGAATGAACTCCAACTTCTCGATCTACGACTCCGATGACTCGCGGCGGCTGCTGCAGATGATCGGCCGCGATATGAGCCTGGACATCAAGCGCTACTCGCCCCGGCTACTGGCGACAGCCATCTCCAACCTGAAGAATGAGCTCATCTCGCCGGAGCAGGCGGTGGCCAACCTCAGCGTCGACGATGACGCCGGTGAGCTACGCGGGGATCTTCCGCAGATCGTGGCCGATGTGTACGGCGAGTACCAGCGGCGCCTGCGTACGGCGAACGCTCTGGACTTCGACGATCTCATCGGTGAGACCGTCGCCGTACTGCAGCAGTTCCCGCAGATCGCGCAGTTCTACCGCCGCAAGTTCCGGCACATTCTGGTTGACGAGTACCAGGACACCAACCATGCCCAATATGTATTGGTCCGCGAGCTGGTAGGCGCTCACGTGGACCGCACGGTTGATCCGGACAGTCCGGAACCGGCGGAGCTGTGCGTGGTGGGTGACGCCGACCAGTCCATTTACGCCTTCCGCGGTGCCACGATCCGCAACATCGAGGAATTCGAGCGCGACTATCCGAACGCGAAAACCATTCTGCTGGAACAGAACTATCGGTCTACGCAGAACATCTTGTCGGCGGCCAATGCGGTCATTGCCAAGAATACGAACCGCAGGGAAAAGCGGCTGTGGACCGATTCCGGTGAAGGCGAGCTAATCGTTGGCTATGTCGCGGACAACGAACACGATGAAGCGTCCTTCATCGCCCGCGAGATCGACGGACTCTTCGATCGCGGCGACGCCAACTACGGTGACGTCGCGGTCTTCTACCGCACGAACAACAGCTCCCGGTCGCTCGAAGAGATCTTCATCCGAACTGGCATCCCGTACAAAGTTGTTGGGGGAGTGCGGTTCTACGAGCGCAAGGAAATCCGCGACATCGTCGCCTACCTGCGGGTGCTGACCAACCCGGGCGATGCGGTGAGCCTGCGGCGGATCCTCAACACTCCCCGCCGGGGCATCGGGGACCGGGCCGAAGCGTGTGTTGCCGTACACGCGGAGAGCGCTGGTATCGGTTTCGGGGAGGCACTCGCGGATGCCGCCGCAGGCAAGGTCGCGATGCTGAACTCCCGCTCGGAGAAGGCAATTGCCGCTTTCATGGACATGCTCGACGAGATCCGCGCCACCCTACGCACCGATCCGGGGGCGTTACCGGATATCGGCGATGTGGTCGACGCCGTGCTCAACCACACCGGCTATCGATACGAACTGGAGAACAGCAGCGACCCCCAGGAGCTGGCGCGTCTCGATAACCTCAACGAATTAGTCAGCGTCGCACACGAATTCAGTGCAGATGCGGCAAATGCCCAGGCCGCCGGGGAAGATCTGCCGGTCGACGACGAGGATGTCGGTGCGCCCCCGGGAAGCCTCGAGGCGTTCCTGGAGCGAGTGTCACTGGTCGCCGATGCCGACGAGCTGCCCGAATCGACCGCGGGTGTGGTCACGATGATGACTTTGCACACCGCCAAGGGCCTGGAGTTCCCGGTAGTCTTCGTTACCGGCTGGGAGGACGGCATGTTCCCGCACATGCGTGCGCTCGGCGATCCGGTGGAGCTGGCCGAGGAACGTCGCCTTGCCTACGTCGGGATCACGCGGGCGCGTCAACGGCTGTACCTGAGCCGGGCCAAGGTGCGTTCGTCGTGGGGGCAGCCCATGATGAATCCGGAATCGCGCTTCTTGCAAGAGATCCCGCAAGATCTGATCGAATGGCGGCGCACCGATCCGCTGCCGGGGCGTATCGCGACCGGTGCCGGAAGCTACGGCGGCGGGGGCTATGGGTCCAGTGGATCACGTGGGGGATTTGGCGGTGGCGCTGCGGTGCCATCTGCGAAGAAGCGCACCAAGCCGCTGCTGGTGCTGGAGCCCGGTGATCGGGTGAGCCACGATAAGTACGGGCTGGGCAAGGTCATGGAGGTGACCGGTGCCGGCGAGGGCGCCACCTCGCTCATCGACTTCGGCAGCGACGGGCGAGTGAAGCTGATGCACAACTTCGCGCCCGTGCAAAAGCTCTAGAACAAAAACGCCGAGGGTGAGCAGCGCTGCTCACCCTCGGCGTTGAAAGCTGTGAATCAGTCGCCGAAGCGGCTAAAGGTAAGGCCCTTGTTGGCCAGCCAACCCTGCGGGTCGATGCGTTGCGAACCGCCCAGCAGCACCTCGAAATGCAGGTGCGGACCGGTGGAGTTACCGCGGTTACCGATGGTGGCAATGCGATCACCCGCCATCACACGCTGACCCACAGATACTTCCCAGGTGTTGATGTGGCCGTACAGGGTCACGGTGCCGTCCGAATGGCGGATCTTGACCCAGGCGCCATAACCGGCTGTGGGACCCGTCGCGATCACGACACCATCCGCGGCTGCCACGATCGGAGTGCCGATGCTGTTGGCGATATCGATCCCGCCGTGCAGGGCGCCCCAGCGGTATCCGAAGCCGGAGGTGAACGTTCCGTTCGTGGGCATCACGAAGCGAGGAGCCAGCAGACGCTTTTCGCGGTCCGCGCGCTCGGAGGCGAAAGCCGTGGCCTTCGCCAGCTGCTCATCGGTGATCGAGGCGTCGGTGGCCAACGGAGCGGAGATCAACTGCGGCCCGTGGGCGGCCATCACCGCTGCGGAAGTGCCCAGCGCCAGGCTGTGATGGTCCGCAGCCGTCGCGGCGTCATGCTCACTGATCGCGGTGTATCCGGCGGCGGCGGCAGCACCGGCGGCCATGGCCGCCAGGGCGATGCGTGTCTTGCCTACCTGACCGATCTCGCGGCGGCGGTGTGCACCTCCGCTGCTGATCCTGGGCAGCTTGTCGGTGGGGGTGTCGCGAGGATCTCTGGTGCGTGCGGCGGAAGCGGCGAACCAATCCGCCGTGGCCTCGATGGAGGCGCGGATCCGATCGGCCTCGTCGGTGTCTTCTACCCAGTCCTGCTCGATCTGGGCGAGAGCGATCTGATGCTCGGTCTCGGCGCCCTCTTCGGGAGCGTCCTCATAGACGTCGTAATCCTCAAGCTCGGGGCGTTCCAGCGCGTCACTCAGGCCGAATTCGTCGATCGGCACGATGTTGGTGATCTCGTTCTCGCTCGGTGCCGCGCTTCGATCACCACGCGTGCGTGTCGTTCGATGCTGTGTCAATACCCTGCCAGTCTTCCGTTCGGCGTCACTATCTAGCGTGACCAAAACGTGATCTAACCCAAGAGAAGGTAACGGTTAGGCAAGGGGAGTCGCAACTCAATGCGCGGAAACGCATATAAATGTGACTTGTGTCACGAAGTCGCTGATAGGGCTCCCGAGCCCGGGCATCGTTGCCGAATCTCGCCGGGGCTACCTCACCACAGATCATGGCCATTTGGCGACCCTTCGTGACCGAACTGAAACCGGTTACAGACGCGTTCGAGTCCTACCGGCGGATGGCCAGCTGGTGAATTCTCCGACTGACCAGGTGGTGAATTCGGCCACTTACTCAGAAGTAGTGAGGGGCCTCGCTGTGGCCTTGGCTACAGTCCCTAGTGCAATAGTGCCGACCCGACGTTCGATGAGGAAGATGGGCTAGCTAGATGGATCTTTTCGAGTACCAGGCCAAGGAGCTGTTCGCTAAGCACAATGTGCCGACGACGCCCGGCCGGGTTACCACCACCGCCGAGGATGCCAAGGCGATCGCCGAGGAAATCGGCAAGCCGGTGATGATCAAGGCGCAAGTCAAGGTTGGTGGACGTGGCAAGGCCGGTGGTGTGAAGTACGCCGCCACTCCCGATGACGCTTTTACGCACGCGCAGGACATCCTGGGCCTGGACATCAAGGGCCACATCGTCAAGAAGATCCTCGTCGCCGAGGCCAGCGATATCGCCGAGGAGTACTACATCTCCTTCCTGCTGGATCGCGCAAACCGCACCTACCTGGCCATGTGCTCGGTAGAGGGCGGCGTGGAGATCGAGGTGACCGCCGAGGAGAACCCCGACGCGCTGGCCAAGGTGCCGGTCGACGCGGTCAAGGGTGTCGACCTGGCGCTGGCGCGTGAGATCGCCGAGAAGGGCAAGCTGCCCGCCGAGGTGCTGGACGCCGCTGCGGTAACCATCCAGAAGCTGTGGGAGGTGTTCGTCGGTGAGGACGCCACCCTGGTGGAGGTCAACCCACTGGTGCGTACCCCCGATGATCAGATCCTGGCCCTGGACGGCAAGGTCACCCTGGACGGCAACGCCGACTTCCGTCAGCCCGGCCACGCCGAGTTCGAGGACAAGGACTCCACCGATCCGCTGGAGCTCAAGGCCAAGGAGCACGACCTCAACTACGTCAAGCTCGACGGTCAGGTCGGCATCATCGGCAACGGCGCGGGTCTGGTCATGTCGACTCTCGACGTGGTCGCCTACGCCGGCGAGAACCATGACGGCGTGAAGCCCGCCAACTTCCTGGACATCGGCGGTGGCGCCTCGGCCGAGGTCATGGCCGCCGGTCTCGACGTCATCCTGGGTGATTCACAGGTCAAGAGCGTCTTCGTGAACGTGTTCGGTGGCATCACCGCGTGCGACGCGGTCGCCAACGGCATCGTCGGAGCCCTGAAGACTCTCGGTGACACGGCCAGCAAGCCGCTCGTGGTCCGTCTCGACGGCAACAAGGTCGACGAGGGCCGCGCGATCCTGGCCGAGTTCAACCATCCGCTGGTCATCCAGGCCGAGACCATGGACGCCGGTGCCGACAAGGCCGCCGAACTGGCGAGCAAGTAAGGGAGCTTGAATCAATGTCTATTTTCCTGAACAAGGATTCGAAGGTCATCGTCCAGGGCATCACCGGCGGTGAGGGCACCAAGCACACCGCGCTGATGCTCAAGGCCGGCACCCAGGTCGTGGGCGGCGTCAATGCCCGCAAGGCCGGAACCACGGTGTCTCACAAGGACTCCGAGGGCAACGATGTCGAGCTTCCGGTTTTCGGTTCGGTGGCCGAGGCCATTGAGAAGACCGGCGCCGACGTGTCGATCGCGTTCGTACCGCCCGCGTTCTCCAAGGATGCGATCATCGAGGCCATTGACGCCGAGATTCCGCTGCTGGTCGTCATCACCGAGGGAATCCCGGTGCAGGACAGCGCATATGCGTGGGCGTACAACCTTGAGAAGGGCAACAAGACCCGCATCATCGGTCCCAACTGCCCCGGCATCATCACCCCCGGTGAGGCTCTGGTCGGCATCACGCCGAACAACATCACCGGCACCGGTCCGGTCGGTCTGGTGTCGAAGTCCGGCACCCTGACCTACCAGATGATGTACGAGCTGCGCGATTTCGGTTTCTCGACTGCCATCGGCATCGGCGGCGACCCGGTCATCGGCACCACCCACATCGACGCCATCGAGGCGTTCGAGAAGGACCCGGAGACCAAGATCATCGTGATGATCGGTGAAATCGGTGGTGACGCCGAGGAGCGTGCGGCCGATTACATCAAGGCCAACGTGTCCAAGCCGGTCGTCGGCTACGTCGCGGGCTTCACCGCCCCCGAGGGCAAGACCATGGGTCACGCCGGCGCCATCGTGTCCGGCAGCTCGGGTACCGCGCAGGCCAAGAAGGAGGCCCTTGAGGCCGCCGGGGTGAAGGTCGGTAAGACGCCGTCCGAAACCGCCAAGCTGGCGCGCGAGATCCTGCAGAGCCTGTAGCGGCTTACGTACACAAGGACCCCGACCGGATCTCCGGTCGGGGTCCTTGCCATTTCGGCTGTTGTCGGCATGGTGGCCGAAATCGCGCCTCCGGTAGCGCCTTTCGTCTCTCTGGAGGTGCCGGATCTACTGTCAGGCGATATTGGGTTTCGTTCAATGAGATTGTGTGACTTACGCATGAATAATCGGAAGACGGGGCATTGGCGCCCCTGGTGACCGGCTACCTTCTCGGTTCGTGGGCCTCTCGTTCGACACATCCGGGCTGGTGCCGAGCGTTGACGGCTGGTACGACCCGGCGACCGGCGATCAGTTCTGGGCCTCGGACTCGCGCGGCCCTTATCTGTCGGTGCCGCTACAGGATCTGAGCGTGGTGCGCCGTGCGCTCGTAGAAACGGTGCTCCATCGGCGCGCGGGCGTCATAGAGGCCTATATCGTTGGCGTCGACACGCTCCCGGGCCTGCTGTATGTGGTGAAGGTTCCGAAAGCTGATGGCCCGCAAGGACTCACCTTCATGGCCTCGATAGTCGTTCCGCGCGCACATTCGTATGCGATGGTCTGCGGGGCATTCGCAGAGGGGCCGGTGACCGGGGTGCGCGAGGCCACCGTGCTGGAACAGCTGCTGGCGGTTGGTGAACCGTCATCGCACATGTGGCCCCCGCACCCGTACGCGCCCGACCTCGAGCCGGGCATTCCGTACAACATTGCCGACGAAATATGTTGGGACGGTAAGTTTCCCGATCATCCGCTGTCCCGTCTGCGTCGATGGGTGGCGCGGGTGACGCCAACCATCAGGGTGGAGCAGAAGTTCGCCGCGCTGCCGCCGTTCTCCGTGCACTAGGCGAATGCGGCCAGTTTTCCGGACAACCGTTCGATATATGCCCGCACCTCGTCCTCGGAGCGATCGGGCATCCCGAAGATCGCCTCGGTGACACCCAGTTCGCGCCACGCGGCGAGCTGCTCGGGGTCCGGCTTGCCCGCCAACACGTAGATCAACGGTTCGCCCGCACGGCCTGCCGCTGTCCACTCCGCCTTCAGTGCCACGATCTTGCCGGTGATGTCCTCATCGCGGGGGGTGGACATCCAGCCATCGGCGTTCTTGGCGATCCATGTGAAGTTCTTCTCGGTGCCGCCCGCGCCCACGATCACCGGCACATGCTTTTGCACCGGCTTGGGCCAGGCCCAGCTGGGGCCGAAGTTGACGAATTCGCCTGAGTAGCTCGCCTCTTCGTTTTCCCAGAGCTTGCGCATCGCCTCGATGTACTCGCGCAGCATGGTGCGACGACGGCCGGCGGGGACATTGTGATCAGCCAGCTCATCGGTGTTCCAGCCGTATCCGACGCCAACAGTGACCCGACCACCACTCATGTGGTCAAGGGTGGCAATCGATTTGGCGAGGGTGATGGGATCGTGCTCGACGGGAATCGCGACCGCGGTGGCAAGCCGGATCTTTGACGTGACCGCACACGCAGCGCCGAGGGACACCCACGGGTCCAGGGTGCGCATGTAGCGGTCATCGGGTAGTTCCGCGCCGCCGGTGCCGGGGTGGGCGGCTTCTCGCTTGATGGGGATGTGTGTGTGTTCGGGAACGTAGAAGGTGCTGAACCCGCCGTCCTCGGCCGCCTTGGCGGCGATGTCAGGGGAGATGCCGCGGTCACTGGTGAACAGAACAAGCCCGTAGTCCATTCACCAATTAGAACGTGTTCCAGTTTTGTTGTCGAGGGTGGGGCCGAATCCCGTCGGGAATGGATCACGGTGAGTCAGACGGATGACCGCCCGAAGGTTTCGCTGTTTGCATACCTTCATGACGACCGAACGGATATCCGACCACGTCACATTCGCTTACTGGGTACCCAACGTCAGCGGTGGGCTGGTCACCAGCACCATCGAGCAGCGTACTGACTGGGGTTACGACTACAACGTCGCTCTCGCGCGCACAGCCGAGAGAAACGGCTTCGAATATGCGCTCACCCAGGTGCGTTACGAGGCCAGCTACGGTGCCGAGTACCAACACGAATCCACCAGCTTCTCCCTTGCTCTCCTGCTGGCCACCGAGCGGCTCAAAGTGATCGCCGCCGTTCATCCGGGGCTCTGGCAGCCGGGTGTGCTCGCCAAGCTGGGCGCGACCGCCGACCACTTGTCAGGCGGGCGCTTCGCCGTCAACGTGGTTTCCGGATGGTTCAAGGACGAATTCACCCACTTGGGCGAACCGTGGTTGGAGCACGACGAGCGGTATCGGAGAAGCGGCGAATTCCTCCAGGTTTTGCGCAAGATCTGGACCGAGGATGACGTCGACTTCCGGGGCGACTTCTATCGGATTCACGACTTCACGCTGAAGCCCAAGCCGCTGCACACTCCGGAGCTTTTCCAGGGCGGCAACTCGACGGCCGCTCGGCGCAACGGCGGTCTCTACTCCGACTGGTACTTCTCCAACGGCAAGGACTTCGCCGGTATCACCGACCAGATCGTGGAGGTCCGTGACCACGCCCGAACCGTCGGCCGCGAGGTCAACGTCGGCCTCAACGGTTTCATCATCGCCAGAGACACCGAGGCCGAAGCGCGCGAGGTATTGCGGGAAATTGTTGCGAAAGCGAACCGCCCCGCCGTTGAGGGTTTCCGCGCGGCGGTTCAGCAGGCGGGCTCCGCCACCGGCGACAAGAAGGGAATGTGGGCGGATTCCTCGTTCGAGGACCTCGTGCAATACAACGACGGATTCCGTACTCAGCTCATCGGCACCCCGGAACAGATCGCCGAGCGGATCGTCGCCTACCGGCGGCGGGGCGTGGACCTGATCCTGGGCGGGTTCCTGCATTTCCAGGAGGAGATCGAATACTTCGGGGCGAAGGTGCTGCCACTGGTTCGCGAGATCGAGGCGGCCGAGGTTCAGGAAACCCACAGCGAATCTCGCGTACCGGTTTTGAGCTAACCGATGCGCCTCGGCCGTGTCTGGCCATTGTCTCGGCTTGTCCTTGCCCCAGCCAGGGCAACGGTGCAGTAGCGTGGAGGCGATCCACCCGAGACCACGACCGAAACCGTGATGTAGGAGATGTAATGACGTATTCGACCGGTGGGCCCGGATACCAGCCCGCGCAGCCGTCCAATCCGTACGGCACCCCGTCCTTTGTGGCCGAGCCCAACACGGGCGCGCTGGGGGTTTACCTGCCCGGTGGTGTCCTGGTGCTGAGCCTGATCGGCTTCATTGCCGGCTTCGGGCCGTTCTACACCGGGAAGGCCAGCTCGGGGACGTCGGGAAGTTTCGGCGGGTTCGACCTTCTGGCCTTGTCGCCGGTCTTCGGTTTCGCGCAGTTCGCTCTGCTGATCGCCGGTCTGACCGCGGGTGTCTCGCTCCTTTCAGGCAAGGACGACAAGCAAGCTCCCGTCGCAATCCTGTCGATCGTCGGATTCCTCTTCGTCCTCGGCGGTCTGTTCGGTAACCCGTTTGCCGCCGCCTTCGGCGAGGTCGGCATCGGATGGGGCCTGATCACGCTCGCCGTGGTGTCCGGCCTGCAGGCCGCGGCCGCCGTCTACGCCCTGCTCAGCGAGGTGGGCGTTGTCAAGGCCAAGACTGTCTCTCCGGCGACCAACCCCTTCGGCAGCCAGTACCAGCCGCAGCAGAGCCAGTACTACAACCCGGCTCAGCAGCAGCCGCAGCAGCAGCTTCCCAAGCAGGGGCAGGGTTACGGCCAGGCCGGCGCCCAGGGTTACGGCCAGCAGCAGGGCTTTGGCCAGCAGGCCGCTCAGGGCTACGGCCAGTCCGGTGCTCAGGGTTACGGCCAGCAGCAGCCAGCTCCCGCGGCGCCGCCGTCGTACGGTGGTGGCTACGGTCAGCAGCCGCAGTCGGCGCCCCCGACCCCGCCGCAGGGTTTCAGCAGCTCCGGGTTCACCCCGCCGTCAGCGCAGCCGGCCCAACAGGCCGGATCGTCGCAGCCGACCCAGCAGTACCCCACCTTTGGTGGGGCCAGCGGTCAGGCTCCCGGTGGTGAGCAGCAGGGCGGCGCGGGCACTGGCAGTGGTTCGGCCTCTGCCTCTGCCAGCGGTGACGATCTGTTCGGCACCTCTCGTCCCTCCAACTAGACGGTGTTCACTGCCGTGATCGGCGCGTGAATCAAACCTCGCGCGCCAATCCCGCACAGGCTCGCGCACTGCTGACGGTTGCCTTTGGCCCGTCAGCAGTTGCGTTGGTCGTCATTGCGGCAATCGTCTTGGTGCAGTTGGTGATTGCCAACAGCGATATGACTGGGGCGTTTGGTGCGGTGGCCAGCATGTGGCTGGGCACTCATCTAGTACCGATCTCGATCGGTGGGCGAGTCATCGAGGTGCTGCCGCTGCTGCCGACGGGTGCGATGGTCTGGGGTGTTGCCCGAACGGTCGCCTCGGCACTCGCGCCTACCGCTTCCTGGTACGTGGTCCGCTGGGTGATCGCTTCGGCACTGGCCGGTCCACTCTTGATGACGGCGATATCGCTGGCGATCATCCACGACGCCTCGACGGTGCTGACGCAGCTGCAATCGCCGAACGCCTTGCGCGCATTCGGTTCTGTCCTCGGAGTTCATGCGGTAGGTGCAATTGTCGGCGTCTTGCTGAGGGTTGGCAGGCGGCTCGCGGCGGTCCTCGAGCTGCCGTCATGGCCGATGGAGGCCGCTCGTGGCGCTATTGCCGGCGTACTCGCACTGTTCGGCCTGTCCGCGGCCGTGACAGCCGGGTCACTGGTGGTCCACTGGGCGACGATGGATCAGCTGTACTCGGTCACCAACGACTTCGTGGGTCAGCTGAGCCTGACGGTGCTGGCCCTCCTCTACGCGCCCAACGTCATTCTGGGTGCGTGCGCGCTGGCGGTCGGATCCAGCGCACATGTGGGCACCGCGGCCTTCAGCGCGTTCGCCGTGTTCGGTGGCCAGCTGCCGGCGGTGCCGATCCTCGCGGCGGTGCCCACGCCACCGCTCGGTCCCGCATGGGTGGCACTCATGATCATCGGTGCGGTGTCCGGGGTGGCCGTCGGCCAGCAATGTGCGCGCCGGCCCACGCCATGGCCCACCGCCATCCACAAAGTGGTCACGGCGGCGCTTCTTGCGGCAACATTCCTGGCGATCGCCGGAAAGCTCGCCGGTGGACAGCTGGGCAACTTCGGGCGCCTCGGGATCGACCAGGGCACGTTCGGCCCCGGAGTGTTCTTCTGGTTCCTGGTCATCGGCCTGTTGACGGTGTTCATGCTGGGCGGTGCCACCCGTCTCCCCGCCAAGGCGCGGCCGGAGCCGGTGCCCGAGCCAGAATCCGTCCCCGCGCCAGAGCCGCAACCTGAACCCGCGCCTGAATCCGAGCCTGAACCTGAACCCGCGCCTGCACTGGAACCGGAGACGCCACCCGAAGCAGAACTCGAAGCCGGCCCCGAGAGCGACTCCAGCGACCCTCCGGAACCGGCCAAGTGAGCAGCCCGGCTACGCTCAGCGGCGTGTCGGTGTCGGATTCTCTTCGCGCAAGCGGCTCCTCGGAGCCCAAGCGGCCCGTGGAGATTGCCCCGTCTGCCCCCGCGCGTGTCGTGGTCCTGGCGTCCGGTACTGGCACCCTCCTGCGCTCCTTGCTGGAGGCGGCCACGGGTGATTTCCCCGCTCGGATCGTCGCCGTGGGCACCGACCGGCAGTGCGATGCCCTCGGAATCGCCCTGGGCGCGCAGCTCCCTAGCTACACCGTGCGGCTCGGTGATTACGACACCCGCGAACAATGGGACGCCGCGATCACCGACGCGACGGCCGCGCACCGTCCGGATCTGGTGGTATCGGCCGGGTTCATGAAGATTCTTGGACCACAGTTTCTTTCGCAGTTCCTGGGGCGGGTCATCAATACACACCCCGCGCTACTGCCATCCTTTCCCGGCGCGCATGCCGTGCCTGAAGCGTTGGCGCACGGGGTCAAGGTCACCGGTTGCACGGTGCACCTGGTCGATGCCGGGATGGATACCGGGCCGATCCTTGCGCAGCAGGCAGTCCCTGTCCGCGGGGGCGACGACGAGGCGAGCCTGCATGAACGCATCAAGGTGGTGGAACGGGCGCTGCTGGTAGATGTGCTGGCCGCGGTGGCCACCAGAGGTTTGACATGGAACGGAAGAAGGGCCTCCATCAAGTGAGTACGCAGCGACCCGTACGGCGGGCATTGATCAGCGTCTACGACAAGACCGGATTGGAAGAGCTCGCCAGCGGGCTGCACGCCGCCGGTGTGGAACTGGTGTCTACCGGATCCACTGCGAAAACCATTGCAGCCGCATCAATTCCGGTGACACCCGTGGAAGAGGTCACCGGGTTTCCGGAGGTATTGGACGGCCGGGTGAAGACCTTGCATCCGCACGTGCACGCCGGCGTCCTGGCCGACACGCGCCGCGAGGAACACCTCACTCAACTCGAGGAGCTGGGCGTCAAGGGCTTCGAGCTGGTGGTGGTCAACCTGTACCCGTTCGCCGCCACGGTGGCCTCGGGTGCCTCCGAGGACGAATGCGTCGAGCAAATCGACATTGGCGGACCCTCGATGGTGCGCGCCGCCGCCAAAAACCACCCCAGCGTGGCGGTAGTCGTCGACCCCGCCGCATATGGCGAGGTGCTGGCTGCCGTCTCTGCCGGGGGGTTCACCCTGGAGGCGCGGAAGACCCTGGCGGCCAAGGCATTCCGTCATACGGCCGAGTACGACGTGGCCGTGGCCGGCTGGCTGTCGGCCGTCGCGGAGCCCGAGGGCGCGGAGCTGCCCGCGTGGATCGGCGGGACGTGGAACCGCTCGGCGGTGCTGCGCTACGGAGAGAACCCGCACCAGCAGGCGGCCTTGTACACCGGTGCCGCGGGGCATGGTCTGGCGCAGGCCGAGCAGCTGCACGGAAAAGAGATGTCGTACAACAACTACACGGATGCCGACGCAGCCTGGCGCGCCGCGTGGGACCAGGACAAGGCCTGTGCGGCAATCATCAAACATGCCAACCCGTGTGGTATCGCGGTGTCGGACATATCGATTGCCGATGCGCATCTCAAGGCCCACGAATGTGATCCGTTGAGCGCTTTCGGCGGGGTAATAGCCGTGAACCGTGAGGTGAGCGTGGAGATGGCCGAGCGGGTCGCCGACATCTTCACCGAGGTGATTGTCGCGCCCGGGTATGCAGACGGCGCGGTGGAGGTGCTGAGCCGCAAAAAGAACGTGCGTCTGCTGCGCGTGGCCGAGTCGCACGCCGGGCGCACCGAGTGGCGACACATCAGTGGTGGTCTGCTCGTACAGGAGCGCGACGCGCTCGACGCCGAGGGCGACGACCCGGCCAACTGGAACTTGGTGGCGGGCGCCGCCGCGGACGCGGACACGTTGGCGGACTTGGTTTTCGCCTGGAGAGTGGGACGGGCCGTCAAGTCCAACGCGATCGTCGTCGCCTCCGGCGGCGCCACCATCGGTGTCGGTATGGGGCAGGTCAACCGGGTCGATGCCGCGCGATTGGCAGTCTCACGAGGTGGGGATCGCGTCTCCGGTGCGGTCGCGGCCTCGGATGCGTTCTTCCCCTTCCCCGACGGCCTGGAGGTGCTGACGGAGGCCGGAGTGCGCGCGATCGTGCATCCAGGTGGGTCGATGCGCGATGAGCTGGTGACCGATGCCGCCAAGGCCGCAGGAATCACGTTGTACACCACCGGAGCACGCCACTTTGCCCACTAGGGTGCAATAAGAGGGAGAGCCAATGGTTCAGCCCAGTTTGGATTGGCCGGGCGAGCCATTGCGCTCGCTGATGTGGACGCTGCAGGCCTGGGTGATCACCATGGTGGTCTTCTTGGCGGTGGCCTTTGTGATCGCTCGCTTGACTCAGTGGGGACAACAGTTCTGGCGGGTCAACGCGCCTTTCTTCTGGGGGCGCGAGGCCTGGCGCACCTGGGCCCTGGTGGCGTTCATGATGTGGCACACCGTGTACATGGCACGCGTGACGGTCATCTTCACGTACCAGTACAAGGACCTGATGAATGCGTTGCAGGTCGGTTCGGAGGCGCTCGTCACTCATGACTCCGCACTGCTGGCGGACGCGCGTCAGGCGTTCTTCACGTCATTCGCGATCAGCGGGGTGTTGGTCGTACTCACCGTGACGTACACGGTGGTGGATCTCTTCCTGCGGAGAGTTCTCGCCATCCGGTGGCGGGTGTGGCTCAACACGCGACTCGTCGACGACTGGATGAGTAAGGACGCTTTCTACCGCAACCGTTTTCTTGATACTCCGGTGGAGAACCCGGACCAGCGAATCCAGATCGATATCGAGACGCACACCACCAAGTCGGCGGATCTGGTTCTCGGCGCGGTGAACAAGACCCTCCTGATCGTCATGTTCACCGGGGTGTTGTGGCAGCTCTCGGGCCCGCTGCTGCTGTGGGGAGTCGAGATCCCGCGCGCCATGGTGTTCATCGCGTTCGTCTTTTCGATCACCGTGACGGTCCTTGCGTTCTGGATCGGCCGGCCCTTGGTGCGGCTGAATTTCTTGAACGAACGATTCGGCGCGAGTTTCCGCTACGCGTTGGTGCGTCTGCGCGACAGCGCGGAGCGCGTGGCGTTCTACCGTGGCGGTGAGCGTGAACGCAGACTGCTGCATGCACGCTTCGCCGACGTCATCGCCAACATGTGGCGGATCGTCTTCGCGCAGCTGCGGCTGAACGGCTGGAATCGCGGTGTCGGCGATGTGACAACGGGGATGATCCCGTACATCGTGCAGGCACCACGGTTCTTTACCGGGCAGATCAAGGTGGGAGACCTGCTGCAGACCGTCGCCGCCTTCGGAAGCGTCTGCGGCGCAATGTCCTTCTTTCGGGACAGCTATGACGAATTCACCGTGTATCGGGCCGCGCTCATGCGCATCGACCAGATGCTCGACAGCGATCACCGTGCCCGCGAGCTGCCGCGGATCGACGTAACCGGCGTAGATGACGCGCTGACCCTCACTGGCGTCCATGTCCGAGATCTGCAGGGACTGGACATGATCGCCGACCTTAACCTCGAGCTGACCGCGGGTGGCAGCGTCGTCGTCAAGGGCCCATCGGGATGCGGTAAGACGACCCTGCTGCGCAGCCTGGCGCAGCTGTGGCCGCAGGCCACAGGTTTGGTTGCGCGTCCCGACGGGTGGGCGACTCTGTTCCTGCCCCAGCTGCCGTATCTGCCATTGGGCAACCTGCGTGAGACCGTGGTGTATCCGCTTCCGATGGAGGAAGTTTCGGACGAGACGCTGAAGCAAACTCTGCGTGATGTCTCGCTGGGGCATTTGACCGAGCGCTTGGACGAGGAAGCCGACTGGGCGGCCGTGCTCTCGCTGGGCGAGCAGCAACGGGTGTCCTTTGTACGGGTGCTGCTGGTGCAGCCGAGGGTGGTGTTCCTCGACGAGTCGACCTCGGCCCTGGACGAGGGGCTGGAGGATGCGATGTATGCGCTGGTGCGGCAACGGCTACCCGACTGCGTGGTGTTCAGCGTGGGGCATCGGTCGACGATCGACCGTCATCACCAGTCGCGGTTGCAACTGACGGGTAGCGGCGCATGGGAGCTCGTCGCGCTTCCCGAGTAATGCCCGAGTCTGCGTCCCACGACGGTTCTGGGGCACAAACCGTCGTGAGATGCAGACTCGGCGGTCGCGGGGGAGATGTGGGTGGGAACTTTTGGCTACGGCCGTACGACTGATCTAGTGACGGCGCCTGCGGGCTGGGCGTACGTCCACCGCGGTGGCTCCACGCGACGGATGTCGCCACGGTGCGTCTGATGAGTTGGGCAGTTAACCGTTGAATGAAAGGAACCGCCATGCGCGATATCGCCGTTGAGATCGTTGTCGAGGACGATGAAATCGTCACCGCGACGGAAATGGTTGCCAGCCACTAAGAGTGGACGCCGGGCGTGCGTGGCCGTCCCACTGGCCACGCACGCCCGGACGCAAGCACGGAGGCGGAACAGTGTTCGTCCATGACCCCCGCTGGCGGCAATTCGTCGCGGACCAGGCCCCTCACTATGAGGAAACGGTCTTCATTCCCGGGCTGGTTCCGGATCAGGGTGTGATCACCGATCGGATAGCGTCGGCAGTGACTACGGCGACCACGGTCGGAGGAAAAGGATTGCGGCTGCGCGCCTTCCGGGGCAGCGAGTTCGACTTCAAGCTCACCGAGCGACTCTCGCGTATCGCGCCGCGAGGTGCGCAGCCGTTGACCGAGTGGCTGGCCGAGAACGCCGACGGTCGTCCCGCATGCGTCGCTATCAACGACGTCTCCTCTTGGGATTTGGGTCTTGCCGCGTTGTCTCAGGCCGTGGTGCGCAGCTTGGTCCCGGACCGCGACCTGGTGTCCGGCGCGGATATCTATACCTTCATCGCCGATGTGGAATGGACACCCTTCGGAATTCACAAGGATGACGAGCCATCGTTGATCTTCCACCTGGGCCCGGGCCACAAGGAACTCTGGGTGTGGCCGGCGGACGGGATCGACCAACATCAGCTGTTCGAGAACCCGTCATTGGGCAAGGTCTCATTCGACTTCGACCGATTGCTACCCGGCGCGAGCCGCTACACCCTGCGCCCGGGCGACTTTGTGTGCATTCCCCGTGGGCGTTACCACCTCTTCCGCAACGGAGGTCCCTCGGTGTTTCTGGGGGTCACACTCTTTCCGCCAAACATCCGAAAATCGTTCTCGGACTTGATGACGGACCACTTCGGTGCGCGGCTGGACGCGGCGGGCGAGCCGCGTAGCTTCGAGGATGTCCGTCAACTGGTGATGGAGACCCTTGGTGCCCCTGAAGCGATATCCGGATTGGCGACAACGATGGAACTGGTGGCGACCAAGCAGCGCACCGCCGGATATCTGCGGGCACCGAAGGTGGCGGCCTTGCGTGACGATGATCCTCCCGTTGCTGCCACATTCGGCTGGGCATACCCCGGAGTGGTGCAATCAATCATCTGTGCGGATCGGACCCACCTGGTGGCCCGTGGTCGGGATATCACGTTCGGCGGGGTGGTGAACCTTGACGGACTCTTAGCGCTCGGCGAGGGGTTCACCGTGAGTGATCTTGATGCAGTCCTTGCGGCAGAACTGGATATCGACCGGCGCCGTCAGGTTGTGAATGCACTGTGGCGCTTCGGCGCTCTGGATCTTGTTAGCGCTCTCCGAGCGCCTCGCGCCGCTTGCGCCGCTTCCGCTTGACGTTCACGCCGCCCCACAACGAGAACCCCTTGACCGTCACATGCGGGGCGCCCTGTACGCCACGGCCGCTCGCCGAGTGATCGAAGCCGCCCATCACCGCGACGCCCGTGACGTCCACGTTGAGCTCGGGCGGCAGGAGGATCGTCTGGCCGCCCATGATGGAGAAGGAGCGGATCTCCACTTCGTTGGAGGTGAAGTCGGCATACCGCAGGTCCAGCACGCCGCCACCCCATAGTGCGAAAGAGGTGAGCTTGCCGGGTACGTTCCAGCGGCCGCGCCGTTCAAATCCGCTCATGATCGCCATCAGCACCGTTGAGGGGGCCGGCTTGCTGTCTTGACCGCGAACTTGAGAAGTAGCAACCGCGGGCAGATCTGCGCTGAGCTGATCAAGCTCACCGTACGTATTTGCCGAGTACACCTTGGCGAGGCGCTCCTCAAACTCGGAGAGCTCCAGCCGACCCTGCGCGGCGGCGTCGGATAACAGCTGCGCGACGCGCATGCGATCGGCGTCTGCGGCCCGCATCGATGCGGTAACCCGCTCAGGGAGGTTGCTCATCACCGCCGAGCCTACGACGAATGGCGCTTAAAGGCACGCGGTTCATTAGTGTTGCTCAGCGCACTACATCCATAGTGCTGCCTGGTTCACACCTGCCAGGCAGGAGGACGCTTCTGCAGGAACGCCAGCATGCCCTCCTGCGCCTCGGGGGACACGAACAAACGCGCGGAGGTTTCTGTCAACTCCACTGCACGCGCATCGAAATCGGCGAGGATCGGCGCGGTGGTGAGTTTCTTCGACTCGGCCAGTCCCTGCGGTGAACCGAGCGCGATGTCATCCACTAATGACGTGACCGCGGCCTCGACCGCCTCGGGACTGTCGACGGACGTGGTCACCAAACCGACCTCCGCGGCTACCCGCGCGTCGAACCTCTCGCCGGTGACGAAGTAGCGTGCGGCCGCCCTGCCGGTGAGCCGGGGCAGCAGCGTCAGCGAGATGATCGAGGGCGCGACTCCGATGCGTGCTTCGGTCAGTGCGAAGGTGCTGTCGGGTCCCGCTACCGCGATATCGGCAGCACCCACAAGACCGAAGCCACCGGCTCGCACATGGCCGTTGACGGCGACGATGACGGGTAGCGGCAGTTCCAGGATGTCGCGCAATAGCGCGGTGAGTTGGCCGGCCCGGTCCTTGGCGACATCGTGGGGATCGGACGACACCGCTGAGCTTTCCGACAGATCGGCACCCGCGCAGAAGGTGTTGCCGGTGTGGGTGAGCACCACGGCGCGCACCGTCTTGTCGGCAGCGGCCCGCTGTAGCCCCTCTCGCAGTTGCAGCACCAACCCGCTGGATAGCGCATTGCGGTTGTGCGGCGAATCGAGCGTCAGGCGGGCGGCGCGGCCATCCACCTCGTACTGGACCAGAGTCTCAGATTCTTTCGCCATTCGGCGGACCTTTCCTTCTAGTACGAGCGGGGCAGGCCGAGGGACGTCTGCGCCACGAAGTTGAGGATCATCTCACGGCTCACCGGGGCGATACGCCCGAAGCGCGACAGATTCAGCAGTGGAGCTACGGCGTACTCGGAGGTCAATCCGTTGCCGCCCAAGGACTGTACGGCACGGTCGGCGGCGCGGCAGGCCACGTCCGCCGCGGCATACTTGGCCATGTTGGCCGCCTCCGCGGCGCCCCAGTCGTCGCCACAGTCGTACAGGGTGGCGGCCTTCTGCATCATGAGCTTGGCCAGTTCCAGCTCGACCTTGATCTCGGCGAGCGGGTGCGCGATGGCCTGGTGCGCGCCGATCGGGGTCTTCCACACCTGGCGGGTCTTGACGTAGTCGGTGGCCTTGTTCAGTGCTAGCCGAGTAAGGCCAACTCCGCTGGCAGCACCCATGATTCGCTCGGGGTTCAAACCGGCGAACAGCTGCATGAGTGCGGCGTCCTCGGAGCCGACGAGCGCGTTACCGGGCACCCGTACATCGTCGAGGAACACCTGGAACTGTCGCTCCGGGAGCGCGAGCTCCATATCGATGGGTGTGTACTCGAACCCCTTGGTGTCGGTGGGCACCACGAACAGCGCGGGCTTGAGCTTGCCGGTCTTGGCCTCCTCGGTGCGCGCCACCACCAGCACGGCGTTGGCCTGATCAACACCGGAGATGAAGACCTTGCGCCCGTTGAGGATCCAGTCACCACCGTCGCGCTTGGCGGTGGTGATGATGTTGTGCGAGTTCGAGCCGGCGTCGGGTTCGGTGATGGCGAACGCCATGGTGAAGGTGCCATCGGCCATCGAGGGCAGCCAGTTCTTCTTCTGCTCGTCGGTGCCATAGCGGGCGATGATGGTGGCATTGATGGCGGGGGATACCACCATCATCAGCAGCGGGCATCCAGCCGCCGAGAGCTCTTCGAAGACGAGCCCCAGCTCGTACATACCGGCACCGCCGCCGCCGTACTCCTCGGGAATATTCACTCCCAAGAAGCCGAGCTTTCCTGCCTCATCCCACAACTCGGTCAGGGGGGCGTGAGTCTTGGACTTCTCCAGGTAGTACTCGTGGCCGTAGTTGCCGGTGAGCGAGGCCACCGCTTGCCGCAGCGCCTTGCGCTCATCGGACTCGACATAGGGATTGGTGACGGTCATGACTCTCCTTCGTTGGCGGCCAACTGTGCCAGTACGGTGCCCAGCTCGACCTGTTGTCCCGGTTCGACATTGAGGATCTCGATGACGCCGTCGGCGGGGGCGACGATGGTGTGCTCCATCTTCATGGCCTCCAGCCAGACGATCGGCGTCCCTGCCGTGACGGTGTCTCCGACCACGGCACCCAGTCGCAACACCACACCCGGCATCGGCGCGATGAGCGAGCCCGCCGCCACCTCAGTGCTGGGGTCGGTGAACCTGGGCACTACAGTCAGCGCGACCGGACCGAGCGGTGAGTCGACCTCGACGGTTTCGCCGTAGCGTGCGATATCGAAGCCCCGCCGGACGCCGTCGATCACCAGTGCCACGTGATCCGGTGTCGCCGAAACCAGTTCGATGGCAGGCCAGTCTCCATCGAGTGTCAGCCCGGCGCGGGTCAGGCGGTAGCGCACGCTATAGACGGCTTCGCTGCTTTCGCGATACTCCTTGGTTTGGAATCCGGAAGCCAAATTGCGCCAGCCGCTGGGTAATGCGCCGCAGACGGTGGCGTGTGCCCGGTTCGCGGCGGCGTCGGCAAGTGCTGCCGCGAGTGCCGAATACTGGTGCGCGGCTTCGTCGGCCAGGGGCCTGGCAAGGATATCGAGACCATGCTTGTCCAGGAACGACGTGTCGGTGTCGCCGGCAAGGAACGAAGGGTGGCGCAACACGTTGACCAACAGATCACGGTTGGTGATCAAGCCATGTATGCGGGCGCGTTCCAGTGCTGAGGCCAGCAGGCGGGCGGCCTCGGTGCGAGTTGGCGCGACCGTGATGACCTTGGCGAGCATGGGGTCGTAGTGCACTGACACCACGCTGCCGTCGACAATGGTCGAGTCCAACCGGATTCCGTTGCGTCCGGGGTGGCCGGGGACGTGGAAATTGGCGATGGAACCGGACGTGGTGTCCGGAAGCGAAAACGCGTACACGGTGCCGCTTTGCGGTTGCCACCCGGCCGCCGGATTCTCGGCGTACAGGCGTGCCTCGATCGAATGACCGTGAATGGCAGGCGATTCGGCGGGAAGCTCGCCGCCCTCTGCCACCTGGATCTGCAATGCGACGAGGTCGAGCCCCGTGGTGCACTCGGTGACCGGATGCTCAACCTGAAGGCGAGTATTCATTTCCAGGAAGAAGAATTCGCCGTCGTCGGTAGCCAGGAACTCCATGGTCCCTGCGCCGACATAGCCGATGCTCGCCGCAGCAGTGCGTGACGCCTCGAAGAGCCGCTCTCGCATGCCGTCGATTCGGGTCACCAAGGGAGAGGGGGCTTCCTCGATAACCTTTTGGTGGCGGCGCTGGATGGAGCATTCGCGCTCACCGATCGCCCACACCGTGCCGTGAGTGTCGGCCATCACCTGTACTTCGATGTGTCGACCGGTGCCCAGGTAGCGCTCACAGAAGACTGTCGGATCCCCGAACGCCGATTGGGCTTCCCGTTGTGCGGCAGCGATTTCGTCTGGCAGGTCAGAGAGTTTGTCGACTACCCGCATGCCGCGGCCTCCGCCCCCGGCGGAGGCCTTGACGAGCACCGGGAGCTGATCGGCGGTGACGGTATCCGGGTCGAGCTGTCCCAGCACCGGTACACCGGCGGAGTCCATGAGTTTCTTGGACTCGATCTTCGAGCCCATCGACTCGATGGCGGCGACCGGCGGGCCGATCCAAGTGAGGCCGGCATCGGCGACTGAGCGAGCGAAATCGGCATTCTCGGAAAGGAATCCGTAGCCGGGGTGGATGGCGTCGGCACCGGTGGCCTTGGCCGCGGCGATGATCAGCTCACCGCGCAGATAGGTCTCGGCGCTGGAGGTGCCGGGCAGGTGGACCGCGGCATCGGCCTCGGAAACATGCGGGCTGTCGGCGTCGGCGTCCGAGTACACGGCGACCGTGCCAAGGCCCAGCTTGCGACAGGTGGCGAAAACGCGACGGGCGATCTCGCCGCGGTTGGCCACCAAAACAGAGGTGATTGAAGGCACAGTCACGGATTCCTTACGTGTCACATCCGGAAGACGCCGAAGTTCGACGTCCCCTCGATTGGTCCATTGGCGATGGCGGACAGGCACATACCGAGCACGGCCCGAGTATCGCGGGGATCGATGACCCCGTCGTCGTAGAGACGCCCGGACATGAACATGGGCAGCGACTCGGCTTCGATCTGTGCCTCGATGGCGGCTTTCATAGCAGAGTCAGCATCCTCGTTGACGGCCTGGCCGCGGGCTGCCGCGGCCGCCCGGCTCACGATGGAGATGACACCCGCGAGCTGGGTACCGCCCATCACGGCCGACTTTGCGCTGGGCCAAGCGAACAGAAAACGGGGGTCGTACGCGCGCCCGCACATGCCGTAATGCCCCGCGCCGTATGAGGCCCCGACGATCAGCGATAGATGCGGCACCGTCGAGTTGGACACGGCATTGATCATCATCGAGCCGTGTTTGATCATGCCGCCCTCTTCGTATTCCTTGCCCACCATGTACCCGGTGGTGTTGTGCAGGAAAAGAAGTGGAGTGTTGGTCTGGTTGGCCAGCTGGATGAACTGGGTGGCCTTCTGTGCTTCCTCGCTGAACAGCACGCCGCGCGCATTGGCGAGGATTCCGATGGGGTACCCATGTAGCCGCGCCCACCCGGTGACCAGCGATGACCCGTACTGCTCTTTGAACTCGTCGAACTCCGACCCGTCGACGATGCGTGCAATGACCTCGCGCGGGTCGAACGGGATGCGCAGATCTCCCGGTACGATGCCGATGAGTTCTTCCTGGTCGGCGATCGGTTCGACCACCGCCGCGGGCTTGGGGCCCTTCTTGACCCAGTTCAGTCGGGAAACGATCTGGCGCCCAAGGCGTACCGCGTCTTGCTCGTCGATTGCCAGATAGTCGCCCAGACCGGAAACGCGGGAGTGCATTTCGGCGCCGCCCAGAGACTCGTCGTCGGACTCTTCGCCGGTCGCCATCTTGACCAACGGGGGACCGGCCAGAAATACCTTCGAGCGTTCCTTGATCATCACCACGTGATCGGACATGCCGGGGATGTAGGCGCCCCCTGCGGTCGAGTTCCCGAACACCAGGGCAATCGTCGGTATGCCGGCAGCCGAAAGCCGGGTGAGATCGCGGAACATCTGCCCGCCAGGAACGAATACCTCCTTCTGGGTGGGCAGGTCCGCGCCGCCGGACTCTACCAATGAGATCACGGGTAGGCGGTTCTTGAAGGCGATATCGTTGGCCCGCAGGACCTTACGCAGCGTCCAGGGGTTGCTCGTGCCGCCCTTCACGGTGGGGTCGTTGGCCACGATCATGCACTCGACGCCCTCGACCACGCCGATACCGGTGACCAGCGAGGCGCCGACGGTGAAATCGCTGCCCCATGCCGCGAGCGGACACAGCTCCAGGAATGGGGAGTCGGGGTCGATCAAGAGCTCGATGCGCTCACGCGCCAGCAGCTTGCCTCGTTCATGGTGGCGGGCAACGTATTTGTCGCCGCCGCCGGCGAGCGCCTTCGCGGTTTCGGCGTTGACCTCGGCCAGTTTGGTCGTCATCGCCTCGGCCGCGTCGAGGTACTCGGGAGAGTTGACGTTGACGGCGGTACGCAGGATCGTCACGACTGGTACCCCAGGAGCTTGGCGGCCAGCGAGGTGAGGATCTCGGTGGTGCCGCCGCCGATCCCGATGATGCGCATATCGCGATACTGCCGTTCGATCTCGCTCTCGGTCATGTAGCCCATACCCCCGAATAACTGGACGCCCTGGTTGGCCACCCACTCGCCGGCCTCAACCGCCGTGTTTTTGGCGAAACACACTTCGGCGATGAGATTGGATTCACCGGCGATCGCGCGGTCGACCAGGGCGTGCGTGTACACCCGTGCGACATCGACCCGACGCGCCATCTCCGTGAGTGTGTTTTGTACGGACTGCCGGGAGATGAGCGGGCGCCCGAAGGTCTCTCGGTTGCGGCACCATTCCACCGTCAGATCAAGACAGCGTTGCGCGCTCGAATATGCCTGGGCAGCAAGGCCAATGCGCTCGGATACGAAGGCGCCGGCGATCTGCGCGAAGCCGGTGTTCTCGCTGCCTACCAGATTTTCGGCGGGCACTCGCGCATCGGTGAAGGACAGCTCGGCGGTGTCCGAGGAGCGCCAGCCCATCTTGTCGAGCTTGCGTGCGACCTCAAATCCCGGTGTGTCCTTGTCGATCAACAGCAGCGAGACTCCCGCCGCGCCCGGTCCACCCGTACGCACCGCGGTCACCACATAATCGGCGCGCACGCCGGAGGTGATGAAGGTCTTGGCGCCGTTGACGATGTAGTGATCGCCGTCTCGCTTGGCCGTGGTGGTCAGATGCCCGACGTCGGATCCGCCACCAGGTTCGGTGATGGCCAGCGAGCCAATGAGATCACCGGCCAGAGTGGGCTTTACGTAGCTTTCGATGAGTCGCTGATCGCCCGAGGCAATCATGTGCGGCGTGGAGATTCCGCAGGTGAACAGCGAGGCGAACACGCCGCCGGGCACACCGGCATAGTGCAGTTCCTCGCACACGATCACCGGGTCGATGGCATCACCGCCGCCGCCACCGACTTCCTCGGGCGCGCCGGGGCCGAGGAGGCCCAGATCGCCTGCCTTGCGGTGCAACTCACGAGGAATCAGTCCCTCGCGTTCCCATTCATTGACATTCGGCAGGATCTCGCGTTCCGCGAAGTCGCGCACCGTCTCCCGAAGCGCCTTGCGCTCCGGGGTATTCCACTGGGTCACTAGATTGTCTCCTCTTCGCGCAGGCGGCTCATCAGTCTGTCTCTAGCAAGTTTTCGGGAATGTCGATCTCGCGGGAACGTAGCCATTCACCAATGCCCTTGGCCTGCGGGTCGAACCGGGCCTGATAGGCCACTCCCTTGCCGAGGATGCCCTGGATGACGAAGTTCACGGCCCGCAGTTTGGGCAGCAGGTAGCGTGCCACCTCCAACTGCTCGGTCTCGGGCAGCAGCTCTCGCAGTGTGTCGATTGTCAAAGCATGTGCAAGCCAACGGTATTCCTCATCGGTGCGCACCCAGACGCCGACGTTGGCACTGCCGCCCTTGTCACCGCTACGGGCTCCCGCAAGCGTGCCCAGCGGGACTCGGCGTACTGGCCCGGCCGGAAGCGGCTCGGGCAGCGCAGCTGCCGGGGCATCGGCGAGCGGCTGTGTCTGCGCCGCCTGTGCGATATCGATCCGGGAACCGTCGGCCAGAACCGCGATATGCGGCACCTTTTCCGCGGGGACGTATCCCGGAGTGAACACGCCGTACGGCTCGCCCTCCTTAGGGGGCGTGGTGACGTGGAACCCCGGGTAGCTCGCCAGGGCCAGTTCCACTGCGGCATTGGAGAACTGGCGGCCAACCTTGTTCGGGTCCGAGTCACGCACCATCACGTGTAGCAGGGCGCTGGCGGCCTGCTCGGTGTCGGCATTCGGGTGGTCGGTACGGCCCAGCGTCCACTGGATCTCCTGCGGGGCCCCCGACGGGGAAGACAGAGCCGTCTCGAGCTGCTTGCGGGTCAGCTCGGCCTTGGCGTCGATGTCCAGCCCGGTCAGGACAAAGGTCATCTGATTGCGGAAGCCGCCCAAGGCGTTCAGCGACACCTTGAGATCCGGCGGGGGCGCCTCGCCCGTCACACCCGAGACGCGCACCCGATCCGGACCCTCCTGGGCCAGCTCGATGCTGTCGATGCGAGCAGTGACATCCGGGTTGGCGTACCGGGCCCCGGTGATCTCGTAGAGCAGCTGCGCGGTCACGGTACCCACGCTGACCGCGCCGCCGGTACCCGAGTGCTTGGTGATCACGGACGATCCGTCCTCATATACCTCGGCCAGCGGGAACCCGGGGTGCGAGAGGTCGGGGATCTCGGTGAAGAAGGCGTAGTTGCCTCCGGTGGCCTGGGTGCCGCACTCGATGATGTGCCCGGCCGCGACCGCGCCGGCGAGCTTGTCGTAGTCGTCGCGGCGCCAGCCGAAGTGTGCGGCGGCGGGGCCCACGATCACGGAGGCATCGGTGACGCGACCGGTGACCACGATGTTGGCCCCGGAATTGAGGCATTCCACGATGCCCCAGGCGCCGAGGTAGGCATTGGCGGTGAGTGGCGATCCCAGCCCGAGCTCCGCGGCGCGGGGCAGCAGATCGTCGCCCTCCACATGGGCGACCGCGGTCGCAACACCCAGTTTTTCTGCCAGTGTGCGGATGGCGTCCGCCAGACCGGCGGGGTTGAGTCCGCCGGCGTTGGCGACGATCGTCACGCCCTTGTCCTGAGCCAGACCGAGGCACTGCTCGAGCTGGCGCAGAAAGGTCTTGGCGTAACCGCGCTCGGGGGCCTTGGCGCGATCGCGGCCGAGGATGAGCATCGTCAGTTCGGCCAGATAGTCGCCGGTCAGATAGTCGAGTTCACCACCGGTGAGCATCTCGTGCATGGCCGATATCCGGTCACCGTAGAAGCCTGAACAGTTCCCAATTCTTACCGGCGCAATGGTCACGATTTCTGATCCTCTTCGCGCATGCGGCTCATCGGAAGTCCTCTCGAGGTCGGCATCGACTGCTCGTGCGCTGCTAAATTACCTCACCCACCAAAACGTCAATCTATTGGGCCAACCAAGTGGTTGGCCGAGCTCAACGGACGTATCGATACGCCGCGTTCTGCCGGCGCGATGCGATACGAAACCGCCACGATGCGGCACGTCGGCCTGGATTGATCAGGGCAAATTTGGAGCTCATGTCAGCCACCGGCTATCGTGTGGTGATTGTCGCTCGCTGCGCCCGACATATTGGCGCGGCGCGGGCGAATGACACAGAAACCTGAGAAATAAGGAGAGGGCGCGACCATGGCCGTCCCCAAGCGGAGAATGTCCCGCTCGAATACCCGTAGCCGGCGCGCGCAGTGGAAGGCCACCGCCACTGAGCTGGTCAATGTCACTGTCGGCGGACAGAACCACAAGGTTCCCCGCCGCCTGCTCAAGGCTGCCCGCCTCGGGCTCATCGATTTCGACCGTCGCTGAACGTTGCGAGGCCTGATTCTCAGGCTTCCTCAGTAATATCTCAGCCGCACGGTTAACACTGGTGCCTGTGCGAATTCTTGTAGTCGATGACGACCGTGCGGTGCGTGAGTCGTTACGGCGGTCTCTGTCCTTCAATGGGTACTCGGTGGATCTCGCCGAGGATGGCGTCGATGCGCTGAACTCCATTGCCACGGACCGCCCCGACGCGTTGGTACTCGATGTGATGATGCCCAAGCTCGATGGTCTTGAGGTGTGCCGCCGGTTGCGCAGCACGGGAGACGATCTGCCGATCCTGGTACTGACCGCCCGGGACTCGGTCTCCGAGCGGGTGGCGGGCCTCGACGCGGGCGCCGACGATTACCTGCCCAAGCCCTTCGCGCTGGAGGAACTCCTGGCCCGGATGCGCGCGCTGCTGCGCCGGACCACGGCGGAGGAATCGGCGGACGCTGCCACGCTGAGCTTCGGTGACCTCACGCTCGACCCCATCACCCGCGAGGTGTATCGCGGCACTCGATCCATCAGCCTGACACGCACCGAATTCGCGCTGCTGGAAATGCTGATGGCCAATCCTCGTCGTGTGCTGACACGTAGCCGCATCCTCGAAGAGGTGTGGGGGTTCGACTTTCCGACATCCGGCAATGCGCTCGAGGTGTACGTCGGCTATCTGCGGCGCAAGACAGAAGCCGAGGGAGAGCTCAGGCTCATCCACACCGTTCGCGGTGTCGGCTATGTGCTGCGGGAGACCCCTCCGTAATCACCATGGCGACATTACGGATGCGCAGACCTAGCTCTGCACTGTTCTCTCCGCTGCGGGCAACCAGCTCATCGGTATCGCTGCGCTGGCGCGTGATGTTGCTTGCGATGTCGATGGTGGCGATGGTCGTGGTGCTGATGGCCGTCGCTTCATACCTATTGGTATCCACGGCGTTGTATCGCGATGTCGACAAGCAGCTCAACGATCGCGCCAATCTGCTCATCGGCAGCGGGCTGCTGTCGGTGGATCCGCGTCGCGCCATCGAGGGCACTGCGTATTCGGCCGATGTCAACGCCAAGCTGATCTTCCCGGGGCTGATCACCTTCTCGGCGACTCAGCAGGGACAGACCATTCCTTACGGCGCACCCGAGCAGGCGGTGACCCGCGGCGAACTGGAGCAGTCGCTGCGCACTGTCAATCACCAACGGGTGCTTGCTCTTAGGCTCGACAATGGCAGCACCCTGATCATGGCGAAATCGCTGGACCCCACCGATACCGTGCTGCGGCGACTGGGCTGGGTGTTGTTGATCGTCGGTGGCGTGGGTGTCGCGGTGGCGGCCGCGGCCGGCGCCATGGTGGCCGGTACCGGGTTGCGGCCGGTGGCTAGGCTTACCGACGCCGCCGAACGGGTGGCCCGAACCGACGACCTGCGACCCATTGCCGTTACTGGCAGTGACGAATTGGCGCGACTCACCATCAGTTTCAACACGATGTTGCGTGCCCTGGCAGAGTCTCGAGACCGCCAGGCGCGGCTGGTGACTGATGCCGGCCACGAGCTGCGCACTCCGCTGACCTCGTTGCGTACCAATACCGAGCTGCTGATGGCCGCCATGCAACCGGGCGCTCCGCGTCTGCCCGACGAGGAGATGGAGGCGCTGCAACTCGATGTGATTGCCCAGATCGAAGAATTGTCCACATTGGTGGGCGATTTGGTCGATCTGGCGCGCGGCGATGGCGCCGATATCGTGCACGAGCCGGTGGACATGGTCGAAGTCGTGGATGGTGCCCTGGAACGAGTTCGACGCCGCCGCAACGACATCGAATTCGACGTCGTCATGCAGCCGTGGCAGGTCTACGGAGATGCGGCGGGACTGTCACGAGCGGTTCTCAATCTGCTCGACAACGCGGCGAAGTGGAGCCCATCGGGTACCACGGTGTCGGTGCGGCTTGCTCAGGTTGATGCTGCGCACGCCGAGCTGGTGATTTCCGATCGCGGTCCCGGGATCCCGCCCGCCGAACGGGATCTGGTCTTCGAGCGGTTCTACCGCGCCACCCCGGCTCGGGGAATGCCGGGCTCTGGTTTGGGGTTGGCCATCGTGAAACAGGTTGTGCTGAAACATGGTGGCGCCATCAAGGTCGAGGAGACGGAGTCCGGTGCGGTGGTTGACGGTAACCCGGCCCCGGGTACGTCGATGCATGTACTACTTCCGGGCAGGCCGGGGCCCGTCAGGTCGCCGAACATGGGCGACGCGACTGGCCGCCGGAACTCTGTGCCAAACGAGAGGGAGATCTCAGTGGATTCTCAGTCCCCTCCGGCAGCGTGGCACCCGAGCTAGTCGATCGTGAACGCCTATGAAGGACGTGTGAGGAAGTTCCTATGACCAACGACCCCCACGGCAGCTGGTCCTACCGGCCGTCCGGGCCTTATTCCGGACAACAACATGGGCATCAAGCACCGGCGCACCACGCCCAGTCAGGTCAGCACTACCAGGGACAGGCATACGGCTACCCGGCAGCGCCGAACCAGCAGCGCCCCGCGTCGCAGCAGTCTCAGGAGCCGCGGGGGAGACGCAGTGGCGGTCTTGTGGTGGGGGCTGTGGTTCTGGCTCTGGTCTCCGGTGGTCTGGGCGGGACGGTGGGTGCGGTGGTCGCCGACCGTCAGCACAAGGCGCCCGTTGCCACGAGCGGTAGCACCGGCCTGACGCCCATCTCCCCGGGGCGCCCGTCTGCCGCCCAGCCGGTCGCAGCGTTGCCCGCGGGATCGGTGGAACAGGTTGCGGCCAAGGTGCTTCCGAGTGTCGTCAAGCTGGAAACGATCATGGGTCGTTCGAGCGAAGAGGGATCCGGGGTGATCCTCTCCGCCGATGGTCTGGTGCTCACCAACGCGCACGTCGTGCAGGCGGCAGGGGAGCCCGGCGCCAAGACCACCGCCACCATTGCGGGCGGCAAGAACTCGCCGTTCACCGTGGTAGGAATCGATCCCGCCACCGACATCGCCGTGATCCGCATCACCGGGGCCTCGGGCCTGACGCCCGTCGCACTCGGATCGTCCGCGAATCTGGTTGTGGGCCAGTCGGTTGTCGCGATCGGTTCGCCGCTGGGTCTGGATGGCACGGTGACCACCGGGATCGTCAGCTCGCTCAACCGGCCGGTGTTCACGGCGGGACAGGCGGGCAATCAGGACACCGTGCTGGACGCCATTCAGACCGATGCCGCCATTAACCCGGGTAACTCCGGTGGTGCGCTGGTCAACTTGAATGGCGAGCTGGTGGGAATCAACTCTGCCATCGCGACCATGGGTGGCGATTCCAGCGGCGAGACGCAGGGCGGATCGATCGGCCTGGGCTTTGCGATTCCGGTCGACCAGGCCAAGCGGATCGCCGATCAGCTGATCGCCAACGGCCACGCCACCCACGCCTCCCTGGGGGTGCGGGTCGGCAACGACAAGGAGATCCAGGGCGCCAGGATCGTCGAAGTGGTCGCCGGCGGCGCCGCCGAGAAGGCCGGGATACCCAATGGCGCGGTCGTCACGAAGGTGGACAACCGCCCGGTGAACAGCGCTGACGGGCTCGTGGCGGCGGTGCGCTCCAAGGCGCCGGGGGACAAGGTGACGCTGACGTACTCCGATGGCAACGGTGGATCGGAGAAGACCGCCGACGTGATCCTGGGTGAGGTCGCCCGATGACCCAGATGTCCCTGCGAGCCGTTACGGTTGCTTCCATGACAGAGCTTGAGGTGGGACCGGTGGGGCGATCTCTGGTCGTCATCGTCAACGACAGGACAGCCCACGGCGACCAGGACACCAGTGGTCCGCTGGTCACCGAGCTGCTCTCGGAGGCGGGAATCGTCGTCGACGGTGTGGTGGCAGTCGAGGGGGACCTGGCCGAGATCCAGAACGCCGTCAATATGGCGGTCATCGGCGGTGTGGACCTGGTGGTGACCGTGGGTGGCACGGGTGTCACCCCGCGCGATGTCACTCCCGAGGCCACGGCGCCACTCCTCGACAGGGAACTGCTCGGCATCGCCGAGGCCATCCGGTCGTCGGGGCTGGCGGCGGGTGTCACCGAGGCGGGTCTGTCGCGTGGAGTGGCGGGCATTTCGGGCAGCACCTTGGTAGTGAACATCGCGGGCACGCGCGCCGCGGTGCGCGATGGGATGGCCACGGTGACACCGATGGCGATTCAGATCATCGAGCAGCTATCCAGCCTGGAGATCTGATCGGGTGTCGGCCCCGGAGCACTGCGATTGTGACCTTCGCCACAAAAGTGGCGAGGGGGGAACAAGTCCCAGCAATGCGGATATCGACCGGATCTTCGGGCAGGCCATGCCGTCTTTGGGGCCAGATGAACGCGATGTGAACGATTCGCGCGGCATGCACGAAAGTGATCGGTGGTTGCGCGATAACGTTCCGCCTCATCACGGCTAAGGAATTCCCGCATATCGAACGCGTAAATCCGGCAGGTCGCGAGGCCTGCATACCCATTCGGGGTGTCGGTTTCCTTGTCGTGTTCGCGTGTTTCCCAGCAAATCGCTCGTTCACCCAATTGTTAACCCGGCGATGTCCCGGGTTTGGCTAACTTCCGGTTCACAGTCGTGGTGAGGGGCGGGTGAGTCGATCTTGAACAGAACGGCCGTTCAGATTGCCGCGCCGTCACCGTGCCGATATCGTCCTTCTGTCCGTCGCTTAGGAAATTCTCATGTTCGCCATGAGGGGACTGATAGGAACAGAATGAAGCTGTTGAGCAAGGTATCGGGCTGGGCCCGCCACGGTCTGTTGGCGGTTGGCGCCCTAGTCATGACTCTTGTTGCTCTCTTTGCGACGGCGGCGACGGCGCATGCGGGTTTGGATGATGAGCTGACCCTGGTCGATGGCAAGGGGCGGACGCTTCGGATTCAGCAGTGGGACACCTTTTTGAACGGTGTGTTCCCGCTTGACCGCAACCGCCTGACGCGTGAGTGGTTCCATTCGGGCCGCGCGGTCTATGAGGTGACGGGTCCGGGGGCCGATGCGTTCGAGGGCACGCTGGAGCTGGGCTATCAGGTGGGTTACCCCTGGTCGCTGGGTGTGGGGCTGAACTTCAACTACACGACGCCGAATACCTCGATTCTCTACGGTATTCCGAACGCATTCGGCGGCACCCCGGAAGCTTCGTATGTGCAGACCACGAACTTGTTGCCCTCGGCGGGTATCAACGTTGACCTGGGCAATGGCCCCGGCATCCAGGAGGTCGCGACGTTCTCGGTGGCCATCGCGGGCCCCAAGGGTGCTGTCGCGGTATCCAATGCGCATGGCACGGTGACCGGTGCCGCCGGTGGTGTGCTGCTACGCCCCTATGCACGGCTGATCAGCAGCGCGGGTGACAGCGTCACCACCTACGGCGAAACCTGGGACATGAAATAGCGAATCCTCGCTGACATCTGGGCTACAAACGTTTCCTCATAAGTGTTTTGCTGCTGGACTAACGGCCTCACATAGGTCGAGGCGTCATCTGGCGGTCGAGGGCAACTCTTATGCGCGCCGGCTGCTCAAAAGGGTAGCCACGGCGGCGCATTCAGCAGTGGGCACCTTCTGAATGAGGGTTTGCGCTCGATCGCAACCGCCCGACGTGTGAGTGGTTCCATTCGGGCCGTGCGGTTACGCGGTGAGGGTCCGGGCCGGCGCCAAGGGCGCGGTTGGGTGTCCCATGCCCCACGGGACGTTAACCGGGACGGCTGGCGGGGTGCTTTGTTATGTCCTGTTGCACGCTTGATCAGCAGTGCCGGAGGCAGCGTCATCACGTGTGGCGAGACCTGGGATATGCGGTAGTCGCCATTACTTAATGGGTGCGCTGACGTAGGACACTGCACAGTACTGGACGCCACGCACAGTAATGGGCGTCGCGCAGCAACAAGAGCTGTGTATCTGCTGTGAGTTAGCCTCCCAGAAACATTCGGGAAACTCAGAGAGATGATTTGGCCGTTACGTTTGGCCCGCCTGAGCAACAATGTGGTCCTGGCGAAGTAGGCATTTGCCGCGGCGTACATCCGCCCTGAGAATTGAGGGAACTAAATGAGAACAGTTGCCATCTGGCAGGTTATGCACAACACCCTCATGCGAGTGGTACTCGTCGTCGCGGGCGTGGTTGGCCTGGCAGTCATCGGGGCGGGTACGGCGACGGCGGGTTTGGATGATGAGCTGACCCTGGTCGATGGCAAGGGGCGGACGCTTCGGATTCAGCAGTGGGACACCTTTTTGAACGGTGTGTTCCCGCTTGACCGCAACCGCCTGACGCGTGAGTGGTTCCATTCGGGCCGCGCGGTCTATGAGGTGACGGGTCCGGGGGCCGATGCGTTCGAGGGCACGCTGGAGCTGGGCTATCAGGTGGGTTACCCCTGGTCGCTGGGTGTGGGGCTGAACTTCAACTACACGACGCCGAATACCTCGATTCTCTACGGTATTCCGAACGCATTCGGCGGCACCCCGGAAGCTTCGTATGTGCAGACCACGAACTTGTTGCCCTCGGCGGGTATCAACGTTGACCTGGGCAATGGCCCCGGCATCCAGGAGGTCGCGACGTTCTCGGTGGCCATCGCGGGCCCCAAGGGTGCTGTCGCGGTATCCAATGCGCATGGCACGGTGACCGGTGCCGCCGGTGGTGTGCTGCTACGCCCCTATGCACGGCTGATCAGCAGCGCGGGTGACAGCGTCACCACCTACGGCGAAACCTGGGACATGAAATAGCCGCACCGGCGGGCCGGGCAGAAGGGCTAGGACGCCTTCTTCTGCTCGGCCAGCAGGTCGCGGATCTCGACGAGTAGCTCTGCCTCGGTTGCCGCCGCGGGGTCCTCACCGGACTTGGCCAGGCGACTCTTGAGCGTGTTGTACGGCAGCACCACCAGGAAGTAGACGACCGCCGCGATCAGGATGAAATTGATGGTGGCGGTGATCAAGACGTTGAAGTCCAGATACTGCCCACTGCCGATACTGACTCTGAGCGCAGGGTGATCCGAATCAGGGCCGGTGCCAATCCGATTGATCAACGGCTGGATGATGGCGTCGCTGAACTTGGTGACCACCGCGGTGAAGGCGGCGCCGATGACTACCGCGACCGCGAGGTCAATGACGTTGCCGCGCAGCAGGAAATCTCTGAATCCTTTGAGCATGCTCTGACACTAACGCAAGGTCAGCGTTACCGCCTGCACTAGCGCGATTGCAGCGACACGATTTGCCTGTTGTGGCGGCAATGCGACCATTACCACCCGCTGCGTCCCAACGCCTTTGGTGGCGGGTTTCGGTGACACCAACACGACCACCGCGCCGGTTGCCAGGACGGCGGCCTCAGGTGGCGAGGCATCTGTCGCACCCGGGCCGTGGTCGGCCACGGTGAGGATGTCGACGATATCTCCGGTGCGGATCATGTCGAGTGTCGCGGCGTCGCCCAGTGGTACCGGGACGATGCGCGCGTCTGTGCCGGCGGCCGACTCGGCCAATCGCGGCCCGAGCACGCGTAAATCGGTCAGCATTTCCCCGCGACGGACCGGCCCGGCCAGCGTCGCACCCACGACGACTCCTGCATCGGTACTTGCACCGTCGGGAAGAATTGTCGTAGAACGCTTTTCAAGACGCACATCGTCGCCGGTCAGAATCGTGCCGGGAGGGATGTCATGGACGGCTATCACCACATCGGTGCGGCCGTTGGCCGGGTCGGGGCGGAATGCCAAGACCGCCGCGAACAGCACCAAGATAGCCGCGGTGATTCTGCGAGCCAGTGCTGTCCGTGCCCAATCAGGGCGAAGTGCCGCCGATACGCGCTGCAGCACAGTGGGATCGAGGGGCGAACGAGCCATGCCCTCACGCTAGGACGGCAGGTGTCCCCGCGTCACCGGGCAATTCGCCGCTGTGGATAACTCGTCAGCCGGCGGCCGCGGACGCGGTGGCCGCGGATTTTGAGCTGGAGGAGCTGGACGTGCTCGACGCCGCCGACGAGCTGCTCGCTGACGTCTCGGACGAGGAGGGCTTGGATTCGCTCTTGGCACCGGAATCACTCTTCGCGGCGGCGTCCACGCTGCCCGAGCGGCTGTCGGTGCGGTAGAAGCCGCTGCCCTTGAACACGATGCCCACCGAGTTGAACAGCTTGCGCAGCTTGCCCGAGCACTTTTGACACACAGTCAGCGCATCGTCAGTGAACGCCTGGACGATGTCGAACTTGTCGCCACAGTCGGCACATGCATAGGAATAGGTGGGCATGAGGGGTCCTCCAGGAACTGACAAGCCGTGAATGCCACTAGCACTCTACCGTTTGGAGTGCTAGATCCGCCACCGAGCGGCCTGGGGATTCAGCCAAGTGTGACCAATCCGTCGGCGGTCAGCGCGTGAGTCACCGGCACATCGTGTGAACCCGCCGGGATTTCATCGAGTATCTCACCGGCATACAGGGGTGCGATGAGGGCCACGGACGGTGCGGCGAACCCCAGCGATCGGTCGTAGAACCCGGCACCCCGGCCCAGCCGGTTACCCTGCCTGTCCACCGCGAGCGCCGGAATCAACACCAGCTCGGCGTCGGCGAGGGTGGCCGGACCGAACACCGGTGGCGCCGGTTCCCGCAGGCCGAAGGTGGCGTCCACCAGCTCTCCCGGGCGGTACTGGCCCCAGCTCAGCGCCGTCGGAGTCCCTGTCGGGTCGTTGCGCGCGACCGGCAGCAGGACCTGTACGCCCCGGGCCAGCAGGGCGTCGAGCATCTCGACGGACCCGGGCTCGGATCCCACCGGCAAGTAGGCGGCGATCACCGCAAGCCCCGAGGTTGCCGTCACGACATGCGCGGTGAGCGCGTCGTTCTGAATTTCGCGGTCAGCACGCGGCATCGCCCGTCGTGCCTGCACAATCTGTTGCCGCAGGACGTCCTTGATGTTCTCTGGGGTGCTCTGGGGATCGCCGATTCCGTGACGGTACCGCCTTGCCAGCGCAATTCCGTGGTCAGTGGTTAGGGTGAGTGGCTATGACGGCCCCTGACGTGTCCATCCCGCGCACCGCCGTGGTGCCCGCCGCAGGTCTGGGCACCCGGTTTCTGCCGGCTACCAAGACCGTGCCCAAGGAACTACTGCCGGTGGTCGACACCCCGGGGATTGAGCTGGTGGCCGAGGAGGCCGCCGAGGCCGGCGCCGAACGCCTGGTGATCGTCACCTCGGAGGGCAAGGACGGCGTTGTCGCGCATTTCGTTGAGGACTTGGTGCTTGAGGGCACGCTCGAAGACCGCGGGAAGCACGCCATGCTCGAGAAGGTGCGCCGCGCGCCCGGACTCATCAAGGTGCAATCGGTGGTTCAGGCCGAGCCGCTTGGCCTCGGACACGCCGTGGGCTGTGTGGAGCCGGTTCTCGACGACGACGAGGACGCCATCGCGGTGCTGCTACCCGATGACCTGGTGTGGCCGCGTGGTGTGCTGGTGACCATGGCCAAGGTTCGGGCCAAGCGTGGCGGCTCCGTGCTCTGTGCCATCGAGGTGCCGCCGGAGGAGATCAGCTCCTACGGCGCATTCGACGTCGAGATTGTCCCCGATGCTGCCAACCCAAATGTGTTGCGCGTCAAGGGAATGGTGGAGAAGCCGAAGGTTGAGGACGCCCCGTCGAACTACGCTGCGGCCGGGCGCTACCTGCTGGACCGGGTGATTTTCGATGCGCTCAAGCGGATTCCGCGGGGTGCTGGTGGCGAGCTACAGCTCACCGATGCCATCGCGCTGTTGATTGAAGAGGGGCATCCGGTGCATGTCGTCGTGCATCGCGGATCCCGACACGACCTGGGAAATCCCGGCGGCTATCTCAAGGCTGCTGTTGACTTTGCGTTGGACCGCGACGATTACGGTCCGGGCTTGCGGAAGTGGCTGGTCGAACGGCTGGGTCTGGGACCGACCACGCTGCCGGATTCGGAGTAAGTAAGAAAGGCACCAGTGCGTTCGGTCGAGGAGCAGCAGGCCAAAGTGACGGCGGCTGCGGTCGCACCGCGCCCGGTTCGGGTGGCGATCGCCGAGGCCCAGGGTTTGTTGTGCGCCGAGGAAGTGGTGACCGTTCGGCCGTTGCCTGGATTCGATCAGGCTGCCATCGACGGATATGCCGTGCGCAGCGTCGATGTGCAGGCCGCCGGTGGCGTTGTGCGCGTGATCAGCCCGGGTGAGGGCAGTGTTCCGGATGAGGAAGACGACGTAGAGGAATCCAACGGCGAGATCGGAACGGTCGAGCTACCCGTCGTCGGCACGGTGCGGGTGGGGGAGCGCACGCCCACCCGGCTGCAACCCCGTCAGGCAGTGCGGGTGCAGACCGGTGCCCCCATGCCGACATTGGCGGATGCGGTGCTGCCGTTGCGCTGGTCCGAGGGCGGTGAGTCGCGGGTCAAGGTGCTGCGCGCGGTGCGTTCGGGTGACTACGTGCGGCGCACCGGTGATGACGTGCAACCCGGCGATGTCGCCGTGCGGGCGGGCACCATCATCGGTGCGGCCCAGGTCGGGCTGCTGGCGGCGGTGGGACGTGATCGAGTGCTGGTGCATCCGAGGCCGCGGCTGTCGGTGATCAGTGTGGGGGGCGAGCTGGTCGACGTCGATCGCACACCGGGGAACGGGCAGGTGTACGACGTGAACTCCTATGCGCTGGCGGCCGCCGCCCGCGATGCGGGCGCCGATGTGAACCGGGTCGGCATTGTCAGCGCGGAGCCCGCAGCGTTCCGCGAGGTGCTTGAGGGGCAGCTGAACCGGGCAGAGGTTGTCGTCGTCTCCGGTGCTGTCGGCGGGGCCGCTGCGGAGGGTATTCGCGAGGCACTCTCGGCGCTGGGCGATATGGAAGTCGGGCGCATTGCCATGCATCCGGGTTCGGTGCAGGGCTTCGGTCAGCTGGGCCGCGACGCGGTGCCGACCTTCCTGCTGCCTGCGAACCCGGTCGGCGCCTTGGTGGTTTTCGAGGTCATGGTGCGGCCGCTGATCCGGTTGGCGCTGGGGCGCCGGCATGCGCAGCGCCGAATTGTGCGGGCGCGCACCGTGTCTCCTATTACCTCTATCGCTGGGCGCAAGGGTTTTCTGCGCGGTCAGCTGATGCGTGACCAGGACACGGGGGAGTATCTGGTGCAGATTCTGGGTGCGCCGGGTGCGTCCTCGCACCTTCTCGCGACGCTCGCGGAGGCGAATTGCCTCGTGATCGTGCCCGCCGAAGTGGAACAAGTCCGTACCGGGGAGATCGTCGAGGTCGCGTTCCTGGCGCAGCGCGGATGAGCGTCTGGCGCGAAGACCAGGAGCCCGGATGAGCGTCTGGCGTCAGGAGAGTGCGCATCCCGGTTGGCCGATGTCGCTCGGGAAACTGCGTGTACCTGCAGGGGTGGTGTCGGTGCGGCCTATCCGGTTGCGGGATGGGATGGCGTGGAGCCGGGCGCGGCTGGCCGACCAAACGCATCTGCAACCGTGGGAACCGTCCTCGGAGGTCGATTGGATGGCGCGCCATGGCGTGTCCTCATGGCCCGCGTTGTGTTCGGGTCTGCGGGCCGAGGCCCGTAAGGGGCGGATGATTCCGTGCGCGATCGAACTGAATGGTCATTTCGTCGGGCAGCTGACGATCGGCAACATCGCGCACGGTGCGCTGCGTTCGGCGTGGATCGGGTACTGGGTGGTCAGCACGGTCACCCGGCAAGGAGTGGCGACGGCGGCGCTCGCGCTGGGGCTCGATCATTGTTTTGGGCCTGTCACCTTGCACCGAGTGGAGGCAACGGTGCGGCCGGAGAACGGGGCCAGCCGTGCGGTGCTGTCGAAGGTCGGCTTTCGCGAGGAGGGGCTGCTCAGGCGGTACCTCGACGTCGACGGTGCCTGGCGTGATCACCTGCTGGTGGCGATGACGGTCGAAGAGGTGCGGGGTTCGGTGGCCGCGATGCTGGTGCGTTCCGGAAATGCCGCCTGGGTCTGAGCTCGCTCTGTTCCTCCCGTGTCTCCTGTATCTCCCCGCGAGTCTGCGTCTGACGACGCTTTTGAGCGGGAAACCGTCGTGAGGCGCAGACTCGCGATCTGAAGTGCTTCGTCGACGCGGCTGACGATCGTGCCTGGACGGTGCCGAAGCAGCTCCGAGGTCACCCGGATGATCGTCCAGTCTTCATCCGTGAGTGCGGCGGCACGGTCGATGTCCCGGGATCGTTGGCGCGCATCCGTCCAATGTTGCGCACCGTCGAATTCGATACCGACCTTGGCCTCCTCCCATCCCATGTCGACTCGTGCGACGAAGTCCCCGAACCGGTCGAATACTCGGATCTGTGTCTGGGGTTTCGGGAAGCCGCTGCGCACCAGGAGCAGGCGCGTGCGGGTTTCTTGTGGTGACTCGGCTCCCGCGTCGACGAGTTCGAGCACCTCGCGTAGGCGCACGACCCCGCGGACGCCCGGATGGGCGGTCAGCACCGCGTCTACCCCGGATGTGGTCAGGCCGGTCACGTTCATCAGGGCATCGATCCGTTCTACGGCGTGGCTAACAGCCAACCGGCGCCCTAGGTCGAACGCCGTGCGTGCGGCCGTCGTGGTTTTCATGCCGTCGACCTCGGTGATTTCGTTGGCGAGTAACAGATCCCGATGGACCGTCAATCCGGACGGTGTTCGGTAGTTGCCAAACACGAGTTCAGCAGGACGATCGCCGTCGATCCATTTCGCACCGTGCAGTGCAGCTGCCGACAGCCCAGCGACAACACCGCGGCGTCGCGACCAGTGCCAGGCCGCGACGGCCCGCTCGGTTGCGGTGATCTGTGCATCTTTCGGCACAAACACGCCCGGATACAGCTGCCGATACCACCGGCGCAGCCGGCGTTCGGAGATTGCGCCGGATGCGAGTACATCGGCTGATCGGAATGGCCAGGCGGGTAATGCTGGAATCTCCCCCATGACGGCAGCGTCCCACCGCGCTCCGACACCCCCGCCGCGAGTCTGCGTCTCACGACGTTTTCCCGCTCAAAAGTGTCGTGAGACGCAGAATCGCCGGATATTACTGAGACAGATGTGACTATTGGGGCCTGTGATGCTTGCCCCTGTAGAATTACAGGTGTGTAATTGGTATCGGCGCGCCTCATAGCGTGCGCAGATCGCCAACCTAGCCTTGACCTGAGGCTTAGGCGCAAGGCACACCTGACGCGCGCAGAAAGGAGCAGGCCGAGATGCCGAGCATCCCCCAATCGGTGTTGTGGATCGGACTGGTCGTGCTGTGGCTGTTTGTCCTGGTGCCGATGTTGATCAACAAGCGTGACGTGGTGAAGCGCACGAGTGATGTCGCCCTGGCGACCCGGGTCCTCAACGGGAAAGCAGCCAAGCTGCTGCGCCGCACCGGTCCCGCTGCCGGTCACCGCAGCGACCCGGACTTCCGTCGCGAGGACATCGACGAACTCGAGGACGAGGACGACGAAGACTCGACCGGAGTGATCGCGAGTGCGCCCACCGAGGAAGACAAGGACGCGGCGCAGGCCGTGAAAGCCATGGCGGTGCGCAAGGTTCGTCCCGAGAAGGTCGAGACCGACGAGCCCGTCGACGTCGATGTTGTCGACGAGAATGCGACCGCATTGCCCGCCGGCGATGCCGCGCTGTCCGATGACCTTGAGGACTTGGAGGAGGCGCCCAGCGCGCACACCGGAGCCGAAACCAATTCGGGCACCTACGAGTACGTCGACGACACCTCGGGTCTGGCCATCCCCGCCGAACCGACGCGGGAACGCCACCAGGCTCCGCCGGTGTACAGCTCGTCGCGGCGCCGCCGGTTTGACCCGGACACCATGGCCAGGGAGAACGCCCGTAAGTTCGCGTTCCGGAAGCGTGTGCTGATCGGTCTGGTTGCGGCAATGACGATCGCCGGAGTGGTGGCCGCGACCGCGACCAGCTCCGCGTGGTGGGCGTGCGGCGCGCTGGCCGTGATGGCGGTGCTTTACCTGGGCTACCTGCGCCGTCAGACCCGCATCGAGGAGCAGCTGCGCCGTCGCCGTGCGGCGCGCTACCAGCGTGCGCGTGTGGTCGGCGTGGAGAACGTCGCGGACCGTGAGCTCGATGTGGTTCCGCAGCGCCTGCGCCGTCCGGGAGCGGCCGTCCTCGAAATCGACGACGAGGACCCGGTTTTCGAGCACCTGGATTACTACGATGAGCCGCGGCAGTACCGCATGCCGCACGCTGTCGGCCAGTAGGTATCTGATTCGGTCTGGCGCGGGACCGGCTGGTAAGGTCTTAGCGTCTTGGGGCTATAGCGCAGTTGGTAGCGCGTCTCGTTCGCATCGAGAAGGTCAGGGGTTCGATTCCCCTTAGCTCCACCATGAACCCCCGGCTTGCCGGGGGTTTTTCTTTACCGCGACACGCGCGAGACGGAGCCCAATTCAGTCCGTGGATTCGTCGGGTGATTCGGCTTCCGTGCGAGATTTCGCGGTGCGGCCCGGGTTACCGATACGGCGGTTGAGTGCATACACAGGAGCTGCTGCCCGGGCCACCAACGGCGGTATCGCCTGTCGTGCCCTGCGGGTATTGAAGAGCCCAGCGTTCATGCCGATACCGATAAAGGTCATCGCCACGATCACTGCTATCCCGACGAACGTTGTCGTCATACGCCCCACAGTATCGTCAAGCGCTGACCTGTGCTTCGAGGCTGTGGCGTGGGTAGTCAGGACCGCGCGAGGCGCCGAGCACCAAGCCAGCCGATCCCGGCAACCGCCGCCGGGACCCCGAACACCGCCAGCAACACCGGGAGCTCCTCGGCAACGCCATATCCGGCCTCGAAGACGCCCACGCTCATGTTGAATACGGCAACGCTGGCCCAGGCAACCAGGAAATGGGTGACGGCGTCCTGAATTCCGACTCTCTTGACCAGAGCGCCGACGGCGAGGAACACCAGTGCTGCGATAACTCCGACGATGATGATGATCGCGGTCCGGCTCATAGCCGTGAACTCTAGGTCATCGGATCCGCGACGGGGCTATGTCGAACGCTCGGGTGAAGGCGTAGGAGAAGGCGGCGGGTGTGGCATAGCCGAGCCGCCCGGCAACCTGGCTCACCGACTGCTGCCGCAGCAGCGGTACCGCTGCGAGTAGTCGCGCCCGTACCCGCCACGCCGCTGGGCTCATCGCGACCTCATCGCGGAACCGGCGAGTCAGCGAGCGCTCGCTGGTGTTCAGGCGGTGCGCCCATTGAGCATTGGAGACCGAGACATCCGGAGCGTCGAGGTACTCGTGACACAGCCGCGCCAGGTCGGGTGACCGCGGCACATCGACATGCAACGGCAGCGCGGTGAAGGACGCCAGTTCATGCAGCAGGAGTGCGGTAAGCGCTCCGTCGCGTCCCGCGAGGTCGTAGTCGGCGGCCAGATCTGCTGCTGCGCTGAGAAGTTCGTGCATCAATGGGCCGACGTCGACGACCACGCACGATGACGGCCACCACGGAACGGCCGACGGCTCAATATAGAGGCTGCCGGTGCGCACCTCCAGCATTCGCACTCGATGACGGGTGCGCGCGGGGATCATGACGGCGCGACGCGTGGGCACCGTCCAGGTTCCGGCATCGGTGTCGACGATCATCGTGCCGGTGGTTCCGTAGAGGAACTGGGCACGTCGATGCTCGTGCCAATCCAAGAGCTGCCCGTTGGCGTAGTCGGTGCTGATGGGCAATACGTCGTGGGGCAGGTGGTCGACATCGGCGAGCGGTACGTTCCGCATCCCACCAGGATATGGCTGAAACTCGAATGAATTGAGCCAGCATTCGATTGTCTGCACGCGTCATGCCGGTTGGACTGGTCCAATGAGCGTGATCGTGTTGGTGGTGATCGGAGTTCTGACGGGGCTCACCACGGTGCTGTTCGGTTTCGGCGGCGGATTCGTCACCGTCCCAGTGATTGTCTGGGTGGACGGTGCATGGGGTGGGGCAGCGATGCACGTGGCCGTGGCGACCTCGGCGGTCGTCATGGTGGTCAACGCGGCGGTAGCCACCGTGGCGACCTCACGTACTACGTTGGTGTACTTGAGAAGTGCGGTAGCGCTCATTGCCTTGCTGGGGTGCGGGGGTGCTCTCGGAGCGGGACTGGTCAGGCTGGCGCCTCCGCACCTCACCACGTGGGGATTCGTGGCCTATCTGATGATCACGATCGCCGATGTGCTGCTGCGCCCCGGATTCCTGCACCGCCCCACCGTGATTGACGGCCCCCAACGGGAGTTCGCCATCTCGCCCATGTTGGGCGTCCCCATCGGTGCGACCGCCTCATTCCTGGGGGTGGGGGGCAGTGTGATGACAGTTCCCTTGCTCCGCCGCAATGGTCAGCCGATGAATACGGCTACCGCGCTGGCGAATCCGTTGACGCTGGCGATCAGCGTGCCGGCGTTGGCGGTCTTTCTTGGAAGCGCGTCCGCTGCGGTGACGCATGAGCCGTACCTCGTCGGTGCGGTGGATTTCCGCTCTGCCGCTGCGCTTCTGATCGGTGCGCTGCCGGTGGTGGTGTGGCTGCGGCGGCGGCCGCCCCGGCTTCCCGACACCGCGCATGCCTGGGCATATGTCGGACTGCTGATCATGTCGGCCGTTGCCATGGTGCTGTCTCCTGGCGCGTTCTGGCGCGCCACGTAGCGTCGTGGGCATGCCGTCTCTCGACCTGCAGCGGCTCGCGCCCTCGCTCTACCGTCTGCGTATTCCGGGCGGTCGGGCGCATCTACTGAACTGCTATCTCTGGCTGGGGCCCGACGGGGTGACGCTCGTCGATACCGGGTGGCCGGACAGCGCGGCGTTGATCGAACAAGCACTTCACCGTCTCGGTAAGGACCGCGCGGATCTTGCCCGGATCGTGCTCACGCATTTTCACGAGGACCATGTCGGGGCCGCCGCGGAGATCGCCGCCTGGTCGCAGGCCGAAGTGATTGCGGGGGAAGATGACTCACCCTTTGTCGCAGGAGAGGGGCGCGGTCCGCTACCTGTGTTGACCGCCGGGGAGCGGGCCCTGCGTCCGGGGTTCGAGGAGCCGCCGCATGGACCGGCATGCCGCATCGATCATCCGGTGCGGGACGGTGACGTCCTGGACTTCGCGGGCGGTACCCGCGTCATCGTGGTGCCGGGCCACACCCCGGGCAGCATCGCCCTCTACCTGCCCGCGGCCGATGCCGTGCTGACGGGTGATGCGGCGGCCGAGTTCAACGGACAGGTCATCCTCGGTGTCTTCAATACCGATTGGGAGGCCGCGGTGAACTCCCTTGCCAGACTGGCTGCCACCGGAGCGAACATCGCCGGATTCGGCCACGGTGAGGCCGTCCTGCAGAACGCCGCCGCTCAGATTGCCGCGGCGGCGGACGCCTTCGCTCCAGATTTCACCTGATCGACGCCGATCACCCAGGGATTTCCCAGGTTGACCCTCCATAATCTTCAGATGGCGCGGACAGCATGGGTCGGATCAGGCCTTCTCACCCTTGTCGCGGTTGCCGGCTGCTCTCATCCCGTCAGTCCGGTCACGCAAACATCCGCTCCAGAGGTGACCGAGCTCAAAGTCAATGCTGCGGCAGCAGATTCGCTGTTCGCCGGGCTCGATGAGATCAAATCCCTCGGCTTTCCCACGGCAGACAAGACACAGACCGACTCGGCGCCGATCTACGGGCCCGCCGTCGACCCTGGGGATCCGTGTGGGTTGTTGCACGCGACATCACAAGGCGACGTGGGCGATGGCTGGCAAGCATTCCGTCAGCTCAATGTCGGCAGCACGACCGACCCGCATCAGATGCTGCACGAGGTCATCGCGATCTATCCTGACAAGCCCGCTGCCCAATCGGAATTTCGGCGGCTGACAGAGGCATTCACCAAGTGCAGGGCGCAGTCGCCCGATGCGTACACCTTCGGTATGCATAACCCGATCACGATCACGTGGGCCGACAGCACCGGTGCCACGCGCGTGCACACCACGGGCAATGTGGTGTACGGGGTGACCTCCTCGGGCGCCACCGACAACGCCGAGGTCGCCGGTCAGGTTGCCAACCAGTTGAAGACGAACATCATCGACCCTGCTTAGAACCACCGTTCACTCGGTACTGTCCCGGTGTGCTTACCGAGCTGTATCACGGTGCGATCATCTTCTTAGTAATCCTGGCCGTCGTCACCTTCGTCAGTGGTTTCTGGTTCACCAATCCCTACGGCCGGTTCGCCAAACCGGACGAGAGGTTCACCGCCCCCGCGAAGATCGGTTGGCTGATCTTCGAATGTCCGCAGTGGTGGGCGTTCACGGTCACCTTCTGGATCGTCGCGCATCACCACGGTGCACCGGCGCTCGTGCTGTACATCCTGTGGCAGTGCCACTACCTGTATCGCGGACTGATCTATCCGCTCTCCCGCAAGGGCAGCGGAAAACGTTTCCCCTACAGCGGGATCGCGTTCGGCTTCGTCTTCAACGCGGTCAATGGTTTCGCCAACGGATACGCGGTCGCCTTTGCCGCGCATCTGCAGAGCTCCGCCTGGTTCACCGATCCCCGGTTCTTCCTCGGTGCACTTGTCGCGGTCGCCGGCTGGATCGTGAACTTCCAGGCCGACCGCATTCTCATCAACCTGCGATCCGATGGCTTCGAGGGGTACCGCATTCCGTACGGCGGTGCGTTCACATGGGTGTCGGCGGCCAACTACTTTGGCGAGATCATCCTCTGGGCGGGCTGGGCGCTCATGGCGTGGACGCTGCCCGGGCTGGTTTTCGTGTTGTTCTCGATCGCCAATCTGCTGCCGAGGGCGCTGTCGATCCACCGGTGGTATCGCGAGACCTTCCCCGACGAGTACCCGCGCGAGCGCAAGGCCATCGTTCCCGGGCTGCTGTAAGGACCTAAGCCCTTAACTTTTACGCACTACTTCAAAACGTAAGCGTTTCGTGTAACACTGAGTTACACGATCAATGTGGAGGTGTGTGCGAGATGGCTGCTCCGGTAACGGCCTCATACCCGAAGACGCGGCGCATCAGATTTTGGTTTGGTGACCCCGTCCCGATGCGAAGGCACTTCGCCGACAACGACATCGCGTTGAGCCATGTACTGGCGGGCGCCTCCGCGGTGTTCCCGCCTGGGGAGGAGTTCTTCGTCCGATCGGTGCGTCGCTACGCCGACAGGATCACCGAGCCGACGCTCAAGAAACGCGTCGCCGGGTTCATCGGTCAGGAAGTCACTCACGGCCTGCACCATCGCGAGCTCAACGAGAAGCTCACGGAAATGGGTTATCGCAGCAAGATGGTCGAGACAATAGGGCGGCGCTCCGGCAAGGTTGAAGACCTCGTCGACAAGTACCTGCCCAACATGGACCGCCTCAAGTACGTCCGACTGACCATGCTCGCCGCCACCGCAGCGCTTGAGCACTACACCGCGGTTCTGGCCGAGCGGCTGCTCGAGAGCGGGGAGCTGCAAGGCATGGTGACCGACGACGAGGTGCGGAATCTGTTGTACTGGCACGCCATCGAGGAGTTGGAGCACAAATCGGTGGCCTTCGACGTCTACCGTGCGGTCGGCGGGCCCGAATGGCTACGGCGTGCGGTGATGGCCGTCATCTGGACAGGTACGGTGCCATTCGCCACGGCGGGCTCGTGGTTCTCCATCGCGTGGAGTGATCCGGACGGCCGGCGCCAGCCTGGACGGGTGCTCCGCGAAACGGTCGGCCTGGTCCGGGGACCGCTGCTGAACGACGGGATGATCGGCAGGTTGGCCGTCTATATGAAGAAGGACTTCCACCCCGACGATCTCGACACCGAGGCGCTCCTGGACCAGTGGCGCGCCGAACTGTTCGGCGCCGAGGGCGCATTGGTCGATCATCTGAAGTAGAGACAACAATGCCCCGGGCTTGTGGCCCGGGGCATTGTCAGGTTACTGCTGTGTTTGTTCAGCAGCTCAGCGCGACATGCGCGACCTTGCGATCGACCGTCGGCACGGTGGTGGGGTTGTTTCGCACGTCACGTGCTGCTTGCACGTTGTTGACGGGCGACTCCTGTGTGACCGACTCGACGGTGCACTTGGTCAGGTCACCGGCACCCGTCTTGGAGACGATCACTCGGTACCCGTTGGACTTGAGGTCATTGATGACGGCGTTGGCATCGCCCGATCCGCTTGGTCCGGCGAGTGCGACACTTGCCGATCCCAGCGATGCACCGATGATGCCAGCTGCGGCAATACCTGCAAATAACAATTTCTTCACGATTTCACTCCTCTCGCCTCGTTCCCCGTGGCCCACGTGTTACGCAGATGTGTCCGCATACCACACAAAGACCCAATTCCCGACTCGCTGAATCATCAACGTTCGTGAATCTGTCCAGTCCAACGCGGTAATACCCAGATTGATTCCCGGTCGGCGAAATTAACGCCAAATTCACAGCCGGGGCTTCGCGCCCTCTTAGGCGGACCGCGTAACGGGACCTGCGAGCGCGCAGCACTCAGCGAACCGGCAAATCGGGTTAGGTAAGGCTAACTAGACGTTGCAGTTAAGGGATATGTACACCAATTTGTGGTCAAGCACCCGAACCGGCAGCACCAGCCATTTGCCGCTGGGCATCCAGGTGCGCTGATACTCGGTGCGATAGACGTCCTGCCCGTTGCGGATGTTGGACACCGTGCACTTGTTGGTTGGGGCGGAGCCGTTTCGGTCGATGATGACTTGGTAGCCCTGCGACTGGTACTGGTTGATGACCGACTGTGCGTCATCGGCGAGTGCCGTCCCGGGGGTCAGGGTCATCAACGCGCCGACGCCCACTGTCATCAGACACAACCGTGTCAGCCTAACCACCGTCTTCATCTCACACCGTCCTCACAGTTTCTAACTCTTGGCCACACAGACATTGTTCCCTATAGGTGCCATCGATTTTTCGGTCTGAATCGATACAGTGGCCGGGTGTCGAAGCCGGTGACCGTCAAGAGCTGGGGAATCTGGGCCACCTGTGCGCTTGCGCTCGCGGTGCCGGGTTGTAGTCGAACCGTCCAGGATCCCGTCAATCACAATGTCAAGATCGGCAACATTGCCGCGCTGAAGAGTCAGTTCGGGCCGGAGTTCGCCATCAAGACGATGGAACCAGCGGGGATGGATCCCAAGCTGCTCTCGCCCGCGCCGCTACCGGCGGGGATGACGGTGGACCCCGCAGGCTGTGCCAAATACAGCGGCGGCAGTGCCGTACCGGCCGGGCTCAAGGGAAACATGGCCGCGCTCACCGCCACGGGGGCGGGAAATCGGTATGTGGCGGTAGCGGTGGAGACTTCCCAGGAGGTCCCGTTCGATCCTGCCGTGTCGGAGGAATGCAAGAAGGTTGGTTTCCGCGGCAACGGAATCGTGGGGCAGACCGAGGTGGTCGACGCACCCGCCATCGACGGTGCCCGCACGCTCGGCATGAAGCGTGACGTACTCAGTGGTACCTCGGGCAAGGCCGTCGGCCAGGAGGTGCTGAACTACTCGGCATATCTCGGCCGCTACATGGTGGTGGTCACGGTCAGTCCGGTCGCGGTGGGCAATGTGCCGCCCGCGCTGCCGGACGGCAAGCGCGCGTCGGATCTACTGGTCAAGGCGGTAGCCGCCGTCCGTTCTTAGCGCACGTCGCGGGGCCGGTACTGCAGGCTGATCCGCGGACCCACCGGTTTGGACGTCTTCGGGATGGCATGTTCCCACGTTCGTTGGCAGGTGCCTCCCATCACCAGAAGATCGCCATGGCCCACGGCGATGCGGACCGAGTCTCCGCCGAGCCGCGGCCGTAGCGCGAATGTGCGCGTCGCGCCGATGCTTACGATCGCCACCATGGTGTCCTCGCGGAGGCCCCGCCCGATGGTGTCGCCGTGCCAGGCGACGCTATCGGTGCCGTCGCGGTATTGGCACAGGCCCACTGTGGTGAACGGCTCGCCGAGTTCGGGGCCGTACTCGCTGTTGAGGCGGTCGCAGATGGCCTCCAGCACCGGGTGCGGCGGGGGGCCCGCGCTCAGATCGTGGAAGCTGACCAGCCGGGGGACATCGAGGGTGCGGTCGTACATGCGGCGGCGCTCGGCACGCCACGGCACCTGTGCCAACAACTGGCCCAGGAGGTGGTCCGCACGTCCGAGCCATTCATGGTGCACCTCAAGCCAAGCGCCGCCCGCCAATTCGCGGCGCGGGACCGGTGGTGCGCCGAACAGGGATGCCTGCACAGCGTGTGGAGAGGCTGTCACCCACTCATAGTATCGCACACATGTTCGATTTGCCTGACAGGCTAGCGTCTTCTCATGACGGATGCTCCAGTGCTGGGTGCCAATTCAGAGGTGGGGCGGCTGCGGGCGGTCGTGTTGCACCGGCCCGGCGACGAGCTCAAGCGGCTGACTCCGCGCAACAACGACCAGCTGCTGTTCGACGGGCTGCCCTGGGTGGCGCGTGCTCAGGAGGAGCACGATGCCTTTGCCGAGGTGCTGCGTTCGCGTGGTGTGGAGGTGTTGCTGCTCTCCGAATTGTTGCGCGAGGCGCTGGTCAGTGGTGCCGCCCGAGTGCAGGGCATATCGGCGGCGGTCAACGCGCGCAGACTGGGTTACGCTCTGGCGCAAGATCTTTCGGGGCATCTGAGGTCGCTGGAGGCCGCGGACCTTGCCTACGTGCTGATGTGTGGGATGACGTTCGACGAGCTGCCGGTGGGAGGCAAGGTGGCACAACCGTCGTTGGTGCGCACCATGCACCATGGATCGGATTTCGCCATCGAGCCGCTGCCCAACCTGCTGTTCACCCGCGATTCGTCGTTTTGGATCGGTCGCAAATTCGCGATCACCTCGCTGGCTCTTCCGGCGCGGATGCGCGAGACCTCGCTCACCGATCTGATCTATGCGCATCACCCGCGGTTCCTCGGAGTGCGCCGGGCCTATGAGTCGCATTCCGCCCCTGTCGAAGGTGGCGACGTGCTGCTGCTGGGCCCCGGGGTGGTGGCGGTCGGCGTAGGGGAGCGCACCACGCCTGCCGGTGCGGAAGCCTTGGCGCGCAGCCTATTTGACGACGATCTCGCCCACACTGTGCTTGCGGTGCCCATAGCGCAGGAACGGGCGTCGATGCATCTGGATACCGTGTGCACCATGGTCGATGCCGATGCCGTCGTGATGTATCCGGCGATCCAGGATTCGTTGTCGGCATTCACTATTCGCCGCACCGACAGCGGGGTCAGCATCTCGGGTTCAGCTCCATTCGTGGAAGCGGCGGCCGATGCGATGGGCATCGGCAAGCTGCGCGTCATCGATACCGGTCTGGATCCGGTGACCGCTGAGCGCGAGCAATGGGACGACGGGAACAACACCCTGGCGCTGGCCCCTGGTGTGGTCGTCGCCTATGAGCGCAATGTGGAAACCAATGCGCGGCTGGAAGCTTCTGGCGTTGAGGTGCTGGCCATCTCGGCGTCGGAATTGGGTACCGGCCGGGGCGGGCCGCGCTGCATGTCCTGCCCGGTATCGCGTGATCTGCTCTAGCGCCAGCTGGGCAGCCACATCTCCATGTTCCACATGAACGGTGAGATCGCGGCGCCGGTGAGTATGGGATACAGCCACGCGAAGTTGGTGACCACCAGCGCCAGATAGAACGTTGCGATGAACATTCGCAATTTTTTTCGCTCCGGATTGGCAACCGGCTTGCGTAGGAAGTCGCCGATGATGAACGCGATCATCATCACCAGGAACGGCACCATCGGGGTGGCATAGAAGAAGTACATCTGCCGATCGATGTTCCCGAACCAGGGCAGCCATCCCGCGCAGTAGCCGACCAATGCCGCGGCGTAACGCCAGTCGCGCCGAACCACCGTCGCCCAGGTGGCCCACAGCAGCACCGGAACCGCGAGCCACCAGATGGCCGGGGTGCCGACCAACAACACCGCGCGCACACAGGAATTGGCGCCGCAGCCGGGGATGTTCTTGTCCTCGATGGCGTAGAGCAGGGGACGCAGCGACATCGGCCACGTCCACGGCTTGGACTCCCACGGATGATGGTTGCCGTTGGCGTTGGTCAGCGTCGAATGGAATGTGTAGACGCTGTGCGTGTAGTACCAGAGCGATCGGAGGGCGTCGGGCACCCAACCGCCGACCCCGATCTGGCGTCCCTCGGCATGCCGGTTGATGCCCGTCTCGGAGGCGAACCACGACCAGTACGAGGCCATGTATACGACGAACGGAATAACCAGCAGCGCATACAAAGCCGGCCCCAGATCGCGGACCGCGGTGCCGGCCCATGGCCGTTGCACCCCGTACGCGCGCCGTGCCGCAATGTCGAATGCGATGCACAGGACTCCGAAGAACGCGATGAAGTACAGTCCCGACCACTTTGTGCCGCAGGCCAAACCGAGCAGGATCCCGGCGCCGAAACGCCACCAGCGCACTCCCAGACGCGGACCCCATACGGTCTCACCGATACGCCCCTCGAGGTATGCGTTGTACAGCCGTTCCCGTACCTGATCCCGGTCGACGATCAGTGCTCCGAAGGCGGCCACCACAAAGAGCGCCTGATACACGTCAAGCAGTGCGGTGCGCGCGGTGACGAAGCTGACGCCGTCCGCGATCAGCAGCAGCCCCGCGACGGCGCCCATCATCGTGGACCTGCCGATCCGCCGGGCGATTCTGGCGACCAGCAGCACCAGGATGGTGCCCGAGAGTGCGGCGGCGAACCGCCAGCCGAACGAGTTGTATCCGAAGAGCCATTCGCCGACGGCGATCATCTGCTTGCCGACGGGAGGGTGCACGACGAGCCCGTAGCCGGGGTTGTCCTCGACGCTGTTGGTGACGACCTGCCAGCCCTGCGGCACGTAGTGCTTCTCGTCGAAGACGGGGGTGCCGCGGTCGGTGAGTGCGCCCAGATTGATGAACCGGGTGAGAGCCGCGATGGCCGTGATGACGGCGGTCATCACCCAGCCCTGAAACCGGTCGGTAGGGCCGAAGTCTGCGGGCGGTGTCCGGGGCCCGGGCGACTGGAGATCCGACTCGGCTGCCGAGGTCGGCGGCAGGGTTGCGGGCACGGTCACACGGTCGATCGTAAGGGAGAACCCGAGACCGGCATCGTGGTGCGGCGGGCTGGGGCACCTCCCGCATGCGGGGGCGAGCGACGGTGGCGGGGGACTTACTCTTGCGGGATGGGGAACTTGCTGCTGGCGGCGACACCGTTGGGGGAGCCCGGGGATGCCTCGCCTCGATTGCGTGAGGCGCTGGCCAGTACGTCAGTGGTGGCCGCCGAGGACACCCGTCGTGTTCGGGCGCTCGCTAAATCGCTGGATGTGCAGATCAGCGGACAGATCATCAGTTTCTACGACCAGAACGAGGCCAGCCGTATCGAGCCGCTGCTGGCCGATCTGGAGGCCGGGTACGACGTACTGGTGGTCAGCGACGCGGGAATGCCGTCGATCAGTGACCCGGGATATCGCTTGGTCGCCGCGTGCGTGAAACGGGGGATACCGATCACGTGTCTGCCCGGGCCGTCGGCGGTGACAACCGCGTTGGCCGTCTCGGGGCTCCCGGTGGACCGTTTCTGTTTCGAGGGATTCGCCCCCCGTAAGCAGGGGGCGCGGAGGCGCTGGCTTGCCGAGCTTGTGGCGGAGCCCCGCACCTGTGTGTTCTTCGAGTCGCCGCGACGGCTGGCGGAGACGCTGATTGATGCGGTGGAGGTGCTGGGACCGGAACGCCGTGCCGCGGTGTGCCGCGAGCTGACCAAGACACATGAAGAGGTGTTGCGGGGCACCCTGCGCGAGTTGGCCGCCTGGGCCGAGGGTGATGTGCTCGGGGAGATCACGGTGGTGCTCGACGGTGGTCGCCCCGCTGTCCCCGAAATCGACACCCTGGTGGCCCGGGTTGAGGAGCTGATGGACGATGGCATGGGGTTGCGGGAGTCCTGCGCGATGGCGATCGGCGAATCCGGCGCGGCGCTATCGAGGCGCGACCTTTACGACGCGGTGGTCAAAGCGCGGGCTTGAGTGCCGCGATCGCGGTGAGGTCGACGGTGGCGGCCGCCTTGTGTAGACACTCCTGCCATTCGGCATCGATATCGGAGTCGGCGGTGATGCCGCCTCCCACACCGAGCACGGCGGTGCCGTCGGGTGCGATCTCCACGGTGCGGATCGCGACGTTGAGTTCCAGGCCGGCCGCGGGTGAGAGCATGCCGACGGTGCCGCAGTACACGCCGCGGTGATCCGATTCCCATTGGCGCAGTAGTTGGCGTGCACGGGTTTTGGGCGTCCCGGTTACCGAGGCGGGCGGGAACGTGGCCGCCAGTAAGTCTCCGGCGGTCGCCTCCTCGGGTATTCGGGCAGCGACGGTGGACACCAGATGCCACACGCCCGGTGCCGGGTGGATGGCGAGAAGCTCGGGAACGGTGACGGTCCCGGTGACGGCGATGCGCCCGAGGTCGTTGCGCACCAGGTCGGTGATCATGATGTTCTCGGCGACATCCTTGACCGAGTTCAACAGCGCGGCGGGGTCCTCGCTCGCGGCCAGGGTGCCCTTGATGGGGCTGGAGCGGACGTCGACGCCATTGCGCCGCAAGAATAATTCGGGTGACAACGAGGCCACGGCACCCCAGGCGCCGGAGATGAATGCGGCGCGTTCCGGTGCGGTCCGGGTGATCGCGTCGGCGAAGAAGTCCAACGGTTCGCCCGCCAGTGCGCCGCGGAACTGCGTGCACACACAGGCCTGGTATACCTCGCCGGCCGCTATGGCCTCGAGGCAGCGGCCGACGGCAACGCGGTGATGGTCACGGTCGGGGTCCGTCCAGTCGATGAACCACGGGGCGGGATCACGGGGGTGGGACAGTGCCTGGAGTATCCAATCCGGACAGCCCTCATCCAAAAGGCTTTCGTACCACCAGCATTCGTCATTGTCTAGCCGTAGCACCGCATCGGTCCAGCCGCCGGCGGCGGCAGGGAGCCGTCGTGCCTGGCCGCCGGTGGGCAGGTCCGGATATCCGAGATAGCCGATCCAGCCGCCGCCCACAGCGCCCGGTGGAACAAAGTCCACATGAGAAACCTTGCTGCTGAACGCTTGTCGTGGCAACACCGGCTGTGTGTACAGCGATGGGGAGATGATCGCCCGCGAATCGAACCAGGATCCGATCAATGCGGCGGGTGCTGGTCGTGCGGTCGCGCGGGTGGCACCGGCAAGAGCTCGTAGCACGGCCGGCGGCGCACCGAGGTTGCCGAGCTGCTGGACGCGCACGGTGCAGTGCTCTTCGCGCAAGCGGCTCATCGACCCAGTTTCTCTTCGCGCAAGCGGCTCATCGACCCAGTTTCTCTTCGCGCAAGCGGCTCATCGATTTAGTTCCTCTTCGCGCAAGCGGCTCATCGACCTAGTTTCGCAGACCCTTCACCAGGATCGCGCGGGTGTACAGCAGTGAGAAGCCCTGCCGCTGGGTGTTCTGCTGAGACTTCGACCCGGGCTGGGTGGTGACCACCGCCAGGTCCGCGCCGCCGCGGGCGGCCTCGTGAAGCCGGGTGGTCAGCAGTGCCGTCTGGATACCACGCCGGCGGTGTGGGGCGGCGGTCGCCGCACCGTTCAGTTGAGCCACTCCGTCGAGGATGCGCATGCTTGCGCCGCCGGCGACAGCGCCCTCGCGGAGGGCGATGTATCGCTGCTCGCCCTGCACCGTGGACAGTGCGGCGATCGCGTGGGAAAGCACCTCGCGCGGAAATGATTCGTGAGAAGCCACGCCTTGGCCATCGGGCACCGCGAACCCATCGACGACCACGTCGAGCCAGCTGGTCAGTTCATCGGTCCCGCTGTGACGCACCGTGATGCCGTCGGGAATCACCGGCGCTGGGACATCGACCAGGGAAAGTCCGAGGACATCCTCGAAAGACACCAGCAGGTAGCCCCGCCCGGTGAGCAGCTCGCAGATCGCGGGATCGGCCAGGCTCGCGATTTCGGCCTGCACCGGGGCGCCACGTTCAGCGAACTCCCGCTCGACGGCGTCGAGCTCGAATTCGGTTGGTACACCGTTGAATCCGAGTCCGGCGAGTTTGTTCATCGGGGAGTCCGGTCCGGCGTACGACGCGATGCCCTCTGCCAGCGGTATCAGGAGACCGTCCTTGCACCTCGCGGTTCCGGCGGCGATGGTGTCGGCTTCGGCGCATTCAATGCGCGCGGCAGTGTCGATATCACAGAACACGCCGGTGATTGTGTCCGATAAGCCGCCCGGATCGCCACGGGTTATCTGCTGATGTGACGCGCTGTTTCGGCGGTGGCCAGCTTGTCGGGGTTGCGGATCGCGAAAACATGCGCCACCTTGCCGTCCGTGATCGAGACGGCCAGCACGGCGTCGAGACGTCCTTCGGTATAGATCAACAGGGCAGGTGTGCTGTTGTAGGTGCTCAGCTCCATGCGGACATCGGGGAACGAGGCGGCCGCTCGCGACAGCCCGATGGCGACGCGTGCGACTCTGTCTGCCCCGTATACCGGACGCCGTGCGGCGCTGACCTTGCCGCCGCCATCAGATGTCCACACCGCATCGGGGGCAAGCATTTCGACCAATGCATCGACATCGCCACCCGCTGCGGCCAGCAGGAACTTCGTGGTCAGTTCCTCGGCTTGCTGGTCGGTGGGGGTGAACCGGCGTCGGCGCGACTGCACGTGCTCCCGGGCGCGGTGCGCCATCTGGCGCACCGCGGACTCCGACTTGCACACGGTGGCGGCGATTTCGGAGTAGTCGAAGCCAAAGACCTCCCGCATGACGAACACGGCACGCTCATCGGGTGCCAGGGTTTCCAACACCACGAGCATCGCCATCGACACCGACTCGGCCAGGACCACATCGGTCGAGGCGTCCGCGGGGTCGCCCTCGAAGGTCACCCGTACCGGCTCGGGCAGCCAAGGACCCACGTATTCCTCGCGCCGACGGCTGTTGGCGCGCAAGGTGTTCAGTGATTGACGGCTGACGATCTGCGCCAAGTAGGCCTTGGTGTCGGTGACCGTGCTCAGATCCACCTGCGCCCACCGCAGATAGCTCTCCTGCAGTACGTCATCGGCTTCCGTTGCCGAGCCCAGCATTTCGTACGCGATGGTGAACAACAGCGGGCGCAGGTGGGTGAACAGCTCGGCGTGAGTGGCCTCGGACACCGCTAGGCCTGCACCTTGAGGGCTTCGGCGCGTTTGGCGCCCTGCGGCCAGTAGTAGGCCTTCGGATGCTTGGCGGCTTGCTTCAGGAAGTAAACCGTTCCCCGGCAGACCATTTCCTTGATGGCCGCACCGGCCCGGCCGCCGATGAATAACTTGCGCGGAGTGTCGTCGGCCCGTGAGGTCTGGATGACGGCGGCACGGCGTCCGATGCTGACGTTCTGCCCGACGAAGATCTGTCCGCCCTCCACTGGCTGCAGCCCGTCTACCAACGCCAGCACAGTCTTGGCCGCCCGCGCGGCCAGCGGCCCGGCGGCCTGGCAGCTCATCCGCAGCGGCACCCCTGAGGGACTGGCCGCGTCACCGGCCGCGACGATGCGGGGGTGGTCGACGCTCACCAGCGTTTCATCGGTGAGCAGTCTCCCCAGTGGGTCTGTCCGCAGTCCGCTGTCAGTGGCCAGCTGCGGTACGCCAAATCCGGCGGTCCACACCGTCAGCGCACTCGGCAGTTCGCGTCCATCGGCCAGGGTCACCGAATGCTCGTCCACCCGGGTGACAGTGGCGGGCAACAGCGCCTCCACACCGAGTTCGGCCAGCCGCTTGGTAACGGCACGCCGTGCCGGTTCGCCCATGGATGGCACCGCCTGGGTGCCGCAGACCAGGGTCACCCGTCGGCCCGCTTCGGCGAGTTCTCCGGCCAGCTCCACACCGGTAAGGCCCGCGCCGACGACCACGATCGGTGCCTCCGGTGCGAGCCGCTCATAGCGGGCGCGTACCTGCTGGGCATGTTCGAACTCGTTGATGGACAACGCATGTTCTGCCACACCCGGAGTTGTCGAGGTGCTTGCGGTGCTGCCCACGGCGTAGACGAGGTAGTCATAGGGCAGCACTGCACCCGACTCGAGTTCCAGTTTTTGGGCGCCGGCGTCGATGCGGGTGACCTTGTCGATCACGAGGCGGATCGCCGGATTGAGCAGCTGGTCATAGTCGACCGTCGCATCCCGGTTCCCGGCGACCAGCTGGTGCAGGCGGATCCGTTCGACGAAGTGTGGTCGAGGATTGACAAGGGTCACGGTCAGGTTCTTGTTGGCGAGCAATTGGTTGGCCGCCAGAGTTCCCGCGTAGCCCCCGCCGATCACGATCACTGTGGTGTTCTCGGTCATTTCGGTGACTTCCTTTCAGTCGCTGATGCCCTTAAGACACCGGTGCGATGAAATCTGTGACAGACCGTGACCGGGATCACGTGTGCCCTACTTGGGCACCTGATACTTCGGGAACACACCCGTCGGCGCAGGCAGGCTCACGCCGGCCTTCAGCCGGGTCCCGATGGCAGCGAAGTCCCGCTGATCTTCGGACTGGCCCAGCAGGTCCAGCAGTGTGGCCGCGGACTCGGGCATGACCGGCTGCGTCAGCAGCGCGACAATCCGCACCACCTCCAGCGTGGTGTACAGGACGGTGCCGAATCGTTGTTGGTCGGCCGCGTCCTCACTCTTACCCAGCACCCATGGTTCCTGCGCGGAGAAGTAGCGGTTACTTGCGCTCAGCACCTGCCACATCGCCTCTAGTGCGAGATGCATCGCGGGCACCTCGAAGTGTGTGCGCGCCTGTTCTAACAAGCCGTCGGCGGCTGCAAGCAGTTCGATGTCCTCGGCGGTGGGTTCTCCCGGCTCCGGCACGATTCCGCCGAGGTTCTTGGCCACCATCGACAGTGAGCGCTGTGCCAGGTTGCCCAGCTCGTTGGCCAGATCGGCGTTGATCCGCCCGATCAAGCCGTCCTCGGTGTAACTGCCGTCCTGGCCGAACGGAACCTCACGCAGCAGGAAGTACCGCACCTGGTCCAGCCCGAAGGTATCGATGAGGTTGATCGGGTCCACTACATTGCCGATCGACTTGCTCATCTTCTCGCCCTTGTTGGTGAGGAAGCCGTGCGCGAAAACCCGCTTCGGCAGCTCGATTCCCGCCGACATCAGGAACGCCGGCCAATACACGGTATGGAACCGGATGATGTCCTTACCGATCATGTGCACATTGGCCGGCCAGTACCGCTGGAACAGCTCTGAATCGGTATCGGGATAACCGGCGCCGGTCAGATAGTTGGTGAGGGCGTCCACCCACACGTACATGACGTGGTCGGGATGGTCGGGTACCTGCACACCCCAGTCGAAGGTGGTGCGGGAAATGGACAGGTCACGTAGACCACCGGAGACAAAGCTGACGACCTCGTTGCGCCGCACCACCGGGCCGATGAATTCCGGATGCGCCTCGTAATGCGCCAGCAGCTTGTCCTGGTACGCCGACAACCTGAAGAAATAGGAATGCTCCTCGGTCCACTCGACCGGGGTGCCGCTCTCGGTGGCGGTACGGGTGCCGTCGGGGGCGACCGTTGTCTCGGCGTCCGTGTAGTACGCCTCGTCGCGCACCGAGTACCACCCCGAATAGGTGTCTAAATAGATGTCACCGTTGTCGGCCATCCTGCGCCAGATCGCCTTGGATGCCTCGTGGTGATCGGGGTCGGTGGTGCGGATGAACCGGTCGAAGGAGATGTTGAGCTTGCGCTGCAATGCTTCGAAGACGTCGGAATTGCGCCGCGCGAGCTGCGCCGTCGGGATTCCGGCCGCGGTGGCCGCCTGTGCCACCTTCAGGCCGTGCTCGTCGGTGCCGGTGAGATACCGCACGTCGAAGCCGTCCAGCCGTTTGAAGCGGGCGACGGCATCGGTCGCGACGTACTCGTATGCGTGCCCGATGTGCGGTTCGCCGTTCGGGTACGCGATGGCGGTAGTGATGTAGAAGGGGCCAGAAGAGTTCGGCCCTGAAGAGTTCGGAACAGATGATTCAGGCATGGTCTGAGCAACTTTATAGACTGGTGTTCTGATGACGCCCGGCAATAAGAGGCAAGCCCTGCCCGACCGCGTTCGTTCCCGCCCACCCGACCCGCTGCCGCTCGCACCCCTCATCGATGCCCACACCCATCTGGATGCGTGCGGCGCGGTCACCGGCCAGGACGTGCGCGCCATGGTCGACCGTGCCGAGTCCGTCGGTGTGGGGCGCGTGGTGACGGTGGCCGACGATATGGAATCGGCCCGATGGGCAGTCTCGGCCGCTGCCGGAGATCCGCGGGTGTACGCCGCCGTTGCCTTGCATCCGACACGCGCAGGTGACCTCACCGACGATGCACGCGGAGAGTTGGAAAAGCTGGCCGCGCATCCCCGCGTCGTCGCGATCGGGGAGACGGGTTTGGACCTCTATTGGCCGGGCCGATTGGAGGGTTGTGCGGAGCCGTCGGTTCAACGCGAGGCATTTGCTTGGCATATTGAGCTGGCTAAGCGGACGGGCAAGCCGCTGATGATTCACAACCGCGACGCCGATGCCGAAGTGCTCGATGTGCTCAAGTCTGAAGGCGCGCCGGCCTCGGTTATCTTCCACTGCTTCTCATCGGACGCTGAGATGGCCAAAAAGTGTGTCGCTGAGGGCTGGATCTTGAGCCTGTCGGGGACGGTGAGTTTCAAGAACGCGCGAGCACTGCGGGAGGCCGCCGTACTCATTCCCGACGAACAACTGCTGGTAGAGACCGATGCGCCCTACCTGACGCCCCATCCCTACCGGGGTGCGCCGAACGAGCCGTACTGTCTGCCGTACACCGTCCGTGCCCTTGCGGAAATAACCGGGCAACACCCCGAGCGATTAGCGACGGCGTCCACCGCGACGGCACTGCGGGTGTTCAAGATTGTTGATGAGTTGCCTCCGTGCGATGCTTTCGTTACCGTGTCGTGATCAGATCGCCGGGTTTCGTCATTGTTGACTTCCGGTATCGACGCACCGAAACGAACGCAGGAATCTCCTACTCGTGAATGCACTGACGAAGCTCAACGCAACGCGATCGCCCTTGCTACGCGCCCTTGTGGCGGCCCTGCTGGTGGTGATCGGCGCGGGCGGTGGCTACGCCATCGCGGCGCACAAGACCCTGACTCTCAACGTCGACGGAAACGCCATGACGGTCACCACCGTCAAGTCACAGGTATCCGAGGTCCTCGCCGACTACGGATACGCGCTGTCCGACCGTGACGATGTCGCTCCCGCCAAGCACGATTCGGTGCGCAACGGGGACACCATTGTTCTCAAGCGTTCGCGTCCGCTGGACATCTCCGTGGATGGGCAGGGCACCCAGCAGGTCTGGACCACCGCCAACACGGTGAACGACGCGCTGTCTCAGCTGTCGATGACCGACACCGCCCCGACCGCCGCCACCCGCGGCAGTCGTCTCCCGCTGGAGGGCATGTCGCTGGCGGTCGTGAGCGCCAAGACCGTGCAGCTCAACGACGGCGGCACGATCAGTACCCCGCGCATCGCGGCTCCGACCGTGGGGGCGCTCCTGGAGGCCACCGGTAACCCGCTGCAGCAGTTCGACACCGTTGATCCCGCGCCGAGCACCCCGGTGACGGCCGATATGCCGATCACCGTGACGCGCATCCGGGTCACCAAGGTGACCGAGCAGGCGCCGCTGGCCCCGACTCCGCAGAAGATTGAAGACGCCGAGATGAATATGAGTCGCTCGGTCGTCGAAGATCCGGGCGCGCCCGGATCCCAGGACATCGTGTACTCGGTGCTCTCGGTCAATGGCCGCGAGACCGGACGGATGCCGGTGTCCAACAACGTGCTGACACCCGCTCGTGACTCGGTGCTTCGGGTCGGCGCCAAGCCGGGCACCGAGGTTCCGACAGTGACCCGTGGATCGGCGTGGGATGCGCTGGCCTCATGCGAGGCCGGTGGCAACTGGGCCATCAACACGGGTAACGGTTTCTACGGCGGCGTGCAGTTCGATTACGGAACCTGGTTGGCGCACGGTGGCGCCAAGTACGCGCCGCGTGCCGATCTCGCGACGCGTGAGGAGCAGATCGCCATCGCCGAGAAGACGTTGGCCGCGCAGGGTTGGGGAGCTTGGCCGGTGTGCAGTGCGAGGGTTGGTGCCCGCTGACCATCAGGCTGCTCGGCCGCACCGAGATCCGACAACTGGCCAAGGATCTCGATTTCCGACCGACGAAGACGCTGGGCCAGAATTTTGTTCACGACGCCAACACCATTCGGCGGATTGTGTCGGCATCGGGTGTCGGTAAAAGCGATCACGTCATCGAAGTGGGCCCGGGTCTGGGCTCGCTGACGCTGGGGCTGCTCGACAAGGGTTGCACGGTGACCGCGGTCGAGTTGGATCCGGTGCTGGCGCGGCGCCTTCCGGCGACCGTCAAGGAACACTCGCATAGCGAGTTCAACCGGTTCTCGGTGATTCACCAGGACGTACTGAAACTCACCCCCGCCGATATCTCCGGGGAGCCCCCGACGGCGATGGTGGCCAATCTGCCGTACAACGTCGCGGTGCCTGCATTGCTGCGGATTCTCACCGAATTCGACTCGGTGAAGACCATTTTGGTGATGGTCCAGTCCGAGGTCGCCGATCGGCTTACGGCCGAGCCGGGTTCCCGGATTTATGGTGTGCCCAGCGTCAAGGTGCGCTATTTCGGCAAGGTGAAGCGTCTCGGCACGGTATCTCCTGCCGTGTTCTGGCCGATTCCGCGGGTGTACTCGGGCCTGGTGCGCATCGACCGGCATCCGGACGCGATATGGCCTTCCGATGCCGGGTTCCGCAAGGAGCTCTTCGATCTCATCGACATCTCGTTCGCTCAGCGCCGCAAGACCTCTCGTAACGCATTCGCCGAATGGGCGGGCTCGGGTGACGAATCGGCGCGCCGGCTGTTGGCCGCCAGCATCGATCCGGCACGTCGCGGTGAGACGTTGGACGTCGCAGATTTCGCCCGCCTGCTGGAGCGTTCGTCGATCGTCTAGGTGCTATTTGTCGCCGAGGTTGGGCGGGTCGTCCATCATCGGCGTCTCGGCGATCACCGGGTACTGCCCGGTGTAGCCGACCCGCTCACGAGCCAGCTGCATGACGCGTTCCCTGGACAGGTACCAGCCGACGATGAGCAGTGGCGTGAAGATCGCCAGAGCCACCAGGTTCCAATAGTTTTCGTAACACATGAGCGCAAGCACCACCACCAGGAAGACCAGCGTCGCATACCCGGTGTAGGGGGCGCCGGGCATCTGGAACTTGCCGCGCCGCAGGATGCCGCGCTGCGACCATTGGTACAGCCGCAGCTGACAGATGACGATGGTGGCCCACGAGGCGATGATTCCGAGCGCGGCCACATCCAGCGCAGTCTCGAATGCCTTAGCCGGGATGACCATGTTCATGAAGACGCCGACCACGGTGAAGCATGCGGTGAGCGCGATGCCGGCAAAGGGAACGCCATTGGATGTCATGCGGGACAACAGCTGTGGTGCGCTGCCATTCATGGACATGGATCGCAGGATGCGGCCCGTGCTGTAGAGGCCCGCGTTCAGGCTCGATAGTGCGGCGGTCAGCACCACGAAGTTCATGATGTCACCGGCGTAGGGCAGACCCACGCGGGAAAAGAACGTCACGAACGGGCTCTCGCCCTCTTTGTACAGGGTGTATGGCAGTAGCAGCGCCAGCAGAATCAATGAGCCGACATAGAACACGGCGATGCGGACAACCACGGCGTTGATGGCCTTCGGCATGACCTTCTCGGGATTCTCGGTCTCGCCCGCCGCGGTGCCCACCAATTCCACGGAGGCATAGGCAAAGACCACTCCGGAGGTAACCACCACCAGGGCCAGTAACCCGGTGGGAAAGAGCCCACCGTTGTCGGCGAGTATCGAGGGCCCGGTGGCGGCACCCTCGACGGTGAACCGCCCCGCCAAGAACACGATACCGACAATCAAGAATGCCACCAGTGCAACGACTTTGATGAGTGCGGCCCAGAACTCCATCTCGCCGAACAGCTTGACGCTGATCATGTTCATGGTGAGCACGATGACCAGAGCGATCAGCGCGATGGTCCACTGCGGGATGGCCTTGAAGCTACCCCAATAGTGCATGTAGAGGGCGATGGCGGTGACGTCCACGATCGAGGTGGCCGCCCAGTTCACGAAGTACATCCATCCGGCGACGTAAGCTGCCTTCTCCCCGAGGAATTCGCGTGCATACGACACGAAAGACCCTGAGGACGGGCGGTGCAGCACCAGCTCGCCCAGGGCGCGCAGCATGAAGAAGACGAACACGCCGCAGACGGCGTACACGAGCCATAGGCTGGGCCCGGCCTCGTGTAAACGTTTTCCGGCGCCCATGAACAGGCCGGTGCCGATGGCGCCGCCGATCCCGATCATCTGGACTTGGCGGTTCTTCAGGCCCTTGTGATATCCCTCGTCCTCGCGCGCGAGGCCCGACGTATCGTAATTAGCTGGAGATGCCATGGGGCGACGGTACCGGGGATTAGGTCATCGCGTGTGTCAAAAGTGTTATGAACTCTGTACATGTCGGATATCGGCTTAACGGATCCTTGGCCATGGCCTTGGCGACGATGGAATCGAAAGCTCGCGGGATGTGCTTATGGCGGTACGAGATAGGCCAGGGCGTGGCATGGAGATGCAGGTCGGCGAGCTTCATCGCGGTGCGCGCGATGAATGGCGGTTTGCCATCGAACAGCTCAACCGCGGTGCAGGCTAGTGCGTACTGATCCGTGGCCGCCGTGACAGGTTGCCCGCGCAGCACCTCGGGCGCGGCGTAGGGCAGGGAGGTTTGCACGACCGGCCGGCGCGGACCGTCCGCGAGGACGAGTTCCTGGGCGATGCCGAAATCGGTGAGTACGGCGCTACCGGAGTGCCTGCGCATGATGTTGGACGGTTTCACATCGCAATGCACCACCTGGGCGTCGTGGATGAAGTCGAGGGCTCCGGCGATCTGTTGTAGGACAGCGAGTTTGATGGGCACGATCCAGCTCTGATCTGTGCCCACCAAGTCTTTCGCCGAGCCGCCGGGGAGTGCCTCCATGGCCAGCCAGTCCTCACCGCGTTCGTAGACCGTGACGATGCGGGGATGTGAGAACCGTTGGGCCAATTCGAATTCTCGCTGCAACCGGTCGATGTTCTCCGGATTTCGATGCCGTGGATCCAGCACCTTCAGCGCGATTATTGGCGCGTTGTCGTCATCGTCGCGGTGCGCCAGGTAGACCTGTGCCGTCCCGCCACGGCCCGCAAGGGAGTCGATGACGTAGCCGTTGAATTCGCCACCCGGTACAGGCATGCACCGAGGGTGTCACGAGTCGCCCAGGGTGGTGACGAATTTCGGCCTAGTACGCGTGTCTGGGGTATTCCGAAGAGACTCCGGTCACCGGATCTGTTCCCGTACCGACCGGCGCCGGGGGAGGCGGCGGTACGGCTGCTGCCGGCTGTGGTGTCCTCGGCGGCGGCGGCAGCGGCCGGGTGCGCACGTTCAGCGGCCACCAGAACCAGCGGCCCAGCAGGGTCGCGATCGCCGGTGTCATGAACGACCGCACCACCAGGGTGTCGAACAACAGTCCCAGACCGATGGTGGTACCGACCTGACCGATGATCGTCAGGTCGCTGATGGCCATGGCCATCATGGTGAAGGCGAAGACCAGACCGGCAGAGGTCACCACACTGCCGGTACCGCCCATAGCCCGGATCATGCCCGTCTTCAAGCCGCCCGGCAGTTCTTCTTTGAGTCGGGAGACCAGTAGCAAGTTGTAGTCGGAACCCACCGCAAGCAGGACGATGACCGCCATTTGCATGACCATCCAGTGCAATTCCTGCCCCAGGATGTACTGCCAGATGATGACCGACAAGCCGAATGACGCGCCCAGGGATAGCAGCACGGTGCCGACGATCACCAGCGAGGCCACGAAGCTTCGCGTGATGAGCAGCATGATCAGGAAGATCAGGCACAGTGCGGAGATGCCGGCGATCATCAGGTCGTATCGGGCGCCGTCGGACATGTCCTTGAATGTCGCTGCGGTGCCGCCCAGTTCGATCTTGGCGTCCTCCAGAGGCGTGCCCTTGACCGCCTCGATCGCGGCCAGCTTGATGGGTTCGATATGTGAAAGTCCCTCGGGCGAGGTGGGATCACCGCGATGGGAGATGATCATGCGCAGCGTCTTGCCGTCGGGGGACAAGAACATCTTGAGACCACGTTTGAAGTCCGGGTTGTCGAAGATCTCCGGCGGCAGGTAGAACGAGTCGTCGTTCTTGGCCTTGTCGAAGGCCCTGCCCATGGCGGTCGAGTCCTTGCTCGTCTCGTCCTGTAGGTCGTACATGCCCGCCATGGTGCTGTGCATCGTCAACATCATGTTCTGCATCGATTCCATGAGCGGGATCATGTCTCGCATGTCCGCCACCATCTGGGGCATGATGACGTCCATCTTCTCCATGGAGACGACCATGCCGTCCATGTTCTCGGTGAGCTCGTCGATCTTGTCGAGCACCTCGAAGATCGACCGGAACGCCTGACAGATCGGGATGTCGAAGCAGTGCTTCTCCCAATAGAAGTAGTTCTTGATGGGGCGGAAGAAGTCGTCGAAATTCTCGAGGCTGTCCCGCATGTCGTGAATGGTGCCCTGCAGGTGATGCATGTCGCCGATCATCTGGTGCATCACGCCGGTGAGCTCGGTCATGTTGGCCAGCATCTTTTTCATGGTGGCCACCATGAGTCCCATTTGGTCGGCTTGGACCTTCATGTCGGCCATCCGGTCCTTCATCAGCTTCAGATTCTGAACTTGGCCGACGCCTTGGGCGCTGATGAGGAAGGGGATGGAGCTGTGTTCGATCGGGGTGCCCTGGGGGCGGGTAATCGCTTGCACGCGTGCGATACCCGGTACCTTGTAGACGGCCTTGGCCAGCTTGTCGATGACCAGGAAGTCCGCGGAGTTCCGCATATCGTGATCGGACTCCAGCACCAGCATTTCCGGGTTCATCCGGGCCGGGTCGAAGTGCCGGTCGGCGGCCTGGAAGCCCTGATTAGCCGGGATGTCCTTGGGGATGTACTTCTTGTCGTCGTAGCTGGTCTGGTAGCCGGGAAGTGCGGCCAGTCCGATGATGGCGATCGCCATCGAGGCGGCCAGGATGGGCCCGGGCCAGCGCACGATCGCGGCGCCGATGCGGCGCCAGGAGCGAATGCGCATGGCGCGCTTGGGCTCGAATAGCCCGAACTTGCTGCCGATGGTGATCAACGACGGTCCCAGGGTGAGGGCGACGGCGACGGCCGTCAGGACCGCTACGGCGCAGGGCACGCCCATGGTCTGGAAGTAGGGCATGCGCGTGAAGCTCAGGCAGTACATGGCGCCCGCGATCGTCGACCCCGTGCCTACGATGACATGCGCTGTGCCATGGAACATCTCGTAGTAGGCGGCTTCGCGATCCAGCCCGTTGACGCGGGCTTCCTGATAGCGACCGATCAGGAAGATGGCATAGTCGGTTCCCGCCGCGATGACCAGCACCACCAGGAGATTCACCGCGAAGGTGGACAGTCCGATGATGTGGTTGTCGCCGAGTACCGAGATCATCCCGCGTGCGGCGCCCAGTTGGATGCCCACCATGAGGAGCACCAACAGCACGGTGAAGATCGACCGGTAGAAGAACAGCAGCATCACGATGATGACGATGAAGGTCAGTCCGGTGATCTTGATCATGCTGCTGTCGCCGGCATGGGCCAAATCGGTCTGCAGCGCGGCGGGACCGGTGACATAGACCTTGAGGCCGTCCGGCATCGGCTTCGCGTTGCCGTGCTCATCCGTCGTCAGTTTCTTGATGACGTTGCGCACGGACTCGATCGATTCGTTCGCGAGCGTCTCGCCCATGTCGCCGGCGAGGTTCAGCTGGACGTAGGCGGCCTTGCCGTCGGTGCTTTGCGCACCGGACTCGGTGAGCGGATCGCCCCAGAAGTCCTGAACGTGCTGAACGTGTTTGGTGTCGGCGCGCAGCTGCGACACCATCTCGTCGTAGAACTTGTGCGAGCCGGGGCCCAGCGGTTGGTCGCCCTCCAGCACGATCATGGCTGCGCTGTTGGAGTCCGACTCTTGGAAGAGCCGCCCCATGTTCTTCATTGCCTTCATGGACGGCGCGTCGTTTGGGCTCAGCGAAACGGTGTTCGCTTGAGCCACCTGTTCCAGCTGGGGCGCCGAAAGAGCGAGGACGACCACGACCGCCACCCAGCCGATGACGATGGGTATTGCCAGGCGCCGAATCCATTTGGCGATGAAGGTGGGCTCGCCGTTGGCGTGTGCCCCGCTCATGCGGACTTCACAAAGCAGTAGACGTAGGCGCTCACCTCGTTGGTATACCTCTCGTCTTTTACCTCGCCATTGGCCGTGATGCGGCAGCCCAGTTCGTCGGCATTGCGGGTTTGGGCCAGGATGTTTCCCGTCATCGACGGTGCCGTCGTAACGATCTCAATCGACCACGGTAGCGCCGCACCGTTGATCTGGTGGGGCTCCCCTTCTTTGTCGATGTAGTTGATGTCCGCGATGGTTCCGGGCGGGCCGTAGATGTCGTAGACCACGTGCTTGGGCTTGGAGTTGTTTTTGTCGTCGGTCATGCTGCCGGCGTAGGTGGGCAGCTGATGAGAGCCGAAGATGCCGCGAATCCGCCATACCGCGAAGCCTGCGATGGCGAGGACGAGCACCATCACCACTGGGATCCAAGCCCGCTTCAATGCGCTGAGAATCGCAGGACCCCTTCACCCGTTGCTGTCGACCAGATCGATTACCCGAAAATGCATGAAGCCTTCGCGCATACGTATAACGCATAGCGTGTGCGTTACAGCAACCTACCAGCGGGTAAGTGTGCCCGCAAGTCACACGCCGTGCGTTATCTTGAGATGGATGACACACCTAGGTTTCCGGCGCGCGCGTTCCGAGGAGAACAAGCGTCAACGTGCGGCAACGATCGTGGAAGCCGCACGTTCGCTGGCGTTGGAGTCCGGTGTCGCGTCGGTCACTCTCACCGGTTTGGCCCATCGCGCCGGTGTCCACCATTCCGCGGTGCGCCGCTACTTCAGCTCCCATAAGGAGGTGCTGCTGCGGCTCTCGACGGAAGGCATGGCCGCCCTCGCCGAGTCCGTGTGCGCGGCATTGGACGGTTCACCAGAGCGCTCGCCCGCAGACGTCGGTGCGGTGCTGTCGAGTTCTCTCATCGCGGCGCCGCTGTTCTGCGATCTGCTGGGCAGCCAGTATCTGCATCTCGAGCACGAGGTGGAGCTCGACCATGTCCGTGAGGCCCAGCGTGCCAACCAGACGGCCGCGATGACGATCGTCGAGGCAATAGAACGTGCGGTGCCGGAACTCGACCGCAAGGGTGCGCTCGACATCGTCACGTCGGCCTTCGCGCTCGCCGGGATGCTGTGGCAGTTCACGCATCCTCCCGAGGGACTCGAGCACGATTTCGGCGAAGAGCCGGGCTTTCCGGAGGATTGGGACACGGATTTCGCCAGCACGCTCACGCGGCTGCTGACTGCCACGTGCATCGGGGCCGCGAAAAGGCCTTAGGCGTGGAGGCGCTTCTCGAACCAGTGGTGTGCGTACTTCTCGTCGTTGAATGCGGCGATCTCGTCATAGCCTGCCGAGCGGTACATGGCGATCGCCTCGGTGAGCGCCCGATTGGTGTCCAGGCGGACCGCGTGGGCGCCGTGCGTCATCGCCTGCCGCTCCAATTCGGCGAGAATTCGTTTCCCGAGCCCCATGCCGCGGACGCTGGGGGAGATCCATACCCGTTTGATCTCGGCCGTCTCGATGATCTGGCCGGCGTTCCGGAGCAGCTTCAGTCCGCCGCAGCCGACGGGCTCCTCGTGCAGGGTCGCGACGAGAAACAGCCCGGCGGGTGCGGAGAGTTCGGCGTCCCCGGCGGGCAGCGCCAACGCGGGGTCGAACCCGTCTTCGAGCCGGGTGGCAATCTCCTCGAAGTAGGCGCGAATGCAGTACCGGGCCTCGGGTGAGCGGGTGTCCATGACGGCGATCTGAACCTGTGAGGCCACGAAGAGTCTTTCGACCTCGGCCATGGCGTCGGCGAGCCGTCGCCGCTGGTTCTCGCTCAGTGGTTCCAGGATCGAACGTGCCAGGTCATCGGAGCGGTGATCAAGTTCGGACAGTTCGGCGCGGCCGGGCCCGGTCAGGTGCGCGGTACGCACCCGGGTATCGCCCCCGGCCGCGGTCACCTCGATGAGGCCGGCGCCCTCCAGCGCCCGCAACAACCTGCTGAGGTATCCGGAGTCCAGGCCCAGGCGGGCCCGCAGCTCGCGGATGTCGCATCCCCCGGAAAGCCCTGAACTGTTGGCCCCGATCCCCCACAGCACCCGGGACTGCCCCAGCGGACGGTCCCGGGCCAGGTATTCGCTCTCGAGGACGCCTATCCGTTGGGTGACGGTTCTGTTGAAGCTGCGCAGGCCGTCGACCAGGGCATCTGTCATTTACCTGACTTTAGTCAGGTAAAGCCGCGATGTCTTCGTTGTTTGACGGGTAACGGCCAATTGCGCCGTCAGAACGTACCCTCATGGGCGTGTCCGAGACCGTCTCCGATTGGCTGCCCACCGGCGCGGTGACCGTTCGAGCACCCGGAAAGGTCAATCTGTACCTCGCGGTCGGAGACCTGCGTGAGGACGGCTATCACGAACTGACCACCGTTTTTCATGCGGTGTCGCTGGCCGATGACGTCACGGTTCGGGATGCCGATGTGCTGTCGGTGGATGTCGTCGGACAGGGTGAGGGGACGGTGCCCACCGACGAGCGCAACCTGGCCTGGCGGGCCGCCGAGCTCTTCGCCGAGCATGTCGGCCGCGCCCCCGACGTCTCGATTTTTATCAACAAGGACATCCCGGTTGCCGGGGGTATGGCGGGTGGATCCGCCGATGCGGCCGCGGTGCTGGTCGCGATGAACGAGCTGTGGCACGCCGGTGTGCCTCGCCGCGATCTGCATCATCTGGCCGCTCGGCTGGGCAGCGATGTGCCGTTCGCGTTGCACGGGGGTACCGCCCTCGGTACAGGCCGCGGCGAGCAGCTGGCGACTGTGCTGGCGCGCAATGTCTTTCACTGGGTGTTCGCATTCGCCGACGGCGGTTTGTCGACACCGGATGTGTTCCGGGAGATTGACCGGCTGCGCGAGAACGGTGATCCGCCACGGCTTGACGAGTCCGACGAACTGCTCGGTGCACTCGCTGCCGGTGACGCGCGCCGTTTGGCCCCGCTGCTGGGTAACGAACTGCAGGCCGCCGCGGTGAGCCTTAATCCCGGTCTGCGGCGCACGCTCCGGGCGGGGGAGTCCGCGGGCGCCCTGGCGGGGATCGTGTCCGGTTCGGGGCCTACCTGTGCGTTCTTGTGCACGTCGGCCGAGGACGCGCTGCAGGTGGGTGCCGAGCTGGCCGGCGCGGGTGTGTGCCGGACCGTCCGGGTGGCCAGCGGGCCCGTGCACGGGGCCCAGGTCATCCAGGGCCGCAGCGACGGCTAGACACGCCGAGCAACGCGACACGCCGAACGGCCTGATCACAGTGGGTTTGGCCGTTGATTAAGAAAAGCCTAAGATGCTAGCGGACCATAAGAAGGCACCCGAACTGTCACCTGAACGATATGAATCCGCTGCTACCGGCCCTGCGCGCGCCTACCGCGCGTCGCGGCCCCTGTGGCGGACCATCCGATAAGGACGCGTGACTCGCCCAACAGGCCTAGGCCAGGAGGAACTGTGAGCAGGTTTACCGACGAGTTGTACGCCAACGCGCTATCCAGCGCCAAAGGCATGGTCACCGGCGAACCCGATACTCCTGTTCGGCACACCTGGAAGCAGGTGCACGAGCGCGCCAAGCAGCTGGCCGGTGGTCTGGCCGCCAAGGGTCTCGGGCCTGACGATGCGATCGGCATGTTGGTGGGCATGCCCGTCGAGATCGCCCCGGCGATCCAGGCCGTGTGGATGCGTGGCGCCTCGCTGACGATGCTGCACCAGCCGACCCCGCGCACCGACCTCGCGGTGTGGGCCGAGGACACCCTCAAGGTTGTCGACATGATCGGCGCCAAGGCCGTCATCGTGTCCGCGCCGTTCGACGCCGCGGCCCCGGTGCTGGAGGAAAAGGGTGTCATCGTCGTCCAGATCAAGGATCTCTGGGATGCCGATCCGATCGAACCCATCGATGCCGACGAGGACGCCGTCGCGCTCATGCAATTAACGTCGGGGTCGACTGGTTCCCCGAAGGCAGTCAAGATCACTCACCGCAACCTGTACGCCAATGCGCACGGCATGTACGTCGCCTCCAAGTACAAGCCCGAGTCCGACGTGATGGTCAGTTGGTTGCCGCTGTTCCACGATATGGGCATGGTCGGATTCCTCACGGTTCCGATGTTCTTCGGCGCCGAGCTGGTGAAGATCACCCCGATGGACTTCATGCGCGATGTTCTGTTGTGGGGCAGGCTGATCGACAAGTACAAGGGCACCATGACGGCCGCCCCGAATTTCGCCTACTCGCTGTTCGCCAAGCGGTTGCGCAACCAGGCCAAGCCGGGTGACTTCGATCTGTCGACGCTGCGGTTCGTGTTATCCGGTGCCGAGCCGGTGGACCCGGCAGTGGTCGAAGACCTGTGTGATGCCGGAAAGCCGTTCGGGTTCAAGCCCTCTGCGATGGTGCCTGCCTACGGTATGGCGGAAACCGCTCTGGCCGTTTCCTTCTCAGAGGTTGAGGCCTCCGGCCTGATCGTCGACGAGGTTGATGCCGACCTGTTGGCCGCGCTGCGCCGGGCGGTTCCCGCCACTCGTGGAAACCTGCGCCACTTGGCGACGCTCGGCCCGCTGCTGCCCGGTATCGAGGCGCGTGTGATCGATGAGGACCTGAATGTGCTGCCTTCGCGCGGCGTCGGCGTCATCGAGTTGCGTGGTGAGTCGGTGACACCCGGTTACGTCACCATGGGTGGATTCCTGGCAGCGCAGGACGAAAACGGTTGGTACAACACGGGTGACCTCGGGTATCTGACCGAGAGGGGCCACGTCGTGGTCTGCGGCCGCGTCAAGGACGTCATCATCATGGCGGGCCGGAACATCTACCCGACCGATATAGAGCGAGCTGCCGGTCGCGTCGAGGGGGTACGGCCGGGTTGTGCGGTCGCCGTGCGCCTGGAGGCCGGCGTTGACCCCAAGAACCAGCGCGAGACCTTCGCGGTCGTGGTGGAGTCCAACGCATTCGAGAATGCGGACGAGGTTCGCCGGATCGAGCAGCAGGTTGCGCACGAGGTTGTTGCCGAGGTCGACGTGCGGCCACGCAATGTGGTGGTACTCGGACCGGGCAGCATTCCGAAGACGCCGTCGGGCAAGCTGCGCCGTTCAACCTCGGTGGCGCTCGTCATCTAGCTGGCGATTCGTTCCGCGAGCAGTGCGACGCCGTCGCCGCTGAGGTCGCCGAGCATCCTTGGCCGACCGGCCAGGACCGATGCGAGCACGGCCGCCGTGCCCTGGACGGCCGGGCCGGAAGGGCCGTAGCTCCAGTCCGCGTCAGTCGCGCGCAGCCGCAGTCCACGTGCGGTGAAGTAGGCGGGCACGAACGGATTCGGCAGCCCCACTTGGGTGTTTAGCACCTGTATGAGAGCATGCACGGGTATCGAGGGCGTATGGCCGAGCGCGAACAAGATATCGAGTTCGTGGACCACGTGATCACCGAGCAGCAGACGGCGCGGAAACAGCTTGCCCACTCCGCTGGGTTGTTCGATGAACCGGCGGTAGTCGCTCACCAACTCTCCGGGCGTCCGCTCGGCAGCCAGATTCCGTGCTGTACGGGTGTTTTCCCGATCGAAGGACCGCTGACGGATGATGCCCACCGTGATGTCCCGCATCGGGGCGCTGCGCCCGATCACCAGATGCGCCAATACTTCATGATTAGACCACTCGGCGCACAGGCTGGGACGCAACCAGTCCGCGATGGTGAGATCCTGCACGGCCTCGAGGAATCTCAGGTCGTTGGCCCGAAGGATGTTAGCGGCCGACATGTAGATGCTCCCGAAGGAATAGGGTCTGATCAGCGAGGGCGCGTTCCAGCACCGGCGAGTGATAGATGTCGAAATGGTCGGATTCGTAGTGGAACTCGGTACCGCGAGGCGCTCGACGGGCCACCCGCTCGGCGTATCGGGGATTCATGAGTCCCTCGCGGTCGCAGACGCACACCATCAACGGAGCGGTGATCTCTCCTGCGCGCTGAAGGGCGGTGGTGAACACCAGGGTGAAGGCGTCGGCGGCCGCCATCCGATTGTCGAACTCGTAGCCCGGCGGGCAGGTCGACTCCCATCCCGCCAGGGCGCCGTCCACGCTTACCAGCGCCGGGCTCCCAGGCGGTCCGACGATGGGCATATATCGCCGCGGCCGGCGGAATGCCTTGCGCAGCAGATCATCAATGATCGCGGGGCCGAGGCGCAGCATCGACCCAAGGCCGGACCTACGCGCCGCTCCCGGTCCGTGCACGATCGGGCACTGGATGACCGCGGCGGCAAGGTCGGTGCGGGACGCCGCGACCAGTGCTACGTGCATAGAGCCGAGGCTGGTGCCCCACAGCGCGATGCGAGCACGATCGATGTCGGGATGGTTCTGCAGGAAGGCGATGGCGGACTCGACATCGTGGCGCTGCTTGCGCATCGAGAACTGCTGACGCGGGGATCCTTCCGAGGCGCCGGTGTATCGGTAATCGAACGCCAGCGTGGCGATGCCGGCCGCTGCGAAATGCTGCTCATACTGCGGCAACATCATGTCGTGGGTGGCCCCCAAGCCGTGTACCAGCAGGACCGCGGGGTGCGGACCAGGTCCGGTAGGGCGGGTGAGCCAGCCCGTGCACCGGATGCCTCCGGAGGAGAATTTGAGGCGCTCTGTGGTTGATGTGTTCATCGTGAAGACCTTCCATAAGTACGATGTACGTGTACAGTGGAGATTGCAATACGTACGATGTACTTGTCAAGGGGATCGATGAAAGCGCGCTTCACGCGAGACGAAATAGCAGCCACCGCATTGGAACTCGTGGATGCCAGGGGGCTGTCGGCGCTGAGCATGCGATCGTTGGCGACGGCACTGGGCACCGGGCCGATGACGCTCTACAACTACGTCACGGATAAAGAAGGCCTGGAAGAGTTGGTGGTGATGGCCGTGCTTGCCACGGTCCCGGCGCCCGGGTCATCTGCCGACTGGCGCACCGATGTCGAACGGATCGCTCGTGGCATCTGGAGCGCGGTGCGTAAGCATCCCGCCGCCATTCCGTTGGTGCTTACGCGCCGGATGTCCTCGCCTGCGGGGTTCGCCGTGATCGATGCGCTCATCGCTGCCCTGGGGCGCGGCGGGCTCGAAGGGGAAACCAGGCTGGCTGCCTTTCGCGCGGTGTTGGGTTTTGCGCTTGGCTCCGCGCAGGCCGGTCTGGGGGCCGACCCTCAGGGCGCGGCCACGCAGATTGGCGCGGCGGCCCGCGATGACTATCCGAGTGTGGCGGCGCTCGCCGAGGTTGCGCAACAAACCAGTCCTACAACCGAATTCGAGCTAGGCGTCGCCATGCTGCTTGATGGCATCGCACTGCGGGCTACCACGAAACGGAGTCGACGATGATGCGAACAGGTGCCATCCGATATGCGACGGCCAATCGATTCGAGCCGCCGCGGCCGGTCACTGGCGAGAGTCCGTCCAGTGGCGCGATCTGTCCGCAGTCGCCGTCACGGCTGGAAAGCGTTATGGGAGCGTATGGTCCGCGACTGCCACAGAGCGAGGACTGCCTCAATCTCTCGCTCGTCACGCCCGCGTTTGACGCCGCCCGCCGTCCGGTGATGGTGTGGTTACACGGTGGAGCCTTCGTCAGCGGAGGAGGCTTGCAGTCTTGGTACGACGGTGCCCGTCTCTGTCAGGAGCAGGACGTCGTGGTGGTGAGCGTCAACTATCGGTTGGGCGCGTTCGGTTTTCTGTATCTGGGCGGAGTCAGCCCGGGCAATCTGGGGCTACTCGACCAGCTGGAGGCACTGCGCTGGGTGCAGCGTCATATCGCCGACTACGGTGGTGACCCGGCTAATGTCACCGTGTTCGGGCAGTCGGCGGGTGGCCTCTCGACCGCGCTCTTGCTGGGCATGCCCGAGGCGCGTGGACTGTTCCACCGCGCCATCATCCAGAGTGGACCGCTGCTCTCCACCCATCGGCCTCTGCAGGCTGAGGAGTTCGGTCGTGAGCTGGCCGAGGAACTGGCAGCCGATCCACGGTCTGTGAGGCCCGAAGAGCTGTTGCGGGCGACCAGGGCTGTCGTCACGAGCCGTGCGCGATCGCCGTTGTTCATTCCGTTCGCGCCGGTAGTCGGTGTGTATCCGGTGGGCGCGGAACCGTTCACAGTCGACGGCGACGGCCGCGAGGTGATGCAGGGATTCACCCATGATGAGGTGACCGCATTCGGGGTGCCGCTTTGGTTCGCTGCGATGCCGTCGAAGTTGGTCTTGAGCAGACACGTGCGCCGATTTCGGGACCGGCTGGCGGCCACCGGGTCCCGGGTGTTCTCCTATCGGATCGATTGGCAGCCGTCCGGGTCGCCGTTCGGCGCAACGCATTGCATCGAACTGCCCCTGCTTCTTGGCGACCGCGAGTCTTGGGGTGCGTCTCCGATGCTTGGCGACACTCCATGGGACGAGGTGGACCGCTTCGGACGTGCGATGCGTGCGGCGTGGGCGTCGTTCGCACGCAACGGAACCCCTGATATCGACGAGTTGGCCGGCTGGCCGATCGCGCTCAGGCGCGAGAAGTAATCACTCGAACGGGACAGGTGGCATCCTGACCACCTGGGCGGCGTAGCTCAGTCCGGCGCCGTATCCGATGAGTAGGGCCAGGTCACCCGGCTTGGCGGCGCCGGTCGACAGCAGGCCCTCCATGGCCAGCGGAACCGAAGCCGCAGAGGTATTGCCGGTGTGCTCGATGTCGTTGGCGATCACCGCATCCGAACGTAGATGCAGGTTCTTGGCGAGCAACTCGTTGATCCGGCTGTTGGCTTGGTGCGGGACGAAGACGTCGATATCCTCCGGGCCCACCTTGGCCGCTTCCAGGGCGCGCTGCCCCACCTTGCCCATTTCGAATGCGGCCCAACGGAATACCGAGGTTCCTTCGATGCGCAGATACGGGCGCGGGCCCTCCGGATCGGGTGCCGCCGCGAAGTCCATCCAGTCGATGTCCTGACGAATGGCGTTGGCCTGACTGCCGTCGCTGCCCCATACCGTGGGTCCGATGCCCTGCTCGGCGGTCTCGCCGACGACGACGGCGCCGGCCCCGTCACCGAAGATGAAACAGTTACCTCGGTCCGTCATATCCAGTGCGGGGGAGAGCTTTTCCGAGCCGATGACCAGTACCTTGCTGGCGCTGCCACCGCGGATCATGTCGCCCGCCACGCCCACCGCGTATCCGAAACCGGCGCAGCCTGCGGACAGATCGAACGCCGGGACGCCCTGAGCCCCCAAAGCGGTGGCGACGGCCGGTGCGGACGCCGGGGTCTGCAGGTAGTGGGTGCTGGTGGCGACGATCACGGCGTCGATTTCCGCGCCGGTCAGCAGGGCATTCGCGATGGCCCTACGTCCGGCCTCGATGGATAGGGTTTGGGCGGATTCGTCGTCGGCGGCGAACCGGCGGGTCTTGATCCCGGTGCGGGTGTAGATCCACTCGTCCGAGGACTCGATGTGCTCGCAGATCTCTTCGTTGGTGACGACGCGTTCGGGACGGTACGCCCCCAGGCTGAGCAGGCCGATCTTGTTGACGCCGGTGATCTCCGCGATGTCGGTCATGAGGAGACCATAGCGGCACCATCCGGGCGTCTAGGTCCAGGCATGCACCTGATTCTGTGCGGCCTCCAGGCCCAGGCGGATCAGGAGCTCGGTGGCATCGATGCCCTGCTCACACAGGAGGGGAACCTGCTCGGTCTCCGCCTTGGCGAAATTCTCCAGCACGTACGTGGCCGGGTCCTTGCGGCCGGGTGGCCGCCCGACGCCTAGGCGAATCCGCAGATAGTCCTTGGTGCCCAGTGACTGAGACACCGAGCGCAGTCCATTGTGGCCGCCCTCGCCGCCGCCGAGCTTGAGCCGCACGGTTGCGAAATCGAGGTCCAGCTCGTCGTGTATCACGATGACGTTCCCCGGGGGAACCGAAAAGAACTTCGCCAGCGCGGCCACCTGGGGGCCGGAAGTGTTCATGAACGTGCGCGGCTTGGCCAGATTCACGGCCCGGCCGCCGAGGCGAATCGTTGTCGCCTCGGCGCCGGACTTCTTGTGCGGCTTGAATGTTGCGCCGTCCTTGGCCGCCAGTAGGTCGGCGACCATGAATCCGAGATTGTGCCGGGTCTTGGCATAGGCCGGCCCGGGGTTGCCCAGGCCGACCACCAGCACGGCATCGTCGGATAGGAGCACGGACTAGTCTGCCTACTCTTCCGTGGAGCCCTCGGCGGCCTCGTCCGCGGCGGGAGCCTCGGCACCTTCGGTGCCGCCACCCTCGGCGTCCATCTCGCTGGCGGTCGGTGCCGCGACGACGTTGACGACCAGGGTCTCGGGATCCGAGATCAGGGTGGAGCCCTTGGGCAGCTCGATCGCTCCGGCGGAGATCTGGGTGCCTGCGGCGAGGCCCTCAACCGACACGGTGAGGAACTCGGGGATCGACATGGCCTCGGCCTCGATCTCCAGGGTGTTGGCGTCCTGAGCCACCAGGGTGCCGCTCTCGGCTTCGCCCTCGACATGGACGTTCACCTCGACGACAACCTTCTCGCCCTTGCGCACGACCAGCAGGTCGGCGTGCAGCAGGTTGCGCCGGATGGGGTGAATCTCGATGGTCTTGGTGAGGGCGAGTTGCTCGCGGCCCTCGATGTCCAGCGTCAGGATGGCGTTGGTGCCGGTGTGGCGCAGCACAGCTGCGAAATCACGAGCAGGCAGGTTCAGGTGCTCGGGGGTGGTGCCGTGGCCGTACAGGACTGCGGGAACCAGGCCGTCGCGGCGCGCGCGGCGCGAGGCGCCCTTGCCGGTGTCCGTGCGGACGGTGACGGCGAGGTTATTGCTGGTGGGGGTGTTCTTCTTGGACATTTGGTCAACTCCTTGCGTTTCGTTAGGCACGGCGCAGGGAGGACATTCCGGGGCGGAGGCCCCGATAAGTACAAGATTCCCGTCGATAACGGTGGGAAGACCCACCCTCGCCGTGACAGCCCGCTCAGAGTAGCCGAGCGCGAACCCGAAAGGCCAATCAGCTCGGGGGTCAGAAAGGGAATGACACCCCGGTGAGCTGCTCGGACAGGTCCCACAGGCCCCTTGCGCTCGCGGCGTCCTGCGCTCTGCGGCTGCGGCCCACGGGCTTGGGGTAGCCCTTGGCCTCGAATGGACCGTCCGGTCCGATGTACGTGTCACCCGGCAGGTCTTGGGACGCGGCGTACAGCGTCGGCAGGGCGCCATGCGCGGCGTCCTGTGCGAAGAGGTTGCCGGTCTTCAACGCGATCTCGAAGATCGGGTTCCCGCTGTGCGACTGCAGCTCGGTGGCGGCGACACCCGGATGGACGGTCAGCGCGCGAACCGGCGATCCGGCCGCGTCGAGGCGGCGCTGCAACTCCTTCGTGAACAGCAGATTGGCGAGCTTGGATGCGCCATACGATCCGGCACGGGTATACCGGCGGCGCTCGTAGTTGAGGTCGGCGAGGTCGACCTTCCCGGCCCGGTGCGCGACGGACGACACCGCGATCACCCGGTCGGTGATCTTGGGCAGCAGCAGATTGGTGAGCGCGAACGCGCCGAGGTGGTTTGTGCCGATTTGGCTTTCGAAGCCGTCGGCGGTCTTGGCCTGCGGCACCATCATGATGCCGGCGTTGTTCACCAGGATGTCGGCGCCCTCGACGGTGTCGGCGAAGGCGCGCACCGAGGCGAGGTCGGCCACGTCGACCTGACGTACCTCGGTGCTTCCGGTGATGGTTGCCTGGGCAGCCTTTCCCTTCCCGGTGTTGCGTACCGCCATGACGACATGGGCGCCCACGCGGGCCAGCTCGCGCGCGGTCTCCAGCCCGAGTCCACTGTTGGCTCCGGTGATGATGACGGTGCGGCCTTCGAATGACGGCAGCTCCGCGGCACTCCATCTGGCATTCGACTTGGTCACGGGAGCTGACCTTAATCGCCAAGGCGGATACCGTCGAGGTGTGACTTTCGAGGCAGACGTCGACGCCTTCCTTTCGGGCTTGAACATCCCGCCCCGCCTACTCGGTATCGGAGAACCCACCCACGGGCCGCAGGAGTTCGGGTATTTGCGCAATCGACTGCTTCGTCACCTTGTGGCCGAGCGTGGTTTCCGGTCGGTGGCGGTGGAGAGCGATGCCGTGGCCGGGTTCGCCGTCGACCGGTACGTGACGACGGGGGAGGGGGCTCTCGAGGACGTGCTCGACGCCGGTTTCAGCCACGGGTTCGGTGCCTACCCCGCGAGCCGCGAGCTCATCGAATGGTTGCGTCATTGGAACACCGATCGCGACCCTGGCGAGCAGGTACGGTTTTACGGTTTCGATGCCACCACCGAGATGATGGCCTCACCGAGCCCGCGCGACACCCTCCTTGCTGTGCACAGGTATCTGTCGGCGAATGGTGCCGCCCTGCCGTATTCGGAGGAGGTGATCACCGATCTGGTGGGTGACGATGCCGCCTGGTCTCATCCGGATGCGATGTTCGATGCCGGCGCCTCGATCGGACGATCGGCTCCGGCACGTCAATTGCGGCTGATCGCCGATGAACTCGTGATCGCATTGGAGATGCACGCCCCGGCGTTGCGTGCTTCGACCTCGCCACAGCAGTTCTGGCGGATGTGCACCATCGCCCGTGCGGCGGTGAGCCTGCTGCGCGCACATTTCGCGATGGCCGACCCTGGCCCGTCCCGCATGTCCACCATGCTGGGCGTCCGGGATGCGCTCATGGCCGAGAATCTGGAGGCGATCGCCGAGGCCGAAATACACAGGGGCCCAACGTTGGTGTTCGCCCACAATGGGCACCTGCAGCGACATCGGACCACGGTGTCCATGGGCCCGGTGCTCTCGAGCTGGTGGTGTGCCGGCGCACTGGTTGCCTCGGCGGGCCGGGTCCCGTATGCGGTCATCGCGGGCGACTTCGGCACTCATGAGGCCACCAACATCGGTGTGCCACACGTTGCCACCTTGCACGGATGGATGTGGAGCTGGGACGGCGACCGGATTCTCTTTCCCGTCACCGAGATTCCCGACGGATTGTCGGCCCGGCGGGACGTGCCACCGCAGTCCGGTTGTTACCCGATCGATCCTGCGCACCTGGAGGGCGTCGACGCCATCGCGTTCGTTCGGAGCCTTACCGCTTTGTGATCCGTAGGCCCTCGGTGAGCGTGGCCACGTCCTGGGACAGTGCCGTGGCCTGCACCTCGGTGGTGGTCACCGTGAGCTGCACGAGGTAGTGCAGCGGCCCGTCCGGCACAATGACATCGCGGTTCCAGGCGTGCACGCGCACGTTCTGGTTGTCGTAGATGCCCTCGATGGCAGCCGACGGGTATCCCTGGAAGTCGTCCAGGGATGAGCTGATCTTCTGAAAGTTCGGGGTGTTCTGCGCGTCGGTGAACCCGTGTTCGGTGATCGCCTTGCGGGCGTCCAAGGGGCCCTCCAGCTTGATCAGATACACCACCGCGCTCGGTGTTCGCCCTTGGTCTGCGCCGGCGGGTTTGTCGGTGATCAGGTAGGCGGGATCGAGTGCGCCCAGGTTCTCCCAGCCCTCCGGCAGTGGTACTTCGACACGAACGTTCGCCGGGCTCTCCGGTGATATCGGGGTGACCGTGACGCCAAGGCCCTGCAGATACTCGTTCATCGACATCGGATTGGCGGCGCCGGGCGCCGGTGAGCTACTCGGCGCTGAGCTACTCGATGCTGAACTGTTTGATGCCGAGCTGTTTGATGAAATAGCTTGTGGTTCCGGTTGTTTCGCATCGCATCCGGCCGTCGCGAGCGCCATGAGGCACCCGGCGACCAGCGCGGCGCTACGCATTCCCGTCGAAAAGTCCTGTTACCGAACCGTTTTCGAAGACCTCGCGGATGGTGCTGGCCAGCAGCGGTGCGATCGACAGCACCGTCAGCTGCGGGAAGCGCTTCTCGTCCCCGATGGGCAGCGTGTTGGTGACGAGCACCTCCCGAGCGCCGCAGTTGGCCAGGCGCTCCGCGGCGGGATCGGACAGCACGCCGTGGGTGGCGGCGATCACGACGTCCTTGGCGCCGGCCTCGTGGAGCAGCCCGACCGCCCCGGCGATGGTGCCGCCGGTGTCGATCATGTCGTCGGTGATGACGCAGGTCTTGCCGGTGACGTCACCGACGACGCGATTGGCCTTGACCTGGTTGGGCACTCGCGGGTCACGGGTCTTATGGATAAAGGCGAGGGGAACGCCTCCTAAGGAGTCGGCCCACTTCTCGGCGACGCGCACACGGCCGGAGTCGGGGGAGACGACGACGACATCTTCGCCGTTGCTCACATAGTGCTCGGCGATATAACCGCACAGCAGTGACTGCGCGCGCATGTGGTCGACGGGTCCGTCGAAGAAGCCCTGGATCTGATCGGTGTGCAGATCGACGGTGACGATGCGGTCGGCTCCCGCGGTCTTGTACAGGTCGGCAACCAGGCGGGCCGAGATCGGCTCACGGCCGCGGTGCTTCTTGTCCTGACGGGCGTAGGGATAGAACGGCAGGATCGCGGTGATGCGTTTGGCACTGCCCCGCTTGAGGGCATCGATCATGATCAGCTGTTCCATCAGCCAGGTGTTCAGCGGTGCCGGATGCGATTGCAAGACAAACGCGTCGCAGCCGCGCACCGACTCCTCGAACCGCACGAAGATCTCGCCATTGGCGAAATCGCGGGCGGTCTGTGCGGTCACCTGGACATCGAGTTCCTTGGCGACCTGTTCGGCCAGTTCAGGGTGCGCGCGACCCGAGAACAGCATCAGATTCTTGCGGTTATCCGTCCAGTCGGTGCTCACGGCGCAGCTAGTCCTCTTGGTTAGGGTCTTGATGGGCTACTGACGGGTACCGCCCCGTCGGGGTAATGGTACGGACCTTTCCCCGGTGGCTGGGAGCGGGTTGCCGGAATTTGAACACGAGATGGCCAAACCCGGTATTCGCCGGGCGTGAAAAGCGGTGTGCACGCCCGGCGGGTCAGGAATTCTTGGACGCTTCCTCGGCGGCCTTGGCCGCATCGCTTCCCGGGCGTTTCTGTGCCACCCAGCCTTCGATGTTGCGCTGCTGACCGGCCGATATCGCCAGTGCGCCCGGTGGCACGTCCTCACGCACGACCGTCCCGGCACCGGTGTACGCGCCGTCGCCGACGGTTACCGGGGCCACGAACATGGTGTCCGATCCGGTCTTCACATGCGAGCCAATTACGGTGCGCCGCTTGGTTTCTCCGTCATAGTTGACGAACACGCTGGATGCCCCGATGTTGCTGTGCTCGCCGATGTCGGCATCCCCCACGTACGTCAGATGCGGCACCTTGGTGCCGCGGCCCACTGTGGAGTTCTTGACTTCCACAAACGCGCCCAGTTTGGCGCTCTCACCGGTCACCGTGCCCGGCCGCAGGTAGGTGAATGGCCCGATCACCGATCGCGCACCGATGGTGGAACCCTGGCCATGGGTGCGGATGACGGTGGCCGAGTCGCCGACCGTCACGTCGATCAGGGTGCTGTCGGGGCCGATGTGGCAATGGCTGCCGATGACGGTCTGCGAGTGCAGTTGGGTACCGGGCGCGATGGTCGCGTCCTGACCGATCCGGACGTCGACATCGATCCAGGTGCTCGACGGGTCGACGATGGTGACTCCGGCGCGCTGGTGGAAGCGGATGATCCGCCGATTCAGCTCGGCGCCCAATTCGGACAGCTGTACGCGATCGTTGACACCGGCCACCAGTGCGCTGTCGTCAACGTGGTTGGCGTGCACCACTTTTCCGCTCTGGCGGATAATGGATACGGCATCGGTGAGATACAGCTCGTGTTGCGCGTTGTTGGAGCGCAGCTGAGACAGCGCGGCGTGCAGTGGCCCGATATCGAAGGCGTACACGCCGGCATTGACCTCACCGATGGCACGTTGACTGTCGGTGGCGTCGGTCTGCTCGACGATCGCGATGACCTCGCGGTCCTGGGTGCGCAGGATGCGTCCGTAGCCGGTGGGATCGGCCAGGGTGGTGGTCAGCAAGGTGGCGGCGGCGGGTTCGGCCTTGTGCCGGCTGATCAGCCCGGCCAGCGTTTCCCCGTCGAGCAGCGGGATATCGCCGGAGGTGACCACGACGGTGCCGGCGAAGTCCGCAGGCAGCGCCTGCAGGCCGCACGCCACGGCGTGCCCGGTGCCGAGTTGCTGTTCCTGGACTGCGACACCGATCTCACGGTGGAGCGATTCGGCGAGGATGTCGACTGCAGTGGCAATGCGTTCGCGGTCGTGTCCCAGCACGATCACCAAGTGCTCGGGATTGACGCTGGCCGCAGCATGCACCGAGTGCGCCAGCATCGAGCGGCCGCCGAGGGTATGCAGCACCTTGGGGATGTCCGAACACATACGGGTGCCGGCACCCGCGGCCAGCACGATTACTGCAGTCCCAGCGGAATTGCCTGGCATTTCCTACTCCCTACTGCTCCGTCGCCAGGACTCGAACCTGAACTATCTGAACCAAAATCAGAGGTGCTGCCGATTACACCACGACGGACTGTTACAGAATGAAGACTGTAGTCGACCAAGGAGCGAGGCTTGCCCGAGCGACATTAGGTCCACGAGCTCGGTTCTGCGACCGAGGAAAGTGATGGCACATGGCGGTACCTGGTAGGCCGGAAGTCCCGGCGCGGACTCCTCGCGTCCGCATGGCCGGCACGGAGCGCCGCCGCCAGCTCATCGATGTGGCGCGGTCGTTGTTCGCTGAACGCGGGTACGAGGCCACTTCCATCGAGGAGATCGCTCAGCGTGCCGGGGTGTCGAAACCGGTCGTGTACGAGCATTTCGGCGGCAAGGAGGGTCTTTATGCCGTCGTGGTGGACCGCGAGATGTCGGTGCTGCTCGACGGCATCACCTCGTCGTTGACGAGTTATCGCTCGAGGGTGCGGCTGGAACAGGTGGCCCTGGCTTTGTTGAGCTATATCGAGGACCGCACAGACGGGTTCCGGATCCTGATCCGTGATTCACCGCCCGGTGTCAGCTCGGGAACGTATTCGAGTCTGCTCAACGACGCGGTCAGTCAGGTGTCGAGCATCCTGGCGGGCGACTTCCAGCGCCGTGGTCTGGACGCTGAGATGGCACCGCTCTACGCGCAGGCGTTGGTGGGGCAGGTATCGATGACGGCCCAATGGTGGCTCGATGCCCGTGAGCCCAAGAAGGAAGTGGTGGCCGCGCACATCGTCAACCTGTGCTGGCATGGTTTGAAGCACCTGGAAGCAGATCCGCAGCTACATGAGGAATGACTCGTCAGGCAGGAACATCTGCCCGGCCCGCACCGTTTGACATAACGAGTGGTTCGCGCAGGAGGTGGTCGACGGTGACGGTGATTCGCCTCGTTCTTGGCGTGGCAGCCGCCGTCGCGGTCGCCGTGATGAGCGCGCCCGTTGCGGCCGCGGACAACTGCAGTGGCCCGCTGACCGCGCGGGTATGTGTGAAGCCGGGCAATGCCGAGTTGCATTCCACGCCGAACCGGGAGTTCATCCCGGAGGTCCCCCAGGCCTCGCCGTGGCTGGTCGTCGGCGGTACCGGCTCGGGTATCTGGATCCCATGACAGACCGCCGCAGCCGGGCCGAACCAGTGCGTGACATGCGCCGATCACCTAGAATTTAATGTGTTGGGGTTGACCACAGGATGAGGTGTTTGTCATGACGTCAGTAGTTGTGCGATGGGCAGTGGTCGGCGCCGCCGCGGCAGCATTGGGCGCCTTGCCCGTGTCGCTGGCCTCGGTTGCCGCGGCCGATCCGCAGTGTGCGGATCCGGCCATGTGTCAATCGGAGCCGCCCAACCCCGAGAATTGCAACGGCGGACCCGACGACATGGTGTGCACCCGTGCGGGGGACGCTGAACTGCACTCTTCGCCGAATCCGGCAGACATCCCGCCGGTGCCGCAGGCCGAGACTCCGCCCTGGATGGTTTTCGGTAACCCCGGTATGGGCGGCCACTAACCGGTAGACACCGGGGCAACGCCGTCCTCGACGGTTGCTTTCAGATCCTCATGAGTCTAATTTTGATTCGTTAGGAAATCTAAGCATTAAAGGGGTGTTGTTCCATGCCTGGCCTTCGATACGCCATGGCGGTGGTAGCGACGGGTCTGCTGACGGCGGTTCCTGTTGGTTGCGACGTGACAAGTTCGGTGCGTGCTGCCCACGGCGGCCATGGGCCGGGACATGGGCCCGGCCATGGGCACTGTACGCAGCCGCGGACGGGTTCTGAGGTGTGCATAACCCCGGGGGACGCGGAGCTCCGGTCCTGGCCGGATCCCGCCGATCTGCCGACGCCGCCGGATGTCCCGGTGCGGCCCGACAATCTTTGACATAGCCACCGCGACAGGCGCGCGCGCAACCCTGGCCGATAGCATTGAAAATGCTGTGAACTAGCTGTATGGCGTGCGAAAAACGCCTAAAGTCAAACCTGGGGTTGATCGATAGGCGAGGTGCGTGTCATGACGTCAAGAATGATGCGATGGGCGGTGGCAGCCGCGGCCGCGCTGGTCGTCATGCCCGCGGTACCGGCCCCTGTGGTGGGGGCGGAGCAGCCGTGCGCGGATCCGGCAATGTGCCAGGCCCCGAGCCCGGCGGCTCCGGTGCACGAGGACGCCGAATTGCACTCGAAGCCGAACCCGGCCGATGTCCCGCAGGTTCCGCAAAGTGGCATGCCGCCGTGGCAGATGATCAATGCTCCCGGTGAGGCGCGTAATCACCCCTGAGCCGCTGGCAGTTGGCTGTGAACTGACTGGGAAGAATGCCGGTCGGATGGCACCATGAGGTGGGCGGACTTATCGTCGTCTCATGATGTTTGTGCTGGTACGGCGTGCGGCGCTGCTAGTGGCCGCGGGTGTCGCCATTGGTATGCCGTTGGCCTTGGGGGTATCCCACGCTGATCCCCCGTGTGCACCGGGTGCCGCCGCATGCGCGCTGCCCACCGCGGTCGTCCCGCCGGCGGGAGCACATGAAAAGTGCAGTGCGCCAAAACCGGGTGAGGAGGTCTGCTCCGAACCTGGTGATGCCGAGCTGCACTCGACCCCGACGGCCCATATCCCGGCACCGCCGTTGACGGTTGCCCCGACCAAGGGCGGTGCCGCGCTCTAGACGAACATGCCTCCGGGCTTCTACCGTGGGAGTCATGCGGTTGTCGCTTACGCGCGCCGTGGTGCCAGCGGCAGTGACGGGCCTCGTCATTGGAGGCTCGGCGGTGGTGGGCGTTTCTGGTGCGAATCAGACCGCCGACCCGTGCGCACCGGGTGCGGCTACGTGTTCCTTGCCGACGACTTCGGTGACGCCGTCGGCAACTATCCGCCCGAGCTGCCAGGAGTCCGCACCCGGCCAGCAGAAGTGCTCAAAACCGGGAAACGCGGAGATTTACTCGACTCCGGACCCCGAGCACGAGCCCACCCCGCCGTTGACGGTCGAGCAGACCAAACCCGCGCCCACCCCACACTGGCCCTAACGCGCGCCGCAGTCCCGCGAGAGTAGATCGGCGATCGTCTCGCGGCGTACAAGTTCGCGCACCCGTCCATCGCGAACCCCGAGCACCGGGGGCCGCCCGACCAGGTTGTAGGACGAGGCCATGCTGTGGTTGTACGCACCGGTGCAGGCCACGGCCAGCACGTCGCCGGGCCGCACATCGGAGGGCAGGCTGACATCGCGGGCGATCTCGTCGCCGGATTCGCAGTGCCGCCCGGCTACGGTGACCAGCTGTGGTGGCGCGGAGGGATGCCGATTGGCCAGCGCGACACTGTATTTTGCGTCGTAGAGCGAGACGCGGGGGTTGTCGCTCATGCCGCCGTCGACGGCCACGAAGGTGCGTCCGCCCGGCTGCGTCTTGACCGACACCACTCGGTACAGCGTGACGCCCGCGCGCGCGGAGATGGCACGACCGGGCTCCACCACGACGCGCGGCCGCGGGAATCGCTCAGCCGCGCAGGCGGCGTCGAGGGCGTCGTCGATGAAATCCGCCAGTTCGGCGAGATCGAGTTCGGGGTCACCCGAACGGTAGGGCACACCGTGGCCGCCGCCGATATTGAGTTCACCCAGGATCACGCCGTGCTTGGCGCGGATATCGGCCATCACGGCGATCATGCGGCGGATGGTCTCGCCGTAGAGCGCGCAGTCGGTGACCTGTGAGCCGATATGGCAGTGCAGGCCCACCAGGTTGAGTAGAGGTTGGTCAAGAACACGGCGGACGGCCTCGGTGGCATGCCCACCCTGGAGCGGGAATCCGAACTTCTGGTCGGTGACACCCGTCGTGACCGCGGAATGTCCGTGGATGTCGATATCGGGGGTCACGCGCACCAGCACCCGCTGGCGCTTGGACAGCCGGGTGGCCAGGAACATGATCTCTGTGTAGGAGTCCACCACGATCCGGCCCACGCCCACCGCGGCCGCGTCACTGAGCTCGTCAGGGGTCTTGGCGTTGCCGTGCATGATGATTCGTTCCGGATCGAATCCGCCCGCGAGTGCGGTCGCCAACTCGCCGGAGGAGCAGACGTCCAGCGACAGGCCCTCTTGTGCCACCCAGCGCGCGACGTCGGCTGTCAGCAGCGCCTTGCTGGCGTATGCGACTTCGATCTCGCGCAGGGTGCTGCGATAGCGGCGGGCGCGGTAGCGGAAGTCCTCCTCGTCAAGCACGTATGCGGGGGTGCGGAATTGGTCGGCGATTTCCGAGAGTGCCGTCTCTCCGACGCACATCCGGCCCTGCTCGTCCAGGTGTGTGGTCACCGGCCATACGGCCGGGTCGACGCGTGGCCGCGCCACGTTGTGTAAGGACGGCAGGAGGTCCAGAAGTGTCATGCATCCACCGTGCGCCTGTGGCGAGCGCATGCGGAGTTTCTTGACGCTGCCTTGACGGTGATGGGCCCGATTTTGGCGAGATCTGGGCGCCGTAGAATGGAGCCACCATGACTGTGACTGCCCCGCCTCTCGCCGGGGTGATCCGGACAGCCTTGCGGGATCCCGCATTCGATGTACTTGCCCCGGCCATCGCCGCCAAGACCGGCCTTGATCTGACGGCACCGTCGTGTGCCCGGGCATTCGTCGTGACCGGTCTCGCCGATGCGAGCGATGCGCCCGTCTTGGTTGTGACGGCCACCACCCGGGAAGCGCAAGACCTTACCGCCGAGCTGCGCGACGTATACGGCGATGCGGTGACGTTGTTGCCGTCCTGGGAGACGCTTCCGCATGAACGGTTGTCGCCCGGAGTCGACACCGTAGGCGCACGGCTGCAGGTGCTGCACCGGCTGGCGCATCCGCAGGATTCCCGGATGGGGCCACCGCTGCGGGTCGTGGTCACCACGATTCGCTCGCTGTTGCAGCCGATGTCCCCAGGGCTGTTCGATCTTGAGCCCGTGGAGCTCATGGTCGGTGCCGAGTCGGAATTCGACGGACTGATCGCCCGCCTGGTGGAACTCGCATACACCCGCGTGGACATGGTGGCGGGCCGCGGTGAGTTCGCGGTGCGTGGCGGCATTCTCGATGTCTTCAGTCCCACCGCAGACCATCCGGTGCGTGTCGAGTTCTGGGGCGACGAGGTCAGCGAGATGCGCTACTTCTCGGTCGCCGACCAGCGATCGATCCCCGAGCTGGAGGTCACCTCCGTGCTCGCGATGCCCTGCCGCGAACTGCTGCTCACCGCGCAGGTACGTGCCCGTGCTGCCGAACTTGCCGCGGTGGCGAGTGCCTCCGCGGAGGTGCCCGATGAGCACCGGATCGGGACCGGGGTGGCGGAGATGCTGGCCAAGCTGGCGGACGGCATCTGCGTCGACGGGATGGAATCGCTGCTGCCCGTGCTGCATTCGGGCGAGCTCACCATGCTCGTCGATCATCTGCCTGATACCGCCCCGGTGCTGGTCTGCGATCCGGAGAAGGTGCGCACCCGGTCGGCGGACTTGGAGCGCACCGGCCGCGAGTTCCTCGAGGCCTCCTGGTCGGTCGCCGCGATCGGCGCCGACGCTCCGATCGACATTGCGGCGCTGGCAGACTCGGGGTTTAGGGAGCTTGATGACGTCAAGCGCACTGCCGATGAGGCCGGACATCCGTGGTGGTCGCTGAGCCCGCTGAGCATGGGTGACGACCAGTCTGTCGAGCTGGCGGTGCGCCCGTCGCCGTCCTCGCGCGGTCACAAGGAAGGCGCCGCGGAGATTTTCGCGATGCTGCGCGCCCACGTGATGACGGGTGGACGGGCAGCGGTGGTGGCCGCAGGCGCGGGTACCACCCACCGGATTATCGAGCAGCTAGCCGAAACAGAAACGCCTGCCACGTTGTTGGAGCCGGGAGCCGAGCCCGCCGAGGGGGTTGTCGGAGTACTGCGCGGCCACCTCACCGACGGTGTGGTGCTGGCCGGGGCCAATGTCGTCATCGTCACCGAGACCGATCTCACCGGCAGCCGGGTGGCGGCCACCGATGGCAAGCGGCTACCCGCCAAGCGCCGTAACCAGGTTGACCCGCTCGCCCTCACCGCCGGCGACCTCGTCGTACACGATCAGCACGGCATCGGGCGATTCGTCGAGATGGTGGAACGCACCGTCGGCGGGGCCCGTCGGGAGTACCTGGTGCTGGAGTACGCCTCGGGCAAGCGCGGCGCCGCCGCCGGTGGGCAGAGCGATCGCCTGTATGTGCCGATGGATGCCCTCGATCAGCTGTCTCGATATGTGGGTGGTGAGTCACCCGGCCTGAGTCGCCTCGGGGGTAGCGACTGGACCAACACGAAAACTAAGGCGCGCAAGGCTGTTCGTGAGATCGCCGGTGAGCTCGTTGCGCTGTACGCGGCGCGCCAGGCCGCTCCCGGTCATGCCTTCGCGCCGGATACTCCGTGGCAGCGGGAGATGGAAGACGCCTTCGGGTTCGTCGAGACCGTCGATCAGCTGACCGCCATCACCGAGGTGAAATCCGATATGGAGAAACCAGTCCCGATGGACCGGGTGGTGTGCGGCGACGTGGGCTATGGAAAGACCGAGATCGCGGTGCGGGCGGCGTTCAAGGCTGTCCAGGACGGTAAGCAAGTCGCGGTGCTGGTGCCCACGACACTGCTTGCCGACCAGCACCTGCAGACCTTCACCGATCGCACCGCGGGATTCCCGGTGAAGGTGGCGGGCCTGTCCCGATTCACCGATCCGGCCACCTCGAAGCTGGTCATCGAGGGAATGGCCGACGGCTCAGTCGATATCGTGATCGGTACCCATCGTCTGCTGCAGACGGCTGTGCGATGGAAGGACCTCGGTCTGGTGATCGTCGACGAGGAGCAGCGCTTCGGCGTCGAGCACAAGGAACACATCAAGGCGCTGCGCACCCACGTGGACGTTCTCACGATGAGCGCCACCCCGATCCCGCGCACGCTGGAGATGAGCCTGGCCGGCATCCGCGAGATGTCGACCATCCTCACTCCGCCCGAAGAGCGCTACCCAGTCCTGACGTACGTGGGCCCGCACGATGACAAGCAGGTGGCGGCGGCGCTGCGCCGCGAGCTGTTGCGTGACGGACAGGCGTTCTACGTGCACAACCGGGTGAGCACGATCGACAGAGCCGCCGCTCGACTGCGTGAGCTGGTGCCGGAGGCCAGAGTTGTTGTGGCGCACGGTCAGATGCCCGAGGAATTGCTGGAACGCACCGTCGAGGGCTTCTGGAACCGTGAGTACGACATTCTGGTGTGCACCACCATCATCGAGACGGGGCTGGACATCTCCAACGCGAACACCCTGATCGTGGAGCGGGCAGATATCTTCGGGCTGTCGCAGCTGCACCAGCTGCGTGGCCGCGTCGGCCGTAGCCGTGAACGTGGATATGCCTACTTCCTGTATTCGCCCGAGGTTCCGCTGACCGAGACCGCGTACGACAGGCTCTCGACAATCGCCCAGAACAACGATCTCGGTGCCGGCATGGCCGTCGCCATGAAGGACCTGGAGATTCGTGGGGCGGGCAACGTGCTCGGCGTCGAGCAATCCGGTCATGTCGCCGGGGTGGGTTTCGATCTCTACGTCCGGCTTGTCGGCGAGGCCGTCGAGGCATACCGCGCTGCGGCTGACGGGAAGACGGTGCAGACCGCGGAGGAGCCCAAGGAGGTGCGTATCGATCTTCCCGTCGACGCGCATCTGCCCACCGACTACATCGGCAGTGACCGGTTGCGCCTCGAGGCGTACCGCAGGCTGGCGGCAGCAGGGGACGCCACGCAGATCAGTGCGGCCGTGGAAGAGCTCATCGACCGGTATGGCCCGCTGCCGCTTCCGGTCCAGCGACTTGTCGCCGTGGCCTCGCTGCGTCTGCTGTGCCGCGAGATGGAAATCACCGATCTCTCGGTGACCGGCACCAATATCCGGATACAGCCGCTACCGCTTTTGGATTCGGCGCAATTGCGGCTCAAACGCTTGCATCCGTCGGCTCAGTATCGTGCGACGACTTCCGTTGTCCAGGTTCCCATTCCGCGTGCCGGCGACGGAGGTGTGGGCTCGGAGCGAATCCGGGACCTGGAGCTCGTGCATATGATCGTCGACCTGCTGCTGGCATTGTCGGGGCGTCCCGCGGGCAGTGTTGATATAACACCAGTGGAGGTGAGCAAATGACCGTCATCCTTGTGGACCCGCGCCATCCGTCGATGGTCCCGGTGGAGGCCGTTGATTTGCTCGCCGGCGATCTGCAGTACACCGAGGAACTGCCGGTTCGGCTGGCGTGGTCGCTGTCGACCGCGCGTCCGGTGTACGTCGGAGATGATGCCCCCGCGCTGCTGTCCTCGGACCGCGATCATCCGGAGGTGAAGGCGCGGATCGGGGCAGGGGCCAAGGTTATCGCGCCGCCGGTGCGTCAGGGCGAGAAGCTCATCGACGCGGTGGCGGTGATGGACCGGCTGCGGACGAACGGCCCGTGGGAGAGCACTCAGACCCACGATTCCCTGCGCCGGTACTTACTCGAAGAGACCTACGAGCTGTTCGATGCCGTGCGCACCGGTGATGTGGACGAGCTCCGCGAAGAGCTGGGAGATGTACTGCTGCAGGTGCTCTTCCATGCCCGCATCGCGGAAGACGCCCCGGAGCATCCATTCAACATCGACGATGTCGCCGAGGCGCTACTGAACAAGTTGGGTAACCGCATTCCGGTAATACTCGGCGCTGGTGGGGATTCCAGCTCGATCTCGCTGGAAGAGCAACTGGCGCAATGGGAAGAGCGCAAGGCGCAGGAGAAGGATCGCGACTCGTGCCTGGACGGTGTGTCCAGTAGCCAGCCCGCGCTCGCACTTACCCAGAAGGTGCTGGGCAGGGTGACGGCTGCGGGGCTGCCCAAGGAGTTGATCCCGGCGCAGCTGCTGTCGGTGACCATTGAACTCGAGGGCGACGCCGAGAACCAGTTGCGTGCAGATGTTTTGGAGTTCATGGACACCGTGCGCCGCGCCGAGAGAGCCATTCTGGCCGGGCGGCGCGGTGAGGATGTCGCCGCAGGGTTGGCCAGCACGGACCTGCGCGGTGTGGACGGCGAGGAGTGGCGCGAACATTGGCTGCGGAATCCGGTTGAGGCGTCTGCCGACGACGCCGATGCAGAGTCGGTGTAGACCCAGACGGTAGCTACGTCCGCGCCGGACGGGCCTTTGTGCCCGGCTTCGCGGGACTATGGTCCGCACAGCATTTGCACAGCATTTAGGTACGCCATACCTTATCTAGGTGGTCTTATCGGATGCGGTTCCCAATCTGCTTATAGGCCTGAGGGAGGGCCTGGAGGCGGGGCTCGTGGTGAGCATTCTGCTTGCCGCTGTCCATCGTTCACCGCTGGCGGCCGAGGGGCGCCGGGCCACCGCCCCGGTATGGCTGGGCGTGCTCGGTGCACTCTCCGTGTCGGCCAGCTTCGCGGCGGTGCTCAACTCCACGACCAGCTCGCTCGGTGCACATGGCCAGGACGTGGTGGGCGGCGTACTCAGCATCCTCGCCGTCGGATTGGTCACCGCGATGATCTTCTGGATGTCGCGCACCGCCGCCAGCCTGTCTGGCGAGCTGTCCGGGAAGGTTGAGCACGCCCTCATCCTCGGTGCGGGTGCGCTGGCCCTGACGGCGTTTTTGGCTGTAGCCCGCGAGGGACTGGAGACAACGCTGTTCTTCTGGACCGCGGCCAAGGCGGCGGGGGAGACCACCGGACCGGTGATCGGCGGTGCGATCGGGCTGGCGATCGCGGTCGCGCTGTGCTGGCTGCTGTATCGCCGCGCGGTCAAGCTCAACCTCAAGGTGTTCTTCACGCGTACGGCCGTGGTGCTCATCGTGATCGCCGCGGGCATCCTTGCGTATGGCATCGGCGACCTGCAGACCGCGGGGTGGCTGCCCGGGCGGGCCTGGTACGCATTCGATCTGAGCCAACACATTTCAGCGGACTCCTGGTGGGTCACCATTGTCACGGGTATCACTCAGCTCACCCCGCGGATGACCGTGCTGCAGGTGGTGGCGTGGGCTGGGTACCTGATATTGGTGATACCTCCGTTCTTACGGGTGTCACGCCAAAACCATTCGCCCACGGGCGCGCCGGAAACGGACGGGGAACCGTCGGCCTTCGCCCGGCTGATTGGGCAGCGTCCGCTCGCGGTTGCCGCGGCCATCGTGGTGGTGCCGGTACTCGCCGCGGCCGCGGTGATCGCGATTCTGCCGTCCGCCGATCGCGATGCCGGTACGCAGGTGACCGTGACTGCCACGGGGTGCGCGGAGGACTGGAAGTCCGCTGGCACTGGAGTGCAGACATTCTCTGTCGTGAACAAGTCGGGTAAGACCGGTGAGATCAACCTGGTGGATGGCAGCAACGGCGTGGTGGCCGAGATCGAAACTCTCGGGCCGTCTACTAGCTCCACGATCACCGCAACGCTCTCTGACGGGACGTACACGTTCGCGTGTCTGATGGCCGGAGAGCCGGTCAGGTACTCCGCGCCCCTGCAGGTCAGCGGGAACGCCGTTGCTGATGCGCCCCGGCCTGTCGTCAGGGTGACCGAGGACGACCTCAAGCCGCCGATGGAGGCCTACCAGCGTTACGCCGATAATCTCTTGGCTGCACTGGGCACCCAGGCGCGGGCACTTCGTACCGACCTTGCCGCGGGAAACATCGAAGCGGCTAAGAAGGATTGGACGCCGGCGATTCTGACCTGGAATCGGATCGGTGCGGCGTATGGCAGTTTCAAGGACTATGGGGACGCCATCGCCGGGCTGCCGCACGGGCTCGCAGCGGGGGTGCACGATCCCGACTTCAAAGGCTTGCGCCGCCTGGAGTACGGGCTGTGGCATGGGCAGCCCGCGTCCGTGTTGGCGCCGTTGGCAGAGGAATTGGTGTCCACTATCGACACGCTGCGTGCGCATCTGGCGGACGTGATGACCGAACCCGCCGATCAGACGAAGCGCCCACACGAAATCCTCGAGGACACCTTGCGATTCCAGCTGATGGGTTACACGAACCAGGGGGCGGGCACCGAGTATCCGGAGGCGGCGGCCGCGGTCGAGGCCACCCGGGCGGTACTGGGTCAGTTCTCCGCGCTGATCAATGCGCGTGATCCAAAACTGTTGGGAGAAATCAATTCCCAGCTAGATATTCTTGACGCAGCACTCAGGGCAACGCAGCAAGGGGGGCGCTGGCGACCGCTTGACCAGGTGCCGCTGGCCGGCCGCCAGGCGGTGGATGCCGCGCTAGGGCAAGTGCTTGAGACGCTTGCCTCGGTACCGCTGCTTATCGAACTCCCGCCGAGCCGTTGACCAAGGAGTCGCGCAATATGGATGTCAACCGCAGGAATTTCCTACGCGGCGCTGCCATCGGTGCCGCCGGCACCGCGGTAACGGGTGCGGTGATCGTCAAGGGTGCCGAAGTCGACGCGAACGCGGCGGCCGTAGCCGTACCGCCGAGTCGATACCCCTTCCACGGGGCCAGGCAATCGGGAATCCTTACCCCGGTTCCCGCCGAGAAACAGAATTTCGCCTGCCACGTGGCCTTCGACGTGACGTCGAAGAACAGGGATGCGCTGGCTGCGGCCTTCAGGAAGCTGACCGAGCGGGCGCGGTTCCTGTGTGCCGGTGGCACCCCGCCCGAGCTGGGTGTGGGGCAACCGCCCGCGGACAGCGAGGTGGTCGGGCCTGTGGTTGAGCCCGATGGGCTGACGGTAACGGTGGCCGTCGGGCCGAGCCTGTTCGATACCAGATTCGGGCTGACCGACCGTAAGCCTGCCAAGCTCAAACCAATGACGGTGTTCCCCAATGATTTTCCCGAGGCGGCGTGGTCACACGGCGATCTGTTGGTTCAGCTGTGCGCCCACAATCCCGATACGGTGCATCACGCGCTGCGCGACATCACCCGTGCGGTGCGCGGCGATCTGCAGATGCGTTGGCGGATTGAGGGGTACAACTCGCCGCCGCGTCCGTCGGGAACGGGCCGCAATCTGTTGGGCTTCAAGGACGGCACCGCCAACCCGGTGTCCGACGATGCCGAGAAGCTGATCTGGGTGGGCCAGGGTGAGCCGGCCTGGACCGCGGATGGCACCTACATGGTGGTGCGCCTCATCCGGATGCTCGTGGAGTTCTGGGACCGTGTCTCCATCAATGAACAGGAGCGGATGTTCGGCCGCCGGCGCGATAGCGGCGCACCGCTGGACGGCAACAACGAGTTCGACACCCCCAACTACGCGACTGATCCCGAAGGTCAGACCATTCCTCTCGATGCGCATATCCGGCTGGCTAATCCGCGCACCACGGAGACAGACAGTCAGCGGTTGGTGCGGCGCTCCTATAACTACGACCTGGGCGTGGATCTGAACGGGAATATGCAGTCGGGCCATGTGTTCGTCTGCTTCCAGCAAGATCTGGAGCGCCAGTTCGAAACCGTGCAGAACCGGTTGAACGACGAGCCTCTCGTCGACTACGTACAGCCGTTCGGTGGCGGGTACTTCTTCGCGCTGCCCGGTGTTACCGATGAGAACGACTGGTACGGAAGGGCCTTGCTCAGTTAGCCGAAGAGTGCCTGACCCCAGTACTCCTTGGGGCCCAGCCCCGGCGGGCAGGCGAAGAGGGCCGAGCCGGTATGCAGGATGTATTCGTTGAGGGCGTCCTCGGTGGCCAGCTTGCGCTGCATCGGGATGAACTGGGTCTGCGGATTGCGGACGAAGGCAATGAAGAACAGCCCCGCGTCCAGATGCCCGAAGCCGTCCGACCCGTCGGTGAAGTTGTAACCGCGGCGCAAGATCTCGATACCGCCCAATTCCTCGGCGGAAGCCAGCCGCACGTGCGCGTCCACGTCGAGCAGCGGTTCCCCGTCGGACTTCTTGCCGGCGAAGTCGATGGCCGCGAACTCGTCGCTCTGGCCAATGGGCGCACCGGATCCCTTGGAGCGCCCAATGACTCGTTCCTGCTCGTTGAGCACCGTCCGATCCCAGCTCTCGATCAGCATCCGGATGCGCCGTGCCACCAGGTACGTGCCGCCCGTCATCCATTCAGGGTTGTCACCCTTGGCCACCCAGACGCTGGTGTCGACCTTCCCGGTGTCTTCGGACTTGATGTTGCGGGTGCCGTCCTTGAACCCGAACAGGTTCCGTGGCGTCACCTGCGAGCGGCTGGTCGAGGAGGTTCGGCCGAAGCCCAGCTGTGACCACTTGACCGCGACGGTTCCGAAGCCCACCCGGGCCAGGTTGCGGATGGCATGCACTGCAACTTGCGGGTCGTCGGCGCAGGCCTGAATGCAGATATCGCCGCCGCAACGGGCGGGGTCCAGCTTCTCGTTGCGGAACTTCGGCAGTTCCTGCAACGCGGGTGGCAGCTTGTCGGCGATGCCGAATCGGTCCACCCCGTCCTTGCGGAAGAACGATGGCCCGAACCCGATCGTCAGCGTCAGCGCGGAGGCGGCCAGGTCCAGTGCCTCGCCGGTATCCGTCGGTGGGGCATAGGGATTGCCGTCCACCGCGCCGCCCGGCGTGGTCTCCTCGCCCTGGGACATCCGCTCGGCCATATCGGTCCACTGGCGCAGCATGGCCTGGACCTCGCCGCGGGTGGCGTTGGGCATCACGTCGAAGGCGCAAAAATGCATCCGGTCCTGGGCCGGGGTGACGATCCCGGCCTGGTGGTCGCCCCGGAACGGCACCCTGACGTTGGCCGGGCCAGTGCTCGCGGCGGACGCGCGTCCGCCCAGCACGCCCGCCCCGGCCGCTCCGGCGACGGCCGCCGTGACACCGGCCGCGCCCAGTATCTTGCGGCGGGAGAGCCCGCTACCTTCCGGCGATGACACCCTGCACCTCGCTGACCTCCTTGGAGAGTGCATCGATGGCGTGCGCCAGTTCGGTGCGCTGTTCCTGTGTCACGGTGTCGTAGAGGACGAATCCGTCGCCCTTGCGGTACTTCCCGAGTAGCACGTCGACCTCCTTGAAGCGCTTGTCGATCGCCTGCCCCAGCTCTGGTTTGCGCTCATCGAGGATCGGGCGCACGGTCGCGATCGCGTTCTGTGAGCCGTCGAGGTTGGCCTGGAAGTCCCACAGGTCGGTGTGGCTGAAAAACTCCTCTTCGCCGGAGATCTTGGTCCGTGACACCTCATCGAGCAAGGTCTGTGCACCGCCGGCGATCTTGGTGGTGTTGATGTCGAAGTCCTTGGCGCGCACGCCGTCAGAGAGCTCCTTGATGTCCTTGAGCAGCTGATCGGCGATGGCATCGGTATCGGGCTGCAGCCCGGTCGACCAGAGGTCCTTCTCCAGCCGGTGGTATCCGGTCCACTTTTCGCCGGGCTGAACATCGGCCTCGCGCAGGTCGATTCGTGGGTCCAGATCGTTGGGGAAGGCTTCGGCGACCGGCTCGATCCGCTCGTAGTACACACGGCTGGTCGCGTATTGTGCCTTGGCAGAGGCGATGTCCTTGGCCTTGACCGCGTCGACGAACTTGGCGGCGGATTCACTGAGGGCGTCCACCTGGGTGATCACGTAGCCGCGGTAGCGGTCGGTGGCATCCTTGAACTTGCCTTCGGCGTCCAGCTTCACCGCGGCTCCGGTGATCTTGAAATCGCCGCGGATGCCGTCGCCGATCATGCCCGGCTTGCATGCGGTCTGGTACGTGCCGGGCTCGGTGAACTGCACGATGAGCTTGCGGCCGATGCCCGAACCGATGTTCTCGACCTCGCCGAGCGCGCGGTCACCCTTGTCGTAGACGTAGAACTCGGTGACCTTCGACCCGTTGTTGGTCACCTTGAAAGTGACTGGGCCCGTGGTGGCCTCGGTCTTGGACACCTCGCAGCTGGTGTCGGTGGCGGTAACGGTGACCTCTTGACCCGCACCGGCGGCACCGCCCTCGGAAGATTCCTTGGGGGTACAGCCTGCCAGTGTCATACCGGTGGCCACGGCAAGCGCGGCGGCTGCGTAGGCGGGTGATGGTCTCATCCAGCGGTCCTCTCGGGTTGGGCTTCTGCGGTGGTCGGCGCCTTGGGCTGGACAGCCACCGGGCGTAGGAAGAGACCGAGCACGATCACCAGGTAGGTGATCCAGCCCGCGAGTTGCAGCACCGTCGGGGTGGGTGTCACGTTGAAGATGCCGCGTAGCAGTTCGCCATACCAGGCGCTCCAGTCGAACCAGCCGGTGATGTCAAAGGCCTTGTGCGACAGTCCCGGAAGCCATCCAACCGTTTGGAGGGCGCCGATGCCGTAGGACAGGATCCCGGCGGCCACCACCACCAGAAAGGCGCCGGTGTACTTGAAGAACTTGCTCAAGTTGATCTTGATCGCGCCGCGGTACATGCCGTAGGACAACACGGTTGCGGCGGCGACTCCGGTGACGAGTCCGGCCAGGGGCCAGCCGGTTCCGGCCTTGGCGTATCCGACCATGAACAGTGCGGTCTCAACGCCTTCGCGGCCGACCGACAGGAACGCGACGACCAGGACCGCCAACGAGCCCGTTTCCAATGCTTGGGCCATGCCGTGACGCAATTCGCCAGCGATGCTGGCCGCTGCCGTGCGCATCCACAGCACCATGGTCGTCACGATTGCTACCGCGACCAGCGAGGCCACGCCAGCGATCGCTTCGGCGCCCAGGTCGCTGATGGTGTTACTGCCGAAATGGATCGTCACGAAGATCAGCAGTGTCATCGCGATGGCACCGGCCACACCGAGCCATACCCACCGCAGTGCGTCGCGACGGTTCGACTTCACCAGGAAAGCCACCAGGATCATGACGACGATCCCGCATTCGAGCCCTTCGCGCAGGCCGATGAGGCCGCTGCTGAAGTATTGCGAGAAATTGGTCGGCCCGTCGGCTAGGACGCCGATATTGCGCATGTCCAGGGTCCTTTTCCTTCATATGACTTTGGCTAGCCAACGCTTGCCAAGGTGCGGCTGACCTTACCTGAATTGGATGCTCGGAGGCGATGGCGCAGCAACGGCTGCGTCCGCGTGTGGCCGGCTCATGCAACGATGGAGGGCAATCCATCGCACCGTCTAGGAGTTCCGTCGTGTCGTCCCTCGCTGTGCGCTCGTTGTCGGCGCGCTTGGTGCGGATCGTGCTCGTCGTCTCCATTTCGACGTTTCTGCTGGCTGCGGGCTGTTCCTGGGAGTTGGGCGGACGATCGCCGTTACCGCAGGGAGTGCCGCCACCCGCGGGGGATCCGGTGCCCGACATCGCGACGCCGCCCGCGCTGATCCACGGCCGCCCGGCCGACCAGCTGCGGGAATGGTCCGCGCCGCGTGCCCAGAAGACCGGAATCCCCGTCATCGCGCTGGAGGCGTACGCGTACGCGGCCAAGGTCGCCGAGCAGGAGAATCCGCGGTGCAAGATCGCGTGGACGACGCTGGCCGGAATCGGCACCGTCGAGAGCCACAACGGCACCTACCACGGTGCCGAGCTGCAGCCCAACGGCGATGCGCTGCCGCCGATCCGTGGGGTGCGCTTGGACGGATCCAACGGAAACCTGCGGCTCCCCGACACGGACAAGGGCGTGTTGGACGGTGACGCGAACCAGGACCGTGCGATGGGACCCATGCAGTTCATCCCCGAGACCTGGCGTATCTACGGTGTGCGGGCCGCGGGCGAGGGTGAGCCCAGCCCCGACAACATCGACGATGCGGCGCTATCGGCGGCGGGGTACCTGTGCTCGCGCGGTGGTGATCTCAGTACCACCGAGGGCTGGATCAAGGCATTGTGGGCCTACAACATGTCGGACGTGTATGCCGAGCAGGTACGGGATTGGGCCACGGCCTACGCCAAGGGTGCCACGCTCTAGCACTAGTCTGTACCCCGACGTTCTTCGCCCCAGCGGCTCATCAACGTACGACGACGGAACCGCAGCACCCCAAAGGAGAGACAGTGCCGATTCTTGAGCAGGTAGGCGCCCGCGAAATCCTCGATTCGCGCGGCAACCCGACCGTCGAGGTCGAGGTCGCCTTGACCGATGGCACGTTCGCACGTGCGGCCGTCCCCTCGGGTGCCTCCACCGGTGAGCATGAGGCCGTCGAGCTGCGTGACGGCGGCGCGCGTTACGGCGGCAAGGGTGTCACCAAGGCCGTGAACGCCGTGCTCGACGAGATCGCGCCGGCGATCATCGGTGAGAGCGCCGATGATCAGCGCCTCATCGATCAGGCTCTGCTCGACCTCGATGGCACCCCGGACAAGTCACGCCTTGGCGCCAACGCCATCTTGGGCGTCTCGCTGGCTGTCGCGAAGGCCGCTGCCGACTCGGCCGGACTGGCGCTGTTCCGGTACCTGGGCGGCCCGAACGCGCACATTCTGCCGGTGCCGATGATGAACATCCTCAACGGTGGCGCACACGCCGATACCGGGGTGGATGTCCAGGAGTTCATGGTGGCGCCCATCGGTGCGCCGAGCTTCAAGGAGTCGCTGCGCTGGGGCACCGAGGTCTACCACTCGCTCAAGTCCGTGCTGAAGAAGCAGGGCCTGTCCACCGGCCTCGGGGACGAAGGTGGATTCGCGCCCGATGTCGCCGGAACCCGGGCCGCGCTGGACTTGATCAGCATCGCGATCGAGGCGACGGGCCTCAAGCTGGGCTCGGATGTGGCGCTGGCGCTGGATGTCGCGGCCACCGAGTTCTACAGCGCTGCAGACGGTTACAGCTTCGAGAAGGAGAAGCGCACCGCCGAGCAGATGGGTGCGTTCTACGCCGAGCTGCTCGACGCCTATCCGCTGGTGTCCATCGAGGACCCGCTGTCCGAGGACGACTGGGATGGCTGGGTGGCGCTCACCACGGCGATCGGTGACCGCGTTCAGCTGGTCGGCGACGACCTGTTTGTCACCAATCCCGAGCGCTTGGAGGAAGGCATCGAGCGGGGTGCCGCGAATGCGTTGCTGGTCAAGGTGAATCAGATCGGCACCCTGACCGAGACCCTCGACGCGGTGACGCTGGCGCACAGCAGCGGCTACAAGACGATGATGAGCCACCGCAGTGGCGAGACCGAGGACACCACCATCGCGGACCTGGCGGTCGCGGTGGGCAGCGGTCAGATCAAGACCGGCGCCCCGGCGCGTAGCGAGCGGGTGGCCAAGTACAACCAGCTGCTGCGCATCGAGGAGACCCTTGGGGACGCTGCCCGCTTTGCAGGGGACCTCGCCTTCCCGCGTTTCTCGATCGAGACGTCCGACTAGCGGATACGCCGACGGGCTGAGGCCGAGCTATGGCTGAATCCAAACGGCGCCCCGCGTCCGGCAGGTCGCGGGGTCCGGCTCCGGCCGCCCGCAAACGGGCGCCGGTCAAGCGGCCTGCGCAGAAGGTCGTCAGGGGTCCGGCAGCACCCGCCAAGGCGGCCAAGACCGGCGGCGCCACCGGCGCGGTGGCGGCATCGATCGAACGCAGCGCCGAGCATCAGTCCGAGCAGCGCCTGGGTTCCACCGCCCGGCGGGCTGCCATCCTGGCCGCCGTGGTGTGCGCGCTGACCCTGACGGTGGCCGGTCCGGTCCGCACCTATTTCTCGCAGCAGGCCGAGAGGAATCAGCTCGCAGCCGCGGAAGCCCAGCTGCGGGACCAGATTGCCTCGCTTGAGGACAAGAAGCGCAGGCTGGCGGATCCGGCCTACATCGCGGCCCAGGCGCGTGAGCGGCTGGGGTTCGTGATGCCGGGCGAGGTGCCGTTCCAGGTGCAGCTGCCGAACACGCCCGTCGATGCCAGGCCACAGTCGCAGGGGCCGGTGGACAACGGCAATCCGTGGTACACCAACCTGTGGCACAACATCGCCGACTCACCGACGACCGTTCCGACCGCGCCCCCCGTGTCACCGGCGCCGCTGCCGTGATCTCCGACGACGATATCGCCGCGGTCACAGGGCAATTGGGCCGTGCGCCGCGAGGAATGCTGGAGGTCTCCTACCGTTGCCCTAACGGTGAGCCGGCCGTCGTGAAGACCGCTCCGCGGCTACCCGATGGCACACCGTTTCCCACGCTCTACTACCTGACGCACCCGGCGCTGACGGCTGCCGCGAGCCGCCTGGAATCCGGTGGGCTGATGCGTGACATGACCGATCGCCTTGCCGCCGACGAGGATCTGGCGGCTGCGTATCTGCGGGCACACGAGAGTTACCTCGCCGAGCGCGATGCCATCGAGCCGCTGGGCACCGCGGTCACTGCGGGCGGTATGCCCGACAGGGTGAAGTGCTTGCACGTGCTGATCGCGCATTCGCTCGCGATGGGCCCGGGCGTCAATCCCTTGGGGGATGAGGCGATTCGAGAGTTGGCGGGCACCATGCCCGGAGTGCTGCCGGAGGTCTGGTGACCGCGATTCGGGTTGGTGCCGTGGATTGCGGTACCAACTCGATCCGTCTGCTGATCTCGGATGTCGACGACTCCGGGCGGTTGACGGATGTGCATCGCGAGATGCGGATCGTGCGTCTGGGACAGGGTGTCGATGCGACGGGCGAGTTCGCGCCCGAGGCCATCGCTCGCACCCGGGTGGCGCTCGGGGCGTACGCCGAACTGATGGACTCGGTTGGCGTGCAGCGGGTCCGCATGGTGGCCACCTCGGCGGCACGTGACGTCTCGAATCGTGAAACATTCTTCGCGATGACGGCCGAGTTGCTCGGAATTGTCGTTCCGGGGGCGGTGGCGGAGGTCATCACGGGCACCGAGGAGGCCGCGCTCTCGTTCGCTGGCGCGGTGGGGGAGTTGGACTCGACGGCCGGGCCCTACGTGGTGGTGGACCTGGGCGGCGGGTCCACCGAGACGGTGCTCGGTGATGCCGGCGGGGTCAAGGCCAGCTTCTCGGCGGATATCGGTTGTGTGCGGCTCACCGAGCGGTGCCTGCACTCGGACCCGCCCACCGCCGGGGAAGTCGCGGCGGCGCGCGATGTGGTGCGGGCACAGTTGGCGCGGACATTCGACGCGGTACCTGTCGAGCAGGCGCGAACGTGGGTGGGGGTCGCGGGCACATTCACCACGCTGGCGGCGCTGGCGCACCGGCTGGACGCATACGACCCGGCCGCGATCCATCTGTCGCGGGTGCCGTTGGGGCGCCTTTCCGAGGTGACGTCCGAGCTGATCGCGATGGCGCGAGCGCAGCGGGCTGCCCTGGGTCCGATGCACGAGGGGCGTGTCGACGTCATCGGCGGCGGATCCATCGTCGTGCAGGAATTGGCGCGCGAGTTGTCTGCCCGCGCGGGTATCACCGAGTTGGTGGTCAGTGAGCACGACATCCTCGACGGCATCGCGATGTCCTTACGCAGGTAACTAGGTCTTAACACGCATCCGTGTGACCTGCGTAACAGTTGACAATCTACCCCCTCCCCCGGTTGACAAGTCGACCGAATCAACTGACAGTTGATATATCAACACAGACCGATAACGGGCAGTTGAAGTCTGGTAAACGGTCAGTTGAGAGGCGCAGCGTCGCGCACGAGCCCGGATCAGCAGATGTTTGATTAGGTGCGGAAGGTTTGGATCCCTAATGTCCGGATTGATGTCGAACGCCGAAGTGCGCGAAATCGGGGTCTCGGAAACAGGTTTCGTGCGACGGCCCGATCCGGATGGTGCCGCGGTCGCCTACCGGACATATGGACGTGCCCGTCCTGGTGTCGCCGATGTGGTGCTGGTGCATGGCAGCCTGCAGAACTCGGCCGTGTGGTCCAAACACGGCTACATCGCGCAGCTGACTCAGCAGTACCGGGTGACCACCATCGACGTGCGTGGGCACGGCGCCAGTGAGAAACCCGACCACCCCGGTGGATACGCCATCGCCTCGTCGGCACGCGATGTCTGCGCGGTATTGGATCACCTGGGCATCCGTCGGACCCACTACATCGGATACTCGCTCGGTGGGCGCATCGGGCTCACCCTCGCGGCCACGGCCCCGGAGCGGCTCACCTCGCTGGTCGTAGCGGGATCCTCGCACCGGCCGCAACGCGGAGCGGTGGACGTACTGATCTTCCCGGACGCTGTTCGGGTGGTTGAGGAATCCGGGCTCGCGGCCTTTGTCGAGGGCTGGGAGGCGCATCGCGGTCAGCAGATGGGGTCGGGATTCCGGGCGACCATCGAGGCGCTCGGTCAATGCGGGCTGGCGGCGTTGCTGCGACAGTGGGATGCCGAGCCGGGTGTCGCCGAAGAGGTCCTACTCCAAATCGACACGCCCACACTGTTCTTCGCGGGTTCGGAGGATCCGATGCGGCTGGCCGAATCGCGGGAGGCGGCGGTCCGGATGCCGCGTGCCTACTTCGCCCTATTGGACGGCTGCAACCACGGTCAGACGGTGACGATGCGCGAGCGCATTCTGGACCGCGCCGAGGCATTCTTCCGCTTGTCCGAGTTCTCCGATATCGAGAAGCTGCGGGTGGCCGGATGACCGGAGGTTGTGCGCTGCGGCCGGGCACAGCGACGCTCGCGCGTATCGGAGTGTTGGGCGGCATGTCGGGCGGGCTGCTGGGTGGTGGCACCGGCGTCATCACCGTGCCCGCATTGGCGCGGGCAACGACGTTGAGCCGGGCCGTCATTCACGGCACCTCAACGCTGCCGAACGTATCTGCCGCGGTCGCGGGCAGCATCGTCTACGCGCTGCACGGGGCCAAGGTGGACGTGGTGGCGGGCGCCGGGCTGATGGCCGGCGGGGTGTTCGGTGCGGTGGTAGGCGCCAAGCTGGTGGCGCGAATCCCGGAGTGGATCCTCAAGGCGCTGTTCGTGTTCGTGCTGTTGGCGACGGCGCTCAAGCTGCTGTTGAGTGCGGCGGGGATCGACCCGTCCGCGGGCGAGGCGTTGCTTCCCGACGGCGTGTTGTCCCATGTCCCATCGGTTATTGCGATCGGAGCGGTGGTCGGGTTCGTGGTGGGCGCCTGGTCGGCCGCGCTAGGTCTTGGCGGTGGGCTGCTGACGGTTCCGGCGATGCTGGTGTTGTTCGGCTCCGACCTGCACGTGGCAGAGGGCACCTCCTTGATGGTGATGCTGCCCAACGCGCTCGTCGCGTCGACCACCCATCTGCGGCAGGGCACCGCCGATGCCCCCATAGGCTTCCGGTTGGCCGCATTCGCGTTGCCGGGCACCGTGGTTGGCGCGCTGTTGGCGCTCGCCTTGAACGCACGCTGGCTGGCGCTGGTGTTCGGCTCTTACCTGGTGTTCATCGCCGTCCGCGAGATCGTACGGGCGGTCAGGAGTTCGCCAGCCCGTGGGACGAAGAAACCAAGTCCTGCGCCGGCCGTTCAGGCGTGTGTTGGCGGTTGATCTTCTGGAGCTCGCGCGCGACATCCAGAAGCCAGCTCAGCTCCTCCTTGCGGTTGGCGCCCGTGCGTTCGCCGATGATCTTGGTGCCGGAGCTTTTGTCGGTCTGCGGTGCGGTGCGTTGTTGTTCGATGGCCGAATGAATCTGGCGGGCTGCCGAGATGGTCGAGGTGCGCTCGGCGAGATATGGGCGGATGGCGCTCAGGCCGTCGCGAATCTCGACGATTCTGCGGTAGAGCCGGTAGTTGTGATCGCCGATCGCGGCCTGAGGTGGCGCCAGCGCGATCTGAGTGTTGCCTTCGTACAGGGCAGTCCAGAGTGGCTCGAGCTGGCGGTGCCACCGGTAGGCCTGGATGCGTTGGCGTGTCGAAGAGACGAGCTGTGAGAGGGAAGGTCCCGCAAGACCTATCACGATGAGGATCTGCCCGATGGTGGCGGCGAGCGGGGCCAGGCGCTGCCAGGAGTAGCTGTCGTTGGTGATCATGCCGTAGATGGCCGAGTGGGCCCGCATGAGGCAGAACGCCAGGCACATGGTGGCCCCGGCCGCGGTAAGGAGCATGCTGCGTCGTAACCAGTGCACATCGTGGAAACGGGCGTACTGCAGGCATTTGACGATGATCAGGAGAGCGCCCAGGCCGTAGGTGATCAGATAGATCAGCATGTAGGCGACCCAGGCCGGCTTGGCGCCGTGTGAGGCGTAGAAGTCCTGTGGCAGCTCCGAGGTGGGTGCCACAAACCAGCAGAGAGTCAGGGCGCCGCCGATGGCTACCGCCATCCCGACCCAGAGCCGCGCGCGCTGCACCGCACGGGGACCGGATTCACCCCAAAAGGTGATGACCGTGAGAACGCATGCGGTCCAAGCCATGCCGCCCGAAAGGTTCAAGACAAGCCGGCCCATGTTGTGCACGCCGACCAGGTTGTCGAATTTCTCGTATAAGGGCGGAGTTGCCAAGGTGACGGCAATTCCCTTGAAAAGGAAGGACAACAACAGTGCCACCGAGGCCGGCGGGCGGACTCGAGAGCGCAGCATCGCGGCGGAGACCACCACGACGGCGGCAAAGCTGAAGACGGCCGCTACCGAGTACGCGGCGGCGGAGTCTTCGAAAACGGAGGTCACGGTGCCGCCGGTGAGCCTTCCAGCGTCAGAGAGGCCAGGATGCGCCGCAGGTTGGCGTTCGTGACGGGGATGGGACGGTGGCTGTCAGGGCTGACCCGCTGCCCCATCATGGAAGCGAGCATCTCTGCCTCGACTTCCTGGTCGTCCAGATAGCTTTCACGACACAGGACTTCGGCCAGCTCGCGCTTGCTGGAACCGGTGTGCCCGCACATCACATGGCTCAGCTCGTGCAAGATGATGTGCTCGCGATGCATGGTGGTGGTGTCGCTGTCGTACACCACATAGTCGGTCGCGTCGGTGCGGACCAGCAGACCGTGTACACCGCTGCCCGAGAGCGAGTAGGGAACGAGTTGGATATCGCGCTCGCTGAGCTCACTGGCGCGGGCGCGGATGTCTTCGACGGTGGTCAGCGACTCAAGCCCAAGGTCGGTGAGCTTGCGCGAGCACTGCTTGTGAATCGCCTGCAGTTCGCGGGTGGACCGTAGATCGGTTGTGAGACAACGCATCTTCGGCATGTTTACTGCCCGTTGTTGACCGAGTTGTCCACCGTGGGCAGGCCCTGCAACGCGCGCACGTGATCGAGTACCGCGGCGACCGTCTCCAGGCTCTGCTTGTTCAGGCCGATCGCGCGCAACGCGATCAGCTCCACCTCGTCCCGCGTGGTCTCGTCCAGGGCGCCGAGGCGCTCATCGAGCGAGTAGGTGCGCTCGGGATCGGTGAGCACCGAGAGCGGAACGCGGAAGAAGTCGGCCAATGCGCCGAGGAGGTCGATCGCGGGCCGGGCGCGCTTACCGGTGCGCAGCGCCGAGAGGTAGGCACCGCCCACCTTGATGCCGGGGCTGGACTTCTTGATGCCGTTGGCGACCTCGTCATTGGTCCACATGCGGCCGTCGGGCCGCCGATGCGAATGGAAGAGCGCATTGATGCGGTCTGCAAGGTTCGCGTCGGCGGATTTGGCATCCTGAAGGGACGCCTGCGGCGGGCTCGTCGTGGCCATCCACTAAGTCAAACACCGATGCCGTGAGCCCTCAACGCGAGGGGGCAGACTCTCAGTGTGATTCAACCCACAGTTGAGGCGTGGCTCAGCCGTAGACGCCTGCGAGGTACTCCGCCTGGCAGGCCCGGCGTGCGAGCTTTCCGCTGGTGGTGCGGGGAATCGCGCCTGCGGCGACTAGCCGGACGTCGGCTACCGGCAGGGCGTGGGTGCGTGAGATGGCGGCGCGGATGGTTTCGGTCACCGGTGATTGCTCCACGCGCCCGGATCCGGGTGCGCGTTCGGCGACGATCACCAGCCGCTCGCTGGTGTCGGCGATGGCGGCCTCGGCGAGCTGATTGGCTGCCACGGAGAAGGCGGCGACATATCCGGACCGGACGGCGGGGGAGGACGCCGAGGCGGTGGCTTCGATGTCTTGGGGGTAGTGGTTGCGTCCGTCGATGATGACGAGGTCTTTGATGCGGCCGGTGACGTACAGGTTGTCGTCGAGGTATACCCCGAGATCGCCGGTGCGCAGCCAACGGCTGTCGGTCGGGGTCCCGGTGGCATGGCTGCGGTGTTCGAGCCGGGAGCGCAGCCTGTTGTGGAAGGTCGCCTGCGTCTCGCGGGTGCGGCCCCAGTACCCGCGGCCGATGTTGTCGCCGTGGAGCCAGATTTCACCGATTTCGCCTTCGGGGAGTTCGGCTCCGGTGCGTGGGTCGACGATCACCAGCCATTGGCTGGAGATCACCTGACCGCATGAGACGTGGGGTACCGCGGTGGGGGCATCGGGGGACACGGGCACGGCGCGGTCTTCGGCGAGCTGTGTGCGGTCCAGGTAGATCATGCTGGGGCGCTCGTCCGGGGCGATGGTGGCCACCGACAGCGTCGCCTCTGCCATGCCGTAGGACGGCTTGATGGCGGTGGGTGGAAATCCGTAGGGGGCGAAGGCCTCGTTGAACTTCTCGATCGCCGACAGGGTGACCGGTTCGGATCCGTTGAGCAGGCCCGCGACATTGGACAGGTCCCAGGTTTCGCCGGCCGGTGGGCGGCCGCGCTGGGCGGCAAGCTCGAAGGCGAAATTCGGGGCGGCCGCGAACACCCGCCCGTATGCGGACTCGGTAGCAAGCTGCTTGATCCACCGTCGTGGGCGCCGCACAAAGGCCAACGGCGACATCAAGGTGATGTGACCGCCGCACAGCGGGGGAAACAGGATCATGATCAGACCCATGTCGTGATACAGCGGCAGCCAGCTCACGCTGCGGATGTTCGTGTCCAGGCCGCCGGCCAGAATCATCTGCAGAACGTTCGTACAGGCCGCGCGGTGCGTGATTTCCACGCCGGCCGGGGTGCGTGTGGAGCCCGAGGTGTACTGCAGGTAGGCCAGGTCATCGGTATCGAGTTCGGCGGGGATGAACGTGGCGCCCACCGAGTCCGGTACCGCGTCGATCGCGATGACGCGGGGCCGACGCGCACGGGGAAGCTTGCGCAGAAAGGCGTTTACCGATTCGGCGGCGGCATCGGTGGTCAGGATGACCGTCGGTGTTGCGTCCGAGAGCACCGCGTCGAGGCGTTCGGTGTGACCGGGCAGCTCGGGGGCGAACAGGGGAACTGCGATGTTTCCGGCCTGGATGGCGGCGAAGAATCCGATGACGTACTCGATGCCCTGCGGCGCCAGGATGGCGACGCGATCACCGGGGGCGGTGACTTGCTGCAGTCGCGCGCCGATGGCCCGCATCCGGGTGCTGAGCGTGGTCCAGCTCAGTTCGATGGCCACGCCGTCGTCGTCACGGGTGAAGTCGAGGTAGCGGTAGGCGGCGGTACTGCCGAACTCGGCGATGTTGTGTTCGAAGTTCGAAAGCAGAGTGCTGCCCGGAGGAAGATCGATCGCGCCATCGGCGTCGAGGTAATCCTCAATTCCATTCTGGCGAACGGCCACTCCGTCTGACATATCCAACTCCCGACTCACGATGGAAAACACTACCTGCGCTAACTAAGCTATCTCTTCGTTCGCAGGTGACCCGTCGTGCGAGGAGCGGGCGGCAACTTTCAATGTCGGCGATCGCGCGATCTGATGACGAATCACACCAGAGCTCGATCGAATTCCGGTGGTGTACAAGGGGTATCACTATCGATGGGAAACATTCAATGTGACGCCCGGGGTGTGTCGGGTTTGGGTGTGATCTTTGTCGTATGTAGGAGGGGTAGGGGCGGAAGTTGGCGCCAGGGGAAGCGCCGGGTAGAACTAGGGCTGATCTGCGAAGCCCCCATAGCCCAATTGGCAGAGGCAGCGGACTTAAAATCCGCTGATACGGTATTCTGGACAGCGGCAATGAGTCATTAGTGCAGGTAGGAGCGATCTGTATCGATCCAGACTTAATATGTCTGGTCTAGCTTAGGCTACAGCGTAGGCTACAGTCGTGCGATAGGAAGTTTGCTAGATGGGGCAAAGGCGTACCCGCGGCGACGGGGGGCTGTATAAGCGCGGCGACGGGTTGTGGATCGGGGCCGTGGATATCCCGACTGAAGACGGCGACCGCAAACGCAAGACCGTCTCGTCAAAGGACAAGTCAAAGGCGCTCAACAAGCTCCGCGACCTGCGTAAGGCCGTCGAGGAAGGGCGGATAACCTCAAGTCCGGCAACCACTGTCGAGAAATGGCTCACTCACTGGCTTGAGACCATCGTGGAACCATCGGTGTCGCCCAATACGTTTGAGTCGTATTACGAGCCCATGGTCAGGTTGCACCTCGTCCCGAACATCGGTCACTACCGTATGGACAAGCTCACGGCTGCCCATGTCCGCGCGCTCGTGCGCAAGTTGGAGAGCGAGCCGACTCCGGTCGCGAAACGGCTCCTAGCGCTAAAGCGGCCCCTCACCGAAGAGGAGGAGGCTAAGTCGAAACTCACGGGTACCCGCACCGCCCAGAAGGCCCACCAGGTGCTAACCAAGGCGCTTTCAGATGCGATCAAGGATGGCATTCCGATACGCAACGTCGTGCAGGCGGTTGAGAAGCCCGACCATATCGCCGAAGAAAAAGAGCCGTTCACTGTCGATGAGGCTAGGCAGATCCTCGGCACCGCCTTCGAAACTAGGGACCCGTTGTTCACCATGTGGGTGACGCTGTTCTTCACAACCGCCCGGCAGGGCGAGGCCATCGGATTGGAACTGGATCGATGCGACGTAGAGGAGGGCGTCTTCCATTTCGACTGGCAGCTGCAGTACCGGCCGAAGAGAAAGATCAGGCCCGGGTTCGAGTATCGGGACTGCACCGACAAATTGATCTTCACGCCGCTCAAGTCAAAGAAGAGTCACCGTCACGTTGCCATGACAAACCCGGTCTGGAAGATGATGGGCGAGTACATCGAAGCGAAGTCGGGTCCGAACCCGCATGGGCTTGTGTGGCATCACCCAGACGGCCGGCCGCTCTCGCCAGGAGATGCTGACGAGGCTTGGAATGAACTCATCGAGAAGTCGGGTGTGAGGTACCGATCGATGCACACCACCCGCCACACCACCAACACCCTGCTCAACAACGCCCGTGTCACCCAGGAGACGCGCATGGCGATATCCGGTCATTCCACCGTGAAGGCGCAGGAAGGTTACGTGCACGCCGACATTGAGGCTCAGCGGGAGGCGCTGTCGAACCTCAATGAGCTGTTGGGTTAGCAGTCAGCTGCTTGAGCATGCGCCCGGCCCTACGGCGTCGAGCAACTGCTGTTGTTTTTCAGTACGTTTCGACTTGGGAGTGCGGCAGATCTGGCGGAACTCATTCTCGGTGTCTTGATTACTAAGAAGTGCCTCATCCACGTGTGTCGCCCGGGAGGGGCAAACGAAGTTCATATCGGTGCGCGTTAGGTCCGCATCCGCTCCTTGCATAGTGAACCCCAGCGCCAGCTCGTCAACCGTACGGTTGCAGTCCTTCACGGTGAGCTCGTAGAGGGTTTCAAGGTCGGGGCTGGCATGCGGTCGATCCTTGATAATGGCTGCACGCCAAGCATTCTGGTCAATGGAATCCAACGGCTTAATCTCCGACCCCCTGGCGTGGCAGCCGGTGGCGGCAGCAACGGAAATGGTGGCCACAACCGCGATAGGAAATTTCGACGTGAGCATGAAGCTCTTCATGGCCCCCCGATCGGAGTCGATCTCAACCAGCGCACTCTACGCTGTAACACGATCACCTCACAGCCGTTTCACAGCACGGATTCTGCGCAGCTGGTTGACTGTGACCCTGTCTTAGAACAGGGGGTGCTCGCCGGTGATGCTCTTTAATCGGTAGGTCGGCCGGCCCGCGCGCCCGGAAGCATGATGCACGACCGTCTGCTCCATCCTCACCTGAACGATCTGACCCATGTAGCGGGGGAGCTCACGCAAGATCGTTTCGTCGACTGACCCGTGGTAGGAGTGATCGGCGTCGAGATAGAAGATGCGCCGACGGGTACGGACACCGTCAAGAACGCCTTCCATCTCGATGGTCTTCACATTGGTGCGCTGCTCGGTCAGTGCATCGGAAAGCACTACAGCCTGTGATGTTGACAGCTGCCCGTGGTCCGTGGCGAGGTCCAGGCTGACGCCGAGCGAGGTATCCCGTACGGCTGCGACGAGGTATTCCAGGCCGACGCGCTGAGTGACCGGTAGGGATAGGACAGAATCCAGCGCTGCATCGTCACTGCCAGTCACGGGTAGCAACTCGACAAGGTCTTGCACCGCGGCCTCGGTGATGGTGACCGCCTCCGATACGTCGAACAGGGGCTCTTCGACTTCATCGTGACCGAACTGGCGGAACCCGAATTCGATGACGCTCCCGATCGCGCCGAGTGAGATGAGTGAGTACTTCTGGCGGTAGCTGCCGTGCATCTGTGAAGGAAGCTTGTCCGAATCGGCGGCTCGATAGGCGCCGAGCATCGCCGTCGTGTCCGTGATCGCCTTGGTCAGTGCTGCGGTCGCCGTGGATGAAACGGGCATTCCCGCCGAGTCGACGGTGACGCGAAGCCGGGGAAGGCGCCGAGGGTAGAACTTCGAATCAGCCACCGCAGCGGATCCAAGTGCGAGGTTCAGGCTGCGCCTGCGACGAGGATCCTCGGATGCCGCGATCTGGTCCTGTAGCGACTCGACGGCGCGGCGAAGCGGGCTAGTCATATCACCACCTCCGCGTATCCCTTGACGAGGTCTTCGACGACCATCCCGTCCACCTTGACCGATGACCAGGTCTCATGCCATTCGTCCTCGTTGCTTTCGTGTACAAGGAAAGCATCTAACAAGGCACCGACAGGTTGCACACGCTCGACCATCGCGGGCCAAGGATTCTCGATAATGACATTCTGCAGGGTGATCAAACCCAGTATGTCCACATACTGCTGATCGGTCCAATCGTCGACGTCGGCCCAGTTATTGGGCAATATTGCCACGTCAACGTCATGTGGCGGGGCGATTTTGTGCATCACGAAACCACCATCGACCCAGAGGACAGCACCGTTCGGTAGATAGCTGGCGATCAGCTTGGAATGCAGCAAGAAGGCGCTGAATAGCCGCTCCCGATGCTCGCGATGCGGAGCGTTTTGGACGCACCGGTCGTAGATTCCGTCAAATGTAGTGGGGTGCCGTCCCGGCGGCAGTAGGCCCGTGGACTGATCCCACTCGGGCAGGCTCACCGGCGAGTCTCCTCCTCGGGGCGTACCACGCTAGCTTGCCCGCCGAGTGCGCCACGGGCTGCCCGACGGGCACCCTGCGCCTTTGCATCAGCGATGTTCGGCGTCTGCACTGAGCCCTCCCCCTCCTCCTGCGTCGATATATCAGTTTGCCCGATTTCTGTACTACTGTCCCGGTTTTCGGTCTCGCCGAGGTCGCGATCTGATTGCAGCTCAGGTATGGGCTCATCACTTTGGTTATGACGTCGAGTCGAGAGGCTCCGTGAACCCGCGCGAAGGTCGAGCACTTGTTGTATCTCGTCCGGGCCAGTCTTCATGGGGTACTTGCGGTCGCGATAGTCGTAAGCGGAATCTTCGTCAAAGAAGTCGAACTCCGGCTGAGTGTCCACCTTGCGCCGGAACTCGCGTGTCTGCTGCTTCAGCCGAAGCAGTCGTGTGGAGTCGCCGACCACCTTCTTGGCCACAGTCTGGATGGATTCTACGATGTGATCAACCTCGCTTTGGAGGCCCTCCACGCCATAGACCAGGTCTTCCACTTCGCCGGAATCCTCTATATCGATGCTGGTGTCGACTTGGTGGGAGACCGCTTGGAGCTGGTCGGCATCCACGGACAGTCCAGCAAGTAGGGGGGCAAAATCAGCGCCTGCTCCAGCGTCAGATCGCGATGGCGGACGTGTACTGCGAGGCATCGTAGTACCTTGCGATTCTTGCTGCTCACGACCCTGGAGGTCACCTTTGTTGAGGATCCCAGCCGCCACGAGGGCCTCAACAGGGGACTGGCCGTACGCCTTGGCGAGCGTTATCACCTGCTGAGCCTCGGGCTTATTGCTGCCGCGTTTCCACCGCGAGAATGCGGTTTGGCTGATGCCAGTGTCGTCCGACATCTGCTTCTGCAGTTCCGTCCCTGAGACTCGCACCACGTAGCTCCACCAGTCGGTCATGACAGCAATCGTATTGCGCGTACGCAATCGAAACTAGCCGCGTGGGCGTGTTGCGTGCACGCAACGTTAGTGCTCAGCAAGTTACACGTCTGTGTTTCAGCATGGCATCGATGCTATCCGGCGCCGTTATCAAACCGTTATCTTGCATACTTGCGTCAATGCATAGTCGCGCGTAGGTTCGTATGCATGGCCGCAAGAATGCAGGCCACCCACCAGATTGAGGGGGTGAGTGGTGTTGACAACCCTTAGCATTAACCGTCCGGGCTTAGAGAAGATCAGACGCTTGGCTAACATCCAGCGCGATCACGAGTTCGCTACACGAATCAAAGTGGACGCCACGACCGTCTCCCGAGTACTCACCGGCAAGAGCGCTCCAGGCGCTCGATTCATCGCCGGATGCATCGAGGCCTTTGGTGCCGACTGCTTCACGGATCTGTTTGTCATCGTTCCCGACGAGGGGACTGCGGCGTGAGCGCTGTGCCGCAGCTCCAGATGGACGCTCCGGATGCTCGTGCACTCACTGACCGGATCAAGGTGGGTGTCGAGGCTGTCTGGGATCTAGTCAAAGCTGCATACGAGGGTCGTGCATGGACCTCCCTGGGCTACACGTCCTGGGATGACTACTGCACCCGCGAGTTCGGCACCACACGCTTGCGCCTTCCGCGCGAAGACCGCGCCGAGGTCGTGGCGTCGCTGCGGGAATCAGGGCTAAGCATCCGGGCCATAGCCGCGGCCACAGGCCACGGCGTGGCGACGATCAAGCGCGAGCTAGACGCAGGTGTTCCAAATGGAACACCTGAGCCCGTTGCGTCCGAGCCTGAATTTGGGGCTGAGCCGACCTTGTCGCCGCTTCCGGAGAACTACATGAACCCCCCGGGCGGGGTGACCGATGAGACACCTGGGCGCACGGACCGAGTCGCCGAGGCGCTGGCGAAAGTGCAAGCGAGAGAATCAAAACCGGAACCGAAGCCGATCACCGGCCGCGACGGCAAGACTTACAACCCGAAGCCGCAAGCGCCGAAAGAACCTCGACGTAAGCCGCTCCCAGATGCTTTCGGATCCGCCAACTACGAGCTCCGCAAGGCGGTCGAAAGGGTGGTTCGCCTATCGGGCGATGACCGCCTGGAAAAGAACAAGGACCAGATCGTCGGCTCCAACCTAAGCGATCTGATCCGTGCCCGCGACGCCCTCTCGGGCGTCATCCAACAGTTAGAAGGGTAGCAATGTCCGTACATCAGCTCAAGATGCAGATCGAGAAGCCGAGCCAGTCGATCATCTACGTCGACCCGGCGATGGCGCGCCGGGTTCTTGCGAAGAACACACGGAACCGGCCTATCTCCGAGACCCACGTGAAGCGCCTCATGGACGAGATGCGCTCGGGCCGATGGCAGTACAACGGTGAAGGCATCAAATGGTCCGTTGACGATGTCCTGCTTGACGGTCAGCATCGCTTGACGGCGCTGTCCCGCATGCCTGATAGCTTCCCAGCTATCCCGTTCCTAGTGGTCCGCGGCCTACCGACGTCATCACAGGACACTATGGATCAAGGCCGTACCCGCTCGGCCGGTGATCAGCTGAACATCGATGGCCTGACGAACAACGCGGACAGCAAGGTCGTCGCCGGTGCGATCCGCGTCTACATCGAGTGGCAGGACGGTCTGCTATTTCGAGATCGCGCTTCCAACAGGGTCAGCAACCCGATGGTTATCGACTGGGCGCAGAACCACCCGGTCGAGATCGCGATCATGACGACCGTGCTCTCCACGGAGATGCGTCGAGTGAAAGCGCGGCCCAGTCTCACCCTGGCAGTACTCACGCACTTCCATCTAATCGACGGCGAGGCGGCGCGCGAGTTCTGCAAAGCCCTATACAGCGGTGCAGGGCTGGACGGCGGAAGCCCCATCTTGGCGCTTCGTGACCGCCTAGATCGCATCACCACACAAGGGCTCAAGACCACAGACCGGGACACCATCGGATTCTTCGTCTTGGCCTGGAATGCGTGGCGGCGTGACCGCAAGCTGACCAAGTTCCAACGACCAGTTGGCGGCTCATGGACACGTGACACCTTCCCGGAAGCGGTCTGAGGCGTTGACCCACGAACTGATCGGAAGTGGGAAGTCGTGATGAGCGCGGAATCGACCCCTGTCGGCGCTCTCAACTCGGACCGTGCAGCCGACTACTGCGGAATATCCCGAGTGATGCTCGACCGCGAGAAGCGGGCGGGTCGCGTCTGTCCCAAGTACGTGGGGACCAAACCGGTCTACCCGCTCAAGGAACTCGACCGGTATCTCGACGCTCTGCCTTCGGAACCTAGGTCGGCGTAACAGATTGCTACACAACTAAATAAGTAAAGACGCTGGCGGTCACGTCGCCAAACAGAAACCGCCAGCGTCCCCTACCAGCAATCCTACGGAAAGGAATTGCCATGTCGAACCATATCCAAGTCCCTGCTCAGTGTGTCGGCGGTCCGCCCTCCGGCAACGGGCCAACCCCCGAGCTGATCGTCCAGAAGCTTCGCGAGGCGCTGGGCGAGTTGCGCAAGCCGATCTCGCCGGAGACCAAGAATGGTTGGGCCCAAGGAACTTACGGGCTTCCATACGCATGCAAGTGCTTAGACGGTGCGCTGCGCTATGTGGTCACCTGGCGGAGCCGTGGTCGCACAGGGGACCAGCTCCACGAGGCGCTGCGACGTCAGGTCGCAGAGGTGATCGCCGACATCAAGGGCGTGGAGATAGTCGGGCATCCGGCTCCTTTCATCCACGCGTGGAATGACGAACAGGGGCGGGTATTCGCTGAGGTCGAGTCGGTACTTGAGCGGGCGATCCAGCATGTCGAGGCCTTCGCATGAAGCGCCTCCTGCTTACCGCAGCTGCTGGTGCCGTGATCGCCGGGGCGTGCTCGCCCCCCGCGCACGCCGATGATGCCAGTGACTACGCCGCCAGCTATGGCGGTCTTATCTGCAAACAGCTCGATGCGACTCCGACGCTGCCAGGGGTAACCCGTGTGGGTGTACTCGTTGCGGGGGAGGGTTTTTCGTCGTATGACGCGGGCCGCATCCTGCGGCTGTCGGTCAACACGTTCTGCCCGCGCCACACCGATCTGCTCCAGCGCTACATCGTGGCCGCTGGCGTCGCGCCGGGGAGGTCGGCATGAATCGCAGCCTCGAGCCACACGCCAGCCTCGCCGAGTACTTCGATGCGCTCGCCTACGGCAAGCACTCAAGCGCACTCACAAAATGCAGCCCGACCACGTACGAGCCGCGTCATAAGGAAGACCGGCGCGCAAGGGCCCTCACGGACTTCTTCACCGACCGCGATTGCCGCGAAGAGTCCAGCGCAGCAATCAAGGCGGGTGCGTGATGCCAGAGCCAACAAGGGCATTGCTCGAAATGGTCGCCGAGGTAGCCGACAAACTCGCAGACATCACGCCCCTGATCGATCCGAAGGACACGACCGGCGTCGGGCGTGCGTGGAGTCCCAACGGCTTGCGGCAATACGTGGCTGAGTGGACGAACAAGCTGGACGGCGACGCCGCGCTCATTGAGCAGCTGACGCAATGCATTGCCGGATTCCTCACCCAATCAACGCAATACGAACGGGTGGCACGAGAACGCGCGACGCCGCTCGCGTACCTGATCTACGCCAACTTCGACATTAAGCCCAAGGGGGGCAAGGCATGACAACCCTTGAGTACACCGAGCAGCTGGTAGTGGAGTGCTGCTGCAACTGCAGCATGGTCTTTGCCGTCCCGGCTGATTTCCAACGGCGCCGCAAGGAGGACCACGAGAGTTATCACTGCCCGGCTGGCCACGGTCAGCACTATTACGGCAAGACCGAGGCCGAGAAGCAGCGTGAGCGCGCCGAGCGGCTGCAGCGTCAGGTGGAGGCCCGCGAGGCCGACATCCGCATTGAGCAGCGTCGCCTGGAATCGGAGCGCCGCGCGCACTCCGCGACCAAGGGCCAGCTGACCAAGACCAAGAGGCGGATCGCGAACGGCGTGTGCCCTTGCTGCAACCGATCATTCGCCAATCTGGGGCGTCACCTGGCGGGCCAGCATCCCGAGTATCAGCAGCCAGGGGAGGGCCAGTGATCGAGCTGACCGTGCCGGTGTGCACTGTGCACCAGAAATTCAAACCGTGCCCGCCATGCGCGAAACAAGCTGCACGACTGCGGGTGCAGAACTGGACCGCCGTGGCGTGGCTGCTGCTGTTCACGGTGTTCTTCGTGGCCGTGTTGTGGTTTAAGTGCGGTGGCCAGTGACTGCCATCGAGGCCAAAGAGGCCGCTGAGCTGGTCGCGCGCATCGTCCGCGACGAGGTGCTGCAAGCAATGAAAACCCTTGTCACCGTGCGAACAATCGCACCGGAACGAACCCCGGAACTCGTCGCGATCACCTGTTCATTGCAGAGGGCGTACGACCAGCTGACCGTGAGTTTCGACCTGCTGGAAGGCCGTCGGTGATGACTTTGCAAACCATCCGCGAACCGGGATCGATTCTGCTGGGCATCGCCTGCATGCTGCGTGAAGAGACCGACATGGCAGAGCGGCTTCGTCTACTTAACGCGCGCGACTTGTTGTTGCGCGCCAGGGGTATTGAACCGCAAATCACAATCCTTGGAGAGGCATCATGACCGCATACAAGGGAGAGGTCTCCCAATTCAACACCGATGGAATCGTGATCACGGGCGACTTCACACCCGGGGACGTGATCACTCTGCGGCCCGGGGCCCGGATTGTGATCCTGACGGACGAGGACGCGGAGAGGTTCCTGTGAAATTCTCCGTGCGCTCCAGCGCGCTTGCGCCGGCAATCGCTTCTGTCGCAGCGGGGTTACCGCGTGCGGCCGATACTCCAACGCTGGCAGGGATCCTCGTTGAGCCGTTGATCGGGTCCGTGGCGCTGAGCAGCTACGACTACGAGCGGTCCATCCGCATGGAGGTCGCCGCCGACGTGGGAGAGGTCGAGGGCGCCGTGTTGGTCTCCGGCCGACTGCTCGCCACCATCGGGAAGCTGCTGCCTTCGGATGCCGAGGTTGCCTTGGAAGCCAAGGGCGGCACGCTCTCGGTCAGCTGCGGCAAGGCCTCTTTCGTGTTGCCGCTCATGGAGGCTCACTACTACCCGCAGCTGCCGCAGGTGGCCGAGGACCGCGTTGTCGGCTCGGTGATGGCTGCGGAGTTCAGCGCGGCGGTCGCGGCGGCGGCGCCATTCGCAGCGGGCGATCCTGCCCTGCATGAGTGGACGGCTGTGCACCTGGCCGCCACCGAGGCCTATCTCGAATTGACGGCTTGCGATAAGTGCTCGGTCATCGTCAAGCAGATTCCCTTCGACTTCGCCGCCGACGGGGTGAGGACCGTGGATGTTCCTGCTGGGCTCCTGGCCGACGCGGTGGGGCCCTGGAAGGGGTTCGACGGGTCCATCGAGTTGTCCTGGGATGAGAACCTATTCGCGCTATCAGGGGCCGGATCAACGTCAACGATGAGCATCCTGGCCTACCCCTATCCATCCGTGGAGACCGTCTATCCCAAGCAGGTCACCACGGCGTGCGAGGTGACCAAGAGTCACCTGGTGACGATGCTCAGCCGCGCTTCCGCATTCAGCTCGGGGGATTACGCCCGCATCGAGTTGTTCGCGAGCGAGGGCAGTCTCGCTGTTCAGAATCTGGGCGGCGATGGGCTCATTCGCGATGAGCTGACACCGCACAGGTTCTCGGGTGCTCCAGCCAAGGTCTCCATCAACGGGCGGCGTCTGGCGGCGGCTATCAAGGCTATCGACACCGACCGGATGACCTTGGGATTTAAGGGAATGCGTGTGGGCATCTACCCCGGAACTCCAGAGGTCGTGTTCGAGCGCACGGGTATATCACTGCCGCCCGAAGAGATGGCGGTAGCAGTCATGGGAATGGTGGGAGACAAGCAGTGACTTCTGTAATCGATGCGGCACATCTAGCCCGGCAGCGCGCATTTAGCCTGGCCACTTTCGGCCCCGGAGCTCGCACCAAGGGGGTGATCGACCACATCACCAAGGAACTGGATGAGATTCGGTCCGCTCCGGCTGATATCGCCGAGTGGGTGGATGTCATAATCCTGGCGCTCGACGGTGCCTGGCGAGCGGGTTGGGAGCCGCAACAGATCATCGACGCCATCGTTGAGAAGCAGGCTCGCAACGAGCAGCGCACGTGGCCCGACTGGCGTACCGCGGATCCGGACAAAGCTATTGAACATGTGCGAACGCCAGCAGGCGAGGCAACCCAGACCGCTGGGATAACTCGACGTAGGGACGCTGCTCAGGTGCTTGGGATTATCTCATGGGTTCGCAAGCAGCTCAAGAGGATCGAGGTCGATGCCAACGAGCGAGCCGAGGTCGAGTTCCCCGAGGAGAAGGTCAAGGGGCACGTTGTCATTGATGGCCAAAAGGTGGAGGTGTCATCGACCACGCGCGTGCAGCCAATCGCCAAGATCAAGGTGGAAGATCCAGACCGGCTAGCCCAGTGGGTGCAGAAGCGTTGGCCCACTGAGATTGTCCCCGCGGTGCGCACCTCGTTCCTCGCGCAGATGTCAGCGGACATGGCAGCCAATGACGGGTGCCTAGTCGATGCCGAGGGCGAGGTCTGCCCATGGGTGGGGCTGGAGCTGCCGAATGCCTACACCACGACTCGGCTACTTAAGGACGCCGACCAGCATCTCGCCGAACTACTGGGACGGCGCTCTCTGGCCGACCTCATCTGGTTCATCGAGAACGACGTCACCGTTCTCGACACGGAGGCGCAATCGTGACTCTGACTGTTCGCAAGCCCACGGGTGTGGTCCCGTTCCCGCTAGTGCTGATCGAAGGCCCGGAGAAGTCTGGGAAGACCTACGCCGCAGCACAGTTCACCGCGTCGGAGAATATCGGCCAGGCCTACTGGCTCGATCTCGGCGAGGACGCCGCCGACGAGTACTCAGTCATCCCCGGCGCCGACTACCTAATCATCGAACACGACGGCACCTGGCGCGACATCGTGCACCAGGTCGAGGAAGTGGCCAAACTCGCCAAGGCCGCGCATGCGGCCGGTGAGCCCCCGGTGGTGCTGGTCATCGACTCGATGACGAACGAGTGGACGTTTCTAAAGGATTGGGCCGATCAGCGCGCCAGGAACACGCCCTCGAATCGGGCGAAGCTGGCCAAAGACCCCGACGCCGAGATCAAGCCGTCAATGAACTTCTGGAACGACGTCAGCGAGCGGCACTACCAGCTGATGCGAATCCTGGTCTCATTCCCAGGGATTGTCATCATGACTGCCCGGGGCAAGGAAGTCGCCGAAGTCGAGGACGGCAAGCCAACCGGCAAGCGCGACTACCGCGTCGAGGGCCAGAAGGATCTTGCCTACGAGGCCACGGCCTGGGTGCAGCTCTCCCGCGAGCGGCCGCCCGTTGTCGTCGGGGTGCGATCACCCACCTACGGCGTGCGCCCGGGCGTTGATCAGCCCAAGTCGGTGAAGGACTTCTCGCTGGAGTGGCTGATCTTCGACGTGATGAAGCCGGGCATGTCCCCGCGCAAGACCACACCGTTGCAGGCCTCGGATGTTCCGCCGGCGCAGCAGATGAAGGAACAGCTGCGCGCGCTACTCGATGGCAGAGGCATCGACCTCAAATTGGCAGGGAAGTGGTTCAACGACGAGTACGGCGCAGACCTGAACTCCAGCACTGACCTGGAACAACTACACGCGACCCTCGACCACTTCTCGGCAGTGGAGATGGCCGATGCGTGATATTCGAATTGGCTCCCTATTCTCCGGCGCAGGCGGGCTGGACCTGGCGGTCGAGCACGTCACCGGTGGCCGCACCGTGTGGCACTGCGAACCCGACCCCGACGCATCGAAAGTGCTCGCCGCCCACTGGCCTGGCGTGCCCAACCTCGGAGACATCGCCGCGGTCAACTGGTCGCAGGTCGAACCCGTGGACATACTCTGCGGCGGGTTCCCCTGCCAGGACGTGTCCGCCGCCGGCCGACGTGCTGGTATCGCACCGGACACCCGATCTGGACTGTGGCTCGAGTATGCCGAGGCTATCAATCAACTACGACCGCAGCTCGTGGTCATCGAGAACGTCAGGGGTCTGCTCAGTGGATATGCCCATCGCGCAATGGAACCCGGAGGCGATGATCTGGCAAGCCGATCAAGTCGACCTGTTCTGCGAGCAGCGGGAGCCGTACTCGGAGACCTGGCCGACCTCGGGTATGACGCGCAGTGGACAACTATTGCCGCTTCCGATGTCGGGGCCCCTCACTGCCGTTTTCGGGTCATCTTTACTGCCCACCCCAAGGGCCAGCCGTGGCGCCTCGACCAGCGAGACTTGCGACGCACTACTGCCTACTCCGACGACGCAACCGCAGACGGGCAACGGTCACGCCAGGAACCTTGGAGCGGAGGTCAAGACGCTACTACCAACCCCTGGTGCGACGGATGGGACCAAGGGTGGTCCGAATCAACGGGGTTCGTCGGGCGACCTGATGTTGCCGTCGGCGGTGATGAGGCTGACCGAGTAGATCTGCTGCCAACCCCGACGGCCAGCCGGTATCCGAGCAATCGGTCACTAAGCCCGGGGGCGGCCGTGCGTCCGACCCTGGACTCGATCACGGACCTGCTGCCGACGCCAGGGGCATCCGATGGAAACGGTGGACGGGCTGCCAAGGCGACTGGCGGTGTGCGATCGTCTGGCGCCAAGCGCAGTGTGCCACTCACCGACTTACCGCTCCTGCTGCCGACGCCGAAGACCACTGATGGCCACCACTCGCCGCCTGCCGACCTGAATCGGAATCAACCTGGGCTACGGGCCATCACGGGGCTACTTCCGACACCCTGCGCATCCGACGCCACAGGCGGCGGCGCTCATCCGGACGGCCGCGAGGGACATTCACGCCAGCTGATCGACTACGCGCTACTCAACGGCACGCCACAGTGGGGCAAGTACGAGTCGGCCATCCGTCGCTGGGAGTCCATCACCCGCGAGGCGCCCTCACCGACCGAGCCTGGAGCCAAGGGCAATCCGCGCCTGGCGGCGACATTCTCCGAGTGGATGCAGGGCTGGCCGCTCGGATGGGTTACCGACATTCGTATTTCGCGTAGCGCCAAGCTGCGCATTATTGGCAACGGCGTGGTGACCCTGCAGGCCATCGCTGCGCTGTACTGGCTGCTCAGCGTTTCCGAGGTGGCCGCGTGACCCACTTGGCTAGCAGTTCACGGAGCACCGTCGACACGTCGCGCCCCTCAGCCTCAGCCTTGTTTTGGGCTGCACTCCATAGTTCGTCCCCGCAGCGGAAGTTGCGAAGTGGGGTTCCCTTCGACATGTCAGTCGACCACCTTGAGTCTGTATTCAGCGAATGCCCAGTCTCCATCTGGAAAGCGGATGATCAGGCCCACGGGTGCGCTGCTTTGTGCTGGCCCATCAGAGGGGAATTCGAGTGTTCCCACGAGCTTTTCACCTTCGTAGGTGGTGTGTTCGACGGTCTTGCCAAGGAACCGCTCAAGGTAGACGCGACCTTCGCGGGCGATGCGCGTCTGAGACAACTGAATGGTGGTCATGTACCCCTCCTCGTTGGGTGTACCCACACCCTAGCTCAGGTGTACCTACACCCGCAAGGGGGAGCCGCATGACCCCGCCCTACTACCAGGACCACTCTGTGACCCTCCACCACGGGGATGCGCTCAGTGTTGCAACGACGCTTGCCGATGGCTCTGTCGACTGCATCGTCACCAGCCCGCCCTACTTCGGACTCCGCAATTACCAGGTGGACGGCCAGTACGGCCTGGAGGATTCACCTGCTGAGTACGTCGAGACCATGCGCGCATTGTTCGCCGAGCTGCGACGCGTGCTCGCCGATGACGGAACCCTCTGGTTGAACCTGGGTGATAGCTACTCCTCGCGTGTGGCGACGCGCACCAGCTCACACCAGGACGGATTGTTCCCGGATCGCGCGGAGCCCCACAAGGATTGGAGACGAGACAAGGCCAACGGTTTGACCCGGATGCCCTCGGACTCCGGATTACCCGAGAAGAACCTCGTCGGCATACCGTGGCGCGTGGCGTTCGCGCTGCAGGATGACGGCTGGATTCTGCGCAACGACATCATCTGGAACAAGCCAAACGCCATGCCCGAGAGCGTGGCCGACCGTCTCTCTGGCCGCCATGAGCACGTGTTCCTGTTCTCCAAGTTGCGGCGCTATTGGTTCGATCTTGACCCGATACGGGACGCACACTCGGAGGCCTCGCGGGAGCGCACCCAGCCGCACCGTGCAGCGCCGGGAAAGTCCGCCCGACAAGGGCTCGGCTTTCCCGCTGGGGTCAATCCGCAGACTGCGCGACTAGATCAGGCGTTGCATCCGGTTGGTCGCAATCCTGGCGACGTGTGGGAGATCCCCACGCAACCCTTCCCTGGTGCGCACTTCGCGACCATGCCACCGAAGCTCGCTCAACGGTGTATCGCTGCCGGTTGCAAGCCGGGCGGCATAGTGCTCGACCCGTTCAGTGGCTCTGGCACAACAGGTATGGCAGCGCGGCACCTCGATCGCAAGTACGTCGGCATTGAACTCAACCGTGACTACCTCGATCTGTCACTGCGGACACGCTTTAGTCAACCGACATTCGACTTCGGGGCTGGCGCATGAAGCATGCCTTTTGTGACAGGTGCGGGCGCTATTGCGTCGTGCGAAACCACCGGGATTGCATGTGCCATGACTGCGAGCTGGGCATGAATTCGATTGCGGCAGCACTCAGGCCGCCGTGGGCGCGTCCGATGACCAGCGAGGAAGTCCAGCTGGCGTACACCTGGTTGTTGATCGATAGGCGGTCGGCCGCATGACGGCCGAGTTCACGGCCGTGGCGCTGCGGCTCATGCGTGAGCGCTCTGGAGGTCTTTGTGAGGTCCAGTGGCCCAATGTGTGTCAGGGCAGCGGCAGTCAGCTGGTTGGCCACCATCGACGGCCACGCGGCAACGGCGGCACCAAGCGCCAGTCATCGCGACTGGCAGCCAATGGGCTGATGGCGTGCACCTGGTGCCACACCTTCCTGGAGACCGGAGAACGTGGCCAGGCCCGCAAGCTCGGGTTCATTGTCGACCAGAACGCGGAGCCCGCGGACGTCCGGGTGTTCTACCGGCACGAGCTGCACGTACTGCTGCACAACGACGGAAACCTGGAGGCGGCATGAAATGCAAGAGGCCCAGCTGCCATCGGGCAGGTATCCGGCGCCGTCAAGGATTCTGCAATCCGCACTACAAACTCGCAGACCGCGGGTATGTCGACCCCGGGCCGGCGAGGGAGCACATCGCGCAGCTTCATTCCCTCGGGCATTCCTGGGTCGATATTGCTAAGCAGGCTGGTATCAGCCGCGCCGGTCTGGATCGAATCCGCGATGTGTCCTACCCGACGATGCTCAAGGTAACGGCTACCCGGATTCTCGCTATTCCCATGAGAGTTGGCGATACGGCGACTATCGACGCGACGGGGACGGTGCGGCGCCTGCGGGCACTGACGGCCATCGGCTGGCCAATCACGTTACTTGCTAAGGAGATTGGGATAACGCCCTCCACCCTGGAAAATCACGTCCATCGAACAACCGTAGCCACAAGCCGTGCCAGGCAGATCGCCGAGTTGTTCGGCCAGTTGCAGATGACTCCTGGTCCGTCGAATCGGTTGCGAACCCTCGCGCAGCAGAAGGGTTGGCACCCACCGTTCGCGTGGGACGAGGACTCCATCGATGACCCCAGCGCCATACCGGATCTCGGCGGCAAGTCGACATGGATGCAGGAGTACGAAGACCTCCAGTGGGTCTGCGACGACGACGAGCAGATCGCCGAAGCGATGGGCATCCAGCCGGACTCAGTGAAGACGCAACTACGACGGAAGGCCGCGGCATGACGGAGCAAGGCGTGAAGGACATGTCCACCGAGAATTGCCTCCACATCGCGCTCGACCCGACCGCCGCGTGCGACTTGCTGCAGTGTCGTGAGTGCGGAGAACTCCTGCCAGATCTGAGCGATGACGTGGACGATCTCGACACAGACGATGAGTTCGTAATGTGCCGCTGCTTTGGGGAGTTGACGCCTGCCGACAAGGCACGGCGCCTCGGATGTGACCAGCGCGGGGGATGTTCCGAACTACGTGACTCGATGGAGTTCTGATGGCGTCCGCACTGAAAACCGCTGAACTGCTGGCGCTTCTGCGTCGGCACTACATCAAGCCCGGACAGCCACTGCCTGGTGGGGTCTTCCTGCACGAGGTAGGCGGCAATGGCAGCTGGGGTGCCTCGGCGCGCGCGGATGCCATCTATGTTGGGTTCACGTCATCGAGCGGTCGCATCCTGGTTGGCCATGAGCTCAAGATCAGCCGCGCCGACTGGCTCAACGAGCTGAACAAACCGGGCAAGGCCGATCAGTGGGCCGATCAGTGTCATTCCTGGTGGCTGGTAGTGAGCGACCCGTCCATCGTCCAGGACGGCGAGCTTCCGCCCGGTTGGGGTCTGATGTCGCCGGGGAAGTCGAAGACCCGGATGTCCATACACACGCCGGCAGCGGTGAAGGCTGATCACACGCCCTCCTGGGATGCCATGCGCTCGATCGTGGCGCGCTACGACACCCTGCGCGCGCAGGAGATCCGGGAGACCGTGGCCAAACGCGCCGAGCAAGTCGATGCCGACCGCGAGAAGCTGATCGCGCGTGAGGTGGAGCGCCGGATCCGTGAGGCACCCGAGGCGGGCCCGGCGGCCGAACGACTCAAGATCCTCGAGGACACCATCGGCGCTCAGATCGACTGGAGCGACCGCGTCTGGACGCCCCGGAACAAGGTGGACTTGGAGTTCGTCGGCCGCCTCGGAAAGGCCGCGCTGGCGCTAGGTGGGCTCCAGGATGCATTGCTTCGCATAGGAAATCGGCACAACAGCACCGAATCCGTGCGGCGCCATCTAGACGAATACGACGCGAGTCTGGCCGAATTTATGGCCGCTGCTCAGCCTGAAATTGCGAATCAGGAGGGTGCCTAATGGCAAAGGATCACACGGGTATCAACCTCAGTGGCGGCAGACCCTCCGGGTGGCGCGAGACGGGCAAGACGGCCGACTGGTTCGTCTACGCCATGTACGAGTCGCAGGGGCGGGTGAAGGCACCCCTCTACGTGGGAGTGACCAAACAGCTCTACACACGCCTTGCGCAGCACCGGCGTCTTCAAGCGTGGTGGCCATTGGTTGGGCGCATCACCATCCAGCCCTTCGCTTGTCAGGAGGACGCCTACGAAGCCGAGGAGCGTCTGATCTACCTCCTGCGGCCACTGTTCAACAGCGTGAACAACATCCATACGCCGACGCCGGAGGTCCCCGAGTAATGCGCATCCGTTCCGTCAAGCCCGAGTATTGGCGCTCGGCAGATACCGCGGCGCTGGACTACTTCACCCGACTGTTCTTCATTGGGCTCTGGAACTACGTCGATGACAATGGGGTGGGGGAGGACAACCTGAACCTGATCCGCTCAGATCTGTTCCCGCGCGACGACATCGACACCGTCTCACTGATGATTCAGGGAGCGCTCACTGAGCTCTCAAGCAACGGTCACATCATCCGATACAGGCATGTAGTGAGTGGCCGACGCTACTTGAAGGTCATTGCCTGGCATCACCAGAAGATCAACCGCCCTTCTGCGTCCAATAAACCGCTACCCACCAGTGATGATGTTGAAATCACTGAGGATTCACTGAATGCTCACGGATCGATCACTGACGACTCACTGTGGGATCAAGGGATCAAGGGAGGGGATCAAGGGAAGGGGGGCGTCGCGAGCGAGTGCGGTGATGAGCCGTCAGTGAGTGGCTCCCCACCCGAGCGCTACGCGCCCCCACCCGAATCCTGCCCAAAGCATCCTGACGGAACCGAGAGTCCGTGCCGCCCGTGCAAGCGTCATCGCGAAGCGCGCCAACGCTGGGATGAAGAGCGAATTGTCCGCGAGAAGGCCGAACGGCAATCTGCCGTCGAACGGCGTCGCGACTGCGCCGAATGCGACAGCGCAGGTTGGCGTCTGGACTCTCCGGATGACTCGGCCGTGAAATGCACCCACGGCGCCGCGCCAGCCCTCCAGCTCGTCCACAGCGATGCGAACCATGGGAGGGCGGCCGGATGAGCCAGGAACAGCATTCTGCAGGTTCTACGGGCGTCCTGGAGCGTCCCAAGGTCGATATCGCCGGGATCGTCGGCGGTATGGGCGCGACATCCTGCCAGTGCCTGTTCGTCGTATGCCCGTGTCACGAGACTCGATGCGATCAGGAAGCGAAGTGGGCGGCCCGCATCCATGGCTGGGTTAGACGGGGTGACGCGGAGCACTACAAGGTCTACGACCTTTGTGATGACTGCAAGAAGCACATCGAGGAATCGGTACGACAGCTTGTCGGAACCGACGGTGCGTGCAGCTGCGGCATGACCGGAAAGTTGGTCTCGGACTACATCGGCCCGGTGATGCCGCTATGAGCTTCGAGGCGAAGTACCCGGGACGGTGTGGCGGCTGCGACAACCGGATTCATCCCGGCGAGGACGTGCACTACGAGGACGACGAGCTGGTTCATGACGACTGCCCCGGTGAGATCGGTGGACTCATTGAGGTTTGCCCGGACTGCTGGTGCATTCATCGGGGGGGGCGCGTGAGCGACTGGACAGACGCCGTCGATGGATTCGAAAGTCCCTTCCGCCAGGAGATGGACGTGCGCTCTGCGGCGATAAGCGCATGTGGCACCTACCGCTACGAACTCACTCGTAGATGGGATGACGGACCGCTTGTGGAGTTCATCATGCTGAACCCATCGACGGCTGATGGCACGGTTGATGACCCGACAATCCGCCGGTGCATCGGGTTCGCGCGGCGCTGGAGCTACGGCGGCATCACGGTGCGCAACCTCTACGCATACCGCGCCACTGACCCGACCGAGCTTGCGAACGCGCTAGATCCGATTGGGCCCGAGAACCGTGATCATCTGAGCCGCACCGACGCCGACCGCACGATCGTTGCCTGGGGTTCCCATCCGGCTGCGGTTGGCTGGTGGAGCGGATATCCATTCGGATGGCAGCGCAGTGTGATTCAGCGGCCAGCGCTGTTTTGCCTCGGTACTAACGCCAACGGCTCACCGAAACATCCGCTCTACGTCAGTGGTGCGACCCAACCGGTGCCGTATCGGCTGGAGCTGGCCTCATGAGCGACTACGAGGAAGACACCGGCCGTCCGGAGCGACCTGGCGCGTACGACGTGAACGACGCCATACGGCGCGACTGCCCGACCTGCGAAGCCGTCGCTGGCATCCGCTGCTACTTCCCGGGGACTAAGGCGCACAAGACCTTCCCGTGTCTCGGTCGACTAAAAGCAGGTGCGTGATGCCACAGCCGCGACGGGGCGCCTACAAGCCCAAGCAGAGCATCACGCTCCCGAAGTCGATTGCCCTGCGGGTCACATCGTTCTCAGGCGACCTGGATTGGCAAGGGCGTGCGCTATGCGCCCAGACCGATCCCGAGGCGTTCTTCCCTGAGAAGGGCGGATCCACCGCGCAGGCCAAGGCGATCTGTCGGGGCTGCGAGGTCGCCGCGGAGTGCGGCGAGTACGCACTCGCGCACGACGAACGGTTCGGGATCTGGGGCGGACTGTCTGAGCGCGATAGACGCAAAGTCAAGCGAGACAACAGTAGTGGCAATGGAAGGAAAGCGGGATGAAGACCAGTCCATGGATTGCCCTACTCGGGTGGATACCTCCGATCTGCCTCGTAGGTCTATTCGTGAACACCGACAAGCCTTGGGTTCACAGCGATTTCCTGTTCGATCTCGGCGGCAATACCTCTATCTTCTGGTGGCCCACGAGGCTGTACAAGCATCGAAAGCGGGGCGGTTTCTGATGACTAACGGTCCGGACAACCTGATAACCGTCGAATGCTCACGCCCTAATGAGCCGTACACCCTGCTTGAGACCGGCACCGTTTTGGATGTCCACCTAGCTGGTCCCGGCGCCCATGGCGGCACGGGTCCGTGCCTGTGCGGATTTGACCGGCATCGGCGCCAAAATGGGATCCACGTAGTCGGATTCAGCGTCGGTGGCGGCGTAACCGGCCCGGGCTACCGGCACCACCCGTGCGCGGAATGCGCCGCACTGGTCAATGGCCGCAAGATCAACGGGACGCACGCGCGCCTGTTCGACGCGGAGCTAGAGAGATGAAGGTCCCCGCAGCCGTCTCCCACCAAGCCCGAGAGCTCTGCTCCGAGTCCGACGAGCATCACGACCGTGTGTGGTTCTGCATGACGTGCAAGGCACTGGAATCCAGGTTGATGCCCATCGGTGAGTTCCTCAAAGGCCTAACTGATCTGAGCGTCACAGTGAGGCGGTGGCCCAGTGATTGACAACTCACCCGTTTTGCAAGCGATAGCCGAACTAGAAGCCAACCAGGACGACATCGATATAGCGGAGGTGACATATGGGCGCAACTGATCTCGACACGCTGGAGTCCGAGGTGGCGGCTGAGTACGCCCAGCTGGTGGCCGAACGCCTGCCGTCCAACCCGTTCAACCCGGATGACTGGTTTGAGGGGACCGACTGGTCGAACTTCGAGCGCAGCACTGAGCGCCGCGACGCCATTGGCCCTGAGTTTCCGCGAGAGCAGTGGGTGGTCTATCCGGGGAATCGCATGGTGATTCTTCTGTTGGTGCGTAACGTGATTCGGCTGGTCCGAGAGCAGCCCGACCACCCTAGGAGTGAGGAGTTGTTCCAACAGGTGTCGTTTCTGTTCGTGTACGGAGGAAAGGTGCGGATCGCGTGACCGAATGCACTCGCTGTGGAGAACGCTGCGAACTGTTCCTGTGCTGGAACTGCGGCAAGGCCATCCGCCGCCTTCTCGTCGGTGAGAAGGTGGCCCGCCGCAAGGGAACCGAGGCGCAGGGGGAGGAGCCGGGCATCATCTGGTACATGGACCGCCTCATGGAGTCGGCCTACCTGCAGACCCGCATGGGCTCGAGCAGTGTCCGCACGGCGCCTGATTCCATGCCACTACTCCCGGATAACCGGGCATCGAAGTTGCGCCACAACATCCATGCCGAACTAACCTCGTGGGTCAAGCAGATCACTGAGGGGCGTCGCATCCGGTTCCTGCCGCTGGAGTCGGCGGAGCCGGAGTTCATCGGTCCCTTGCGGCCCGGGTGGCGCCGCATCCCCGCTGACTACACGGCGACGAGTGCCGACATGGCGCGCTGGCTGGCCCACAACCTCCTGGCGATCATGTCCGAAGAGAACGCTGCCGAGCTCTACGACGGACTCGTAACGCTGACCAAGAAGGCGCACAGGGCCATCGACCGCCCCGAGCTCCAACTCTTCGGGGAGTGCTCGAAGCCGATGGGAGAGAGCGACGAAGGTGTGCCCCTGACGTGCGGAGTGAAGCTCTACGCCGAGAAGGGCGAGAGCGTCGTGGGATGCCCGCGGTGCCGATCGACGTACGGCGTCGATGAACTTCGCGAGGACATGCGCGCCCGGGCCCGCGATCAACCCATGACGGGGGCCGACGTGCTGCGCATGATGAAGCTCACCGGCGAGGCACCTCCGCCCTCGACGTTCTATAAGGTGCTGCACCGCGTCGTGCCGCGGTTGTATCTGCACGCCGACGGCCAACGTAACCAGCACCGGACACCAGGCTGCAAGGAGCTCTACGCCTACGACGATGTGATGGCCAAGCTCCGCGAGAAGGAAACGGAGAAGCCCACTCATCGTCGGCGGGAGCGTAGGCGGGCGAGCGCCTGATTTGGTCCTCAGTGCGCCGCGGATGGGCGGGTGGCTGGGGTATTTGCTGAATGTCGGGCGACTTCCGCGGGTCTGGCATAAACTGCGACTGTTATCGGGGCAGCAAGGGCGCCCGGTCGTTAGAGGGGTTGGGGCAAATAGATGACAGACTTTTCGGCCAGTGGTGACTATGTTGCCCAGCGGTTGTTGAAGACTGGCGACGGAGGCGAAGTCAAGGTGGGGCTTGGTACTCCCTATCTCTCCGATTCAGCCGAAGGTGGATGGTTCTGCAAGTTCAGCGTTGAGGGCCCGGGGTTTGATCCACTGGTGTCGCTGGCCTTCGGTGTCGACAGCGTCGATGCAATCACCTCAGCACTCGCCGTCATTGGAGATCTCGCTCAGCGTTTCGGCCCAGGGCTACGGCTCGAGACCGGCGAGGAGCCGGGCTTCCTTCGGACGAAGGACCTGACCTTCCGGGCAGCTCGCATGTCGGAAGTAGAAGGCGATTCTGGTTGCTGTGGTTCTCACGCCGAAGATGAAATTGATCTGGAGAGTGTTGCCAACCCTCCAGATGACGACGATTTCTGTTTGCACCGGTACGAGAGGGCCGTCCGTGCGTGCCTTGGCTTGACTGAGCCTGCATACACCAGGTGCGTCAGGATTGCGCACAACCACTACTTGGGATGCTTAGAGCGTCCGCGCCCGGTGTGATGAGTACTGGACGTTTCTCACTGGAAGTAACCGGCACATATGCCGAGAAGGTAGCGATTACCTACACCGCTGCAGGTGGCGGCGACACCGTTCTTGCGAACCTGCCGTGGTCGCAGGAGGTCGAGCCCGATGAGCGTTGGGGAATCAGTCTTGGTGCCAGCCACGAGAAGAGAGAGCTCGGCGAGTTGACGTGCCGAATCTTGCGTGACGGCCAGGTGATTGCAGCGATGACGAACAACGGCCTGATCAAGTCAACATCAAATGTCAGATGCAGTGTCACCTACGGAGTCTTTCCCGGCGGGTGGATCATGACCGACGGCTAGCGCTTTTCCGGGGAGTCAGTACGAGGGGGGCGTGGCAATGACGCTATGTCCGTTCGAGATCCGCACGGCTGTAAATCGAACCTATACCTTCGGCGTTCGTGTCGATGCGGATACCGGCACGGGCCGCGGCGTCCAGGATGTCCCATCGCCCGAGCAACGCCGCCTTCCCCTGATCTTGCAACGAGTCCAGATCACCGCCCTTGGCAAGCCCCCATGCCGCGGCGCGCGCTAGCTCGGCCAACTCGCTGGCCGCGGTTGTGTCAGCACCCGACTGAGAGATCACAGCAGCGGCGTCACTCAACCCTTGCGCCCTGCCTTGTGCGTATCCAGTGGCGTAACTTGCATCGCCCTGATCCATCGCGGTTCGACGAGCGGAATCGGCGGCAGCCTCGGCCAGTCTTGAAATTTCCTCAAGCATCTTGCCTAATCTCCTTGCGCTCGGACTATGTCTAGCAGTGCCAAGCCGCCTGCCAGTGGTGATCCGTCGGATTGCGAGGATTTGCTCTCCGGGTGGCCCCGACCCGAGCGTAAATCACGCGCTTGTAATTAGTGCTCTGGCCTCGTAGAATACGGATAGCAGTAGCGCAACTATCCCCAAAATAGGTCGCTGACCTGCAGTAATCTCCCCGACCCCGTCTGTTTCGTCAGGCGGGGTCTTTTCGTCTCGTGGCGGCCCTATCTACATGGCTTGCCGGGGAGCCGCAGTCAGATCTAGTATCGAACATGTGTTCGAGTGGCGTGTGCACAAGGCGATCGCTGAGTGTGTCGCGGCCACCCCAAACTTGTTGAGTTCGATCACCGTCGAGAAGTTCACCGAAGAGCGGCGCCACGGGGTGCACTCACAGGAGCTGGTGGCCGAGCTCATCGCGTCGGTACTCCCGGATGGTCTGAAAGTTCGGGGATACCAGATAGTTGAGCTGCCCGCGGTGGAGCGAGATCAGTACGGCACCTACTCGGTGCGCGTCCCGATCGTCGGCCAGCCCTGGGCCGACGGCGAGATCCGAATCCGCCACACACCCAAGGGTGATCAGGCCTCGATCTTCGGGGTGTCGTCGCCCTTCTCGGTCGATGACCTGCAGGCTCTCGCGGCGGCACTCCTGGCCGTGCACGCATTCTGCAAGGCCTACAAGCCGGGCTGAGCGCGCCGGGCGTCAAACCGGTTCATTGCCATGGTTGTACCGCTTCCGGCAAGGCCGTCCCATGACGCCGACCTATTTCGGACGAGGACGGACCTGCGTCCGGCGCCTCACCCACCAAACCCCAGGAGGCAATGTGCCCGCCACGCACTCCGCGGTCGTCAACATCGACTGCCCGCGCTGCAACGACGTCATCGAGTGCACCGGTCTCATCGACGGCGTGGGGCAGATCAAGCCACAGCCCGACGGCACCGCGACCACCGAATACGACGTGCGCGTACCGGATCTCGCGCAGCACTTCTCCGCGCACTACAACGCCAAGCACTGACCATGGACGACGCGCGTAGAGCCGCGTACGCCAAGATCGATGAAGGTGTCCGCGAACTCACTGCCGTCACCGAGGCCGAGACCGACGACGGCGTGCGCTACACACCCACCGATTACGTGCTCATCGTCGGCGCGCAGGGTATCGATGACGAGGGCGATCGCGTTGGATACGTCAGCGTCTATCCGCAACACGGATCTCAGCCGACGTACATCACCACCGGATTGCTCTCGCAAGCCCAGGAGTTCCTGTCGTCAGCGCGCGTTGTGGACTGACGATGGGCGAGGGAGCCATAGCCTTTGTGCATCATGGCCGGGCCTCGATCTTGCTGGCGATGGCGTTGATATCCCCAGCGATCTGACGAAGTAGGAAGTATTGGGCGATCTCAATGTCACTAAGGTCGCCCGCCAACTCCGAGACCTTGAATTTGTGTTCCGCAATCTCGATGAATTCCGGTAGTGCCATGTGCACGTCCTTCCCGTGGCTGATGTCTGACAGCACCATCCAAGTGGGTCTTGCCCAATCCGCGTGGGTGATTTGTGAATACGGCCCCTGTCGTCAACGGCGGTTGGGCGCAAGAGGGGGCGCTGATGCCAAGAGCGCCGCGTCCGTGTCCAGTGCCTGGATGTCCCAACCTGATCCGCTTCACCCGCTACTGCCCTGAGCACACCGAGGCGTGGAGCGGGCCACGCACAGCGTCCAGTCGGGTCACCAGTCAGCGCCGTTGGAGAGAGCTGGTCCCGAAGATCCTGGACCGAGACCGCTATCGCTGCCGCATCCAGTACGAGGGGATCTGCATGGGGCGAGCCACTGTGGTGGACAAGGAGCAGCCCGCCTCGCGCCGGCCAGATCTCGCGTTCGATCCGAAGAACCTGCGTGCTGCGTGCCAGCCGTGCAATGACCACAAGGCCAGAACTGAGGACCGGGGCTGAGGCAGAGGCAGGTACCAGTACAGCCATTCCATCCTTGTCATCGACGGGTATTGGCGAGAATGCACCTCGTGCCAACGCCTCCTCCACTTCCGCCTCCTCCACTTCCGCCTGCGCTACCGATGCCGACATCATCGCCAACCCAGACAATCGTGGTGAATCTTCCGCCCGAGGTCATGGACAAACTTGGACCCCATCAGTCGACTTGGTTCACGCAGCCGATCGCCACAGTCGTCGCCGCGACTATCGCCCTGCTTGCGGCAGCGATCGCATATCACGGGCTTAGGTCTCAGCTGGCGGCGACCGCGAGGGAAGCGCGAAACGATCGAGAAGCGGCGGCAGAGTTGGCCCGCAAAGCCAGACGAGCCGAGCTTGAGCTAGCGCGAAACGTCCAGCGACAAGCACTCATCGAAGCCGCGGTGACTCTCCTGCATGATATCCACACCACCTCTATGGCGGGCGGTACCAACCCGGAGAGGGCCGAGGACTCCGAGTTCAGAGGGGACTTCGACTCAATGATGGTGAAGGCATATGTCGTCGTTGAGCAGATGCGAGTCAGTGGCCTCGAAAGCAGTGCCGCAGCCCTATTGGATTTTCTGCGAACCTCCCTCGGCCACTTCGAGACTGGCGAACCATCAAGTAAAGAGACATTCGAGATCCGCAAGAAGTTCTTCGAGACCCTGCGTGATGAACTTGACTCCGCCGCTGTGGATTGATTGACAGATGGTGGAACGTTGCAATGGACGCGGACGGGCATGGGTACCACTAACCCCAGGGGGTCCACCCCCTCCCCGGGTCACCTTGGACAGCCGTAACGCTCTGTGAAATCCGCCGTGTACGGATCCCCACATTTTCCGGACATGCACAGATCGCGCGCATTCGCCTGTCGCGCAACGACATTCCCGACATGGGAGTCAACCATCCTGACATAGGAGTTCAGTCATGCCACGTCAGCCCAAAGACCCCTCACTGCGCGCTCGGCGGAACACGTCAACTACTCGCGCAGTACTCAAGGCCCAGGCCAACCCGACCATCCCGGAGCTGCCGAAGGGCAGGTGGCACCAGCAGGTGCAGGACTGGTGGACGCGGGCGTGGTCCTCGCCAATGGTTCCGGAGTGGACCGAATCGGACATCGACTCGCTGTACATGGTCGCCCGGCTGATGCAGCTGTTCTGGCATTCGGGCACCTTGCCGAACGAGTGCAAGGCGCTGGCCGCCGAGATCCGGCAGCTGCTTTCGCAGTGCGGATTGACGCCGATGTCGCGCCGGTCGCTGCAGTGGGAGATTGAGCGCGGCGAAGGTGCGGCGCAGTCGACGGCCCAGCGCCGGGCCGCCAGCAAGGCTCCCGCCAAGAAGGCGCCGGCCAAGCCCGATCCTCGTGTCGCGCGGGCGAATCTGCACGTCGTGTAACGGCTTGCGTTGGAACTGATTGTCCCGCCGGATACCGGCGAGCTGTTCCCCACATTGGGGGATCAACTGTGCGACTTCCTCGAAGAACGTGCGTGCCATGGCCCAGGTGATCTCAAGGGTGAGCCGATCACCCTTGCCGAGGACTGGCGGTATGTGCTCTACCGGCTCTACGAGCACTGGCCCAAGGGCCATCGGCGCGCTGGCCGGCGCCGGTTCAAGCGCGGTGCGGTGTCGTGGCGCAAGGGCTCGGCCAAGACCGAGTTCATGGCCCTGGTCGCCTATCTCGAGTTGCACCCGGAATCACCGGTGCGGTTCAACGGCTTCGATGAAGACGCGCCATGTGGTCTGGCTCAGGGACGCCCGGTGGTGGATCCGTACATACCGCTGCTGGCCAACACTAAGGACCAGGTCGAAGAGCTGGCCTACGGTGCGCTCAAGGTCATCTGCGAAGAGTGTGTCGATGCCGACGTGTTCGACGCCGCGCTCGATCGCATCCTACGAATCGGTGAGGACGGCAAGGCTGACGGTAAGGCCGTCGCCCTGGCGAACGCACCGAACTCGAATGACGGAGGCCGCACGACCTTTCAGGGCTATGACGAGACCCACCGGCTGTACCTGCCGAACCACAAGGCGGCCATCCAGACGATGGAAGCCAACCTGGGCAAGCGTATGGCCCAAGATCCCTGGTCGCTGTCCACGACGACGGCCGGCGAGCCAGGGCAGAACTCGCAGGCCGAGGATGACCACTTTCTCGCGGAGGCAATCAAGCGCGGCGAGGTAGAGCGCCCCCGCATGTTCTATTTCCATCGGCAAGCGTCCGACGGTTGGGATCTCGACAAGTTCGAGGACCGGGTAGAGGCGATCCGGGAGGCCTCCGGTCCCGAGCTCTCCGCACGTACCGATCTGGAGGACCTTGCGGCCCAGTGGGACGATCCCAAGGCGGACAAGGCCTACCTCGAGCGAGTATGGACCAACCGGTGGACCCAGCAGGGCGCCCAGGCATTCAACATCCGGCGCTTCAAGGCGCTCGGGCTACCTGGGATTTGGATCCCGCGGCGCGCGTTCGTCACGCTGGGGTTCGACGGCGCGCGGTTCCGCGACGCAACCGGGTTGGTTGTCACCGACGTCCGTTCTGGCATGCAGCAGAAAGCGTACTTGTGCGAGAAGCCCCTCGATGCCCCCGCCGAGTGGGAAGTCGATGAGAGGGAAGTCGACGCCGCGGTCTGCGAAGTGTTCAAGACGTGCCGAGTGCTGTTGATGTACGCCGATCCGCCGCACTGGAATTCGACCATCGGGGACTGGGCGGTCCGATACGGCGAGAGCCGGATCACCAAGAGGCCGATTGTCCAGGAATTCTGGACCAACAAGCAGGACCGGATGATCAAGACGATCCAGGCCTATGGGGATGCCATTGTCACAGGCCGGATCACGCACAACGAAGACGATGAAGGCGATCTCGTGCGCCACGTCGGAAACGCCGGAAAGCACTTCCTGAATCGTCAGGACCTGGAGACCGGAAAACAGCTCTGGATTCTGGGGAAGCTGCACCGGGACCGCAAGTTCGACCTCTGCATGGCATCCATCTTGTCTTGGCAGGCCCGGATGGAAGTGTTCGGACTGGTCAAGCCAACTAAGCGTGTGATATCGCGAATTCGATAGAAGGGGTGAGGATTTGGACACCGAGCTCACCCCGAGCCAGTGGTTTACCCGGCTCAACGCGAGATTTACCGCGGTCATGCGTCAGCCCTGGCTGGACAAGCGGCCACGCCCGAATGACGGCCGGTGCGGGGGCGTGCAGCGATACCGGCTGCCCCGCAACCAGGTTCTCGACACCCTGTGGTCCTACCGGACCGGTGATCCGCCGCTGCCGCAGGTGGCCGAGGAGTACCAAGAAGTCTTCCGCGATGTGATGCGCAAGGCGCGCTCGAACTATGCGCCGATGTGTGTCAACGCGATGCTCGACCGCATGGAACTGCAAGCGGTTTCAACCCTTGCCGATTCGGACACCAATGGCGATGACGTGGCCGCCCAGATCATGGAGGACTCGGGTTTCCTAGCCGTCTTCAAGGACCTACTCGACTTCGTCTTCTCCATGGCCGAGGGCTACGCCATGACAGTTCCAGGCCATCCGTACCCGACAATCCACGCCATCGACCCACGCCGGTGCGTCGGCATCCCCGATCCAGAGAACCCGATACGGCTGTGTGCGGCCATTGTGCGCGAATGGGATCCGATCAAGGAGCAGCACAAGGCGTACGTGTTCCTGCCCGGCCAAAAGTGGACCTTCCGGATGGAAGGCAACGCCTGGAACGACACGCCCGACCCGGAATTCGAGCCGATCGAAGGGTTGGACGAATTCGGTGGTATCCCCATCGTCCGATTCGACAACGCCTTGGGGCTGGGGGAGTACGAACCCCACATCGACCTACTGGACCGCATCAACGATGTCACCCTGCAGCGCATCATCGGCTTCTGGTACCAGGCCCTACGCCAGCGCGCCATCAAGGGCGACCAGGATGACGACGATGATGACGAGCCGGGTACCGAACCGGCCGACCTGAGCAAGGTGTTCAGGGCCGATCCCGGCTCGCTCTGGCAGATCCCGTCCGACTTCGATATCTGGGAGTCGGCACAATCGGACTTCGGGGCATTCCTCAATGCCAAGCGCGACGATGTCAAGGAATTCGCCGCGGTCACCAGCACTCCACTGCACCTGATTACCCCGGATGCCGCGAATGGCTCCGCCGCCGGCGCGGGCCTGATTCGCGAGTCCGCCACCTCCAAGGTGCGCGATCGTCGCGCCCGGCTCACACCGTCGCTAAAACTGCTATGGCGCATCACGTTCGCGCTCTCCAAGCAGGACCGGGGATCTGCCATCAAGCTGCACTGGGGCCCGATCGAATTCCGCACCTTGGCCGAGAAGGCGTCCGCGTCCTCGCAGTCGATTGGAACCCTGTCATTGGAGCAGCGATGCGAACGCATCTGGGAGATGTCCCCGGAGGAGGCGGCAGAGAACATCAGCCAGCTCGCCGCCGAACTCATCTTGCTCCCCAACGCTCCCACCACGCCCACCGTGCCGGCGCCACAAGCCGACCAGACGGCGGCCAATGCCCCTGCCGCCTGACTACCAAGACGCGGTGGCACTGGCGGCCGCGGCATACGCCGCGCAGCAAGCCAAGCCACAGTCCGAGACAGTCCTAGCTGTGGCCACAGCGGCCTCCACGAGCACGATCGCCGTACGCGAGAGAGCTGCCGACTACGCCAAATCGGTACTGCGTCGATTGTGGGCATCGACCAACCCCTACAGCGACAAATCGGTGCGAGACTTCGCCATCCAGGCCGCCAAGGTCATGCGATCCGCACAGACCGCATCAGCGCGGGGAGCAGCAGCCGGCATCGCCCAACAGCTCGCCTCGATGGGGCTGCCGACCAAGGCGCAGCCATCCAATCCGCTCAATGTGCGCGCACGAGGCGTGCAGGTCCGCGGCGGCGCCCTAACGCTGGTGCGTGAGCCCAGCACAATCGAGTACTCCAACGGCACGACAGCTGAAGTATCGGTGCAAGAGATGACGACCGAGGAGATCTTCACCCGACCCGCGGTGGGATTCCGCTGGATCGAATCCGAGGGTGGCGCGCGCGAGGACGCGGCGCGCGAATCCGGGCTGCGGATCGACACGCTGGTAGAGGACAACCTGATGCTCGCCCAGCGGTTGGCGCAGGCCGAAATGATCGCCCAGGCGGTCGACCTCGACAATCTCGGCAAGTCCAAGATCATTGGTACCCGCCGGATTATCCATCCTGAGCTGTCCAGTACCGGAACCTGCGGCCTGTGCATCGCGGCCGCCGACCGGATCTACCGCGTCACCGAGCTGCTGCCTATCCACAACAAATGCAAATGCACCTACGGCGTCGTCACCGAAGACTTCGACCCCGCCGAACAGCTGAACTCCATGGACCTGTCGCAGCTGTACGACGACGCCGGCGGAACCTCTGCCGCCCACCTCAAGCGCACGCGCTACCAGGTTGACGAGCACGGCGAACTCGGCCCAGTGCTCGTGCCCATCAAGGCGTACAAGCCACGCGACGCCAAGAAACGCGCTGCGCAGGCGAACTCGTCCGGTGCCAACAGGTCTGAGACCAAGGCGCAGGTCGCCCAGCGTCTTCTACCGGGCCTGGAGCACAGCCTTGCGGACCTGACCGCCAACGGCGCTGCCGAGAACTCGCCCGCGGTGGTCTACCACCGCACGCAGATCGCCAAGTTGCAACGCGATCTCACGGCATAGCGCCGCAAAGACTTCCACCGCACCGGTGGTCGACCCGTCATGGGTTCCAATTCCCGACATGGGGAGTCATGTTGTCCGATCTACCGATCCATCCATTCACTCACGTACAAGCAATCGGCTTCACCAGCCGTGGTCCGGTGTGGCCCGTCATGGGCGGCTCCGAAGACGGCGATGGAGAAGGCGGTGCAGAGGGCGGCGCCCAGTCTGGCCAAAACGGTTCGCAAGGCGGCTCCGACAAGGGGTTCCCGGAGAGCACGCCAGTCAGCCAAATGACCGACGCGCAGCAGGCTGCGTACTGGAAGCACCACTCGCGCAAGCACGAGGGCAAAGCCGAGGCGTTCAACGCACTTGGCCTAACCCCCGAGCAGATCCAGCAGTTGCAGCAGCGCAACACCGAGCTGGAGAAAGCGCAAATGGACGCCAGTGAGCTCGCGCTCAAGGAGGCCACCGACAAGGCGGCCGCCGAAGCACGCGCGGCCACCGAGGCGGACTGGAAGCCCAAACTCCTGGCGAGTCAGCTCAAATCCGCGGCATCGCAGGTGCTTTCCGGAGAGCAGCTCAACGAGTGGTTGGACAGTGTCGACCCCAGCAAGTTCATCGGGGAGAACGGCGAGATTGACGAATCCAAGGTGATGGGGAAACTCACCGCCATCTTCGGCCAGAAGCAGGAACAGCGACAGCAGCGGTCCTGGGGCCAATTCAACACCGGGCATCAATCCACAGATACGCCCGGAGCAGCCGGACGGGCCGCCGCCGAAAAGCGGTTCCCCTCCAAAACCTAAGGAAGGTGAGACATGTCTACCGACATCTCGATGCAGACGACGAATTACCAGGTCGGTAATCGTCAGTGGCTCTTGGATGAGCCCGACTACAAGCCCAACGTGACCCTCGATATCTCGAAGTTCACCCAGGGCACTCATTTCCCCAACGGATACATTCCGTCGGGCACCGCGATCGGAAAGCTCACTGCCGGTGGGCTGTTCGCCCCCTACGACAACGCGGCATCGGACGGAAGTGAAGTCCTCTACGGCTTCACCTACGCCGATGTGCGCGCGGTCCGCCCGAACGGGTCGATTGCGACCAAGGTCGGAACCGGAGCTGTTGTCTGCGGCGCCGTCTCGGTGGCCAAGCTGCCGTTCCAGACCGGCAAGGGCTCGGTCGACGCGAACGGCAAGGCCGACACACCCACCATCCGCTACGAAGCCTGACAGGAGACTGACCAATGGCCCTTTTCCTAGACGGCCCACTGCCGCTTGAGGACACCATCGCGTTCGTCCAGAACGTTCCACTGCCGTCGAACAACCAGTTCACGCAGATGATGCCCTCCAAGGAGTACGCCACCGACGAGATCGACTTCGCGACCATCACGAAGACGAACCGTGCCGCCAAGTTCCGAAACTGGGACGGCTCGTTCTGGATCGCACCGCGCGACACCGGATCTGAGAAGCGCGTCCGCATGCTGCCCTTGGGTGGCCAGCTCTCGGTCGGCGAGTACGAACGGCGTCAGATCGAAATGGCCCGCTACGGCGGCACCATTCAGAGCGTCCTGGTCGACGCGATCTACAACGACCTGGAGAACCTGACGCGCTACGCGCAGAACCGCGTCGAGCTCGCCTGGGGCGACGTCCTGACCGATGGTGTGCTCACCATCAACGAGAATGGCGTTCAACAGCAGGTCGACTACGGCATCCCCGCCGGCCAGCTGGTCACGCCGGCGACCCTGTGGTCCAACCACGCCACCTCGACACCGCTGAGCGACCTGATCGCCTGGACTGGTGTCTACTCGGGCGTCAACGGCTCCCCGCACGGGCAGTTCAAGACCTCCACCGCGGTGATTCAGCACCTCATGCAGAACACCCAGCTGATCAACGCGATCAAGGGCGCCAACACCGGCGCCACCTGGGTGTCGATCAACGAGATCAACGCCTTCTTGGGCGGTTTCGGCATCCCGCCGTTCATCGTCCCTCTCGACGGGCAGCCGGGCGGATCGATCTACGCCTCCAGCTTCGACGTGGACGGTGTGACTACTCCGGCGTTCGCCACCAACAAGCTGGCATTCCTGCCGGGTGATCTGGGCTCGCTCGGTTTCACCGCGTGGGGCACCCCGACCACCTCTCTTGAGCTGAGCGCCAACAACGTTCAGGTCCAGGTCGCCGCGGGCCTGATCGGCATCCTGGTCCGCGAGGAGCAGCCCCCGTTCCGCAAGACCACGTTCGTAGACGGCGTGGTGCTGCCGGTGCTGGCCGATCCGCGCAAGATCCTGGTCGCGACGGTGCTGTGATGGCAGTCGTCGGAGACTACGCCCTGCATCTGCAGGACGCGAAGGGCAACTTCCATTCGTTCCTGCCGGGACAGAAGGTGCCCGGGTGGGTGGCCGATCTTGTCACCAATCCGCTCGCGCTGGTTGGTGATCCACAGGATGCCGGGAGCGACCCGGACGAAGGTGGCCCCGACAATGTGCAGCCCTCGGCGCCGGTCGCCCCGACAGGCCCAGATGGCGGACAACCTGCCGCACCGGTCGAGCCGGGCCCCGTCGTGGATGGCCCGGACGCAGGACAGGGCGGGGGACAACCCTCCGCCCCCAACGCTGCAGCCGAACCACCGCCGCAGGCCGGTACCGGGTCCGGCCGTGATGCCTGGGCGCAGTACGCCACCGCTCAGGGTGTCACCGTCCTGGAAGAGTGGAGACGCGATCAGATCATCGAGGCTTGCCGCGAGGCGGGCATCGCCCTCTGATGGACGATCCCGTGGCCCCGGCGAAGTTCGCCTCGGTGGACGACGTCACCTCCCGGTTCGAGAAGATATTCCCCTCGGACCGGGAGGGCTGGGTCCAGCTGCGCATCGAAGACGTCGAGGCCGAACTCATGGCCCGAGTCCCGTCGCTGCGCGTGCCGGTCGCCGAGATCGTCGCGGATCGACTACGCCAGGTCAAACGCCTTGTAGCCGACAAGGTACTGGAGCTGTACCGCAACCCGGATGGTGCCAGTCAGGTATCCCAGACCATGGAGCAGGACAGCATGTCGCGGTCCTACTCGCGGGACACCTACCGCGGCAAGATCGCCTTCACTGACGACGAACTCGATTCAGTCAGGCTCAAGACCAAGCGCCCGCGTTTCGGCACCATCTCGGTGGCCCCACCCCCGTGGTCGGCGCAATGTCGCTGAACATCACCGACTACCAGACGGTCATCCCCACCCGGGTGGTCGATGAGGCGAACAACACCAGAAGCCCTCTGCCCGCGATTGACGTTGTGGCATTCCTGGAAGAGCCGCAGGTGTTCGCGGACTCGCAGGGAAAACGGTTTGTGCAGAACGGGATTCTGCGCGTACGCCGCAGCAGTGACCTAACGGTCGGCGACGAAGTTCCCCTGCCCGAGGGGATCTTCGGTGTTGTCGGCGCCCCGACGGGCAACCGCAATCACTGCCTGACCGGCGCCGACTTCGGCTGGACCCGGTACAAGATCCGCAGGGGAGGCTGACATGGAAATCAAGCTCGACCCCGCCCCCAACCCGGCAATCACCAACGCCCTGAACGGCACCGAGATGCGCCGAAGCCTGGAGACGGTCATCCATACCGCCCAGATGCTCTACCAGGCCAAGGTCGCCAAACGCAGCGGCGCACTGGCGGCCACCGCGCGCACCTCGGTACACCGCGGCGGCATCAAGGAAGACCGGCTCGTCGCCGACCTGATCGTCGGCGGCCAAGGCCCACGCGGGACCGCCGACTACAGCCCTTCGCACGAGTTCGGCACCGAAGAGCAGCACGGCCAGAACGATGCGGCCCGGCTGGCCGGTGAGGCCCCGATCGATGAGCATCCCGGTGCGCACGATCTCAACTGGGTACTCGCGGAGCTGCATCAGTGGTGAGTTTCCCGTCGTGGTGGAAGGGCGGTTACCCCGACGTCGAGAAGCTGCTCACCGACTCTCTTCTGCAGCCCCAGCTTTCCGACACCAACGTCACCTACTGGCTTCCCTCGAACGCCCTGGAGCAGATCCAGGCCGGCGTGGCATTCCTGCGTGTGCGCCGCATCGGTGGGCGCATCAACACAGACGAGAAGCGCGACGAACCCGTAGTGCAGTTCGCCGCCCTCACCAAGTCTCGCGACAGCTCCTATGAGCTCATCGAGTTCGTCCGCAGCGGCGTACTCGAGTCCTTCCTGGACGCGGTCGCGATCGTTCCGGGAACCCCACACAAACTGGGCTGTGAGGGCGAAATTGTTGGCCCGCAGTCCATCCCGGAACCCATCAGGGACGAACGTCTCGTCCCTGCGACCTTCGTACTCCACACCTGGAAGCCGAAGGGTCTTCCGAATTACCGACAGGCCCTCGGCCTCTAAACCGAAAGGTAATCACCATGTCCATCAACTTCCAGCTAGGTCAGTCCGACCTGGAACTTGCCGGTTGCGACAGCCGGGTTCTACTGGCGCCGTACGTCGGCACCCCGCCGCTGACCTCCCTCGAAGATATCGCCACCGGTGGTATCGACCTGGCCAAGATCGGCAACGGCTCTCGATACGCCACGGTCGGCAACTACGAGAAGAAAGCCGGCGTCAAGCTGTCCAACAAGCCCAACATCAGCGATGTGATGTCGGCGGGCAAGGGCTCGCCCACGCGCCAGCTGCCCACCGATGCCAAGAAGGGCATCACCTACACCCCGCAGGAGATGAAGCTCATCAACCTGCAGAACGCGTGGGGCTTCCTGCCCGACGCCGTCTCGGCGCCGTCGGCCAAGGGCGGAATCACGATCGGCATCCCCGAGCTGCCCGCCAACATTCTGTGGCGCACGGTGCTGCTTGCCTGGGATTCGTTCAACGGCAAGGACGTCTGGATGTACTGGATCTGCAACAAGGCCAATGTCGGTGATCGCGACGACATCAACGCCCACGAAGACGGCAACGTCATCACCCACGGCGTCGGCCTGAACTTCCAGTCCGATCCGATCGTCGGCCTGCCGGTCATCTTCGGTATGTGCGGCGAGGGCTTCAAGGATCTGATGGCCGCCACCGACTCCGGTGGGCTGTACCCGCCGATCACCGGCATCACCGTGACCCCGGCGACCGCGAACCTGACCGTGACCGCCGGAGCCAACCACACCAAGCAGCTGGCGGTCCTGGACTCCAACGGGCTGGACCGCACGGCGTTGGCCACCTTCAACTCCGATGCCATCGCCAAGGCGACCGTGGACGCCCTGGGCAAGATCACCGCCGTGTCCGCCGGGTCGGCCAACGTCTCGGCCAGCTACGGCGGCTTCACCGCCACCTGCGCGGCCACCGTCTCCTAACCCACCTCAAGGCCACCCACCTCCACCGAAAGCGGTTGGGGTGGGTGGCCTTTGGCATATCTGAAAGGCAGCAGAAATGGCACAGAAGAAAACCCAAGCCCGTGCGGCGGCAAGGACCAGAGCCGCATCCGGGCGCTACCTGGAGCTGATTCAGGAAGTCGAAGCACCCACGCCCTACGAGATCGCCGATGGGCTCATCATCGACCCGCCCTCAAAGCCCATGGCCGACAAGCTCAACGATGCCCAATACCGGATGGCTGTGGCCAACGCGATGACGCAAACCATGCTGGGAAACGCCGCCGACTACACCAAGGAGTACTTCGAGCAGGTCCGGGAGATGTCTGAGAAGGCCGTCGAGGACTACAACGACGCGTTCTTCAACGGCAAGTACAACGACGTGCAGGAGTTCTTCACCGGCCAGAGCAACGAGCACTGGAACGCCTTCGTCACCGACTACAAAGCCCGGATGTGGCCCAAGGAGCCTGAGAGCAACGGCATCTGCGCGACATGCGGGCATGACCCCAACTCGGAGGCAGCCCCTTTAGAGCCCGCGTCCTTGAGCTAGTCGACTGGTACTGGGACGCAATCGAGAAGGATTTCGCCGGAATTTGTTGGGATGCCATGGATTACTTCCGTGGCCTCAAGTCCTGGCGGCAGTTCGGCAACATCTGCACGAAGTTCGCCAACGAAGAGGGCACCTATCTGCGGGCAGCGCAGCTCAAAGACCCCCGCCACCTGGCCAAGTTCCAGGCGCAGTACGAGCAAGCCCGTATCTCTACCGAGCCGTACCGCCCCCAGCTGGAGGGGCGTACCGCGCTGGTATCGGAAATTTCGGCTCTACGCAACGACTTACGTCGCGTCCATGGCTTGCCCCGTCTGGAGGGCCCGAAGACGCCGATGGACGAGGTCGCCGAACGCAAGAAGGAATACAGCAACAGGCGCATGGACGCCGCGCTGGGCTATGGGGATGAGGAGGTGAGCTGATAGGTGACCGAGTACTCGGCAGGTGAGGCCAAACTCCGCGTCGCTCCTGACGCCTCTGAGTTCAAGGCCAAGCTCGAAGCGGACATGCGCAAGATCCGCGCCGAGTTCACGGTCAACGTCAACGCGGCCACCGCGCAGGCGCGCGCCGACATCGAGCGGTTCCGGGACACCCAGGAGCGGGGCGCCATCAGGGTCGGGGTGGATGCCAGCCTGGGGCAGGCCCAAGCCGATATGCGGCGCTTCCGCGCCGAGCAGGAGGCCAACCGCGTCACCGTACGCGTGGACGCCGACACCCGCGGTGCCCGCCGGGAGATTGAGGAGCTGCGCCGCAGCGTCACCCACGGGTCCCTGGGCTCTGCGTTCGCCTGGAACGCCGGGGCAGCGGGCCTGTCCCTGTTGCCCTCGGCCGCCACGGGCCTGGTGTCGCTGGCCGGCGCTCTGCAGCAGGTCGCCCAATCGGGCCTAGCGGTGCCCGGCATTCTCGGTGGCGTCGGCGCCTCGGTCGGCACACTGGTGCTCGGGCTCTCGGGTGTCAAAGACGCCTACACCGCGGCCGCTGATGCCGCAGGCAAGTTCGGCGCCGACGGCGCCCAGCAGTCCCAACAGGCCACCGCGGCAGCCAACGCGCTGCGCAACGCCGTCTACGACGAGGCGCGCGCGCAACGCGATGTCGCACAAGCACGCAAGGACGCCCGCCAGCAGCTCCAAGACCTGAACCTCGAGCTGCGTGGCGGCCGGATCAGCGAGGCGCAGGCCGTCCTGTCCGCGCAGCGGGCACGCCGCGACCTGCAGTCCGGACAGTACAAAGATGCCCTGGACTATCAGGAAGCCCAGCTGCGGGTGGTCGAGGCCGACCAGCGCGTCATGGAGACCCGCGCCCGTAACGCCGAGCTGCAGGACAAGACCAACGACGCCAACACCAAGGGCGTCGAGAACTCCGACCTCGTGGTCGACGCCCAGGAGCGCCTGGTGCGCGCACACCAGGGCACCCAGCAGGCCCAGGCCGCCTCCATCGCATCGACCGTGGCGGCCGCCGCGGCCCTGAACAACCTGGCGCCCAACGCCGCCGAGTTCGTCAAGACGCTCGTCGGTATGCGTGAGCAGTTCCGCGGTCTGCGCACCGACGTGCAGCAGGCACTGTTCGCCGGCCTGTCCGACGAGATCAAGACGCTAGTCGACAACGACCTGCCGATCCTGGACCGCGGGCTCACCAACGTGGCCACGGGCATCAACCAGAATTTCGCCCAGCTGCTGCGCTCGCTGGGTTCTGAACAATCCCAGGGACTTCTCGACCGGTTACTTGGGAACACCGGCGAGGCGCAGAAGCGATTCACCGCCGCGATCGATCCGATCGTGCACTCGATCGGGATCCTGACCGCAGGCTCCTCAGACGCCCTGCCCCGCATCGCCGATGGCATCGGCAAGGTCGCCGAACGCATCGACAACTTCATTACCGAGGCCGACAAGGACGGCCGGCTCGCGAAGTGGATCGATGAGGGCATCGACGGCTTCACCAGCATGGGCAACACCGTGCTCAACGTCGGCGGCATCTTCGCCGCACTGACGAAAGCCGCTGGCGGCGGCGGACTTCTGGGAACCCTGGAGCAGAACTCCAAACGGCTATCGGAGTTCCTGAACTCCACCAAGGGCCAGGACCAGCTGCGCAAATTCTTCGCAGATGCCCGCGCCGAGCTCGACAAATGGGCACCCATCCTGCGGGACCTGCCCGGGATGATCTCGGGCGTCGTGTCCGGCGCGCAGGAAGGCGCCGGGGTAGTGCTCGGTGTGCTGCGCCCGATCACTGCGATCTTGGGCGAGCACCCTCAGCTGGTCAAAGACATCGCGCTGGCGTTCCTGATCTGGAAGACCGTTCCGCCGCTGGTCGGTGGCGTCACCAACGCCCTTGGCGCACTCTCGCGCGGCATCACCGAGGTCGGTACCGGATTCTCGGGCACTCGCGACAACATCACCCGCGGCATGGATGCGGTGGACAAGAAGTTCGATGCCGCCGGCAGTGAGCGCGGCGGCGCGCGGCGCTTCTCCAAGGCGCTCGCCGGAATCTCGGCCGCAGGCGGCCCACTATCGCTGCTCGTGACCGCCGGCATACCGCTCGTGGCGCAGTTCGTCACCCGCATCACCCAGGACATGGACAACGCCGCCGATCACATCAAGGCCGTCAACGAAGAGGCCAAGAGCCTGATCGGCACCCTGGAGACGGTCACCAACCTCACCGGAACGGCTACCCGAAAGGCTTTGGCGGATAAGTTCCAGAGCGCCCAGGGTGGACCCGGTAAGGGGCTCGGTGGCGACGCCCTTAATGCCGCCAAGCTGCTCGGCATCGGCGGGCCGGATCAGCGCGACGTCATCACCGCGGCGCTGCCCGGCGGCAACACACAGTACGACCAGGTCATGGGCCCGATTCGCGACAAGGTGCGCCCCGCCGTGCAGGACTTCATCAAGAGCCAGGGCCTCACACTCGGCCAAGGCAAGCTGCAGGGGATTGACGAAAACACCATCGTTGATGCCTGGCTGGGCGTGCCGGAAGCACTCGAGAAGGTCACCAATGCAAAGGAGCTGGGCCAGAACATCATCCAGCTCGGCACGCTGCAGAGCCAGGTGGAGAATCTTGGCCAAGCCGACCCGACCTTCCTGGCATCCCTACTCGGCCAGCGACTCAACTTCGAGCGCAGCGGGGCTGGGGGAGCGGTCAGTAAGGCGCAGTCCTCCCAGGCTGCCGCCACGCCGCAGCCGCGCCTCAAGCCCGAGTTCACGAGCCAGTTCCCGGGCGCCGTGGTCAACTCCGATGGCACGACCACGACGATCGTCTCCACCATCCCACCGAACGCTGGAATGGGTCTGAGTGAGCAATCGCAAGCCACACAAGGTGTTCCACCGAACCAGGACAAGTGGACCTACCGGCTCTCACCGGAGGATGCTCGCCGCCTGACATTCGAGAAGGGCGGCTTCACACCCGGCCATACCGGTACCGGTCCCAGTGGCGGGCATGTCGCCGAAGTGCACAAGAAGGAGTTCGTCGTCAGCGAGCGCGGCACCGCGAACGTGCCCGCACCGTTCCTGCATGCCCTCAACGCGGGCATCGTGGACCCGACACTGCTGCCGAAGTACGACCAGGGCGGATACGTTGACCCGGAGGGCAATCCGATCGTGCAGGGCCCGCCTCCGGGTGCGGCACCCGTGGCGCCGATCGCGCCCGCTCCCACAGGCGGTGGACTGCTGTCGGCGGTCGGAACAGCGGTCAATGGCATTTCGGGCCCGATCAACACTGTCACGGGGGCGCTCGGGAACCTCGGTGGCGGCAAGGGCGCGCAGAGCGTCCAGATCCCTGGTCTCGGATTATCCATTCCCACTGGTGGTTTCACCGCACCCACACTCGAATCCTGGATGCCCTGGCTGCCCAAGCCCGGCCAGGACATGTCCACCTGGAACCCGTTCGCGGGCGCGCCGGACAAGATCCAGCCGCAAAACATCGCCTTCAAGGGCGCCTCAATCCTGTTGCAGACCGGCATCCTGGGCGGCCTGGGGCTGGACAACTCCATCCTGTCGCAGAACAACCCCTACAACCAGGCAGCGCAGAAGAGCGCCCAGTTCTATCTGGACAAGTTCAGCGGCAGCGGGGGACAAGCCGATGCCGGCGTGGCGGCGGTGATCGATGCTGCCAATAGCGGAGCGCCCCAGTTGCCCTCGGCAACCGGGCAACCGGTCCCGGGCGCCGATGGCACGTTCAGCCCGGCAGCAATGCGCGCGATCCAGTACGCCCAGCAGCACGCGGTCGGCCAGAAGTACGTCTATGGCGGTACCGGAGCGCAGCAATACGAGGGCGGCCCCGGTGGCTATGACTGCTCGGGCATCGCATCAGCGGTTTACGCCGCATCCAAGGGATTGCCGCAGGGGCAGCGCTACTTCACCACCGAATCCGACTTCTCCGCCATGGGATTCCTGCCCGGATACAAGGCCGGCGAGCTGAACATCGGTGTGATGCGCGGCGGGGGCGGCCCCAACTCGCACATGGCCCTGACGCTGCCCAACGGCATCAAGGTCGAGTCTGGGGGCGCGGCCGATGCCACCCAGTACGGCGGAGCGGCCAAGGGGGCCGCCGACTTCGCGCTGCAATGGCACCTGCCCGTTTCCTCGGACACCAAGGGGTCGGTACCCGGCTTGTACGACATTGGTGGCTGGCTGCAGCCGGGGCTGTCGATGGTGATGAACAAGACCAGCGCCCCGGAGCCGGTGCTCAACGCTCAGCAGTGGAGCACCGCGTCCAAGGCGATCGACATGGTGAGTTCGTCGCGTCCGACGCCGCCGCAGCCACCCATGGGCGGAGCCCAGGGCGGTATCAGCAGTGGCGGTATCGCCGGTGGTGGCATCCAGCCGTACAACCCGACACAGAAGCCCGCGTCGTCCCCGCCATCCGCGGCGCCGCAGTCGCCGACGAGTCCGCAATCTCCGACCGAGGGGCAGCCCGAGCAGGTGCCGGCGCAGTCGCAGCCCACGTTCGCCCCCGGTGTTGTCGGCGCCGCGCCATCGAGCCTGAACCACAATCTGCAGGCCATCGATACGGCGATCACATCGACGGCCTCCACTCTCGGAAACCTCGCGTCCTCAGCGCTATCTGGTGCTGGCGGCGGCATGGGGATGGGCGGGGCCGGTGCTATGGCCGGTCAGATGGTCTCAGGCCTGATTCAGCAGGGCGGCAAGATCGCGAAAAACGTGGCCAATGTCGGCTCCTCGCTGCTTGTCGGCTCGGTGCCCGGTTCCAACGGCACCACCGACCGCGCCTACGGGGAGCTGCTGCGCCCGGTGCAGAACGCACCCATTACCGCACCCACGTACGCCCCGAGCTACCACGTCTCGGGGAACTACGAGCTGCGCTCGGCGATGGATCAGTTGGAGCTCAAGGAAAAAGTGAACGCACAAGCACAATTGGCGAATAAGCCATGAGGCGCCAAACCGACATCATCGATGTGATCGGCGTCAACGGCGACTTCTGCCGGATCTCGCCGCCCGGGTTCTCCTGGGGGCCCGAGCTGGCTCCGGGATCGACCGGCCTGTATGACATGCCGATCCAGACCAACTGGGGTAGTTACGGATTCGGCCAGTTCTTCCAGTCCTGGAAGCCCAAGCGCCGCGACGTGGTGTGGACCGTGCACATCATGAACCCCGAGACCGGGACGATGATCGATCAGAGCGATGACCTGTGGCATCTGATCTATTCGCGGTGGAAGGCGATGTTCTCCCCGGCGCTGGAGGCCAGGATCCTCTACACCTCGTTCGATGGTGAACGCCGCCTGGGCATCCGCAACCTGGACTCCCCGAAGCCGTTCACCGCACAGAGCTTTGAGGGTAAGGACCCCAAGCTGTTCACCTACGGATCGGTCGTGATGACCACCGCCTGCGAGCTGCCGTTCTATGTTGGGGCTTCTGAGCGGTTCGCCTGGGAAACCGACACTCCCGGTAACTACTGGTTCAAGCTGCCGTTCTACAACCCGTGCCCCGTGGACGTCTGGCCGCAATGGGACCTGACGGGAGGGGCCAAGTACCAGCTGCCGGACTACTCGTTCGGCAGCCAGGCCTACGGGCGCGGTATCGCCGACCTCGGCAAGACCATGCCGCTGGCGCAGCTGATGAACGCCGAGGACTTGCAGATCTTCACCCGACCTGACCTGGAGACCTTCGTCACCAGCCTGGAGACCCAATTCGCGGGCCGCAACGCGGGCAAGGACTTCGAGTATCCGATCGCACCGGGGGCGGGTTCCTCTGAAGGTGAGGGCAGCGACAACCCTGGCTGCATCGTGCGCGCCAATGTCACCAACCCTGAGGGCGCACGTGTGGAGCTGACGTTGCCGCGCTGGTACGACGAGCCGTTCAGTACACCGAGGGTTGTGTGAGCACAGCCCTGGCCGCGCGGCTATCGCAGTCGCGCGCTACGTGCACGCAGATCAGGTCCGACCGCAAGGCCCTGCAGCGCGCGCAGACCGAGGTCACGATCTACAAGAACGACCCCACAGGCAAGCCCGGCCTGATCTTCGTGGGCCGCGTGCACATCATGGAGCCGACTAAGTACCAGTTCCCCAAGAAGGGCAACGTCTCAGCCTCAGGCTATTTCGAGCTGCGGGCGAGCCATTACATCGCCAAATTCATTGCCTCGGTGCCGAACAACCCGAACGAGTGCAAGAACATCATCATCCGGGTCGACAAGTTCGGCGGCAAGTGGCGCTGGACCGGCTTCATGCACCACTGGAAGGTCGAGACCCGAAACGGTGTCGACTACATCTCGGCGTTCTTCAACGACGACATGCAGTACCCCCAGTTCATTTTGGCGCCACCGAATCCGGCCCTACCGATCCCACTTTTTCAGTTCCCCAGGGATGGATTCATATATGCCCCCGGGGTCTGGTCCATCTCAACAGTGTTCCTGCTCAATCTCATTCGTAACCAAGCACCGATCTACCACCTGCCAGATGACCCCTGGAGCATCGAGGGCTGGACCCAACCGCTGGACTGCCGCAACTGGCAGGTACACATCAAATGCAAGCCGTTCCTCACCGATTCATCGCTGTGGAACGTCATCGCCTACCGGATGAACACCATCGACTCGGTGATCGCCGCGGGGCTCGATGACGGGCAGCTGTGCCTGGACTACCGCCGCTACTTCACCGCCGAGGGCGAGATGGGCACCGACATGTTCGGTCAGCCCGTGGCCAACGGTGCACTGGTCTTCGAGGTCTTCAACCGCTCCGGATTCGCCCTCCCGGGTGGCACATTCATGAACGGCACCGCCGCCGGCGGGCTGGCGCGCTCGGTCATCCAGTGGGGCTCGGGCTTCATCGAGGACAGCTTCGAACAGGTCAGCGACGACGAAACCCTCTACCCCGACGAGTACTGGCAGTCCGGATTCCTCGGCAACTTCGCCACCGCACCGGCCCTGGCCATCCGCGACTCCTGGTGGAACGACCTGCAATCGGTGGTCACCCATTCACCGGCCACCGCGGTCAGCGGCGTGGTCGGCGGCGACAACCCCACCGCGGACGCGATCGTCAAACTCCTGATCGAGGCCACAGGCAACCTCATCGGTTTCTTCTTTCTCGGTGGCTTCGACTCCCTGGGCGACATCGCCAGCGATGTCATCATGCCGTTCCTGGTCGGCACCATCTTGGCCTGGGACGAATGGAAGAACACCAGCCGCGCCACCAATCTCGGCTGGGCGCACCTGTTCGAGGTGTACAACTCCGGCGCCGAACAGAACGCGTGGAGCCTGGCAGCAGTGGCCGCGATGCGCGGCCTGTTCAAGGCCACCGACGCCGAGACCAGCCACACCATGGTCATCGATGAATCCACCTGGGTCCTGCCCGGCGTGCACTGCCAGATGAAGGACCGCGTCGCCTCCAGCGCCGGCGCACTGCAGCGCCTCGGCATCGACATGATGTTCATCAACCAGATTGAGGAACAGATCCTCTCGGGCGACGACACCGGCAAGAGCGAGTTCCTCATGAAGTGCGGCCAGAACAAGGCCTCACTGAGCACAGGGGAGCGGTTCTCCCAAATGCTCAAGAACGCACTCGACCGTATCGCCGACATCGGCTTCCATCTCGTCTCGTGAAAAACACAGCAGGACTAAATAATTGAGGTGAGAGATTAAATGCAGAACCTGGCAACCGCGCTCGTGCTCTCGCGCGGAAGTATCTGGAAGCCCCAGCCCTGGGACTGGTCACCGCCACTGGTGGCCGAATGGAACATGCCCTGGCCCGACGACGCCACCGCCCGGGCCGTCTTCTACGACACCGCCGGCGGTCTACTGCTTACCGTCGACGGCACGGTCACCGCCGAGATGATCAACTTCACGGCCGCCCCCGCGGTCATGGACCCGATCCCCGCGGGCGCCAACTTCGAGATCTTCCTGGACACCACGCAGGGCCCGGTGATGATCCGGCACGGCAAGGTGATCCGCAAGGAAGCCCAGTTCTTCGACGCTCCCGCGAGCACCATTGCCACGACACCACGCAAGTTCCAGGACTACTTTCCGACACTGGGACTGCGATCGGTGTGGGAACCGATATACGGCCGGGTCAAGGTCTGGGACAACTCCGCGCAGTCGCTACCCAACGGGGTCGGGCCCGACGTCGCGTTCTTCTCCCAGGGCAAGGCCGCGATGCGCTACTACGAGCCGTTCGGCTCGGACTCGGTGAAAATCCATGTCCGGCTGCTCAATCCCAATGCGGGCAAGACCTCGGTGGTGGTGTGCGCCGATAAATGGTTCACCAGCTACCTGGCTGTTCAGTTCGAGTCCGACCCGATCATCACGAGCAACAACAAGGTTCACCTCGCGGTCGGATCCTCACCCACCCAGATGACCTACCAGGGCGCCGCGGTGAGCCACACCGTGGCCAACGGCAACGACTACTGGATCGAGTACTCCAACCTCACCAAGACGCTCCTGGTGCGCAAGGGCACCGACACCACACCGCTGGTTGAGCCCTGGGTCGACACCGCAGATCTCGTGCCGCACGGCCCCGGCTATCGCTATGCGGGGTTCGTCTGGGACGGAGGAGATCTGGTCATCGTCAACGTCAGCGGACCGCAGATCACCGGATGGGAGGCGTTGGACAATGCCTGACCTGGAGCAGGCCCAGCAGTGCGAGCAGCTGGCCAAGGCGCTGTGGTTCCTGGCCCCGCCGGCGCGCGGCCCGGTCGCGGCAGGCCTCTACAGCCTCGGCGTGCGGATCCACCCAGAGCTGGCCACGAAAACCCTGGAAACCGAGGGTCCATCGAACTGGGGCAACCACGCACCTTCCCGACTCGTGAGCAAGGCAGCGACCACCACAGACCCCATCGCGCTGCTGCGCAGCATGGGCCAGGTGCAACCCAGCCTGGCCGAGTTGGCCGACAAGATGGAGGCCGCCAAGACCGAGAAGGACAAGCAGCTCCTGATCGCCGAGATCCGCGCCCAGTTCCCCGACATGATCAAGAGCACCGAGAGCCGCATCGCGCAGTCGCGGCCGCAGGACTTTGAGTGACCACTCCGGGCGGACCCGGATCGCTCAACCCCAACGCGCGATTCGGCATCACCGGCGATAGCGCGCACGGAGAGACCGTCGCCGACCTGTCCCAGCGTCTACAGGCGGAGATGGAGGACCGCCTCAAGGCCGATATCAAGGGCTCGCAGGGATGGAAAGGCGCCTCTGACGCAGCATTCGGCGGCCTGATGCTGCGGGGGACACCGGGCCAGCCGGTATCCATCAGCCTGGCGATCATCGCTTCTCTGGCCGCCCGTCTATTGGGCATTGATCCACAAAGCTGGCTGGTCAGTACCGACCCCCACGAGAACATCGAACGCATCCTCGCCGAGCTCAAAAAGGTACCGATATTCGATGACCTCATTGAGCTGATCACCGGCGTCGAGGACGGCGACGAATCGGACCTCGGCACCTGGGCACTGGGCATCCGCAATGCGCTGCAGGGTATCGATCTATCGAACCCAGGATCGATCCTCACCGCCATCGGCAAGGCTGCTGGACAGTTCTTTAAGGGCGTCATTCCCATCTCATGGTTAGCCGATGTGATACAGGACTTGATCGGTGGCGCTGGGGAGTTCCTGAACGCCGATAGCGTCACTGGCAACCCGAATTGGTCCTGGGATTCGGTGATGCCCGGATTCATCTCGGGTGGTTCGATCCGCGCCACAGCCAACGGCACTCAGCAGGTCATGCGCTCGGAACCATTCGAGGTGTTCCAAGGCCAGACGCTAAATCTTCGCGCGGCCGCGCAGTGGACGGGCGCAACCGCCACCGCCGGATCCAACCCCGTCAAGGTCGGATTCACCCCATTTGACGCGGCAGGCAATCCGCTGGCCGACGTCATCCGCGGCACGCTGCAACCCGCGGTTGATCATGGCTGGCAATGGGTTCCGGTAACCGAGAAGTGGCCCGTGCCCGCCGGCGTGGCGCACGTGTCCGAACTGCTCATCCTCGACAGCGGAGCGACTGCCGGAACGTTCCGATTCTCCAATGCATCGGCGTGGGCATCGAACCTTCTGGATCTTGGGCTGGTCAAGGATCTGCGCGAGATGGTCGATGCTATCGGCGGGGTCACCAATTCCGAGATCGCCAATATCGAGGCCCGCCTCCAGGCGATCACGTCCGACGGCAAGATCACTGCCTCGGAACTCGCTGGCCTGATCCAGCAGGCGCAGGTCTCTGGCCTTGCGATCATGCAGACGGTCATCAATCAGATTCTTGACATTCTCAACGGCAATATCGTGACCCCGATCAACTCGCTGGTGCAGGGCGTAAAGGACTGGTTTGGCCTCAACCAGAACAAGACTCAGGCGCTCAATAGCTCGGGGCAGATGGCGGGCTCGGCAATCACGGGCAGTATCTCGTCGGCCGTGAGTGGAGTGGGGGCAGCGCTCGACGCGATCGGCAATGGTCTCGGGCTCATCGGATCAGGGCTGAGCAACTTGCAGGTCCAGAATCAGGCGACACTCACCGCGCAGATAGCCGCCCAGGCGGCTGCCGCTGCGGCAGCGGCTAACGCGCAACTGGCCAAGTCCCAAGGCCAGCAGAACTCGGCCGGTGGTGGCCTGAACTACACCACCGTGTTCGGTGGCGCCGACGGGGCAGCGTTGCCTGCCGAGTTCACCGGCTCTGATCTGAAAGTGCGCGGCAACAACGGGTACGCCGGTATCGCCGCATCCAAGCCAGACGGCACTTACGTCGCTACCTGCAACAAGCAGTACACCACCGACGATCAGAGCCTGGCCGTCGTGCTGGGAGATCAGGGCGGTTCGCCCGATGTGCCCGAATACCATCTGTTTCATTCGGATTCGGGATACACCGCGGGTGCGTGCCTCAAGATTGACAACGGCAGCGCGACCATCGGCAGCTACACCCGCTCGGGTGCCAGCATCACGTTCACACCATTCCCGGACGGCACCTGGTCGGGCTCACTAGGCCAAGGGTCCCTGGTGGAGGTGCACAACGTGGGCACAACGTGGACGCTGACGATCAACAGCAACACGGTTCTGTCCGTCACCTCCTCGGCGGTGACGTTTGGCACCAGCACACGCTACGGCGGCGGGTTCGTCATGCGCAGGGTTACCAATGACCTCGGGATCTTCCGGGGCACTGTCACCTATGACAGCTTGCGCGTTGCTTCAATCACGTTGTCGGACTACATCGATCCCATATATCTGGGGTCCGGTGCGGTGATGGCGCGCACCAACACCGCGGCGGTGACGGTTGCGATCGGCACGACGGTGCTGCCGAACAGTTTCTACACCGTGGTTCAGGCGGCCACACCAGACATCGCATGCAGCCTGCCGAACGGCACCATGACGGTGTCTTTGAGCGGGTGGTATCTGGCGAAGGTCTCCACCAAGTCGAACATCGATACGAGCTCCACCAACAGCTCGGGAACGGCAAGTCCGGCGATATTCATCAACAGCACAACTGTGGTCTCGAAACTCGGCTTGCCGCAGCAGTACTCGCGATCGAACTCCAGTGACGGAAGCGTTGATTTGCGGGTGCCCGTGCTGGCGCTGTCGGATTCGTTCGTCATCTACCTCAATGCCGGTGACGTTGTACGCGGCGGTCAGGTCCTCGGCTCTAACGCGACAACCCGGCAGGTCACCGGCGATTCTGCGGGCACAGCGACCTACCTGTCCCTTTCCCTGCTCAATCGAAGCCAAATATAAAGGGGAGAAATGAATTTCGAGCAGGCCAAGTACGGGTTTATCAAGGCGAAGGGACTTGACGGCTCGAACGTGTGGTTCAAGCCGCTCACTCTGAGCATGCGCAACCTTGCGGAAGGCGGCGTCGAGATGACATTCGCCGGACCGTACACCGTCACCGTTCACGGCACCGCCGAGGAATACCTCGAGTTCCTCGAACCCTCCGCCGAGGAATAGATGCCCTGGTCTCCCAACCCGACCATCCCGCCGCGGCGGTCGGGCGGTAAGTGGTCACCAAATCCGGTCGTGCCGCCGCGCACGTCGGGCGGCAAATGGCATTGGGTTCCGCGAGTTTCGGCCAGTGACGTTGGCATGGGGCAGGAGATCGGCGAGCTAGCCGCAAATCTCTCGCCGTTGGATTTCGGGCAGGGAATAGACACTGCGGCGTTATTCGCGCACCTGCAGGCGTCCGACAGCGGTACCGGCGCCGACATTGCCGAACTACTCGTGCACCTGTCCAGTTTCGAGACTGGCCTCGGCACCGAGTCCGCATCGTGGCTGCTCAAGCTCTACGCCACCGGCAATGACGAAGCGGTGGCCAGCGAGGCTGCGGCGATCCTGGCGCACCTGGCGGCAACCGAAGACGGTGCCGGGACAGAAACCGCGGCGCCACTGGCGCACCTGGCCGGATCATCGGACTCCGGCGTTGGCATCGACGCGGCCACCGCGGCGTTCTCTGCGATATCTCCAGTCCGCACAGACATCACAGCGACCGGTGCGTATTCGTACAACATCCCGGGATGGTCGCGGTTCATTGACGTAGCCGTGTGGGGCGGTGGCGCATCCGGTCAGTCCGGCAACGGCGCATTCAACACAGCAGGCAAGGGCGGCAAGGCGGGTGCGCTCGCCACGGTCACCCTAGAGCGCGGTGTCGATATCCCGTGGTCGCTAAGCACCATCACCGGCTCTGTCGGAACCGGCGGTGCCCAGGCGCCCAACAGCGACAACGGCGGCCCCAACGCAGGCACCAACACCACCGCGAGCTACAACTCGACGCTGACCGGCACTGGCGGTAGCGGAACCGTCGCGTCAGCACAGAACGGCGAAACCGCTGCTAGCGCAACGATCGCGGGAACCAACTACACCGGCGGCACGGGCGGTACAGGCAACGCGGGAGCAGGCAACGCGCCAGGCGGCGCCGGGGCCGGTGGCAATGGCGGGATCTTCGGCAGCCGAACCCGCGGCGGACCTGGCGGCAACGGTCAGGCCAGCTTCCGAGCACGACAAACCTAAGGAGGATTCATGGCTGGAGAAACAGACGCCGAAAAGAAGGCGATCAACGACTACCGCGCGGGCCGCGGCCAGAAGATCACACTGCACAGCGCCGACCCCGGCACCAGTGGCGCGAACCTGATCGCAACAACCCCAGCGAGTTTCAACACGACATGGGGAGCGTCAGCGATGGGATCGGGTGGCGACACCGGTAAGGCCGTGGCGGCGGGGTCAGCTGGCGCACTGGTAGTTCCCGCATCGACCACAGCGACCCACGAAGGTCGCTGGAACGGATCAACCTTCCTCGGCGGGGCACCGCTGGACGCATCGATCACCACGAACGCCAACCCCGTAAGCGTCGATGTGACACCAAAACTCAAGTACGGCAACAACTAACCATGCGATCCCAACTGCTCAAATACTCCGCGTTCTATACCGCGGTCGCTGCTGCTGGGTTCCTAGCCGGATGGCATGCCTCGGCATGGCTGTCTTCATTCGCGGTCGAGATAGACCCCCGTATCGAACGGAAGTACACCAAATAATGGCAGCTACACGCACCAATGTTGAGTTCGCCAAACGAATCTTCACCGACCGCGTCGGCAACGACTATATGTACGGCGGGAACTGGAACCCGTTCAACCTCCGCATCGGCACAGACTGCTCAGGCCTGGTCATCGATGAGCTCGACGCTGTAGTCAACGGTACCGCGATGGCCTGGTCTCGGCATGGCATGTCCACCGAAAGCTGGCGGCCGATCGAAGTCGGCCAGCGCGGCACCATCTTCAACACCATCTGCGTGGCCTCACCCCGAGACTTTCCCGCCAACGCCGCGGTGAAGATCGCCATCCACCACGGCCCGGGCGGGGGAGCGAACAGCCACATGTGGTGCGAAGTCGACGGAATCCGTATGGAATCCAACGGCTCTGATGGCTGCGTCACCGGCAACCGCGCCCGCTCTGTGTACGACACCACCTACGCCAACGACTGGCACTACCTGCCCGGACCGATAGTGGACCGGGTGGGTTCCGATCCCGTGGCGTCCCTCTCCACAAAGGACCGCTACGCGCTAGCCACCATGAACGAGGGGAAGCGCCTCGGAATCACCCCGAAGGGCATCTGCATAGCGCTCGCTGTGGAATTGGTCGAGACCAACCTCACGATGTACGCCAACAGCAATGTTCCTGCAAGCCTTGCCTATCCGCACGAGAAGGTGGGCAGCGACCACGACTCAACCGGGACGTTTCAGCAGCGGCAGGCCTGGGGCCCGCTGTCTTACACCATGGATCCAACCCTGTCCGCGCGGCTGTTCTTCACCGGTGGACACGACGGGCAGCGCGGCCTGACCGACTTCGACTACAACTCCAATTCCCGCACACCAGGGGGATGGGCGCAGGCCGTGCAGGTGAGCCAATTCCCCGATCGCTACGACGGGCGATTCGCCGAAGCACAACAGATCTACTTCCGACTCAGCAATTTAGGAGATGACGACGACATGTTCACCGACGACGACCGCAACCTGCTCAACCAGATAGCCGGGATATTCCGGCCTTCACTGTCCCCGCTGCGACACCTCGGCGAGGGCAACGTCAACACCTGCGCCGGCTTCGCCCAGACCGCAGATGCGTTGGTGCACCCGCAATTCGTGGCCATGGCCGCCAAGCACGGCCACCGCGAAAGCATCGCCCTGCTCGCAGAAGTGGCAGGCGCTGACCCCGAGAAGTACCCCGATCGTGTCCAGGACGCCCAGCTCGCCAGGGCGATCCTCACTGACATCGAGTCCACCAATCCTGCTGCGCTGCAGCACTTCATCGCACAGAACGGAGCATAATCATGAAGTACACCACCAACACCGTCCTCAAGGCAGTCGGCGCGTTCGGTATCGCCTTCGCCGGCGCAGTGGCCACCGTCGCACAGGGCGGCGACCTATCCACTCTCGACCTCGGAGGCTGGATGACCGCGATCGGCTCGGGTGTTGTCGCGGCGGGCGCGCTGTTCAGCCATCCCATCAAGGCCAACGGCACCCCCGCAGTGGCGGATGTGACGACCAGCCTCGCGGACGCAATCATTCAGGCTGATGCTGTTGGCAACCATCTGAACTCGATGTACAACGATGCCCTGGGCAAGCTCAGCGATATCGGCAGTGCGGCTGCAGCAGCAGCCGACGAGGTGCGCAAGACAATCGGAGGCAGTCTCCCTGCGTCCATCCCGACCAGGCTCGATGTTCCAAGTATTCCGGCACAGGGCGGTTCGCTGATCGATGAAGTGATCCGGGCGGCCACTCAGTGATCATCGGCGTCGGTGCCAGCGGCGAGATCGTGCGCCGCTGGCAGCTGGTGATGCGCGACCGATTCAAGGCCTACGCGAAAGCTGCCGACGGCGGCCTTCTGCGGCCCGACGGCTACTACGGCTTCGATGATCAGGCGGTGCAGCGCGAGTATCAGCGCCGCACTGGTCAGCCGCAGACCGGCGTCGTGTCAGAGGATGACCTGATCAAGCTCGGCGCCATGTCGGTGCTATTCACCGTGCAGGGCACCGGCGTCGACATGTGGACCGGATACCCAGCCGACACGGCGCGCGCCTGCCTGGACCTGTGCCGCTGGCAGCCGATCGGGAACTACCCGGCCGATCCGTTCCCGATGTGGAAGTCGATCCTCAAGGGCATCATCGAATTGCGCCTCCAGCTGCGCGATTACGCCAACCGATACCCGGGCTATCGCATCTGGCTCGACGGATATAGCCAGGGCGCCATCGTCATCGCATGGGTGTTCAAGCACGACATCCTTGACCTGAACGGCATCCTGCACGATCTACTTCCCCAGGTGAAAAAGGCTGTCACACACGGTAATCCGATGCGTGAACTCGGCAAGGCCAACGGCAACCTGCGCGCCGGCTGGCCGATCCCAGATGGGCGGGGCATCCTCTATGACCGGCTCGAAGGAACGCCCGACTGGTGGCTGGACTTCGCGCACGGCGCCAATAGCGAGTGGGGTCGAGACCTTTACACCGACGTGGAGCGGGGTGCGCGTGGCGACAACGAGAGCGCCATTTGCGACATCGTGATGCAGCAGACGCCGCTTAGCGGCCCACTCTCGCTGGTGAAACGTGTTGCGGCACTGATTGAGAACCCCATCGAGGGTCTACCGGCGGTAGTTGAGTCGATCTATGACGCCGGCATGTTCTTTGGCAGCGGAACGGGTCCGCACGTCGACTACGACATCGGGCCTGCCATCGACTACCTGCGGGCCGCCTGAACGGAGAGGCCCCTCCGCAAGAGAGCAAGCGGAGGGGCCGGGCGCTGCCTACACCGGACATGGGTCGGGTTCAGCTGCGTGTCTCGACTGTACGACTTACCCCTGACATCACCAACTGTGTATCCACAGGAAGGCATAGCCATGAAGACCCGATACGTCAACGTCCGCGCGACGCCAATCCGGACCGTGTAGGTGGGCCCGATGTCGGTACTGCTGAATAGTCCCGATGACTACCTATGGGCGATCCTGCTCGGTGGCGTCTTCATCCTGGTGTTCACGGGCAGACTCGTCCCGAAGCCGCAGGTTGACCGATTGCTTGCCGTCAAAGATCAGCAGATCGCGCTACTTACCGAGGCCCACAAGGACGACAAGGTGACCATCGCCAAGCTCGCCGAATCGAGCCGGCTGGGTGTGGCGGTCGTAGAGGCCCTGGGTCAGGGGACGTCGTGAAGTGGCCGCGGCGTCGCCAGCGCGCGGAACATCCCGGAATCGAACAGGCGCGCGTCATCCGCCATGAGGCCCGTGCCGACAGGGCTCACGCCGAAGCATTGGCGGCTCGCGCCGACGAACTACTGGAACGCAACCACTTCGCCGAGGCGATCGAGCGAAGTATGCGACGGAGGTATGCGACGTGATCGTCCGAACTGTGGTCCCAGCGGCCATGCTCGCGCTGGCACCGTTGATTTGGGTTCCCACCGAGACTGCAGGCGACATCCTGCTACTTGTGGCCACCGGCGCATCGTGGGCGTTCACCTTGCTCTACCTCGCCCGTTCGCCATGGTGGGCACGGCACGTCGGCCGCATGCTGGTCGCGTTCACACTTGCGCTATCCCTGGTGTTGACCCAGAACTCGGTGGGCACGTGGTGGGGCGATGGATACCCATATCGCGGCGAGATCCGGGACGTGCTCTATGCCGCGCTCGCAGTGACTCTCGTTCGGCTGACGTTGGCGCTGGTGCGGCTGCAGAACCGATAGAGCTCCGTGCCCGCACTGCCTCGGGCACGGGCCCGCCGCAGGGTTACGCGGCACAGTCCCACGGCACTGGTCCACCGTGGTCGACGGCGCCCCCGGTTCCCTCAGCGTTTGGGGGAGCCGGGGCGTTTACTGTGTTCAGCAGAAGACCAGCCGCCGAAGGGGAGATGATGACCGACGAGATAGCCGCGGCCTATCAGGCATCCTCGGACTGGCAGACAGTCCATGAGGCTCGCGGGGTGTTTATCAACGCCGACTTTGCCCCTGAAGATGAGGCGCAGTTCTGGGTTGAAGAACTCCTCAATGGGATGGTTGAGGCGATGACTGACGCGGGAGTCGTTGTCGAGTTCGGCAACGTCCGCACCGTCGAAGGCAAGGTACTCGCCACGCTGGACGGGCGAGACTTCATGGTCCGCGATGTTGAAGCGGAAGGCGGCAAGGCTCCTGACAGTCTGGAGCGTGTTCTCGAGCGCTTCGCCAGGATCGCGGCCGAACGTGGATGCGCTCAGCGCTGGTACTACTTCTACGACGGAGACCCCGTTGGGATGGCGTACTTCGTCACACCGGACGAACTGAAAACCTCAGCGGGCCTTGATGTGCGCGAACTAGGAACCGCCGAGCAGTGGTACGAAGCACAACCTGACTGAGGAAACGGGAAACGTAGTGGGGTGTCTACCGGACGGATTGCATCCACGAAGTAGGGCCGCCGCCGTCATCGTTGGGGTCGTCGGGTTGGTTGCGCTGGTGCAGGAAGGTGTGCCACTCGTGCTGGATTTGGCGGTTGCAGTCGGCCTCGATCTGCTCGCGCACATCAGCGGGAACGCTCTGGCCGCGGTAATCAGACAGGGCGCCAACCTGATAGTCCTCGGCGGCAAGCCAATCCGCGATCTTCTCGGCGACCATTGCCTGGTAGCGCTCCCGGAAACGCACCTGATCGGGGTCCTCGACCGGCTCAGCCTCGGCATCAGGCAGGGTCACACCCGGTGGCAATTTCCCGTTGCGCAGCACGTACACGATGTCATCGGGAAGACCCGAAAGATCTGCCAACGCAGTTACCTCTTCGCAGCAGGCAAACGACAACCCGTATAGCCGGATACAACGAGATTGCCCGCGTAGCGCACTTTGATGAAGGTTCCACCAGGCCCATAGAGCCCAACATCATGCTTGCTCGGACTATCCTGGAACACTTGGACATCCGCTATGCCGAGCTTGGCGGCAGCCTCCTTGGCTGCCTGCAGAATCAACGCCCAGTTTCCTTCTGAGACAGACACGCCCGACGCGACGGCGTCTGGCAAGTACACGGACTGGCCATCGCTTTGGTCGTAAGGTTTGAGGTTGGCGCAGCCCGCCTTTTCCTCTTTGTCGAATTCTCGCCAGGTGATTTTGGGAATGAGTGTTTCGACGGAAGCCTTAATTGACTCGATGGTGTTGTGCAGCTGTATTTTTGTGTCTTCCAGGGAGGGAAGGGTTTTGAGTTCTTGGAGGGCTTTGGCGGATTCGTCGGGCGGGGTGGGTTCGTAGGGGGTGTTCACGTGGCATCCTGTCATTGTCAGAAAAATGATCGCGGCGATGCATCCAATTGCTTTGCGGTTCAGTATGTTTCGGGTCATGTGGTGATCTACTTCTCCAGGATCGGGGTTTGACCAGATACGACGGCGGCGATGTTGTAGCCGGGGGTGTAGGGCTGTCCGTTGCCAGCGGTGCGCGGGTAGTCGCTGTGCCCGGATGCTGCGTCCAGGCTACGCCCATCGGGAGTGGTAACTGCCCCGGTTTCCAGATGGGTGAAGTTAGGGTTGGTCGCCGGGTTTGGCCCGAAGTCCCCGAGGCCGAATACGTCTCGTGCCCAGAAGTTTGCGAACGGGACGGCGTTGAGAGCTGCTGGTCCGTCATAGACCCATTGGATGGGGTCGTTAGGGGTTTCCATTGTGAATACGTGGCCGGGTTGCACGCCGAGTTCTGCTGGTGTGGTGGCTTCGATGCCCGGTGAGCCGTAGAAGATGGCGTTGGTGATGCCGTGAGCGCCGGGCTCTTGCAGAGCGAGCCCGGTGGTCAGGGAGCCGTAAGAGTGTCCGATAGCGGTGACATCGGCGGGCGGACCTTGGTGGGTGTTGCCCAGCCCGTCGTAGAAGCGTGCCAGGCTGCGCGCCCCGTCGCGGGCTTGGTCGTCATGCATGACATCCCAGACACCGGAAGCGTTTTGGCCGACCCCTTGGGTGTCGTTGATCTGCGGCGGGTCATACCCAATCCACGCAATCGCCGCCACCGACTCACCCTCATGTCCAGGGGTGCTTCGCAATTGGCCCAAACTCTCCTTCCGGAGCGCTGCTGCTTCGTCGGCCATGCCGGTGATGCTGGTGGCGGTGGTATTGATACCAGGGGTGGTGACCGCGATGTGATCGGCGGTATCGGGGTCACCGATCGCCACGGCGGTTCGGACTTGCCGCCCGGTTTGAGTGTCCAGCACCATCAGCTTGCGATCGGGGCTATCGCGCACAGACTTGTCGATCGCCTGCAACTCGGGTAAATACTTGGCTCGCCCGCTCGCGTCGTCAAACTGGCGCTTCCATGCCTCATAGTCCTGGCGGTCCTTAAAGATGGCGCCCGGGTGGTTGGGTTCGGGGATGTTCCTTCCCTGCGCCCAGTCCGGGTGCGCGGCAGTCAGAGCATCGACCTGCTTGCCAGCGGTGCTGGCGCGGCCGAGTTCGTCCACGAGTTTGAGACGATTGAAACGGTCCCGGTCAGCAGTAGGCATGTTGTCGTTGTTCCCGATGTACTGATCACGCTGGAAGACAGTCTGCTTTTCTGCCTCCGTCAGCGAATTCCACCACTGGGTAAAGGCTTTCGGGTCCTTCGGCGGGGTCAGCCGCGCCTCTTGCACAGCCGCCGGTGACGGAACCAGTGCAGCCAGCTCGGTTTTGGCGTCGGCGATGGCTTTGCTGGTGTCCTCGTCGGCGGTGCCGAGCTCATCGGCGAGCTTCTGCAAACTCGCGGTGCCGTTGGCGGCCTCGTTCGCCCGTTCAGCGGCCAGCGCATCGAGCTGGTCAAGTAGGGCTTGATTGCCCCCTGCGAGGGTTTTGGCCAGCTCGTACGGGAACTTGTCGGTCACCGTCCAGTCCTCGGACACAGCGAAAGTGTCGGCCTCAAACCCCTGCCCGTCGGCTTTGAGTTTGTCGATCATCGGACCCATCGTATTTTTGCCGTTGTCATAGGCCTGGGCCAGCTTGTTGTAGCCGTCCTCCACGGCCTTGCGATCCTGGACGTACTCACGGTCCCCGCGGTCAATACACGCGCTCGCGGTCTCGCCCTTCCAGTCCAGCTCATGGATCGCGCCGCGGACCTTGTCGGCCTGTTCCATCACCTTGGTGCCCACACCGCGGGTCTGGGTGGCCATATCGCCCAACGGGGACACGTTGAGCTTGTAGACAACGCTCTTTTTCGGACGCCCCACCCCATCAACCCTTCACGATCATCAGTTCCACGGTCATCAGTTTCGTGGACGATCAGGCCGGAACGGCCGAGTTCAGATCACCCATCGACGTAAACGACTTACCCACCACCGTCGTCAACGACTGCGCCCGCGTCGTCGGATCCAGGCCCCCGTCCAGAAACACGAACGCCATGGCCGCGCCATCAATGATGTCGGCCATCTTCTCGTAACGGCCCCCGATCACCCCCAACGAATCGGTAACCGCCTGCTGCACGCCCGCCAACGCCGTCGCTGTCGCCAACCCCGACAAACCCGCTGTGGCCGACGAAGTGTCCGGCGAAGAAATACCCGCCACCACCGACTTCGCGTCCGCGATCTTGGCCGCCCCCGCACGCACATTCTCAGGCGACACCGCCAACACCGGAGCCACGACCCACCCCTTCTCCACCCCACCCGGGGCGCGAACAGAATCGGGTTACACAGTTCACCCGATGTTGACAATGAATGTAGTAGGCGATGCGGTTGCCGTCCAGTGAACGGCCCGATAGCCGCTAAACATGACAGAGGCTCTGACCTGCCAGCCTCTCGGCTGGGCAACAACCAAGGTCAGTAGTTGGTCACCATATGGCATTGCCAGCGCTCGTAGCCGGGTGACGACAGATCACGTCAGACCAGTCAGGACCACAGCAACGGTGTTCAACGGGAATGTGTGGCCACAGTAGGCTCGAACGAGTTCAGGGCAAGATCGCGATAGGCTACAGTTTCGGCTACAGTCGAGGTGTTCTAAAAGGTTGAAAACTTGCTCTGACCTGGGAAGCCCCCATAGCCCAATTGGCAGAGGCAGCGGACTTAAAATCCGCCAAGTGTCGGTTCGAGTCCGACTGGGGGCACCGAGTTAGGGCATGTAGGTGGGTCATCGGGGTGATCAGGCGACCTCGTCGGGCCGGATTTTACCGACGTGCGAAATAGTGCAAGTCCTGCTAGTTAACAGGAGTTACCAGGCCATCATCTCAACGAGTTCGATGTCGGTGTCGAACGGGACATGCATCCGGGACTCAGTCGCAGGCGCGCCGTCGGGCAGCTGAGACTTCCGGTACCACACGGTAACTCCTGGGGCCTTCCCCTCGTGGAAGTGCTTGACCTTCAGAATCTTCATCCCGTAGTTGTAACCGTTCTCGCGGGCACCGATCCATTGGCCAACATGAGTGTCGTTCAGATCGCGGGCTTTGATGTGGACGAGCCTTACGGCGGCTTGCGTCTCGGGGCCGTCGGAGAGGACTTCCACGATATGCACGTCGGTCTCCGGGCTATCGCCCGCCTGATCAGCAGCTGACATAGAACATCCAGTCGTATTCGTGTCCGGCGCAGGACCAACCCGCAAGGACGTTTCCTCGTTATCTCCATTATTGGTGTTCAAGCCTCGGTACGGGATCAAGACGGGCCCGCGAGTTAGGTAACGGTCGTTTCGCCCTATCGCGCTACGTATAGGGATCTTCGCCCTGAAATACCCCGGTCTGCCCGGACTTCCTGCTAGGAGGGTTGTTGTCGACCCGTACCCGCCCGGACGTATACCCGGACGCCCCAAAAGGCTCTGCCTTGGCTGCGCGCCACATTCCCGCGGGTTGAACGCCCAGAACTTTGGTACCAGAAGGCGAAAACGCCACTACCGATTGGAGATTGAGCCATGACTAGGAGTCCGATGTGCTATCGCGCAACTTGAGGTACTCGCGTCCTGTCTCGGTGATCTCAAACATCGTCTTCAGATCGGTTGTCTGCGACTCTGTCAAAGCCGCGGCGTCTAGATTTTTCTTTGGGTGCACGAAGCCGAGCTGCTTAAACCGTTCGATGGCGGAGAACATTCTGGCGGTTTCATCGCTGGCAGGTCCGAGTTCGAGTGGATCTGGCGACGCGAATATCCGGAGATACTTGGTTTCGTCGCGTGTCAAAAAGTTCGCAACCAGAAACTGCAGCGCCTTGATCTCGTCATCTTGCTGCTCTTGCTTCGCTGTCAACTCCCGGAACTTGATTGAGGCACCAGGGAACCCAATGCTCTCGAAGATCGGCCCTAACCATGGCAGGAACACAAGGAACAGAAACGCGAAGGTCCATCCGTCGACTCGTCTCCCAGGGGCAATCAGATGCGCCAGTAAAAAGGCAGCCCCGACGACTGACAGCAGGACGGACACGATGATCCGCTGCTTGGCTGATGACTTTTTTGTCACAGGCAGAAGCGTAATTGAACGAAAGGCTTGAATACGATGAATGAACCGATGGCAGCCGGAACCCTCCGACCACACCATAGGACAGCAGGACGTAAGCACTGACTTAAGACCGGTGGGGGTCAGTGCGTTGCGCGAACCTCCCGCACAGGCGAACCGTGTAAGTGACCGGCGATGCTCGGCGGGAATGTGTGCCGGGCTCACGGTGGCGCAGCTCCAAAAGTAAAAGCAAAGGCGCAGTGCCGGTTACAGCAAGCAGCCGACGCCCTGGTGCAGAAGCTCTTGGGGATCGCGCTCGATGGAGACGCACCCGACCATGTCACACTCGCGGCTATCCGTGATGCGCATGGTCGCGCGGGGCCGAGCGCCAAAACCGCCGTGGGAGTTGAGCTCACCGTTGCTCTTTGGTAGACGATGATGGAAGACGCAGCCGGTGTCGCTAGGACCAGCCGCGCGGAGTCATGCGGGCGTCGTGGCCTCACCGTCCTGGACTCTGAAGAAGAGGCCGAAGTCGTAGACGGCCCTGCGCCACAGTCCGACGCGGCGTCTGGCGAGTGAACCCCGGCTTCTGCTCGCGACCGTCCCGCATTCGCTACTTAGACCGTAGGCGAGCCTGGAAACGAGCTGATGACGACGAAAGAGGCAATGGCTTTCGGCGGGCGGACCTTCACGCTGGCCCTTGATGTGTACGGCGACTACTTCCCAGAAGAGGATGGCGGAGCACTCAACATCCTGCCCGAACCACCAGCCCCGGCCATGCAAGTCGAGCCACCGAACAATGTGATCAATCTGTTCGGTTGAACGGATCGCCGCTGGTATTGTGCGGCAGCGCTGGTAAGCGGAACGCCGAGCGCATGCGCAAAAGGTGGGGCTGAGTGAGTCACGATGACAATGTTCGGCGGTTGGGCGGTAAGTTCAAGCCTGACAATCGATATCCGAACTTCGGACCTATCTTGCAATCAATTGAGATCCGAGGGTTCCGGGGGTAGCAGACCTCTCCTTGGCGTTTGATTCGCCCATCACGGCGTTTTCCGGGATGAACGGCACAGGGAAGAGCACCATCGCCCAGCTGCTTACTTGTGGCTATCGAAAGGCTGTCACAGCTGCACTTCCCCGCTACTACGTCAAAGACTTTTTCCCTGTCTCCGCTGCCGATCCAGAACCGTTCACTTCGGATGCACAAGTTGTCTACGCCTACTGCGTTGAGAAGGGTGCTGAGCCTCAGCGGGTCACGGTGAGCCGTAAATTGAGGGAATGGTCAGGGTACAAACGTCAACCTGAACGTTCTTGTTATTACATAGGATTCACGCAATTTATCCCGAAGGTAGAACGTCGTGATCTGTCCATCTATGGAGGGCATGCGCTGGAAATTGGTAACTCTCGCCCGCTATCCGCCGATGCCGCAGAGAACGTTGCGGCTATTCTCGCACTGCCGTATGACGGACTTGACTTCACCGAAGTGAGGCATAGCTCTCGCAGTGCTGAGTTGGCGATGGCAACCCGGAATGGCAGGCGCTACTCGGAGAACCATATGGGGTTCGGCGAGGGTCGCGTCGTCTACATGGTTAACACTATGGAGTCAGCTCCAGCGCAAAGTCTGTTCGTGCTCGAAGAGCCCGAAACCTCGCTTCACGGTGATGCCCAACGAAGGCTTGCCCGTTACCTGGTGGAGGTGTCGAGTCGACGAGGGCATCAGATCGTTATAACGACACATAGCTCCGCGATACTGTCCGAGCTGGGGCGCGACTCTGTCGTCTACTTGCAGCGGCAACCTGACGGAACGATAAAGGCCGCCATGGGCCTTAGCACGTATCAGATCGACTCGTACTTGCACAGTGCTGCGGACAAGAATAAGGCCGTGATCTGTGTCGAAGATGATTTCGCGCGCCATCTGACCATCGAGATTATGCGTCACTGCAATAGTTACCTTCTGTCTGGATCATCGGTTTTGCCCATTGGTTCGGCGCAAGACATTCCCTCTGCGGTCGACGTCCTGAGATCAGCAGGCTTGCGGGCTGTGGGTGTTCGTGACGGCGATATGCCTTCAGCCGGAACATACGTCAATAATTTGCCCGGAAGCGAACCGCCTGAGAAGGTCGTATTCAACGATCAGGCTGTTCGTGAACACTTCGCGCTAGAGCCCTACTCGGTCTCATTGCCGGAGTTGCTGAGTGGCGTGTCGGATCATCATGACTATCTGAAAGCCGTCGCCACGCGGTTGATGCTGGACGAAACATACGTGGCAATCGAAGCGTGCCGCGTCTATGCGTCAAATCGCGGACAAGGAGAGTTTTCATCGGTGTTGGGGTTTCTGCAGGAGCACCTAGAGGACCGGCGTTAGACGCTCGCCAGCACCCAGGTACCTAACCGGGTTTTATCGGCGCTTTACCGGCGATTGAGAGTGTACGGGGCCGCGCCGAAGGTGTATCGGTATCGTGCCAGCAATGACCTAATGTGTTCTCTTACAGTGTTTTTGCTACTTTTGGCGAACCTGCTGCACCTGTTCGTGCTAGGCGGCCCGTGCGGACTTAAATCCGCTAAGTGTCGATTCGAGTCCGACTGGGGGCACAGAGTACGAATTGGCAACGGCCCTGGGGGCAAAACGGTGTACAGCCAGCCTGCCGCGGTCATACATTGAGCCGTGGAGCCAAAACGGCTCACGAGCCGACCCATGAGGCTGATGCCAGCAGCGAAGGCGCCGTCGTTGCGGGTCATGGTCGTCGGCGCCGGTGTCGGCGGAATCTCCATCGCTCGGGGGTTGTTGCGCGACGGCCATGACGTCACCGTCTACGAGCAGCGCCCGGATATACACGCCGGTGGCGGTGCGGTGACCATCTGGTCGAATGGCGCCACGGTCCTCAGACAGCTGGGCGTTGATATGGACCGGGCCGGCCAGCAGCTGTCCACCGTGCGGGTCATGACGTCGACGGGGCGCCCGCTGGCCACTTTGGACGTAGCCACGATCGCCGACCGGCTGGGCGAGCCGGTGCGGATGGTCCCGCGTCATGTCCTGCTTGACCGGCTGCTGAAAGACTTTCCGGCGGAACGTATTCGATGTAATGCCCGGGCCGTCGGAGCGGTGGGCAACGGCGACGGGGCTCGGGTCGAGTTCGCGGATGGCAGCGTGGCCGAGGGAGACCTGGTGATCGGAGCCGACGGCAGGCATTCGATGGTTCGCGATGTCGTCGGCGCGGAGCGCGGGGAGCCGACCGGCTGGTGCAGCTGGCAGGGACTGGTAACCCTGCCGAACGGCGTCGATGAGCATGTCGCCTTCGTCGTCATCGGTGAGCGCGCAAGCCTCGGCCTGTGGCCGGCCGGAGGCTCCGAGGTGCAGTGGTGGTTCGACTTGCCCTGGTCGCCCGGCTTTGTCAGGCCGGCACGCCCGATCGACATGATCCGGTCCACGTTCGCTGGGTGGTCCGAGCCCGTCGATCGAGTGCTTGCGACGCTCACCGACGACGATCTGGCCCATTCGCCCTATCCCCATTTCCGGCATCCCATTCCCCGGCCAGGCCAGGGCGCGCTGACCCTGCTCGGCGATGCGGCCCACACCATGCCGCCCACCCTCGCGCAAGGGGCCAACCAGGCACTGCTCGACACGATGGTGCTGTGCAAGGCGATTTCGGAATTCCAGTGCGGCGCCAGCACTGACCTGCCCGATGCGCTGCGCTGGTATGAGAAGACCCGCCGTCGCCGTGCTGCGGCCGTGTCCCGGGTTGCCTCGCTGCAGGTTTCGCACGGTGAGGCCGTGTTGAGGACGGCGGCGATGGTCTCGGACCGTTTCATGACGTGGGCACTGGCGACGTTCTTACAGTCGGTGAGTCATCGTCGGATGGCCGCTGACATCAACCGGGGGTATGCCGCCGAGACAGGCTGCCGGCCGTGATGGCCATGCCGGCCGGCGCCGTCCGTGTGCGAGGCGCGATCGACGCGCCCTCGCGCTGGCTCTTTATCGTCAAATGGTGCGTGCTGGCGGTCCCGCACTACCCGATATTGATCGTGCTTTACGTGATGTATCCGGTACTGACCGTCGTCGCCGGTATCGCAATCTTGTTCACCGGGCGCTATCCGCGGATCATCTTCGACGTCAACGTCGGGGTGCTGCGCTGGTCCTGGCGGGTTATGAACTACCGGTTTCCGATGAACAGCACAGATAAGTACCCGCCTTTCACGCTCGCCGCGCGGCCCGACTATCCCGGCGAGCTCGACGTCGACTATCCGGAACAACTCAGCCATGGGGCGGTGCTGGTGAAGCTGTTGCTGGCGCTGCCGCAGATCATCATCTGCTGGGCCATGGAGCCACTGTTGCAGGTTCTGGCCGTGGTTTCCGCGGTGCGGTTGTTGGCCAGAGGCACGGTGTCACAAGGCATGTTCGACCTCCTCATGGGAATCGTGCGGTGGCGATACCGGGTGGCCGTGTACGTGTCGTTGATGTGCGACGAATATCCGCCATTTCGAATGGACTTGGGCGGCGGTGACCCGTGAAGCACCGTAATCCGTTGTTCCCCTACGTATATCGGCTCGGCATGCCGATATTCGATCGACTGTTCTATCGCCGATACCGGCGTGAGGCGATGAGTCTTGCGACCGGCAGACTGCTGATCGTGGGCATTGGCCCGGGAACCGACCTCATGTTTCTTCCGCCCGCGGTGGCATCGGTCGCGGCGGTCGAGCCGGAGGCGGCGATGCGCCGGATGGCTGGCGCCCTTGCGCGCCGCCGCGGCGTTGACGTCGACATCCTGGATGGGGTCGGGGAGTCGATACCGTTCCCGGACAACAGTTTCGACTCTGTGCATGTCGGGCTGGTGTTGTGCTCGGTGGACGATGTGGCGGCAACCCTCGGCGAGATCCGGCGGGTGCTCGTCCCGGGAGGCAGGTTGGTGGTCCTCGAGCATGTCCGCGGGGACGGCGTGATGGGGCGGTTCCAGGATCTGATCGCCACGCCATGGTCGTGGCTTGCCTCCGGGTGCGAACCGAACCGCCGGACCGTCGAAGCGATTGCCGCCGCCGGATTCGATACCACGGGACTGCGCAGCGTTCGGCGAACCCTGGTGCCGCCGCCGTGTACACCCCATCTGCAAGGCGTCGCCACCGTAGTCGAATAGTGCTATTTGACATCGCTATTCGACGCTGATGGCCTCGATGATGTTGAGCCGTGCCGCGCGCCGGGCAGGCGGCACCGAGCCCAGCAGGCTGATCGCCAGCGCGCCTGCGGTGAAGACCACCGCCATCGGGCTCGGCTCGAAGGTGACGTTGAAGTTCATGACGGTGCCGCTGACGAGGCTGAACAGCCACTGATCGACCAAACCGATCAGCAGCCCCGAGACACCGCCCACGACGCCGATGGCCGCGGCCTCGGCGAGAATCATGCCCAAGGTGTACCGGCGGCTGGATCCCATCGCCCGCAGCACGCCGATTTCCCGGCGACGTTCGAGTACCGAGAGCGTCAACGTGTTCAACAGCGCGACCGCGGCGACGAACACCACGATGATCCACACGGCGTTGGCGATCAGCATGCTCTGGTGCAGTGGGGCTTCCAAACCGGCCAACGCGGCGCGGCCGTCGTACACGTAGTTTGGTGCGGGCACCACACCGCGAACGTCGGCCAGCAGCCGCCCCGGATCTGTGCCGTCGACGGCGGTGACTTGCAGTGTCGTCGTGCCCAGGCGGTCGAACCATGCCCGCATGTGGTCCAGGCTCATCCCGACGGTGCCGATGACCGTCGAGAAGTAGGGCACCAGGGCCAGCACGGGCGTGCGCTGTGGGCCGTGGGGTGTTTGCAACTGCAGTTCGTCGCCCACCCGGACGCCGAGAGTCTTGCCCAGGTTCTGCGAGAGCACCACGCCCCGGCCGGCGAGTACTTCGTGACGTACTTGCGCGTCGAGCGCACGAAAAAGCGGATCGTAGGTGTCAGGGGAGAATCCATCGAGCATCACGCGGGTGCCGCCGACGACGGCGAATCCCGAGGCGCCTTCGACGACCTTCGCGACACCAGGCACCGCCGCCACCTTCTCGGTAACACCTTGCGGCAGAACATCGGTGGGGTAGCGGTCTGGTGAGTTTGCGCTCACCCAGACATCGACATTGGCGACCGGCGCGAAGATGTCGCGCGCGGATCGGATCATGTCGTTGTTCGTCCCGGTGATCACCACCGTGGTGACCACGGCGATGAGCACGGTCATCACGGTGGCCCACACCCGCCGCGGCGCGCGCCGGACCGTCGGCGCCGCCAACGCCCCGGGCGAACCGAACATTCGGGCCACCGTGGCTGTCGCGCTGACGATGGGTCCGGCGAGCGCGAAGCCCAGTGCGATCTCGGCGACGAACAGAGCGGCGATCGCGACGAAGGCGAGCGACCCTGGTTGGTAGAGCACCGTCAGGACCGCCGCTGCCAACACCGCCACGGCCGCGACCCCGCTGACGATACGCAGCCAACGCGGCACGTTGTCGGCCACGGAAACCCCGACGGGGGCCAGCGCCTCGATCGGTGACACTTTGTATACCTGCCGCGCAGCCATCGCCGACGCGGCAACGCTGGTGAGTACCGTCGCGGCGACGGCAGCCGGGATCGCGTAGTCGGGCAGCCAGTACTCGATGCGGGCTTCGAGCCCTTGGGTTACCGTCGGCGGCAAACGGCCAATCGCCTTTTGGCCCAGCAGTATTCCGAGGGCCGAACCGAGGGCGCCGCCGATCAGCCCGAGGATCGCGGCCTCGGCGAGCATGTCGCGAACGATCGTCACGCGGCGGCCGCCGATTGCGCGCAGCATCGAGATGACCGGGCGGCGTTGGGCAATCGCCATGGTCATCGTCGTGTAGATCAGGAACGCCCCGACCACCAACGCGACTGCCGCACCCATCAGGGCCATGTAGTTCATGAGCTTGACACCGTCGCCTGCCCGCACCGCCCGCAGGCTTGGATCGGCGACGATCGCCCGGCCGTTCACGGCGGCCGTGACCTTATCCCGGACTGCGGCGAGATCCGCACCCGGCGCCGTGGTGACCAGAATCGAATCGAGCTGACCTCGCCGTCCGGTGACTTCCTGTGCCAACGGCAGTGGGGCAAGGACGTAGTGCCCGCCGTTGAGGTCCGCGAGTTGCTTGCCCTGGAGCACCTCGGCGACGGTGACCGAACCTGAGCCGAGCCGGAATGTATCGCCTTGCGCATGGCCGACGGACGGCCCGATCTGGACACCGCCGGCTGTCCGTGAGGGCGCGTCAACCTTTACTCCGACAGCATCTTTCAAGGCGCCTTCCAACGCGGCGCTGCGGTCGTCGGCGCCGAACAGCAGAACCGGTTCCGAATCTGTGGGTGCGGACATCCGGATCATCGGTGCGGCAGTCGCCACGCCGGGAATCTCGGTGACATCGGCCAATACCGCTTCGGGGAATCCCGCGTCGGTGATACCCGACACCTCGAGTGCGGCGACGCCGGCGACACCGTCCGCCAACCGGTTGACCGATCCGGTGATCGACCCGAAGATGCCGAATATCGCCACGAGATACATTGCCGAAACTGCCATTACGGCGATCGAGGCGATGGTGCGTCGACGGTGTACGGTCAGTTCGCGCAGACTGAACACACGTAGCCTGCTCGCTGCGGCGGCGATGGTAGCTCCGGGGCCGTGCTGCTTTTCGTGTCCGCGGCCCCTCACCCTGGCGCCACCGACATCTCGTCGGAACCTAGCCGTCCGTCCTGCAGCGTGATGATCCGATCGGTTGCCGCGGCGGCGTCGGCGTTGTGGGTCACCATCACGACCAGGCGGCCGGCGCCTTCTTCATGGGCGACCTCGGCGAGCAGGGCGAGGATGGCGGCGCCCGTATGGGAATCCAGGTTTCCGGTGGGTTCGTCGGCAAGGATCAGCGGTGGATCCATCATCATGGCCCGTGCCACCGCGACGCGTTGCATCTCGCCGCCGGACAGTTCGGCCGGCCGGTGTTCGGTCCGTTTACCGAGGCCGACCCGGTCCAGCAGTCGAACCGCGTCCGCCTTGACCTTGCCGAGCCGGATGCCGTCGAGCAGCCGCGGGACCGCCACGTTCTCCCATGCCGACAGCGTCGGCAGCAGGTTGAAGAACTGAAAGACGAACCCGACCCGATGATGGCGGAACGCCGACTGTTGCTCGTCGCGGAGCCTGCCGATCTCTTCACCGTCGAAGGTGATCGATCCCGAGTCGGGGGAGTCCAACGCCCCGAGCAGATGCAGCAACGTGCTTTTCCCGGCTCCCGATGGCCCGATGACCGACACGAACTGGCCGCCGGCGAAGCGCAAGCTGATCTCATCGAGGGCGCGCACCGTCTGCCCACCAACCCTGTACTCGCGCACGATATTGCGCAGTTCGATGGTCAGTTCGCGCCGGGTCGTGTCGGCGTTGTCCAGTCGTCTCAAGGTGGCCTCCCGCGAGACCGGGTTACCCGGCGCGCGGAGGCACGGTCGGGATATGCGGAGCCTACTCCCGGCGCCCTCGCCACATGCGGGCTTATCTGAGGTTCCTAGGTGAGCCCCACGACCCAGTTGGCCGAGCACTGACCACCGGTTCATGCAAGATTGGTGCCATGCCGCAGGAGCTCACCGCCGAACAAGCCGCCGCACTGTTGGGGGTCACCGACACGTTGGGGATCCCGCTGGGCCCTGGCCAGCCGCCAGCTTTCCTGCGCGCTCTGGGTGTACGCCAGGACTGGACAGATTTGCGGGTGTATGGCGCGCTGTTGGCGGTCGGCACCGAGCTGTTCTCGCGGCCGGGTGTGCATTATCTGTCGGGCTTTTTCGGGCCGATCGAGCGCGCGCTGCGGGATATGGGCGCCGATGTCGAATTCGCCGCCGCGGACTTCCGCCGGTTCGGACCGTTGCTTGAGCGCCAGTCGCCGCGGGTGATGACGACCGTCGCGACGCCGCCCGATGCTGACGGCTGGTGCTCTCTGTCGCTGCATGCGGGCGGGACGATCGGTGAGTTGCACCGCGCGGGCGCTGATCCGGAGCGACTGCTCATTGTCGAAGTCTCCGAAGGGTATCCGCGCACCGCCGGGTTCGGCGAGCAGCACCGCCACGCCTTGCGCATCGATGAGATCGACATCCTGGTGCGCTCGACGGACGCACCGCTGGCCCTACCTGGGGGTGATGTGGAGCCGTCGGATATCGATCGGGCGATCGCGCAGTATGCGGTGGGCTTCATCGCCCCGGGGTCGACATTGCAAACCGGAATCGGCGCCATTCCCAACCAGATTGCGACTCTGTTGGCCGAAGGCGAGGGTGGCGGCTATGGGCTGCACAGCGAGATGTTCACCGACGGCTGCATGCAGCTGCACCGCGCCGGCAAGATCACCAATACCGGCAAGGGGCAGTACGACGGCGTCAGTGTGACGACCTTCGCCTTCGGATCACCGGATCTCTATGCGTGGCTGGACGACAACCCTGATGTTGCGTTTCTGCCCGTCGAGATTGTCAATGCGCCCGAGGCCATCGGCGCCAACAACGACATGATCTCGATCAACGGTGCGCTTGCGATCGACATCCAGGGGCAGGTTGTCGCCGACACCATCGACGGAGGGCAGTTCAGCGGGATCGGCGGTGCCGAGGACTTCGTGGCCGGGGCCGGGCTGGAACTGTCGGACCGGTCATTGATCTGTCTGCCTTCGACATTCGAGAAGGACGGTGTCGTGCGGTCGCGCATCGTGCCGTGGTTTGGTCCCGGTGCCGTCATCACCACGCCGCGCCATCAGGTCGACGTGATCGTCACCGAGTACGGCGCCGCGGAATTGGAGGGCAGGACGGTGCGAGAGCGCGGCGAGGCGCTGGCGGCCATCGCACACCCGCAGTTCCGGGGCGCCCTGTTGGAGGCCGCCGAGCGTGCGTCGAATGGCCGCTCACCGGTGAGCTGAGTGCCGACCCTCAGCCCTGCTCCACGGTGTTGTTGTCGCCGGACTTGGAGACTTGCGGTTCCCCCGACTGATACGTGACCTTGTTGTCGAAGCCCGAGGTGCCGATCGTGCGCGCAGCTTCTACAGTCACCGTGTTCTCGACCCCGGACACCGCGAGGGTGTCGCAATTACCCACGATGTCAACGGTGTTGGACACTCCGCTGACGTTCACCGAACAGTCGTCGCAGTGGACCGTTATCTGTTTATGCGTACCGGAGACACTGAAGGTCGAACCGGGCGGCGCATACGTGGGGCCGGGGATCGACGTGGTCGATGGTCTCGCACTGGTCCGGGGCGGGAGCGTGACGATCGTTGACCTGGCGGGCCGCGTGGTCGACGGACCCGAAATCGTCGGAACATTGTGCGGGAGGGTGGTTTTAGCGGCATAGAAGACAAGGCCGACCACTCCCGCCGTGATCACGGCGAAGAACACGATGAATCGCCGGAGAACCTTCGGGGCAGGAGGACGGGGCGGATACGTCGAGCCATATGCCGGCGGTGGATACGGGCTGGACACCGGTGGTGAATACCGGCTCGGATTTGTCACGCCCAGTTCCGAGTTCCGCGCCGTCTCGCTCAGCGAGCGTTCCAGCTCCCGGATTCGGGCTTCGGGGTCACCATCCGGCTCCACCTACAGATGGTCGCACACTGCGACTCGCACGGCGATAACCTTCGGAAATGACAGACGCGGGGGATGGCACGAATAACGTTCGATGCACGCAATGCGGCACCGAGGGCTCTGAGATTGGGTTCCTGGGACAAAGCGGGCAAAACTCCGCCGGACATGTGTGGTGGGTGGGAAGTCCCCTCAAGATTGGCTTCTTTGGTGCAAAGCGCGGCGGTGCTCGCCGCGCGATTGACGCGTGGCGCTGCCCCAACTGTGGGCATCTGGAGTTGTTCGCGGGTAAATGGTTGTAGCGTTTTTGGTCATGGGTTCCACCGAGATTGTGGCTGCCGAACCACAGCTCTTCGTCACCGACGTCGAACGGACCGTCGCCTTCTATGTCGACACGCTCGGATTCGAGCTGACCTTCACCTACGGCGAGTGGGCCCGCTCCACGATGAGTACCGGGCGGCAGGTGTCGACTTCCATCGGTCATTGCAGATTGAGGAGTGGGGCCGCGTCACCTTCATCGTGAAGGATCCTGACGGGAACCTTCTGCTGTTCTCGGGCGCAGAGGCCTGAAAGAATCTCTCGCCATTGGGGCGCCGAGCGATGACAATGAGGCATGCGATTGCCAACCTCATTTGAAGGGCTCGTCACCGACGGCGGCAAGTCTATCGTCTACGGCGAGCCGTACACGACAGCCGATGGCACCCTGGTCATCACGGTTGCCAAGGTACGTACCCGTGGCCGCGGCGCTGACGGCGAACCCCTCGAAACGCGGGCGAGACCACTGGGCGTGTTCGCCGTCAAGGACGGGAATGCTCAATGGCAGCCCGCTTTTAACGCCGACCTGGCCTCGACGCTGGGCATACTCACCGGCCTGATCTCGGCGGTATTGGGACTTGCCGCCATCATCCGCCGGCCGCCGTGGCCAGATCTCACCTTGCCGGGTTGGTCCCCTGCGGAGAACCGGCACTGGTTCCGCGACAGGCGCTGATTGCTCAGCGCCCGTCGCGGCAGCCAATTCACTACTTCGGGGTGACGGTCTCCTTGAAGGTTCCGTCGCCCTGGTTCAGCCAGGTGATGGTGCCCTTCTGGAATTCACCGATCCAGCCGCCCTTGGCGACATCGGGCCCGCCGGCCGTCTCAGCCTCATCGGCGGTGGGGAAGCCGAGCGTGCCGCCCGCTCCACCCTGTTCGGTGTACACCTTCAGGATTTCGCCCTGCACCAGATGTGCACCGGTGGACGGCGAACTGAAGATGGTGCCCTTGGCGAACGCCTGGACCGTGCCGTCGCCCACCTTTTCGGGCTGACCGGTCGGCAGGCCGAGCTTGGCTTCTCCGCCGGCCTTGGTGTACGCCTCGGCCACCGGCGGCTCCAGCGTCACATCGCCGACTCCCGGCACGTTGACAGTGGAAGGCGCCCCGGCGATGACGGAGGAGGCCGCACTGCTTGCCGACGATGCGGCACTCGATGCGGCGCTACCACCAGCGCTGATGGCCGACGATGCCGCGCTTGTGGCGCTGGATAGCGACTCTTTGGCGGCGTTTTTGTCATCTTGGGAACAGGCGACAACGACCGCCGCGGACATCGCGACGATGGAGACCGCGCCTGCTGCTCGTTTCATCAGATTGGTATCCATGATCCGAACGTAACAACATAAACGCGCCATTTAGGTGAGTTTGTCGATGTTCACCTATTGGCCATTGAGTGATTTCATTGCAAATACAGGCGCTATTCGCGTGAAAATGCACCGAAATGGTGTGGCGTACTAGGAAGCAGGAGTCAGTTCGCAGACGTAATCGCCGACATCGATGTGCACCTCGGCCGCATCGGGAACGGTGGGCGTGGGTACGACGTTCAGCTGGAACTGCTCGCGGCCGAAGTCATCGGTGGTTCCCGGCCACTGTTCCTGCAGGATGTCGCTGATCAGACCGGCGACCGCGGGCTCGGTGACGCGGTAGGTCTCGGCCTGGCAGAACTTCGAGTACACCTCGGTGACCCGGATGCGCGCCTTTTCGATGGGCAGGGTGCCCAGGTCATCGCCGGTTTCGGGGTCGCGCACGGCAGTTCCGGTGGCACCGATGACCGAGAAGATCATTCCGACCTCTACCCCGGCGTCATCGCCCTTGTTGACCAGCACCGAGTAGCGGTCGACGATATCGGCGACCTTCCCGATGATCGGGTCGACGGGCTCTGGCTCCAGATCACCAGCCGATTGCTCCGCCGGTTTTGTCTCTTCAGGCATTGCCCACGCCGACGGTGTAGTTGTTCGGGCGCGCCGCGGTCTCGATCTTTTGCCGCTCCGGCTGACCGGCGGCCTCGGCCGTCGCGAAATCGGTCTTGGCCTTGGCCACCGCGGTGCTGGAGACGTTCTCCGACTCGCGCAGCGCCTGGAAGGCGTGGCGCAAAGTCAGACGGCTGATGGTCAGCGCGAGGTTCAGGGCGCTGGAAGCGGACTGCTTGTTGCCCTCGTTGAGGTCGTTCGACGCGCTCGCAAGGTGCTTGTCCACGTCGATCATGCCCTGCAGCGTCACCATCGTCGCGTACGCCGACTGTCCGACATTGCGGTCGAGCTTGTTGCTCTGCTGAATGCGGTGATACAGATCGGCAATCAAGATTCCGGAGACGAGGGCGAGCAGTGGCGTGACGGTGCCCTGTACGAATCGGACGAGTTCTGTGTCACCCGCCGTGAAGCCGACAACCGCTGCGACGATGGTTGCGACAACTGCCGCTCCGACGATCGTCCAATGAACCAGCGTGGGCTTCGGGGGAAGCTGTTCTGAATTTGCCAACGTCGTTACCGTCCGTTCGGTGAGTGGACACATTCGTTGCATCCGTGACCCCATGAGCACTGACCGGAGCATGCTAACACCGCGTGCAGGTTCATCCAAGGTGAGGTCACGTGCATTACTCGATGTTTGCTAGATGACGCTTCTGTGTCAGATTGTCCCGAATTCTGTTGAATCGCAAAGGATATCGATGAGCGCCTGATCGGGCCGTGCTTAGCACTGCTGCTCGGCGGCCGCGTTCGTCGCCACGATCACCGCAGCTTGACGGTCTGCGGGCAGCTCATGCCAGGACTTGTGGAAGGTCCCCGGGCCCGCATGCCCATCGCTCTGAATGGACTGCAGGTACCCCTCGACGAGCTGGGCGGGGCCGTCTTGCTTCCCGGTCATCCAGTCGGCCGCCGCGCGGCAGGCTTGGTAGTACTCCTCTTCCAGCGAGCTGGGTGCGGCGTCCACGGACGTCGTCACGCCAGCCGGGGACAGCCCCGAGTTGGACGCAGGGGGCTGGGCGGCGGGCGCCTCGATGGGGGCGGTGGTGCCACCGGCCGGGCTGGGAGCCGCCTTATCCTCGGATTTCGACGTACATGCCGCACCGATCAACGGGACACAGAGGGCCATCAGGGTCGCGGCGATGCGAGTTGGGGCGGTCACCACTCCAAAGTAGCAAGTGCCTACCAGCGACAACATTTACTCACTCAGAGCTTTTGCTCGGAAGGGAAAACCGCTGGAAAACGCCGGTACCATTTCAGCTGTGATGGGACACAGGGGTTTTCAGGGGTGGTGTTGCGGCTAGCCGCCACCATCCCTGCCCCTGCCATCGATTGAGCCTTCATGACCACTGCATCTGTCCTGGATCTGCGCCGTCCTTCCTTCGCCGGATCCTCACCTACCCGATTGCGGCTCCCGGATCTGCTCCGTATCACCGATGAGGGTGCCGACGACGCCCTGCGCGGCCGCTTCGACCATCTGCTGCCCGCGGGCGGCCTTCCGGTCGATGAACGATGGGCCACCCGCATTCACGCCGACGACGAGCTCGATGTCTGGCTGATCAGTTGGGTGCCCGACAAGTCCACCGAATTGCATGACCACAGCGGGTCCCTCGGCGCGCTGACCGTGCTCAGCGGTTCGCTGCACGAATATCGCTGGGACGGAACTCAACTGGTGCGCCGTCGGCTCGACGCGGGGGATCAGGCCGGATTTCCGCTGGGCTGGGTGCACGACGTGATGCGTGCACCCCTGACATTCAGCGGAGCACCGGCTCCTGCCGAAATCGGACCCACGCTGAGTGTGCACGCGTACTCGCCGCCGCTGACCGCGATGTCGTACTACGAAGTGACTCAAGCCAAGACGTTGCGCCGGAGCCGCACCATCCTCACCGATGAGCCCGAGGGGCCGGCGGCATGACGATCCACGATCTGCTGGCCACGGCGCGCGGCCGCCTGCGCCGTCTGCCCGCCGGCGAGCTGCCGGCCGCGCTCGACCGTGGCGCCTTCCTTGTCGATATTCGCCCCGCGGCGCAGCGCGCCGAGGAGGGCGAAGTGGTCGGTCATATAGCGGAAGCCCTTGTCATCGAGCGCAATGTTCTGGAGTGGCGCCTCGATCCGGAAAGTGACGCCCGGATTCCGCAGGCGGGCAATCACGACGTGGAATGGGTCATTCTGTGCCAGGAGGGCTACACGTCCAGCCTGGCCGCCGCCTCCCTGCAGGAGATCGGCCTCTACCGCGCCACCGACGTCATCGGCGGATACCAGGCCCTCAAGGACAACGGCATCTTGATCTAGCCCGAATGGTCTAGCCGAGACTTCAGTTTTCGCGCAAGCAGTTCATCCGAAGTCGCCGGCGTCGCGCCGCAGGTGCGTCAGCACCGACACCAGGGTGCGGGTGCGTGAGGGCGAGAGCCCGACCTGTGCGAATACCTTGGCGTTCAATTCGGTGGTCGCCACCGAACCGAGATCGCGTCCGGCATCGGTGATCTCCACCAGCGTGCCACGACCGTCGGCGGGGTTGGGTACGCGGCGCACCAGCCCCGCCTCCTCCAGTCGGTCCACCGTGTTGGTCACCGATGTGGGGTGGACCTGAAGGCGCGCACTGGCCTTGGCCATCGGCATGGAACCGGCCCGGCTGAACGACAGCAGCATGAGCAGCTCATAGCGCGAGAACGTCAGACCATGCGGACGCAACACATCTTCGACTCGCGCCAGCATGATCTGGTGAGCACGCATCACCGACGTGACGGCGGCCATCCCGTCGGCGACCTCACCCCAGCCGTTTTCAACCCAATGGCGATGGGCATCGTCGACGGGATCGAACGGCAGCGTCATAGTTCCGATGAATCTCTACCGGTGAGTGAAGTTGGCGGGACGCTTCTCGACGAATGCGGCCATACCCTCGGACTGGTCAGCGGTTCCGAACGCAGAATGGAAGATCCTGCGCTCGAACAACAATCCCTCGGTCAGGCTGGACTCGAAGGCCCGGTTGACGGCTTCCTTGGCCATCATCGAGGCCGAGAGCGACATCTCCGAAATGGTCTTGGCGATGGCCTTGGCCTCGTCGAGCAAGCTCTCGGTGGGCACCACACGCGAGACCAGACCGCTGCGCTCGGCCTCGGCGGCATCCATGTTGCGCCCAGTGAGGATCATGTCCATGGCCTTCGCCTTGCCGATGGCGCGAGTGAGCCGCTGCGAACCGCCCATGCCGGGTAGCACGCCCAGCTTGATCTCTGGCTGTCCGAACTTCGCGTTTTCGGCGGCAATGATCAGGTCGCACATCATGGCCAGCTCGCATCCGCCCCCGAGGGCGTATCCGCTCACCGCCGCGATGGTCGGCGTGCGCACCGCGCCCAATTTGCCCCAGGCGGCGAAGAAGTCGGAGCCGAACATGTCGCTGAACGACTGCTCGCTCATCTCCTTGATATCCGCGCCCGCCGCGAACGCCTTCTCGCTACCGGTGATGACGATCGCGCCGATGCCGTGGTCCGCGTCGAACGCGGCTGCGGCGGCGGTGACCTCGTTCATCACCTGCGAGTTCAGCGCGTTGAGCGCCTTGGGCCGGTTCAGCGTGATGGTGGCGACCCTGTCGTCGCGGCCGATAATGATGGTTTCAAAATTGTTTGAGGTCATGACGCTCCTTGGATTCGCGAGAAGATCGCCGAGAAGTCTAGGCCGGAGCCTCCGGTGGAATTGAAGTCGTCGTAGATGTGGGCCGCGGCGAGGCCAAGCTGCGCGTCAACTCCGTTGGCGTGCACCGCATTGGCGGCCAGCCCCAGGTCCTTGGCCATCAAGGCGACGGCGAAGCCGGGGGTGTAGTCGCGATTGGCGGGGCTGGTGGGCACCGGTCCCGGCACCGGACAGTTCGACGTGAGCGCCCAACACTGGCCGGAGGCATTGGCCGCGACATCGAACAGCGCCTGATGAGAGAGACCGAGCTTCTCGCCGAGCACGAACGCCTCGCTGATCGCAATCATCGATACCCCGAGGATCATGTTGTTGCAGATCTTCGCGGCCTGCCCCACACCGGGGCCGCCGCAGTGCACCACGCGCTTGCCCATGACCTCCAGAATCGGTTCGGCAGCGGCGAATACGGCGTCCTCGGCACCCACCATGAACGTCAGGGTTGCCGCGGTGGCGCCGGGTACTCCGCCGGACACCGGCGCGTCGGCGAAGCGGTGTCCCGCAGTAGTCGCCGCTTCATGTGCGGCGCGGGCATCGGCCACGTCGACAGTGGAGGAGTCGATGAAAAGGGTGCCGGGCGGCGCCGCGGGCAGCAGATCCTCATACGCGGCAAGCACATGCGCACCCTTGGGCAGCATGGTGATCACCACGTCGGCGGTGGCGGCGGCTGTCGCACCCGACTCGGCCAACGGCACACCGGCCTCGGTGGCGGCGGCGCGCGCCTGCTCGGACAGGTCGAAGGCGGCCACGGTGTGCCCGGCCTTGGCGAGATTGACCGCCATCGGTAACCCCATGTGGCCCAGGCCGATAAATGCGATTGTGCTCATGCCGACCACTCCAAATCATCACTGACAGGCTGGAAGAAGGCCTCGACATCAGCCTCGGTGACCGCGGCGAGAGTCTTCGGATCCCACTGCGGGTTGCGGTCCTTATCGACCAGCTGAGCCCTGATGCCCTCGACGAGATCGTGCGACCGCACCGATTGGCTGGACACCCGATACTCCTGGGTGAGAACCGCTTCCAGCGACGGTAACTCGCGGGCCCGTCGTACCGCGGCGAGTGTCACCGACAACGCGATGGGGGAGCGGGTCAGGATCTGATCGGCGGCCGCGCGGGCTCGCTCATCCCCGTGCGCCTGCAGCGCCGCGACGATATCGGCGACGGTGTCCCCGGCGTAGCATTCGTCGATCCAACTACGTTGGGTCACAAGGTCGCTCGAAGGAGCTATGGCGCCGTGCACCGCGAGCGCGGTGGCGATGTCACTGTCGATGATGGCCTTGGTGAACTTGGCCAGCCGGTCATGCGGCACGTAGTGGTCGGCGAACCCCAGTGCGATGGCGTCGGCACCGGAGAACGGGGCGCCGGTCAGTCCGGCGTGCAATCCAAGCTGGCCCGGGGCACGGGAGAGCAGATAGGTTCCGCCCACGTCCGGGATGAATCCGATGCCCACCTCGGGCATGCCGACCTTGGAGGTGTCCGTGACGATGCGGGTGTTGGCATGCCCGGCCACTCCCACACCACCACCCATCACGATGCCATCCATCAGCGCCACATATGGTTTCGAGAACCGGCCGACCTGGGCGTTGAGCTGGTACTCCTCGCGGAAGAACCGGCGCGCGACCACACCGTCGATCTTGGCGCTGTTGTGGATCTCCACCACGTCGCCACCCGCGCAGAGGCCGCGCTCCCCGGCCCCCGAGAGGACCACCGCGCGGACCGCATCGTCGGCCTCCCACTCGGACAGGGCCGCCGACATCGCGGTGATCATGTCGTTGGTCAGCGAGTTGATGGCCTTGGGGCGGTTGAGCGTCAGCAGACCGACGCCCTTTTCGACCCGCGTCTCGATCTGATCCGTCACCGGTGCTTGATGGTCTTCACCCAAGAGGCTCATCCGGCGAGCCCCTCTGTCATTAGCTTGCGGGACACGATGACTCGCATGATCTCGTTGGTTCCTTCCAGAATCTGGTGCACCCGTAGGTCACGCACGATCTTCTCGATGCCGTATTCGGCCAGGTAGCCGTAGCCGCCGTGCAGCTGCAACGCCTCGTTGGCCACCGTGAAACCTACGTCAGTGGCAATGCGTTTGGCCATGGCACACAGCTCGGCCGCGCGTGGATCGCCTTCGTGTACCGCCGAGGCCGCACGCCAGACCATGGTGCGGGCGGCCTCCAACTCGGTGGCCATATCGGCGAGCCTGAACTGTAGCGCCTGGAACTTGATCAGCTCGTCGCCGAACGCCTTGCGCGTGCGCAGGTACTCGATGGACTTCTCCAGCGCCGAGCGGGCGCCACCGAGCGAGCATGACGCGATATTGAGCCGGCCGCCGTTGAGGCCGCGCATCGCGATGGTGAATCCGATGCCTTCTGTGCCGATTCGGTTGCCCACGGGAACCCGGGCATCCTCGAAGACAACCTGCGCGGTGGGCTGAGCGTGCCAGCCCATCTTGCGCTCGGGGGGCCCGAACGACAGCCCCGGCGTGTCCTTGGGCACCACGATGGTGGAGATGCCCCGGGGACCGGGGCCGCCGGTGCGCGCCATCACCACGTAGAGGTCCGCGGCTCCGGCACCGGAGATGAACTGTTTGACGCCGTTGAGTACGTACTCGTCTCCCTGACGAACCGCACTGGTCCGCAAGGCCGATGCGTCACTTCCGCATTCAGGTTCGGTAAGGCAGTACGCACCGATCGTCTCCATGGTGCACATCGAGGGCAGCCATCGTTGCCGCTGCTCCTCATCGCCGAATTCGTCGATCATCCAGGCGGCCATGTTGTGGATGGAGATGAACGCCGAGACGGCGGAGCAGCCGGTGGCCATCGCCTCGAAGATCAGCGAGGCATCCAATCGGGTGAGCCCGGAGCCCCCGACATCGGGATTGATGTAGATGCCACCCATGCCCAGTGCGGCGGCTTTCGGGAACACCTCGACGGGGAAGTGCTTGTCGCGGTCCCATTCCAGGGCGTGGGGCGCGATGTGGATATCGGCGAATTCCCGTGCCGTATTCCAGATCTCACGCTGCTCTTCGGTTAGTGAAAACACGGTTGGTCCGCTCAGTCCATGGTGGGGATGACGAAGGAGGCGCCTTCTTTGGTGCCTGAGGGCCAGCGCTGGGTCACTGTCTTGGTTTTGGTGTAGAACCGGATCGAGTCGGGTCCGTGCTGGTTGAGGTCGCCGAATCCGGATCGTTTCCAGCCGCCGAAGGTGTGGTATGCCACTGGGACCGGAATTGGCACGTTCACGCCGATCATTCCGGTGTTGACCTTGGTGCAGAAGTCGCGTGCGGTGTCGCCGTCGCGGGTGAAGATCGCGACACCGTTGCCGAATTCATGTTCGGAGGGCAGGCGCAGCGCTTCGTCGTAGTCTTTGGCGCGCACCACCGAGATGACCGGCCCGAAGATCTCTTCCTTGTAGATGCGCATCTCGGGTGTGACGTGGTCGAAAAGGGATGCGCCGATGAAGAATCCATCCTCATGACCCTCGACGGTGAGGTCGCGGCCATCCAGGATCAGCTGGGCGCCTTCTGCGATGCCGATATCGATGTAGTCGCGTACCCGTTTGAGGGCGTCGGCGCCCACTAGCGGGCCGAAGTCGACGCCATCATCCAGGGATGGTCCGACCACCAGTTCGCGGGCGCGTTTGGTCAGGCCGTCGACGAGCCGCTGCGCGGTGGCTTCGCCGACCGGTACCGCGACCGAGATCGCCATGCAGCGCTCGCCGGCCGAGCCGTATCCCGCACCGATCAACGCATCGATGGCCTGGTCGATATCGGCATCGGGCATGATGATCATGTGGTTCTTGGCGCCGCCAAAGCATTGAGCCCGTTTGCCGTTGGCGGTGGCGGTCTCGTAGATGTATTGCGCGATCGGGGTGGATCCGACGAATCCGACCGCGGCGATGCGTGGATCGTGCAGTAGCGCGTCCACGGCAGTCTTGTCACCGTTGACGACGTTGAAGACGCCGGGCGGCAGGCCTGCTTGGAGGAACAGCTCGGCAAGGCGTAAGGGCACCGAGGGGTCGCGCTCGGAGGGCTTGAGGACGAAGGCATTTCCACAGGCCAGTGCGGGGCCGGCCTTCCAGAGCGGAATCATGGCCGGGAAGTTGAACGGGGTGATGCCCGCGACCACGCCGAGGGGCTGGCGGATGGAGTACACGTCGATTCCCGTGCCCGCTCCGCTGGTGTACTCACCCTTGATGAGATGGGGGATACCGGTGGCGAATTCGCACACCTCAAGCCCGCGTTCGATATCACCCTTGGCGTCGGCGTGGGTCTTGCCGTGCTCCTGGGACAACATCGTGGCCAGCTCGTCGATCTCCGCACGGACCAGGTCGACGAACTTGGCGATCACACGCCCGCGTTGCTGGGGGTTGCGGGCGGCCCAGCCGGGCTGAGCTTGCGCGGCGTTCGCGATGACCGCCTCGACCTCGGAAACATCGGCCAGCGGCACCTGCCGTACCGGCGTGCCCAGCGTCGGGTCGTAGACATCGGCGAAGCGCCCGGACGTACCGGGAACACGCTCACCACCGACGAAATGCGTCAATTTAGGCAGGGAATCAGGTAACGAACTCATGGTGTAGCCCCTTGGGAAGCGGTTGGAAATCCGGGAGGTCGGCGCTTCTGAATCTAGTTGGACATCCATCTAATGTCTAGTAGGACTTCCAGCTAAAAACCCTACTGTTCACAGGGATCTCACAGGGATTTGCCACAACTGTGAGGTCTGGGCGGTAGTCTGAGCTCAGACGTGGCCGGACAGTCTCGCGGACCAGTGGCGTAAGCGCGGAACTCTTGCACTTTCCTGCTCGTTGAATCACCAGTTGACTTGTTAGACGTCATCTGCGGAGGCCGCACATCGCGGTACCGCACTTCCAGGAGAGGATCACGACGGTGCGAACCACCAGCAATCCCATTCTTCGGACGCTGCCCGGAAAAGAGGGGGGCGGCTATGCGCAGTTCGGGGCGGGCTCGGCCGGTGCCGGCGCCATGGCGGCCCAGCAGATGCGGCAGGACCCGTACACCGCTTACCCGGAGGCTCAGGCTGGCGTATCCCGGCCGCTGACGATCGATGACGTGGTCACCAAGACCGGTATCACCCTCGGTGTCATCGTCACCGTCGCCATCGCCTCCTACTTCCTGGTCAGTGCCAACACCGCGCTGGCGATGCCGTTCCTGCTCGTGGGCGGGCTCGGCGGCCTCGTGATGGTCATGATCGCGAGCTTCGGGCGTAAGCAGGACAACCCGGCGATCGTGCTGAGCTACGCCGCGCTCGAGGGGCTGTTCGTCGGCGCCATTTCTTTCGCGCTGACCTTCCAAGTGGCCGGAGCGAACGCCGGTGCCCTGATCGGTCAGGCGGTGCTCGGTACCGTCGGCGTGTTCATCGGCATGCTGTTCGTCTATCGCTCGGGTGCCATCAGGGTCACGCCGAAGTTCCAGCGGATGCTGCTGGCCGGTCTGGTCGGCGTGCTGGTGCTGGCGCTCGGCAACATGGTGCTCGGATTCTTCGGCATCGACATGGGCCTGCGCAGCGGTGGACCGATCGCGATCATCTTCTCGCTCGTCTGCATCGGCCTGGCTGCGTTCAGCTTCCTGATCGACTTCGACGCCGCCGATCAGATGGTCCGCGCCGGTGCCCCGGAGAAGGCCGCGTGGGGCATCGCCCTGGGCCTGGCCGTCACCCTGGTCTGGCTCTACGTCGAGATCCTGCGACTGCTGAGCTACTTCCAGAACGACTAGTACTAGAGACACGAAAAAGGGGCGCCCCATGACAGGGGCGCCCCTTTTTCGTGTCAGTGCGAGACGCGGACCCGGCCCGCGGCTTCGGTGGCATGGCGCCGCGCGGTCTCCACGTGCTCGTCGTATGCCAGGGCGACGCCCATACGGCGCGTGACGAAGCTCTCCGGCTTGCCGAACAAGCGCAGATCGGTATGCGGCACACGCAGGGCGTCCTCGACACCGTCGAATACGACGCCTTCCGCGTCGACCCCGCCGTAGATCACCGCGCTGGCGCCCGGGGTTTTCAACGTCGTGTCGACGGGCAGCCCGAGGATGGCGCGGGCGTGCAGTTCGAACTCGTTCTGCCACTGCGTGATCATCGTGACCATGCCGGTGTCGTGTGGGCGCGGGCTCACCTCGCTGAAGTACACGTGATCGCCTTTGACAAAGAGCTCGACCCCGAAAATTCCCTGCCCGCCCAGGTTTTCGGTGACGGCGAGGGCAATTCGCTGTGCGCTCTGCAACGCAATGTCCGACATGGGGTGCGGCTGCCAGCTCTCGACGTAGTCGCCGTTGGCCTGTCGATGCCCGATCGGCGCACAGAAGCTCGTTTCGACCTCGCCGCTTTCGCCGAGCGCCCTGACCGTCAACAGCGTGATTTCGTAGTCGAAGTCGACGAATCCCTCGACGATCACGCGACTATTGCTCACCCGGCTGCCTGCCATGGCGTAGTCCCACGCGGCGCTCACATCGGACGGTCCGTCCAGCTTGCTCTGCCCCTTACCGGAGCTGCTCATGAGTGGCTTCACGACGCACGGGTACCCGACACCGCCGTCGATCGCGGCCTGCAGTTCGGCCAGTGAGTCGCAGAATTGGTAAGGGCTGGTGGGCAATCCGAGTTTCTCTGCCGTCAGGCGGCGGATGCCTTCACGATCCATGGTGAGCCGGGCGGCACGAGCGGTGGGGATCACCCGCACGGTGCCCTCGGCCTCCAGTGCTTCCAACGTCGGGGTGGCGATCGCTTCGATCTCCGGTACGACGAGATCGGGCTTCTCCGCCTCGATCAATGCCCGCAGCTGCTCTGGGTCGGACATCGAGATGACCCGCGCATGGTGGGCGACCTGGTGGCCGGGGGCGTTCGGATAGCGGTCGACGGCGATGGTCTCGACGCCCAGACGCTGCAGGGCGATCAACACCTCACGGCCGAGTTCGCCGGAGCCGAGCAGCATGACCCGCGTCGCGCGCGGTGACAGGGGAGTTCCGATAGTGGTCATCGCGACGGAATTCTATAGTCGCCGAGACCGAGGTTATGGCGCGAACGTGCGAGACGAACTCGCCACAACCTCGGTCTCGGCGCTGACGTGCTAGTTAGGCGAGCCGCTCGATGACCATCGCCATACCCTGGCCGCCGCCGACGCACATGGTCTCGACGCCGAAGGTCTTGTCGTGGGTGGTCAGGTTGTTGAGCAACGTGGCGGTGATGCGCGCCCCGGTCATACCGAAGGGGTGACCCAGCGCGATCGCACCGCCGGACACGTTGAGCTTGTCCTCGTCGATACCGAGCTCACGAGCCGAACCCAGCACCTGCACCGCGAACGCCTCGTTGATCTCGAACAGGTCGATATCGCCAATCGACTTGCCCGCGTTCGCCAGTGCGCGTTTGACGGCCTCGATCGGACCCAGACCCATGATCTCGGGCGACAGGCCGGACACACCGGTGGACACGACGCGCGCCAACGGGGTCAGGCCCAGCTCCTTGGCGCGAGTGTCGCTCAGGATGACCAGCGCGGCCGCACCATCGTTGAGCGGGCAGGCGTTACCGGCGGTGATGGTGCCATTGGGGCGGAACACCGGCTTCAGCTGGCTGATCGCCTCGTAGGTGGTGCCGGCACGCGGGCCGTCGTCCTTGGACACGACGGTGCCGTCGGCCAGGGTCACCGGGGTGATCTCACGCTCGAAAAAGCCGTCGGCGATGGCCTTTTCGGCCCGATTCTGGCTGCGCACACCCCAGTGGTCCTGGTCCTCACGGCTGATGCCGGTATGTAGCGCCACGTTCTCGGCGGTCTGGCCCATCGCGATGTAGACATCGGGGGTCAGGCCGTCGTTACGCGGGTCATGCCATTCGGTGGCACCCTGCGCGGCAGCGACGGTGCGGGCCTCGGCATCGGCGTACAGCGGGTTGTGGCTGTCCGGCCAGCCGTCGGAGGTGCCCTTCGGGAAACGTGAAACCGTCTCCACGCCAGCGGAAATGAAGGCGTGGCCCTCGCCGGCCTTGATGGCGTGGAACGCCATGCGGGTGGTCTGCAGCGAGGACGAGCAGTAGCGGTTGACGGTGGTGCCGGGCAGGAAGTCGTAACCCAACTGCACCGCCACGGCGCGACCGATGTTGAAACCGGCCTCACCGCCGGGCTGACCGCAGCCCAGCATCAAGTCGTCGATGTCCTTGGGGTCCAGTGCGGGCACCTTGTCGAGGGCGGCGCGCACCATCTGGGCGGCCAGGTCATCCGGCCGCATGCTCACCAGCGAGCCCTTGCCGGCGCGCCCGATGGGGGAGCGGGCGAGGGAAACGATCACGGCTTCGGGCATGAAAACTCCTGATATAGGGGAATTAGTACTGGTTCTACTCCCCTGGAATCTAATGCAGCGACGCGAGAGGCAGATTGTCGGGCTGGACAGCGGGCTGGCCGGCCGCCACCCCGATCTCGGTAGCAGTGCGCCTCCAGATCCGTCCCAGAACGCGCATCCGGGCGCCGATGGTCTGCGACTCCGCGGCGGCGGACACCCATGGCAAATCCGGAATGTGCCCACCTGTCCATTCGCCGAGAGCATGGGCGACTGCCGGTAGCAGCAGCCGCGCTGCCAGCGCATATCCCGCTGCCGACGGATGGTAGTGGTCGTCGGCGAACATCTCCTCGGGTGCCTGCAGAAACTCCGGTGAGAGCAGATCAGCAAGCGGGACAGGCACGCCGCCGGCGGCCCGCACCGCCGCCGCCTGGAAATGGGCCAGGCGCAGCCCGCGGGAGCGCACCACCGCACGCAGTGGCTGCGGTATCGCGGTGATCACCCCGAAATCCGGGCAGGTGCCCACCACCACGGCCGAGCCGGCCGCGCGCAGACGCCGCACGGCGAGACCCAGGCGCTGCGCGGAGGCCCGCACCGCGTTGAGCGAGGTCACGTCGTTGGCGCCGATCATGATCACGGCGAGATCCGGCGGCGGGCCGATGATTGACATGGCGTCGATCTGCGCGGCCAGCCCCTTTGATGTTGCGCCCGATATCGCCTTGGTGGACAACCGGATTCGTTTCCCGGATTCTTCGGCCAAACCGCGCGCCAGCAGCACCCCGGGCACCTCGTCGGGTATGTGGCAGCCATAGCCGGTGGCCGTCGAGTCCCCGAAGATCGCCAGGTGCAGGTCGTATTGCACGCCGCGGCTATATCTGGTCACCGGACCGCCGCCGAGTTCGTACACGCCATCGGCAACCGGGGGAGCGTCATGAGTCTTCGGGATGACCAGGCGAACCTGCCTGGCCTGCGCGTTCAGGAAGCTGTACGCGCCCCAGAGCCCGGTACCCATCGCTGCGCCCGCCGCCCCGGTACTCAGGGCTGCCCAGACCGTTCGTCTACGTGTGGCGAGGATGCTCACGGTGGCTATTTTCACGGAAGGCGACACAGCGCGCCAGTCCTCTGACCAGCATCACGCGAAATGAGGCGTGGACGATGCGGTATCGAAAGCGGTTTGTTGCTTGTTGATGGGTATAGTCCATCGGGCGCTAGCTACCGGCTAGCAGCCTGAGTTAACGCAGGACACTGGCTAGGCAAAGGAGCCTGAACAGATGACCGCACCGAAGCGCACCCCCGAGTACGGGCATGCGGGATCTACGGGATCCTCGCTGAACACGCTGGTCCGCGCCCTTCCGATGAGCGACGGCGCCGCCGTCGAAGTGATCGAGGACGCCGCGAGTATGGCCGCGCGGCTGCTGGGATTCGGTGTCCGGATGACGGTGCGCACGGTGCTGCAGATTGGCAGCCATGCCCCCACGCTTCCTTACCCGTTTGGCCTGATCGAAGAACTTGGCCGCGTCCTGGCTCCCCCGCGCGGCACGGTCAGGGCAACCGTGACCCTGGCGAACACCAACGCGCGCCTGATTCGTGCCAAGGGTGTCGGGCCGGTGGACGGCACGGGCCGGGCGGTGCTGTATCTGCATGGCGGCGCGTTCATCGTGGGTGGCCCAAACACGCACAGCGCCATGGTTTCCACGATCTCCAAGCACGCCGACGCGCCGTGTCTGGTGGTCGATTACCGCATGCCGCCGAAGGCCTCCCTGGATCAGGCCGTCGATGACTGCCTTGACGGGTACCGTTGGCTGCGCGGGCAGGGATACGCGGCGGATCAGATTGTGCTGGCCGGCGATTCGGCCGGTGGTTTTCTCTCGGTGGCGGTGACCGAACGCTTGTTGGCGGAGGACGGTGAGGCCCCGGCCGCGCTGGCACTCATCTCGCCGCTCATCGAGCTGGACCCCGCGCCCAAGGTTGCGCATGAGAACGCCAAGACCGACGTCATGTTGCCGCCCAACTGTTTTGAGGCACTGGAGAAGATCCTCACCAAGGCCGGCGGCGGTATCCCGCCGCGCGAGATCATCGACAAGGTCGACGGCCGGATGCCGCAGACACTGGTGCATTGCTCCGGGTCGGAGGTGCTGCTGTACGACGCGCGCCTGCTGGGGCAGCGCCTCGCCGAGCAGGGTGTGCCGGTGGAGATCAAGATATGGCCCGGTCAGATGCATGTCTTCCAGGTGGCCACCAAGATCGTGCCCGAGGCCAAGCGGTCTCTGGCGCAGATCGGCCAGTACATCCGCGACGCGGTGCCCGAGACTTCCTCGGCGGAGTTCGTCGCACCCGCTGCCGTTTGATGCCTTCGCTAGGTCCTCTGTGCGCGGCCCGGTCGCGGGTCTAATAGCGTTACCGGCATGCGCATCGCCCAGCATGTCTCCGATCTGATCGGTAACACCCCCCTCGTCCAGCTCAACTCGGTGGTGTCTCAGGGGCCCGGGGGCACGGGAGCAGTCGTGGCCGCCAAGATCGAGTACCTCAATCCCGGAGGTAGCTCCAAGGACCGCATCGCCGTGAAGATGATCGAGGCTGCCGAGGAGGCCGGTCTGCTCAAGCCCGGCGGCACCATCGTCGAACCCACGTCGGGTAACACCGGCGTCGGGTTGGCGCTGGTGGCCCAGCGCAAGGGCTATCACTGCGTTTTCGTATGCCCCGACAAGGTCAGCGAGGACAAGCGGAATGTATTGCGGGCCTACGGGGCCGAGGTGGTCGTTTGCCCCACGGCGGTGCCGCCGGAGCACCTCGACAGCTACTACAACGTCTCGGACCGCCTGGTGCGCGAGATCGACGGTGCCTGGAAGCCTGACCAGTACTCCAATCCGAACGGGCCGGCCAGCCACTACGAGACCACCGGCCCGGAGATTTGGGCCGACACCGACGGCAAGATCACCCATTTCGTCGCCGGGGTGGGGACTGGCGGGACGATCACCGGTGCGGGCCGGTACCTCAAGGAGGTTTCCGGGGGTGCCGTGAAGGTCGTCGGCGCGGATCCGGAGGGGTCCGTCTACTCCGGCGGCACGGGCCGCCCGTACCTCGTCGAAGGTGTGGGAGAGGACTTTTGGCCCACCGCGTACGACCCCAGTGTTGTCGACGAGGTCATCGCGGTATCCGATGCCGACTCGTTCGAGATGACGCGCCGGCTGGCGCGCGAAGAAGGATTGCTGGTCGGCGGATCCTGCGGAATGGCAGTAGTGGCGGCAATTCGGTTGGCTGAGAAGGCCGGACCCGATGCATTAATCGTGGTTCTGCTGCCCGACGGTGGCCGGGGGTACCTGTCCAAGGTGTTCAACGACTCGTGGATGTCCTCCTACGGGTTCCTGCGCAGCCGTCTGGACGGCAGCGTTTCCGAGCCCACCGCAGGCGACGTGCTACGCGGAAAGTCCGGTGCGCTACCGGATTTGGTGCACACACATCCGTCCGAGACGGTACGCGACGCCATCGAGATCCTGCGCGAGTACGGGGTCTCGCAGATGCCGGTCGTCGGCGCCGAACCGCCCGTCATGGCCGGTGAGGTCGCCGGGTCGGTATCCGAAAGGGAGCTGCTGTCAGCGGTATTCGAGGGCCGGGCGCAACTGGCCGATGCCGTGTCCCAGCACATGAGTCCACCGTTGCCGCTGGTCGGTGCCGGTGAGCCGCTGAGTGTCGCAGGATCCATGTTGCGCGACACCGATGCGGTGATGGTTATCGACGAGGGCAAGCCCGTTGGTGTCATTACCCGCCATGACCTGCTCGGATTCGTCTCCTCGGGTCGGGGCGTGCGGCACTGATTGGTCCCAAATCGTTTCACGGAAGCCAACCTGTGGAAACGCTGAAAGCGTAATGTGCACTGTTGCTCGACGCTGATGCGTGCCATACGAACTGGAGGACAACCGTGACTGAAGTTCCACCACCCTCGCCGCAGGATCCGGGCGCTTACCCGCCGCCTCCTCCGGCAGCCGGTGCACCAGCCCTGCCGGGGAGCAATTTTGAGATCTGGATCAAGCGTGTCGGTGCCTGGATCATCGACCTCATTCCCTACGCCGTGCTGGTCGGTATCGGCCAGCTGATCGCCGGCGCCACCATGACCTCCGACACGGAGTGCGTGGGCGAGGTGTACGGCGATCCCATGAGTGGCGGTGGGATGAGTTTCACCAGCTGCAGCGCCGGGTACTCCGGATTGGGTATCGCCGCACTGGTCGTGTTCTGGCTCCTGGGCATTGGATGGCTTGTCTGGAACTGGGGCCTGAAGCAGGGCACCACAGGCTCCAGCATCGGCAAGGGTGTGCTCGGCATCCAGGTGCTGGGCGAGGCCACCGGTCAGCCCATCGGGTTCGGCATGTCCGTTGTCCGTTCCCTGGCGCATGTTCTCGACGCGATCATCTGTTACATCGGCTTCCTGCTGCCGCTGTTCACGCCGAAGCGTCAGACGATCGCCGACATGCTAGTGAAGACCGTCGTCGTTCCCAAGTAGAAGTAACCCGATTGGCGGCGCTGGGCTGTCTCACTTCCACGGGTCCGTATAGGCTCGGACCTGATGAGTGAGCAGCGCAGCGCCGCCGACGCGTCGCAGGAGCCGCAAGGCCGGGGACATTCCGGCCGGTGGCAAGGGTTTTCCACAAGAGCCATCCACGGTGGTTTCCATGCCGATCCGCAGACCGGTGCGGTCAACGTGCCGATCTACGCCAGCTCGACCTTCGCCCAGGACGGTGTCGGTCAGCTGCGCGGCGGTTTCGAGTATGCACGCACCGGCAATCCCACCCGTGCGGTTCTCGAGTCCTCGCTGGCGGCATTGGAAGATGCCCGTTTCGGTCGGGCGTTCAGCTCGGGGATGGCGGCCACCGACTGCGTCCTGCGCGCGCTTCTGCGCCCGGGCGATCATCTGATCATTCCCAACGATGCCTACGGCGGCACCTTCCGGCTGATCGACAAGGTCTTCTCGCAGTGGGGAATTGCCCACACTCCGGTCCCGGTGGCCGATGTCGACGCCATTCGGGCGGCGATCACCCCCAGTACCAAGCTGATCTGGCTCGAGACGCCCACCAACCCGCTGCTGAGCATCGCCGATATCGCGGCCGTCGCACAGGTGGCAGCCGAGCATTCCGTGAAGCTCTTGGTGGACAACACCTTCGCCTCGCCGGCGCTGCAACAACCGCTGAATCTCGGCGCCGATATCGCCTTGCACTCCACCACCAAATACATTGGCGGGCACTCCGATGTGGTGGGTGGCGCATTGCTCACCAATGGCGAGGAGCTGGATACCGCATTCGCCTTCCTGCAAAACGGGGCGGGCGCCGTGCCGGGGCCGTTCGATGCCTACCTGACCTATCGGGGCATCAAGACTTTGGCGCTCCGCATGCAGCGGCACAGCGAGAACGCGCAGGCGGTGGCCGAGTTCTTGGCCGGCCATTCGGCGGTCGCGCACACTGTCTATCCGGGGTTGGACAGCCATCCCGGGCACGCGGTGGCTGCCAAGCAGATGAGCGGATTCGGCGGGATGGTCAGCGTGCGGTTGGCCGGAGGGCGTCAGGCCGCGCTCGATTTGTGCTCGCGAACAGAGCTTTTCATTCTTGCTGAATCCTTGGGCGGTGTGGAGTCGCTGATCGAGCATCCGGCTGCCATGACGCACGCGTCGACCGCCGGGTCGCTGCTGGAGGTACCCGAGGACCTGGTGCGGCTGTCGGTGGGTATCGAAGAGGTAGGCGACCTGATCGGCGATCTCGAACAGGCCTTGCGGTAACCGCTAGTTCATCGAATGCAGGGCTGCCGAGATCACCGCGGCAGTCACCGCGAGATTGACCGCCGAGCCGCGATTGTCGCGGACCTGGGCCGACCATCCGCCGTCGGCGATTGTCTGCGACCATCGAGACACCTGCTGCTTACCGACGGGGTCGAGACTCAGTATCGCGTCGAATCCGTTGACCCCGTGTAGCACTGCGATGATCGCGGCGGTGCTGGGTGCGGGCGGGGCATAGTGGAATAACACGTCCGTGACGCCCTGACGCACCGCGTTCGCGCGCTCGTTGTTGGTGACGGGCCAGTACTTCTCCGGGAAGAGTCGGCTGCCCATGCGGACCGTGTGGATATCCCCGGTGATCTCCAGCCTGTGCAACATCTGGGAGTTCACCCCGCGGCCTATCTTGGTGATCGCCTCGACCGGACTCATCGGCCGTCGTCGCAGCCGGTGCACCGCCCGGTCGAGTACCGGATCCCCGACATCCGGCGCCTGAAGCACCAGCAGATCGCCGGCCTTCGCCGGTTCACCATGGGTGGCCGGTCGGACACGTTGCGCCAGAGCAAGATCCAGGATGATCGCAGCGGCGAGGGCCTGCGTACGCCGATCCTTGTCCAGCAGTGGACGTCCGGAGGCATTGTTCAGCAACAGAAGCAGGAGGTCCTCCGCAATCTGTGGCATGAGGGGACAATAGCGGCAGAACTGGTGAGATGATGCCTGGCATGGGCATCCAGGCAGCGGGAGCAACAGGGTTGGTGACGGTCCAGGAGATCCAGGAGGTGGCCGAGCGGCTTGCTCCTGTGATACGGCGCACACCGGTAGTGGCCTTCCGTGCGCTCAGTGAGCGCTGCGGGCACGAGGTGCGTCTCAAATGCGAAAACTTGCAACGCACAGGATCTTTCAAACCGCGCGGCGCCTACAACCGGATCAGTCAGCTGCCCGATGACCAGCGGGCGAATGGAGTGGTGGCCGCCAGCGCGGGTAATCACGCCCAGGGTGTGGCCTGGGCGGCGACCACACTGGGCCTCTCGTCGACTGTGTTCATGCCGGTAGGGGCCGCGCTGCCCAAGATCGTGGCGACCCGCGCCTACGGCGCGACCGTGCACCTCACCGGCACCACCATCGACGACGCGCTGCTGGCCGCGACGGAGTTCGCGGCGGAGACCGGCGCGGTACTCATCCACCCCTTTGACCATCGGGACGTCGTGGCCGGGCAGGCCACCGTCGGACTGGAGATTCTGGAGCAGCTTCCCGATGTCGGCACCATCGTGGTGCCCGCGGGCGGCGGCGGGCTCGTCGCGGGTATTGCCGCGGTGGTCAAGGCGGCGCGGCCCGAGGTGCGGATCATCGCGGTGCAGGCCGCAGGTGCGGCCGCGTGGCCGCTGTCGCTGCAAGCCGGGCACCCGGTGGCCCTGCAATCGATGGACACCATGGCTGACGGCATTGCGGTCGGCAAGCCGGGGGCGGTGCCGTTCGAGCATGTGGCCGCACTGGTCGACGACGTGGTCACGGTCAGTGAGGAGGCGCTGTCGCGCGGGCTGCTGCTCTGCCTGGAGCGGGCTAAGTTGGTGGTGGAACCTGCCGGTGCTGCAGCGGTGGCCGCGCTGCTCACACTGTCCGCCGAGGAGCTGGGTCTCACCGGCCCGGTGTGTGCGGTGCTGTCGGGCGGAAACATCGACCCGCTGTTGCTCACCCACGTCATCACTCACGGTCTGCGGGCCGCCGGACGCTACCTGACGGTGCGGGTGACCATTGCGGATGCACCGGGCGGGCTCTCGGGTCTCCTCGACGTCTTTCGGGCTTCCGGTGCCAGCGTCGTCGACGTCACGCACTGGCGTAATAGCGAGCGCCTGCGTCTGGGCGAGGTGGATGTGCTGGCGACCGTCGAAACGCGGGGGCCCGAACACCGTCAGGCCGTACTCGACGCAATCGTCGCGGCCGGCCTGACGGTTCAAGAAGAGCGCTAGTCCCACACCCTTACCGATCGAGTGCGAGCCTGGCGCGGCTTTCGGCCTCGTTTTCCGCGTGAGGCTCGCGCTCGGCATCGGGTGCCGTGGATGTCGGTCGCCGATGTGATGCTGCGAGCCATGGGGGAGATTCTCTGGCCGTTCCGCTCTACCGAGATGCTCAATAGTGGCGCGATGACCGAGCACCGCTTGCGAACCCGATACCGGCAGCTGTATCCGAGCATCTATGTTCCGCGCGATGCGGAGGTGAGCGCGACGCAGCGCGCACACGGGGCATGGCTGTGGACCGGGCGCAGCGGTGTCATCGCCGGGATCGCGGCTTCGTCCGTGCACGGTGCCAAATGGGTCGACGCGGGCGCAACCGTGGACCTGATTCACCGCCACCACAAGACCGCCGCGGGTTTACGAATCCATCGGGACATACTGATGGATAACGAGATTGCGTACGTGAAGGGTCTTGCCGTTACTAGTCCCGCCCGGACGGCATTCGATCTGGGGCGATGGTTGCCGCGATCTGCTGCCGTCGAGCGGATGGATGCGCTCATAGCGGCGACCGGTCTGGCGACTGCCGAGGTCGTGGCGATGATGGATCGACACAAAGGGGTCCGCGGCCTGGCGAGATTGGCCGACACCTTGAGTCTGGTGGACGGTGGTTCGGAGTCACCGCAGGAGACCAGAACGCGGCTGCTCCTCGTGCGGTCGGGTTTTCCGCCGCCGCAGACGCAGATCCAGGTATTCGACCGCTACGGCGACTTCATCGCGCGCATCGACATGGGGTGGGAGGACGTCAAGGTTGGCGTGGAATTCGACGGGGCCCAGCATTGGCTGGATGCGCGCCAGCGTTCTCGCGACATTGATCGGGCGTCGGAGTTGGCGGCCGAGGGATGGGTGATCGTGCGCGTGAGTGCCGACATGCTCCGCCATCGGGCGGGCACTGTGGTCGCGCGTGTCGATGAGGCGCTCAGGAACGCCGCCAGTCCCACAACGAGCGCGAGCCTCACGCGGATTTCAGGTCAGATTTCCGCGTGAGGCTCGCACTCGATCGACGAACTCATCGAGAACTAGTCGTGGTACGGCTCCGCGCTCACCAGGGTCACCTTCACCTCGGCGCCGTTGGGCACCGTGTAGCTGCGGGTCTCGCCGACCTTGGCGTCGATGAGTGCGCCACCCAGCGGCGAGCTGGGGGAGTACACCTCGAGCTTGCCGTCCTTGACGCCCTCCTGGCGGGTGGCGATGAGGAAGGTCTCGGTGTCGTCCTTGTCGCCGTCGTAGTAGACCTTGACAACCGACCCGGGCAGCGCGACACCGGACTGCGTCGGGACCTCGCCCACCTTGGCGTTGTTGAGCAACTCTTGTAGCTGACGAATGCGTGCCTCCTGCTGACCCTGCTCCTCGCGGGCGGCGTGGTAGCCGCCGTTCTCACGCAGGTCTCCCTCTTCGCGGCGCTCGTTGATCTCTGCGGCGATGACGGGGCGGTTGGCGATCAGTTGGTCGAGTTCCGCCTTGAGCCGATCATGTGATTCCTGGGTCAGCCAGGTCACCTGGGTGTCGGTCATGGTGCAGGTACTCCTTGTCTCAGGCCAGCAACGTCCACTGGCGCTCCTCTATCGGGTGCCGGGTCGGGTGCATTGCTGCGGTATTCACTCTCCAAAATGCAGCAATACACGGTCCCAGCAGGGATCCGTGTATCCGGCCAGCATACCACTGTCGCTGTGATGTTCAGCCTATTTTTGGGCGAGGTTTGCCCGATGTGAACGTTGCCGACGTGTGTCTGGCGGCCCCGGTGCCGTCCCGCGGCGCCGGGGCTCAAGAAATTGAGGTCAGGGCCCGACGAGATACGGCGGAACTGCCAGGCTGCAGCCGTAAACATCCCCGGTCACCGGGGGGCGGGTCGACTTCACCAGCGCTGTGACCGGCGCTGTTCGTTCCGGAGACGGTGGTACCAGCACCTCGCGCCGCCCGGTCTCGCTGCCGTCGATAGATCGCGCCCGCAGGATGCAGACCGCCGGTTTGGACGGGTCTTTCCGCTCCACGGAGGCGGTAACGGAAACCGTCGAAGAGTCCACGATTCTGTAGGCGGAAAGTTCGCCCTTGACGTCTCCTGGGCCCAATCGCGCATATCCGATCGCAGCGATCACCACTCCGGCCACAATGACCAACGCGGTCAGCGCCATCGCGATCCAGCGGCCGCGGTTGGGCTTGGCGGGCTTGGTCCCGTAACGGTCCTCTGGTCGCTGCACGGGTCAACGGTATGACGGGTACACAGGGGATGAAACGATGGGGGCGTGAGTCCTCCATCGAGGACAAGGGACGTGACCAGAAAGAGGCGGGCGCGCGGGTGAGCGGATGGCGATTGATGGCGGTGCACGCCCACCCCGATGACGAGGCCAGCAAGGGTGCCGCGACCACGGCGCGGTATGCCGCCGAGGGCAACGACGTCATCGTGGTGACGCTGACGGGCGGGGAGCGCGGGGACATCCTCAATCCGGCGATGGACCGCCCCGAGGTCGCCGCGAACATCGGGACCATCCGTCGGGAGGAGATGGCCAAGGCCGCGGCCGAGTTGGGCGTGCAACATCGCTGGCTCGGCTATGTGGATTCCGGTCTTCCCCAGGGCGACCCGCTGCCGCCACTGCCCAGCGACTCGTTTGCGCTGGTGCCCATCGACGAGCCGATCGCCAAGTTGGTTGCGGTGATCCGGGAATTCCGGCCACATGTCATGACGACCTACGACGAGAACGGCGGCTATCCGCATCCGGATCACATTCGGTGCCACGAGGTGTCGATGGCTGCCTTCGAGGCCGCGGCGGATCCTGAGCAGTTCCCCGAGGCGGGTGAGCCGTGGACCGTCAGCAAGATCTATTACAACCATGGATTCATGCGCGCGCGTATGCAGTTGCTCAACGATGAGTGCAAGAAACATGGATACAAGGGGCCGTTCGACGAATGGCTTGAGCGCTGGCCTGCCGATGACGACACCTTTGATCGCCGGGTGACTACCCGCGTGCCCTGCGCCGACTTTTTCGATGCCCGGGATGCCGCGCTGCGTGCGCATGCGTCTCAAATTCCCCCGGACAGTAGTTTTTTCGCAGTCCCGCGCGAGTTCGAGCGACGGCTGTGGCCTACCGAGGACTTCGAGCTCGCGAAGTCACGCGTGCCGACGAGCACCCCAGAGGACGACTTGTTCGCAGGAGTTGAAGCCAAATGATGTTGATGGACGCCGTGCTGGTACTCGCCGACGAGAAGAGCCCGACCAATGTCGGACCCGATTTCGGTAAGGCCGGCCCGTTCGGTTTGACGGTGGTGGTGCTGCTGCTGGTGGGCACCTTCTTCCTGGTTCGGTCGATGAATGCGCATCTGCGTAAGTTGCCGGAGACATTCGACCCCGAACACCCCGAGCCAGATCAGGCCGTCGACGACGGCACGGTCGGAACCTCCGCCGAGGAACCCGAGACACCGTCGGGCTCCACCGATCAGCGGGGCGATGACCGTTAACCGGCTGGGCGAGGCGACCAGTCCTTATCTGCGCCAGCACGTCGACAACCCGGTGCACTGGCAGCAGTGGACGCCAGAGGCGTTGCAGGAAGCACAGTCTCGCGATGTGCCCATCCTGCTGTCGATCGGGTACGCGGCCTGTCATTGGTGCCACGTGATGGCCCATGAGTCCTTCGAGGACGACGAGGTCGCCGCCGTCATGAACGCCGGGTTCGTCAACATCAAGGTCGACCGCGAGGAGCGTCCGGACCTGGACGCCGTCTATATGAATGCCACCGTCGCGATGAATGGGCAGGGCGGGTGGCCCATGACGTGCTTTCTCACCCCGGACGGCCGTCCCTTCTACACCGGGACCTATTACCCGAAACAGGGCTTTCTGCAGCTGCTTTCGGCGGTCCGTGAGACCTGGGATCAGCGCCGGGACGAGGTGGAAGAGGCGGCCTCGAGCATTACCGGCCAGCTGCAGGCGATGTCCGGACGCCTGCCCGCCGGGCCCGGGGTAGATATCGCGCTGTGCGATACCGCGATCGCCGCGATTCTGCCCGCGGAGGATATGCGCTTCGGGGGATTCGGTGTTTCCGGCGGGGGGCCGAAGTTTCCGCCTTCGTCTCTGCTGGAGGCGCTGCTGCGCGGATACGAACGAACCGGAGACGACGCGGTGCTCGGGGCGGTGGCCCGGACCGCGACGGCGATGGCGCGTGGCGGCATCTACGACCAGTTGGCCGGAGGTTTCGCGCGGTACAGCGTGGACGCGGCCTGGGTGGTGCCGCATTTCGAAAAGATGCTCTACGACAACGCGCTCTTGCTGCGTGTCTACGCGCATTGGGCTCGCCGCACCGGCGACGCGCTGGCGCGGCGAATCGCCTCCGAGACGGCCGATTTCCTGCTGCGCGAGCTGCGGGTGGGCGACCTGTTCGTCTCGTCGCTGGATGCCGACGCCGACGGCTCCGAGGGCTCCACGTACGTGTGGACGCCCGAGCAGCTCGCCGAGATCCTGGGTCCGCAAGACGGTGACTGGGCCGCAACGCTTTTCGAGGTGACGCCGACGGGAACCTTCGAACACGGGAGCTCGGTGCTGCAGCTGTTGCGCGATCCCGACGGCGACGAAGACGTGGATCGGTGGCGCCGCGTGCGCGAGGCGCTGCTGGCGGCGCGACGGCACCGGGTGCAGCCCGGCCGCGACGACAAGGCAGTCACCGCTTGGAATGGGCTGGCCATCACCGCCCTCGTCGAAGCCTCGATCGCGCTGGACCGCAACGATCTGTTGGATGCGGCGGCCAGCTGCGCCGCCGAGCTGCTGGATCTACATCTGCGCGACGGGCGGCTGCGGCGCGCGAGCCTGGGCGGGCAGGTGTCCGAGGGGGACGGTGTGCTCGAGGACTACGGCACGCTCGCGACGGGCCTGCTGTCCTTGTATCAGGTGACCGGTGAATGGCGCTGGCGTGAGGCCGCCGCGCAGCTGCTCGATACCGCCCTCGATCATTTCGCTGATCCGGAATCGCCCGGCGCGTGGTTCGACGTCGCCGACGATGCCGAGCAGCTGGTGCTCAGGCCGAGCGATCCCCTGGACGGCGCGACCCCGTCCGGGGCGTCCTCGGTGACCGAGGCGCTGCTTATCGGCGGTTATCTGCTGGAGGACGCTCGCTACCGGGAAGCCGCGCACGCCTCGCTGTCGGCGGCATCGATGGCGCTGGCACGCGCACCACAATCGGCCGGCCATTGGCTGGCGGTGGCCGAGGCCGCGGTGCGGGGTCCGATCCAGGTCGCGGTGGCCTGCGGCGCCGGGACCTCGCCACTGTTGCGAAGGGCACGGCTGTCGGCACCCGGGGGCGCGATTGTGGTTGGTGGAGTTAAGGATTCGAGCGAGCTACTGCGCGACAGGGGGCAGGTGGGCGACGCCGACGCCGCCTACGTGTGCCGGGGTACCGTCTGCGATCTCCCGGTGACCGGGACCGAACAATTAGACGCCGCGTTGGGTAGGTAGCGTCCGGAGCATGACCGTAACCCGCGAAGATGTTCTCGCCGTCGTCCAGAGCTACTGCGATCTGCTCACCACGGGCACCGCAGCACAGATCGCCGACCTGTACGCCGACGACGCGACCGTCGAGGATCCGCTGGGTGCCGACGTCCTCAAGGGCCGTGAGGCGATCCAGGGCTTTTACGCCGCCATCGAGCCACTGGACCGTCACGGCGAGCTGAAGTTGGTGCGGGCCACGAACAACGAGGCCGCATTCCACTTCGAGCTGACCATCAAGCACGAGAACGGTGGCATGGTCATCGCGCCGATCGACGTGATGACCTTCGACGACAACGGCAAGATCAGCTCGATGCGGGCCTTCTGGACCCAGGACGACATCAAGCAGCTCTAGTTTCTTGGGCCTGCTGGTTCGCCGTCAGAAGACGGCGAACCAGACAGCGATGTAGTGGCAGGTCGCGGCGATGACGGTCGCGGCATGGAAGAACTCGTGATGACCGAAGTGCAGCGGCCACGGGTTGGGCCATTTCACGGCGTACAGGATCGCGCCGATGCTGTAGAACGCGCCGCCGACGATCAGTAGCACCAGGGCGGGCACCCCGGCGCCGTGTAGGAGCGTCGATGAGAATCCGATCGCCACCCACCCCAGCAGCAGGTACAGCGGCACCCCGACCCAGCGTGGTGCCGTCGGCCAACACATCTTGAGAATCACCCCGGCGAGCGCGCCGCCCCACACGATGGCGAGCACCAGATTGCCCTCCGCGGGCGGCATCGCAAGCATCGCGAACGGGGTGTAGCTGCCCGCGATGAAGATGAAGATCATCGAATGATCCATCCGCTTCATCCAGGTGCGGGTGGTCTCGGATTTCCAGTTCACCCGGTGATAGGCGGCGCTGACCCCGAATACACCCAGCACCGTCAGGCTGTAGATGGCGGTGGCCAGGCCTGCTTCCGGTGAGCGCACCGACCAGGCGACCGACACCAACACGATTCCCGCGATCGCGGCGGTGACGCACGCGTAGAAATGGATCCAGCCACGCGCCTTGGGTTTGATCGGGAGAGTCTCGATACCGCCGACGAATGCGGCCATCGGCAGGGAATGCTCAGAACCATGTGCTTCGGGGGCAAGCTGGGGGTCCCTCCCGCTTGCGGGGGCCTCATCGGTGCCGGTGCCTCTTCCCGCAAGCGGCTCATCGGTGCCGGTGCCTCTTCGCGCAAGCGGCTCATCGGTGCCGGTGCCTCTTCCCGCAAGCGGCTCATCGGTCTGCATGCGTCACAGTATCCCTTCCCGTCCAGGCCGCGATTGTGAACGTTCTGTGCAGATCCATATCTGCTGCGTAGTCGTGGCTCGGGCGCGCGGTCGGCTCGCTAGGCTGGGTCCGTGGAGATCATCCCGCCGAGGCTGAAGGAACCGCTGTACAAGCTCTACGAAATGCGGCTTCGTCAGGAGCTGGCCAAGGCGTCGAAACCGCGGCATATCGCCGTCCTGTGCGACGGAAACCGCCGCTGGGCGCGGTCGGCGGGGTACACCGATGTCAGCCATGGATACCGGATGGGTGCCCGCAAGATCGGCGAGATGCTGGGCTGGTGTCAGGACGCCGGCGTCGAGATGGCCACCGTGTACCTGTTGTCGGCCGAGAATCTCACCCGCGACCCCGATCAGCTCGGCGAGCTATTGGAGATCATCACCGACGTCGTGGAGGAGCTGTGCGCCCCGCAGAACAAGTGGAGCGTGCGCAGCGTGGGAGACCTTGATCTGCTGCCCGACGAGGTGGCTGAGCGCATGCGGCAGGCCGTGAAGTCCGCCCCCTCGGATGCCGCCTTCCATGTGAACGTGGCGGTCGGCTACGGGGGCAGGCAGGAGATCACCGATGCGGTACGCACCCTGTTGAACAAGGAGCTGGCCAACGGGGCCACCGCCGAGCAGCTGGTGCAGGCGGTGACCGTCGACGCCATCTCCGAGAACCTGTACACCTCCGGACAGCCGGATCCGGATCTGGTGATCCGGACATCGGGGGAGCAGCGTTTGTCAGGATTCCTGCTCTGGCAGAGTGCCTATTCCGAGATGTGGTTCACCGACGCATATTGGCCCGAGTTTCGGCGGGTGGATTTCCTGCGCGCGCTGCGCGACTACGCGGCGAGAAACCGGCGATTCGGGCAGTAGTCATCGACGGCCCATCAGCTCGTCAATCTCCTGGATCGACCATCGCGCGGATTCCGTGTGGTCGCGGTATCCCAGCGGCGTCGGGACCTGTCGCGCGAAACGTCCGATGAATCCGCCTGCGGCGATGAATATCTGGCCGGTGATGCGTGCGGAGAGATCGCCGGCGAGATAGGCGTACAGCGGTGCCACACACTCGGCCGGTGCGGGTTCGAGCGAAGCCCGGAGGGTCATTTCGTCGAGTAGTCCCCGTGCGTGTAGGTCGTGCAGGTGCGCGGTGTACTCCTCTCCTTCGGAGAGCCGGGTGCGGGCGCCGGGGCAGATGACGTTCGCGCGCACACCGCTTTGCTTCAGCTCGGCGGCGATGGCCAAGGTCAGTCCATGGACTGCCGCCTTGCCCGCCGGATAGCCCGTGCCGCCGTAGATACCCAGGGAGGCGGTCGATCCGGTGTTGATGATGGTTCCATGCCGTTGGGCGGCCATGAGCGGTGCGACGACGCGGCAGGTGTGGAAAACGGTGCCCAGGTGTGCATCGATCAGTCGTCGAAAGTCATCGGGGGTGATGGTCAGGATGGAGGACCCGGCAGGCTCCGGTATGCCCGCGCAGTTGATCAACGCGTCGATGCCACCGAACTCATCGCGGCAGGTGTTGATCAGATCCGTGGCTGTCTGCTCGTTGTCGGGCGACCCGACAAAAGCGACTGCTGTACCGCCGCTGGATGTGATTGCGTCGACCGTCTCATCGACCGCATCGGCGTGCCGACCGTTGACAACCACACGGGTGCCGAGCTCGCCGAGGAGTTGTGCTGTTGCGCGGCCGATCCCGCGGCTACCGCCGACTACGACACAATTGGCCATCGGGGCCTCAGTGCGAGACCGGACAGTAGTCCGTGTCGAATTTCTTGATGCCGTTGATCCAGCCCGAATGGAACCGGGGCGCATCCCCGATCCGTGAGATGTCGGGCATACGATCGGCGATCTTGTTGAAGATGATCTCCAGCTCGACCTTTGCGAGGTTGGCCCCCAGGCAGTAGTGGGCTCCTGTGCCGCCGAAGCCCAGATGCGGGTTAGGGTCGCGGGTGATGTCGAAGGTATGCGGGTTCGCGAACACTTCCTCGTCGAAGTTGGCTGACGGGTAGAGCATGACCACTCGTTCACCGGCCTTGATGGGAACACCGCCGACCACGGTGTCCTGCAGCGCGGTTCGTTGTTGCGAGATCAGCGGCGAGGTGTACCGGACTATCTCGTCGACGGCGGAGGCCGGCCTGTCCTTCTTGAACAGTTCCCATTGATCCGGGTGTTCCAGAAAGGCCATCATGCCCATGGTGGTCGCATTCCGGGTGGTTTCATTACCTGCCACCGACAGCATCACGACAAAGAAACCGAACTGCTCCGGGGTGAGCTGTTCCCCGTCCACCGTCCCGGTCAGCAGGCGGGACACTACGTCATTGCCCGGACAGTCGCGGCGCTGCTCGGCGAGCTGATATGAATAGCCGAGGATCTGAGCGGCGCCGATCCGCGGGTCGATCTCCACATCGGCTTCGTCGTAGCCCGTCATCTGATTGCTCCACTCGAAGAGCTTGACGCGGTCTTCTTCTGGAACGCCGATCAATTCGGCGATGGCCTGCATGGGCAGCTCGCTGGCCACCTCGCGAACGAACTCGCCGTGTCCACCTTCGAGGGCGGCACGCACGATCCGTTCCGCCCGGTCCTCCAGTGTGATGCGCAACGCCGCGATGGAGCGTGGGGTGAACATGCGGGACACCAGCCCGCGCAGCTGGGTGTGTTCGGGGGCGTCCTTGTTGATGAGGACTGACAGGGTGGCCTGGAACTCTTCAGGGCTGATGTGGTCCTCGAGGCGGGGGATGGCGCCCTTGCGGCCCGACGAGAAGATATCGGTATGCAGCGAAACCTCCCGAACATCACGGTGTTTGGAGATAACCCAGTAGCCGTCGTCGGCGAACCCGCCCACCGTCCGCGGCTGCGGGTTCCACCAGACGGGTGCTTCGCGCCGCAGGGTCGCGAATTCTTCGTGTGGCATCCGCTCGCCGTACAGCCCGGGATCAGTGAAATCGAAGCCTTCCGGAAGGCCGAGTTCTGCAGCGCTTTTCATGGCGCTCACCAGAGGGGGACCGGGGTCTTGCCCAGGGGGTAGTAGCCGGGCACCTTCTCGCCCGAGAGACCGCGCTGGATGCGTTTCTGCATACCCGCGCTGAGCTTGCCGGCCTTGATGAGGTCCATGTACAGGGCGGACACATGGCCGAAGTCGAAGAAGTCGCGTTGCCAATTCCATTGACCGTTACCGGCATACCGGAACCAGCTGCCCCCGATGCCATACACGGTCAGATCGTCACCGCCGGCTTCGTCATTCCCGCCGGTGACCACCTGCTTCCAGAATCCGATCACCTCGCCCTGTTTGTCGTCGACAATCACCTTCTGGTAGGGATACGTCCAGCCTTCGAGGCCCTCCATCTCTTGGCCGAGGGCGATCTCGCGTATTTCTTCCACGCCGACACACATCACGTCTTCCTTGGGGCCGATGTTCCACCCGTAGGTGGCATCGTCGGTGTAGAAGCGTGCCAACGGTTTCCAGTCGCCGGCCTTTTCGGCGTCCAGGTTGGCCTGTAGCCAGTCCGCGACGACATCGTCAAGTTCTTGGCGTGGGAATTCGGGCACAGTCGGCACTCCTAATCCTTTTCGGTGATGAACAGGGCTCGGGCAGGACATTCCTCGACGGCGCGCTCGACCTCGTCGCGAGCCTCCTCGGGGGGTTCGTGGTCGAGAATTTCGACGGTGCCTCGCTTGGGGACGCGGAAGTAGTCCGGGGCCTCCAATTCGCACATCGCGTGGCCTTGGCACAGGTCGCGGTCGACATCGACCCGAAACGGCATCAGGGCCTCCGGCGCCGGTAGCGGACCTTGGCTGGCTGCGCCAGTTGCACCACCATCTTGGAGTGGTCGTTATGGTACGAGTCGGCCGGCTGTGCCATCTCGAACTCATACTCGCGCAATAGCACTGAGAAGATCGCCTTGATCTGCATGGTGGCGAAGGCCGCGCCCACGCAGCGGTGTCTGCCCGCCCCAAATGGTATCCATGTCCAGCGATTGACGATGTCTTCCTGCCGCGGCTTCTCGTAGCGGTCCGGTACGAAACCATCCGGGTCGGGGAAATCCTCGGCGATCCGGTTCGAGACGGCGGGGGAGGCCGCCACCATGTCGCCGTGGTGAATGGGGAACCCGCCCACCTCGAATTCGCCCTTGGCGACTCGCATCAGGACGATGAGCGGCGGGTGTAGTCGCAGCGTCTCCTTGAGCACATTTTCCAGCTTCGGGATTTGGCGCAGCGCATGGAAACTCACCTCGCTCCCGTCCGCGTACAACTCGTTCAGCTCGTCGATGACCTGCGTTTGGATATCGGGGTGCCGCAGCAGCTCGATGAGGACCCAGGAGGCGGTACCCGAGCTGGTGTGGTGCCCGGCGAACATCATGGAGATGAACATGCCGGTGATCTCGTCGGCGGTGAAGCGGGGATTGCCGTCCTCGTCCTTGATCATGATCAGCACATCGAGCATGTCGCGCTGACTCTTATCCGTCGGCGGGCTGGCGATCCGGCTATTCATGATCTCTTGAACGAGCGCCACCAAGCCCTGTCGCGCAGCATCGCGTTGACGGAAGCTCTCGATCTCCAGGTACGGGTCCACGTAGCACAACGGGTCGGTGCCCTGCTCCAGCTGGTGGTACAGGTGCGCGAACCTGCCGTCCAGCTCGTCACGAAACTTCTTTCCGATCAAGCAGGCCGAGGAGGTATAGATGGTCAGCTCGGCGAAGAAGTCGAGAAGATCGATCTCACCGCTTGCGCCCCACTGCGAGATCATCTGCCGGACTTCGTTTTCGATGGTTGCGGCGTGGCCCTTCATCTGTTCGCCGCGTAGCGCCGCGTTGTGCAGCATCTCCTTGCGGCGTTCCGGGTCGGCATCGAACACCACGCCCTTGCCGAAGATCGGTGTCATGAACGGGTAGGCCTCGGCCTGGTCCAGGTCCTCGTCGCTGGAGCGGAAGAAGAACTCGTTGGCCTCGGCACCGGAGAGAAACACCACCTGTTTGTCGGCGAGCTGGAAGGTGCCGACGTTTCCGCATTCCTCCCGGATGCGTTTCATCAGTGCGATGGGATCGGTGCGGAATTCCTCGAGGTGGCCGTACTGGTCCTCACCGCCGGAGACCCGTGGAACGGTGGGAGTGGTCACGATGGCATTCCTTCCTCACCAAGCTCGAGTTTCTGTTTGTCGGCAGGAGCATCCTTCAGCGGCGCTTCGGGCTGCACTTCCATCTCCGCGATATGTGCGCCCCTGGGAGTTTCGGCGACGAAGGCGACTGCGCGGGCGATATCGGAGGGACGCAGGAAGTAGGAGTGACGTGCCTGCCCCCAGGACTTCCAGTCCTCCAACATGGGACCCACCTGCTCAGCGGATAGCTGCCAGCCCATCGACGTCAGGGTCGGGCCGGGATGCACGATCGACGCGCGGACTCCAGTGCCTTCCAGCTCCATACGCATGGTGTTCACCATCGCGAGCAGCGCCGCCTTGGCCGCACCGTAGGCACCCATGTGCGGGCGCTGATGCAGCGCGACATCGGAGCCGATGAACACCACATCGCCACGCTGGCGGGCCACCATATCCGGCACGATCGCGGTGGCGAGCCGATTTGCGCCGAGCAGGTGCACCTGGATCTGGGAGGCGAAGATATCGGCGCTCATCTCATGGACCCGGCCGGGATACATGTCGCCCGCGCCGGACACCAGCAGATCGATTTCGCCCAGCGCATCGATGCTCTGTGCCACAAAAGATTTCACGGAGTCCGCATCGGTGACATCGAGGGGGAACGCCACGGCCTCACCGCCGTCGGCCCGGATCTTCTCGACGAGTTCGGTCAGCTTGTCCACGCGGCGGGCGCCGAGCGCAACCGGGAATCCGCGGCTCGCGAGTTCAGTGGCCGCCGCCGCCCCGATGCCCGAGGAGGCGCCGGCGATGACGGTTGGGCGGCGGTCCGGATGTGGCTCAAATCGCGGCATCAGGCTTCCTCCCTCAATTGCACGGTGATGGGTAGATAGGCGAATCCGCGGACATTGCTGGAATGCACACGTACGGAGGCACTTTCGTCGATCTCGTAGCGCCGGATCCGGGTGAAAAGTTCCGTCAAGGCGACCTTGGCCTCCATTCGTGCCAGGTGTGCGCCGAGGCAGAAGTGTGCACCACTGCCGAAGCTCACGAGCTTGGAGCCGATCTCCCGCCCGATGCGGTAGTCGTCGGCATCCTCGAACACCCGGTCGTCGCGGTTGGCAGAACCGGGAAGGAGTAGCAGGATGTCACCGGCAGGGATGGTCGTGTCGTACAACGTCATATCCTCGGCAACGGTGCGCGCGAGGATCTGGCTCGAGGTGTCATAGCGCAGCGATTCCTCCACCCACAGCGGTATCCGGTCGTGGTCTGCGTAGACGCCGGCGAGCTGATCGGGATTGCGGTGGCCCCAGTACACGGCGTTGGCCAGCAGCTTGGTGGTGGTCTCGTTACCGGCGATCACCATGAGGAACAGGAAGGCGATCACTTCCTCGTCGGTGAGGCGGTCGCCGTCGATTTCCGCCTGCAACAGAGCGGACGTCAGATCGTTTGAGGGCTGACGTCTCCGCTCCTTGACCATGTCGATGTAGTAGGTCATCAGGTCGATGGACGCCTGGATGGCCTTCTGTGGCACGTCGGCGACACCATCCTCGCGATGCATGACACCGTCGGCCAACTCCCGGATGCGGGTGCGGTCGGGCTCGGGTACGCCCATCAGCTCCGAGATGACGTCCATGGGCAGCTTGCCGGCGTAATCGGCGATGAAATCGAACGCTCCCCCCGAAGCGCGCTGCAACGCCGTATCCAAGTGCGTGCGTGCCAGCGCGACGACCCGGCCCTCGAGCTCGCGGATTCGCCTGGGGGTAAACCCCTTCGATACCAGCGTGCGCAATCGAAGGTGCTCGGGGTCGTCCATGGCCAGGAACGACATCACCAATTTGGCATGCGGCCCAAAGGAGGCCTTGTCCATCGAGACGCCGTTGGCGTTGGACAGTGCTTCGCTGTTCCTAAAGCCCTGCAACACATCCTGGTGTCGCGAGAGTGCCCAGAAGTTCAGCTCGTCGTTGTGGTACAGCGGTGCCTCGTCGCGCAATCGCCGGTAGTACGGGTACGGGTCTTCGTGGAAGTCATAGTCGTACGGGTCGAACACCAGTGAGGACATCGAGGCGGCTGTCATTCGTTCTTTCCCAGCATGAGATCCACCACGAAGGTGAGTTTGTCGGCGATCTCGTGATATGTGAAGGTGCCGCTGCCCGCGTGCATGAGGGCGCCGAAGAAGGTCATTTCCAGGGCCGACACCACGCGTGGATCTGCGTCGGGGCCCATTGCCGAGCGGATCCTGCGGTGGATCTCCAGTCCGATCTTGTCGCGGACGGCGCGCACGGCCTCATCGGTGTTGCTGAGCAGTGCGGTCGTGCATCCCGTTGCGATCTCGGGCTCGTCGGCAACCACCAATGCCAGGCTCCGCAGCGTCTTGGTGACCCGTGCGGGCTGCCCGTCGTTCACGTCCGTGAAGTAGGGCGCCTCATGGATGAGATCGAGGTAGATCTCGGCGACCAGATGACTTTTGGAGGAGAAGTACGTGTACGCGGTCGCGGGAGCGACCTTCGCGCGGGCCGCTACGCCGCGGATTGTCATATCCGCATACGTGGTCTCGCCGAGCATCTCTCGGCCCGCGGTGACGATCTTGCGGATCGTCTCCTCCTGCCGCCGGTTTCGTGGCGATTCGCTTGTGAGGGTCACCACAGCTTCACTGGACACGTGTCCAGATTAGCGTGTGCGTCGATTCTGGGCAAGATGTCATGTGAAAAATGCTGTCCACCACCAATTTATGGCTATTACCTGGCTGCAGTCTTGCCATGTTGGGACTTAGATGGTTATGGTTCTGGAGTGGGGAATGGACAAGTGTCCAGATTCTTGGAATGAGGTGACATGGCGCTTCTGGCCGATGGCGACAGTGATCTGTTCATCGACGGAAAGTTGATTCCCGGCGGTGCCGGGCGGTTCCCGACGGTGAACCCGGCCACCGAGGAGGTGCTCGGCACCGCGGCCGATGCCGACGTCGATGACATGAGCCATGCCATCGAGGCGGCGCGTCGTGCGTTCGACGACACCGAGTGGTCGCGGGATGTGGGTCTGCGCGTGCAGTGTCTCCGTCAGCTTCGGGACGGCTTGAAGGCTCATATCGACGAATTGCGGGAGCTGACCATCGCCGAGGTGGGGGCACCTCGGATGCTGACCGCGGGTGCACAGCTCGAAGGGCCGGTGGACGATCTGCGGTTCGCCGCCGACACCGCGGAATCTTTCGATTGGAAGGCCGACCTCGGTATTGCCTCACCCATGGGCATCAAAACCCGGCGCACCCTCGCGCGTGAGGCCGTCGGTGTGGTCGGGGCGGTGACGCCGTGGAACTTTCCGCATCAGATCAACCTCGCCAAGGTGGGCCCGGCGCTGGCCGCGGGTAACACCCTGATACTCAAGCCCGCGCCGGATACTCCATGGTGTGCAGCGGTATTGGGGCGAATCATCGCCGAGCACACCGACTTTCCCCCGGGCGTCTTCAATATCGTCACCTCCAGTGACCATCGAATCGGTGCGCAGCTGTCGACGGATCCCCGGGTCGACATGGTGTCGTTCACTGGCTCCACGGCGACTGGGCGCGCGGTGATGACCGATGCGGCGGTCACCGTCAAGAAGGTATTTCTGGAGCTCGGTGGCAAGTCGGCGTTCATCGTGCTCGACGATGCAGAGCTGGGCGGGGCATGCTCGGTCGCTGGATTCACCGCGGCGATGCATGCCGGCCAGGGTTGTGCGATCACCACCCGGTTGGTGGTGCCGCGCGCACGCTATGACGAGGCGGTACAGGCGGCGGCGGCGACCATGGGTTCGCTGAAACCGGGCGATCCCCAGAAGCCGGGAACGGTGTGTGGGCCGGTCATCTCGGCACGTCAGCGTGACAGAGTCCAGTCCTATTTGGATCTGGCCGTCGCCGAGGGTGGTTCGTTCGCCTGTGGTGGCGGGCGGCCGGAGGGCAAGGACCGGGGCTTCTATATCGAACCCACCGTCGTCGCCGGGCTGACCAACGACGCACGGGTGGCACGCGAGGAGATTTTCGGTCCGGTACTCGTGGTGATTGCGCATGACGGCGACGACGACGCGGTGCGGATTGCCAACGACTCACCGTACGGACTGTCCGGAACGGTGTTCAGCGGAGACGACGAGCGCGCGGCACGGGTCGCATCGCGGCTTCGGGTCGGGACCGTGAATGTCAATGGCGGAGTGTGGTACTCCGCCGACGCGCCCTTCGGTGGGTACAAGCAATCGGGTATCGGCAGGGAAATGGGTGTCGCTGGTTTCGAGGAGTACCTGGAAACCAAGGTCATCGCAACGGCTGTGAAGTAGGAAGGACTCTAAGGTGAATTCGACTGGGCAGTTTGAGGGAAAAGTCGCCATCGTCACCGGTGCCGCACAGGGCATCGGCGAGGCGTATGCGCATGCGCTCGCGCGCGAAGGTGCCGCGGTGGTGGTCGCCGATATCAACGCCGAGTTGGGTGAGGGCGTCGCCAAGCAGATCGTGGCCGACGGTGGCAAGGCCATTTTCGCGAGCGTCGACGTCTCCGACCCTGATTCGGCGATAGCCATGGCGGACAAGGCAGTGGCCGAGTTCGGCGGTATCGACTTTCTGGTGAACAACGCGGCGATCTACGGCGGGATGAAGCTCGATCTGCTGCTGTCGGTGCCGTGGGATTACTACAAGAAGTTCATGAGCGTGAACCAGGATGGGGCCCTGGTGTGTACCCGGGCCGTGTACAAGCACATCGCCAAGCGCGGCGGCGGCGCCATCGTCAACCAATCCTCCACGGCGGCATGGCTGTATTCGGGCTTTTATGGACTGGCGAAGGTGGGCATCAACGGCCTCACCCAACAGCTTTCCCGTGAGCTGGGCGGACAGAAGATCCGCATCAACGCCATCGCGCCGGGGCCCACCGACACCGAGGCAACTCGCGGCACCGTGCCGGAGCAGTTCCGCAGCGAGCTGGTCAAGAACATCCCGCTGAGCCGTATGGGCACCGTCGACGACATGGTGGGCATGTGCCTGTTCTTGCTGTCGGACAAGGCGTCCTGGATTACCGGTCAGGTATTCAATGTCGATGGCGGACAGATCATCCGATCATGACGGGATGTTCTTTGCGACTCGGATACATCGGACTGGGCAACATGGGTGCCCCCATGGCCCAGCGATTGGTCGATTGGCGCGGCGGCCTCACCGTCTTCGACGTGCGGGCCGAGGCAATGGCACCGTTGGTCGAGGCGGGTGCACAAGCGGCGGACGGCCTGGCCGATATCGCGGGTGCCGACCTGATCAGTGTCACGGTGCTGGACGACGCACAGGTTCGTGAGGTTGTCAGGGAGCTGGCGCCGGAGGTAAAGCCCGGCACCATCATCGCGATCCACTCCACCATCAGCGATACGACTGCCGTGGAATTGGCGGAGTACTGGCTGCCGCGCAATGTCCACGTCATCGATGCGCCGGTAAGCGGTGGCGCCCCCGGTGCACACAAGGGTGAACTTGCCACCATGGTCGGCGCCGGCGATGCGACGTTCGCGCGGGTCAAGGAGCCCTTCTCGATGTGGGCGTCGCTGGTGATTCATGCCGGCGTCCCGGGCGCGGGTACCCGAATGAAGCTGGCGCGCAACCTCCTGCATTTCGTTGCCTTCACCGCGGCGGGAGAAGCGCAGCGACTGGCCGAAAGCTGCGGGCTGGATATCACCGACCTGGGCAAGGTGGTGCGCCACACGGATGCCATCACCGGCGGGCCGGGCGCCATCATGTTGCGAGACACCACCGAACCGGTGGCATCGGACAGCTTCTGGCTCCCTATCTTCACGCATGTGCGCGGTCTCGGTGAAAAGGACCTGAGCCTGGCACTGGCGCTGGGTGAACAGCAGTCGGTCCAGCTGCCGCTGGCGGCGCTGGCCCGTGACCGGCTGGCGGCGAGTCTTGGTGTGCCACATGCTGTGCCGTCTGTGGAGGGAGATATCTAATGGATGAGCTGCGCCGCAAGGGTCTGGACAAGATGAAAGAGGTCTACGGCTGGGACATGCCCGACCTGCCCGGCGACTACTTCAAGTACACCGCAGAACATCTCTTCGGCACCATTTGGGATAGGCCCGAGCTGTCCATGCGTGATCGCCGGCTGCTGCTCCTCGGCGCGGTCAGTGCCCTGGGGCTCGACGAGATACTGGAGATCCAGACGGGGGCCGCACTCAAGAACGGTGAGCTCACCGATGCCGAGCTGCGGGAGGTCGCGCTGTTCATCACGCACTACGTCGGGTGGCCACTGGGGCAACGGGTCAACAAGCACGTCGAGATGGCCGTAGCAAAAAATAATGAAGCGAAACGTTCCAAGAAAAACACGGAGTCCCCGGGTGACTAGCCGATTCTCCGGGTTAACCCAGGGCCAGTTGGCGGTCCTGGTTCCCGAGCTGCTGCTCATCGGTCAGCTCATCGACCGTTCCGGAATGGCCTACTGCATACAGCATTTCGGAAGGGAGGAGATGCTCCAGGTCGCCATAGAGGAGTGGGCGTCATCCAGCCCGATCTACACCCGGCGCATGCAGAAGGCGCTGCGATTCGAGGGCGACGATGTGATCACCATCTTCAAGGGTATGCAGCTCGATATCGGGGCTCCGCCACAGTTCATGGACTTCCGGTACACCGTGCATGACAAGTGGCATGGGGAGTTTCATCTTGACCACTGTGGTGCGTTACTCGACGTGGAGCCGCTCGGGCCCGACTATGTGACGGGTATGTGTCACGATATCGAAGATCCCACATTCGATGCGACGGCATTCGCCACTAATCCGCATGCGCAGGTTCGGCCGATTCACCGGCCGCCGCGCACGCCTGCGGACAGGCATCCGCACTGTGCGTGGACGGTCACCATCGACGAGTCCTATCCGGCGGTGTCAGGGATTCCGGAACTCGATATGGTCGGCGAGTCCATAGCGGCCAGTTGGGAACTGGATGCAATTGATACCGCCGGACCGGGGGCCTCCGACTACTCAGGGCCTCTGCTATCGGATCTGGACTTTGGTGACTTCTCGCATTCGGCGCTGGTGCGGATAGCCGACGAGATCTGTCTGCAGATGCATCTCTTGTTTCTCGGGTTCTCGATCGCGGTGGGCAAGAGGGCTCCCGATGCTGAGTTGGCGCGCACCATTCGCACCCAACAGCTCATCGGTATTGCGGGTGTCGCCGCGGCGAGGATCAAGCAGGCGTTGCTGCTTCCCGGCGGGATCGATGGTGTGCTGCAGGTACTCCACGTGCACCCACTGTTGAGTCCCGTCGGATACGTGAACGCCGACATCTCCGGTGGCCAGCTCCATGTGTGGGGGTCACCCGCACACCAGGATCAGGCCTGGATCTCCTTGTGTGGGCCCGCCGAAATGCGGCCACTGCAGGCGATCGCGACGGCGGTCGATCCGCATATCGGCCTAGAGATTTCGGGAGACGCCGAGGAATGGGTGGCCGCGTTCATCGAGCATGAGGGCGAGGACAAGCAGCTGCCCGAGGTGATGATCGCAAACGTCAGCGGGGGATCGCGGTTCGTTTTCGAGCCGCGCAAGTCGCTGCCGTTGACGGTGGTCTGAGGTGCCCGTGGCGAAGAGATCGAAATACGTTGTGCGGGAACCGGTGCAGGTGCAGACCGCGAACGGCGTGGTGGAGGGGTTCCGCGATAATGGCGTGCGTCGCTTTCGTGCCATACCGTACGCCGAGCCTCCTGTGGGTACTTTGCGCCTCCGCAGCCCGGTGCCGGCGAGACCCTGGGCAGGTGTGCTGTCGTGTGATTCCTGGAAATCGGCGTCACCGCAGAAACGTATCTACGTACCGCTCTCGATCAACAGGTTCCAGGCGGTCAGCGAGGACTGCCTGACGGTGAACGTCACCGTGCCGGATGAGACCTCGGGGGAGGCCCTGCCGGTCATGTTCTACATCCACGGCGGCGCCTATGTTTTGGGTAGTTCCGCACTGGCCTTGTACGACGGCGCCGACCTTGCGCGGCGCGGATGTGTTTTCGTCTCCGTGAACTACCGGGTGGGGGCCTATGGGGCTATCGACCTGTCCTCGCTGTCGGACGACCAGCACACCATCGACAGCAATCTGTACCTGCGTGATCTCGTGCTGGCGCTGCAGTGGGTGCGCGACAACATCGCGGCCTTCGGCGGAGACCCCAACAGTGTCACGATCTTTGGAGAAAGCGCCGGGGCACATTGTGTCCAGATGCTGTTGACCGTTCCCGCAGCCGCAGGGCTGTTCCAGCGCGCGATCTGCCAGAGCACGGCCAGCGGAATGATCCATACCCAGGACGAGGCGGCGGCCAATGCGCGCAGGCTCGTCGAGTACCTCGGCGTCGACGTCCGCTGCCCCGCCGAGGCGGTCATCAATGCCCGGCCGCGTGACCTGGTGCGGGCGACACACCGGCTGCTCACCGCGAAAACCCGGGAGTCGGCGTTCTCGCTCGGTGTGGGCCCCAGCATCGACGGTGAGGTTGTACCCGCTGATCCGATCTTGATGATGGAACGCGGTGAGGCGCATCGGGTCCCGCTCATCATCGGGTACAACGCCGAGGAGGTACGGTTGTTCAACCGACTGCTGACCCGGGTGATGTCGTTGTCCCGGTTCGATGCCCGTGCCGTCGCAGGCATCCTCGGCACGCTCAGACCCGAGGACGCGAAGCGGGTGATCGATTCCTATGAGGGCTATCCGTCCCGGGATGCCCTGGTGCGCCTGATGGGTGATGCGATGTTCGGCTCGGAGGCCTGGCGGGTAGCGCAGGCGCACGGTCATCACTCGTCCGTCTACTTCTATCGCTACGACTATGCGCCGCGACCGCTGCGGCGCTTCGGGCCGGGGGCCGCGCATGCGACGGAACTGTTCGCGGTTTTCGGCCTCTTCAAGCGCTGGCCCGCATTGGCAGGGAAAGGAGACAGGCACGACGCGTTGGCGCTGACCGAGGACATCCAGAGCCGTTGGCTCGACTTCTCGCGGACGGGCATACCGGGCATCGAATGGCCGGCGTACCGCGAGCCGGAGCACGCCGTCATGGTGTTCGACCAGCATCGGCGTATCGACCTGGATCCGCATCGTGTGCAGCGGGAGTTGTGGCGCGATATCAGCCGCGCAGCCTGAGTGGTTCTCGCGGGAACTCGCCGGGAGACTGCTGCGTTGACGGTCAATGCCCGCCGCTCAGGATGAATTCGACCGCCAGCTCGCCCATCTGACCGAACGGGGGTGCCCGGTCGGCGACCGCGCGATCGAGCTTCGAGCTCGGGTCGCTGGTCTCCCACCGTCCACGATCAATCCCGCAGACCACATTCCGTTCGTTCTCGTCGCCACCGCAACCAGCTATGAGCAGACGGCGCCATTGATGAGCCTTAACGGGCGTAAGGGTTTTCATGTCATGGATGACGGCGATGCCGAGGTGTACCGGCCGGTCGTGGAGATCCCGGATCAGCCTTATCTGCTTGCCGATGTCGATACCGGGAGTGAGTTCTGCAATGTGACACCGGAGGAGGCGTTGGCGACTATTACCGCGCGTGGACGCACTCCGCTGACCATCGACGAGGGTATTGCGCTGGTGATCGTGCGGCCGGACATGTTGCGCAAGAACAAGTGTTTCTCGCTGGCGGCCTCACGGGGAAAGGGGCAGCGGGTGCCCGCGATCTGGATATCCGATCGGCGCCCGAAACTCGGATGGTGCTGGGATCGCAACCCGCACACCTGGCTGGGCACTGCCTCGTGTGGGGGCCGGATTGTCGCGTAGGGATCGCTGCGGATAGCTGGAGCCGTCGTCTGGCTACGCGCCTGAAAAGTAGCCCCCGGGGCCGTCATTGGCATATGGTGGGTTGGCGATGCCCGGTGAGAGCGGGCGTTGATCCTTATTTTCTATGGAGGCACCTGCGGGTTTATGAGTTTTGTCGAGTTCGTGAAGGATCGCTGGGCGGTCCTGTCCTTTCTCGCCTATCAGCACATGAGCCTGGTCCTGCAAACGCTTGTTGTCGCGGTGGCGTGTGCCCTGCTTCTTGGAGTGCTGATCTATCGCTCGCCCTGGGGTGTGGCCAGCGGTAATGCGCTTGCCGCCGTCGGCCTGACGGTTCCCTCGTATGCACTTCTCGGGGTGCTCGTCGGCATTGTCGGTATCGGTGTCTCACCGTCGGTCATCATGCTGGTCTTCTTTGGGAGCCTGCCGATCCTGCGCAATGTTCTGGTGGGATTGACGGGCGTGGACCAAACGCTGGTGGAGTCCGCCCGCGGGATGGGCATGGGCCGGCTTGCCACATTGGTGCGCTTGGAGTTGCCCCTGGCCTGGCCGGTGATCATGACGGGCATCCGTGTGTCGGCGCAGATGCTCATGGGTACAGCGGCCATCGCGGCGTTCGCGCTGGGCCCGGGGCTAGGAGGCTACATATTTTCTGGGATCTCGCGCATGGGCGGCGCCAACGCCACTAACTCCGTAATCGCCGGCACGGTCGGCATTCTCATCCTGGCGGTAGTCCTCGACACGGTGCTCAATGTCGTCACCCGCCTCACGACACCGAAGGGGATCCGTGTCTGACGCAACGGAAAACGCAACGACGACCGGCGGTGCACGGATCTTGCTCGACGGCGTTACCAAGTTGTACGACGGAAAGTCCACTCCCGCAGTCGACAACGTGACCATGGAGATTCCCGCCGGTGAGACGGTGATGTTCGTCGGCCCATCCGGATGCGGCAAGACCACCACGATGAAGATGATCAATCGCCTCATCGAGCCGACGAGCGGGCGGATCTTCATCGGCGACGAAGACGTCACAGACAAGAACCCCGATGAACTCCGACGCCATATCGGCTACGTGATTCAAGGGGCCGGGCTTTTCCCGCACTACACGGTCGGTGACAACATCGCCATCGTGCCGCGACTGCTCAACTGGGACAAACAGCGCATTGACGAGCGCGTCGATGAGCTGCTCGATTTGGTGAATCTTGATCCGGTTCAATACCGCAACCGGTGCCCGCGTGAGCTGTCCGGTGGCCAACAGCAGCGCGTCGGCGTGGCCCGGGCGCTGGCGGCGGACCCGCCAGTGCTGTTGATGGACGAGCCCTTCGGGGCCGTGGACCCGATAACCCGGCAGCGCCTACAGGACGAATTGCTGCGTCTGCAAGAAGAATTGAGCAAAACGATCGTATTCGTCACCCATGATTTCGATGAGGCGGTAAAGCTCGGGGACAGGATTGCGATCCTGCGTGAGGGTTCACAGATCGTTCAGTACGACACCCCCGAGGTGATTCTGGCCAATCCCGCCAATGATTTCGTGCGGGGATTCGTGGGGCATGGCGCCGCGCTCAAGCAGCTCACCATGACCCGTGTTCGTGATGTTGAGCTACACGAGGCGGCCGTCGCGCATGTGGGTGACAACCCTGCGGAAGCGATCGAGGCCGCGGAGTCCATCGACCGCGAGCATGTGATCGTGCTCGATGCGCAGGAACGTCCGCTGCGGTGGTCATCGCTGGATGAACTTCGCGCGCCCAATGCACTGCAACGGGTTTCTCAAGACGATGATCTCGAAAAAGTCAGTCTTGCATCGACTCTCACCGACGCGCTGGAAGACATGCTGACCTCGTCGCACGGAGTCGTGGTGGTGACGGGTCGACGCAACACGTATCAGGGCGTCATCCGGGTCGAGACGATCATGGATGCGATGGCCGAGCTGCGCGCTGCGGCGCAGTAGGGATACCCACATGACGACGTCTATCATCGCTGCCACCGAGTCACCGGCATCAGCGCCGGCCGCTGGTAGAAAGCGGGCGCTGGCAGGCCGGCAGTTATTGCAGCCGCTGGCATGCGTTGTGGCCGTGGCGGGTTCGCTCGTCTACGTGAATCTCGCGGATGTGTCTGTATCGGAAAAGCGCTCGCTGGCGATGTCGAATCTGCTCGTCCTGCTCGGGCAGCACATGGCGATCAGCGTCGCCGCGACGGTGCTTACCTGCGTCGTTGCGATTCCGCTCGGTATTGCATTGACGCGCAGGCCCGTTCGTCGGTATGCGAAGGCGATCACCACATTGGTGGGATTCGGCCAGGCTGCACCGGCTATAGGACTGATCGCTCTCGGTGCGGTGTTTTTCGGCATCGGCGGTGTCGGTGCGGTTGTTGCCCTGACTGTCTACGGCGCGTTACCCATCGTCGCCAATACCGTGATCGGGCTCGACGGTGTCGATACGCGTCTTGTGGAGGCTGCGCGCGGGATGGGAATGTCGGCCCGGTCCACTCTGTTGCGGGTCGAGCTGCCGCTGGCATTGCGTGTGATCGTCGCCGGGGTGCGCACCGCATTGGTACTGATCGTCGGTACGGCCGCGCTGGCGTCATTCACCGGCGCCGGCGGACTGGGCCAGCTGATCACGACCGGCATCAAGCTGCAACAGCCGGTGACCTTGGTCGTGGGTGCGATCCTGGTGGCCGCTCTCGCATTGTTCATCGACTGGCTCGCGCGCGTTGTCGAGATCATCGCTGCGCCAGGGGGACTGTGATGCGTTCTCGGCTGATGGCGTTTCTCTGCGTGGCCATGGTATTACCGGCGGGTTGCGGCCTGCAGTCCGCGAGCGGTGCGGTGCTAGCGGCCAAGCCGGGCTTGATCCAGCACTATGACTCGCTTCACGATGTCAATATTACTGTCGCGGCAAAGGATTTCACCGAACAGCTGGTTCTGGGCAATATTGTCGCGATCATTCTCAACGCGGCCGGTGCCAGCGTCACGAACATGACCAACATTCCCGGCAGCTTCGGCGTGCGGCAATCAATGCTGACGCGGGTGGCCAATGTGTCGCCCGAATACACCGGAACCGGGTGGATCAACTACCTGGGGCATGCCGACCCCATCAAGGATCCCGTCGCGCAGTGGCAGGCTGTCAACAAGGAGGATGCCGCCAACCGTCTGGTCTGGTTGCCCCCGGCGCCCATGAACAATACGTACGCGTTCGCCATCCGTGAATCGGAGGCTGAACGATTAGGAGTGACAAAACTGTCGGATCTGCGCCGCGTGTTGCGTAACGATCTGACGTTTTGTGTGGAAAGCGAATTCGCCAGCCGAAACGACGGTTTCGTGCCGATGCTCAGGACCTACGGCCTGTCGACCGGGCAATTGGGCCGGGTCACCAACCTGGACGTGGGAGTGGTGTACTCCGCCACCGCCAAGGGCGAGTGCAACTTCGGTGAAGTATTCACCACAGACGGGCGTATTCCGGCGCTCAAGCTGCGGGTACTGGAGGACGATCGGCACTTCTTCCCGTTGTACAACCTCACCGAGGTGATCGATGCCGACCTCTTGGCGGCCCATCCGGAGTTGAGCGAGATTTTCGCGCTGCTCAACCCGCGGCTGACCAACCACACCATGCTGGCGCTGAATGCCAAGGTCGATTCGGCCGGTGAAGACCCCGCGATCGTGGCACGCGACTGGCTGGTCGACCAGGGTCTGCTCAGCCGCTAGCTCGTGATAATCCGGCACCTGTCACACTGGTAGTGATGGTGGCGATGTCGGCACTGGTCTTCGGGCTCAGCTGGTGGCTGGGCCTCTACCTGCTCGCGCGCAACCCCCGAAAGCCCGTCCTCGTCCTCGCGGCGCTCGGACTGATCGGTTTCTCCGTCGTCGTCGCGCTCGACGCGATCCGGGTCACTCCGGGATCTGATGCCGAACTCCTGGGCCGCATCGAGGTTTTCACTGCGATCATCCCGAGTGTCGCCTGGCTATTGGTGCTGCTTGAACTCACCAACACCGGTGACCGGTGGCGTGATCGCGCCGCGATGGCCATACCCGGTGCCGTCTTGGCCGTGGTGCTCCTGGTGGGGGCTTCGCTGGCCGGCACCATCGCGGGTCCCGCACAACTCGGGCACTGGATCATGTTCTGCGCTAATGGGACCGCCGCCATTGGTGCCGCCATCTTGTTGTTCCGGCGACGCGCATCGATACCCGGTTCGGCACGCGGCGTCGTCCTGGTCGCCACCATGTTCTTCACGCTGGGTGATGCTCAGCTGATCATCCCGCTCGGTATCCTGCCGAGTTGGTTGGCACTGGCGTCGACTGGTTTCGACCTGGTGCTGCTCGGTCTGGGGGTTGCGCTGTGGGACGCCTTTGACGAGGGGCAGGCGCTGCGTGGTGACATGCTGCGCTCCTTCGCCGCCTCGATCCTCGTCGGGGCGTTGTTCGGTGCTCAGGCCATGATCGGCATTGCCGTCGTCGGCCAGTCGGTCGCTCTCGTGGTGCTGTTGTTCACCAGCGTCGGCCTGGCCGTCTGCATTCAGGTGCAATCGGGCCCCTTCGCCGACTTCCTTGACCGCCTGGCCTTCTCGCGCTCGCCGCAGCTGCGTCACGAGCGTTCCGAGCTGCGTAACACGGAGGCGGCATTGCCGCTGAAATCGGCATCACCCATCGACGGCCTCGATGACGAGACGTTCGCCCGCCTGACACGCCGGGCACTGAGCCACTACGGCGATCTGGCCAAACTCGTGGCCAGCCCGCTCGCTGCGCTGCCGGTCATCGATGAACGGCTTGCGGGCCGTGGCGCCTCCGATCAGCCCGTCGAGCGCGCCAATGAGCTCAGAGCAGTTCTTGCCGAATCCATCTCGCGGCTCAAACCCCGGGACGACGGGGACTTCGGCACCACTGACCAGTGGCGCTACTACAACGCCCTGTACTTCCCGTACGTCATGGGCGTGCGGGCATATGCGCAGGGCGCGACGGCCGCGGGACTGGACCCGGTATCGCGTCAAGCGTGGCAGTGGCTGGTCACCGAGGTGCCGCAGCGGTCACTGCATAACTGGCAGAATGCCGCCGCCAAGCTCATCGCCGCGGACCTGCGCGTGCAGACCGCCCCGGTGCCGAATGGTCTTCGCGCCAATGGCTCATCACCAGTTTCGCGGTAGCCGTCCCCGTTCGCGCCGCCATCCGGCATGACTGCCCGGATGCCATCGCCACGACGTTGGGATGAACGGCCACACCAGCGGCACGGCGCGCAATAGCGCGCGATAAGCCGTCTCGTCGGCCAGGTTCCAGCGGATCCCAAAACGCTTGCGCACCTGGGGTGGCAAGCCACCATAGATGGTCAGCCGAAGCGGTGGTGCCAACGCCATACGCATCGGCGCCGTAGGCAAGGCAAGTCTCGCGGCCGGCTTCAAATAGGACGCCACCGGGAGGTACGGCGACTTGCTCATATCGGGGACGGCACGTCCTTCGATGACCTTCATCAGGTAGTCGGCCGCGGGGTTGGGCGCGAGCACCTCGTCGCAGTATCGGTCCCACTCTTCTTGGAACGCGGCCCTATTCGGCGGCAGCGGCTGCTCGCTCATCGCGTACCGGCGATACCATTCGACCCCCTCCTGGTAGAGCTGCTCACGTTCGGTGTCGGACAGTCGATAGCGGGAGTACCGGTCGATGGTCTGTTCGACCATCACCTGAAATGTTGCATGAGCCCACCAGAAGGTCGACGGGTTCAGCGCGTGATACCGGACGCCATCGGGCTGGATGCCCTTGATATCGCGGTGAAAGTCCCGCACCTTCATGCCGGTCCCATCCGCGGGGTCGTCGTACACGGTCCCGAGGATCGGTGGTAGCGAGCGGAACACCCTGTCCACGGGGTCGGCGAAGAAGTTCGAGTGCTCGATCAGGGCGTAGCCGATGGCGGGATCCATCGTCTGCAGGAGCCCGGCAGTGCCACCGGTGAGAGCGATGCGCATATCACCGGCCCAGCGCCATAACAATGAACGACGGCCAAGCTTAGCGCCGGGTGCAGTAGAGATGACATCGGCTGTTGTCATCCTCAGATGATGGCACAGCCGGCGATGAATTGGCAGGAATTGGCAGTGCCGAATGTCGAGATGGCAGTGCATCGGCGGCAGTGTCGGTGGTGTCAACTTTCGCACAGAGCTTTCTCACAAGGAGTCCCCCATGTCCGTAGCTTCAGAGAACGCCTCGGTACTTCGCACCCGCTTCGCTCAACCCGACTCGCTCCTGCGATTCGGCGTCGCCATCGACGGCATCGCGACCGGTACCGTCGCCGTCGTTCTCCTGATCGCCGCGAAATGGCTCGTCGAACCGCTGGGTCCCTCGCTGGCATTTCAGGTGGCACATGCCGCCGCGCTCATCGGATACGGGGTGCTGGCATATGTGTTGAGCCGCGCCGATAGGTCGAAGCTCCCCGCAATCGGCGTCGTCTACATCGTCGGCAACCTGCTGGCGACGGTGCTCTACGTGTTGGCGGGCGTCATGACATGGGTGCCGCTGACCACCGCCGGCGTGACGCTCTGCATCGTGTTCGGTATCTACACCGCCGTCATGGCGGACATCCAATTCCTCGGACTACGGCGCCTGCGCTCCGCGTAGCCGCCCATATGCTCACCCGCTTCCGGGGTGAGCCGGTGCCGGGCCACCCGCTTGGTGGCCCGGCACCATCATGCCTAGACCGGTGTCAGCGGCAACCGCAGGGCGCCCGGCGCGGACTCGGGAACGGTCGGATGGTTGGGCTGCACCGGGAAGAGGCGCTTGTAGGGCGAACCCAACTGCGGCCGCGGGTCCAGCTCACCGTTGTTGGGCCAGAATGCCATGGCGCGCTCGGCCTGAGCCGTGATGGTGAACGACGGGTTGACGCCCAGGTTCGCCGAGATCGCTGATCCGTCGGCGATGTGTAGTCCCGGGTAGCCGTAGACCCGCTGGTACGGATCGATGACACCGGTCTCGGGGGAGTCGCCGATGGGGCAGCCGCCGATGAAATGCGCCGTCAGCGGGATGTTCATCGAATCCAGGTGGGTGCTGCCCGCGTATCCGTCGACCTTGTCGGCCATCCGCCGTGCGACGTCGTGCGCGACCGGGATCCAATCCGGGTTCGGTTCTCCCGAGCCCTGTTTGGTGGTCATCTTCTTGCCGAACAGTCCGCTCTTGAGATAGGTGGTCAGCGAGTTGTCCAACGACTGCATCACCAGCACGATGATGGAGTGCTGCGCGGCGCGGTAGGGGAACATTGATCGGAACACCATGGCAGGGTGCCGCACGTTGGCCAGCCAGGTGCGCGCGAAACGCCACGGGCCGCCGTCAACCATGTTGGTGCCCAACATGCTCAGGAAGGTCGAGCCTTCCCCATATCGGACCACCTCGACATGGGTGTTGGGTTCAGGGTGGATCGACGAGGTAATGGCGACGCCTTGCGAGAAGTCATCGCGGGTAGGGGAATAGACGATGGGCACGGATTCGGAGTTGGTGCGGGTCTGTTCGCCCAGACGATCCGACAGGTTGGGCAGCGACCCTGCATCCTTGAATTTGTGCAGCAGCCGCTGGGTTCCCAGCGATGCCGCCGAGAACACCACATGCTGTGCGGTGAACGTGCGCTTCTTCTTGCGTACCAGCCGCCCGGTCTGTTTGGTGCTGACCGCATAGCCCTCACGATCCTGCAGGGGCCGGACGTCGAGCACCTCGGTAAGCGGATGTATTTCTGCGCCAGCGTGTTCCGCGAGATACAGGTAGTTGGTCTCGGTGGTGTTCTTGGCGTTGTGCTTGCAGCCGGTCATACAGGCAGCACAGCCGATGCAGCCGGAGCGTTCGGGGCCGGCGCCGCCGAAGAACGGATCCGGCACGGTCTTGCCCGGCTCATCGCCGAAGAACACCCCCACATTGGTGGGGTGGTAGGTGTCCTCCACGCCCAGGTCCTTGGCGACGGCGAGTAGCACCTCATCGGGTGGGGTGGTGTGCGGAGTCTGCGCGACTCCGAGCATCCGGCTGGCCTGGTCGTAATAGGGCGCCAGTTCGGACTTCCAGTCGGTGATATGCGCCCACTGCTTATCGGTGTAGAACTGCTCCAGCGGTTCATACAGCGTGTTGCCGTAGATCAGCGATCCACCGCCCACGCCCACCGCGCTGGCGATGAAGGTCTTGCCCAACACGGTAAGTCGCTGCGGTCCGAAGCACCCGAGCGCGGGTGCCCACATCGCCTTGCGAACGTGCCAGTTGTTCGGGGGAAAATCCTCGCGTTTCCAGCGTTTTCCCATATCTAGTATGCCGACTCGGTAGCCCTTTTCGGTAAGGCGGAGGGCCGCAACGCTCCCACCGAAACCGGACCCGATGACGACCACGTCGTAGTCATAGTCCATGCGGTCAACCTACTGGTTGGTTGCCGCTGACGCACTGGAAATCAGGACGCGGCTTCTAGAGCCGCACGCATCTTCTCGTGGATCGCGTTGATGGCCTGCAGCGGGCGGATCATGACCTTGAACTCGATGATCTTGCCGGCGTCGTCGCAGGTGATGATGTCGACCCCGTTGACGTACGTGCCGTCTGGCCCGCCGAGCCGAGACTCGAACTCCAGGGCCGCGGTGTTCCCATCGAGAACTTCCTTGACGTAGTGGAAGTCGTTGTCGGCTCCGGCGAGCGTCGCGAACGCGGCCAGCAGGTACATAGCGGTGACTGCCTTGCCGCGCTGAGGGGTGAACACCACGGGGGAGTAGAAGACAACATCCTCGGCCAGCAGGCCGTCGAGTGCTTCCGGGTTCGCGCCGGAAATAATGCCGTGCCAGGTTTCAACCACGTTGTTGATCATGAGGCGAATATACCAGTCGGTCTACTTTGTGTGAGTGTCTACAGCTTGCGCAGGCGTAGCCGGTTGATCGAGTGGTCGGCGTCCTTGCGTAACACCAGCGTCGCGCGTGGCCGGGTCGGCAGGATGTTCTCCAACAGGTTTGGCAGGTTGATCGAATGCCAAATTTCCTGTGCCGCAAGGGTTGCCTGCTTATCGGACAGTTTGGCGTAGTGGTGGAAATGCGAGGATGGATTTGCGAATGACGTGGAGCGCATCGCCAGGAATCGGGAGATGTACCACTGTTCGATGTCCTCGATGCGTGCGTCCACGTAGATCGAGAAGTCGAATAGGTCCGAGACCATCAGGGTCGGCCCGGTCTGCAGTACGTTCAGGCCCTCGAGAATCAGGATATCGGGTTGCTGGACAACGTGTTTCTCGTTCTTGATGATGTCGTACAGCAGGTGTGAGTACACCGGCGCGCAGACCTCGTGCGCGCCCGATTTGACCTCGGTGACAAATCGCAACAGTCCGCGTCTGTTGTAACTCTCGGGAAATCCTTTGCGGTGCATGATATTCCGTCGAGAGAGCTCGGCATTAGGGTAGAGGAAGCCGTCGGTGGTCACCAGGTCCACCCGGGGATGGTGGTCCCAGCGCGCAAGCAGTGCCTGCAGCACGCGGGCCGTTGTCGACTTGCCGACCGCGACGCTGCCCGCCACTCCGATGACAAAGGGGACCAGGCGGTCCGGATGCTGGTCTCCGAGGAAGGTCGCGGTGGCGGCAAAGAGCCGCTGCCGGGCGGCCACCTGGAGATGGATGAGACGAGCCAGCGGCAGGTAGACCTCGGCGACCTCGGTCAGGTCTATCTGTTCGCCCAGACCACGCAGGCCGATGAGCTCTTCCTCGGTGAGGACCAGCGGCGTGGATTTGCGCAGCGCGCGCCACTGTTTCCGGTCGAACTCCACATAGGGGCTCGGCTCGCTCAGCCGCGGCATGGATGAGCCGCTCGCGCGAAGACCGACGACATGAACGCAAGTCTTGCAGGAACCCTCCATGAACGCGGCACTAGGGTTGTGTGACATGGGCGATAACGGCGGGTCGGAGAACAGCCTAGTCAATGAATACCTGCTGCTTGGGCTGCGGTTTGACCGCATCGAAAGCGGATACGTCGACTCGTTCACGGGTGCCCCCGCGCTGCGGCAGCGTGTCGAGAACGAGCCCACCCCCCACCCGGCGGACCTGGCCCGCCAGGCCGAGTCGCTGCGGGGCGAGCTGGCCGCCAGCGATCTCGATGCGGTGCGCAAGGCCTTCATCGACACCCACTTGAAGGCGCTGGCCTGTGCCGGGCGCAAGTTCGCGGGCGAGGACATCGGCTTTGTCGACGAGGTGCACGCTTATTTTGACGTGCGTATCGCGAAGGGTGACGAGGAGCGCTATAAGCAAGCACATGAGGCCCTCGAAAGCGTTCTGCCGGAAGGCGGTTCGCTACTGGAGCGCAAAACCGCCTACGACAAGTCCCAGGAGATCGATCCCAGCCGCCTGCAGGAATGTGTGAACGCCTTCTCCAGCGCACTGCGCGACCGGGTGCGTGCGGAATTTCCGCTTCCCGACACAGAGACGGTGACGTACGAGATCGTCAGCGACAAACCCTGGTCGGGATTCAACTACTACGAGGGCAACTACCGCTCGACGGTCGCCGTCAATTCCGATCTCAAGCAGTATTTGAACAATGTGCCCGCCCTCATCGCCCACGAGTCCTACCCCGGGCACCACACCGAGCACTGCCGCAAGGAAGCCGGCCTCGTGCGGATCGGGGAACAAGCTGAGCAAACTATATTCCTGGTCAATACGCCGCAGTGCCTGATGGCCGAGGGACTCGCCGACCTCGCCCTCTACGCGGCGGTCGGCGAGGACTGGGGGCTGTGGGCCCAAGAGATCTACGCCGACCTCGGGCTGCGCTTCGATGGTGAACAGGCGCAGGCCATGAGCCGGGCACGGGCCGGGCTGATCAACGTCCGCCAAGACGCGGCCCTGATGCTGCATGACGAGCACCGCGACGTCGAGGACGTCATCGCATTCCTGAAACGGTGGCTGCTGGTACCCGACGAGCGGGCTCGGCACATGCTCAAATTCCTGTCCTCGCCACTGTGGCGCGCGTACATCTCCACCTACGTCGAGGGCTATCAATTGTTGAAGGGATGGCTGGACCGTCGTCCGCCCGAGCAGTCCGTCGCGACCCGCTTCGGGCGGCTGCTTGACGAGCCCCTGGTGGCGTCCACCCTCCTATAGCCGGGTATAGGCGCCGACTAGGCTGAGGGGCATGACGACTTCCGGCTCTTCTTCGACGTCCGTTGATATTGCGCAGGGCGCGCAGTACGCCGAGACCGCCAGCGCCGCGTACCGTTCGGCGCTCGAGGTCATCGAGACCATCGAACCGCGGATCGCGGACGCGACCCGCAAAGAGCTTGCCGACCAACGCGATTCGCTCAAGCTGATCGCCAGCGAGAACTACGCCTCGCCCGCCGTCTTGCTCACCATGGGCACCTGGCTTTCCGACAAGTACGCCGAGGGAACCATCGGCCACCGCTTCTATGCCGGCTGCCAGAACATCGACACCGTTGAGGCGCTGGCCGCCGAGCATGCCCGCGAGTTGTTCGGCGCGCCGTACGCCTACGCCCAGCCGCACTCGGGAATCGACGCCAATCTCGTTGCCTACTGGGCGATCCTGGCCACTCGGGTGGAGGCGCCGGCCCTCGCAGAAAAGGGCGTGCGCAACGTCAACGACCTATCCGAAACCGATTGGGAGGAGCTGCGCCATCAGTACGGCAACCAGCGCCTGATGGGTATGTCACTGGACACCGGCGGCCACCTCACCCACGGCTTCCGCCCGAACATCTCGGGAAAGATGTTCCACCAGCGCAGCTACGGCACCGATCCGGAGACCGGCTTGCTGGACTACGATGCGCTGGCCGCGGCGGTACGCGAGTTCAAGCCGCTGGTGCTGGTGGGTGGTTACTCCGCGTACCCGCGCCGGGTGAACTTCGCCAAGATGCGCGAGATCGCCGACGAGGTGGGCGCCACCTTGTTCGTGGACATGGCGCACTTCGCCGGCCTCGTCGCCGGGAAGGTCTTCACCGGCGACGAGGATCCGGTGCCGCACGCCCACATCACCACGACCACCACCCACAAGTCGCTGCGCGGGCCCCGCGGTGGCCTGGTGCTGGCCACCGCCGAGTACTCCGACGCCGTCGACAAGGGCTGCCCCATGGTGTTGGGCGGACCGCTGTCGCACGTGATGGCGGCCAAGGCTGTCGCTCTGGCCGAGGCGCGTCAGCCCTCGTTCCAGGCGTACGCCCAGCGTGTCGCCGATAACGCCAAGTCGCTCGCCGAGGGCTTCCTGAAGCGGGGTGCACGCCTGGTCACCGGTGGTACCGACAACCACCTGGTGCTGCTCGACGTGCAGTCCTTCGGGCTCACCGGGCGTCAGGCAGAATCGGCCCTGCTGGACGCCGGCGTCGTCACCAACCGCAACGCCATCCCAGCCGATCCCAACGGAGCCTGGTACACCAGCGGCATCCGGTTCGGCACCCCGGCGCTCACCAGCCGCGGTTTCGATGGCGACGAGTTCGACAAGGTGGCCGAGCTCGTGGTCGACGTGCTGTCCAACACGAGTCCGGCGGGAGGCGCGGCTGGTTCTTCCAAGGCGAAGTACACGCTTGCCGACGGCGTCGCGGACCGCGTGAAGGCTGCTTCGGCCGAGCTGCTGGCTGCCAACCCGCTGTATCCGGGCCTCACTCTCTAGGGTCTTTAGTCACCACGGCTCAACGTAAAAGCCCCCGGCACGCTGGTGTTTCGGGGGCTTTTACTTATGCTCGCGAAGAGTCGCGTGGCGATTTCACATTTCTGACGCGTCCGGTTAGTGTTACCGCATGGCACAGAAACCTGTACCCAATGCGTTGACTCTTGAGCTGACGGATGTCGTCGCCGAGAACATCGATCGCCACCGCGACACCGCGGAGCTTTGGTACTCCCATGAGCACGTCCCCTATGACCAGGGCGAGAACTTCGCCTTCCTGGGTGGACGCGACTGGGAACCCTCTGACGTCAAGCTGCCCAAGGCTGTTGTCGACGCTATCCAGATCCTGCTGATCACCAAGGACAACCTGGCGGGCTACCACCGCGAAATGGTCGAGCATTTCTCGCTGGAGGTCATTCCGTGGGCCGATTTCATCGGGCGCTGGACCGCCGAGGAGAACCTGCACGCCATCACGCTGCGTGAGTACCTGGTGGTGACCCGCAATGCCGATCCCAACGCCGACGAGGACACTCGGCTGGCTCACGTTATGAAGGGCTACCGGGCCGACTCGTTCAACCAGATCGAGACCCTGGTGTTCAACGCGTTCTTCGAGCAGATGCACGCGGTGTTCGTCAGGAATCTGGCCGCGCAGGCCGACGACGATGTGCTCAAGGGCCTGCTCGCGAATATCGAGAAGGATGAGCGCCGCCATGAGCAGATTTACAGCAATATCGTGCTCGAATGCCTGCGGCTTTACCCTGAGGACACCATCGCTGCCATCAAGGCCCGCGCTGCCGAACTGAAGGTCATCGGCGCCGACATCGATGGTTACGAGGACAAGGTCGCCTCCGTGGCCGAGGCCGGAATCATCGACGAGGTCACCGTGCAGGACGTGGTGCGCGAGCTCACCGACAAGTGGGGCGTGACCGAGAGGCTCTGATAGCGGAGCTGCCTGTTCGCCGAGCGCATACCGCACGCACAGAATCCGGGCGATTCATGTGCACCTGGTATGCGCTCGACTCATTTGAGGACCCCGCCGCACGCCTGTAACCGGCGTTAACCCGGTGTTAGTCAACACGCTCGAATCGGTGCGCGGCATCTACGTGTAGGTGCGAGTAGCGTCAAAAGCGATGGCTAGCGACATGCTTTGCTATCCGGGAGGTACTGATCGTGGCGAGAGCGACAGGACCGGCCCCGGTCCTGATGTGGACGGTCTCATGAGGCGTCCACACACGGTACCGACCGCGTCCACGACAGATCGCGTGTGGTGCCGCACGGATGTCAGGAGCGCTCGGTGACTGCTTCAATGAACCCTGGGACAATCCGTACCTATGTGCTCGACACCTCGGTGTTGTTGTCCGACCCTTGGGCCACAAACCGATTCGCCGAACACGAGGTAGTGATCCCGCTGGTGGTGATCAGTGAGCTGGAAGGCAAACGTCATCATCATGAGCTGGGTTGGTTCGCCCGCACTGCGTTGCGGATGCTTGACGATCTGAGGCTGGAATACGGCCGTCTCGATCAGTCAATTCCTGTTGGGACAGAAGGTGGTTCGCTGCACGTCGAGCTGAATCACACCGATCCCTCGGTGCTGCCCGTGGGCTTCCGCACCGACTCCAACGACTCTCGGATCCTGGCATGCGCGCTCAATCTCGCCGCCGAGGGCAAGCTGGTTACGTTGGTGAGCAAGGACATTCCGCTGCGTGTCAAGGCCGGTGCGGTGGGCTTGGCCGCCGACGAGTACCGGGCTCAGGACGTGGTGAACTCGGGCTGGACGGGTATGGCCGAGCTGGACACGGCGCCTGATGTCATCGACTCGCTCTTCGACGCCGGGGAGGCTGATCTGGAAGCAGCACGAGATCTCCCGTGCCACACCGGAATCCGGCTGCTCGGCGGCACCTCTAGCGCTCTTGGCCGGGTCAACGCAGAGAAGCGGGTGCAGCTGGTCCGCGGTGATCGTGAGGTCTTCGGACTACGCGGGCGCTCCGCGGAACAGCGTGTGGCATTGGACATCCTGCTCGACGAGTCGGTCGGCATCGTCTCTCTCGGCGGCAAGGCCGGCACCGGCAAATCGGCCCTGGCGCTGTGCGCAGGACTGGAAGCGGTGCTGGAGCGGCGTAGCCACCGCAAGGTAGTGGTGTTCCGCCCGCTGTATGCCGTCGGCGGTCAGGAACTGGGGTATCTGCCGGGCAGCGAGAGCGAGAAGATGGGCCCGTGGGCGCAGGCCGTCTTCGACACCCTCGAAGGGCTGGCGTCACCGGCAGTCATCGAAGAAGTGCTCGCGCGCGGCATGCTCGAGGTGCTTCCGCTGACGCACATCCGCGGGCGGTCCCTGCACGACTCCTTTGTGATCGTCGACGAGGCGCAGTCCCTGGAGCGCAACGTGCTCCTGACGGTGCTGTCGCGGTTGGGCAGTGGCTCGCGTGTGGTGCTCACTCATGACGTCGCACAGCGCGACAACTTGCGTGTCGGTCGTCACGACGGTGTGGCCGCGGTGATCGAGAAGCTCAAGGGCCATCCGCTGTTCGCGCACGTCACGCTGGTGCGTAGTGAGCGTTCACCCATCGCCGCGCTGGTCACAGAGATGCTGGAGGAGTTTGGGCCCGGGCTCGCCCCGTGAACTGACGGTTACGCTGTTGGGCGTGCTATCAAAGCGTGATGTCTTTCGGTGGACGATGGTCGCGGCCGCTGTGGGAAGTTTGATCGCGGCCGCGATCGTCGTCACCGACAAGCAGCGCGCCCTGGCCGAGCCGGTGGACTGCCAAAGCGAGAAGTGCGTGGCGCTGACCTTTGACGACGGGCCGAGTCCGTTTACCGACCGGCTGCTGGACATCTTGCGGGCCAATGGCGCGCACTCGACTTTCTTCGAAATCGGCAACAAGGTCCAGCGGGATCCGGCGGGCGCCAAGCGGGTCGTGGACGCCGGGATGGAGCTCGGCAGCCATACCTGGGAACACCCCAACATGACGACCATCCCGCCGGAGGCAATCGCGGGCCAGCTGAGCAAGGCCAGCGACGCCATCGAAGCGGCCACGGGTCAGCGCCCCAAGCTCTTCCGCACCGCTGGTGGTCTGGTCAACGATCAGGTGCTGGCCGAAGCCAAGAAGCAGGGCCTGGCCGATATCAACTGGGACGTCATTCCGTTCGACTGGGCCAATGACTCGAACACCGATGCCACCCGCGCCATCCTGATGTCGCAGATCAAGCCGGGGTCCGTGGTGCTTTTCCACGACACCTATTCGAGCACAGTGGATCTCGTCGAGCAGTTCCTTCCGGTGCTCAGAGCCAACGGTTACCATGCGGTGACCGTCACGAAGTTGCTCGGCCCGCGTGAGCCCGGCAGCAGTTACGGAAGCCGGGATAACGGTCCACCTGTGAACCTCCTGAAAGACATTCCGGCGTCGGAGATTCCGCCGCTGCCGAACACCCCTTCGCCGCTGCCCGCGACCAATATTCCCATTACCGACCTGCCCAACCAGGGTGCGGGTGGGCCGGCCGTCGGGCAATAGGGGTGCGCCTCGTCGCTTTGGTGTTGATCACGGCACTCCTTGTCGGACCCGCCGGCGTCGTACTTCCCGCCCCGCAGCGCTATTCGGCGACGATCAACCGCGACGAACGTGGTGTCCCGCATGTCAGCGCCGATGATTGGGGCTCGCTGGGTTACGGCACGGGTTACGCGTTCGGTGAGGACCGTGCTTGCACCCTGATCGACCAGATCGTCAAGGTGCGCGGTGAGCGCAGTAAGTGGCTTGGGCCGGGCGCCGACAACCGGAACATCGACATGGACTTCGGTTACCGTCACCTGAAACTGTGGGAGAACGCGCCCAAGCGTTGGGCCGGCCAGCCGGTCAGAGTGCGTGAACTGGTCGACGGATACGTCGCGGGGTTCAACGAGTCGTTGGCGGTCAACGGCGTGAACGGTGGCTGGTGCGACGGAGCTGGTTGGGTCAGGCCGATTACCGCGCAGGACCTGTACGCGCACTTCTCCGATGTCGTGATGACGGTGTCCAGCATCTCCATGATCACCGAAATCGGCAGGGCACAGCCACCTTCGGGTGCATCGGTACCTCGCCCGGGTGCGTTGCCCGCTCCGCCGCGGATGGGGAGCAACGGGTGGGCCCTGGGTTCGGAACGCTCCAGCACCGGCGGTGGCCTGTTGTTGGCCAACCCCCATTACCCATGGACGGGCGAGAACCGCCTCTGGGAGGCGCACCAGAGCATTCCCGGACAGCTCAACGTCTACGGTGTCGGGTTGTCCGGAATGCCTTTGGTGCAACTCGGATTCACCGACGCGGTGGCGTGGACGGCCACCGTGGCAGCTGGACGCCGCTTCGCGCTGTACCGCTACGACCTGGATCCGTCGGACCCCACCGCCTACTATGTCGACGGTCGGCGCCATGTCATGACACCCGACCCCATCACCATCGAAGTGGCTGGCGTGCACGGCATCTCGCCGATGAGTCGCACCCTCTACGCCACCAAACACGGGCCGGTCGCGGACGTGGAGACCGCGGGCTGGACACGGACGCAGGCCGTGGCGATGGCCGATGCCAACGCAGAAACCAATACCACGTTGTCCCAATACCTGGGCATGGCGACCGCAGAGTCCATGGATCAGTTCCAGGACGTGTTCCGCGCGAATCGGGGTGTGCCCTGGATGAACACCGTCTCGACGAGTGCTGACGGGCGTGCCTGGATCGTGGACAGCTCGGCGACACCGAACCTGTCCAGGGAAGCCCTTGCCGCGTGGGCGATCGACCGCGAAAGGCCGGGTCTGATCGGGGATGCGTATCGCTCGGCGGGCATGGTGGTGCTCGATGGATCGCGTTCGCTCTTCGACTGGGCCGACGATGAGAATGCCGCCGCACCAGGGCTCATCGGATACGACCATATGCCACAGCTGGAGCGGCGCGACTACGTCTTCAACGCCAATGACAGCATGTGGCTTGCTCACCCGGATCAGCTGCTCACCGGCTATCAGCCGCAGCAGGGCGGCGAGGGGTGGATGTTGTCACCCCGGACCAAGACCAATGCGCGACTACTCGCCGAGAACCGGGGCAAGTGGACCGTCGACGATGTCGGTGCGGCATTGTTCACCGACCGTGCGATCCTTGCCGACCAACTGCGCGTACCGCTGGTGCGGGCGTGCACGGCGGCCAAGACCGTCGACGGCGTCGATCTGGGGCCCGCATGTTCCGCCCTGGCAGGCTGGGACGGCAGGTTCACCAAGACGGCGCGCGGGGCCGTGGTGTTCCGCGAATGGCTCTCCCGGTTTACCCCGGCGGAGCGCAAAGACCGGGGCAGACTATTCGCGGATGGATTCGATCCGGCCAACCCCGTTGACTCGCCCTCGGTTCCGGCTGCCGATGTCAAGCCCTGGCTCGCAGAACTAGCAGCCGCCGTGCGGCTCTTGCAGCGCGCCGGGATCCCCGTCGATGCACCCTTGGGGTATCTGCAGCGCGAGGTGCACACCGGCCGTCTGTTGCCGATCGGCGGCGGAACCGATATCGAGGGCGCCGCCAACATTGTGGATTGCTGTTCCTGGGGTACCAGCTCCGAACCGCAACCCAACCCCGGCGACCGCCTGGAACCGGGTACGGAGCTGCGCGCCATCCCAAGTGCCTCGGGGATGCTCAATGGCTACCCCATCCAAGAGGGCGACAGTTTCATCATGGCACTGCAATACGGTCCCGACGGACCGGATGCGAAAGGCCTTCTGGTCTACGGAAACCCGGACGACTCGAAGAACCCTGCCTATTATGCGGGCACCCAGGCGTTCAGCGCCGAACAGCTGCGTCCGTTGGCCTTCGGTGCCGACGATGTCGCCAAGACCGCCGTTTCCACGGTGACCATCTCGCGGGCGCGCTAGTTGGTGTCAGGACCGGCGTGGGCGGGTGTTCACCAGGCCGGTCCTGACACCAGAGCATCGACTAAGACTTGCCGGTCAACTTGTCTTTGACTGCCTCGACGCCTTCTTTCACCTTGTCCGCGGCATCGGAGATCGCCTGCTTTGCGGAGGCAATTCCTTGGTCCGCCTGGCCCTCGGCTTTGAGGTCATCGTTATCGGTGGCCGCTCCAAAGGCCTCCTTCGCGCGACCCTTCAAATCCTCGGCCTTATTCTTTGCGTCGTCGGTAATTCCCATGTCGTGGAACCCTTTCCGTTGGCGGTGTTCGATCGTTACCTGATCCTGGGTGCTGCCGTTCGATTCATGTTTGCACCCAAGCCTTTTCGCCCTGTGCTCAGACGACCTGCGGGCGAACCTTGTCCTCGGATACCTCCTTGACCAGGAGCTGGAAGTCCAGATCATTGTTGGCCGCACGCCGAATATCGGCGCCGCATTGTCGGGCGAGGCGTCGGATTTCGGTGGTTGACGTGTGGGGCGAGACGCCCACGCTCACCCTGACCACCGGCCGGCCCTTCTCGCGGAGTGTCGCTGCGCGGGCACTCTGCACGGAGGGGTGCCGCGCCAGGTCATCCGCGGCCGCGTCGGCCAATCGGGACAGGTCGACTTCCCCGTCGGCGTCGCCAAGAGTACGTACCGATGTGGGACGTAGGTGTGCAAGCAGTAACCCGGCCCCGAGGAGGAAGGCAACGAGTCCGGCTCCCGCGAGGAGGCCTGACAGCCATGGCCATTCGAGTGCACGGGCCGGGGCCTGCGAGTCGATTGCCGCCGCCGCCCGGCGCGCCAGGCGGGTGTCGGTGCCGTAGCCGATCAGCCAGACCGCGCCGGTCAACAACACGATGCCTAGCAGTGCCGTGAGTAGCCTGTCGATGAATTGCGTTGTGCGCGTCACCGGTTGGTGCCACCCTTCTTCTCGGGAAGTGAGCCGCGGTGTCCGTCGCGCCATCGGTGAGCTGATGCATGAGGCACCAAGATTCCGTCGCCGACCGCGATATGGGTGCGGCGTCGCGGCTTCACCGTGAGAACGAGCAGGGTCAGGCCCGCGATCGCCGTCACCACGGCTGTCGGCCAGGTCCACCACATCCAGTGCGCGTGCTGTACCCACCTGGTCACGGTGGCGGTCCACATCGAACCGCCTGCCCATCCCACACCGATCGCCGCGTCGCGCAGCACGATCACGCCCGCGGCAACGAGTCCAAGGGCGACGAGGACGCTGGTGATGGTTGACCCGGCGACACGATGCGGCCCGCGGTATCTCTTGCTTACCTCTACCGCGGTGTCGCTTTCCGCCGGGTCTCCGGCTCCCACGGCGTAGGCGTCGGCCACTTCGGCCGGCGTGCGATTGCTCTCGATCCGCGCGATACGCACGTTGACGCTGGCCGGCTCTTCGCCGAGCGATTCGTGCAGTTCTTGAGCCACCGCTGCCCGCACCGCATCGACAACGCGCCTACCGTCAGCGGGCCATGTGGCCGCGATCTTGACGTTCACCGTGGGGCGTGTGTCATCGGCGATGGCGATCGATGGCAATGCCCGCCCCGGAGCCATACTCCCGTGGCGTACGACCCCGGGTACCGACAGCACGGCATGCTCGATCAAACGGTGGCGCACCCGCTCGTGGACGCGGGTGGCACCGCGGGCCGCACTCACCGCAGTCGTGGTCACCATGGTCAACTCCGGTCGCGGCGACCGAGCGCGGTGAGGTCGATGGTGCCGTCCAGATGCGCACCGACGGCACCGCCGACGCCCGCCAGGACCACGGCGAGCAGGAATCCGATGAGGCCACCGGTGACCACTGCGATCGCCAGCAGTAGGCCCGCGAACAGGCCTATCACTGCATAATTTCCATTCATTCTCGTCATCTCCTATCGAGATATTTGATGCGCTGTCGCCGGATGCGTCGCCGACGGGCTGTACTCACAAGGGACCTGAGGCGGCCGTGCCATGTCCGCCGTATCCGAACCGTGGAGCGCCGCGAGGCCCGGTCATCGGCGAGAGCCAGCAGCGCTGCGATGAGCTCTTCTGCCGATCCACCCGCATCCGGGTGATGCCGTCGTACGGCCTCGCGGCGCGCCTGCCGTTCAATCTCGAGCACGGCGGTCAGGCCTGTGCTTCGGCCACTGTCACGTCATCGACGACGACAACAACCGGCACGCCCGCCGCCTCACTGGCCGCTCGGCGCACCTGAGCGGCCACGTCGAGCAGGCCCGTCCGGAGGTCGAGCACCACATGGACCTCTCCGCCATCGGCCCCCAGCCGCACGCCTCGCACCGTCCGACCGGGTAGGTGTGTGGCGGGGACTCCGAGCCCTCCGGAATAGAGGCCGATGACGCCATCGACGGCGGTCACCGCCGCGACCACACGATCGACCCGCTCAGCGGTCCCGTCCGTCACTGGACTCGCGGCTCTCCGGCGTCGGATGAGTCGTCATCACCGTCGGCGAAGTGCACGTCGTGCACGGTGACGTTGACCTCGGTGACCTCGAGCCCGGTCATGTTCTCGACAGAGGAGATGACGTTGCTGCGAATTCCCTCGGCCAGATCATGGATGGCGATCCCGTAATCGGCGACTATCCCGATATCGATGGCTGCCTGACGTTCGCCGACCTCGACGCTCACGCCCTGGGTGAGGCTGGGTGAACCCGGCAGAGTCTCGCGCAACTTGCCCACCACGCGGGCAGCCTGGCCGCCCAGGTCGTAGACACCATCGACCTCGCGCGTGGCGATACCAGCGATCTTGGAGACCACCACGTCGGCGATGGTGGTGACGCCATGGTTCGCGACTTTCTCGACGGCCTGGCTGGACTTGTCTACCTGCTTCGACGAACTCACTTCATGGGTTTGGGTTGCCGTGGTCATCAGCTTCTCCTTCGACTTGTCTCAGCTTCCGGACATTTCCGTCCGGCACAATGAGTTCGTCGGGCAATGGTTGGTATTACGCACGCCGATGAGACCTAACGCACATTTTCGTGCTCACGACGACAGGGGACACAGTGGTGCTACCGGTCTTGCCGCGGGGCGAACTGCTGGCGTCACTGTCGGACGAGATGCTTGCTCGGCGGGCTCAGCACGGCGATTCAGAGGCGTTCGATGTTCTGGTCGTCCGGCACGGCCCCGCGCTGCTGAGATTCGTTGCCCGCACGTATCCGGAGCGGGCAGAGTATGACGACATCGTCCAGGAGACGTTCATCGCCGCCTGGAAAGGGCTGCCGTCGTATGCCTTCCGGTCACAGTTCCGCACTTGGTTGTACTCACTTGCGTCCCGGAAGACCGTGGACGCGATGCGGCGGCGCCGTCGCGACTTCGATATCGACGACGTGCCCGAAGTCGCGGATATCGGCGCTGGTCCTAGCGAACGAGCCCTGGACGGCGATTTCCTTGCCGCGCTGAGCCGTGAGTTGTCGCAGCTGCCCTATTCGGCACGTGCGGCCTGGTGGCTTCGTGAGGTCTACGACCTACCGCTGGCGGAGATAGCGACTGTTCTCCGGACCACTGAGGGATCGGTCCGCGGCAGCCTGCAGCGCACCCGCAAACGGCTGGCGGAAGCGCTGAAGGACTTCCGCCCATGAGCGGACACGGAGACCACATTGAGTCCGCCGGCTGTACAGCTCCCGGCATATCGCGTAACACTGGAGAACTGATGGATGCGAGAACCGGGGACAACCATGATGCCGTCGCTGACGCCACGGCATGGATTGCCGATGCTACCCGCCGATTGGCCGAGCTCGACGGCGGACCAGATGGCCATGCACCGGGAGCACCCTGGAGCGAGGGTGGATCCGCCCTCGAGCAGCTGCGTGCCGCCGTCGCGCATCGCGTCGCGTCATTGCCCCGCAGAGGCAAGCCGATCAGCACGGCAATACCGGGGATCACCGTCAGTCATCTGGCTTTGGCGAAGGTGCTGACATCGACGTTGGCGGAGATGGCCGCCGAGGCCTCCGCGGCGATCGCCGCCGTGGACGTGGATGTGGACGTGGATGCACAGGCGCTGACGGCGCTACGCATCGACCTGGTGGCCATCGGTGCCGCCGATCGTGACCGCACGTACCTCGATGACGGTGACGCACTGCGGAAGAGAGCTGCCGCAGTGGTCAACGACATCATCGGTATCGACCCGCCGACCATAACCCTCACGTGGGAGGACATCGTCCTGCCGTCGTATTAGGCACCCATGGTCACGCGGTCTTAATCTTTCACCTTTGCCATAGCGAGCACGTCCAGGCGCTTGTCCAGCTCCTCGATGCTCAGCTTGTCGCCGATGAGGCCGCGGTCGATGACGGTCTGGCGAATTGTCTTGCGCTGCTTCAGCGCTTCCTTGGCCACTGCGGCTGCTTCTTCGTAGCCGATGGCTGAGTTCAACGGGGTAACGATCGACGGAGAGGACTCTGCCAGCGTCCGCAGGTGATCCTTGTTGGCGATCAGGCCGTCGACGCACTTGTCGACGAAGAGGCGAGACACGTTGGCCAGCAGCGTGAACGACTCCAGCAGGTTGCGGGCCATCACCGGGATGTACACGTTGAGTTCAAAAGCCCCGGACAGTCCGCCCACGGTGATGGCGGCGTCGTTACCGATCACCTGTGCGGCCACCTGAGTGACTGCCTCGGGAAGCACCGGGTTCACCTTGCCGGGCATGATCGAGCTGCCGGGCTGCAGGTCGGGCAGCTGGATCTCGCCGAGACCGGTCAGCGGGCCCGAGCCCATCCATCGAATGTCGTTGGCGATCTTGGTCAGCGAGGCTGCGATGGTCTTGAGTGCGCCGGAAGCCTCGACCAGCCCGTCACGGGCGGCCTGCGCCTCGAACGAATCCGTGGCTGTTTTCAGCTCCGAGAGTCCGGTTGACTTCTTCAGTACCTCAACAACTTTCGAACCGAAGCCATCGGGTGCGTTCAGGCCCGTGCCGACGGCGGTGCCACCGATGGGCAGCTCGCCCAATCGAGGGAGACACGCGCGCACCCGTTCTATGCCGGCCTCGATCTGGCGGGCGTAGCCGCCGAACTCCTGGCCGAGGGTCACCGGCACCGCATCCATCAGGTGCGTGCGGCCGGACTTCACTACGGTCTTCCATGCCTTGGCCTTGGTGGCCAGCGCCTGCTGCAGGTGCTCCAGGGCCGGAATCAGGTCGCGCGCAGCGGCTTCGGTCGCGGCCAGGTGGGTAGCCGTCGGGAAGGTGTCATTGGAGGACTGTGACATGTTCACGTCGTCATTGGGGTGAACAGTGGTGCCACCTATCGCGGCGATCGAGGCAATCACCTCGTTGGCGTTCATGTTCGAGCTGGTGCCCGAACCGGTCTGGAATACGTCGATGGGGAACTGGTCGTCATGCTTACCGTCGGCGATTTCTTGTGCCGCAGCGATAATCGCGTCGGCCTTCTCCGCTGCGAGCAGGCCCAAGTCCTTATTGACCTGGGCGCAGGCGCCCTTCAGCAGGCCGAGCGCGCGGATCTGTGTGCGCTCCAGGCCACGCCCCGAGATGGGGAAGTTTTCGACGGCACGCTGTGTCTGCGCGCGCCACAGTGCTTCCACGGGCACGCGAACCTCGCCCATGGTGTCGTGCTCGATGCGGTACTGCTGCCCTGGCTGGTCAGTCATGTGCTTCCTTCTCGTCGTCGATGAGGGAGTGATCAGGGGAGGGGGTGGGTGGCGTCGTCGTCGCCGGTGAAGTCGACCGCGGAGTATTCGCGGAGCTTGGTGAGGCGGTGGTAGGCCTCGATCATCCGGACGGTGCCGGACTTGGAGCGCATCACGATGGACTGCGTGGTGCAGCCGCCGCCGAAGTATCGGACGCCTTGCAGCAGGTCGCCGTCGGTGACACCGGTCGCGCAGAAGAAGACGTTCTCGCCGGACACCAGGTCTTCGGTGGTGAGGATCTGGTCCAGGTCGTAGCCGGCGTCGATGGCCTTCTGGCGTTCCTCGTCATCACGCGGGGCGAGCTTGCCGTGGATGGCGCCGCCCATGCAGCGCATGGCGGCAGCGGCGATGATGCCCTCTGGGGTGCCGCCGATGCCGAGCAGCATGTCGGTGCCCGAGTTCGGACGGGCCGTCGAGATGGCACCGGCCACGTCGCCGTCGGAAATCAGGCGGATACGGGCGCCGGTCTCGCGGACGTTCTGGATGAGCTCGCCGTGACGGGGCCGGTCCAGGATGCACACGGTGATATCGGACACCGAACAGTTGCGTACCTTGGCGACGCGCTTGATGTTTTCCGAGACGGGGGCGGTGATGTCGATGACATCGGCGGCGTCGGGGCCGACCGCGATCTTTTCCATGTAGAAGACGGCCGACGGATCGAACATGGTGCCACGCTCGGAGACCGCCAGCACCGAGATCGCATTCGGCATGCCCTTGCTCATCAGGGTGGTGCCGTCCACCGGATCCACGGCGAAATCGCAGTCCGGGCCGTCGCCGTTGCCGACGTCCTCGCCGTTGTAGAGCATCGGGGCGTTGTCCTTCTCACCCTCGCCGATGACAACCACACCGCGCATGGAAACGGAGTTGACCAGCTCGCGCATGGCGTCGACGGCGGCACCGTCGCCCTTCTCCTTCTCGCCACGGCCGACCCATCGACCTGCGGCCATGGCACCCGCCTCGGTGACTCTGACCAGCTCTAATGCCAGGTTGCGGTCCGGGGCTTCTCTGCGCGACGGGCTCATGAGTTGTGATTCTTTCATGACGCGATGAGCCGCTTGCGCGAAGAGCATCAAGCGGAGCCTGCAAGGATGGGGGCGTGGGAGGCGCACCAGATCCGGACCAAGATTCCGGACCCGACGATCGCATCGCCGTGCCCGCACCCAGGGCGGCCAAGCCGCGGCTGTTCCAGGACGGCCGCGACATGTTCTGGTCGATGGCTCCGCTGGTGGTCGCCTGCATCGTGCTGGCCGGATTGTTGGGGATGTGCTCCTTCACTCCCAACGGCCCTACAGCCGGTGACCCGCCTTCCTATGACGCGCACGCCGCACTGCAGGCCGATGCCCGGCAGTTCTCCTTCCCGGTCCGGGAGCCGTCGCTGCCCGAGGGTTGGCGCGCCAACTCCGGGGGACGCGACAGCGTCGAGGGATTGCCGGTGTCCAGGGTGGGGTACCTGAGTCCGTCAGGTGCCTATATGGCGGTGGTGCAAAGCGCCGCCCCCGAGGAGAAGCTCGTCCCGAAGCTGAATAGTGCACTCGTGCCGCGCGGGCCCGAAGATGTCGACGGTGTGCGTTGGATCGCGTACGAGGGCGGCGAAGGCGCCGAGCCGCTGTGGGTTACCCGGCTGGACGATACGGTGACCGCCGCCGTCACCGGCGCCGGTGACGGCGATGCTTTCCGGACCGTGGCACGCGCGGTGCAGACGGCCAAACCGCTGCCTCGCTGAACCACTAATTGTTGGCGCCGCGTGCCGCCACTGCCCAGTGCCGCGGACCATCCGCCGTGTCAATGACCAGCGAGTCGGCCAGATTCACCGCATTGCACAGATGATTCGGCACGATGCGCAGTCGGGTGCCGGGAGATGGAGCGGCACCGGGGAACTCGATGGTCGCGTGATGCTCGGAGAGGGCGACGATGCGGGCATCCGGCTCACCGATCAGACGTCCGAAACCAGTGGCCCAACCAGGCCGGTCGGCGCCCAGAACCTTGCTGCCCGCATCCACGATCGCGGTCCGCCCCCGGGTGTGCACCACGGTGGTGACAGCACTGAGCGCGATGTCGTCGAGAGTGCAGACGTCTAACTCGAACTGCTGTGCATCGTTGAACGGATAAACGCCCGGCCGCACCTCCGTCAGCACGGCGTTGTCGGCGGAGTCGACAGTGGGGGTGGAGCCGCCGCTGCGCACCAAAGGTTGGATCCCCTGCGCGCGCAGGCTGTCTGCGGCCTCATCAAGTGCCCTTGATTCCTGTGCGGCGACCTCGGCACGCTGCCCTGGCGTGTAGCCGTGGCCCGGAAATGTGAAGACACCCACGACGATCAGCCCGGCCGCGCGTGCTGCCGCCGCCACCGCGCCGGCCTCAGCCGGGGCGACCCCGGTGCGATGATGTCCGGAATCGATCTCGACGACAACGGTGACGGGCAGATCGCCAAGATGTTCGGCCAACTGCCGGGCACCCGCAACGGAATCCACCGCCAATCGGAGCTTCGCGCAGGCGGCCACCCACCGCAGCCGATGTGCCTTCTGCGGAGTCAGCCACAGTGGGTAGGCGATGAACAGATCGGTGAACCCCGCCTCGGCGAAGACCTCGGCCTCGCCGATCGTGGCGACGGTCAGGCCAATCGCCCCACTCTCCATCTGGCGCTGCGCTATTTCAACGCACTTGTGGCTCTTGGCATGTGGCCGCAGCTGGATGCCGGTGCCGCGGAGCCGCCCGGCGAGCCGTTCGATATTGCGGTCCATCACCGCGAGATCGACGGCCAGGAAGGGCGTGTCGATATCGTCCAGACCGCCAGGTTCCGTCGTGTCAGACATGCCGCGACACTAACGGAGGCCGGTGTTAGTCAGAATCCAGCGCGTCCTCGATGCGCTTACGAGCCCCCGCGAGATGTTCCTCGCAGCGTTTAGCCAGGGCCTCGCCGCGCTCCCAGAGGGCTAGCGACGTGTCCAGATCCAGCCCGCCCTGTTCGAGCTGTTGCACAACGTCGATCAGCTCACCACGGGCTTGCTCGTAGCCGAGTTCGGCGGGGTTGGTCATGACGGTTCTCCTGTCGTCGATGAGGTCCCCGCATGCGGGAGGGACCCCCCGCTTGCGTGCAGAGAATCGGTCACGGTCGCGGTCACGGCACCATCGGAAACGCGTACACGTAGCGATGTGCCGGCGGGCGCATCAGCCACCGTGCGCAGCACCTCCACGGTGCCATCGTCGCGCATGCGCTGCACCACCGAGTACCCGCGGGCCAGGGTGGCGGCCGGTCCCAATGTGGCCAGCTGCGCCGACAGATGGCCCACCCGTTGGGTTTCGGTTTCCACCAGCCGCTTCATATCGCGGCGTAATGCTGTTCGTGCGACGCTGATTTCGTCGTGGCGCACCGTCACCATCCGGAGCGGATCGGCCAGCACCGGCCGGCTGCGTACCTGGTCCAGCCCGCGCTGCTCGCGCTGCACCCAGTTACGCAACGCCTGAGCCGAACGTCGCCGCAAGTCCAGAATCAGCGCCTGCTCCGCGGCCGCATCGGGTACCAGCTTCTTGGCCGCATCGGTGGGCGTTGCCGCCCGCAGATCTGCCACCAGATCGGACAACGGGTTGTCCGGCTCATGCCCGACAGCGCTGACCACCGGAGTGCGGCAGGCAGAAATCGCGCGGCACAGCGTCTCATCGGAGAACGGCAGCAGATCCTCCACGCTGCCACCGCCGCGGGCCAGCACGATCACATCCACCGAGGGGTCGGCATCCAAGGCCTGCAGCGCGGCCACGATCTCGGCCACCGCGTGCGGTCCCTGCACGGGGGTATTGCGGACCGCGAACTGCACTGCGGGCCAACGTGCCAAGGCCACCGAGGTCACGTCGTGCTCGGCGGCGCTCGCGCGGCCCGTGATCAGCCCGATGCGGGAAGGCAGGAACGGAACCGGACGCTTCAACCGTGCGTCGAACAGCCCCTCGGCGGCCAGCAGCTGACGCAGCCGTTCGATCCGGGCCAGCAGCTCGCCGATGCCTACGGCGCGAATCTCACTGAGCCGCAACGAGAACGATCCGCGTACCGTGTAGAAGGTGGGTTTGCCGCACACCACCACCTGGGTGCCTTCGGTCAGTTTCACCGGTGCGTTGCGCACCATATCGGGTGGGCATGTCACGGTCAGCGACATGTCGGCGGCCGGATCGCGCAGCACCATGAATACGGTCTTGCTGCCCGGCCGGACGTCGATCTGTGTCAGCTGACCCTCCACCCACACCTGGCCCAGGCGGTCGATCCACTTGGCCACTCGTGTGGCGACAGCCCGGACCGGCCAGGGGTTCTCGGGGCTGGTTCCCGGATCAGCCACGGGCAGCGGCGCGGGTGATCCTGTTCGCGAGCAAGGTCTGATACGGCGCCCGTGCCTTGTGAGCGTCCTCGTAGGCCAGCAGCTCTTCGAGCTCAGTCACGGACAACGACTGCAGCCTCGCCCGCAGCTGAGCCAGCGTCAGGTCGTGGTAGCCCAGCTCGACGACGACGTCGGGGGCATTCGGATCTGCGGGTTCGGCGGGTGCGGCCGGTGCCACCTTGTTGGCAGGGGCTTTCTTGGCGGCCTTTTTCGCCGGCGCCTTGCTGGGTGCGGCCTTCGCGACCTCCGGCTTGGCCTCGGGTGCGGGCGCCGCCGCGGCTTCGGGAGCGGAGAGGTCCGAGGAGTCTGTGGGCTCCGAGGAGTACAGCGCAAACCGTCCCTGCGTCATCCGCTCGGCGGCGTCCTCGTAGACGGCAGTGGCCTGTGTCTCGTCGGGTTCGGGTGCGTCGAGCTCGTCGAGATCCTCGTCGAATGTCGCCCACTCCGGCTGTTCGTCGGTGGGCGGGAAGATGTTTTCCCAGGTCTCGTCACCCTTGATGGCCAATTCCGTGACCGTCTGCTGGAACCGCATGAAGTTCTGCACGGTCTGACTGGCGGCCGTCATCGGATAGGTCAGAACCGCCTGCGGGAGCTTGCGGGTCTCTTCGAGAACGGTGGCGGCGACCCCAAGAAGCAACCGGACGCCGAACGGAGGACGAATCATAGGTCCAAGCTTGCCTTACGTCGGTCGTGCAGCGAAAGGCTGGGCCGTAAGCTGGTACGCATGGCTGCAGTCGATATGGGCACTCCGGGGATGGTGAGCACCGCGGTAAGCCGGGTCGGCCCGGCGACCAGCAAGCGAGTGCTGCTGGCCGAGCCGCGCGGCTACTGCGCGGGCGTCGATCGTGCGGTCGAGACCGTGGAGCGGGCGCTGGAGAAGCACGGCGCCCCGGTCTACGTGCGTCACGAGATCGTGCACAACCGCTATGTGGTGGACACGCTGGCCAAGGCGGGGGCAATCTTCGTCGACGAGACCGACCAGGTCCCCGAGGGCGCGATCGTGGTGTTCTCGGCCCACGGTGTGGCTCCGACCGTCCACGTGGACGCCGCGGCGCGCAACCTGAAGACCATTGACGCCACCTGCCCGCTGGTCACCAAGGTGCACCAGGAGGCCAAGCGTTTCGCACGAGACGACTACGACATCCTGCTCATCGGTCACGAGGGGCATGAGGAGGTCGTCGGCACCGCCGGTGAGGCTCCCGATCACGTGCAGTTGGTCGACGGCCCCAGCTCGGTGGACAAGGTCACCGTGCGCGATGAGAACAAGGTCATCTGGCTGTCCCAGACGACGCTGAGCGTGGACGAGACCATGGAGACGGTCCAGCGCCTGCGGGAGCGTTTCCCGACGCTGCAGGACCCGCCGAGCGACGACATCTGCTACGCCACCCAGAACCGCCAGGTCGCGGTGAAGGCGATGGCGCCCGAATGTGAACTGGTGATAGTCGTCGGTTCACGCAACTCGTCGAACTCGGTGCGCCTGGTCGAGGTTGCCCTCGGAGCGGGTTCACACGCCTCGTACTTGGTTGATTACGCCGAAGACATCGACCCGGCCTGGCTTCAGGACGTGACGACGGTCGGGGTCACCTCGGGTGCTTCGGTGCCGGAGGTGCTGGTGCGCGGGGTATTGGAGCGGCTCGCCGAGTATGGATACGGCGAGGTGCAGCCGGTCACCACGGCCAACGAGACCCTGGTGTTCGCGCTGCCGCGCGAGCTGCGGGCCTCACGGCGCTAGGTCACCTAGCGGTCGTAGTCCCAGGCGTCGTCGTATCGGCCCTGACGACGCCGTGGCGCCGGCGGGCGTTCGTCTCTGTACCTGACCGCCGGGCGGTGCGGTTCGCGGGCGGTTTCCGCGCGCGGCTCCTGGTAGCGGGGCCGCGGTTCGTACCCGTAATCGTCGTACTCGTCGCGGACTCGACGCGCGGGGCGGCGCTCGGTCCGCATCGGGCGCTCGTCCTCCCACGGCGTACCGACACCTGATGTGCGTCCACTCGATGTCCGTCGTGAGACGGGCTCGGAATCATGTGTAGGACGGCGGCGCACCCCGGATTCGTGTCGTCCATGGCGTGTCCGTGGGGCGGCCTCGTCGGCGCGAGGACGGCGGCTTCTGCCGGTACTTCCCGCGGCCTTGCCTGCGGTGTCGGCGTCGGCATCCACCAGCGCCTGTACCCGCGTCCGCGCGGAAGACTTCGGCCTCGCGGCCTTGGTGGCCTTTGTCCTGGCGGGTTTGGCTGTCTTTTCTGTGATGGGCCTGCCGGTGAAAATGCCCCAGTACCAGCGCACCACCCCGATGATCAGCACACCCAAAGCGGTGCTGATCATCAGTGGGAATCGTTCGATCAAGGGGTACCCGATGGTGATCGCCGTCGATTTTCCGCCGGCTAGTGGTGCCTGCGACATAACCATGTAGGCCATCGGGATGCTCGCGAACAGGATGAGCGGCGGCTGCACGACGGCGGTGAAAATCGACGCGTACCGCACCGCGAAAACCGCCACGACGCACCCTGCCGCATAGCATCCGGCAAACGCGCCGGTCAGCTTCTCGCCATTGGCCATCGCGTCAATCGCAAAGCCAAGGGCGGTGCCAGCGACCGCGATCAGGATCGCGCCCCACCATGGCACACCCGGAATATCAGGGTGCGCCGACCGATGATCGGCTTCCACCGATGAGCGGGCGCGTTGACCTGTCACATGTTGAAAGGTACCGGTGCCGAGCCGGATGTTCGGTAACGGTGCCCGTCAGCGCGCTTGTGTCAGCAGCATCGCGCGGCTGGATTCGCGTCGGCGTCGGCGTACCGCGCGCGCCAAAACTCGGCTTCGGTGGGCGCCGGGCAGCCCGGGTGGCGGCGCCGCAGGTGCTCGACATGCCGCTGGTAGTCGTGGTCCCCCATGAGGGAGGTGAACCACCACACCAGCCCTTTGATCACCTTCATGTCCGCGTCCCGGTGAGTTCACGTGCTGCCCATTGTTTTTCGACGTCCTTCTCCACGTCGGTGGGCAGGAAGCCGCTGGGCGCGAAGAATCTCGATGGCTCATCGGGATCCTCTGTAGTGGCCAATCCGCCGGCCCGGACTGCCCGCAGGCACGTCCAGGCCCCGGCCGCGACAACGACCAGCACCAGTGAGGCGAAGACAGCCGACAGCGTCCCCTGGATGAACGTGTTGCGAATCACGGCGTCGATGGCCTCGGGTGTTTTAGCGGTCTTGAAGCTCGTTAATCCCGCGTCCCGGGCCGCCGCATATAGGTGATGTTGCGTCCAGTAGCCCACTGCGGGGTCGGCCGAGAAGAGCTTCTGCCAGGACGCGGTCATGGTGACGGTCAGGTCCCAGGCCAGTGGGACCCCAGGGATCCATGCCCACTTGTAGAGCCGCTGTTTGACCACGATGGTCAGCACCACCGTGAGTGCGATGGCGGCCAGCAGCTGGTTGGCAATACCGAACAGCGGGAACAGGGTGTTGATGCCGCCCATGGGGTCGGTGACGCCCATGAGCAGTATCGAACCCCAGCCGCCGACGACGATCGCCGAGCAGATCCACGCCCCGGGCCGCCAGGAGGCGTCCTTGAACCTGCGCAGCGGACCACCGGCATTGCCCAGGGAGTCCGACAGCATGAACCGGGCGACGCGGGTGCCGGCGTCGACGGTGGTGAGGATGAACAACGCCTCGAACATGATCGCGAAGTGGTACCAGAACGCCTTGAAACCGCTGCCCCCGAATACATCCGACATGACATGGCTGATCCCGATGGCCAGGGTGGGAGCACCGCCGGCGCGAGAGACGATCGATGTCTCGCCGATATCCTTGGCGGTTTGGGTCAGCTGTGCGCCGGTGATGTCCGGCCCGCCGATCGGCAGCGCGTTGACGTAGGCGGCCGCGGTCTCGGCGGTGCCGCCGGTTGCCGCGCTGGGGGCGTTGATCGCAAAGTACAAGTGTTGGTTGAGGATCGCCGCGGTGACCAATGCCATGACCGCGACGAAGGACTCCGTGAGCATGCCGCCGTATCCGATGAAGCGGGCCTGAGACTCCTTCTCCAGCAGTTTGGGTGTGGTGCCCGAAGAGATCAGCGAATGAAATCCGGACAACGCCCCGCACGCGATGGTGATGAACAAGAACGGGAACAGCGACCCGGCGAAGGCGGGACCGGAGCTGTTGAAGGCGAAGGCGCTGACCGCGGGCAGCTGGGCCACCGGGCGAGCGATCAGGATCCCGACCGCCAGCATGGCGATCGTTCCGACCTTCATGAATGTGGACAGGTAGTCACGCGGTGCCAGCAGCAGCCAGACGGGCAGCACCGAGGCCGCGAAACCGTAGAACATCATCAGCCAGGCGATGGTGGTCTTGTCGAGGCCGAACAGTGCTTCGCCCCAGCCCGAATCGGCGACCCAGCGACCGGAGATGATGGCGGCCAGCAGCAGCGCGACTCCGATGACGGTCACTTCGGTGACCTTGCCCGGGCGCAGGTAGCGCAGGTACACCCCCATGAACAGTGCGATCGGGATGGACATCGCAATCGAGAACACGCCCCACGGGCTCTCGCCGAGCGCGTTGACGACAACCAGGCCGAGTACCGCGATCAGGATGATCATGATGACGAAGATCGCCACCATCGCGGCGATCCCGCCGACGGCACCCATCTCATCGCGGGCGATCTGGCCGAGACTGCGGCCGCCGCGCCTGTTTGAGATCACCAGCACCAGGTAGTCCTGAACCGCGCCGGCCAGGACCACGCCGACGACAATCCAGATGATTCCGGGCAGGTAGCCCATCTGTGCGGCCAGCACCGGACCGACCAATGGGCCGGCGCCAGCGATGGCGGCGAAGTGGTGCCCGAACAGCACTCGCCGGTCGGTAGGAATGAAGTCCTTGCCATTGTCGATGGTTTCCGCAGGTGTGGCGCGGTCGTCCCGTGGCCGGACGAGCTTGCGCTCAATCAGCTTGGCGTAGAAGCGGTATGCGATCAGATAGGTGCAGATAGCGGCGACAACGAACCACACCGCGTTGACGTGCTCCCCGCGCAGCAGCGCGATCATCGTCCAGGCGAAGGCGCCCAGCAGTGCCACCAACACCAGCACCACACGGGCGGTGGGTGAGGGCGCCCGGTTATCGATCACGCCGACGGGCGGGAGGTCGGGGTCCGTCCGCAGCAGCTCGACGCCGGGTGGGGGAGTCAGGTCCTGGGGCTCTACCGCGGTGGCCATGGGCGCTACCTTAGGTCCCCGTCACGTGGACCCGTCGTACATCTACCGTCTGTTCAAGTTCAGGGAAAGATCGGGGCTATCCCTGATGTTCCCCATGACCGGCGTTCATAGCGTCGAGATATGACCAAAACAGCGTGGTTTGCAACGGCTTTGGACGCCATGATGGTGGTTCTCCCGATTGCGGCGGTGGCGCTGGCGGCCGCTGCGTACGCGGGGCCGCAGGGGTACGGAGACGCCGAGGCTGTGATCAGTTCCCTTGAGGAGCAAGGAAATTACGTCATCCTGAATCGGACGGGCGATAAGCCACTCGAAAATTGCATCGTCACCAGGGTTCGGCAGGGGCCGTCGGTGTATCGGTACGAGCGGTCCGTCGGGGCCGATTCGAACTCGGCTCCGGCCAAGGTTCTGGACCATGGGATTTACTACGTGGACCTGAAATGCTGAGCCGCGAAGGCCAGGGGAAAGATCAGGGACTTCCCCGATGCGCCAGGGTATTTCGGTGCCCTACGGTGAGGCTATGACTACTGTACTGCGACGTCCCCAGACCGGGAAGATGATCGGTGGGGTGTGCGCGGCAATCGCCCAGCGTTTCGGATGGGACGTGACGATCGTCCGGGTGCTCACGGTCGCATCGATCCTGCTCCCCGGGCCGCAGGTGCTCGCCTACCTGGTGTTATGGGCACTCATTCCGCGGGAGCAGTGAGCGGCCAACGCGCGTTACGTTAATTTCTCGTAACCACCGGGTGTATAGGTATCGGCGTAGGGGCAAACCGTGAGTTAGTGTGCGCTCATGAGGTCATACGATTACCCCCTAAGGGTTACCGTGCTGGTCCTCGTCGCCGGGGTGCTGTGCTTCGTGGGGGTGAACCCGGGAAGTGTCATGGGTGAGCCTGGATCAGCGGCCACGGCGCACGCCCTCGATCGGGACGGTTCCCGTGCCGCGCCCGCGGATGTGCCCCAGGTCGATGCCTTCGCCCAGGTCGTGCAGATCGCCAAGATGTGCCGGGGAATCCTGGCCGGGGCGATGCTGCTGGTGCTCGCTTTCGTGGTGCGCTACGTGCTGCTCACGGCGACACGGGGGTCACCTGTGTTGCAACGGATCGTTGGCCAAGAAGGCCGCATGGTGTTGCTCAGGGGCTGTGTACATAGGTGCTGACGGGTTGGTGCGACCCAACCCCATGTCAGTCATGCCGCGGTATCGCGGTTCTACACAGGAGCATTCATGATTTCTCGTTTTGCGGTAGCCGCGTTGGCGGTCACAGCGACATTGCTTACCGCGCCGTCGGCGCACGCCGGCCCCGATGGGGAGAGCGCCGCCGACGTGATCGCCGACCTGGAGTCGCGCGGCAACATTGTCGTCGTCAACCGTGTGGGTAGCGGTCCCATGGCCGACTGCAAGGCGACCGCCGTCCGTCCCGGGCGGCTACTGGCCCCGGGTGCGTCGATTAACGCACCGGGAGCCAGCTGGGGTGGCTCCATCCTGTCGAATCATCGGGTCATGCACGTCGACATCACCTGCTGACATCAACCACTGACTAACCACTGAGGACGTCCAGCAGCACGATCGCGTGATTGTGCTCGGGGTCTTTCGCGGCGTACAGCAGCGTGACGGTGCCATGTTCGCGTTCGAGCTCATGGGCGGTATGCACCGCAGGATTGGTGGACAGCTCGGCGCGGTACTCGTCGGCGTACACGCCCCAATCCTCGGGTGTGCCGTGATGCCAGCGGACCCGCAGGTCCGGGCTCGGTGCGATGTCCTTGAACCAGAGATCGACCTGCGCGGCGGCCTTGCTCACACCACGCGGCCAGAGGCGGTCGACCAGCACGCGATATCCGTCTGACGGGTCGGGAGGCTCATAGATCCGCTTGGTGGAAAAGGTCACCTGAGCATTCTTATCCGCCCGGGTCCGTAGACTCACCATCTCGTGAGCCTGAACTTGGGAATCGTTGGTCTGCCGAACGTCGGAAAGTCGACGCTGTTCAACGCGCTAACGCGCAATAACGTGCTGGCGGCCAACTACCCGTTTGCGACCATCGAACCGAACGAGGGCGTGGTGCCACTGCCGGACCCGCGCCTGGACAAACTGGCGGAGGTGTTCGGCTCGGCGCGCACGCTGCCTGCGACCGTGACGTTCGTGGACATCGCCGGCATCGTCAAGGGTGCCTCCGAAGGGGCAGGGCTCGGGAACAAGTTCCTGGCCAACATCCGCGAATGCGATGCCATCTGTCAGGTGGTGCGGGTGTTCGCCGACGACGATGTCGTTCACGTCGACGGCCGGGTGGATCCGGCGGCCGATATTGAGGTGATCGAGACCGAGCTGATCCTCGCCGATATGCAGACGCTGGAGAAGGCGGTGCCGCGGCTGGAAAAGGAAGCCAAGACCAAGAAGGACCGCCAGCCACTCGCCGATGCCGCCAAGGCCGCGCAGGAGATACTCGACAGCGGCAAGACGCTGTTCTCGACGGGGCAGGACTGGTCGGTGGTGCGCGAGCTGAACCTGATGACCACCAAGCCCTTCCTGTACGTGTTCAACGCCGACGAGTCGGTGCTGGGCGATGAGGCCCGTGTTGCGCAGCTGCGGCAGCTGGTGGCCCCGGCCGATGCGGTATTCCTGGACGCGAAGATCGAGTCCGAACTGCAGGAGCTGGACGAGGAGTCCGCTGCTGAGCTGTTGGAGTCGATCGGGCAAACAGAACGGGGTCTGGATGCGTTGGCGCATGCGGGTTTCCACACGCTAAAGCTGCAGACCTACCTGACCGCCGGGCCAAAAGAGGCGCGGGCGTGGACGATTCACCAGGGCGACACCGCGCCGAAGGCTGCCGGCGTCATTCACACCGACTTCGAGAAGGGCTTCATCAAGGCCGAGGTGGTGTCCTATGAGGACCTCGTCGAGGCGGGCTCGATGGCCGCGGCGAAGGCAGCCGGGAAGGTCCGGATGGAAGGCAAGGAGTACGTCATGGTCGACGGTGACGTGGTGGAGTTCCGTTTCAACGTCTGAACATGCAGTTCAACTGGCATTTATGGCTGCTCAGTCCGCAGAGCGTCCGCAGGAAGATTAATCGACTGCTCGAAAAGCTCGCCAGCGGCTTTACGGGTACGGTCGTTCGCGTCAGGCCACAGATGTGCGTACGTCGACAACGTGACGGTGGCTGACGAGTGCCCAAGCGCTCGCTGGACCGTCACCACGTCGCATCCGGCAGCGATGAGCCCGGAGGCATAGAAGTGCCGGAGGTCGTGTAGCCGGTAGGCGTGTTCGACGTTCGCCCATGCGCGGCGCCACCAGTACCCGACCGAGTTCTGATGTAGCGGCTGGTCCTTCTCGCCAGGGAACAGCCAGCGTCCCGGATCGTCACCCGGACGATATACCCGGACGTGCTCGCTAATGGTCTCGATGAGGCTCTTGGGGGCATATACGGTGCGCTCGCTGCCGAACTTCGGGGGCCGGATCTCAACCTTTCCGCCGTTGGCGCGTTGCCAGACGACCGGCTCGTCGCGTCTGCTCTTCTGCTGCAATCCGAGCACCCAGGATCTGCCCTCTACGTGGCCACTAGCGACATCAACATGCAGACCAAGCTCGCAGCTGTCGGCCTCCCTTACGTAGAACCACCTGAAGCTTGAGCACCCAGGGGGATACCCCTCCCTGGCCGCTTAGCTGCACCTCGGGGCATAGGCGGCTCTACATTCACCACATTTTCCACCAAAGCGGCCATCACCGGTTAGGGGCCGTAGAGAAGGTTGGTTAGGGCGCCGATGAAGTCGTTGACGCCACCGAAAACCCCGGTAAAACAGCCTATTGGGGCTTGGGTTCGCAGGCGACGCCATCGCCGTCGCGATCGAGTTTCGCCCGATATCCGGGCTCGCCCTTCTTGATGTTGTACGCCCCGTCCTGGTGCGCCTCGGTGCAGTTCCCGTAGGGCGGATCCGCCTGCGCAACCGACGCCAAAGATATTGGCAGGAAAGAAAATCCAGCTGCCATCAATGCCGGAACGACCTTGGTCTTCATGGCGTGTTCCCCTCCGTCGGTCGAGCGCGATCAGGGAACTGTACGCGCGGCCACCTGCGCCTATGGCAAAAGTGAGCTTTGCCGCGCTTGTATCGCGCGCGGATAATATTGGCGGTCGCATACACATCACCGCACCATTTACGCAGGTCTTCGGCTATGAGCAGGTGGCGTTCACCGTGGTGGCAGCCATCGTGGCCCAGCGTGGACATAGTCCGGTGACAGTTGCCGCGACTCTAGACCCTCCGGGCAGAAATTGGCAGTCGACGACGGCATGCATCTACCACGATCCGGGGGGGATGTGCGCCAGATCTAGTTGCTGTCCGCTGGCGCTGACCCCGGAACTCAGGTGGGTCACCTAGTTAGTTCGGTGATAGCGTGCGGGCAGGATTTGCACAGGAGGAGCAAACTCGCTCACGAACCAGAGGGCTAGCTGCTGTGGATTCGCTGGGGACAGGAAGGCAGGGGCATGGGACGGGTTGAACCGAATCCAGATGTGGTTCGTGCGGAGTTTGCGCAGTTGCAAGCTGCGGCGAAGTTCATCCAGGAAGCCTCTGAGCAATTCAAGACCGGTAAACGCAATCTGGATCGCAAGGCTGAGGACGTGCTCGGGGGAAGTTGGACAGGTAAGGCTTCCGCGCTGATCCATGAGGGCTGGTCTGAGTGGCAGAAGGGGTTCTCCGACATGATGTCGTCCTTGCACGACTCGGGGGTGTTGGTCGGGGCCATCGGCAAGGACTTTCAGCAGGTTGACGAGCGGGGGCGCTGATATGGCTCGGCCTGGCGGTAGCTCCGGAGGATCTGAGGACGATTTCGACGTTGATCTCGATGACCTTGACGAGCTGGTAGTGCAGATGGATCAGTTCAACAAGTTTGTGGATACCGCCTCGGATCAGCTCATATCCCAGATGGACCAGCTGCACTCGGTATGGGACGGCAAATCAGCCGCGGCGCATACCGAGTGGCATGACAAATGGGTCGCAGCCCTGGAAGAGATGCAAGAAGGGCTCGACAAGCTCAAGGCGGGGAGCCGCACCGCACACGGCAACTACTCCAAAGCGGTCGCTGCGAACAAGCGGATGTGGCCGTCGTAATGGCACCCCCAATTCACTTCCGCAAGGGCACGTTTCAAGACACCTGCGATGACTACCACGACCGCCGCAACGAGCTGGCGGCAGCGGCGGACAAGCTCAAGGGCGCGCTGGCCGGAATTGGCGGTATCGCAGGCTCGGACGATCCGGGCAAGAAATTCTCCGATGGGTTCGATCCGAAGCTCAATGAGAATCTAGAGGCGATGACTGCGGTCATCAACGCCACCGGCAGCATGCACGACCTTTTGCAGCAGTCGGCATTCAACTACCGTAATTCCAACGATGTGCGCGGCATCGACGAGCAAGCCGATCTGGCAGTACCCAGCTGGATGTCTCCACTGCACTTCGTACCCAACGCGCCCTCGACCTACGGCGGTCCCAACAAAGACCCCAGCTGGTGGTCCAAGATCAAAAGCTATGTCGGCGGGAGGATTTGGCCCAACGGCGACATCGACAAGCTCAGCTCACTCGGCACAGCGTGCCGTGATCTGTCGGTCGCATTCAATGGCGTTGCCGATGCTCTGGCACCCACCAACGCCAAGCTCAGCGGCCTGCAGGTTCCTGAAGCTCCGCAAATCTCCACGAACGCCGGGAACTTGGCGAAAGCGATCAGACAGATCGCTACCAATTTCAGCAATTTAGCTTCGGCGGCCGATGGCTACTCCAGAGACATCGAGAACGCGCACAACCGTCTCGAAGACGAAGTCAAAACCCTCGTTGAGGCGGCCTTAGTAGCCGTCGGCATAGGCATCATCGCGGGTTTCGTTTCCTTCGGTGTCGGCGCGGCGGTCGGCGCTGGCGGTGGAGCCGCAGCCTTGACGGCCGCCGGGGTACTAGCAATAGAGATACTCGATGCGCTAGCGCTAGCCGCATACACAACCACAGCAGCGTACGCAGGAGCGTCAGCGATCAGCGCTGTTAGCGATATCCAGGCGCTGGCAGCCGCCTCGCCCGTGGCCGTCCAATACAACTCGGTCAACGAAGCAGCTGGAGAGGGCGACGCCTACGATGTAGCCGGACGTCGCGTCAAGCTTCGAAAGGGCACCAAAGAGGAAATCGATGCGGCTCAGCGCCGGGACGGCTTAGTCGACAAAGACGGGAACCTTCTTGATCCCAACACCCTTGAACCCATACCGAAGAACGGCCCGTTCGACTACGGTCACCGGCCTGGTTTCGAGTGGTGGAGAACCCGGATACAGGCACGTGAAGAGGGCTGGACCCGAAAAGAACTCATCGAGTACGAGAACAATCCCAACCACTACCGGGTTGAGAATCAGGGATCAAATCGCGGCCACCGTTGGGAACAACCGAAAGAGAAATAGACATGGCAGTTGACCAAGGCGGACGGTCCCCAATCCACTACGCAGCCCTAGACGGCAAGGTTGATTTGCTCCGCGAACTCATCGCGGAGGGCGCCGACGTAAATGCACGAGACCAGCAGGATTTCACACCACTTCATTTCGCTGCACAGCAAGGGGAATTGGATGCCAGTACCCTCCTGCTCGACAACGGGGCACAGGTAGACCCCAAGAACTCTCACGGCAATACGCCTCTATGGGTCGCAATGTTCCAGCCTGGGCCTGAAAGCAAGCTCGTGGTTCGGCTACTGCTTGCGCGCGGCGCTGACCCGGACAGTGTGAACAGTGTCGGGAAGACTCCCAGGAACGTCGCCGAGACGATGGTTAACGAAGAGCTGAAAGAAATCTTCGGGGTGCAGTAGGAGCCCTATGCCAGCGACACCTCGACTTCACCCCGATGTTGAAGAGCTGATCCACGCGGTTGAGCGGGGCGACTCGGAGCTGGTCCGGTCCACACTTGCCACCGGCAGCATCAACGTGAACCAGGACATCACCGCTGGTTACACCCTGTTACATCTGGCAGTGCAGCGGGGACGACTTGAGATTGTTCAGCTACTGATCGCCCATGAGGCGGAAGCCAATTGGCGCGGCGACGACGGATGCACGCCGATTTTCATGGTTCCAATGGCCCCAGCTTCAGTTCAGGTTCAGCTTTACGAACTCTTGGTCAAGCTCGGGGCGTCTCCGCGCGCGGTGAACAACCAGAAGCTGTCGGCCAAGAAGTACCTTCGATTGCTGGGGACCGACCCGCTTGTAGATCATCTCGGTGGTCGCCTTACAGATCTCTCTGACTCAGAGTCCGCACCATCCCGGCTGACGCAGCCGGAGCCAACTGCCACCGACGAAGAGGCATTCCGCGTTCGTTACCGCGCGATGGTGGACGAGAAGATCACTGACTGGCTCGATGATCACCCTGATTACGGGAATGCCGTGCCCGCTGGCGTCAGGCAGGCGATCGAAGAGGACTGCCGTCGTCAAATACAACATCTGTGGGCGGCCCATCGCCGCAGCATGGCCGAGCACGACTAGTTCGTGCCGGGACTTTCTCCCCGTCCGCAGTGCGTCCGCAGTAGATTCAGCACCAGTCGTTAACTGTCAACGCTGCTAACGCCTCTGAGCTGGCAAAATAAACGGTGTCAACGACTATCAACTTAGCCATATGCCCAGGTGGTAGTTCCGTTTCAACGTCTAAGAGGAAAGCTGCTTGACGATGCCGGGTCGTCCGGGGTCGAGTAGCGCCTAACCGGAGGTCGACTCGTCAAGGATGGACGCGACGAGTGACGAGCGTGGCGAGAAGACATCGAGGAGCCCGACGGCGCGTACCCCGGGTGCAAGGTTTCGAAGCTCGCTTTCGATGTCTGCGTAGCGCGGATCTGACCGAGGAGTGGTTTCCAGCAGTTTGGCGTTTGCGATGAACGCGGCGACGGTGCCCTTGCGTACGGTGACTCCATCGACTGTTGCGGAGTTTTGGGCGTCTGATAGGACATCTTCCGGGCGAATTGCGCCTTGTTCGGTCATCGAGTGGTCCCTTCTCTCTTCTATGGCTCTCTGCGCAAGCCTAAAAGACGATGCAGGCTGAAGGGGTTGCTCCACGGCTCGCGGGCACCGGTGATCAGCATCCGCCGACGGTGAAGCGGTGGAGTTCCGTTTCAAGGTCCGATCTTGGACGGTGGAAAGCGTGTCGAGCGTGATCAAGATCTGTTGCGCAACCACGGCTGCGATCCCCTGGCGAATGTCGCTGCCTGCGCAGACCTCTATTTGCTGTCGGTCACGTTCCCCTATGATCAGCCCTGTGACCACCTCGATGCTTTTTGTCGCACCTGCCAACCGGCTGGGTCCGAACGCGCGTAGGCTATGGATTATTCAGGGCATTGCCAACTATCTCGTCCTGAGCGCAGTCATCGTAGTGGTGGGGTTCTTTGCGCCCGGCCGATTATGGTGGTGGATCGCCGCGGCCGTCATCGGAATTCTCGCAGTGCCTTACGTTATTGTCCGCTCCAACCTGCGCATACGTGTGCACCGTTGGGAGTTCAACGAAATGGCCCTGTATGTCCAAACCGGTTGGATTACGCACGTCCGCGCGATCATTCCTATCCAACGGGTCAAGAAGATCACTGTGGAACGTGGATTGCTGCAGCGAAAGTTCGGGCTCTCCACGCTGACCATCAGCGCTGGTTCGGGTGCTGGCACGATCAGCATCGACAACATTGACCACCTGGTCGCGGCAGAGATTGCTGGCAGATCTGCAATCGTCAGTACCGCAGATACCGAAGAATGACGTTTCGTCGATCGCCGCGGTGGATTCTGCGGGAGTTGGTTGAGACCCTCAAGATTGGCTGGGCTGGTCTGGCCTTGGTCTTGATCAATAGGTCGTTGCTGCTCTTTTTTCTGGCGTACCTCGTGTTGGTAGTTCTGTTGAAAGCCTGGGCGTGGTGGAGAACCACGATCGAGGTCGGCGGCGACGCAGTTGTGCTGGAAATTCGGGGGCTAAGCACCAAGCGAGAGTCTGTCGCGCGCAGTGCGATTGAAACGCTGGTTGTATCTGCCGAAATGCTGGATCGACTGTGTGGGCTGCAGACGTTGCAGCTGACCACCAACGACGATTCCAACACTCTGGTTCTGAAAGGGCTCTCGTCTCAATCCGTCCGCGGCATTAGCGCGAGCCTGGAAACCGAAGTCAGCGAAGAGGCTTCCAACGCTCGGTTGATTGCCGCCTTTAAACCCGGGTGGTTTGGCTACGCCCTGCTCACTCCCATCGGCTGGACGGGCGTTGTGGGCGTGGTGTTCCTGGCGAACCGGATTGGTGATCGCTTTGTGAGCCCGTTTGACGGGCTCAGTGCGCAAGCGCAGGCGGCGCTTAACCAAGTCGCCACGCCGTTGCTGATTGTCCTCAGTGTGGCGGCGGGAGTCGCGATCGTATTGTTGCCGTACGCAGTCCGCTACGGCCGGTTTCGCCTAGAGGAATCGGTGGGTAAGAACGGCGCCGAGGACCCGCTGTTGGTCTATCGGCGGGGGCTGTTCGAGACCAAAGCAATTACTTTCACCCGGAGCCGGATTCGCGGAATTAGATTGACCGAGCCTATTCCGCTGCGGTGGGCCAGGGGTGCGCGGCTACATGCGGAAGTTGTGGGGCACAAGGATGTTGAACTGTTGCCGCCGGCGGCACGCGCGATCGCGCTCGACGTGGCCCGCGATGTGCTTTCCCATCGCGGGCCGGATGCCGTTGCTGCGCTCAGTGCAGGGGGTCGGCTTCCCGGCCACGGTCGGGCCGCGCGGCGGATCCGTTTGCAAGAGTCAGCGACTATTCCGCTTGCGCTGCTGACTGCCGCAGCCGTTGCCGCGGTGATCAACGTCGAACTTTCCTTCCTCGTGATCCTGGCATTGGTCCTACTAATTGTCCGGCTGTGCTACACCTGGATTGTCTGCGGGCGGTGCGCAACCGCGTGGGTGCGGCGGCCGTACCAGCCACTGATCCTCGCCCAGTCACACCCACAGCTGACGCGCAATCTCACTATCACCACATTCGATTCAGCCCTGGGCGTTCGTATCCGCCAGAGCTGGCGGCAGCGCAGGGTCGGTGTGGCCGACCTCAGCATCCGATCGAATGCGGGCGACGGAGCGGTGGCGGTGGACTCCCTACCTGATGCCGCGGCAACGAATTTGGCGATCTGTCTTTGTCCCGTCGCTGCTAGCTTCGCGCAACCGGTGCCGCCATCGGCTGATCCTGAACATGCCGTTGACCGCTTCGGAACGTTCGGCACTCGTGCATCCTGATGGGGCGTGGCCGCTGCGGAATCGGTGCCGTCGACGTTGTCGCCCCTGATGCGATGTCTGTGACATTGCGGCATAACATTGCTTGGTGAGTTCTGTTGTCTCTTTGACTTTTACCGTCGACGCCTGGGCCGCCAGTGGATCGGTGTGACGTGATCTGATGGCGTTGATTTCGGCTGCGATATGCCCACACCCGATGATGTTGATACCCGATATAGCAGGCAGGGCAGACAGGAAGTGGCGGCAGCTCCGTGATGCTTGTCTGGAATCTATTGGCCGACTGAATATTCCGATTTCCGGCAGGGGGAGTGCCATTGCAGAGAATGCACCTCACTTGGTTGTGATCGTAGGCGGTGACGATACGACCAGGAGTTTCGATCCGGCCTGCGCATACGGAAGCCTCTGGTCGAACGGTATCCGCTGGAACTACGGGTGGGGTATCGACAGCGCGGCCCCTCAACCCTTACCGCTATCCCTGACTCTTGGATACTGGCTCATGATTCAATCCCGGATCGGTAATAAGGGAATGATTGTGGCCGATGTCGCCTTCCAAGCGATCGATTTCGATGCGTCGTCGGCGGCGTGCGCCGAACTAGGACGGGATTTGGCTGAGCGCGCTGAGCGTGTCGCGATGATTGTCATGGGCGAAGGATCCACGTGTATGCCCGCGGCCGCGCGGGTACAGGACGCCGAGGAAGCGAAGCGGAGCGATGACGAGGTGCTGCGCGCGCTCAGGGAAGCTGACGCAGATGCCCTCGCCCATCTCGAGTTTCGGGGAACCGGGCCGGCGGCTTGGAAGGTGTTGGCAGGTGCAGCTGGCGATCAACGATTTCACAGTCACATTCACGCGAACGGGTCGCGCAGATACAGGCGATACTTCGCGGCGAGTTGGACGCCTCAGTCGTAGAACCGGACGAGGCAGAACTCATTTCCTTCCGGATCGAGCATGACGAGCACCATGCCCTCGTCGTAGTCATGGCGCTCGCCCGACCACGATCCGCCGAGTCGCTCCACTTGAGCCCTCGCCACATCGATGTCATCGACCTCAACATCGAGATGAAGGCGCACTTTCGAGGTCTTCGCCTCCGGCACACGCTGAAAGGTAAGCCGGGGTTGATCGACGGCGCGCGTGCCCAGCGTGGCCCACCCCGGATCGTCACCGTGCTCGGCCGAAGGTACGAGGTCGAGCAGCGTGCCCCAGAACGACAAGAGCCGCGCGGGGTCTGCACAGTCGATGTGAGCCCAAACCAGCGATTCGTCACCCTGTCATTGTTGACTGATCAACCGGAGTTGTCGCATATAGCCGGGCAATTCCCTTATGTGTCGAGGAATGTTCTGTGCGCGTCAGTCCTGCACGTAGGACACGACCGCCATCATTCCTGCTTCGCCGTGATAGATGTTGTGGCAGTGGGTAAGCCACTGCCCGGGATTGTCGGCGTCGAAGTCCACCTCGACGGTCTTCATGGGGGCCACGAGAACAGTGTCCTTCCGGGCGCGGAAGGCCCCCTTCGCATCTCGAACCGAGAATGTGTGTCCGTGTAGATGCATGGGGTGGAACATCATTGAGTCGTTTATGAAACGCAGACGTACGCGTTGCCCGTCACGCACCGGCAGTCCATCGCGCGGGTCATAGGTCTTGCCGTTGATGGTCCAGGTGTACTTACCGACCGGCCCGGCCAAGCGCACGTCATGCGTGACGTCTGGGTCGCGTCGCCCCAGCTGGACCTCGGGGGAGGCCGTCAGCGTCGCGGTATCCAGCGGCACCTGGGACTTCATCAGCATCGCGGCGTCTTCGGCGCGCCCGCGTACCGGCGTATCGCCCGAACGCAGAATCAGTTGAGCGAAGCCCTTTTTCCCCTCGGGCACGGCGACCAGCGGCACCGATGAACCCGGGATCGTGACCACGGCGTCGACCCGCTCGCCCATGGTGACCAGGATGGTGTCGGCCCGGTAGGGCTGCACCGGGAAACCATCAGTGTGCGTAACCGTCATCGGCGCACCGGGAATGCTGATCCGGAACGCCGTGTCGCCGCCGGCGTTGACGATGCGCAGCCGCACGCGCTGTCCGGCGCGATAGGTAGCGGCGAACGGATCGGCGGCCACCCGTCCATTGATCAAATAATGGGGATACTTCACATCGCCGGCGTCCATACCCAGCGGCGCGGTGGGGTCCATCCCCATGCCTCCCATGGAGTGATCCATCGGTGGCATGCCCTTTGCGCGTAGCCCTTCCAGCACCTGGTCGGGATCGGTGCCGGTGCCGTCGATCCAATCATCGAGAGCGACGACCAGTTCTTCGTCGTAATCGACACGCTCGTCGGGGTCCTCGATGATCAGCGGCGCGTAGAGCCCGCGATCGATTTGCGTTCCGACGTGGGGGTGGAACCAATAGGTCCCCGCGTGAGGCACCGCGAACTCGTAGTCGAACACCCCAGTCGGCGGGATCTCCGGCTGGGTGAGGCCGGGTACGCCGTCCATGTCATTGCGTAGCGCCAGGCCATGCCAATGCACGGTGGTGGGGGCCGGGAGGTTATTGACTGTTTGCACGCGGAGGATTTCACCCTTGCGCACGCGAATCTCCTGGCCGGGTACCCGCCCTCCGTACGCCCATGTCGACACCCGGGTCCCGGCGAGGTCGATCTGCGCGGGTCCGGCATTCAGAGCGAACTGTCTGACCTGGGCTCCCTGCGTCCGCCGGGCCGCTTCCGTTGCGGCGACCCGGGCCGAGTCAGGGTTAACGCGTTGTGGTGTCGCGGCTGCGGGGAAGTTCTTGGTGCAGGACGCGAGAAACCCTGCTGCGGCAACTGTCATGCCCAGACGGAGGAGCCCGCGGCGGTCAAGCAGTGGTGAATCGCCCGTTGTCATGTCTTCATGCATACCCCGTAGGGGTATGCATGCGCAATTGCGCGCTGCGGTCGCGACGTGTTGTGTGGCCGATCTCTCTGGTCCGCTGGCGCGGCGCTCGACCCGGGTCATGCATGTGAGCGTTGAGTGCTGAGCACGGATAGGTAGCGATCGGGTCACATACCCCATGAGGGTATGTGACATCGTGCTAGCCTCGCTACATGCTGACCGGAGCGCGCCGCACCCGTGGCCGTGGTCGGCTCTGGCTTATCGCGGCCATGGTTGCCATGGTCGCGAGTCTGCCGGTCCTGCATTGCGCCTCCGCCGATCACGGCGGCGCCGAGGCGCCACACCATCAGGCAACGCACGCCGCACTCATCGGGCACGGTCCATCGGCCACGCATGCGCACCTCGACAACGCCGCGCATCAGATGGCATGCCAGACCATGGACGGGCTGGTTTCACTGGCCCGGGGTCACAATCCGCTGCGGGTTCTTTTCGTGCTGGCGGCGTTGGTCCTTACCGCCCTGGTGTTTCAGCCCGTGGCTGCCCACCTCGCACGGGGTCCACCGCTGGCCGCCGGCTATCACGGGGCCCGAACGGGCCGCGACATTCTCACTAATCTCTGCGTCATTCGGCGCTGATCGGCGCCTCGGGCAAAGCGGAGTCCCGCCATGCCCACATGCCGTCATCAGCTTCGTGGCCGTATCGTGCGGCCCCTCACGCAGGGATTCTCCATGAACAACAGCATCGCTCTGTCATCTCGTCGTAGCTGCACTCACTTGGGACCGAAGTTCCACGATCCCAACACTTTGGTCGGCAACACCCCGGTGTTGTGGGTATCGGAGCCATTCGCGACACCGGGCACCGGCTTTTGGGCCAAACTCGAAGGACACAACCCCAACGGCATGAAGGACCGGCCCGCGCTACACATGATCGAGCAGGCCAGGGCGCGCGGGGATCTCAAGCCCGGCGCCATGATCGTCGAATCGACCAGCGGAACGCTGGGGTTGGGGCTGGCCCTGGCCGGAATCATCTACCGTCACCCGGTCACCCTCGTCACCGATCCGGGCCTGGAGCCCATTGTGAGCAGCATGCTGACGGCATACGGTGCGCGGGTGGTCACCGTGACCGAGCCGCATCCGGTCGGGGGCTGGCAGCAGGCACGCAAGGATCGCGTCGCTGAAATACTTGCCGCCGAATCGGATTCATGGTGCCCCGACCAGTATCAGAACCCCGACAATGTGGACGCCTACCGCGGGCTCGCGGAGGAACTGATCGACCAGCTCGGCACCGTGGACGCCCTGGTCTGCTCGGTGGGAACCGGTGGACATTCCTCGGGCGTGGGACGTGTGCTGCGGGAACACAATCCGAATCTGCGGTTGGTCGGTGTCGACACCATCGGCTCCACGATCTTCGGGCAGCCCGCCAGCTCGCGGCTGATGCGCGGCCTCGGGTCGAGCATCTATCCGGGCAATGTCGACTACCCGGCATTCGACGAAGCCCATTGGGTCGCGCCGAATGAGGCTGTCTGGGCGGCCCGAACCCTGGCGTCGACCTACCATGCCAGCGGCGGATGGAGCGTCGGGGCGGTGGCATTGGTCGCAGGGTGGGTGGCGCGGACATCGGCGCCCGGATCGCGCGTCGCCGCCATCTTCCCCGACGGCCCGATGCGCTACCACGGCACAATCTACGATGACGATTACTGCCGTGAGCACGATCTGTTGGATCGCCCACCGGCGCAGGATCCCGATGTGATCGACGATCCGTCGGATCGGGTGGTAGACCGATGGACAAGGCTGACCCATGTGATCGATCCGATAGGGAGGAAGGCGTGATCCAAACCTTCCGCCAGTTCCGGTCTTTCGATCGTCCCAGCCAGATCCTGATGGTGAACCAATTCGCCATCAACGTCGGCTTCTACATGCTGATGCCCTACCTCGCCGGATACCTTGCCGGGCCGCTGGGTTTGGCGGCGTGGATGGTGGGTCTAGTGCTGGGTGTCCGAAACTTCTCTCAGCAGGGCATGTTTCTGGTCGGCGGCACTCTGGCCGACAGGTTCGGATACAAGCCACTGATCGTGGCCGGATGTCTCTTGCGCGTCGCCGGATTCCTGATGTTGGCCTTTGTCGGCTCGCTGCCGGCGATATTGATCGCCTCGGCGGCAACGGGTTTCGCGGGCGCACTCTTCAATCCCGCAGTGCGCGCATACCTGGCGGCGGACTCTGGGGAGCGCCGGGTGGAGGCGTTCGCGGTCTTCAACGTCTTCTACCAGGCGGGAATCCTCTTCGGGCCGATCATCGGTCTGGCGTTGACAGCCTGGGATTTCAGGATCACCTGCGCCGTCGCCGCAGCGGTTTTCGCGGTCCTGACGGTGATCCAATTGATGGCCCTGCCACCGAACCGCGCCGAGCAGGACGTGGATCGGCAGCCCGTGCTGGCCGACTGGCGCTCGGTGGTGTCCAACAAGGCCTTCCTGTTGTTCTCCGGCGCCATGATCGGTTCGTACGTGCTGACGTTCCAGGTGTACCTGGCGTTGCCGTTCCAGGCGGCACTGCTGACCAGCGACAAGAAATCCGAAACGGTCTTGGTGACAAGCATCTTCGTGGTCTCCGGGCTGGTGGCGATCGCCGGCCAGGTGCGGCTCACGGGCTGGTTGTCCGCACGGTTCGGCCCTAGTCGCAGCTTGGTGCTCGGGATGCTGGTCATTGCGGCGGCCTTTGTGCCGCTGATGCTGCTCCCCACAGGGGCGGCGGCCGGATCAGTCCCGGCGATCGTTGCGCTGCTGCTGGCGGCGGCCCTGCTGGCCGTGGGCACCATCGCGACCTTCCCGTTCGAGATGGACACCGTGGTCAGGTTGGCGCGTAACCGGTTGGTTGCCACTCATTACGGGCTGTACAACACGATCGTCGGTGTCGGCATTCTGGCCGGGAATCTCCTGACCGGCTCGATATTCGGGTACACCCAGCAGCACGGTAAGCCCGCCTTGCTGTGGGTATCGCTCACCGGTATTGGACTCGTGTGTGCCGCGGCATTGTTCGCGTTGCGGCGGGCGGGACTGCTCGACCGGGGCAGGGAAGTGGCGCCGGCTGCCTGTGCCTGAGTAGTTTGTGGAGGCCATGACCTCCCCTGCCAAAGCCATCAACCTCGTCAACCTCGAGAGCGTCTCGAAGTCATACGGCGTCAAGCCGTTGCTCTCGAACGTGAGTCTCGGGGTGCAGGCGGGAGACCGCATCGGAGTGGTGGGCCTCAACGGCGGCGGCAAGACCACGCTGCTGGAGGTGCTTGCGGGTGTCGAGCCGGCGGATCAGGGCAGAGTGAGCCGGACCGGGGACCTGCGCCAAGCCGTCGTCACTCAGCGGGAGGACCTTGTCGGCGACACCGTGTTCGATGTCGTGATCGCGCCGCTGGGCGTCGCCGAACACGAATGGGCCGGGGATGCCCGGATCCGTTCGATTCTCGACGGGCTCGGCGTGGCGGCCCTCGGCCTCGACAGACGGGTGGACCAGCTGTCCGGAGGCCAGCGGCGCCGGGTGGGGCTCGCCGCCGCCCTCGTTCGCGATCTGGATCTGCTGATTCTGGACGAGCCGACGAACCACCTAGATGTCGAAGGCGTGCAATGGCTCGCCGAGCACCTTCTTGCGCGGCGCACCGCGCTGGTGGTCGTGACGCACGATCGGTGGTTCCTGGACACCGTGGCCACCCGCACGTGGGAGGTCGTCGACGGCAGCGTCGAATCGTACGAAGGCGGATACGCGGACTGGACGTTCGCGCGTGCCGAACGCGGGCGCCAGGCCGACGCCGCCGAGGCACGTCGCCGCAATCTTGCGCGCAAGGAGCTGGCCTGGTTGCGCCGCGGCCCCCCCGCGCGTACGTCCAAGCCCCGATACCGGATCGAGGCAGCCGAAGCCTTGATCGCGGACGTGCCACCCCCACGAGACTCAGTGGCGCTCAGTGCATTTGCGCGCCGACGCTTGGGAAGAATCGTCATCGAGCTTGAGGACGCGACGGTGACGACACCCACCGGTGAGGAGCTGGTGCGTGATCTGACCTGGCGCCTGGCCCCAGGCGAGCGCATCGGCCTGGTGGGGGTCAACGGATCCGGGAAGACGACCCTGTTGCGCGTGCTTGCCGGCGCGGTGCCCTTGGCGGCCGGGCATCGCAAGGAAGGCAAGACGGTCAGCATCGGCTGGCTGCGCCAGGAACTCGACGACCTGCCGGGCGACATCCGCGTGCTCGATGCGATCGAGTCGATCGCCCTGCGGATTACGCTGGGCGACAAGGAAATGTCAGCTTCCCAGGTCGCCGAGATGCTCGGGTTCAGCCCGGCGCGTCAGCGCACCCCCGTCGGCGATCTCTCCGGTGGCGAGCGTCGCCGACTGCAGCTGACTCGTGTGCTGATGGCGGAGCCGAATGTGCTTCTTCTCGACGAGCCCACCAACGACCTGGACATCGAAACCCTGCAGCAGGTGGAGGATCTGCTGGACGGCTGGGCGGGCACCCTGGTCGTGGTCAGCCACGACCGGTATCTCATCGAGCGGGTCTGTGATTCGACGTGGGCGCTACTCGGTGACGGCAAGCTGACCAACCTGCCCGGAGGCATCGAGGAATACCTGCGTCGGCATACCCCATTGGCTGCCGCTCCTGTGAAAGTCATATCGGATCGCGGCCGCGATGGCGCGGCATTGCGGAACGCACAGAAGGAGCTCGGCCGGCTCGAGCGGTCCGTTGCCAAGCTGGATGCACGCGAGGCCGTCCTGCACGAGAAGCTTGCCGAACATGCCACCGATGCGGACCGGGTGGCGACGCTGACCGCCGAGCTCAACGCCGTCGTCGCCGAGAAGGATGCGGCCGAGGTGCAGTGGATGGAGCTCGCCGAAGAGCTTGAGTAGTCATCCGAGCCGGATGGCCAGGTGCCGTCCGTACTCCACGTATCCAAGCCGTCGTGCGATGGCCAGAGACCGGAGATTGGTCTCCTGGGCCCGGTAGCGGGCGATGCCATGCCGGTTGACAGCGAAGGCGGTCGCCGCTGCGGCCAATCGGGTTCCCCAGCCACGCCCACGGGCTCCGTCGTAGGTGAGCACTCCGACGTCGGTGGCGCGGCCATCCCACATCGTTAGGTTGGCGGCGCCAACCAGCCGACCCCGGGTAAAGGCGCCGAACAGTTCTTGGGTTTCGTGGTCGAATCCGCTTTCCGTCCAGTCCCCGGCTGAGCACTCCGCCCGCAGCTCTGCGAGGGCACCGGCGTCCTTGGTGTCAAGATGCCGCACATCCGGATGCGTGGTCAGTCGGGTCGTCTCGGTGAGGTAGTTGTGCACGTTCGGCCCCAGCACCTCGGCGTGCGGCAGCTGTTCCTCCCAGAAAGCCCGGGTAAGGAGAGTTTCAGGGGGATGGGCAGCAACGATCCGGCGTGTGTTCGACACCATTGGGCCTGGTACACAGATGCGCGCACACGCGGGAGTGCCGACCGCCAACACGCCATTCCAGTCGTCATTGCTCTCGATGACGTGGACACCGGGTTCGGCGCCAACTCCGAACACCCGCACCCAGTAGTCCTCGATGAGTGCGAACATCAACGCCTTAATAAAAAAGCGAGGGCAGTCAAAAATGACTGCCCTCGCCCAGAAGTGGATGGATGAGTGAGAAACATCCGGGACTGAGCCCGGCATGCGATGCGCTAGGCGCCTCGCCGATGCGTCCCCCTATGGGGTTCGCCTACCTGCCGTTATACGGCTAGCGGGAACCACTCATCGGTCTGCTCCGAGTTGTCGCCCTCAACCAGCATCTCGCCGCTGTAGATGGCTTCGAAGTCGATCTCGATGACCGTGGCACCGAATTCCTCGTTCGTCATGTACTGAACAGTAGGGGTCACTATTAAGAAATCATTGAGTCACGAATCGGAAAAGTCTGGCAATTTTCGCTATACGCATCGGCCCAGGTCATGGACCATGAGCGGCCTTGCTGAACTCTTAAGAAAGCGGATTTGTGCCCTTGACGAGCACCCAGGCCGCGATCGCGCCCCCAATTCCGGCTATGACCAGCACCGATGAGGCAGCTGCGGGCCACTCGTCGCGGCCAAACCGCCCGTCCACAGAGATGCGTCCCGGACCAATCAGCAGCACGGCCAGGGCGGCCGCGCCGAGCACCAGGGGGAATTGCAGCGCCAGGCCGGATGGAAAGAGGTCGTTTCGCACCGAATAGATCTGGACTGCGGCATAGAGCATCGACCCCAGCACCGCGGAGGCGCCGAAGGGAGTGAGGAGTCCGGCGACCAGCATGGCGCCGCCGATGCTGTAGGTACCCGCGAGCACCCGTGCCGGCAGATCAGGCTGCGTCTCGACAGGCAATGAGCCGAGTTGCAGGAACTGGCCGGAGGCGAGCACGATGTTCAACCCGTTCCAGCACAGCGTCACCCCCACCGCGACACGCAGGACCAAGAGTCCAATATCGTTGCGGGTCAACGGATCGCTGTACTTACTGGCGCTCGGCACGGCGGAAGTCTATGGCATGCGCGCTATGGTGAACCCGCTATGGCGGCGGTCACTTCCCGGTATGACGACGGCAATAACATCCCTGGCATACCGTCCGTGCGAGTCGCACACGCCGACCTGACAGCGATTACCGCGCTGACGGCCCTCGTGTTCGGGTGGGCGAGCAGTGGATACGGCTACTTCTTCGACGAGGCGTACTTCGTTGTCGCGGGACGCGACCACTTGTCCTGGGGATACTTCGACCAGCCCCCGCTGGTGCCGTTCATCGCGGGCATGGCCGACAACATCGCGCCCGGCTCGTTATGGGTGCTGCGCCTAGCCGCGACTGCGGCGGTCGCGATCGGGACGTTGATGTGCGGGTTGATCGCCGCTGAGCTCGGCGGGGGCCGCCTAACGCAATCCTTGTCCGCCATCGCATATGCCACCGCGATGTTCCAGATCCTGGCCCACTGGCTGCAGACGCCGGCGATCGACCCGGCGCTCTGGGCGGTGGTGTGCTGGCTGCTGGTGCGCTGGACCCGCGGCCTGCGGGAGCGATTGCCCGACGATCGGCTGCTGTTGTGGGCGGGAATCGTCACCGCGGTCAGCATGCAGGTCAAGTTCCTCATCCCCGCGCTATGGCTTGCGGTGCTGCTGTGCGCGGCGGTTCTCGGGCCGCGTGCGCTGCTGCGCCGTCGGCAGTTGTGGATCGGGGCGGCCGTTGCCGTCGCGGCCACCGTCCCGACCCTCATCTGGCAGGCCACCCACGGGTGGCCGTACCTCCGGATGGCCGGGATCGTGGCAGCGGAGTCCGAACGCGGGATAGCGCTCGCGGCGGGCATGTTCGTTGGTTCCGTCTTCATTGGCCTGGTGCTGCTGCTGGCCGGAATCGTGGCGCTCGTGATGGTGCCGTCGTCGCGCCCCTACCGGTACCTGGGTGCTGCCGCGGTGTTGGTGGGGGCATTTATGTTCGCCTCCCATGGACGTGCCCACTACGCCATGGGCCTCTACGCGTTGCTGATAGCCGCGGGTGCGGTGGGGCTTTCCCGCTGGCGCCCGTCCCGGCCCGCGGTGCGGCGCGTGATCTACGGATTCATCGGGTTCCTCGCGGCCGTATCGGTGATCATGGCGATCGTCCGGCTGCCCATCGTGTCCGAACCGGCCGCGGCGCGCTGGTTTTCCTGGGCGGGCGCCATGGGGCCCACGATGCTCGCCGAAGGTGATCACTCCACCGAGAGTCTGCGCCAGGTGGCCCGGGATACCTACGATTCGATGCCGTCGGGCGTGCGCGGCCGCACGGCTCTGGTGCTGCAGATCTACCCCATGGCCGCCGCCTATGACGTGGAGGCGGGACGCGAGGGACGCTCCCGTGCCTACAGCTTCCACCGCGGGTACTACTACTTCGGGGCACCGCCGGAATCCATGACGGACATGATGTACATCGGTGTCGACGATCCGGATCCTAAACTTGCCCAAGGCTTCCTGGGGGTGCAGCGGATCGAACTGTTGCACGCTCCCGGCGAGGACGAGGCACATGTGTATCGCTACTACGGCAGAATTGCGCCGTGGCAACAGCTGTGGGACAACTGGCGCACCTACAAGTAGGCGTCGTATGACGATGTTCAATGGTCTTCGCGCGAGCGGCTCATCCGTCGAACAGATGGCGCCCCGCGACGCCCAGATGTACTGGATGTCGACGAGAATTCCGAACGATCAGTTCCTGCTGTTCTGCTTCGACTCGCCGACGGTGGATGTCGCCGCCGTGCGGGAGACAATCGCCGAGCGTGCGACCCACATTGCGGACCTGCGCGTGCGGGCTGTCGACGTCGCCGGACACCTCGACTACCCGTACTGGGCGCCGCGCGATGAATCCCAGGTGCCCTTGACCGTGCACACGCTGCCGCAGCCGGGCTGGCCGCATTGCCGATCCGCGATCGCCGCGCTGCTCACGAGTACCGTCGACATCCGCCAAAGCCCTTGGCATCTCCATCTTTTCCCTGAGGTACACGGCGCGCCGCAGGTACCGGGCCGGGCGCTCGTCGCGGTACTGCAGGTATCGCACGCGTTGGCCGATGGCCGACGGGCCACTGCGGCCGCGCGTGCATTGTTCGGCGATGCGGTGGCGGTGGGCGGCACGTTACCGGACGTGCCCGGTTATGCCGCGCTGCGCGGGATAGCCGGATTTCCGGTGAAGTTGGCTCGGCTGCTGAGTGCGAGCCGCGCTGGGTACCTGGCCTATCGTCAGCAGCAAGAGCTCGTCGAGGCGGGCGAGTTGGAGCCCGAACCGCAAGGTTTCCCGCTGATTTCGCTTAATGCCCGGCCCGATGAGCGCCGGGAGATCCGGATGATCGTGCGGCCGCGCGACGAACTTCGCACCGAGAACGTCAGTGTGACCGTTGCCGTCCTGACGGCGATCGGTACGGCGCTGCCGCAGTATCTGCGCGATCACGGTCAGTGGGTTCCGGACAGGCTGGGCGCAGAGGTGACGGTTGCCGATTCCGGGGAATCTCTGGCACGCAATAACTTCCGCAATGTCGGAGTCGATCTGTGTTGGGGCGAGCCGGAGGTAGGCACCCGTGCCCGGCGGATCGCGGAGGGGATCGACAGCAGGCGCCGTCGTGCCGCCCATCCGGTGCTGGCCGCGCAACGCGCCGGTGGTGCGGCCCTGCCCGCGCCGATGATGTGGGTGGGTATTAACGCTTTCAATACCGATCTCATGCCGCCCACTGTGGCGGGCAACACCGTAGTGTCGAGCGTGGTTCGTGGCGCGGGCGATCTGACCCTTGCCGGTGGGCGGGTGGTGTTCACGGCCGGGTTCCCGGCGCTGTCGCCGGTGATGGGCCTGACCCATGGGGTGCACGGGATCGGCGACACCGTGACGGTGAGCGTGCACACCAGTGCCGCGGTGATGCCCGATGCCGATCACTATGAGGGCCTGCTGGCCGCTGCACTCACCGAGGTATCCCGCCGATTGCGATGAGTTTTCTCGTCTGCACCGGTCGATACTGATATGCCGACGATTACCCCCTGTCTCTGGTTTGACACCCGCGCCGAAGAGGCCGCCAACTTCTATGTGTCCGTGTTTCCGAACTCCCGGATTCTCGAGGTCACCCATTACGGGCCGAACACGCCCATGCCGGAGGGCACGGTGCTCACCGTCGAGTTCGAGCTCGACGGACAGCGGTACACCGCCCTCAACGGCGGACCCCAATTCACCTTCGACGAGGCGATCTCCTTTCAGATCGACTGCACATCGCAAGAGGAAGTCGACCGCTACTGGGAGGCGCTGACCGCGGACGGGGGAGAGGAATCCCAATGCGGTTGGCTCAAAGACAAGTTCGGAGTTTCCTGGCAGGTGGTTCCGCGTGAGCTGATCGACCTGATTTTCCACTCCGATCCCGTGACCGGTAACGCGGCGATGCAGGCCATGATGGGCATGCGCAAGCTCGATCTGGCGGTCGCCCGAGAGGCGGTGGCCGCGGCGCAAGCTGGCTCTTAGTCGTCGTCTCCGAAGTCGACGTTCCAGCCCATGGACTTGTAGCGGCGTTTCTCCGACTCGCGGCGCTGCTTTTCAGCGCGTTCATGTTCGGTCCAGTCGCCGATGACGCCGGGGGATGCCTTGGGTAGATCGCCGAAGAGCTCGTTGCCGTTGTCCCAGTTGATGAGGAATTCCGGAGTCTGGTGTTCGTCGTCGTCTTCGCCCTTGCCACCGCGGCCGTGGGCGCCACCCATGGGTGCCATGCCCATGCCGCCCATGCCCATTGCGCCACCACGGACTCCGGCGCCGCCGATGCCGGCGGCGTTGGTTCCGGCGCCGCCCGGTCCGGGAACGCCCGAGCCGCCGCGCAATGCTCCTGGTCCGCTGAGGGTTCCGGTACCTGAGCCCGAGCCTGAGGGGGAGCCGAAGCCTGCTGCGGTCGTGTTGCCGGGCGCCAGGCCGGAGCCGTCCTTGCCCAGGCCGCCCGCGAGGCCGCTGAGTGCATTGCTGAGTCCGCTACCCGAACCACCGGAGCCGCTTTGGGGGCTACCACCACCCGAGCCGCTACCGCTGCCGCCACCTGCGCCTTGGCCTTGTCCGCCTTGGTTACCCGCGCCGTCGCTGAAGGCCGGCTTGGTGTTCTTGTCGGCGAGGCCGTTGGCCGGATTGTTTGCGCCGCCTGAGTTCTGGCCACCGCCTGAGCCGCCGCCGTTCTGGCCGCCGCCACTCGTGCCGGTGTTGTTGCCCGATTCGGTGCCGTTACTGGGCTGCTGAAGCGTGATGTTGCCGGGGTTGTTGCCCTGCGGTGGCCGCACGTCGGTGACATTGTCGCCTTCGCGCACGACTGGCTCGCTGAACAAACCGACCATCTGTAGGCGCGCGAAGAACTGCTCCTGGTTCTTCAGCTGTTGTATGTCGGCATCCGAGGATCCAGACTTCTTTTTCTGTGCGACCTCGGCATCGGACATCGGCGGCTCGATACTCGACTTGGCGGCGCTCATCGCGTCGGCAAGCGGTGGCATCCTGTCGGCCACGTGCCGGATGCTGATGATGCCTCGTTCTGAGGCTCGGAAATACTCGGACATGTTGGTCTGCAAGGATTTCGCGGCCGCGCCGCGCCAGTCTTCGACCAGCATGCCTTGCACCTTGCCGCCGAGCGTGTGCATGATGTCGCCCAGCTGCTCGGCGATGTTGTTGATCGATTCCTGGGCGGCATGCGGGCTGCCAGTCTGGAATGCCTGGGCGGCGTTGTAGATCGACTGGTGGTCGTGGCCTTCCCAGTGTTCCTTCTGGATCTGCTTCTTCCCCATGTCTTCTCCTCCTGAAAACTTATTGGCTCTAAGGGATTTTCGGCTCGATCTGCTTCATGATCTGCAGAGCCAACGGGCATTGGTCGTAATGCTGCTCGGTCAAGTCCAGATTCAGGTCGACTTGAACGGCGGCGATTGCTTGTTGCGACTGGATGCCGACAGAGCAGCCAATCCAGTTCTTATCGTGAAGTAGCCAGCCGGCGCGTGAACCGATCTGCACACGTTCTTGGCGATCGAATCGGCCGTTAGGTTGCTCCAGTTGCGTCAGTGAGCCGTCTACTGCGTAGATCTTGATACCCCACTTAGGTCCGTTCCAGATACAGCCGCGAACACGCTGGCCAAACGCCGTGGTGTGCGCGTCGCGCTTATCAGGCTTGACTTCCCACGTCGCAATATCAGCGTCGGTAATGGCCGTACATGGATCGAAGGTTGTCCCCTTTACGGGGTCGCTATCGGTACTTGTCGTTGACGGAGTCACGCTGTTGGACGACGAAGGTGAACTGGAGGAGGTTGATGCCGACCCTGCTGTGGGCGCTCCCTGGATTCCGTTATGAGTACACCCGGCGGCGAGTGCCGTCGAAAGGGCGACAACGGCGATCCATTTCGTCTTCATTGGTTCGAGTCTTCCTGACCTGTCAGCTGGTGGTGGGCGGCGGGTAGACGCCCAAGCCGTTGCTGTCGATGGTGTCTCCCCTGAGCTGCTCGAATGATTCGGCGTTTCGGTGCTCGGTGTTGTCATACTCGTTCTGAGCGACCTTGGCCCACTCTGCCCACGTCTTGACAGTCTTGATATGCGCGGCGATGACAGCAGCAACGGAATCTGAGTCGGCCGTCACCAACTCGTTGAGTGCCGTGTTCCAGGAGGAACCTTCAGCACAGGAACCCATACCGACGTCGAAGGCAAACGAGTTCGCGTCTTGACGGAGCTCCTCCAGCTTGTCGACTGCTGCGCTGAACTCCTGTGACACCTTCGTCGCGGCTCCGGGTGCTAGATGCAGCTCGTTCATATCGAGCCCTGATTCTCCGGGCATGGACGCTCCCCTCGCTGGTCAAGCAGACATGTTTGTCCTACATATAGCTCTGACGCCGGATGAGCCGGTTTGGTTCCATGTTTTTTGGGTGAGGACGAACTGGGGACGTCAGGTGCCTGCCGCACGCCAGCCAGGTTCGGCGGGCAGAGTCGGGAAGTCGCTCCGAGGGTGCTCGCCGACAGTGATGAAGTCGCCAGATCTTACGAGGGGGTCAGGGGCCTTCTCGCCGCAAGCATTGAGAGTCAGGCGAAAGTCATCCAGGGGCCAGTCCGAGCGCTGATCCATCCATGTCGCGATGCCCGGGCTGTCTGCCGTGCGTATTTTCCAACCGCCGAATACGTCGGTCGAGGGATTGGGTGAGCCCCCGTGTTGAGACGTTTTCGTGGGGTCCGGTTCGGACGGTGGCGGTGGGGTGACGGTGATTCGGAGAGCCAGCGTGCCGACACCAGCCCGTGTCGACCACTGTGAATTCGAGGGAAGTCGGTTCGGGTAGCGGTATTGACCGTTGGGTAATTGCACTCCGGTGTCGATATCCCAGACACACACTTTTGCGGTGTAACCCAAGGTTGGGTCGCCAGTGATGGACAGTATGTGTTCGCGCCAGGTGCCGACGATCGGAGTGGTGGTCTGGAACCCGCGACTCTCTAGCTGTGAATCGCCGGTCACGAGCGGACGGATGAGCGGACTGACCCCCGGGCCGTTCAGCGGGACGGCGTGTTCGAAGCCGGGGTAGTAATACGCGGGGTTTGCCATAAGTCCGCCGATTACGTAAGACTCGCGGTAGGCCCGGACGATAACGGCGGGGCCTGTGAGTAGATCGACGTCTGGCTCGGTGGACCACCGAATTCGCAGCTCTTTGGTCAGCCCGGTAAACGGGATTAGCGGCTGGTCAGTGGGTGTGCACCCTGCCGACGTCAACGTAATCGTTGCCAGCAAGCTGATCAGTGCCTGGGCGTCAGCGCGCATCCTCAGTAGGCGTTTCATCGGGTTGTCTTCACAGCGTTGTTATAGGCATCGACCAGCGGCTCGGCGGAGCCCGCATCTCCGGGTACCCGGCGAAGGGCTTCGTTGACCATGGTGTGATATCTGTCTGAAGTGAGGTGCTCGTAGACGGGGCGGCCATCCGGATGTTGCATCTGTCGCAATTCTTCCAAGCTCCCTACTTGCAAGGCGCCCGGGTGCCCAGGTACTGGCACAAGCATATTTGGGGGGAACTGGTCGGGTTGTAGCACTCCGGTGGCGACGTAGGCGTTCAGGAGTTGCTGCTGAGCCTTTGCCGGATTCATGTCTGGAACAGTGGTGTTGAGGAGCTGAGTGGGGTCGGGGGCCGATCCGATGATGCTCTCCTTGAGTGTGTCGGACATGATCCCAAAAGGAGTTGTTGCGTAGTCCGGTATGGGCAAGACCTTCGTAATTGAGCCGTACGCCGCTTCCTTAAGTTTCTGCAGGTCTTTGGCGTATTGCTCCTTGGAAACGGCTTGGGCGTTGTGTTGTGCATCGTTGCCTGCGGCTAGTCCGGCGTCCGCCAGGCCACGGAATCTGCCCGCCTGGTCCAGATCGCCGACCGGGCCGGTGCCGAATTGCTTCACGGTTTCGGCGTAGTGATTCGTCGCCATGATCGAATCCCCATACAACGCGCTACCCAGCGTGGTGGCCGCGTCTGCATTGGTATCAAGCACTCTGAAAAGTGCCTTGGCTTGAGGCATAGAGCCATTGCCAATGGCGTCGTCGGTATCCAACGCTTTATCGAATCCGGGGGTGGTCCCGAATATTGCGGGATCTCCGCCTCCAATGATGGCTGTGTATGGCGCCAAGCCCCACGCCATGCCTTTCACTAGCTCGGGGCTGAGTTCGCCGAGCGTTTTCGTCCCCTTTCCAAGGCCTTGGTTGTCGTTGGCTGGCAATGAATTTAACTCTTTATGGTCGGCGATGTAGCTTGCGTACGCGCGAGCCGTCTCACCGGACATTTGTGCTTGTTCCGAGGACACCCCCGGTCCCACATGTGCCGAGCCGTGGGTCCAGCTCATCAAGCCGCCCGCCGCTTTGCCGCCATCAGGGAACTGATGATGCATCAGATCGCCCAAGAACTGATCGTTACGCTTGCCATCAGGGCTGACCATCATGTTGTGGTCGACGATGTGGTCTCGGCCAGCTGCCGAGAAGATGTTCTGAATCGTCGAATCCGCAGCGCCTTCGTGGCTGTCGTGATTTTCGTTCTCGAAATGCAAGATATCGGCGCCGCGCTGCATGAGCTTCTGATCCAGCTCGGTGCCGTGCTGGAAACCGGCATCGCCGTCTTTGATGACGTCCGACAGCCTGTCTAGATTGCCCAGGGTCGACCCGTCGGTCACGGGTGCGGTTCCTTGCCCAGGTCCCTGCGATACATAGCTGAACCCAGGGGACTTGTCGTTCAACGCGTTCTGTACCGAGGCGGGCAGCTTGTCATACCCGCCTGTCGTGAGCTCGGTGGTGGAACCCTGTGCGCCGGGACGTAATTCGGTCTTCGCGTAGCCGTACTGATTCGAACCCATCATCTGCAGCGCGTTACCGATAATGCTCTTGTTGTTGCCCAAGCGTCGCTCGGCCCGGTGAATGTCTTCCACCGACATACCGTTCATCTGTGCCTGCAGTTGACCCAACACCTGTTGCTGCGAACGCGTCAACTGCACCGGCCGGCCCGCATCGCGGTCCGCGATCTGCTCCGGGCTAAGGATCGATGCCGCCTGGACGCGCGTCTTCTGTTCTTCCGTAGCGGTACCGGCGAGAACGTCGTGGACGTCGCGTTCGGCTTGTTCAGGAGTTCCCTCGGCGATCTGTTTCTCCGCCATGGTGTGGCCGCCAGTGCCCTCGTCGAGCACACGAGCCAACGAGTCGTCCAACATTTCGCCGCGCGCTACGAGGCCCGTCACCCGCTGGTGAAGTTCCTTCAGTTTGTCGATGACCTTCTGTAATTGGTCTTTGTTCAAACCAGTGATATCTGGCGGCGTCACCGTGTTCGTCTTGGGATAGATGTCCACCTTCGGGGGCGCGGCAGCGTATGCCAAGAAGGAGGCGATGTCGTCGGCCAGAGCTTGCGACTCTCCATAGGCCTTGTTGGCATGCATCGCCACATACATCGCCTCAAACCCGGCGGTCTCGAAGCGGGAGGCCGAGCGCTTCATCGCATCCCTGGCGGCGTCGCCGGCATCACCCTTCCAGGTCGACATGTCGATGATGGCCTGCACCTTGTCCGCTGCCTGCTGGCTGGCATCACCCCGTTTAGACGCGGCATCCGCGAGTGCCTTGATCTGAGGCGGCCAGTGCTGCAGTTCATCGAGCGTCATCCCCATATTCGTTCCCCCTTTAGACCGCGCTGCCGGGTCCGGCTTGCTCGATACCCGCACGATTGAGCTCATCCCGGTTCACGAATATGGCCGCCGACGCTTTGTGGTTCTCGCCGTGACTAGTGAGCTCTGCGTGATGGTCTGCGCTTTCCTTCTCCCACTCGGAAATCCGGTTACCCAACGCATTGGCGGCACGCCCCGATCCGAAACCGGCCTGCGCATCGGTCAATGCGCGATGGGCGGCGTCGTGTGCGTCCTTCAGGTCGGAAGCGTGCGTGTGGAGTTGGTCTCCATGAATTTGCAGTTCGGCCGGGTCCACATGCAAGTGGCCACCCGATGAACCCGAAACGCTCGCCATGTCTGACTCTCCTCGTCCGTACGGGCGTGCATGCCCCTATATAAAGATCGGACGGGGTGGGCCCTCGTTTGGTTCCATGTTTTTTCTGGGAATCGCGGGCTGGCGGGGTGCCTCGTATAACCCCTCTCCGAGTGCATACCGCACGCCGCTGATTACGCCGCTTCACCTGCGTGCGGTGTGCGCTCGGCGGGGACATTCCCACCCTTGACCCGTCTAACTTATCGCTGATAACTTAACGCCGTTATCCTCTGGTGGAAGGCGTTGCAATGCTGGAACGTTTGGCTCGATCGGTGATCGCGGCACCCCGCGTCGTACTCGGCGCGGCGCTGCTCATCGCCATCGCGGCCGCCATCTTCGGGGTCCCGGTGACCAAGCATCTCGCCGCAGGCGGGCAGCAGGACCCGAACTCCGAGTCCGCGCATGTGACGCGAGTTCTCACCGACAAGTTCGACATCAGCGACCAGTCCCTGGTCTTCATGCTTACCAGCGATCAGGGAGTCAAGAGCCCGCAGATGCGCGCCGTCGCAGCCGATCTGGAGCGCCAACTCAAAGACTCGGGTGAGGTGCTTAACCTGACCTCGGCGTGGACGGCTCCGCCGCAGGTCGCCGACGATCTCTTTGGCACCGACGGCACGTCGGGCTTGATCGTCGCCGGGCTGACCGGGGGCGAGAACGACGCTCAGAAACACGCGGCGGTTCTCATCAAGTCGCTCGCCGTCGACCGCGACGGGGTCTCGGTCAAGGCCGGGGGCGTGGCCACGCTCTACAACCAGATCGTCACGCAGTCCGAGAAGGACCTGCTGGTCATGGAATCGATCGCGATTCCGATCAGTTTCGTGGTGTTGGTCTGGATCTTCGGCGGTCTCTACGCGGCCTTGCTGCCCCTGGTCGTCGGGGTGTTCTCGATCGTCGGAGCGATGTCCATCCTGCGCGGCCTGACGTATGTCACCGACGTGTCGGTGTTCGCGCTGAACCTCGCTGTCGCCATGGGATTGGCACTCGCCATCGATTACTCGCTGCTGATCATCAGTCGCTATCGCGAAGAGGTGAACGCCGGTAAGCCCCGCGACGAAGCGCTGGTTCTGACCATGACCACCGCGGGCCGCACCGTGCTGTTTTCGGCGCTGACGGTCGCCCTGGCGCTGGTGGCATTGATCCTGTTCCCGATGTACTTCCTCAAATCATTCGGGTACGCGGGTGTTGCGGTGGTGTTCGTCGGTGCCATTGCGGCTCTTGTCATCGTGCCCGCGGTGGTGACGCTGCTCGGCGACCGGATCGATGCCCTGGACGTACGCCGCCTCATTCGCAAGATCCTGGGCAGGCCGGAACCCACGGTCAAGGAGGTCACCGAGACCTTCTGGTACCGAAACACCAAACAGGTTATGGCCCGGGCGATTCCGATCTCCATCGTGATCGTCACGGCATTGGTGGTTCTGGGCCTGCCGTTCCTCAACGGAACGTTCGGGTTCCCGGATGACCGGGTGTTGCCGGCATCGGCCTCAGCGCATCAGGTCGGCAACGAGATGCGCCGAAACTTCAACAACAACAGTTCCACCAATCTGTCCGTCATCGCCGAGGACATCGGTGCGGTGCCGCCGCGGGACATCGACGAGTACGCCACGGACCTCTCGAAGATCGAGGATGTCAAGGAAGTGGCCGCGCCCACCGGTGCGTTCATTCGGGGCATGAAGGTCGGTCCACCGTCGAGCGCAACCGGGATCAAGCAGGGGACAGCACTTTTCACGGTCCAGACCGGTGCCAAGCCCTACACCGCCGCCGCCGAGCGTCAGCTTGACGCCATCCACGCCCTCCCTGGTCCGAGCGATACCACCGTCAAGATCGGTGGGGGAGCTCAACTGGACCGCGACGCCGTCGACGGCATCGTGCACAAGCTACCGTTGGTGCTGGCCATCATCGCGGTCGTCACCTTCGCGCTGCTCTTCCTGCTGACCGGCTCGGTGGTACTGCCGCTGAAGGCTCTCGTCCTCAATGTGCTGTCGCTGACGGCGACCTTCGGCGCGCTGATCTGGATATTCCAGGAAGGGCACCTGGGCGGATTCGGAACCGAGGTCACCGGCACGATTGTGGCCACCATGCCGATGCTGTTGTTCTGTATAGCGTTTGGGCTGTCGATGGACTACGAGGTGTTCCTCATCTCGCGGATCCGTGAGTACTGGATGGCATCCGGACATACGCGCGCCGACAATGACGAGGCCGTGGCCCTCGGGGTGGCCCGCACCGGACGGGTTGTCACCGCGGCGGCGATGATCATGGCCATTGCCTTTGCGGCGCTGATCGCCGCGCAGGTGTCCTTCATGCGCATGTTCGGCACCGGCCTGACCATTGCGATCGTGGTCGACGCCACCATCATCCGGATGCTGCTGGTGCCCTCGTTTATGCGAATGCTCGGACGCTTCAACTGGTGGGCGCCCAAGCCATTGGTCAAGCTCCATGAACGAATCGGATTCAGTGACTAAGCGCCAGCGTTCCTCGCGTGGGGAAGGAGACCATCTGCGCGACGAAATCATCGACGCGGCAATCGGTCTTGTTCTTGAAGCCAAGGAGCTGCGTGCTCCGTCCATCCGCGAGGTGGCGCGCAAGATCGGTGTGACCCCACCGTCGATCTATCTGCACTTCGCCGATAAGGACGAGCTGATGGACGCGGTCTGCGGGCAGTACTACCAACGGCTGGACGACGAGATGGTGACCGCAGCCCTCGATCAGCCGACCGCGCTGGAGCGCCTGCACGCCCAGGGCATGGCCTATGTGCGCTTTGCGGTGGCGACCCCGTTGATGTACCGGCTGGCCACCTCGGCACCGCCCCGTGATGACAGCGAACTGGACGAAACGCTGGTCAGTGCGGCATTCGCGCACTTACACAAGGGTGTTCAGGAACTCGTGGCAGAAGGTTTCTACCCCGACGGCGATACTGTGGCGATGGCGTTGCAACTGTGGTCGGCAGCCCACGGAGTCGCCTCAATGCTCGTCACCAAACCGTACCTGCCGTGGGGCGATGCGGAAGTATTCGCGGACAATGCATTACGCGTCGCCTGCCTAGGGCAGGCCGTCAGCGACATCGATCTGACCGGTGTGCTGCCGCGTCAGAAGTAGAGCCGCACCGAGGTCAACGTGCCCGGCGCCGCCGAATTGTCGGAGAACTCGAAGAGCCCGACACCGCGCTGATTGCCCAGACGCACGGTGGCCGATACCGAAGAGCCCGCGGCCAATAGCTTATCGACGGTCAAAGAACTTGCTGCCGAGGCGAACTCGGCCAGCGATGCGCCGGCGACGCCGTCGAGGGAGAGGGCGGCCTGGGGGGACAGCAGCGTGGTGACCGTCGGGACGTCCCGGGCCGCCAGCGCGGCCGTCAGTTCCTGGACGCGCTGCTTGCCGGTCTCTCGCACTCCCTTGAGTCCGCGCATGAATCCCAGCACGCCATTGAGCCCCTGGTTCTTCAGCAGCTGCGGACCCAGCTTGGCGCTTGCCAGCAGCCCATCGCCACCGGCGCCCAGGAGCTGGCCGATCATGGCACGCAGTTCCCAGTACGCGAACAACCGGTCGATCTTGAGCGATGAGGCCGGTCCGTCCTCCACGATGTCATAGCGCAGATGCATCGGGATGTGCATGGTGACGCCGGTGGACATCGTCGTATGAATGGTCAGATCGCGTAATACCGACATCCCGGCGACCACGTCGTTTTCGACCTCGAACACGATCGTGTTGGGCGCGATGAACGTGTCGTAGAACTTGCTGATCGCGGATTCGCCGATATGTGGCCGCGAACCCACCGGGTCATTGACCTGGCCGTAGGTGGCGAACAGGCCGACCCAGGTGTCCTTGTCGTGTGCACCGACAGCGGCCGGCGACGCCTGAACGGTCGCCAGCAGCTCGTCGGCAAATGGGGCGCTGGACACTGGGCTTAGGACAGTGCCCCGAGCACCGCGTCGTAATCGGGTTCCTGAGCGATCTCGGGCACCAGCTCGGTGTAGGCGACGTTGCCGTCGGCGCCGATGACGACGATCGCGCGGCCCAGCAGACCGGTCATCGGGCCGTCGGCGATGGTGACACCGAAGTCCTCGCCGAACGAGCTCCGGAATGCCGACGCGGTGCCCACGTTCTCGATGCCCTCGGCACCGCAGAAGCGCTTCTGGGCAAACGGCAGGTCCTTCGATACACACAGCACCGGCGCGCCTGCCTCGGCGGCGCGCTGGTTGAAGGTCCGCACGCTGGCCTGGCAGACGGGGGTGTCGATCGAGGGAAAGATGTTGAGGATCACCGGCTTATCCCGGTACTGGTCGCTGGTGACGGGGCCAAGATCGGCGCCTACCAGCTCAAATGCGGGGGCAGGAGAGCCGACAGCGGGAAGCTCGCCGACCGTGTTGATGGGGTTTCCGCGCAACGTGATCTGTGCCATGGCCCCAGTGTTCCAGAGTTCGGTTATCGCCGGGGTGGTGGGGTGGGAGCTAGTTTGTGTGGTGGGTGGGGGCTAGATAGACGTCAGCGGGGCTAGGTTGGATGGCATGGCGACGCCTGTCAGCTTCGACAACAGATTCTTCTCGGCAATGTGGTCTGCCATCGCGCGCCGCGAGCCACCCGCGATCAAGGAGCTGCGCGCCGAGAACCTGCAGGGTCTGACGGGACGGGTCCTGGAGGTGGGTGCGGGCATCGGCTCGAACTTCCCGCTGTATCCGGACACCGTGACGTCGGTGACGGCGCTCGAGCCCGAATCACGGCTACGTCCGCAGGCCGAGGACGCCGCGGCCACCGCGGCGATCCCGGTGACCGTGACCGCCGGCGTGTTCGAGGATCTGGCCGTGACGGGTGAGGACCGTTTCGATGCGGTGGTGTGTTCGCTGGTGCTGTGTTCGGTGAGTGACCCCGACCGTGCCGCCGCGCAGGCCTTCGAGGTGCTCAAGCCCGGCGGTGAGGTGCGCTTCTTCGAGCACGTCGCGTATGGCGGTGCGCTCGGATTGGTGCAGCGCGCGGTCGACGTGACGTTCTGGCCCCGATTGTTCGGAAACTGCCACACCCACCGGGACACACTGGCCGCGATCGAGCGGGCGGGGTTCGAGGTCGCGGGGCAACGCGACGATTGGCTGAAGGTGTTCGGTGTTCCGATGCCGTCCTCGTCGATCGTGATCGGACGCGCGGTCAAACCTGCCTAGAGCGCCTGCGGGTCAACCGAATTCGACGACGGTCATTGCCGGCCTTATCCGGTCCGACAAGGGTAGGTTGTAGAGCAGCGGCGTGGCCAGCCGAAGGAAGGCGCCGCGTCCGGGAGGCATCCGAACCTCGCGCACCGCGCGAACGCCGTCGAGGGCCTGCAGCTCCCCGTACTGGTGGGCGGTGAACGAGAAAGGCATCGGCGGCACGGTGTAGTGCTCGCTCAGCTTCCAGCCGCGCCGCTGCGAATACACACTCATCAGCCACGGGATGGTGTCGAAAACCATCCACCCGCCGGGGAAGCGTTTGGCACACGCGGCGATGAGGTCGAACACCAGGTCGCGCTCCAGGTACATCAACAGCCCCTCCGCGGTGATCAGCACGCCGTTGGAGTCGTCGACGTGATCCATCCAGGAGTGGTCGAGCGCGGACTGTGCGATGTACCGGAGCCGATCCGAGGGCGGAAGCAGCTGCTGGCGCAGCCGCACGATGGGTTCCAGGTCGACGGACAACCAGGTCAGGTCGCCATTGTCGATACGCCAGAAGCTGGTCTGCAGGCCCTCGGCCAGCGCCACCACGGTAGCGCGCGGGTGGTTGGCCAGATATTCGTTGGAGACGTTGTCGAATGTTAACGCCCGCAGGGCAATTCCCTGATGTGTGCGGCCGAAGTGGTGGTAGTCGTAGTCGAGGCTGTCGCGCAGGACGATGGCCATCGGATCCTCGAGTACACCGTCGGGCCGGTTCGCTTCGGTGGCCCGTTGATTCAATGTGATGAGCGCGGTTTCGGACACCCCGTCGAGGTGGCGGGCGTCAATGGCAGCCATGCACGCCACAGTACTAGCGAACGAGCTTGTGCAGCGTTCTCAGGTTTCGGGTGGTCGTCGTCGACTTGTATCGCTTCTTGCCGGTCGTCTTGCCGATGGGGCTACTCAGGGTCTGCGATTTGGGTACCTGCCAATACAGCACGCCGTCACCTGCGGCAATGCGTTCACTCTCGTCGAGTTCGCCACTGAGTGCGGCCAGCTCGGTGAGCACCGCGGGGTCGCCGCAGAACATCACGTACGAATGCACGCCCTCGATATCGGGCTCCCAGGGGAAGGCCGCAATGATGCGGCCAATGGTGTCGAGGTCGTACACCAGCACCCAGGCTTCGTATCCGAAGCGATCGCCGAGTGCCCGCTGCAGTCGTTCCTTGACCGCGGAGGGCGGTTCGGCTGAGTCCAGCAGCACGTTTCCGCTGGCGAGAATCGTTGTCACCCCGGTAAATCCGTCAGTTTCGAGGGCATCGCGGACATCGGCCATCTTCATCGTGATGCCACCGACGTTGACTCCGCGCAGCAGGGCGGCATATCGGGTCATGGTTTCTCCCAGGTGAGCAGGTGGCGCCACAGCACCAACCGCTGCAGCCGCGCGCCGGGCAGCACGCTGTGGGCGATGCGCCCGACCTCGTCGTGGCTGTCCAGGCCCTTGCAGATGATCGGTGAGGGGTGTTCCCACCAGTCATGCCGAAAGCGGTAGTAGCGGTGCGCCCAAAATCCGAGGCTGTCGTACCAGAGGTCGGTCAGCGAGCGGGTGGCGGCGTAGCCGACGACGACGATCCTGCCTCCGGGCCTGAGCAGTTCCGACATCCGCCGCAACCCCTGCTCGACGTCCATGTGGTGCAGCGATGTGATCGCCGCGATGAGATCGAAAGACTCAGCGGCAAAAGGGTGTTCGAGGAAACTGTCGGGCACGTACTCGACGTTCGGTGCCGATGTCTCCGCGCGGGCGATCTGCAGGCTCGGTTCGTGGGGGTCGATCCCGATCACCCGCTTCGACAATGGGGCAAGTTCGCGCGTCAGCATTCCCACTCCGCACCCCACGTCCAGCACGTCGGTCGCTCCCGCAGGCACCCGGCGCAGCACCTCGCCCTGGTAATGGATGTTGTGGTTCCACCGGTCTTGTTTGGGCACGCCTATCCGAACTGCAGCAGCGTCATGGAGGGGCGAGTCCGGCGCAGAAATCCGCGATCGAGGCGCTTGGAGTTGACGAACTTCCAGATTCCACGGCCGGGATGCAGCGGTATGTCGATGGCCGCCGTCACCCCCGGAACAGAGGTGAGTGTCTCACCTTCATCGGGTGTCAGTGCGAAGGGCATGGGCGGGGCCACATAGTGGTCCGACAGCTTGAACCCCTGCAGGGTGCGCCTGCTGAACCAGTGCGGGATGCTGTCGAACATCATCTGCCCGCCGGGAAAACGCTTGGCGCAGGCCTCGATTAGTCCCAGCGATTCCTCCGGTTGCAGGTACATGAGCAGCCCCTCGGCCGTGATGAACACGCCGTCTGAGGCATCGACCCGATCCATCCAGCTCAGATCCAGGGCCGACTGCGCCAGCTCGACGATCCGTTCATTCTTGGGCAGCAGTTTGGTGCGTAGTTCCATCACCGGCGGCAAATCAACCGAGTACCAAGTGAATTGGGCTGTGGATTCCGCGCCGCCCAGCCGCCAAAAGCTGGTTTGCATGCCCTCCGCGAGTGCGACGACCGCCGTCCGGGGATGCGTCGCGAGATACACGCGTGCCTGGGAGTCGAATGCCCGGGCTCGCAGGGCGTGGCTCTGCGACGGGCGGCCGAACTTGCGGTAGTCGTACTCGATGGCGTCGAAGAGTTCTGCGGCCAGCGGGTCCTGAATCACACCATCGGGGCGCTTGGCCTCGGTGCCGCGGTTGTGCAATGTCCACAGGGTGGTCGCCGAGACGCCCTCCAGGCTGTCTCCGCTGATCCGCGATGATCCGCGAGGGCGAAGAGCGTCAGACTCGGTCATGAGCGCCATGCTAGTGAAATGGTGCGACGATCGGTCTGTCCCTTGGCTAGGCTAACGGGTATGACCGATTCGAACGCGAGCGGCGACTCGGCCGCGGACGATGCCAAGCGCAGGTTCCGCGAGGCCCTTGACCGTAAGAACAACAAGGCTAACGCCGCCGCCGACAACAAAGACACCGCCAGCAAGCCGACCCATGCACATGGCCGGGCCGGCTCGCATCGCGAATTCCGTCGTAAGAGCGGTTAAGCGTCCCGCGTTTGGTTGGCCAGTGCCCGGGCGGTGAACAGCCCGGCCAGGACAACCACCCAGCACACCAGTCCAAAGCCCTTGAGTCCCCAGACGACTGAGGCCAGGGTGAACCCGCCGGCGGTCATCAGTGCTATCCCCACGGTGGCGCTGCGCATACCGGGGTACGTGACGCGGCCACCGTCCCAGCCCGGCAGGGGGTTGTTCTCCAGCGGTCGCAAGGCCAGGAAGAGTCCGGTCACCAGCACGGCCATCGTCGCCACCTGGAGTATCGACAGCACGACGAAATCTGGTGCCGCGGTGTTGTATCGGGGGAATCCGAGGAAATCGAAAACCAGGTGCGTGCCGAGCAGTGCGGGCATGTGCCAGAGGTACAGCGTCATCGCGCCGGAGTTGCCGATGGCCACGGCCCACCACACCCGCGGGCGCTGAGCCCATCGATTGATGGCCGGCATCGCCGCGATCGCAAGTGCGGACAGGACGATGGCGTGCCCGGCCAACACCAGCGACGGCGGAATCATGTTCGGCACCTTCTGTCCGGCCACACCGACCAGACTGATCGTGTACGGCCCATATGTCACCAACGCGATGTTGACCGCGAATACGGCTGCGGCGAGCATCAACGCGGCCCTCTGGGTGATCAGCTGCCGGCGGTACCCCACGCCCAAAACCGCCGGCAGCAGCCACACCACGAAGTTCACGTATCCGATGCCGGAGGGCGCCCCGAGCCCGAGTCGCAGCACGTCGATCGCCGCGATACCCAGGTAGATCCCCGCCAGCGCGGCGAACATGCTCCGTGTCGTCGCGATACGGGCAAGCACCGGAACCGCCGCCAGCACCAGCACATAGGCGCCGAGGAACCACAGGAGCTGGGTGCTCACCCCGGCGACCGGCTCGTAGACATGCAGCGGCAGGACCTGCCGAAGTATCAGCAGGGCCACCGCCCAGAAGCCCAGGTAGTAGAACACCGGGCGGTACAGCCGGGTGCAGCGATGCATGAGCCAGGACCCCCAGCTGGTGCCGGGCTTCCACGAGCCCACGCTCGCCGCGACACCGGCAAAGAAGAACAGCGGCATGATCTGGAAAACCCAGGTCAACGCCTGGAAAACGGGGCGACCGTTGAGCAGGTTGCCCCACAGCAGCACACCGTTGTCGATGGCGCTCACCGCCATGATGGTGTGCCCGAGGACCACGCCGACCAGCGACACGATCCGGATCACGTCAAGTGCGCGGTCGCGCGTTACCGGAGTGGCGGCGCCCACCTGGTCGGCAGTGGGCAGGCCCAGCGATGAGCCGCTCTCGCGAAGAGCCTTGATCGGTGCAATCGTCATGCACCCAGCGTCGCGCAGCGGCGATCACCGGCACAGCGCGTCGCTACGCGAGCCCGCTAGGTAGTTTCCCCTGGGCCCCGCGAGTAGGACTAGCCGCCGAGAGCGGCGATGAGGTCCTTGATCTTGGCGGCCTCGTCCTCGGTCACGGATTCCTCGGACTCCACCGCCGTCAGGAATCCGACCTTCAGGCCTGCGCCATTGGCGGTTTCCTGCGCGGTGAGCCGTGCCCGCCGGCGCGCGGTGTAGAGACGCTGGCCCAACGTCGCGCTGGGGCTGTTGGCGGCGTCCTTCATGAGATCGTCGTATCGGTGGCGAACCCCGCTCAGCGCGACGATGACCGAGGGCGTTACGCGGCTGCGGCCGGCCGCCTTCGAGATCGCGCCTTCGAGTTTTCTCAACCCGCTGAGAACGACGCCAACGCGTTCGCCGTACTCGGGGTCGGTCGGTTCGGGCAAGGTGTCGATCGCGGAGGCGTACATGTGCACCGCCGCATCGACGAGGCTGACAATGACTGGGGCTTCTCCGTCATCCGGCACGACTTCAGGCACGACCCATCGACTCCTTCTGAAAAGACCGGTAACGGCCCCGAAGTAGGCAGGGGCCGCCGACAACTTAGCGCTGATCCCCGGCCTGGACAACCCCTATCGGATGAACGATTTTTGGTCTGAGTGTCTAGGTTCGGTGTGTGAACTGTGCTGCGCTACCTATATTTTCGGCACCGCAGCTGTGCTCATGGGGTGTGGCGGCAACAGACCTTGATTAGCCGGTGGTCATCGGCGCGGCCGCTTCCGCCCGGCGAGGGCGCTCTTGCCAGATGACGGCGATCAGGCAGAGGGCCGCCAGGGCGGCCACCGCGAGTGCGAACGAAACCCCCGCAGTGCGTAGTCCCCACGCGTGGGCCGCCAGACCCTCGCCGATGACCGGCAGGGCGATGCCGATATAGGCGACGACGAAGTAGCTGGAGGTCACCTCCGCGCGGTTGTCCTCCGGCGTGCGATCGGCGATGGCGGCCAGTCCGCGGCTGAAGCTGATGCCCTGCCCGATGCCTACCACCACCGCACTGGCCAGGTACCAGGGCAGGGAAGAGGTATGCAGGGCCACCACGACAAGCAGCATGCCGGTCAGCAGAATTGCGCAGCCAAGGATCAGCGCCTTGGCCGCCGGCACCTGCCGGACCAGAATCTGTGCCACACAGGAGGATCCGAATGTGAGGAAGACACTCGCCCCGGCAACCGCGTGGTTGTCGATGCCGAGCACTCCCGACAGGAATCCGGGGGCCACCGCAGTGAAGGATCCGAGTGCCGCGAATCCGGCGAATCCCGCGGTCGCCGCGGCCGCGAATGTCGCACGGACTTGGGGAGGTAGCGAAAGGCGTTGCACACCAAGTGTTCCGTGCCTTGGCGCGGTCTCCGGCGCCAAGAGCAGGGCCACCGCGGCGATCGACACGAGTCCGATGTGCACGATGAACGCCAGATGGGTGGGCCAGGGTGCGTACTGAACGAGGATGCCGGCCACCAGGGGGCCGAGTCCCAGGCCGCCGGTGTTGGCGATGGTGGCCACGGCGGCAGCTCGTCCCCGCCACTGTTCGGGTGCGGCCTCGATGACGGCGACGGTAGCCGCGCCGGTGAAGAACCCCGCCGACAGTCCCGAGACGATGCGGGCGATCAGCAGCAGCGGGACCGAGTCGACGAACAGGAAGACGACCGAGCTGAGGATGGCGAATCCGGCGCCGGTCAGCAACAGTGGGCGGCGGCCCAGCACGTCGGACCAACTACCGAAGAGCAGCAGCGCGAACAACACGCCGGCCGCATAGGTGGCGTACACAACCGTGGTGGTGAGCACCGAAAAGTGCATCTGCTGCGAGTACAAGGCGTACATCGGGGTCGGCATCGTGGTGCCGATCATGACGGCCGAGAAGCTGAACGCCAGCAGGGTGAACGCGGCCGAACGGCGCAGACGGGCAATCACAACCCAATGTAAGTCACGGGCGGGCCTGTCTCATTCCGCCGCGGTCAACGGGCGACCGCCTTTTTCCGCGCCGATGCCCGTCAGGGAACGCACCTCCATCTCCGCGATCAACCCGGGGTCGCCCTTGTCGTTCGAGGTCAGCGTCCCGACGATGCCGAGTAGGAAGGCCAGGGGGATCGACACGATGCCTGGATTGGCGAGCGGGAACCAGGCGAAGTCGGCGCCAGGGATCATCGCGGTCTTCGCACCGGAGACGGCAGGGGAGAAGACGATGAGCACGATGGTGGAGATCAATCCGCCGTACATGCTCCACAGCGCGCCGCGGGTATTGAACCGCGCCCAGTACAGCGAGTACAGGATGGTCGGCAGATTGGCGGCTGCCGCGACCGCGAAGGCCAGTGCCACCAGGAACGCGACATTCTGCCCGTTGGCCAAGATACCGAGCCCGATCGCGACGACGCCCAGTACTACCGCGGTGATTCGCGACACCCGGACCTGCTCTGCCTCGGAGACGTTGTGGTCCTTGATGACTGAGGCGTAGATGTCATGTGCGAACGATGCCGATGCGGTGATCGTCAGCCCGGCCACCACCGCGAGAATGGTCGCAAAGGCCACCGCCGAGATGACCGCCAGCAGGATCACCCCGCCGAGCTCGAAGGCCAGCAGTGGAGCGGCCGAGTTCTGGCCACCGGCCGCCGCCAGGATGCGATCTGGTCCAACGAGTGCGGCGGCGCCATAGCCCAGTGCCAGGGTGAACAGGTAGAAGGCGCCTATCAGGCCGATTGCCCACACCACCGATCGGCGGGCCTCTTTGGCAGTGGGCACGGTGTAGAAGCGCATCAGGACATGGGGGAGTCCCGCGGTGCCCAGCACCAGCGCGAGTCCGAGCGACAGAAAGTTGATCTTTGATGTCAGCGAACCGCCGTACTGCGCCCCCGGGGCCAGAACATCGCGGGACGCAACACCTTTGGTGTGGCTGCCGGAGACGGCGTGCTGTGCCGCCCCGAGGATGTCGGAGATGTTGAAACCGAACTTGGCCAGCACCGCGGCCGTCATCAGTGCGGCACCGGCGATCAACAACACCGCCTTGATGATTTGCACCCAGGTTGTGCCCTTCATGCCGCCCACCAGGACGTAGACGATCATGAGCACGCCAACCGCACCGATGACGATCGACTGGCCCAGTCTGCTGTGGATGTTGAGCAGCAGCGCCACCAAGCCCCCGGCGCCCGCCATCTGCGCGAGTAGGTAGAACAGCGACACCGTCAACGTGGAGGTGGCCGCCGCCAACCGCACCGGACGCTGCTTGAGCCGGAAGCTCAGCACGTCGGCCATAGTGAATTTTCCTGTGTTGCGCAGTAATTCAGCCACGAGGAGCAGTGCGACCAGCCACGCCACCAGGAATCCGATGGAATACAGGAAGCCGTCATAGCCGTATACCGCGATGGCGCCGGCGATTCCGAGAAAGCTCGCGGCGGACAGGTAATCTCCGGCAATCGCGATGCCGTTCTGCGGACCCGAGAAGGCGCGCCCGCCGGTGAAGAAGCCCTCTGCCGTCTTGTTGCTGCCGCTGGCCCGGATGACGAGGTAGAGGGTGACGGCGACGAAGACGGTGAATATCGCGATGTTGGTGGCCGGATTGCCGACGGTCTCGGCCGCCAATACCGATGGGGTCGTCATGCCTGTTCCGCCTCGGCGCGGATGGCCGCGGCCCGCGGATCCAATTCGCGGTTGGCGAATCTGACGTAGAGGCCGGTGATGACGAACGTCGTGAGGAACTGGGCCAGGCCCAGCACCAGTCCCACGTTGATGTTGCCGACGAGCTTGATCGCCATGAAGTCGTGAGCGAAAGCGCCCAGCACCACATAGAGGCCATACCACACGAGAAAGAACGCGGCCATGGGAAAGATAAAGCGGCGCAATGTATTCCGGAGTTCTTGGAACTCGGGACTGCCTTGGATTTCCAGGGCGCGTTCGGCGGACAGCTCGGTAGGATCGATAGCGGTCAACGCTGGCTCCTTATGGGTACCTGGCAGGGTGCTGGGAGAGCGTAATGAGAGACGAGACGTAGCCGTGGGGTTTCTGGTGCTGGTTTGTCAGGTGTTCACCTGACCGGCCGGGGTTGAGGGCCGGCGGCTCACGCGTTTCTGCGCGCTGACTCTTCCCCATACTGCTGGTTGACCGCGCGCAGGAACTTCTCCGCATCGGTGGGCTCGACCGGGGGCAGGTGGATCGTTTCGCTGACGATGCCGTCCGGAAGACGCGGCACGGAGCCGACATCGGGAATGAAGTTCTTCAGGGCGCCATCGGTGAAGGGCACACCGGATTTGACCTGATCGTTGGACACCAGGTCGAATGCCCGCGTCATTGCATCTCGAGATTCCTCGGGCAGTCCCGCTTTGATTGCGGCGATCTCGGTGGCGGACTTGCCATCGAAGGACTGTGCGAATTCGTACAGATACTGCAGCTGGTTGGACGGGATGGTGACGCTCTTGCCCGCGGCGAGATCCTTGAGTTGCCGATCGTCCAGGAACGATGCCGTGTTGACCCGGCTCAACACACTGTGATCTCGCTGGCTGGCCGCCTGAAAGTGTTCCCCGTCCCGATTTCCCTGTGCGGAGGTCAGCCCGCAGAAGGGATTGAACGAGGCCGTCAGCTCATCACAAATGGCGTCGATCTGATGCTGGGCTTCCAACTCGGCCGCCCACCACTTGTCGTAGGCCTTGCGCATCATCCGTGTGAACTTCGCGGCGTTCTGGTTCCCCTTGTCGATGACCTCCGCGCTGGCGTTAGGCTGCACGATCCAGCTGGCGGTGAGGTCCTCTGCCACGGTGTAGCCGTGGTCGGTGGCCTCGTTGTACAGGTCCACTGCCTCACGGCGATACTCGATCGACTGGAACTCCAAGGTGACCAAGGCCTTCGGGGCGTCATCGAGTAGCACCTGGGTGGCCAGATAGATCGTCTTCTCATCGCTCGCGGCAGTGTCCTGGATCGCGCGGGCGGTTTCACCGTCCCAGGGCAGGCCGCCGGGCGTATCTATCGAATGCTTGTAGTCCTGGGCGCGGTGCTGCAGTTCGGTGGCGGCGAGCATCGCCTGGCGCAATGGCACGATCGACTGTTCGGGGTGGTTGGTGAGCAACCTTCGGGCCGAATACTCCGACTTCATGTCGGCCTCGACAGCGATGCGGCGGAAAGGATGGTCTGTCGCACGTACTCTTCGGTATCCCCGAACCGGGCCTGCGCCTGTTCGGACAGGTCGGCCATGTTGATGCAGCGTGCCGCAAACATGCGTTGCAGTTCGGGAATGACCTCGGTGACCAGCCGCCTCACTGCAGTCAGCGACGGGGCATCTCCGACTTCAACCCTGGTGGGATTGGCGGCCCGGCTGCACAGCTTATGGGCCTGTTCTCGTAATTCCGGCGACAGCTTGCGCAACGCCTCTAGATCAACGTCCAATTGGCCTGACAGCGGCAGCCTCCCCGAGCACGGCGATCTTGGTCGCCCAAGTTGCCGTAGCGTAGCACCGCTCGGGTTGTCAAAGTTCAGAAGGAAGGAATGTCACATTGGCGAAATTGCAGCTAGCGCAAGACCCGGCCGCCGATGAGTTGCTGGAGGAGAATCCATTGGCGCTTTTGATAGCGATGCTCCTTGATCAACAGATTCCTATGGAGGTCGCGTTCGCGGGGCCCAAGAAGATCGCCGACCGGATCGGCGGTATCGACGCTCACCAGATCGCCGAGTACGACCCCGACAGGTTTGTCGCCTTGTGTTCCGAACGCCCGGCGATACATCGATTCCCCGGTTCGATGGCCAAACGTGTGCAGGTACTGGCGCAGGAGATCGTCGCCGAGTATGACGGGCGCGCCGAGAATATCTGGAAGGCAGGCGATCCCGACGGGGCCGAGTTGCTCAAGCGGCTCAAGGCGCTTCCGGGTTTCGGCGAGCAAAAGGCCAAGATCTTCGTGGCGCTACTGGGCAAACAGTACGGAGTCCAGCCCAAGGACTGGCGCAAGGCCGCCGGAAATTACGGCGAGAAGGACACGCACCTGTCGGTCGCGGACGTTGTCGACGGCGAGTCGCTCGGCCTGGTGCGCGCCCATAAGAAGGAAATGAAGGCTGCGGCAAAAGCAAAGGCGGCCAAGGCATAACGCCCTGACCGCCTTGCTTGTGTGGTGAGCTACGGCAGCGCTGCGAACATCGGTGCGGACGGGACCACGCCAACGCCAGGAGCGGTGGCAGCGGGCAGCCCGGCGGCGGGAGCCGCTGCGGCAGCCGGGATTCCGTTGACCAGGGCCGGCGGAATCAGTGTCTGCTGCACCCCTGCTGGCAGCAGCTTGGGCAGGTTGGTGGCCCACAGATCAACGGTCTGCGTGACACCGTCTGCGCCGGGGATCTGCGAAACGCCGGGCACGTTGCTGGTGGCAGGAACCGACGCCGGAGAAAGTGCCTGAGCGGCGGCGGGCGTCAGTGCCTGGGCGGCGGCCGGAGGCAGTGCGGCCGGGGCAGCCGGAGCGGCGGGAGCTGCGGGTGCCACACCGGGAACCTGTGCGACCGCAGGAGCGGCAGGAGTGACACCCGGCAGGGCAGGTGCGGCCGGTGCGGCGATCGCGGCGGGTGCCGCGGGAGCCGCTGGGGCGGCAGCGGGGGCGTTACCGAAGCCCGCGGCGGCCTGGCCCAGGATCGCGGCAGGGTTGGTCGGGTTCGGCGGCGGGCCGGGAACGGGGTCGGCGCCAGCGGTCGACGCCATGCCCAGTGCCAGGCCGGCTGACGCGAAGGCCGCGATCGACGCGCCCACGAAGACGTTGGGGAGCCGGGACATAAACCGTGACATATTGAACTCCAATGCTGTTTCGCTAGACCTGATTACCGGTGTTGAAACCCAAGGTAATCCGTTACGCGTGTTACTCAAGTGACGCGTGTGACGTAGACAGAACCGTTACCAAAACGAGTGAGTGAGGTTATCGAAACCCCGATGAGTACCGAGTCGACCAGGGCGGATGCCGAGCCGCTGGTGCCGACACGCGGCGCGGCGGCGTGGCGGCGTGTCCGGGAATGGGGTCCCTGGCTGCTCGTGCTGAGTGTCGCGGTGCGAATCGCCTGGGCATACCTGACTCCGCATGGCGCCGATCTTGTGGATCTGCATGTATACGTCAGCGGTCCTGCCACTCTGGGGCACGGCAATCTCTATGAGTTCACGTATCCGGACAAGACCCCTGACTTCCCGCTGCCCTTCACCTATCCGCCGTTCGCGGCCGTTGTGTTCTGGCTGCTGCACCTGCTGCCGTTCACCCTGCTCGGCCTGTGTTGGATTCTGGGCACCATCGCCGCGCTGTACACGGTGGTCCGGCTGAGTCAGCGGTTGCTCGGATTCGACGACGCGCGTGGGGCCGCCGCGTGGACCGCCGTCGCGATGTGGACCGAACCCGTGCGCTCGACGTTGGACTACGGGCAGATCAACGTGTTGCTGATGCTGCTGATCCTGCTGGCGGTGACTTCCTCACGCTGGTGGATCTCGGGAACGCTGGTGGGCCTCGCGGGCGGGGTGAAGCTGACCCCGTTGGTCTCCGGGCTCTACTTCCTGGGCGCGCGTCGCTGGGCGACAGCCCTCTGGGCCGGTGTGGTCTTTGTCTTGACTGTGCTGGTCGGTGTCGCCGTCGTCGGGGCGCAGGGGCGGTACTACTTCACCGACCTGTTGGGTAAGCCGGACCGGATCGGGCCGATCGCCACCGTGTTCAACCAGTCCTGGCGGGGCGGGATCTCGAGGATCCTCGGACACGACGCCGAATCTGGAGCGCTGGTGCTGGCGGCCTACCTGCTCACTGCGGTACTGGCCTTCCTCGCCTGGCGGGCCGTGGACGACAGGTTGGGGCAGATCTGTGTGGTGCAGATGTTCGGTCTGCTCATCTCGCCCATCTCGTGGACACACCACTGGGTGTGGATGGTTCCGTTCATGGTGTGGCTGCTGCACGGACCATGGCGAGAAAAATTGGGCGCCAAGATCTTTGGGTACGGGTGGCTTGTGCTGTTATTGGTCGGCGTGCCCTGGCTGCTCAGCTTCGCCCAACCTGACATCTGGCGCATCGACAGGCCCTGGCCGTTGGCCTGGGCCGGGCTGGTGGACATTGTGGCGGCCACGGCGACGCTCAGCTGGATGGCGGTGACGGGTTGGCGAACTCGCCAGCCTGCCAATCGCTGATCCGTGGGCGCCATTAATACCGAATGAGCAATGCTCGTGGGCGCTTCTTCGTATAGGTGCGCGGTAACGTGCGCGGCGTGCAGCAACTGCGAGCGGTCACCGCGGCCATTGCGGTCGGATCAGTGTTGGTGGCCGGCATCCTGGTACCGCGGGGTGCAGGTTCCTACCACGCTCTTTTTCCCTCCCGAACAACGGCATTCACTCTCGTGACCACCGACGTGCCGCTGCCGGCCGCCGGGGGAGCAGCCACCAGGATCCAGGACGACAAGGGCAAGTTCAGTTTCGTGGCTCCTCCGGGATGGGCACGTGCGGACGCGCCGCGGTTGACGTACGGCACGACATTGCTCACCAGTGCATCGGCGCCCAACGGCGAGATTCTGTTGGGCCCACTGGAACAGCAGCTCTTCGCGGGATTTATCCCGTCGTACCCCGATAACCGCAAGGCCGCGATCAGGCTGGCCTCGGATCTGGGTAACTTCCTGCTGCCGTACACCGGTAACCGACTCAACTGGGACGATCAGGTATTCAGCACCAGCGGCCTGCCGGCGGCATCCGCTTACTACGACATGAAGTTTGACGATCCCCAGCGGGAAGACGGCCAGATCTGGGCGGGTGTGGTCGGTCACGACGTCAATCGGTTCTTCGTCGTGTGGCGCGGCAGTGCGTCGTCGCCGATTGACAGGGCTGCCGCGCAGACCCTGGCAGAGTCGATAGAGCCGTACTAGACGCATTGCGGAGCGCGGGGGGCGGTCGGATAGCGTGGCGCCATGCCTGAACATTGGACCGTCCTGGTCACCGGTGCCTCCAGCGGGATCGGCGCAAGCGTGTCCCGGCTCTTCGTCGAGCGCGGGCACCGTGTGTTCGGCACCAGCCGTAATCCCGAGGCCCTCACCGACCGCATCGCCGGGGTGCAGTATCTGCGGCTCGATCAGACTGACAAGGCGAGTATCGCCGAATGTGTCGCGCAGGCGGGTGAGGTGGACATCCTGGTCAACAACGCCGGAGAGAGTCAGATCGGCGCGCTGGAAGACATCTCGGTCGATGATTTCGAGAAGCTGTACAACACCAATGTCTTTGGGCCCGTTGCGCTTACCAAGGCAGTACTGCCAGGGATGAGGGAACGGCGCCGCGGCGCGATTGTGATGGTGGGCTCGATGGCGGGCACGCTGCACGTCCCGTTCCGATCGGCCTACAGCTCGGCGAAATCGGCGCTGCATACCGTGGCCGACTGCCTGCGCTACGAGGTGGCACCGTTCGGGATCACCGTGAGCACCGTGGAACCGGGCGTGATCGCGACCGGGATCGAGACGCGGCGCAACCGCATCGTGTCCGAGGGATCTGCCTATCGCGATGCGTTCCAGACTGTCGATGCGGCCATGGCCGCGCGGGAGCAGCACGGCATGGCTTCCGACGATCTGGGACGCCTGGTTGTTGACGTGGCACTGAATCCGAACCCGAAGCCCTTGTATGCCAAGGGCAGTAACGCTCCGCTCATCATGGCCGCACAGCGACTGCTGCCCGCCGGGCTGTTCCTCAAGTTCCTGGCGCGGATGCACGGGCTGAAGTCGAGGTAGGACATGTTTCCCATATCTCCCCAAGGGGCTCACCCTACCGGTTCTTCAGATGCCTTCCACTCCAAGGACATCGGCAGGTTGTTACTGCAATGCCCGGACCGGATCGGCGTGGTCGCCGCCGTCAGTGCCTTCCTGGCAGATGCCGGTGCGAGCATCATTTCGCTAGCGCAGTACTCGACGGAACCGCGGGGCGGCTGGTTCATGCAGCGCACCGTGTTCCACCGCGCCGGGCTCACCGCCGCGCGTGAGGGTATGGAGAAAGAGTTCGCCTCTATCGCTGAAAAATTCGATATCCAGTACCGATTCAGCGAGGCGGTCAAGCCCAAGCGAGTCGCGATCATGGTGTCGCGCACCGATCACTGCCTGCTAGATCTGTTGTGGCGCAACCGCCGCGGTGAGCTCGACATGTCGATCGTGATGGTGATCTCGAACCACCCCGATCTCGCCGAGCAAGTGCGCTCATTCGGCTTGCCCTTCGTGCATATTCCCGCCACCCGTGAGAATCGTCTCGAGGCCGAACGTAAACAGCTGGACCTGCTGCAGGGAAATGTCGACCTGGTGGTCCTGGCCCGATACATGCAGATCTTGTCACCGGAGTTTCTCGATGAGATCGACTGTCCGCTGATAAACATCCACCATTCGTTCCTTCCCGCCTTCACCGGCGCGATGCCGTATCGCCGCGCCCGGGATCGTGGGGTCAAAATGATCGGTGCCACAGCGCATTACGTGACACGAGAGCTTGACGAGGGGCCGATCATCGAGCAGGACGTGATTCGGGTCGATCACACGCACACCGTCGAGGACCTGGTGCGGCTGGGATCCGACGTGGAACGGCTGGTGCTATCGCGCGCGGTTGCCTGGCACTGCGAGGATCGGGTCATGCGGCACGGCAATGTCACCGCGATCTTGTGACGCCCGATCGCGTTGCGGTTCCCGTAAACCATGGTGCTGAGGCGGGCGGGGTCTGCATATGGTGTTGAGACCGTCGCGCTGCTCTGGAACGTCTCTAGCTTCCGACCTGTGAATCGATCGCCTGGGCCAGTGCGACGTCCTTATCGGTGATGCCGCCCTCGGAGTGGGTGGATAGCGCGAACGTTACTGTGCGCCATCGGATATCGATATCGGGATGATGGTCGACGGATTCCGCGTGTTCGGCGATGCGGCGCACGGCGTCGATTCCGTCCAGGAAGGTGTCGAACGTGACGGCGCGGCGCAGGGAATCACCCTCGCGTGTCCACCCGGGAAGCCCGGAGAGGGCTGCGTTGATCTGGTCATCGGTGAGCAGAGCCATGAACCCAACGTATAGCGTCGACCACCATGGCGATAGTGGTCGCGGGCGCGGTGATCGAGGGGGACAGGCTGCTCATTGCGCAGCGCGCCAAACCTGTCGAGCTCGCCGGACAGTGGGAGCTCCCGGGAGGCAAGGTCGTCGAGGGCGAATCGGAGCCGCAAGCGCTCGCGCGGGAGCTGCGCGAGGAACTCGGGATCGAGGTCGCCGTCGATTGCAGGCTTGGGGAGGATGTCGTCGTCGGGAACCTGGTGCTGCGTGCCTACCGCGCGCGGCTAGACCCGGATCTTCCAGGCACCCCTCATCCGCATGAGCATTTGGCCTTGCGCTGGGTGACCGCCGAGGAACTCGACACGGTGGAATGGGTCGCCGCGGACGGGGGATGGATTCCTGCGTTGCGGGCGGCGCTAGTGGGCGCGCGCCCGGTGTAGCAGCTTTTTCAGCTCCTTCTCGGAGAGTCCGTGCTGCTCGGCCTTCTGCATCTTGTGCACGACAAGTGGGCACTTCATGCAGCGTGGTTTGCTCTTACAACACTTCTTCTTGGGCTTGAGCCGTGCGACCTTGCTGGCCTTCACTGGGGTCCTACTTCTGGGTCTTGAATGTCTCTGGGGCTGTGTTTGGGCTGTGTTTGGGCTATGTCGGGCGTCACACGTGATAACGCCAGTTTCGTGAACTGGGGGTTTCACTGCCAGAATTGGCAGACGTGACCCATAGTTTCCGGAACGTAGCCATTGTTGCGCACGTCGACCACGGTAAGACAACCCTGGTCGACGCGATGCTCAAGCAATCGGGTGCGCTCACGCACCGAGGTGATGACGCTGTCGAGCGCCTGATGGACTCCGGTGATCTGGAGAAGGAAAAGGGCATCACCATCCTGGCCAAGAACACCGCGGTGCACCGGCACCATGCGGATGGCTCGATGACGGTCATCAACGTCATCGACACTCCCGGCCACGCCGACTTCGGCGGCGAGGTGGAGCGCGGTCTGTCGATGGTCGACGGAGTGCTGCTGCTGGTCGACGCCTCCGAGGGGCCGCTGCCGCAGACCCGTTTCGTGCTGCGCAAGGCGCTCGGCGCGCACCTGCCGGTGATCCTCGTGGTCAACAAGACCGACCGGCCCGATGCCCGCATCGCCGAGGTGGTCTCCGACAGCCACGACCTGCTGCTCGACGTCGCCTCGGACCTGGACGAGGAGGCGCAGAAGGCTGCCGAGGACGCGCTTGGGCTGCCTACGCTGTACGCCTCGGGTCGCGCCGGTGTGGCCAGCACCGTCGAGCCTGCCAACGGCGAGATTCCCGAGGGCGACAACCTCGACCCGCTCTTCGACGTCCTGCTTGAGCACATCCCGCCGCCCAAGGGTGACGCCGAGGCCCCCTTGCAGGCGTTGGTCACCAACCTTGACGCATCTGCGTTCTTGGGCCGGCTCGCGCTGATCCGCATCTACAACGGGCGGATCCGCAAGGGGCAGCAGATCGCGTGGATGCGCGAAGTGGACGGCCACCCCGTCATCACCAACTCGAAGATCACCGAGCTGCTCGCCACCGAGGGTGTCGACCGCAGCCCCACCGAGGAAGCAGTCGCCGGCGACATCGTCGCCGTCGCCGGGATGGCCGAGATCATGATCGGCGACACGCTGGCCGATCCCGAGCACGCCCACGCGCTGCCACGGATCACCGTCGACGAGCCCGCTATCTCGGTGACCATCGGCACCAACAGCTCGCCGCTGGCGGGCAAGGTGTCGGGACACAAGCTGACTGCACGCATGGTCAAGTCGCGGCTGGATTCAGAGCTCGTCGGCAACGTGTCGATCAAGGTCGTCGATATCGGCCGTCCGGACGCCTGGGAGGTGCAGGGCCGTGGCGAGCTGGCGCTGGCCATCCTCGTCGAGCAGATGCGCCGTGAGGGCTTCGAACTGACCGTCGGAAAGCCTCAGGTGGTCACCCGGCAGATCGACGGCAAGCTGCACGAGCCGTTCGAAGCCATGACCATCGACTGTCCCGAGGAGTTCGTCGGGGCAGTCACCCAGCTGATGGCTGCCCGCAAGGGCCGCATGGAGGAGATGGCCAACCACGCCGCGGGATGGGTCCGCATGGACTTCATCGTGCCCTCGCGTGGCCTCATCGGATTCCGCACCGACTTCCTGACGCTGACCCGGGGCACCGGCATTGCGAACGCCGTCTTCGAGGGCTACCGCCCCTGGGCCGGCGAGATCCGCGCACGGCACACCGGATCGCTCGTGTCCGACCGCACCGGCACCGTTACTCCGTTCGCGATGACCCAGCTGTCCGATCGCGGGCAGTTCTTCGTGGAGCCGGGCGACGCAACCTATGAGGGCCAGGTTGTCGGGATCAACCCGCGGGCCGAGGACCTTGACGTCAACGTCACCCGTGAGAAGAAGCTGACCAACATGCGCTCCGCGACGGCCGACGTCTTCGAGACTCTCGCCAGGCCGATGGAACTCGACCTCGAGAAGGCGATGGAGTTCTGCGCGGGCGACGAATGTGTCGAGGTGACACCGGAAATCGTGCGCGTACGCAAGGTCGACCTGGATGCCAACACCCGTGCACGCAATCGCTCGCGCGCGAAGGCAGCCGCCAACAACAGCTAGGTTTTGGCCGGCCCGCCCTCGCACGCCCGGCGAAATCGGAGCACACTGCATGGCGTGGCTGATTTCAACTCCGTCAAGCGGTGGGTGGTGCGCGGTGCGCAGCGGTACCTCGTCAATCCGGTGGGACGACGGCTGCCGGTCGTGATGCTGGAAACCACGGGGCGCACGTCGGGGCAGCCGCGCCACACCGCGATAGGCGGCCGGCTCGTCGGCAACCAGTTCTGGCTGGTCTCCGAGCACGGCGAGCACTCCGACTACGTGCGCAATATCAAAGCGAACCCTGCGGTGCGGCTACGCATCCGCGACCAGTGGCGCACCGGTACGGCGCACCTGCTGCCCGAGGACGATGCCCGGGCAAGGCTGCAGCAGCTGCCGACAGCCAACAGCGCGGTGGTCCGTGCGGTGGGTACCGAATTGCTGACCATCCGAGTGGATCTGGACTGATTGTGGTAACAGACGTTCCCTCGGTTTGCTGAAGTCTTCTGAGAGATAACAGCTTTCACTATCGTCGATCCCGGGCCGATCGGTACCATCGCGATATGCCGGATCAAACCCCGCCCTCGTTCCGCATCATCCAACAAAACGCTGCGGCGGAGCGGGAGCTTCCCTTCGCCAACGCGGTGGACCAAGAAGACGCCGATCGAGGATTCATCGCCGCGCTTAAACCGGGGGTGGTCAAGGACGCCTCAGGAAAAATCGTGTGGGACAACGACTCCTACGCCTTCCTGCGGGGAAGTTGCCCGTCATCGGTGCATCCAAGCCTGTGGCGGCAATGCGGTCTGCTGATCAGGCAGGGGCTGTTCGAAGTCACCGAGGGCATCTACCAGATCCGTGGGCTCGACATGTCGAACATGACCCTCATTGAGGGTGAAGCGGGCGTTATCGTCATCGATCCGTTGATCTCTGCTGAAACCGCTGCGGCTGGGCTCGCGCTCTACCGTCGCCACCGCGGCGACCGTCCGGTCACCGGACTGATTTACACCCATTCGCATGTCGACCACTTCGGCGGTGCACTCGGGGTCATTACGAATGAGGAAGTGGCGGCGGGGCGCTGTCCCGTCATCGCGCCCGCAGGCTTTCTGGAGCATGCCGTCGCCGAGAACGTCTACGCCGGCACCGCGATGACTCGCCGCGCGGTCTACATGTACGGCGCGGTGCTACCCAGGGGGCCGCTCGGGCAGGTGGGAGCGGGTCTGGGACAAACTAATTCGATCGGCACCGTGACCCTTGTTGCGCCGACGCTGGACGTCACCCACAGTGGCCAGGAGGAGACCGTCGACGGAGTTCGCATGGTCTTCCAGCTCACCCCGGGCACGGAGGCCCCGGCGGAGATGAATTTCTACTTCCCGCAGCACCGTGCACTATGCATGGCCGAGAACGCCACGCATACCTTGCACAACCTGCTGACCCTGCGCGGAGCGCTCGTCCGTGATCCGCATGTGTGGTCGCGGTACATCACCGAGGCCATCAACCTGTTCGGGTATGACTCCGATGTGGTGTTCGCGTCGCACCACTGGCCGACCTGGGGCACCGACAGGCTGGTGGAATACCTGTCTTTGCAACGTGATCTGTACGCCTACCTGCATGACCAGACCCTTCGGCAACTGAACCAGGGGCACGTGGGTTCGGAGATCGCCGAGACCATGCAGCTACCGCCCGCCGTCGCGAACGCGTGGCACGCGCGCGGCTACTACGGCTCGGTCAGCCACAATGTCAAGGCCATCTACCAGCGTTACATGGGCTGGTTCGACGGCAATCCGGCGCACCTGTGGGAACACCCGCCGGTGGCCGGCGCGCAGCGGCACGTGGAGTTCATGGGCGGTGCGCAGGAAGTGCTGCGCAAGGCGCGCAAGGCATTCGACGACGGCGACTACCGTTGGGTGGCGCAGGTGGTCAACTATGTGATCTTCGCCGACCCCACGAATGACGCGGCAAAAGACTTGCAGGCCAGCTGTTTCGAACAACTCGGATATGGTGCGGAAAACGCGACCTGGCGCAATTTCTACCTGATGGGTGCCCATGAATTGCGGCACGGCAGTGTCGGAACGCCGATCGCAACCGATTCGCCGACCATGCTCGCGGCGCTGACCATCGACCAGGTCTTCGATGCGCTGGCGCTGCGGGTCAACGGCCCCAAGGCGTGGAACGAACGGTTCGTCAGCGATTGGCACTTCACCGACGAGGATCGGGTCGACCGCCTCGAACTGCGTAACGGTGTGCTGGTGCACTACCCCCGGCCGTCCGGGGCATCGCTACCGTCCGCCGACGTCACCTTCACTCTTACCCGGCCCACCCTGATCGCGGTGCTGCTCGGCGGCGGCGATCCGGCCCAGGCCTTCGCCTCCGGCGATATCAGCGTCGAAGGCGACGTCAGCGGGCTCGCGCGGCTGGTGGCGGTGCTTGATCAGCCCGATCCCAACTTTGCCATGGTGACGCCGTAGGCCTGGCAGTGTAGGTGTTTGCCGATAAGGTCGGATGATCATGTCTTTCGGAGAGTGCGCCCGTGGGTGAGCTTCAGGTGACGTTTGTCAGCGAGCCCATCGCGGAGCCGACGGAATGGTATTTCGATGAACCCCATCACGTGGTTGCCGTGTACCAAGGTGGGCAGATTCGTACTAAGGAACTGGATTTCGGCGGAGGACTTTCCCGGCGTTATCTACCGAAGATCGGTGATGTCCTGGTCGTCCCCGCCGGGCGACCGGTGGCCATCACCACACAGGGAGAGCATGCCTCGTTCTGCCGGTTCGATGTTCCCCTGAGATTGCTCGATCAGCGAGACCTGCAACCTCGGGTCGCCTATTCGGACCCGCTGATGTTTCAGCTGGCATCGCGGATCCACAGCATTGCCGATCGGGGTGACGTGGTGGCCCGATTGCTGCGGGAATCCTTGATCAATGTCATGCAGCTGCACCTCAGTGACCATTACGCGCAGCTTCGGCAACACCGGGAACCCCGCAGGGTGCTGGACTCGGCAACTCAAGTTCGGCTGATCGAATACATCGAAGACGGCCTGGACGCCGACATCAGCTTGTCGGCGTTGGCCGAGCGCACCGAGATGTCGGCGAGCCAATTCCGAAGGGCGTTCGTGGAGGAATTTCGCCAGACGCCGTACCAGTTCGTGTTGAGTCGACGGATGGATCGCGCCAAGAAGCTGCTCGCTGCTACCTCGTTGTCGATCACTGATATCAGTGTTGCCGTTGGCTTTTCGAATCCCAGCCATTTCGCAACGACCTTCAAAGCTCGGATCGGCATGACGCCGACCGCGTACCGCAGCGGTCTGTAACCATTTCGCAAGGGGCGAAGGATTTCGAAGGCAGCGTGATCGGCCTCCGGCCTACAGTGTCCGGACGTGGTCACGGGGGACGTGATCGCGGGGGTCGGGCGGGTTCTGGTCTCGGCTCGCCGAGTGCCAGAGCTTGCCCGGCGCCGTCGTGGGGAGATGCCGCGGTGGAGGGGGAATCGAGTTGGCGACGTGACAGTCTCGCGTTGTCCTCGTCAGAGTATTGCCCGTGTGCCTCGCGATACTCTCTGCGGTTCCAAGGCCCCCGGATTCTCCCGGCGCAGCCAGCCCCACGGCTCCGTCCGACAGTTCCTCATCGGACGGTTAGTCGCCTCACAGCACCCCAGCGATAAGGTTGGTCCTCATGCCTACCGAGATCCCGCGCCTTCGGCTGTGCGCAATGCTTGGTGTGGTGCTCCTAGCCGGGTGCTCCGTCAGCGCGCCCCCGGCCGTGCAGGGCAGCGAGACAACCAGCTCTACGACGCCACCACCGCCCAGGAAAGAGCAGATCGTGGTCGGTATCGACTCGATCGGTGCGGGCTTCAACCCGCACCTGCTGTCCGATCAGTCGCCGGTGAACTCCGCGATCAGCTCGCTGGTGCTGCCCAGCGCGTTTCGGCCGATACCCGACTCGACGACCACCACCGGCTCACGCTGGGAGCTGGACCCGACCCTGCTGGTATCCGCCGAGGAGACCAGTCAGGAACCCTTCACCGTCACCTACACGATCCGTCCCGAGGCGCAGTGGACCGATAACGCACCCATCGGCGCCGACGACTTCTCGTACCTGTGGCAACAGATGCTCATTCAGCCCGGGACGGTCGACCCGGCGGGCTACGGAAACATCACCGATGTGCAGTCGCGTGATGGCGGTAAACGCGTGGTCGTGACGTTCGATCACAAATACCCGGCGTGGCGCGAGCTGTTCACCGACCTGCTGCCCGCGCACATCGTGAAGGACATCCCGGGCGGGTTCGCCTCCGGCCTGATCAAGTCGATGCCCGCCTCCGGGGGGCGTTTCCGGGTTGACGCGATCGACCCCCAGCGTGACGAGATCCTGCTGGCGCGCAACGACCGGTACTGGGCGACACCCGCGGTTCCCGACGAGATCCTGTTCCGTCGTGCGGGCGTTCCCACTGTGCTGGCGGACTCCATCCGCAATGGGGACACCCAAGTGGCCCAGGTGCACGGCAGCGCGGTGACCTTCGCTCAGCTGTCCAACATCCCGGGGGTGCGCACCGCGCGCATCGTCGCACCGCGCACTCTGCAGCTGACGCTGCGCGCCGGGCAGCCGACGCTCACCGATTCCAAGGTGCGCCGTGGCCTGCTCGGACTGCTCGATGTCGGGCTGCTGGCCGCGGTCGCCGCGGGCAACGACAACGCCGTCACCCTGGCGGCTGCGCAGGTACGTTCTCCCTCCGATCCCGGGTATAAGCCCACCGCACCCACCGCTCTCACCCGTGAGGCAGCCCTCGCGTTACTCACGGAGGCGGGATATGAGGCCGTTGAGGTCGCCCCGGCGCCCGGTGCTCCGGCGGGTCCGCCGCAGATCACCAAGGACGGCGAGCCGCTGAGTCTGGTGATCGGCGCCGCCTCCAACGATCCGACTTCAGTCGCCGTCGCCAACACGGCTGCCGACCAACTGCGCAATGCGGGGGTGCGGGCCACCGTCGCCGCACTCGATCCGCCGACGCTGTATGGCCAGGCGATACCCGATGGTCGTGTCGACGCCATCGTCGGCTGGCATCAGTCAGGGGGCGACTTGGCCACCGTGCTGGCCTCCCGATATGGCTGTCCGGCACTGCAGGCGGGCAAGGTGCCCGATACCCGCACCACTACACCCCCTCCGCCGCCGGCGAGCAATACGCCGTCCCCGCCGTCCAGGGAAGAATCCGTCCGTGCCCCGAGCAATCTGACCGGGTTGTGCGACGAGGGATTGCAGGCCAGCATCGATGCCGCGCTGACCGGGCAGGCCGATGTGGGCAAGGTCGTCGATCAGGCCGAGCCTCAATTATGGAAAATGGCAACGGTTTTGCCGATCATGCAGGACACCACCATTGCCGCGGCCGGACCCAGTGTCCGGAACGTCGAGCTGGCCGGTGCGGTGCCGGTGGGAATCGTCGCCACGGCAGGAGAGTGGAAGAAGACACGCCCATGACCCGACGACTCATGCTGGTCCACGCTCACCCCGACGATGAATCTCTCACGACCGGAGGAACCATCGCGCGGTATGCCGCCGAAGGTGCCGACGTGCGGGTTGTCACCTGCACGCTCGGGGAGGAAGGCGAGGTGATCGGCGATCGCTGGGAACAGCTGGCCGTTGATCACGCCGATCAGCTCGGCGGATACCGGATCGCCGAATTGTCCAGCGCGCTAAGACACCTCGGTATAGGCCGGCCCACCTTCCTCGGCGGTGCGGGGCACTGGCGTGACTCCGGCATGGCCGACACGGGGCCGCTGCATCCGCGGGCGTTCGCGGGCGCCGAGGTGGACGAGGCGGCGGCGGTGTTGGCCGAACTGATCGACGAACATCGACCGCATGTCATCGTCACCTATGACCCCTTCGGGGGATACGGGCATCCCGATCACATCCAGGCACACACGGTGACCACCGCGGCCGTGGAGAAGGCCAGCTGGAAGGTGGCCAAGCTGTACTGGACCGTCATCGCTACCAGCGCACTGGACGCGGGGCTCGCCGCCATGGCGCAGCTTCCTCCGGGATGTCAACCGGCACCCATCGATCTCATACCCACCTATGCCGATGAGCAGATCAGCGCCGCCATCGACGTGTCGGCCTACCGCGGCGCCAAGGCGGCAGCGCTCCGTGCGCACGCCACCCAGCTCACGGTCTCCGAGGACGGGACCTCGCTAGCGCTGTCGAACATGATTGCGCTGCCCATCGCAGACACCGAGCATTTCGTCCTGGTGCGAGGTGTGCCCGGCGTCGACACCGGATGGGAATCCGATCTGTTCGCTGGGGTGGAGTTGTAAGCTCGATTCATGCCACCCGATCAAGACCAGGATCCCAACCAGCAGCACTGGCAGGACCGGCTGGACAACTTCCAATGGGTTGTCGGCTCACTCGTGGCCCAGCTCGACTCCGTCCCGATCTAGACGCCTGAACATTTTCATGCGCGCGTTCGTGTTGACCGCGCTCATTGTCGACGGCATCATCAGCGCGATCCTCGGCGCTGCCCTGCTCAACGCACGCTTCGGCGGGGTTCTCATTCCACTCGGTGTGATCATCAGCGCCGTCCTCAACGTGGTGCTGGTGTGGTGCGCCGTGCAGTGGGTGCCGTCGTCGCGATGGGCGGGTGCACCGCTGTGGGCATTCGTGGCGACCACAACGGTGCTCTTGTTCGGGGGGCCCGGCGGCGATGTGGTCTTCGCCGGGCTGTGGCCCGTGCTGTTGATGGCGTGTGGCGTGCTGCCCGCGGCGTATGTCTTGCGCCGGGCGAACGACTAACCCAGGCCGACGGTCTTCGCGCAGGCGCTCATCCCAAGTACTCCGACTCGAGAACCAGGTCCTTGACCAAGGTCTGGTACTCGACATGGGTCTCGTGCTCGATCGTCTGCCAGAGCTTGCCCTGCTGCTCCTTCATGTACGCGCGGTACTTAGGGGAGCCGGGGAATCCGACGTTATCGGCGACGACGATCGTGCCCGGGTGCAGCCAGCCCCGGTCCATCAGCCGCTGCAGGTCGTCGAGGTACACGTCCTTCCAGTGGTCGATGAACACGAAGTCCAGACATCCGTCGGTGAATCCGTAGTCCTTGGTCAGTGTGTCCAGGGTGGTGCCGTCATCGACCGTGCCGGTGAGGCAGGTGGTGCGATCCGATAGCCCGGCGTGTGCCCACACCCGCCGTGCCACGGAGGCGTTGGCCCCCGACTTCTCGATGGAGAAGAACTTGGCGCCGGGAGCCGCACGCGCGATCCGTAGACCGCTGTACCCGCAGTAGGCACCCAGCTCCAAGGCGATCTTGGGGTTGGCACGTGTGACGGCGGCATCGAGCAGTTGGCCCTTCTCGTCGCCGACGTTCATCAGGATCGATTGGTCGTACGCGAAATTGTCGATGGCATCGATCGCGGCGTCGACATCGCCGGCCGGGGCGGTCGCGATGACGTACTCGGCGGTGGCCTCTTCGCGGCCATCGCCCATCTGACCTGTACGCATGATGTTCAAACCGCCGAACAGCGCACGCAGAAACGAATACCGCAGAAACGGAAGTTTCTGCTTGAGGGTTCTCGTAAGACTCACGGAGATCAGCCTAGCGATCCCGGGTGTTTCCGCAGCGTGGCCCCGTTGGTGAACCCCCGAGTGGTCAGGGTTTTGGAACGGGCGGATGATCTGAGGGTGACCGACGGTTGTACAAACGTGCCCGACGACTTAACGCCGCTGCCGAATCCCGCTTTTCCCGCGCCGAAAGCGGCATCGTCCGTGTCGGATGCCCGTCGTGCGGGTGGCTCATCACCGGCGCTGCGGCGGGTATTGCGCCGTGCGCGCGACGGGGTGACGTTGAACGTCGACGAGGCAGCGCTCGCGCTGACCGCGCGTGGGGAGGATCTGGCCGATTTGATGGCAAGTGCCGCGCGGGTGCGTGATGCGGGGCTGGAGTCCGCCGGGCGGCTCGGTGCGGGCGGGCGTTTGCCCATCTCCTATTCGCGCAAGGTCTTCATCCCGGTCACTCATCTGTGCCGCGACAAGTGCCACTACTGCACGTTTGTGATGGTTCCGGGCAAGCTGCGGGCACAGGGCCAGGGCATGTATCTGGAGCCCGACGAGATTTTGGACATTGCCCGTCGTGGTGCCGAATTGGGTTGCAAAGAGGCCTTGTTCACGCTGGGCGACCGGCCCGAGGACCGCTGGCCGGAGGCCAAGCAGTGGCTCGATGAGCGCGGCTACGACACCACGCTGGACTATGTGCGGGCTATGGCGATCCGGGTCTTGGAGGAGACGGGTCTGCTACCGCATCTGAATCCCGGAGTGATGAGCTGGGCCGAGCTGGCGCGGCTCAAGCCGGTGGCGCCGTCGATGGGCATGATGCTGGAAACCACGTCGCGACGGTTGTTCGAGAAGCGCGGTGAGGCGCACTACGGCAGCCCCGACAAAGACCCTGCCGTGCGGCTGCGGACATTGACCGATGCAGGCCGGTTGTCGATTCCGTTCACCACGGGTCTGTTGGTGGGGATCGGCGAGGATCTCACCGAGCGTGCCGAGACCATTCACGCGATCCGCAAGGTGCACAAGGAATTCGGGCATGTACAGGAAGTAATCGTGCAGAACTTCCGCGCTAAGTCGGATACCGCCATGCAGGCGGCGCCGGACGCCGAAATCGATGATTTCTTGGCCACGATCGCGGTGACGCGTCTGGTGCTTGGTCCCAAGATGCGGGTGCAGGCGCCGCCAAATTTGGTGTCCCGCAGCGAGTGCTTGGCGCTGATCGGCGCTGGGGTGGACGACTGGGGCGGGGTGTCGCCGCTGACCCCCGATCATGTGAACCCCGAGCGGCCGTGGCCCAATGTGGACGATTTGGCGTCGGTGACGGCTGAGGCCGGATACGACCTGGTGCAACGCCTCACGGCGCAACCGCAATATGTGCAGGCCGGATCGGCATGGATCGACCCTCGGGTTCGTGGGCATGTGGAGGCCCTGGCCGACCCGGAAACCGGTTTTGCCCTGGATGTTTCGCCTACTGGATCGCCCTGGCAGGAGCCCGACGAGACGTGGGAGTCGACGGGCCGGGTAGATCTGCACGCGGCGATCGACTCGGAGGGCCGCAACACCGACACCCGTAGTGATCTGGCGAGCGCCTTCGGTGATTGGGAGTCCATTCGCGAACACGTTCGTGAACTGAACGCGCGGGCTCCGGAGAAGGTGAGCGCCGATGTGCTGGCGGCTCTACGCTCTGCCGAGCGTGATCCGGCAGGATGCAGCGACGATGAGTATCTAGCGCTGGCGACTGCGGAGGGGCCGGCTATGGAGGCCCTTGCCGCACTGGCTGATTCGATCCGCGCAGATGTGGTCGGCGATGACGTCACGTATGTGGTGAACCGGAACATCAACTTCACTAATATCTGCTACACGGGCTGCCGCTTCTGCGCCTTTGCCCAGCGCAAGGGCGATGCCGATGCCTTCTCGCTGTCGGCCGACGAGGTGGGAGACCGCGCCTGGGAGGCGTATGTCGCCGGTGCCACCGAGGTTTGCATGCAGGGTGGTATCGACCCGGAGCTACCCGCCACCGGGTACGCCGATCTGGTGCGCGCGGTCAAGAAGCGGGTGCCCAGCATGCACGTGCACGCCTTCAGCCCCATGGAGATCGTCAACGGTGCCTCCAAGGGCGGCCAGAGTGTCCGCGAATGGTTGACCGAACTGCGTGCCGCGGGACTGGACACCATCCCGGGCACTGCTGCCGAGATCCTCGACGACGAGATTCGGTGGGTGCTCACCAAGGGCAAGCTGCCGGCGTCCGAATGGATCGATGTCATCAGCACCGCACATGAGGTGGGGCTGCGCTCCAGCTCAACCATGATGTACGGGCACGTGGATACTCCCAAGCACTGGGTGGCGCATCTGCGGGTCCTCACCGGAATCCAGGACCGCACAGGCGGGTTCACCGAGTTCGTGCCGCTGCCATTTGTGCATCAGAGCGCCCCGTTGTACCTGGCGGGTGCCGCGCGGCCCGGGCCCACCAACCGGGACAACCGTGCGGTGCACGCGCTGGCACGCATCATGCTGCACGGGCGTATCGACAACATCCAGACCAGCTGGGTCAAGCTCGGTATCGACGGCACGCGCGCGATGCTCGAAGGCGGCGCCAACGATCTCGGTGGCACTCTCATGGAGGAGACCATCTCCCGGATGGCCGGCTCCGAACACGGCTCCGCCAAGACCATTGCCGAGCTGGAAGAGATCGCCGACGGCATCGGACGGCCCGCGGTGGAACGCACCACCACCTACTCGCGCAGGCCGTCCGCCGCATAGACTCCGCCGCATAGACCTTGGCTACGCCTCGAGGGAGGCCGCTCGGACGAGGCAGTTGACATCCTGGCCATCGCCTCGCGTGCCCGAATCGCGAAGGCGTCCGACCAGAATCTCGCACGTGACTGACTCAGCCGTTCCCATAATCGGGTCCGCCCCAACCATTTGACCCCCGCTGGCCACCTGAGTAAATCTTGCGGTACCGCCGCAGTGATTAGCCGTGCTGAGTACTCCTGCGGGCGACGAATCCGGTGCGGTGATGTCTATGCACTCCGTACCGGTCCAGGTGACGACGGTCTCGTAGTTCCCTCCACTGCCGCCGCCCGACACCAATCCCGGCGTGGGTGTCGGCGTCGAAACTGGTTGTGGCACTTGCATCGAGGGGAGCGCTGGAGCGGGGACGGACTGGCCGGGTGAGTATCCGGATGAACCGGTCTCGCATGCGACGCCGTCACCATCACGATCGAGCTTCGAACTGTATCCAGGCTGGCCTCGGTACAAGGGTGCAGCTCCCGCCGCTCGTGCTGCGGCGCAATTGGGATACGCCTGCGTGAGGGGAGCACAGACGAGACCAAGTGATGGGCCGCTGACCAATGCGGTGACAGCGAAATACAGAACCTTAGTCCGCACTGTGGGCCTTCCTGAGGGGCAACGTGATCTTGATCTTGTACTGATGTCGAGCTACGCGGAGGCAAATCGTGAGAAAGACTTTGACACTCTGTTCGCACCCTGACTGAACGGATCGGCGAAGGCCCTGCCGAGCTCGACGAGATTCGGTGTGCCGCGGGACAGCGGCCGTTGGACTCGCCTGCACTCGCGCCGCGACTGCGACGGGCACCGGTAAGTTGACGGTCTCTGTCCGCACCTGACTGACTGGATCGCGTTGGGTTAACTCCGGTGTTCGGTTTGGGCATCGTGATGTGCGTGATTGCCCGACTCGTAGCGACAAGTTTGATCGTTGCCATGCTTGGGCTCCTGGCAGCCGTCCCGGCTACCGCAGAGCCGAGAGAGATGGCGCCGCAGTCGTATTCGCGGACAACTCGGGACGGCTGGCAGCTGCAGATCCGGCTCGAGAACGAACGCGTCAACGCGGTGCCCAATCTGGCGTCGGCAACCAACTCGCGCGAGGCATTCATCACCCTCTCAGGCACCGCGACCGCGACCGGCGGCACTAACCCCATCACCGACAGCCTCTTCGTCATCGGATATCAACTGGGTTGCCAGTCTGATGTGTCCTCGGGTTTGCAGCTCGGCGGGTCGGCAGGTATCGCACCATCGGTAAGCCTCGGTGTGGCGCCAACACCGTCGTTAGGGGTCGGAGGTAGTGCGGGAGTCAGCGGATTCGTGCAGACCGTGGTGCAGCCGGGCGTCATCGTCAACCTGCCGATGGCCAATATGGTGCTCTCCCACGGTGGTACGGGCGCGCTGGACTTGGACAACGTGCATGTGAAGGCCGACGCGTGTGGTGGCGACGTGACGATCCGTTCGTTCGCGTCGTTGCGCGCATCGACCGAGACCGGCCACACCGAGTTCGCGATCTACGGCGATCCGATCAAGATCTGATGATGAAATTCATCTGTGCCGCAACGGTCTTGACATGCTCGTTGTGTGGCGTGCCGGTGGCCGCGGCAGACCCGCCACCGGTGAACCCGATGCCCGCCGTACCCGTAGCGGTGCCCGGTGGGACGCCCAACTATGCGGCGACTGCCTCACAGCCACCTTTCGGATTGTCCCCGGCACCGCCGCGCGGAGCGCGCATCTCCGCAGGCGTCGACTCTGGATATAGCGCCCGCATTGGTGCCGGGATGACCGCCGGGCAGTTGGAGGACCCTCGCGGCATGACCGAAGGAGCAATACCGTGATCAGAACACTGTGGTTAACAACGATTGTCGTGGGACTTGCCGTCGGTCTCACCGTGCCCGCCGAAGCGGCGCCGCCACCGCCAAGCCCCGCGCCCTACAACCCGGTCTTCGTGCCTGGTCAGCTGCCCGCACTGCGACCGTCGCGCGGTACTCAACTACCGGTGCTGATGTCGGGACCGTCGCGTGGTCCCAGGATTTCGGCCGGTGTGGATGGGATCGCGGTGCCGGGCGGAGTGAAGCCGGGTGTTGGCATCGGTGACGGCAAGCTGGAAAGCCCCACCGGCGCCCCCTAAATAGCGGCGAGCAGACACGTATTGCACTAGAACGCCAGGTGGCGTGTGTAATACGCGTCTGCTCGCGAGGAAGGCAGTTACAGCTTGGCGGCCAGCTCGGTGCCCTGCCTGATCGCCCGCTTGGCATCCAGTTCGCCTGCCAGTGCCGCGCCGCCGATCACATGCGCGTCGATCCCAGCCTCCTTGAGCACGTCGTCGAGATCGCGCACCGACTCCTGGCCGGCACAGATCACCACGTTGTCGACCTCGAGCACTCGCGGGTCCTTGCGCTCCTCACCAAAGGAGATGTGCAGTCCGGCGTCATCGATCCGCTCGTAGTTGACTCCTGCCAACTCGGTGACCTTCTTGGCCTTGAGCGATGCCCGATGCACCCAGCCCGTGGTCTTACCGAGTCCTTTGCCGAGCGAGCCCTTCTTGCGCTGGCACAAGTAGACCTCCCGAACGGGCGGGGCGGGAATGGGTTTGGTGAGTGAACCCCGGGAGTCGTGCTCCTCGGAGATGCCCCACTCGGCGCGCCACTCCTTGAGGTTCAGCGTGGGTGACTCGTCGATTGTCAGGAATTCGGATACATCAAAGCCGATACCTCCGGCGCCCACGACGGCCACGCGCTTGCCGACGGGTTTACCGCCCTTGATGACCTCCGGGTAGGACAGCACCATCGGGTGGTCGATGCCGGGGATGGCGGGCACCCGGGGCTTGACGCCCGTGGCCAGGATGACGTGGTCGAACTTGCCGTCGATCAGTTCCTGCGCATCCACCTTTTTGTTCAAAAGCACTGTGACACTGTGCTTCTTGAGCATCGCGGTGTAGTACCGAATGGTCTCGTTGAACTCCTCCTTGCCGGGGATCCTGCGGGCCATGTCGAACTGGCCGCCGATCTCGGCGTTGGCCTCGAACAGCACCACCGTGTGTCCGCGCTGTGCCGCGGTGACGGCCGCCGATAGCCCGGCCGGTCCGGCACCGACGACCGCGATCTTCTTGGTATGCCGGGTCGGGAGCAGCTGCAGCGTTGTCTCTTGCCCGGCTCGCGGGTTCAGCAGGCAGCTGGCCTTTTTGTTCACGAACGAGTGGTCCAGGCAAGCCTGGTTGCAGGCGATGCAGGTGTTGATCTCGTCGGCATGATCGGCGGAGGCCTTGTTCACCCAGTCCGGATCGGCCAGCAGCGGACGAGCCATCGAAATCAGCTGGACCTGACCGTCGTTGAGGATCTGTTCGCCCGATTGCGGCATGTTGATCCGGTTGGATGCCATCACCGGGATGGTGACCTCTTGCGCGATCTTGTTGGACAGATCGACGAACGCGTTCTGTGGCACCGAAGTGACGATGGTGGGCACGCGGGCCTCATGCCAGCCGATTCCGGTATTGATGATCGTCGCGCCAGCCGCCTCGATCTCCTTGGCCAGGGCCACGATCTCGTCCCAGGTTTGTCCGTCGGGCACATAGTCGGCCATCGACATCCGGTAGCAGATGATGAATTCCGGGCCCACCGCCTTACGGACCGCCTTGACTACCTCCACGGCCAGGCGACGCCGGTTCTCCGGGCTGCCGCCGAATTCATCGGTGCGGTTATTGGTGTACGGCGCGAGGAACTGGTTGATGAAATAGCCTTCGCTGCCCATGATTTCAACGCCGTCGTATCCGGCCTTTTTGGCCATCTTGGCGCTGTGTGCCCAGTCATCGATGGTCCGCCATACGCCCTTGGTACTGAGCTTGCGCGGTTTGAACGGCGTGATGGGGGACTTCTTGGTCGAGGCGCTCACCGAAAACGGGTGGTACCCATAGCGGCCCGCATGTAGGAGCTGCACGATGATCTTGCCGCCGTTTTTGTGTACCGCATTTGTCACAATGCGATGCCGGTACGCCTCAAGGGATGTGGTCAGTTTTCCGGCAAGGGGCTTGAGCCAGGCGGCGCGGTTGATCGCGTATCCACCGGTGATGATCATGCCCACCCCGCCCTTCGCACGCTCGGCGAAGTAGGCCGCCAATGCCGGGGTGTCCCAAGGGAAGTCCTCAAGGCCGGCATGCATGGATCCCATGACGACTCGGTTCTTGAGTTTGGTGAAGCCAAGGTCCAAGGGGGACAGCAGGGTCGGATATGGATTACTCATGATTCTCGCTTTCAGTCCGGGCTGGGGACAAGGAAGTGATCATTTCGTCGCACCAATCGGTGAATCCCTCTTCCATGCGGACACCTCCGCGTAGGACGAGATATTGGTGCAGGGCCGCGCCGGTGAGCTGATCCGGAGCGGGAAACTGGCGCTTTTCCATTTCGCGATAGTTGTCGAGCATGACGGCGTGCGTGTCGCGCTGAATGCGGATGTGTTCGACCACCGTGTCGATGTCGCCGTAGGTGGCGGCGCGGATCTTGAGGGCCAGGTCGCGCATATCGGTGCCGTCGGCGCTGTTGACCCAGCGGGACAACTCGCGGTAGCCGAGCTCGGCAACGTCGTACACCTTTTTGGCGGGCCGCCCTTCTTGGCCGACGACGGTGCAATTCAGCCAGCTGTCGTCTTCCATGCGGCGCAGCGTGCGATAGATCTGCTGGTGGGTGGCGCTGTAGAAGTACCCGATCGAGCGATCGAATCGGCTCGTGAGCTCATAGCCCGACCCGTTCTGCTCGGCCAGGGACAACAGGATCGCGTGGGTGAGTGCCACGACAGCATGCTGACACGAAGCGACGCCCCTATGCAACTTGTTGCAGTGCAACAGTCTGCATAGGGCTCCCCGTTATGCGTGGCCTTCAGTAACCGCAACTGTGAGAAACGTGTAGTTGACTAAAGTTCGTCAGGGAGATTTTCGTGACGTGATCGCCGAGCCGTGTGTTGACGGGATGGACAGACATCCACCCGGATGAGGGCACGGATTGCACTGCCTGCGAACCAGTTTGCCCGGTGGAGACGATCTTCTACGAGGACTCTTCGACGAGGACGATGTGCCTGTGGAGTGGAGCGGCTACGTGCGGGCGAATGCCGACTGGCGCCCAGACGCTGAGCGCGCCTGCTAGACGCCAGGCCGCGTTAAACCTAAGCTAAAATAACTGTAACCGGTGGAAACGGCTAGATCGCCCCGGCGAGTTAGGACAGCCTGTGTCAGTAGGCGTGTCTAGGGACCGGAATACTGGCCGCAACGCAGGAACTGGATATCGAGGAGACCTTCGTGACCTACACGATCGCCGAACCGTGCGTCGACGTTATGGACAAGGCATGTATCGAAGAATGCCCCGTCGACTGCATCTACGAGGGTGGGCGCATGCTCTACATCCACCCCGACGAGTGTGTGGACTGCGGTGCTTGCGAGCCGGTGTGTCCGGTGGAGGCCATCTTCTATGAGGACGATGTGCCGGATCAGTGGACTGGTTACATCCAGGGCAACGCCGACTTCTTCGTGGACCTGGGCTCGCCCGGTGGCGCCGCGAAGGTCGGCAAGACCGACTACGACCCGCCGTCGGTCAAGGAGCTTCCGCCCATGGGTGAAGGACACTGAGCTCGTCGCCTGAGTCCCGACCGCGGGTATCGGCTGTGTCGTCCCGGCTGCCGGAATTTCCGTGGGACACCATCGCCGACGCAAAGGCGACCGCCGCGGCGCACCCCGAAGGGATTGTTGACCTTTCGGTCGGTACCCCCGTGGACAGCGTGGCACCGCTGATCCGCGACGCGCTGGCCGCGGCCAGCGATCTTCCCGGATATCCGGCGACCGCCGGCACGCCCGCATTGCGGCAGGCAATCCGTGACGCGGTGTCGCGGCGATACGGGATCATTTCGCTTGCAGACAATGCCGTGCTGCCGGTCGTCGGCACCAAGGAGCTCATCGCGTGGCTGCCGACCCTGCTCGGGTTGGGTGCCGACGACCTGATCGTCATCCCGGAATTGGCGTACCCGACCTATGAAGTGGGCGCGCGGCTGGCCGGTGTGCCGACGGTACGGGCGGACTCGCTGACTCAGTTGGGGCCGCAGCGCCCCGCCCTGATCTACCTCAACTCGCCGAGTAACCCGACCGGTGCGGTGCTCCCGGTCGAGCATCTACGCAAGGTCGTGGAGTGGGCGCGTGAGCGCGGCGCCCTCGTGGTTTCCGATGAGTGCTACCTCGGCCTGGGGTGGGATGCGGAGCCGGTCTCGGTGCTTGATCCTCGGGTCTGCGATGGCGATACGGCGGGGCTGTTGGCCGTGCACTCGTTGTCCAAGACGTCGTCGCTGGCGGGGTATCGGGCTGGGTTCGTGCTGGGTGATGCGTCCGTGGTCGGCGAGCTGCTCGCAGTGCGTAAGCACGCGGGGATGATGGTGCCGGGGCCGGTGCAGGCGGCGATGACTGCCGCGCTGAGCGAGGATGAGCATCAGCACCACCAGCGCGCACGCTATGAGAGTCGCCGCGGCCGGCTCGCTAAGGCTTTGACCGGCAATGGATTCCGAATCGACCACTCGGAGGCGGGCCTGTACCTCTGGGCAACCCGGGGCGACTCGTGTGATGACGCCCTGACATACCTGGCGCAGCGTGGGATCTTGGTGGCACCCGGACGGTTCTACGGCCCGCGTGGCAAGGAACATGTGCGGGTGGCTCTCACCGCCACCGATGAGCGCATCGATGCCGCCGTCGCGCGGCTCATCGCCTAGCCCTGCGGACCGTCGAAGACTCGGCCTACCACACGTAACGTCCCGCCGGATTCGGGCGTTACCTGAGGTTTCGTTGCGCAATCTCCAGATTCCTCGACACCCACGGGGGATCGGGGCGATGCTGGATACATGGACGCCATCACCAATGTGCCGGCTCCCATCAACGAGCCGGTGCTCACCTACGCTCCGAACACTCCCGAACGCGACCAGTTGGCCACGGCACTGTCCAATCTCGCCGCGACGGCCATCGACCTGCCACACGTTATCGGCGGCACTCGCCGGATGAGTGCCGGTGAACACATCGATGTGGTGCAGCCGCATAATCACCGTGCCGTGCTGGGGACTGTCACCAACGCGGGTCATGCGGAGGCCAGCGATGCGGTGGAGGCCGCCATCGCCGCCAAAAATGATTGGGCAGCACTGTCTTTTGATGACAGAGCCGCGGTCTTCTTGCGTGCCGCCGATCTGTTGTCAGGGCCGTGGCGGGCCACCCTCAACGCCGCGACCATGCTCGGGCAGTCGAAGACCGCGTACCAGGCCGAGATCGATTCGGCCTGCGAGCTGGCCGACTTCTGGCGGTTCAACGTGCAGTTCGCGCGGCACATCCTCGCCGAGCAGCCCAGCAGCGGTGGCGGCGCCTGGAATCGGATGGAGTACCGCCCGCTGGAGGGCTTCGTCTACGCCATCACACCCTTCAACTTCACCGCGATCGCGGGAAACCTTCCCACGGCCCCAGCGCTTTTGGGAAACACCGTGGTGTGGAAGCCATCGATCACACAGGCCTTTGCCGCATATTTCACGCTGGAGCTGCTTGAGGCCGCTGGACTACCGCCTGGGGTCATCAACCTGGTCAACGGGGACGGGATCGCGGTATCCGATGTGGCGCTCGCGGATCCGCGCCTGGCCGGTATCCACTTCACCGGCTCCACCCGGACGTTCCAGCATCTGTGGCGTGAGGTCGGTACCAACATCGACAGGTACAACACCTACCCCCGGCTTGTCGGTGAGACCGGCGGCAAGGACTTCATCGTCGCCCACACCTCCGCACGTCCGGACGTATTGCGTACGGCGCTTATTCGCGGCGCCTTCGACTACCAGGGGCAGAAGTGCTCTGCGGCCTCTCGCGCTTTCGTGGCCCGGTCGGTCTGGGACCAGATGGGCGATGAATTCCTTGATGCTGCGTCCGGGCTGACCTACGGGGATGTCACAGACCTCTCCAAATTCGGTGGCGCCGTCATCGACGAGAAGTCGTTCAAGCGCAACGCCGCGGCCATCGATCGCGCCAAGAGCGCCGGGGTGACCATCGCGGCGGGAGGCGAATACGACGACAGCGAAGGGTACTTCGTTCGCCCCACCGTGCTGCTTTCGGACGACCCGACCGACGAGGCGTTCTCTACCGAGTACTTCGGCCCGATCTTGGCGGTGCACGTCTATCCCGACGATGACTACGAGCGCATCCTCGACGTCGTCGACACCGGTTCGCGGTACGCGCTTACCGGTGCCGTCATCGCCGACGACCGTCAGGCCGTTCAGGCTGCCAGTGACCGGCTTCGCTTCGCGGCCGGAAACTTCTACATCAACGACAAGCCCACGGGCGCCGTCGTGGGGCAACAGCCCTTCGGTGGTGGGCGGGCGTCGGGCACCAACGACAAGGCTGGGTCACCGCTCAATCTGCAGCGCTGGTTGTTGCCGCGTTCGATCAAGGAAACGTTCGACGCCCCAACAGAATACGGCTATCCCCACATGGAGCGCGGGGATGGCTGAGTGGTTCGGCAAAACAGCCCGACCCGCCATCTTGGCGGCCAGTAGGTCAGCGCGGCTGCGGCACGCTGCCGAACGGATGCCGTTGACGCGGCAGGTGGTGCGCCGTTTCGTGGCCGGTGAATCTCAGGACGACGTACTGGCGGCCAGCACCGCGCTGCTCGATTCCGGGCGGTTCATCTCGATTGATTACCTGGGTGAGGACACCACCGATATCGGGCAGGCCACCCGTACTGTGTCGGCCTACCTGTCGCTACTCGATGAGCTGTCGCAGCGCAGCGACACCGTGCACACGGGCGTGCGCCCGCTGGAGATCTCGCTGAAACTCTCCGCGCTGGGGCAGGCGCTGCCACGCGATGGGGAACGGATAGCCCTGGAGAATGCACAGCTGTTGTGTGCCAAGGCCCATCAGGCCGGCGTGTGGGTCACCGTCGATGCCGAGGACCACACCACCACGGATTCGACCCTGAGCATCGTGCGCGAGTTGCGCGCCGATTTCCCCTGGCTGGGTACCGTGCTACAGGCTTACCTGAAACGCACACACGCCGACTGCGCCGACCTGTCAGGCGAAGGCTCGCGCATTCGATTGTGCAAGGGCGCCTACGACGAGCCCGCGTCCGTCGCGCACCGAGACTCCGAGGATGTCGATGTCGCCTACTTGCGCTGTCTACGCGTCTTGATGGAGGGCGACGGGTACCCCATGGTGGCCTCACACGATCCCGCCATCATCGATGCCGCGAACCTGATGGCGCGCGAGACGGGTAGGGGTCCGGGCGATTACGAATACCAGATGCTCTACGGGATCCGCGATGCCGAACAGCGTCGTCTCGCCGGGGAGGGGCACAACATGCGGGTGTACGTGCCGTTCGGCGAGCAGTGGTACGGGTACTTTGTGCGGCGTATCGCCGAACGCCCGGCCAACATGACCTTTTTCCTGCGCGCGCTGGTTTCCGGAAGATAGGCGTGGCCCAGGGGTTCGCCGAAGGGGCGCGTCCTAGGCTGGCCCCATGCTGCTGAAGTCCCTTCACCCCAAGTCGCCCGACCTCGCGGACGCGGTTCGTATCGGTGAGGACAGCTGGGGCCGTGGAGACCTGGTGGGTGCGGCGACGGCCGCAGCCGAACGGATCGGCGGTGCCACGGGCCCGATCGCGGTACTTGCCCGTCCGAGCATCGACACGGTGCTGGCAGTGATCGCCGGACTCATCGCCGGGGTCCCGATAGTGCCGGTACCGGCAGACGTCGGCATGGCAGAGCGCCGCCACATCCTTGCCGACAGCGGGGCGATCGCGTGGCTGGGTGACTCGCCGGACCACCCGGAGGGGTTGCCGCATGTGCCGGTGCGCCGGCACGCACGGTCATGGCATCAGTACTCCGAACCACGCCCCGAGGCGACGGCGCTCATTGTGTACACCTCGGGAACCACCGGTGCGCCGAAGGGAGTGGAGCTGAGTCGGCGCGCCTTGGCCGCCAGCCTTGACGGTCTGGCGGACGCGTGGGCGTGGACGCCCGATGACGTTCTGGTGCATGGGCTTCCGCTATTCCATGTGCATGGACTCGTGCTCGGCCTCCTCGGATCGCTGCGCGTGGGAAATCGGTTCGTGCACACCGTCAAACCGACGCCCGAGGCCTACGCTGCCGCCCAAGGCACACTGTACTTCGGTGTGCCAACGGTGTGGTCGCGGGTGGTGGGCGACGAATCCTGTGCTCGTGCACTGTCTTCGGCTCGGCTACTGGTATCGGGGAGCGCGTCACTGCCGGTGCCGGTTTTCGACGAACTGCGCCGGCTCACCGGGCATGCCCCCATCGAACGCTACGGCGCCACCGAAACCGTCATCACGCTGTCGACGCGTGCCGACGGAGAACGCCGCGCAGGTTGGGTCGGGCACCCGTTGACGGGCGTGCAGACTCGCCTGCTGGATGAGCACGGTGTCGCGGCTCCCCATGATGGGGAAACCGTTGGCCAGCTGGAGGTTCAGGGCCCCACGCTCTTCAGCGGCTACCTCAACCTGCCGGAGAAGACGGCGGAGGTGCTCACCGATGACGGGTGGTATCGCACCGGAGATGTCGCCGTCGTCGACACCGAGGGAATGCATCGCATCGTCGGACGCGAATCGGTCGACTTGATCAAATCGGGTGGCTACCGTATAGGGGCCGGTGAAATCGAGACTGTGCTCCTGGGTCATCCCGGGATCGTGGAAGTCGCGGTGGTGGGGGTTCCCGATGACGACCTGGGGCAACGCATTGTCGCTTACGTTGTCGGTGACGTGGCGGAGGACGATGTCATTGGCTTCGTGGCGCAACAACTTTCCGTGCACAAGCGTCCTCGCGAGGTACGACGGGTGGATGCGCTTCCCCGGAATGCCATGGGGAAGATCCTCAAGAAGGAGCTGATCACATGGACGTGACCACTGAGATCGTCGACCAGATCAACTGGCACTGGACATCGCAACTACGGCCCCGCTTCGACGGGCTCAGCGACGACGAATACCTCTGGGAACCGGTGCGAGGCTGTTGGAGTCTGCGGCCGCGCGGCACCGCGACGACACCGTTGCAGGGCGGATCGGGCGAGTGTGTCATCGAATTCGCCGCCCCGCCGCCTGAACCAGCGCCCGTCACGACGATCGCCTGGCGGCTCGGCCACATCCTCGTGGGCGTACTGGGGGCGCGTATCGCAAGTCACTTCGGTGGACCGCCCGTCGACTACATGACCTACGACTATCCGGTTACCGCGGCCGATGCGCTGGAGCGTCTTGACGTCATGTACGCGGCGTGGCGCGACGGGGTGCTGAGCAAAGACGAAGCAGCGCTGGCCCTGCCGGTCGGGCCGGCCGAAGGTCCATGGGCCGAAAAGCCGTTCTTGACCTTGGCCTTGCATATCAATCGCGAACTGCTGCACCACGGTGCGGAGATCGCGCTGTTACGCGATCTGTATGCCTGGCGGCGGAACTAGTTGGCGTGCAAGGCGGCGTTGAGCTCGAACGCGCCGCCGTCACGCGACACCACCTCGACCGCACCGGTCTGCGAATTGCGCCGGAACAGCAGATTGTTGGCGCCCGATAGCTCCAGCGCCTTGATGGTCTTGCCATCGGGCGTCGCGACCTTGGTGCCCGCCGTGACGTACAGCCCGGCCTCGACGATGCAGTCATCGCCCAGGCTGATGCCCACACCCGAGTTGGCACCCAGCAGCGAGCGCTGGCCCACCGAGATCACCTGGCTGCCGCCGCCGGACAGGGTGCCCATGATCGACGCGCCACCACCGATATCGGAGCCATCGCCCACGACGACACCGGCCGAGATGCGGCCCTCCACCATCGAGGCGCCCAGGGTGCCGGCGTTGAAGTTCACAAAGCCCTCGTGCATGACCGTCGTGCCGGGAGCCAGATGCGCACCCAGCCGCACCCTGTCGGCATCGGCGATACGCACACCCGCGGGCACCACGTAGTCGACCATCCGGGGGAACTTGTCGACGCCGAATACCGTCACGGTGCCATGGGCGCCCGCGCGTCCTTTCAGCCTCGCGCGCACCGTCTCGAAGCCCTCGACAGCGCACGGGCCGAAGTTCGTCCACACCACGTTGGTGAGCACGCCGAACAGTCCGTCCATGCTGGCGCCGTGCGGCTGGACCAGCCGGTGCGACAAGAGGTGCAGGCGCAGGTAGGCGTCATAGGCGTCGGCGGGCTTGTCCGAGAGCGAGCCAATGGTGGTGCGCACCAACACCTTCTCCACACCACGATCGGGGTCGGTGCCGACCAATCCGGACAGTGCTGAAGCCTCGGGGGGTGCCGCCGATTCACTGATCCGCTCGGTACCCGGGGTGCCGGGTGCATCGGTCAGCTCGGGCGCCGGGAACCAGGTATCCAGTACCGATCCGTCCGCCGCGATGGTCGCCAGGCCAAGTGCTACTGCTCCGCTCACGCCGTACACGCTAGCCTGAATCGATGGCGCTTGAACTCGCTGGTGACCCTGTCGCGCTGACGGCTGCCCTGGTGGACATACCCAGCGAGTCCCGGCACGAGGCGGCTATCGCGGATGCTGTCGAGGTTGCGCTGCGGGAACAGACCAGGGGATTCGAGATCATCCGCAATGGCAACGCCGTGCTGGCCCGCACCAATTACGGCCACGGCACCCGGGTGATGTTGGCCGGACATCTGGACACCGTGCCCGCCGCCGACAACGTGCCCAGCCACTGGGAGCGGGGAGAAGGCGGCGACATTCTGTTTGGCTGCGGCACCGTGGACATGAAGTCCGGTGATGCCGTCTTCCTGCATCTGGCCGCCACCGTGACACCCCGCGTCGATCTGACACTGGTGTTCTACGACTGCGAGGAGATCGAGTCCTCGGCCAACGGGCTGGGCCGCATCGAGCGTGAATTGCCCGAATGGCTCGACGCCGACCTTGCCATCCTGGGCGAGCCCACCGCCGGCCTTATCGAGGCTGGCTGTCAGGGCACCCTGCGTGTCGTGATCCGTGCCGACGGCACCCGCGCGCATTCTGCGCGATCCTGGCTGGGGGACAACGCTATCCACAAGCTCGGTGCCGTCCTGGACAGACTCGCCGCCTACCGGGCACGCATCGTCGACATCGACGGGTGCGAGTACCGGGAAGGGCTGTCCGCCGTGCGGATCGACGGGGGTGTTGCCGGGAACGTCATCCCCGACGCCGCAGCTGTCACCGTCAACTTCCGGTTCGCCCCCGATCGCAGCCCCGAGCAGGCGCTCACACATGTGCGCGAGGTGTTCGGCGGGCTTGAGGTGGGGATCGAACTCACCGACTCGGCGGCCGGGGCCCTGCCGGGCCTGGACCGCGCAGCGGCAGCCGAATTGGTCGGTGCGGCAGGGGGAGTGGTGCGGGCCAAGTACGGATGGACCGATGTCTCCCGGTTCGCGGCGCGTGGGATCGCCGCGGTCAACTACGGGCCGGGCGATCCCAACTTGGCGCACACCCGCGGCGAACACGTTCCGGTACAGCAGATCACCAATGTCACCGAGGTGCTCCGGCGCTACCTCAGCGCGTGACGGGTGCGGCGTAGGTTCCCGGTGTCTGGCCGAGGGTGCGCCGGTACACGTCGATGAACGCGCTCGGTGTGGCCCAACCACACTGATGCGCCACGTAGGTGACGGGCCGATCCTCCGCGAGCAGCCGTAACGCGTGATGAAGTCGGATCTGGGTGCGCCACTGCGGATACGTCATGCCCATGTCGGTGCGGAACAGTCTGGTCAGCGTGCGCTCACTGGCGCCCACGCGCCGCCCCAGCTCCGTCACCGTCCACACCTGTGTCAGGTCGTCCTCCACTAACGCACAGGCCTCGGCCAAACGCTGATCGCGCGGGATGGGCAACTTCAGGGCTTGCTCCGGGCTGTGCCGCAATTGATCGATGAGGACGACACGCAACCGCGTGACCTCGTCCTTGGGTAGGTCGCCGGGTACCGAACAGGTGATGATCAGCTCACGCAGCAGTGGGGACACCGCGATGACAGTCGGCGCCGTCAGCTCCACCACGTACTGCTCGGGATCGAAAGCCACGGAATGAAATTCGGTGGGGCCGTAGAAGCGATGCTCGTGACTGGCGCCGGCTGGTATCCACAGCGCGCGGTTCGGGGGTGCGATCCATGTGCCCTCGGCCGTCGTCACCGCGATGACCCCGGAGGCCGGATACACAATCTGATGCACTTCATGCCAGTGGCGGTTGATGCGGTGCCCGCCGGTTACCGACATCACTCCGGTGAGGTGGCGGCTAATCAACATAAGGCGATATTTTATCGGAAACTTGCATACTGGGAAATTCATGCGCGACCGAGCGGGAATAGTGGCCGGAACGCTCGGGGTTGGCCGAGAGGTGAAACTCGGAGTGGCGATCGGCAGACCTCTCAGTGTGCGGGGCGGTACCAACCTGGTCGACGCCTTCATCGCCCACGGGCGTCGGGTCACCGATGCCGGGGTGGGCACGTTGTGGCTCGGGCAGATGTATCACTACGACGCGATCACCATGGCCGCGGTGGTGGGGCAGGCGATACCCCCGGAAAAACTGCGCACCGTGGGGGTTTCGGTCATCCCCATCAATCCGCGTCATCCCATCGAGATGTCGGCGGCCGCGCAGACCGCTCAAGCCGCAACCCACGGGAGATTCCAGCTGGGGCTGGGACTGGGTGCGCCGATGATCGAGGCTCCCAGCTATGGCCTGCAGGTGGACAAACCGATACGTCGTCTGCGGGAGTACCTCAGCACGCTCCGGCAACTGCTGGACACCGGAACCGCGGAGTTTCACGGTGAGACCCTCACGGTCGCACCGAAATTCACGACCTTGCAACCCGGCGGCGAGAATATCCCGGTCTTGGTGGCGGCCATGGCGCCGCAGGCGCTGCGCGCCACCGGCGAGCTGGCCGATGGCACGATTCCGCTGCACGCCGGACCACGGGCGCTCAGTCGGGAGATCGTGCCCGTCATCGACGGGGCCGCCGAACGGGCTGGGCGGCCGCGTCCGCGCGTCGTCGCGGGGGTCGCCGTCGTGGTCACGTCCGATCCGGAACGGGTCCGCGCGCTCGCGATCGAGGAGATGGCGTTTTACGAGAGCATTCCGTCGTATCGGAAAGTGCTTGACGCCGAAGGTGTTCAGCACACCGGGGAACTGGCGATCATCGGTGACGAGGAGCATGTGGCCAAGGAACTGCGCCGATACTTCGATGCGGGAGCCACCGAAGTTTTCGCGAGCCACACCGAATTGGGTGGACCGGAAGACGAGGCTCGCACGCTGGCGCTGCTGGGGGAACTGTCCCGCGGGAATTGAGTTGCTCGCGGCCCCTAGGCTGGCAGCGTGCCAGAAAGTACCGAACCCCAGCTGCACGGACCGGTTCAGTTGCGCCGCGACCGCTGCGAGAACACCACCGCCGACCAGCGTTTGTTGGACAACCGCGACACCACCACCTGGACGCATACCGACCCGTGGCGTGTGCTGCGCATCCAGGGCGAGTTCGTGGAGGGATTCGATGCGCTAGCGGAAACACCCAAAGCGGTAACGGTTTTCGGCTCCGCCAGGACGAAGCCGGATTCACCCGAGTACCGGCTCGGTCTCGAGCTGGGCGTCGCCTTGGTACAGGCGGGATACGCCGTCATCACCGGGGGCGGGCCGGGTGCCATGGAGGCCGCCAACCGCGGCGCCAGTGAATCGGGTGGCTATTCGGTGGGCCTGGGTATTGAACTCCCATTCGAGCAGGGACTCAACGAATGGGTGGACCTGGGCATCAACTTCCGCTACTTCTTTGTCCGCAAGACCATGTTCGTCAAGTACGCGCAGGCCTTCGTCTGTCTGCCCGGGGGATTCGGCACCCTCGACGAACTCTTCGAGGCGCTCACTCTGGTGCAGACCCGAAAGGTCACCCGCTTCCCGATCATCCTGCTTGGCACGGAGTATTGGTCGGGGTTGATCGACTGGATCCGGGGAACGCTATTGCCCGCCGGAAAGGTGGGTGAGCAGGACATCGCGCTGCTGTCGGTGACCGACAGTGTCGAGGAGGCGATCGAGATCATCGCGAAGTCGGCGGCGAACGGGAATGGGGCACGCTCATGAGTTGGTCGGTCTGTGTGTACTGCGCGTCGGGTCCACGCCACCCTGAACTGCTGGAACTGGCCAGTCTTGTGGGCACCGCCATCGCCGAACGCGGTTGGACCCTGGTGTCCGGGGGAGGCAACGTCTCGGCCATGGGGGCGATAGCTCGAGCCGCGCGGGCGGCCGGTGGCCGCACTATCGGCGTCATTCCCAAGACGCTGGTGCACCGTGAGGTCGCCGATACCGACGCTGACGAACTCATCGTCACCACCACCATGCGCGAACGCAAACAGATCATGGAGGACCGCTCCGACGCCTTCATCACCCTGCCCGGCGGGATCGGCACCCTCGAGGAGGTTTTTGAGACGTGGACCGCCGGCTACCTGGGACTACATCAGAAGCCGGTGGTACTGCTGGACCCCGATGGGCACTACACCGGGCTGCTGCGCTGGCTCGACGAGGTACAGGCGAAGGGTTACGTGGCAGCCCCTGCGCGGGACCGGCTGTTGGTGCACACCGATATCGCCGCTGCCCTGGACGCATGTAAACCGACGGATTGACGGGGCCTGACCGTTCGTCAACAATGCGGTGAGCCATTGCCTACTGGGCGGTAAGAACGAGAATGAGCCGCTGGCGGGAAGACCGACTACAGGGAGAACCAGATGTCCGCAAGCAGCACCATTCCGTCCACCGCCCGTAACCGGGTCCGGCTGACCGAGGTGCTCGCACAGCTTCCCTCGCTGGCGCTTGACCTGCCGATCATGGCGGGTGGCGTCCTCGGCGGCATCAAGGCGAATCCCAATGGGCGCCTTTCGATCGGTGCGGTCTTCGCCGAGCGTGCCGCCAAGTACGGCGACAAGGTGTTTCTGCGCTTCGAGGGCAACGACATCACCTACGAGCAGGCGAACGCCACCGCCAACCGGTATGCGGCAACCCTCGCCTCCCACGGTGTCGGCCGCGGTGATGTCGTCGGCATCATGCTGCGCAACTCGCCCCAGACCGTGCTGCTCATGCTGGCCACCGTCAAGCTGGGCGCCATCGCGGGCATGCTCAACTACAACCAGCGCGGCGATGTCTTGGCTCACAGCATTGGACTGCTCGACTCCAAGATGCTCGTCACCGATGCGGAATTCGCGGACGCCATCGGTGAATCCGGCGTCAACGTGGTCTCGCAGGTGACCGCCGAAGAGCTCGACCGGATGTCGGTTCTGGCGCCCACCACCAACCCCAGTGCCACCGATGCGGTGCTGGCCAAGGATCGGGCGTTCTACATCTTTACCTCGGGAACCACCGGGCTCCCGAAGGCCAGCGTGATGACGCATTACCGGTGGCTGCGCGGCATGTACGGCATCGGGAGCTTTGCCTTGCGGCTCCGGTCCAGCGACGTGCTGTACAGCTGCCTTCCGCTCTACCACAACAATGCGTTGACCCTCGCGGTATCGACCACCATCAATGCCGGAGCCACCCTGGCCATTGGCCGTTCGTTTTCGGTGTCGCGGTTCTGGGATGAGGTTATCGACAGCCGCGCAACAGCTTTCATTTACATCGGCGAACTGTGCCGGTACCTGCTCAATCAGCCGCCCAAGCCCACCGATCGGCAGCACAAGGTGCGCGTCATCATCGGCAACGGGTTACGGCCTGAGCTGTGGGGCGAGTTCACCCAACGGTTCGGTATCAAGCGGGTCTGCGAGTTCTACTCGGCCAGCGAGTCGAACACCGCATTCGTCAACGCGCTCAACATCGATCGCACCGTGGGCATCTGCCCGTACCCGCTTGCCTACGTCAAGTACGACGTGGAAACCGGAGAACCGCTGCGCAATGACAAGGGGTTCCTGACGAAGGTTGGTGCCGGCGAGGCGGGCTTGCTGCTGAGCAAGGTCACCAGCATGTCGCCGTTCGACGGGTACACCGACCCGACCGCTTCTGAGAAGAAGCTGGTACACGATGCCTTCAAGAAGGGCGACACCTGGTTCAACACCGGCGATTTGATGCGCAACCTCGGCTGGGGTCACGCCGCGTTCGGAGACCGGCTGGGCGATACCTTCCGCTGGAAGGGCGAGAATGTCGCCACCACCGAGGTGGAGGCCGCGATCGACAACAACAACGCGGTGGCGGAGTCGACCGTGTTCGGTGTGGAGGTGCCGGGCACCGACGGGCGCGCCGGAATGGCCGCCATCAAACTGCACGACGGTGTCGAGCTCGATCCAAAGGCGCTCAGCGACACGGTGTATCAGCATCTTCCTGCCTACGCGCTGCCGCTGTTCATTCGGATCGTGGACACTCTGGAGCACACCACCACCTTCAAGAGCCGCAAGGTGGAACTGCGCGAACAGGCGTATGGCGATGCCGTGACCGATCCGCTGTACGTGCTGGCCGGCCGCGCGGAGGGATACGTCCCGTTCTATCCCGAGTACCCGTCGGAGTTGGCCGGAGGTCAGCGTCCCAAGGGGTAACGCGAGCACCAGAGTGCTTGACGTACTCGCATCATTCGTCAACGATTCGTTAGGCCCGGACACGGTGGTCCGGCGAACTCGGAGGACACATGGTGGTGCGCGAAGACATTCCTGCTGCGGCCCGCGAGCGGGTGGAACTGGCCGACGTGCTGGTCAGGTTGCCTGCGCTGTTACCGGACCTGCCGATCATTCTGCGGGGTCTGCTCAGCGCCGCCAAGGCAACGCCGGGCGCTCGCACCTCGATCGGCAGCGTCTTCGCCGATAGCGCCGCCAAGCATGCCCATCGGGTGTTCCTGCGGTTCGAGGGCCAGGACATCACCTACCGGGAAGCCAATCAGATGGCCAACCGGTATGCGGCCACGCTGGCGGCCCAGGGTGTGCGTCGCGGTGATGTTGTCGGCATCATGCTGCGTAACTCGCCGGAGGTCGTCTTGCTGATGTTGGCGGCGGTGAAGTTGGGTGCGGTGGCCGGCATGCTCAATTTCAACCAGCGCGATAACGTACTGGCCCACAGCATCGGTCTGCTCGATGCCAAGGTTCTGCTTGCTGATTCCGAATTCGTTCCCGCGGTGCGGGACTGCGGCGTGCAGGTCGGCGCGCTGTTTACCGTCGACGAGTTCGACGCGTTGGCGCAGGGTGCCTCGGCGGCGAATCCGTCGGCCACCGCCGAGGTGCGGGCGAGCGACAAAGCCCTTTACATCTGTACCTCCGGGACCACCGGGTTGCCCAAGGCGAGCGTGATGACGCACTACCGTTATCTGCGTGCCGCGGCTGGATTTGGCAGTGTGACACTGCGATTGCGCCCCTCCGAGGTCTTTTTCAGCTGTCTGCCGCTGTATCACAACAGCGCGCTCACCGTAGCCGTCGGCTCCACGCTGACCACCGGTGCGACCTTGGCCATCGGCCGGTCGTTCTCGGCCTCACGCTTCTGGGATGAGCTCATCGCCAGCCGTGCAACAGGCTTCATCTATATCGGGGAGCTCTGCCGTTACCTGTTGAACCAGGCGCCCAAGCCTGTTGATCGTCAACACAAGGTCCGCGTGATGGTGGGCAACGGCCTGCGGGCAGAGCTGTGGGGTGAGTTCAGCCGACGGTTCGGAGTTCGGCAGATCAGCGAATTGTATTCGGCCAGTGAAGCTAACACCGGATTCATCAACGTGCTCAATATCGATCGCACGGTGGGAATCTGTCCCTCGCCGATCGCCTTCGTCAAATATGACGTGGAGACCGGCGAACCCGCTCGGAACTCGAAAGGCTTCTTGACCAAAGTCGGTACCGGCGAGCAGGGTCTGTTGTTGAGCAAGGTGACGTCGCTGGCCCCCTTCGACGGTTACACCGATGCGAAGGCAACCGAAAAGAAGTTGGTGCGCAACGCGTTCAAGGAGGGCGATATCTGGTTCAACACCGGCGATCTGCTCCGGGACCTGGGGTGGCGTCACGCCGCATTCGGTGATCGGCTGGGTGACACCTTCCGGTGGAAGAGCGAAAACGTCGCCACCACTGAAGTCGAGGCGGCGCTCGACCAGGACGACGCGATCGAGGAATCGACGGTTTTCGGCGTAGAGGTGCCTGGCTGCGACGGCCGTGCCGGTATGGCGGCCATCAAGCTCCGTGGCGAGGGGGCCTTCGATCCGGAAAGGCTGGGCCAGTTGGCCTTCAAGAGCCTGCCGGGGTATGCGCTGCCGCTGTTCGTCAGAATCGTCGACAGCCTTGAGCACACCGTGACCTTCAAGAGCCGCAAGGTGGAACTGCGCAATGAGGCATACGGCGATGCCGTGACCGATCCGCTGTACGTGTTGGCCGGTCGCACCGAGGGTTACGTGCCGTTCTATCCGGAGTACACCGCCGAGCTCGCCTCCGGCCGACGTCCCAAGGGATAGGCGCTCGAGGAGTTACTGTTTCACCGTGGGAGTCAGTCGCCGGGTGCGTGCGTCGCGGCGGCGTCAACGTCGGGTGAAGCTTGCCGACAACGACCTCACCGATGAGCAGTGGTCGACTCTCGTTGAGGCATGGGGTGGTTGCGCCTACTGCGGCGCAACGGGAACCGCGCTCCAGCGCGACTGCGTGCAAGCGATCTCGCGCGGTGGCCGTTACACCCGGGCCAATGTTGTGCCCGCCTGTGCGTCATGCAATGCGAGTAAATGCAATGCAGAGGTGACAAGCTGGATGCGGCGCAAGCGGCTGGACGAGAAGGCCTTTCTGACCAGATACGTGGAGATCTCGGCAAGCGGCTAGCCGGTGGTGTACACGCCCGTCGGTTCGTCGTGGTACCCCTTCGCGCCGATCTCGAGTGCCAACGGGCTGCGGAAATCGGCTTCGACGGCAAGGCAATTGAGTACATGTCGGTAGTCGTATCGTGGGCGCCAGCCGAGTTCGTCGCGCGCTTTGGTGTTGACGTAGACGCGATCGATCGCCGGGAACACCGACCAGCCCCGCGCCGCGTACAGGTCGGGCTGCTCGGGGAAATGACGAGCCACCACGCCGGGTGCGTTGGTGCGCAACTGTGCGGCATCGGCGCGGCAGAAGGGCGTCGTGGCCGAAACCACGTACTTGGCCCAGCCGAGAGCGGGCGCGCGTTCGGCCGCCAGCAGGTGTGCGTCGACAACGTCGGCCAGATCCACCCGCCGATAGAGGTATTCGTTGGCTTTCACATTCGCATCCGGGTAGCGGGCCCGGACCGCGTCGCTGTCGTCCTGCTCGGGGAAGAACCGCGACGTGCGCAGCACGATGACCGGCAGGCCGCTGTCCTGGTGCACCACGTGCGCGATGTCTTCGGCGGCCGTCTTGGTGGCGCCATAGATGTTCTTGGGTACCGGTGCCACCTCTTCGGTGATCCAGGCGGCCTCGTGTGCGCCGACCAAGGCATGTCCGAATGCGCTGGTGGTGCTGGTGTAGACAAAGCTGGTCACCCCCGTGGCGACGGACTCCTCCAGGAGCACGAGTGTGCCCTCGATGTTGGTTTCGATGAAATCGGTCCGCGCATGCGATCCAACATGAGGCTTGTGCAGGGTCGCGGTGTGCAACACCGACGTCACCCCGGCCATCGCCTCGTTGACGACCGCGCGGTCGGCGATCGACCCGACGATGTCCGTGACAAGACCGGGCGCGATATCAATGCCGACGACGTCGGCGCCGCCCCGCCGCAGCGTGCGGACCAGCGCCTCCCCGAGATGGCCCGAGGACCCGGTGACCAGGAATCGATTCTCGCCCATGTGCCCATACTGCCCAGGCCCGCAAGTCATTTCGTTCGCCGAATGTGAAACGCAGGCGGGAAATCGATGAAAATCTCGCCCACGTTTCACACTCGGCGCAGCCGCGGAGGCCCTGGCCTGCACAATGAGGGCGTGCGCGAGACATTTTGTGGACGACCGGTCCGCACCGATCGTGCTCTCATCATGGCGATCGTCAACCGCACGCCGGACTCCTTCTACGACCGCGGCGCCACCTTCACGGACGAGGCCGCCCAGGCCGCCGTGCACCAAGCGGTAGCCGATGGCGCGGATGTTGTCGACATCGGCGGCGTCAAGGCGGGTCCGGGCGAGGCCGTGGACGCCGAGGCGGAGATCGCGCGCGTGGTGCCGTTCATCGACTGGGCGCGCAGCACACACCCAAACTTGCTGATCAGCGTCGACACCTGGCGCGCCGAGGTCGCGGACAAGGCCTGTGCGGCGGGTGCCGACTTGATCAACGACACCTGGGCGGGGGCCGATTCCGAGCTACCCTCGGTGGCGGCCGCTCACGGCGCCGGACTGGTGTGCTCGCACACCGGCGGCGCGGTACCGCGCACCCGGCCGTTTCGGGTGAACTATGGGACCGAAGTGGACGGTGTTGTCCATGCCGTCATCGCCGAAGTGACCGCATCTGCCGAGCGTGCGGTGGCTCTGGGGGTATCTAAGGATTCAATTCTGATCGATCCGACGCATGACTTCGGCAAAAACACCTTCCACGGGCTCACTTTGTTGCGCCACGTAAACGATCTCGTTAATACCGGGTGGCCGGTGTTGATGGCATTGAGCAACAAGGATTTCATCGGGGAGACTCTTGGTGTGGGACTGACGGAACGACTCGAGGGCACTCTCGCCGCCACCGCGCTGGCGGCGGCGGCCGGTGCCCGCATGTTCCGGGTGCATGAAGTCGGACCCACACGCCGCACGCTGGAAATGGTGGGCTCCATCGTGGGAACCCGCCCTCCGGCGCGAACAGTGAGGGGGTTGGCATGACCCATCAACTTGACGGAACAGTGGGTATCGACCCGAGCTGGCTGGATACCCACAGCTGGAATCGGCCCGAATGGACCGTGGAACAGCTTGTTGCCGCGAAGAAGGGCCGCACCGTGTCGGTGGTGCTGCCCGCGCTCAACGAGCAGGAGACCGTCGCCGCGGTCGTCGACACCATCAGCCCGCTGCTGGGTGGCCTGGTGGACGAGCTGATCGTCCTTGACTCGGGCTCCACCGATGACACCGCGATCCGGGCGGTGGCCGCGGGCGCGCGCGTCGTCAGCCGTGAGCAAGCGCTACCCGAGGTGCCGCCCAATCCGGGCAAGGGCGAGGTGCTGTGGCGTTCGGTGGCCGCGACCACCGGCGACGTGATCGCCTTCGTCGACTCGGACCTCATCGACCCGGATCCGATGTTCGTACCGCATCTGCTCGGCCCACTCTTGCTGGGGCAGGGTGTGCACCTCGTCAAGGGCTTCTATCGGCGTCCGCTGAAGGTCAGCGGGGCCGAGGACGCCAACGGTGGCGGTCGGGTGACCGAGCTGGTGGCCCGCCCCATGCTGGCGGCGCTGCGGCCCGAGCTGAGCTGCGTGGTGCAGCCGTTGGGCGGTGAGTACGCGGGGACTCGCGAGCTGTTGTCCTCGGTGCCCTTCGCGCCCGGATACGGGGTCGAGATCGGGCTGCTCATCGACACCTATGACCGTCTCGGGCTCAACGCCATCGCTCAGGTGAATTTGGGTGTGCGCAGTCACCGCAATCGGCCGTTGGTCGAGCTCGGAGTGATGAGCCGGCAGGTGATGGCGAGCATGCTCTCGCGCTGCGGAATTCCGGACTCCGGGGTGGGAATCACTCAGTTCTTCGCCGACGGTGACGGGTTCACCCCGCGCAGTTCGACGGTCTCGCTGGAGGACCGCCCGCCCATGAACACCCTGCGCTGACCGTCACGTCTTCTGGATTTCGTGCTCACCCGCGGTGGGCGACCACACGGTGACGACCATGTGTCCGTCATCGAGCCGCACCGCGGACGCCCCCTGGATGTCGGCGACGTAGAACGGCGCGAACCGTCTTCCGCGTAGGTCGAATCCGATGGTGACGTAGAGATGCTCGGCGAAGGCGGCGTGCAGGTCGAGATCCTGCTCATCCTGCACCGTGCCCCAGACCTTGGCGTCGCCCGCGCTGATATGGGTGTCGGTGGTGGCCGTGTGCAGCTCGAAACGGGGATCGTGGGCGAGGTCGGCGAGCTTGGCGGTGCCGGGCATGCCGCCGACGATCAGCCGGCCTTCGAAGATGCGCGGTTCCATCGGGCTGATCCGCGGTGCGCCGCTGTGTCGCAGCGTCGAGAGGAAGCACAGATTGCGCGTCGCGTGGTGACGCCGGATGAACACTTCAGCGATCGTCGGGGCGTGCTGCGTGAACTCTTGCCAGGAGGTCATGACCCCACGCTAAGCCCGGATGTCGGACCTCGCTGGCAAGATCGTGTCGTGACGTTCGCTCTGACGTATCTGCTGGTTCTCGTTGCGGTTGCCGCCGTGCTGTTCGTGCTGGGCTCGATGCTGTTCGGGCGCGGGGAAGAGCTACCGCCGCTGCCCAAGGGCACCACCGCCACCGTCCTGCCCGCCGAGAAGGTGACGGGCGCCGACGTGGACGCCGTCAAGTTCTCGCTGGTCTTTCGCGGGTACAAGGCCAGCGAGGTGGATTGGGTGCTGGACCGGCTGGCCCGGCAGATCGACGAGCTGCGTGCCGAGCTCGGCGAGGTGCAGGGCTCCCGAGCCAATATCGAAGCCAATGCCGAGTAGGGAGCTCTCTCGCTGTTCCTGGGCGGTCGATCCGGCCGGGTCGACGCTGTACGCCGACTACCACGACAACGAGTGGGGGCGCCCACTGTACGGGCGCGATGCGTTGTTCGAGCGGCTGTGCTTGGAGGCTTTCCAGAGCGGGCTGGCGTGGATCACCATCCTGCGTAAACGGGAGGGTTTCCGGCGTGCGTTCGACGGCTTCACACCGGAGCGGGTCGCCCGCTACGGCGACAAGGACATAGCACGGCTGATGGCCGATGCCGAGATCGTGCGGAACCGCGCCAAGATCGAGTCCGCGATATCGAATGCCCGCGCCGTCCTCGATCTGGACACTGATCTTTCGGACCTGCTGTGGTCGTTTGCGCCGAAACGCCGCGCCCGGCCTCAACGTCTTTCGGACGTGCCGGCAGTAACCGACGAGAGCACGGCGATGGCCAAAGAACTCAAGCGCAGAGGTTTCCGTTTTGTGGGCCCTACCACGGCGTATGCCCTGATGCAGGCCACCGGGATGGTGGATGATCACGTGCGTTCCTGCTGGGTTCCCCGAGCCGATACCGCCCCTTCCGGAGGGCCCAGTTGAGGGTCTGCTGTCCCCAGATGTTCGCGATAGGGAAGAATGGTGCAGTGAAACGGCAGCTCAGATAGGGAACAATGGTCGGAGATGCCGAACACCCTTGGCTGGAATTTGGAGGGAGCACACGATGGCGGCCATGAAGCCCCGAACAGGCGACGGTCCTCTCGAGGCTACGAAAGAGGGGCGCGGGATCGTCATGCGCGTGCCACTGGAAGGTGGCGGTCGCCTGGTGGTCGAGCTGACCCCCGATGAGGCCGCCGCACTCGGCGACGAACTCAAGAACGTCACCAGCTAGGACCCAGCCTCTGGCGCTAGCTGCAGACTTTTTGATAGATCTGCAGCGTCATCTCCGCGATGTGCGCCCACGAGAACTCTTCGATACAGCGCGCTCTGCCCGCATTGCCGAACTCGGCGGCGCGGGCCGGGTCCGCGACTAATGCGTTGACCGCAGCGGCGAGCCCCGCCTCGAACGCCGCGGCTTCGCTGCTTTCGTACGCCACCAATGTTCCGGTGACGCCGTCGGCAACGACCTCGGGTATCCCGCCGACGCGCGACGCCACGACCGCTGTACCGCACGCCATCGCCTCAAGGTTGACGATGCCCAACGGCTCGTAGATCGATGGGCATACAAAAACCGTTGCCGCGGAAAGCACTTCCCGCAGTTTGGGAGCAGGCAGGAACTCGCGTATCCAGTGCACTCCGGGCCGCACCGCGGCCAACTCGGTGACGGCGCCCGTGACCTGCTCGGCGATCTCGGGGGTATCCGGCTCGCCTGCGCACAGGATCAACTGCACCTCGGGGGAGAACCGGTGCGCGGCCGCCACCAAATGCGCGAGGCCCTTCTGGCGGGTGATCCGTCCGACGAACACGACAATCGGGCGGTCCAGATCTACACCGAGTTCGGCGAGGACCGATCCGGGTTGGGTGATCGCCTCGGCCGGATCGACCGGATACCAGGTTGTGGTGTCGATTCCATTGCGCACCACGTAGATCCGGCTGGGATCCAAATCGGGATAGGTCGTCATGATGTCCTCGCGCATCCCGCTGCTGACGGCGATGACCGCGTCAGCGGCGTGTATCGCGGTGTGTTCAACCCACGACGACACCCGGTATCCGCCGCCGAGTTGTTCGGCTTTCCATGGGCGGCGGGGTTCCAGGGAATGCGCGGTCAACACATGCGGAATGCCGTGCAGCAGCTTGGCCAGATGTCCCGCCAGACCGGTGTACCAGGTGTGCGAATGCACCACCGTCGAACCCGCGGCCGCAGCAGCCATCACCAGATCGGCCGACAAGGTCGTCAAGGCTGGATTAGCACCGTCCAACGCGTGGTCGGGCCTGTGCACGAAGGCACCGTCGCGGGGCTGGCCCATACAGTGCACGTCGACCTCGCACAGTGTGCGCAGCTGAGCCACCAACTCGGTGACGTGGACCCCGGCCCCGCCGTACACCTCGGGTGGGTACTCCCGCGTCATCATTGCCACCCGCGTTGGGGATGAGCCGCGTGCGAGAAGACCCTCCGCCGGGGATGAGCCGCGTGCGCGAAGACGGTCGGTCATGCCACGACCGTAGTAGGTGGCCCTGACGACCGCTGCCTCTGGCTCGTCACGCACGCGGCTCATCGCCGGCCCGCCACAGGGTGTACCGCTGGCCGCTTCTGCCGAGTGCCGATAGGTTGATTGCTATGAGGGCATCGCCACACGTTCTGGGGATCGTGCTTGCCGGCGGTGAGGGCAAGCGGCTTTACCCACTGACCGCCGACCGCGCGAAACCGGCGGTGCCCTTCGGCGGTGCCTACCGGCTCATCGATTTTGTGCTGAGCAACCTGGTCAACGCGCGGTTCTTGCGGATTTGCGTTCTGACTCAATACAAATCGCACTCACTGGACCGGCACATCTCGCAGAACTGGCGGCTGTCGGGTCTGGCGGGGGAGTACATCACGCCGGTCCCCGCCCAGCAGCGGCTCGGCCCGCGCTGGTACACCGGCAGCGCCGATGCCATTCACCAGTCACTCAACTTGATCTACGACGAGGATCCCGAGTACATCGCGGTGTTCGGTGCCGATCACGTGTACCGGATGGATCCCGAGCAGATGCTCGACTTCCATATCGACAGTGGTGCGGCGGTGACGGTCGCGGGAATTCGCGTTCCCCGCGCGGAGGCCACCGCATTCGGCTGCATCGATGCCGACGACACCGGCCGGATTCGGGAGTTCATTGAAAAACCGGCGGATCCTCCGGGCACGCCGGACGATCCGGACGCCGCGTTCGTCTCGATGGGCAACTACATCTTCACCACCAAGGAACTCGTCGACGTCATCCGCGCGGATGCCGAGGACGACCACTCCGATCACGATATGGGCGGTGACATCATTCCCCGCCTGGTGGCCGATGGGCGGGCCGCGGTCTACGACTTCAACACCAACCTGGTGCCCGGCGCCACCGAGCGCGATCACGCGTATTGGCGTGATGTCGGGACCCTCGACGCGTTCTATGACGCGCATATGGACTTGGTGTCGGTGCACCCGGTATTCAACCTGTACAACCGGCGCTGGCCCATCCGTGGCGAGTCGGAGAACCTGGCGCCCGCCAAGTTCGTCAACGGCGGTTCCGCGCAGGAGTCGGTGGTCGGCGCCGGGAGCATCATCTCGGCGGGCTCGGTGCGCAACTCGGTGCTGTCCTCGAATGTCGTCGTCGACGACGGTGCCGTTGTCGAGGGCAGCGTGCTGATGCCCGGCGTGCGGGTAGGCCGCGGCGCGGTGGTCCGGCACGCGATTCTGGACAAGAACGTAGTTGTCGGTGTCGGAGAACAAGTTGGCGTCGATATCGAGCGCGACCGCGAGCGGTTCAACGTCAGCGCGGGCGGCGTCGTGGCTGTCGGTAAGGGCGTCTGGATTTAGCTTCGCGTGCGGTGCGTCCTCACCACACCAGCGGCACGAGACGGCTGCGCACCTGCTCGGTGTATTCGTCGTAGCCCTGCAGGTCGTGGCGCAGCATCTTCTCCTCATCCAGGATCCGTACCACCAGGGAGGCGCAGGCCGGGATGACCGCGAGCAGGCCCCAGTACGAGCCCAGTGCCAACGGCATTCCCGCCATCATCACCAGCGAGCCGCTGTACATGGGGTGGCGAACCAGCCCGTACAGCCCGCTCGACGTGACGGTCTGTCCGGACTCGACGGTGATGCTCGCACCCGCGTAGTTGTTCTGTGCCACCACAAGTGTGGCGGCACTCAGTCCGGCGACCACCAACACCTCACCGACTATCACCAGCCAGGTGGGCACCTGCGACCAGCCGAACCGGTGGTCGAAGGCGCTCACCACAACCAGGGCCAGAAATGAGCTCAGCAGCACGGTGACCGCGATTTTCTGCACTAGGCGAGTCTCCGCGATGGGGCCACCATGTAATCGGCGTTGCAGCACAGCGGGATTCGTGGCACCCAGATAGATCGAGGAGACCGTGGAGCTGATCACTAAGATGGCCAGAAAAACCCAGGCCTGCCAATAGTCGAATGTCCCCGCGGGCCAGAACAGCGCCGCGCCAAACACGGCGAGGGCGATGACGCCCGAAACGGCAGCTTGTACACCAATTTTCATGATCTTCCTTTCTTAGATTGCATCGCGGCGTCGGTAGATATCTCCCGCGGCCGTGATGAGCCCGGCACCGATCACCATGAGGACGAACATGGTGAGCCACGGGTATTCCACGGGAGCGCTGACTCGCATCACCGGGGACAGCTTCACCATCCAGGACGGAAGCTGCAGAATTCCGGCATAGAGCATGCCCACCGAGAACGCCACCACGAGCCAGCCGATCCAGCTCTGCCGCACGGCAACCGCGATGGCCGCGATACCGCAGACCAGCAGCAGGGCGGGGACCTGTGCCAATCCCGCGAGCGTGAGGCGCCACATCAAATCCGGGTTGTGCAACGTGCTGGCCGCCCCCAGCCCGCCACCCAGTCCGGCGAGCGTCATGAGCAGTGCACTACCCAATGCCGTCACCGCGACCGCGGATAGCAGCCAGTTCCAGCGCGATACGGCGCGGGCCAGCACGGCCTCGGCGATACCGGACTGTTCATCCTTGGTGAGTTTCACGATCGCCGACACCACGTATGCAGTGGCCGCGATGGCGAGCACCTGGTTGAAGGTGGCGAATATGCTGTCGAGACCGTGCGCCGAGAAGGCTCGGGCCAGCATCGGATTGGTGGCGATCGAGTCCCGCAGGCTCTTGGCCATCGAGCCGAATGCCATACCGCCCAGGAAAATCCCCACTCCCCAGCCGGCGAGCAGTCCGCGTTGCAGTTGCAGGTTGAGACCGAATACGGTCTTGATCTCAGGAGCATTGGGGTTCTCGCCGCGCGAGGGCAGCACCCCCGCGTCGTATTGGCGATGCGCTTCGAGCGCATGTGCGGTCAACATCAGGGCTAGCGTGATGCCCGCCAGCAGCAGCAAGGGCCACCACCGCAGGCCGACGAAGGGCCGCATCTGCTGAGCCCAGGCCAGGGGTGAGAACCAGCTCAGCGCGCTGCCCTGGTTGTCGATGATGTCGCCGAGTCCGCGAATCACCACGGCGGCCGCGAGGGTCGCCATGGCCACACCGCTGGCCATCCGGGAAGTGCGCCACAACTGTCCTGTGACGGCTGCGATTCCGGCGAAAACCATGGAGGCCCCGGTGATCCCGAGGCTAATACCGATGCTGTCGGCGATATCGAATCCCGCTGCGGATAACGCGATCGTCATCGCGACGGCCAGGACGGCGTTCATCAGGCCCACCACGATGAGTGCCGCGTAGGTGCGGGCCTGGTGGCCGATCACCGCCGACATCACCAACTCGGCGCCACCGGATTCCTCTTCGGCGCGGGTGTGCCGGATTACGGTCAGGATGGACATGATGGCGGCGGCGGCGATCATGACGGTCATCAGTTCGTTGGCGACCATGACGCCGATATCTGTCTCGTTGACGCCAAAGTTCGGTCCGCCCATGATGATCCCGGCCGGGGTCTTCATCATCGTGACCCGGGCCATTCGGTCGGCGGAGGTCGGATACATCGACGCGAACGCCAGCGGCGTATAGGTCATCAGCAGGGTCAGCCAGCCGACCCACATGCAGATCCGGAAGCGGTCGCGGCGCAGCGCCAACAAGATCAAGGTGCTGGTTCCGGCCAACGGGTGTCGTGGGGTGCCGTCCGAAATCGGCTGGCGAATCGGCAGGGTCGCAAAGTTGGTGCTCATCGCGGTACGCCCTGATACTCGCGCATGAATAGTTCTTCGAGCGATGCCGGTGCCACCGTGAGGTCGACGATCCCCAGGCTTGCCAGCTGTTCCATGGTGCGGTCCAGGTCGCTGCGATCGACCGTGAAAGAGGCCCGATTGCCGCCGATCGTGAGGTCGCGCAACTGTGGAATCGATTTGAGTCCAGAAGGATTCGCTAACGTGCGGACCGCCACGGACGTCCGCATGAAATGGCGCAGCTCGGCCAGCGATCCGGTCAGCACTGTACGTCCGGCGCGCACGATGGTCACCCGGTGGCACAGCTTCTCCACCTCGGCCAGGATGTGGCTGGACAGCAGCACCGCGCAACCTCGCGCGGCCACATCGGCCACACACTCTTGAAAGACCGTCTCCATCAGGGGATCAAGGCCAGACGTTGGTTCATCGAGTATGAATAGCTCGGCATCCGAGCAGAACGCGGCGATGAGCGCCACCTTCTGTCGGTTGCCCTTGGAGTAAGTGCGAGCCTTCTTTGAGGGATCGAGTTCGAAGCGTTCGATGAGTTCGTTGCGCCTCGGCAGTGAAATATGCGCAGTACCACGCATTCTGGTGAGGAAGTCAATTGCCTGCCCGCCGGTGAGATTGGGCCATAAAGTGACATCCCCCGGCACATAGGCGATGAGTCGATGTAAAGCGACTGCGTTGACCCACGGATCGCCGCCGAGCAGCTGTACCGAGCCGGCGTCGGCACGCAGCAGGCCGAGAAGCACCCGAATGGTAGTGGACTTTCCCGCGCCATTGGGCCCGAGGAAGCCCGCCACTTCGCCGTGGGCGACCGACAGATCGAGACCATCGAGCGCCTTGGTGTTACCGAAGGACTTCGACAGTCCACGAATTTCGACCGCAAGGTTGGGGTACGTCACGTCAAAGCTCCTTCATCTAAAGGGTTCTCCTGTTGTGCTGCAAAGGCATCGAGCATGGTGGAGTCGGTCATCAGGCCCTCGGTGTAGACCTCGATTGCGGGGAGAATCAGCTCGTCGGAGTACCGGCGCAAGATCGTGCCCAGGTCGTCGTCGGGATACATCTGCACGTAGATGGCTAGCGCGCCCACGCCCGTGAGCGACACCCACAACGCGCGCCCCTTGGGATCGCGGCTCGGTTTGACGGTGCCCGCGCGTACCCCGTCATCCAGATATGCCTCAGCATCGTCGATGGAGCGCTGAAGAAACGCGCGGCCGGGCTCTCCTCCCGATTGGAGACTGTGCAGCAGGTACCTGACCATCGGCGCGAATGTTTCGATCTCGTCGATGGCGTCGAGCCAGACCTTGGGATCGTTGGAGGTGATGGTCCGCGACTTCTCCGAACGGATGTACTCCAGCAGATATTCGTCCACCGCCCGTCGCAGCCCATCCTTGGATCCGTAGTGGTGGATAACGAGCGCGGGGCTTACCCCGGCGGTATCGGCGATAGCCCGGACGCTCGCGCCGAAGCCTTGTTCCCCCCACAGCTTGATCGCGGCATCCCGAATGCGGGCGGTGGCGGTGAGGTCGTCTGCTGAACGCATGTTCAGTAGACTAAACACGCGTTCAGGCGCGCGTCAAGCACTATCCGCGGAGAAATGAGTGCCGTGACGAAAAGGGTTCGTAAGGGCGCGCCGAAACTACGGTCTCCGCGTCACTTCGCGAGTGGCTCGCGCACAATGCGGCGTGTCGACGACTGGAACGTCAGTCGCGGGTGGCGGCGAGCAGGCCATCGCCGAGCGGGATCAGTACCGCTGTGAATCGGCCGTCGTCGGCGATGATGCGTGCGGCCTCGCGGACGCCGACCACGTCGGGGTCCTTGGCCCCCGGATCACCCGCGCGCCCACCGGCGGATGCGCCGTGGATAACGACCGCCCCGCCCGGGCGCAGCAACCGAATGCCCCCGGCCAGAAACTCGGGTTGATCGGCCGGCACTGCGTCGATGACGAGTAGGTCATATGACTCGTCGGCCAGCCGGGGCAGCACCTCCTGTGCGCGGCCACCGATAAGGCGAGTGCGCGACGGCGCGATGGCAGCCTCCGAGAACGCCTGTTTGGCGCTGCGCTGATGTTCGGGCTCCACGTCAATGGTGGTCAGCACGCCGTCCTCACGCATTCCTGAGAGCAGCCACAAGCCGCTGACCCCCGCGCCCGTACCTACTTCGACGACGGCCTTGCCGCCGGAAAGACGTGCGAAGACACTCAGGAGTGCGCCGACGGCAGGCGTTACGGGGCCCGCACCCAGGTCCACGGCGCGTTCCCGGGCGGCGGCGACGATTTCGTCTTCGGAGATGGCGCCCTCGGCGTGGCTGACCATCGCCTCGACGCTGGATCGGTCTGCGCTGCTGGTCACGATTCGATCCTGTCGAGCGGGAGGGGATATGTCCCGCGACACGCCGGACTCGTGACCGATCGGGGCGTTTTCCTGTTCCGGGGCCCTGGTGAGATCGGATCGAGACCGCATTCTCAGGAAGAGTTAAGTTGGCTCATAAGTGACCCACACCTCGGTAGTAGAAGGTCATTGCTATGTCGCGATCCATCCTGAAAACGCGCCCCGCCGCGCAGGCCCAAGCCGGGAATAACACCCATGGCATCCGGGTTGAGCAGGCTGAAAGTCTCCCCATCGCAGGTGAGGCTGTCGGAACCGAACAGGAGGAACGCGCGATTTCGCTTACGTCTATCAGTGAGCCGGCCGAATACACCGACTTTGTCGAGGTGACCGATCCCGCCGAACTATCCGGGACCGCAGTGTTCGATGCCACCGGAGACCAGGCAGCCATGCCGTCTTGGGATGAGCTCGTTCGTGAGCATGCCGACCGCGTGTACCGCTTGGCTTACCGTCTGTCGGGCAACCAGCAAGACGCCGAGGACCTGACCCAGGAAACCTTCATCAGGGTCTTCCGCTCGCTGCAGAACTACCAGCCGGGCACATTTGAGGGCTGGCTGCACCGCATCACCACAAACCTGTTCCTCGACATGGTCCGCCGCCGTGGGCGCATCCGCATGGAGGCCCTGCCCGAGGACTACGACCGCGTGCCGGCAACCGATCCGGACCCCGAGCAGATCTACCACGACGCTCAGCTGGGCGCCGATCTGCAGGCCGCGCTGGACGCGCTGGCTCCGGAGTTTCGCGCAGCCGTGGTGCTATGCGACATCGAAGGTCTGTCCTACGAGGAAATCGGCGCCACATTGGGCGTGAAGCTCGGCACTGTGCGCAGCCGCATTCACCGCGGCAGGCAGGCCATCCGTGAGTATCTGGCTGCGCGCTCCTCGTCGTCCGCGCTCGCGGCCGCCGAATAACGCACGACGTCATTGGTGCAGGTTGGTACGCAATGAGTACTTTCGCGCGCTATCTTCGAGTTAGGTCGGTACGAGTCCGCCGACCTTTCCAGACCGAAGGGAGCGTTGCCGTGGTGGATAGCGGCTCGTTCCGGCGGGCGTTCTCGAGTTTCTCGTCGTTCTCGCGGCTACCGTCTCCGTTCGCCTCCCAAAGTGAGGCACCAGTCGGTGCTCCTCGCCAGTTCGGTTCGACCGAGCATTTGTCCACGGAGGCGATAGCGGCGTTCGTGGATGGCGAGCTCCGGATGAGCGCGCACCTGCGGGCGGCGCACCACCTGTCGATGTGCCCCGAATGCGCGCTCGAGATCGATGCGCAGCGCCAAGCGCGCAGCGCACTGCGTGATTCCGGGGGTATCCGGGTGCCCGGTTCACTGCTTGGATTGCTCAGCCAGATTCCGCATATCCCGCACGAGGCGGTACCGCCTCAACCGTCGTCACATGACGGCGACATGCCGCCTGCGTTGGGCAAGGACGCGGCGCGGCCAGATAGTCGCGAACGCCGTAAGCGCCGGTAGGGTGGGCCGGTGACCGCAAAACAGGACACCGCTCCCCGGTTGGCGCCGCGCCCGGTAGACCGGCCGGCCGTCGATCCGGCTTCGCAGCGGGCTTTTGGCCGTCCTTCGGGGGTATCCGGTTCGTTCCAGGGGTTGGACAAGTACCGGGACCAGGGGGAGTACACACCGCGGGTGGGGCCGCCCGATCCGGTGCTGGCACAGGCCTTCGGGCGACCCGATAACACCACTACTTCCCTGCAGCGTCATCCCGCCGATGCCGGCAAGCTCAATGCCGCCGATGAGGGTCCCGACGCCGCCGAGGATCCCTGGCGCGATCCGACGGCACAGGTTCATCTAGGGAGGCCCGGGGTCGCCAAGGCGCCCGTCGCGGTGGACGGCACGCCCGCCCCCAAGCTCGGGGTCCGTGATGTTCTTTTCGGTGGCCGGGTCTCGATTCCGGCGCTCGCCATTCTTGCGGCCGTCGCACTGCTGATCGGCTTGGTCGGCGGCATCATCGGCCGTAAAACGGCCGAGGTGGTCCAGGCCTTCACCACGTCGAAGGTCACGCTGACCACCGATGACAGCACCCAGCCCGACGAGTCCCGCTTCACCGCAGTCGCCAACGCGGTCAAGAGTGCGGTGGTAACCATCGAGGCCAGCTCGGACGATGAGGTGGCCCAGGGCTCAGGAGTGGTGATCGACCCCAAGGGCTACGTCATCACCAACAACCACGTGATCTCCGACGCGGCCAAGAACCCCGGCAAGTTCAAGATCGAGGTCATCTTCAACGACAGTAAAAAGGTGCCCGCGAACCTTGTTGGGCGCGACCCGAAGACGGATATCGCAGTGCTGAAAGTGGACAACGTCGACAACCTCTCGGTGGCGCGCCTCGGTGACTCCGACAAGGTCGCCGTGGGCGCCGAGGTCATCGCCTTCGGTTCTCCGCTCGGTCTGCGAAGCACGGTCACCAGCGGCATCATCAGTGCACTACACCGCCCGGTGCCGCTTTCGGGTGAGGGCAGCGATACCGACACGGTCATCGATGCGCTCCAGACCGATGCCGCGATTAACCACGGAAACTCCGGCGGCCCGCTCATCGACATGAAGTCTCAGGTAGTTGGCATCAACACCGCCGGAAAATCGTTGAGCGACAGCTCAAGCGGTCTCGGCTTTGCGATTCCGATCAACGAGGCGGCCGAGGTGGCACAGACACTGATCCGCGAGGGCAAGATCGTGCACGCGACGCTCGGGATCAGCAGCCGCACGGTCAGCAACGCGACCGCCACGGGCGCCGAGGTGGCCAACGTGAAGGCCGGCAGCCCCGCCGAGAGGGGCGGCATGCTGGAGAACGATGTCGTCGTCAAGGTGGGTAACCGCGCGGTGGCCGATGCCGATGAGTTTGTGGTCGCGGTGCGGCAGTTGAAGATTGGACAGGAAGCCACTGTCACGGTGCTGCGCCAGGGGCGCCCCGTCGAGCTCAAAGTTACTCCCGGCCCAGACGGCTCCTGATGTTCGGCAGTGTCGGCTGGGGGGAGCTGTTGGTCCTACTGGTCGTGGGGCTCGTGGTGCTGGGTCCCGAGCGGCTTCCGGGTGCGATTCAGTGGACCACTGAATCGCTGCGCAAGGTGCGTGACTACGCCAGCGGCGCGACGGCCTCCCTGCGTGAGGAGCTTGGCCCGGAGTTCGACGATATGCGCAAGCCGCTCGCCGAGCTGCAGAAGCTGCGCGGTATGACGCCCCGTGCCGTTATCACCAAACACCTTCTGGATGGTGATGATTCGGTGCTCGATTCGTTGACCAAACCGCTCGACGACATGAAGAAGGCCGTGTCGGAGCCGGCGCCGGCTGTCAACCCTGAGCTCACCAAGGCCGCAGAGCCCGGCCCGGCCCGATTCGACGCCGACGCGACCTAGTTGCGCCGCGCGGTATCGATGTTCAGCGACATGCCCGCCAGCCCGCGACTGCGTGTCGAGAGTTTATCGGCGACCGACCGAAGTGCTTGGCCTGCTGCCGAATCCGGCTGACTAAGCACAATCGGCAGCCCGTCGTCGCCACCCTCGCGTACCGCGGGATCCAGCGGGATCTGCCCCAAGAGGGGCACTTTCGTTCCGACTATGCGGGTCAGGCTCTCGGCGACGGTGTCGCCGCCGCCTGATCCGAACACCTCCATGCGGGTGCCATCGGGCAACACCAGCCAGGACATGTTCTCGACCACACCGACGATGCGCTGACGGGTTTGGGTCGCGATCGCCCCCGCGCGCTCGGCCACCTCGGCGGCGGCCTGCTGGGGCGTCGTCACCACCAGAATCTCGGCGCCGGGAATAAGCTGTGCCACCGAGATCGCCACGTCGCCGGTGCCCGGAGGCAGGTCCAGCAGCAGTACGTCCAGGTCTCCCCAGAACACGTCGGCCAGGAACTGCTGCAGGGCGCGGTGCAGCATCGGCCCGCGCCACACGACCGGTGTGTTCCCCTGGGTGAACTGGGCGATCGAGATGACCTTCACATCGTGGGCCACCGGGGGCAAGATCATCCGCTCTACCTGCGTGGGACGGTCGGAGGTGCCCATCATGCGCGGCACCGAGTGGCCATAGATGTCGGCGTCGAGCAATCCGACCGACAACCCCTTGGCCGCCATCGCCGCGGCGAGGTTGACGGTGACACTGGATTTTCCGACGCCCCCCTTGCCCGAGGCCACCGCGTAGACGCGAGTGAGGGAGCCGGGCTGGGCGAAGGGGATGACGGGCTCGGCGCTGTCGCCGCGCAACTGCTTGCGCAGCTCGGTGCGCTGCTCGTCATTCATGACATCCAGCAGCACTCGCACGGTGCCGACGCCATCGACATCGGCGGCGGCCTGGGTTACCTGCTCGGAGATCTCCGCTTTTTTCGGACATCCGGAGGTGGTGAGGTAAATCCCGATCTCGACGTTATGGGCGTCGTCGAACGTGATGTTCTTGACCATTCCCAATTCAGTGATGGGACGGCGAAGTTCGGGGTCGATTACCCCGGCGAGTGCACTGCGCACGGCCGTGGTGAGCTCGGATGTCACTACCCGAGTCTAGGGCGTGCCGTTTAGGACTTTGGCGCTGCCGGTCCCGGTGCCGGTCCGGGGGCCGGTCCCAGCTCCACCGGCGGCGGCGGCGGAGCGAACGGATTGAACGGCTGTGTTGCAGGAGCCGGTGCGAAAGGGTTGAAGGGTTCAGCAGGGGGCGGCGGCGCGAACGGGTTGACGGGCTCGGCCGGAGGCGGTGGCGCGCAGAAGAACATGCACGGCGCCTGGGGTGCTTCGGGTGCCGGCGCGACGGCTCCGGGTGGGCCGGCGACGCCTACCCGGTCGGGTGTCAGGGGAGTGACGATCGGCAGCTGCGCCAAGGGGTCGTTGGGGGACAGTGAGGCGACGTCCGTCACCGAGCCCGGCCCGAGCCCACGGGATTCGCCACCGCCCAGGTGGGCCTTGCGTTCGGGTGCGACATCGGCGGCAGTCAGCGGTGGCAGATTGAGCGGGATTACCCCGGTGGCGTAACCGGCGGCCCAGGCGAGCACATTCTGTGCGTACGCCACCGAATTGTTGTAGCGCAGGATGGATGACATCACCTGCGAGCGGTCCCGCAAATTCAATCCGCCGCTGCACAAATAGCGGGCGGCGGCAAGGCTCGCATCGAAGACGTTCTGTGGGTCGGCCTTTCCATCGCCGTCACCGTCGGAGGCGTAGTGGTTCCAGGTGCTGGGCAGGAACTGCATGGGGCCCATGGCCCGGACGTACACCTGCGCACCCTGAGTGCGGGTCTGCTCATGGTCGACGATGACCTCGTTACCCGGGAGGGTGCCGTCCAGACTCGGGCCATAGATGGGCCGGACCACGCGGCCTTTCACGTCCGTGGCGCCGTTGTTGGCGTGGCCCGATTCGATCCGGCCGATACCCGCCAGCAGGTTCCAGCTCACCCCGCAACCGGGTGCGGCCTTGGCCATCATCCGCTCGGCGTTCTGATAGGCGTCCAATGCGATCTTCGGGATGCCAAGTCCCCCAGGGGCCATCACGATCCCCGGTGGCGGCGGTGCGATCGCAGCGCTTGGTGCCACGCGGTACTGCGTCGGCGGGCGCATCACAGTCACCAGGTTCAGCGGACCCATATCCGCCTGCGCGGCGACCGCAGACGCCAGCGGCACGGGAATGGGCACCGCGGCCTGCCCGCTGACCTGTGCACTGCTGGCCGCGACGGCGGAGCCCACGACCACCAAGGCGCTGAGCCCACCGACCCGAAGCCAGGGCACCGGCGCGCCCGTGACGCGTAGCGCCACGTCGCGGGCATGCTGTACCGACGACGCAACCCAACCCGGAAGCTTCACCGCGCCCCTATCTCTCGGGCCCCTGTCTACGCATGGGTCCCATCTGTCGGCACCCATTCTGACGTATGCAGTCGTGACGGATGTGACCGATGTGAACCGGAGCAACCATACCGGCGAGATGACGGTCCGGTTGCAAAATAGGCAAACCCCAGCGAATCGCGGCCTGCCGATGAATCCGCCCTGAGCATGCCGAGTTCGGTCGGGCCGTGCACCGAAAATGGGCGAGTGGCTATCTCGGGCTGCGTAGGTGGCCCATGAATCTGACTTACGGTCAGTGTCTGGACGCAAACATAATCAATTGATAGCGTTGCAGCATGACCGCTTCACCGGAGGTTGCCGTCCACTGGGAACTCGGCTCCGATCGCCCCCGCGAGGACTACGGATTCTTTGGGCCTGACTCGCCGACGTGGAAGGTGTGGAGCAGCCCCACCGCGCTGATCGGTTTCCAGCGCTCGGTGGTACTGGAACATTTCGAGCCTCATCTGGCCGCCGCAGTGGCCGATTCGGCGGGCATCTATCGGGATCCGCGGGGACGGATGGACGGGACCCTCGCCTACTTCCTCATCGTCGCGACCGCCGATTCGCGTACCGCGGTCGAGGCTTCTGAGCACCTGCAAAAGGTTCATGCCCGCTCCAAGGGACTCGACCCGGTGACCGGCAAGCGCTACAGCGCCAACGATCCGGCCTCGCAGCTGTGGATCCATGTGACGGGCTGGCATTCGGTGCTCAAGTGTTACGAGATGTTCGGGCCTGGGCCGTTGAGCCAGGCCGAGGAGGACCGTTACTGGTCCGAATGTGTGACCGCAGCCGAGCTGCAGACCGTCAATCCGGCCGATGTACCGCGGTCGCGTGACGAGGTTCGCGAATACTTCGCCCAGATGCGCCCCACGCTGTGCACCTCCGAGCGCGCTCAGCACGCCATGCACTACCTGCTGCGCACTCCGCGGGCGGGCAGCAATCTGCGGTTCTGGGCGGTCAGTCGGCTGATGGCTCCGGCGACCATTGCGACGTTGCCCCGCTGGATGCGGGAATTGGGTCAATTCGATCAGCCTGGAATTGTCGACGTGGCGTACCGGCCGTGGGTGTCTGCGGCCATGTCGGTCGCCAGCGTTCCGGCGATCGAAGACTCCATTGCGCGATTCGCCAAGTTGCCGATGACCGCCACGACCTTGCGTGACTTCCACGCGGCCAAGGCGCCGGTGCGCACGGTCACCGTCACGCCGGCGGAGGCTAAAGAGCGGTACGGGAGGCGAGCCACCGCATAAGGCGGCGCTTTAGGCTGGCTAGCTGTGACCTATCGACCGCGCCGCACCACCCTCGCCGTCCCCGGCAGCAGCCAGAAGATGATCGACAAGGCGAAAACCCTTCCTGCGGACGAGATTTTCCTCGATCTTGAGGACGCCGTGGCGGCACCCGCCAAGGTTGAAGCGCGCCGGCGCATCGCCGATGCCGTGAACGCACCGGGATGGTCGGGCCAGCTGCTGTCGGTGCGCGTCAATGACTGGACCACCGAATGGACCTACGCCGACGTGGTGGAGGTTGTCTCTCGGGCCGGCCGCAATATTGACAACGTCCTGCTGCCCAAGGTGATAGACGCCTCGCATGTCACGGCGCTGGATCTGTTACTGACACAGGTCGAGCGATCACACGGACTTGAGGTGGGTGCGATCGGCATCCAGGCGCAGATCGAGAATGCCGAAGGGCTGACCAATATCGACGCCATCGCATCGGCAAGCCCACGTGTGCGGTCGTTGGTCTTCGGCCCGGCCGACTTCATGGCCAGCCTTGGCATGCGCACCCTGGTGGTCGGGGAGCAGCCTCCCGGCTATGACGGCGAGGCGTATCACCATGTGTTGATGACCATTCTGGTTGCCGCGCGGGCGCATGGAATCGACGCCATCGACGGCCCCTATCTCAAGGTGCGCGACGTCGCTGCCTTCCGGGTCGCGGCGAGCCGTTCGGCTGCGCTGGGCTTCGACGGGAAATGGGTGCTGCACCCGGCGCAGATCGAGGCGGGCAACGAGATCTTCAGCCCACGTCAGGAGGACTACGACAGGGCCGAGCTCATCCTGGACGCTTATGAGTGGCACACCTCGGTGGCGGGTGGCGCACGGGGTGCGGTGATGCTGGGAGACGAGATGATCGACGAGGCCAGCCGCAAGATGGCGCTGGTGATCGCGGGCAAGGGCCGCGCTGCGGGGATGGTGCGGCAGGCGCCGCCGTTCGAGCCCCCGGCGGGCTAGTGCGAGCTCGGGCTAGCCGCCCCCGGACGCGATGCCGATGACCATGATCAGCACCCAGAACACGATGACCGCGGCACCGATGACGATTCCGGCGATGGCCACGCCCTTGCCGTCCTGCGGCGAGGTCTTGAGCTGGTTGAGCGCGATGAATCCCATGATGACTCCGGCAATGGATCCGATTCCGCAGAAGACACCGACGATCGACGCGATCAATGATCCGATGGCCAGCGAGTTGGTGCCGCCGGTCTGTCCGTATGCGCCATATCCGTACGGGTCGGCGTAGCCGGGCGCCGGATATCCGGGATAACCACCGGCGGGATAACCGGGAGGCGGATATGCGCCCGGTTGTCCCGACTGATACGGGGGATAGGCCTGGCCGTATTGGGGATATGTCGGCGGTGCCGTTGGGTACGGCGGAGGCGCGGTGGGATAGGGGGTCGGGTAGGCAGGCGGATAGGCGGGATAAGACGGTGGAGCTCCGGGGGCCTCCCACGCCGGTGGAATGCTCGGCGGCAGCTGGCTGGCCGAGGAAACGGCATCGGCCGGCGGAGCGGACTTTTCCAGGGACGGGTATTCGTATCCGGACGAAGCGTCGGGGCCGGCGCCGGAGGATTCGTTACCCGGGGTAGTCATGGCGCAAACTTAGCGTATCGAGGTGGTTTCTGGCCGTGCTGCGGGTGGAAAGTCGCAGGTAGCGGTCAAAGGGGCACCAACTGTCGCAGTCGGGCGTTAAATAAGTGCTAGCTATGCATCACTGACTCTCCAGGAGGACCGAACTCGTGGGACAACCGCTCACACCCGGGCAACCACAGCGCTCGACGTCACCGCGTTCCCCATTGTCTTCGTCGTTGTCCTTGCCGACGCCGCCGAAAGGCTGGCCCATCGGTTCGTACCCGACATACGCGGAGGCGCAACGCGCCGTCGACTACTTGTCCGATCAGCAATTCCCGGTCGAGAACGTCACCATCGTCGGAGTGAATCTGATGCAGGTCGAGCGGGTGACCGGCCGATTGTCATGGCCCAAGGTGCTCGGCGGGGGCATGCTCAGCGGAGCCTGGCTGGGCTTGTTCATCGGCCTGGTGCTGGGGATGTTCAGTACAAATCTGGCCGGCTCACTCATCGTCGGACTCACCGTCGGGTTGGTCTTCGGATTGGTCACCGCCGCGGTGCCCTATGCGATGACGAGGGGCACAAGGGATTTCGCATCGACTATGCAGCTCGTCGCGGGACGATATGACGTGTTGTGCGAGCCTGCGCAGGCCGAATCCGCGCGCGACATGTTGGCCAAACTAGCTATCTAGACTCCGTCGGCTCGTGCCGGACGGTGCTGGCCGGCGACGTTGCCCGCGCTCTTGATGATGGGACGCGCGCACCGAACATGTTGCATGTCACCTGGTTTTAGCTCTACGGTTGCCGCGCGGGACGGGTGTGCCCGCCGTGCCGGCACACGGAAGTGCCGAGGCGCGTCAACGGACCAGGAGGCGGTCGTGTTGGAGTCGTCGGCCGGATGGTTCCGACGGAAGAGTGTGGCGCTGGGCTCGACCCTGCTGGCCGGCCTGACGCTGGCCTCGCTGACGGGATGCGCCCGCTCCGACGACGACATCGTCATCCGCTTCTACACGCCGGCCAGTGAGGCCGGGACCTTCACGGCCGCTGCGCAGCGATGCAACAAAGAACTGGGCGGCCGGTTCACCATCCGGCAAGTCAGCCTCCCGAAGCGGGCCGACGAGCAGCGGTTGCAGCTTGCCCGCCGATTGACGGGCAACGATCGCACCCTGGATCTGATGGGTATGGACGTGGTGTGGACCGCGGAGTTCGCCGAAGCAGGTTGGGCGCTGCCGCTTTCCGATGACCCGGCAGGCGTCACCGAGGCCAACGCGCAGCGCGACACTCTCGCGGGCCCGCTGGCGAGTGCCCGCTGGAAGGACAAGCTGTACGCCGCCCCTTTGAGCACCAACACCCAACTGCTCTGGTACCGCAAGGACCTGGTAGCCGAACCGCCCGAGACGTGGGATCAGACCGTGCAGGAAGCCGAGGGTTTCGCACGTTCGGGCGGGCCTAGTTGGATCGCGTTGCAGGGCAAGCAGTACGAAGGTCTGGTGGTGCTCTTCAACACCCTGCTGGCCAGCGCTGGCGGCTCTGTTCTGGCCGATGACGGCAAGACGGTTACCCTGACCGATACCCCGGAGCATCGCGCGGCCACGGTCACCGCATTGCGGATCATCAAATCGATCGCGACGGCAGACGGTGCGGACCCTTCCATCACCCAGACCGATGAGGGCACAGCGCGTTTGGCCTTGGAACAGGGTAAGGCCGCCTTCGAGGTCAATTGGCCGTTCGTGATGGCCAGCATGATGGAGAACGCAATCAAGGGCGGGGTGCCGTTCTTGCGTCTGGACCGGCGACCGGACCTGACCGGCGCGATCCGGGAAGCGGGGCGCTTTGAGCCGAGCGATGAGCAGTTCACCGCCGCATATGAGGCTGCCAGTGCTGCACTCGGTTTCGCCCCGTATCCAGCGGTAGTCGCCGGTCGGCCCGCCAAGGTCACCATTGGTGGACTGAACATCGCGGTCGCCAGGACAACGCGATATAAGGCGCAATCCTTCGAGGCGTTGAACTGCTTGCGCAGCCGGGAAAATCAAAAGGTGACGGCGATCGAGGGCGGCTTGCCCGCGGTGGACGCTTCCCTGTACGACGATCCCGAGTTCCAGGCCAAATACCCGGCGTACGCGATTATCCGCGATCAGCTCGCCAACGCAGCGGTGCGTCCGGCCTCGCCGTATTACCAAGCCATCTCGACGCGAGTTTCGGCGGCCTTGGCGCCGATCACCGCGATCGATCCCGAGCGTACCGCCGACTTGCTGACCGATCAGGTGCAGAAGGCCGTTGACGGACGGGGGCTGATCCCGTGAGTAATTCGGTGAACAACGCTGCCGCCTCCGACGGAAAGAAGGCCGAGCGCCGCCTCGGTCTGCTGCTCATCGCGCCCGCCGCGATTCTGATGCTCGCGGTTACCGCGTATCCCATCTGCTACGCGGTGTGGCTTAGCCTGCAGAAGTACAGCTTCGCCAGCCCGCAGGACCGCAAGTTCGTGTGGTTCGACAACTACGTCACGGTGCTGACCGACAGGTATTGGTGGAGCGCCTTGGTGGTCACACTGGTGATCACGGTGATTTCGGTGGTCATCGAGCTCGTGCTCGGGCTGACCCTCGCGCTGGTGATGCATCGGACGATCTTCGGCAAGGGTGTGGTGCGCACCGCCGTGCTGATCCCATACGGAATCGTCACCGTGGCAGCGTCATACAGCTGGTACTACGCATGGACGCCGGGCACCGGATATCTGGCGAATCTGCTTCCTTCGGGCAGCGCACCACTGACACAACAGATTCCATCGCTCGCGGTGGTGATCCTGGCCGAGGTGTGGAAGACCACACCGTTCATGGCACTGCTGTTGCTTGCGGGTTTGGCCTTGGTTCCCGACGATTTGTTGAAGGCCGCCCAGGTCGACGGCGCCAACGGCTGGAGCCGGCTGATCCGCGTCACCATCCCGATCATGAAACCCGCGATTCTCGTCGCGCTGCTGTTCCGCACGTTGGATGCCTTCCGGATCTTCGACAACATCTATGTGCTCACCGGTGGCAGCAACAACACGGGATCGGTGTCGATATTGGGGTACGACAATCTGTTCAAGGCATTCAATGTTGGGCTTGGCTCGGCGATCAGTGTCCTGATCTTCCTGTGTGTGGCCGTCATCGCCTTCATCTTCATCAAGGGGTTCGGCGCCTCGGCGCCGACGGCGGATGACGAGGGGGCAAGACGGTGACCCGCACGAAGCCGGCGCGTGTTCGGCAGTTGTCGGGGTGGGCGATCGCCGATGTATTGGTGCTCTGTTACGCGCTGGTACCGGTGCTGTGGGTGCTGAGCCTTTCGCTCAAACCCACCTCGACGGTCAAGGATGGCAAGTTCTTCCCGTGGCCGGTGACGCTTGATAACTACCGTGGCATCTTCAGCGGGAACGTGTTCACCTCGGCGTTGGTGAATTCCATCGGCATCGGGCTCATAGCGACGGTGATCGCCGTCAGCGTGGGCACCATGGCCGCCTACGCGGTGGCCCGGCTGGACTTCCCCGGGAAGAAGGCGCTTGTCGGTGCGGCTCTGCTCATCGCGATGTTCCCGCAGATCTCGCTGGTGACACCAATTTTCAATATTGAGCGCTCCGTCGGCCTGTTCGACACCTGGCCTGGGCTGATCATCCCGTACATCACCTTCGCGTTACCCCTGGCCATTTACACACTGTCCGCGTTCTTCCGCGAGATCCCTTGGGAATTAGAGAAGGCCGCCAAGATGGATGGCGCCACACCGGCACAGGCCTTCTGGAAGGTTATCGCCCCGTTGGCCACGCCGGGCATCGTCACGTCCGCGATCCTGGTGTTCATCTTCGCCTGGAACGACTTGCTGCTGGCGATCTCGCTGACGGCGACGGACCGTTCCATCACCGCCCCGGTCGCCATCGCGAACTTCACCGGCAGTTCGCAATTCGAGGAACCCACCGGATCGATTGCCGCGGGCGCCATCGTGATCACGGTGCCGATCGTCATTTTCGTGCTCATATTCCAACGACGGATCGTTGCCGGATTGACCTCCGGTGCAGTGAAGGGTTAGCGATGGCTGAGATTGTGCTCGACCAGGTGTCCAAGACGTACGCGGATGGCTCCGCGGCGGTACAGGACGTCAGCCTGAACATCGCCGATGGCGAGTTCATCATCCTGGTTGGGCCGTCGGGGTGCGGTAAGTCCACGACGTTGAACATGATTGCCGGACTTGAGGACATTTCCTCGGGTGAACTCACGATCGCCGGTGAGCGGGTCAATGAGAAGGCGCCCAAGGACCGCGATATCGCGATGGTCTTCCAGTCGTATGCGTTGTATCCCCACATGACGGTGCGTCAGAACATTGCCTTTCCGCTGACCCTGACCAAGATGAGCAAGGCCGATGTCAACGCCAAGGTTGAAGAGGCTGCGAAGATTCTGGATCTGTCCGACTATCTGGATCGCAAGCCCGCCAACCTCTCGGGCGGCCAGCGACAGCGAGTTGCGATGGGCCGTGCGATCGTTCGCAGCCCGAAGGCGTTCCTCATGGACGAGCCGTTGTCCAATCTCGATGCCAAACTGCGGGTGCAGATGCGCACCGAGATTGCGCGACTACAAAAGCGGTTGGGCACCACCACCGTGTACGTCACACACGATCAGACCGAGGCGATGACGCTCGGGGATCGAGTGGTGGTGCTGCGCGGCGGGAAGGTGCAACAGGTCGGCGCACCCCAGGAGCTGTACGACACACCGGCCAACTTGTTCGTGGCCGGTTTCATCGGTTCACCGGCCATGAATTTCTTTCCGGCGACGCTCACCGATATCGGGGTGCAGCTGCCCTTCGGCGAGGTGACACTCGAGGCGGGCGTGTACGCGAATGTTGCCGCCAAGAAGGCCGGCGTCCTCGGCGGCGACGTGATCGTGGGCATTCGGCCCGAGCAGTTCGAGGATGCCGCCTTGGTGGACACCTACAAGCGGATCACGGGGTTGACGCTCACGGTCAATGCCGATGTGGTGGAGTCGCTGGGTTCGGACAAATATGTGCATTTCACCACGGAGGGCGGCGCCGCCCATTCGGAAGAGCTGACTGAACTCGCTCAGGAGGCAGGGTCGGCCGGGGTAGGCGAGAACGAATTTGTGGCAAGGCTTTCGGCGGCGTCGAAGGTCGTGGAGGGGCGGCCGATCGAGCTGATCATCGACACGGGCAAGCTGGTGATCTTTGATGCCGTGTCCGGAGAGAATCTTTCCCTGGCCGCTGTCAGCGAGTGAGCAGTGCAGGAATGAACTCGGATGAAATTGTCCGCCGGGTGCGTGCGCATCTGTTCGGTCACTTCACCACTCTCGGTGCGGGGGAGCCCGATTCGGCCTCAGTCACCTTTCTGGGGTCAGAACCCTACGAGCTGCTGCGCTATGGTCCTGATGGCGCCGGTGTGTCGCATTTTGTGTCCGTGGGGGCATCGCGGTACTCGATGAGCGACCCGGGGGAGATGCTGACCTCGGACGAACTGGGACCGCGTGCCGAGGTGCTGATCAGCCTGCGTGGCAGCGTCTTTCCTGGCCTCGCTCGATCTCTTGCGGTGCTGGCCGCTTCGCCCGCGGTGGAAGGGCTGGTGCTCACCGAGGACGCGCTGGTCGATCTCGGTCAGCCACTCTGGGACGATCCGGGAAGGCAGGCGTACACCGCGGTACTGCTGCAAGCCGGCGACATCCCGGATCTTCCTTTGCCCGAACCGCTCTCGCCGGTGCGGTTTCTGGCAGCGGTGCCCATCACCGCTAACGAAGCGGCCTGGGTGCGGCTCAAGGGAGCCGATGCGTTGAGGGATGCGTGGCGACAGGCCGACATCGATGTGATGGACCCGTCTCGCGCTCACGCGCAGCCGTCGTAAGCCCGGTTTACAACCAGCGGTTGCGCCGCAATGTGCGGTACACGAATGTGCAGGCGCTCACCATGACCAGCAGCACCAGCGGGTAGCCCCACGGTTGATGCAGCTCCGGCATGAAGTCGAAGTTCATACCGTAGATCCCGGCGATCATGGTGGGTACGGAGACTATGGCGACCCAGGCGCTGATCTTGCGCATATCGGTGTTCTGCTGCATCGCCACCTTGCCGACCGCGGCGTTCACCAGGGAGGTGAGCATTTCGTCGTAGCTCGATATCTGGTCGGCGGCATGCGTCTGGTGATCCAGTACGTCACGCAGGTAACGGCGGACTTCCTTGGCGATGAGGTCGTTGTGGTCCTGGGTCAGCTTGCTCAGTGCCACCGACAGCGGGCTGATCGCCCGGCGCAGCTCCACCACCTCACGTTTGAGCATGTAGATGTGTTCGATATCGGTGGCTGACCGTGGCGAAAAGACGTTCTCCTCCATCGAGTCGATATCGTCTTCCACCAGGTCGGAGACCTCGAGGTAGGAGTCGACGACACGGTCGGCGATGGCGTGCATCACGGCGTACGGGCCCAGCCGCATGTGGTCGGGGTCGGCGTCCATCTGTGCGCGCACCTTCGCCAGGCCACTGTGGTCGCCGTGGCGCACGGTGACCACGAAGTCGCCGCCCACGAAGATCATGATCTCGCCGGTCTCCACGATCTCACGGGCCGTCGAAATCGATTCGTGCTCAACGTAATTGACAGTCTTCAGGACAAGGAAAAGAGTGTCGTCGTACCGCTCCAACTTGGGGCGGTTGTGCGCGTGCACCGCGTCTTCGACGGCCAGCCGGTGTAACCCGAACGGCCCCGCGACGGCTTCCATCTGATGTTCGTCGGGTTCATGCAGCCCTACCCAGACGAATCCGCGATCCAGCGAGCGCACCTTCTCCAGTGCGGCGGTGGGGGTGTACTTCCCCGGCAGGCGCACTCCGTCGACATAGACACCGCAATCGACGATGGCACGGGCGAGAGGGACTGGGATGCGTTTGGCATCCGGTAGGGGTGGGCGCGCACGTACGGGCGAACGCAACGACGACGGATTGACCGACGGAAATCGCGCCATGCTGTGGGCTCCCTGCTCGCAAATCAATTCTGCGGAACCGTTCCGCGCGATGGTAACCCGCGAACCTGTGGGATGGCCTGACACACTGGGATCGTGACATTCGATATCGCGGTGTTCACCTCAGTGTTCATTACCCTGGTGGTCATTATGGACCCCCCCGGGTGCGGTACCGGTTTTTTTGTCGCTGACGGGCCGACAGCCCGCCGCGGAACGACATCGCGCCGCCTGGCAGGCTCCGGCGGTATCGCTGACTGTCATCTCGATGTTCGCGATCGGCGGACAGGCGATCCTGACCTACTTACATATAGGTGTGCCCGCGCTGCAAGGCGCCGGGGGCCTGCTGCTGCTCATCACCGGCTTATCGCTCTTGATGGGCGGCGCTACCAGTCAGAACGCCGACAGCGGGGTCAATGTGGCTCTCGTCCCGCTCGGGACTCCACTGATGGCGGGGCCCGGGGCCATCGCGGCGACCATCATCGCGGTACGTCAGGCACAGGGACAGGTGGGTACCTATCTGGCCATCGGTGCCGCAATTCTGTGTGTTCACCTGGTGCTGTACCTGACGCTGCGTTTCTCAACGGTGCTGATCAGGGTGCTACGAGAGGGTGGAATCATGCTGTTGGCCCGAGTGGCCGGCCTGTTAGTGGCGGCCATCGCGGTGCAGATGATCGCCGAGTCGGTACGTGGATTCGTGGCGGGCGCGTAACGGGCCGCTCACAGTTCCAGAGTCGCCAGGAGTGACCTTCACGGCGGCCAGTAGTCTCACGCTGTGACCGCATCCGACGTTGTCGTGACAGATGAAGAGATTTTCGAAGCACATATCGATGGGAAGCTATCGGTAGAGCTCAAGTCGCCGCTGGACACCCAGCGTGCACTGTCGATCGCTTACACCCCGGGTGTCGCACAGGTGTCGCGGGCAATCGCCGCCGACCCGAGCCTGGCCAAGAAGTACACCTGGGCGCATCGACTCGTCGCGGTGGTGAGCGACGGCAGTGCGGTGCTGGGGCTCGGCGATATCGGTCCGTCGGCGTCGCTGCCCGTCATGGAGGGCAAGAGTGCTCTGTTCAAGACCTTCGCCGGGCTCAACTCCATTCCGATCGTGCTCGACACCAAGGATCCCGACGAGATCGTCGAGACGCTGATCCGACTGCGCCCCACCTTCGGTGCGGTCAATCTCGAAGACATTTCAGCCCCCCGCTGTTTCGAAATCGAACGCCGAGTGATCGAGGCGCTGGACTGCCCGGTGATGCACGACGACCAGCACGGCACCGCGATTGTGGTGCTTGCCGCACTCATGGGTGCCTCGCGGGTACTGGGCCGGGACCAGAAGTCGCTCAAGGTAGTGATTTCGGGTGCGGGTGCGGCCGGCGTCGCATGCGCCAACATCCTGCTGGCCGACGGCATCACCGACGTCACGGTGCTGGATTCGAAGGGCATCGTGCATTCCGGCCGCGATGACCTCAATGAGTTCAAGGTGGATCTTGCCGCGCGCACCAACCCGCGTGGTCTTACCGGTGGGCAGGCCGAGGCACTTGCGGGTGCCGATGTTTTCCTGGGTGTTTCGGCAGGAAAGGTCGACGAGTCGCTCATCGCTACCATGGCAGACCAGAGCATCGTGTTCGCGTGCTCCAACCCGGATCCCGAGATTCACCCACACGTGGCGGCCAAGTACGCGGCGATCGTCGCGACCGGACGCAGCGACTTCCCGAACCAGATCAACAACGTGCTGGCGTTCCCGGGAGTATTCCGCGGGGCGCTGGACGCCGAAGCCACCAAGATCACTGAGCGGATGAAAGTGGCTGCGGCCGAGGCAATCTTCTCGGTCGTGGAGCCCGATCTGGCGCCCAACAAGATTGTGCCCAGCCCGCTGGATCCGCGCGTCGGACCCGCTGTGGCCGCGGCGGTCCAGGCTGTTGCACACGAGGTCGATGAGCCCCGTGCGCGAAGAGAAGCAGACAACGTCTAGCCGTCGATGTCCAAGATTCGCGCGTGGACGGCGGCGCTGCTGGTTGCGGTGTCCGTTCTCGCCGCCTGTTCGGAAAACCATGGCCCCGCGCCGTATTTGACGGTGGTGACGCCGAACGATCCGCAGTATCGGGTGCTCGCGCACATCTATGCGGCGGTGGTGAAGGCGACCGGTATTGACACCAAGGTGCGTGAGAGTGCTGATCCGGTAGCGGAATTGGATACGGGCATCGCGAGCGTCGCACCGGGATTCACCGGCAGGCTGCTCCGCCAGTTCGCGCCGCAACACCGGCCCAGCGGGGACGAAGAGGTCACCTACAAGGCCATGATCGCCTCGCTGCCCGCCGGTGTGGCTGCTGCCGACTACGGGACGGCCGCGGATCGTCCGGCGCTGGCGGTCACGACATCCTCAGGCGCCTCGTCGAAACCGACGCTGAAGGCTTTGATTCGGCACTGCGATCAGCTGGCACGCAGCGGGCAGGTGGGCCAGGTTCCGGTACCGGTGCCGCGCATCGGGCCGTGTGAGACCGGTGTGCCCCGCCAGTTCGACAGTGCCGGTGAACTTTTCGCGGCGCTCAAACGTGGTGAGATCGCGGTCGCCTGGACCAGCACCGCCAATCCGAACCTGCCCGTCGACGGGGTTACTCTGCTCGATGACGAGTCGGAGTGGCTTCCCGCCAACAGCGTTGTGCCGTTGTACCGGCGAAATGAGCTGACCGAACCGCAAGTGTTGTCGCTCAACAAGGTTGCCGGCGAGCTGACCACCGGAGAGCTGGCGGCGATGACTCGAGAGGTCTCGAGCGGCGCAGATGCCGAGCGTGTGGTCGACAGGTGGCTCAACGATCACCAGATACTGGTGCGCTAGCCAGCGGTGTTGATGTGCTGGCTAGCGACGACGGTTGCGAACCGGGTTACGTGGTCGCCGAGTCTTCACACTCCTCGAACGCCGCCGACGAACCAACGCGCGGGAGACTCAGCCCCGGGGGAATCAAAGCCCAGGGCTTGCGCCCATGATTCCGGTCAGTCAAGGGTGAAACGTGCGCGTATCTCGATGTCGCTGGACTGTGTTTCGGTCACCCCGGTGTCTGCAGTCGCGTAGGCGCGGATTGGCCGGCCGGTGCCAGATTCCACGAATGTCAGTGGAGCGTGGCCATTTTGGAGATGCTCGTCACCCCACTGTGCGATCGCGATAACCACTGGCAGCAGACCCTCGCCGGCCGGGGTGAGCCGGTATTCATCCCGGACCCGGGCGCCAGGTTCGCGATAGGGGGCTCTACTGAGGCAGTGCGCCGATTCCAACTGCTTGAGGGCACGAGAGATCGCCGGCGCTGATGTGCCGATTCGCTCGACGAAGTCCTCGAAGCGGCTGGTTCCGTAGAAGCATTCCCGCAGCACGAGGAATGTGGTTTTGGTGCTGAGTAGGTCGAGCACCATTGCAACAGAACAGCGTTCGGCGCGCCACCGATCGCGGTCGGCGAGCTGCTCTTCAAATGTCATCGCCATACCTTCAGTGTAGCTAACGTTTGCGTTATCCAGAAGTATGTGATTGAGTCTGCCTAACGATTAGATTACTCAGATGGGACGGTGGCCATGGCCGCGAGTAGGGACAGTGTGGTGTTCGTGACGGGAAGCAGTCCTGGCCTCGGCGGGGCGTTGGTTGAAGAGGTCCAACGCTGCGGAGCCGCGACGGTCTACCCCACGGCGGTCGCCGCACATCCACTACGCCAGCCGCCGCCAATACTCCGAAGACGCCGCCGCTAACGCCCTCTACAGCCAAATGTCCTGACACTGGCCCAATCCGGCCAAGCTCGTCTTCAACCACAAAGGCGTCGCCGCCTGCCAGAACTGCCCAGAGGGCGACATGTCCCTCGGGGGCTGGCACTAGCAGCACACCGAAAATCGCTGCTTAGCAGTAACAGTCACATATCCGCTGAGCGCAGTGGGACCTAACCGAAAGGCGGGCAACGATGTTGCCGAATCCAATGCAGCTGGGCGCGAAGGCGTTGACGAAGGCGTGGATCCCGTTGGTCATTGTCATCGTGGTCCTGGTGGGAGGGTCTATGATCTGGCAGTTCCACGGTGTCTTCGGATCCGGTCGACAAGCCGGCGCTGCGAACAAGACCGACAACATTGTCGCGACGCTCCCGAAGACCTTGTCCTATCAAGTGTTCGGTCCGGCCCGTGTGACCGGAAGGGTTAGCTACGTCGACGAGCACAATGTGTCCCGAGAGGCGCAATTCGTTGAACTTCCGTGGACACACACCTTCACCACCACCGCCCCCAGCGCGTACGCCAACATCGTCGTTCAAGGCGACAGCGATTCACTGGGCTGCCGGATCACAGTCAACGGTGCCGTACGCGACGAAGTTACCGTGCACGGCCATGACGTCATGGCCTACTGCCTGGTGAAGGCCGCATGAGCCGCCAGCACAGCGCCGCCGCCCAAGGCCCTACGCCACTGATACCGCGACTCATCAAGGCCCTCGCGGTCCCGATCATCGTGCTCTGGCTGGGCGCGGCAGCAGCAGTCAGCCTGCTCGTACCTCAACTGGAAGAAGTGGGCAAACAGAACGCAGTGTCGCTGTCGCCGCAAGACGCGCCGTCGGTCATCGCCATGAAGCATATCGGCGAACGTTTCGGCGAATACACCTCGGACAGTGTCCTCATGGTCGTCCTCGAAAGCGACACCCGCCTCGGCGACGACGCACGCCGCTTCTACGACGGACTGGTAAAGACCCTTGACGACGACCGTGCCCACGTCGAACACGTCCTGAACTTCTGGGGCGAGCGCGTCAGCGCAGCCGGCTCCCAGAGCGAGGACGGCAGAGCGGCCTACGTGCAGCTCAATCTGACCGGAAACCAAGGCTCCACACAGGGAGAGAACTCCGTCCAGGCGGTCCGAGACATCGTGGCCAAGTCCAGTCCACCTCCTGGAATTCGTGTTCACGTCACTGGGCAGGCCGCACTCGTCGCCGACGCCGACGAAGCCGCGGACCGGTCGATGAAGCAGATCACCGTCATCACCGTGGTAGTCATCGCCGTGATGCTGCTCTTCGTCTACCGATCGATCGCCGCCACTGTCATCGGCCTGCTGGTCGTGCTTGTGGAAATGAGTACAGGGCGAGGCCTGGTGGCCGTCCTAGGGCATTTCCACGTCTATGGGTTGTCGGTGTTCGCGGTCAGTGTCCTGACCTCACTGGCCATCGCCGCGGGAACCGACTACTTCATCTTCCTGCTTGGGCGCTACCACGAGGCACGCAACAACGGCGAGGATCGCGAGACTGCTTACTACACCGCCTTCGAGGGTGTGTGGCATGTGATTCTGGGCTCAGGTCTGACCATCGTCGGCGCATTGCTGTGCCTACACGTCACCCGACTCAACTATTTCAACAGCTTGGCCATCCCCAGTGCGCTGGGGCTGGTGGTTGTGCTCGTCATGGCATTGACGTTCGCGCCCGCCGTGCTGGCACTGAGCATCAAATTCCGCCTGCTCGATCCCAAACGGCGTGCCCAGACACGCAGATGGCGGCGCATGGGGACCATCATCGTTCGTTGGCCCGGACCAGTCTTCGTCGTCGCCATGGTTATCTCTTTGGTCGGCATCGTCGCGTTGATCGGATACCGAACCAGCTACAACGACCGGGATTACCTGCCCTCGGACATCAGTTCGGTGGTAGCCCAAACCGCAGCCGAGAAGCATTTCACCTCTGCTCGGATGAAGCCTGACATTTTGATGCTCGATGCCGATCATGATCTGCGCAATCCGCGCGACATGCTCGTGCTGGAGAAAGTCGCCAAAAGCATCTTCCGCGTACCCGGGATCGCCCGCGTGCAAAGCATCACCCGCCCGCTGGGTTCGCCCATCGAACACGGATCTGTTCCCTTCCAGATGAGCACTCAAGGCGTCGCGAGCCGAGAACTGTTGCAGTTTATCGGCACTCGTCTCGGTGACGTCCTTACGATGACCGACCGTCTCACCGAGATGATCGCGATCCTGCAACGCATGCACGGCCTTACTGTGCAACTGTCGGATGCCACCCATGCGGCGCTCGGCTCGACACAAGACATGCAAGAAACGACGGCGAACCTTCGCGACCGCATCGCCGACTTCGATGATTTCTTCCGGCCAATCCGCAACTATTTCTACTGGGAACCCCATTGCGCCGACATTCCCGTGTGCTGGGCCATGCGCTCAGTGTTCGACGGATTGGACCAGATGGATCACCTGGCCGACAACACCAAGAGCTTGGCGGAGAACTTCGGCAAGATCGACGCGGTGGCGCCCCAGATCGCCGCCCAGATCCCGCCGCTGATCGCCATCACCACCAGCATCCGGGACCTGATGCTCACGTTGCACAGCACCTTCTCGGGGCTGCTCACTCAACTGGAGCGCACGACCGACACGGCCTCGGTCATGGGCCAGGCGTTCGACGACTCCAAAAATGACGACATGTTCTACCTGCCCCCGGAGGTGTTCACCAGCCCCGACTTTCAGACGGGGCTGGCGCTAATGGTCTCCCCGGACGGCCATGCCGCGCGCTTCGTCATTACCCATGACGTGGACCCGGCCACCACTGAAGGCATCGCCCACGTCGACCCGGTACTGCAGGCTGCCAAAGAAGCGGTGAAGGGAACCCCACTGGCTGGGGCGACATTCTCCCTGGGTGGCACCGCAGCCACCTACCGCGACATTCAGGAAGGGGCCTTCTACGACCTGCTCATTGCCGCCAGCGCAGCGATCATCCTCGTTTTCATCGTGATGCTGCTCATCACCCGCGTGTTCGTCGCATCGATCGTGATCGTCGGCACCGTCGTCCTCTCTCTTGCCGCGTCCTTCGGCATGTCGGTGCTGGTGTGGCAGTACATATTCGGCATCGAACTGCAGTGGCTCGTCATTGCTGTGGCCGTGATCGTTCTGCTCGCCGTGGGATCGGACTACAACCTGCTCGTCGTATCGCGATTCAAAGAAGAAATCAGCGGGGGACTCAACACCGGTCTTATCCGCGCCATGGGCGCCACCGGCGGCGTCGTCACCTCAGCGGGCCTGGTGTTCGCTTTCACCATGATCGCGATGGTCGCCAGCGACTTGACATCGATCGGCCAGATCGGCACCACCATCGGCCTGGGCCTGCTCTTCGACACATTCATCGTCCGCTCGCTGTTGACACCCTCAATCGCCGCACTGCTCGGCCGATGGTTCTGGTGGCCCATGAAAGTGCTGCCCGTCCGCAGTCACAGAGGATCAACCGCGCCCCAGCCCGAGCCGCAGCGACCGCACCACGAGACTCAGACGTGACGGGGCAAACCCGAGGTGGACCTCAACGGTTCACGGTGCTGGGTCGGCGCGAGTCTGGGTGGCGCTAGCCACGATCGGGGTCTGCGTTAGGCGGGTTGAGGGAAGGAGGCGTCAATCCCGAGGAACTGCAGCAGTGCCGCGACCTTGTCGTCGAGTCCGAGGCCGACCCGGGTCACCTCGCCGATTCCGAGGCTTCCGAACGCTGTGCTGGGCTGATCGAGGCTGAAGACGGCGTTGCCCTCGGAGTCGCTGAAGATCAGCACCCGCAGTGGGGCGTACAGCAGGGCGCGTGGGTCATGGCGGAACATGCTCTCGGCGATGACATGGTTGCCCAGCAGATATTCGACCGCCTTGGTTGTGTGGCCGGCCAACGACATCATCGCGGTCGCCTCGATGGTCGCGTATCGCATCAGCTGGTGCGGGGCCATTCTCTCGACCGCTGACTGTACGTCCGACCACGACCCGCCGGTCTCGATGATCCGCTGGAAGGGCTGGGCATCGAACGCCGGGGCAGCATGCTCAAGTCGAGATCTGAAGTCGTCGAATGGTATTGCAGTGGAGATGTCGAGTCGGGTCATGATGTGTGACGTTGTGTGCACTCCCGAATCACTCACGCCAACCTCCTCCACTAGTGGTTCGTTCAATGAAAGTAGTAGTTCCACCGTAGAGTTCGTCGTCGACGTGCCGGTATCTGTGATTGAAGAACACTTACTTGGGGCGGCTGCTGGGGCGACGCTTATTCGGCGGCCCCCTAGAATATCTTGCGTAGGATCCTCAGCGTCCGCTCGCTATAGGGAGGATAGATCAGCTGTAGGTCTGGGTGGAAGGTCTTGCGCAGCACCGATTTCCTGTGACTTAGTGCTTCGAATCCCCAGCGGCCGTGGTAGGCGCCCATGCCACTGGGGCCTACACCGCCAAACGGCAGCTGCGGCACCAGGCAGTGCATGGCAACATGATTGATCACTGCGCCGCCGGACGGAATCTCGTCTATCAGGCGCTCACCCACCGCTGCTGATTTCGTAAAATAGTACCCGGCAAGCGGTTTCGGCCGGGAGTTCACGAATGAAATCGCATCGTCGAGGCTTTCGTATGCCAGTACCGGAAGTATGGGTCCGAAGATTTCCTCCTGCATGACTGCATCACTGAGATCGGGGTCGACGATCACGGTCGGCTCGATCGACAACGTCGTCTCGGTGACCTGTCCGCCTGTCGCGATCGTGCCGCGAGTCTGCGCGAGATAGGCTGCCAGTCTTGCGAATTGGCGCTCGTTGACGATCCGGCGGCCGTCTGCGCCCCCGTCCCGCTCGAACCGCTCGATTGCCGCGACGATCTTGTCCACCAGCTGATCTCGGATACGGTAATCAGCCAGCACGTAGTCCGGGGCGATGCAGGTCTGCCCCGAGTTCGCGCACTTGACCCAGGCGATTCGGCGTGCCGCGATGTCCAGGTCGGCATCAGCAGTCACGACTACCGGGCTTTTACCGCCGAGTTCCAGGGTCACCGGAGTCAGCGTCGCCGCGGCGGCGGCCATGACCTTCTTTCCGATTTCGGGGCCGCCGGTGAACAGTACGTGGTCGAAACCCTGCGCCAGCAGCTCCTGGGTGACCAGGGCGTCGCCCTCGATCACGACGACCGCCTCGAAGTCCAGGTATTCGGGAACCAACCGTGCCAGCAGGGCCGACGTGGCCGGTGCCAGCTCGGAGGGCTTGAGCACCGCGCAGTTGCCTGCGGCCAGCGCACCCACCAGCGGCGAAAGAGTCAGGTACACGGGGTAATTCCATGGGCCGATGAGAAGAACGGTGCCGAGCGGCTCGTACTGCACCCAGGCCGAACCCGGATACTGCACCAGTGATAGCGACTGTCGCCGCCGGCGCATCCACCGGCGCAGGTGCTTCAGGGCGTACACGGCCTCACCTCTGGTGGACGATATGTCGCCGATCCAGCTTTCGGCCCGGCTACGTCCGAGATCACTAGCCAGCGCGGCGGCGATCTGATCTTCCTGCTCGTCCAGTAGCCGAATCAGATTCCGCAGCTGCTTCTCACGCCACGCGCGGTCTCGGGTGCGGCCCGAGGCGAACTCGCGGCGAAGTTGTGCCACGGCATCGGGGATGTCGGGCACATTGGAGACCGCTGGGGTGGTAGTCGGTGTAGACATCTGTTACCTCCGAGAAGTTCCGTGCCGTCTCGGGCGACAGAATTGGACCGTGAATGAGCTGTTTCGTGCACGCAGTTCTGGCAGGAGAGACCCTGTGGTGCAGGGAAGTTCGCGCATGCGCTGGCTCAGGCGTCGTAGTCGACTGAGACAGCCGCCGTAGTGGGATGCGACTGGCAGGTCAGTATGAAGCCCGCCTCGACCTCGGCTGTGTTGAGTGCAAAATTTTGCTCCATCGATACTGCACCCAATGTGATCTTGGCTTTGCACGTGCCGCATGCGCCGCCAAGACAGGCGTACGGCGCGTCAATGTTGTTTTTCAGCGCGGATTCGAGAACGGTTTCGCCAGAGGTGAGTTGCACGGTGTGATCGGCCCCGGACACAGTGACGGTCACTTCGGAATTGGGGAAGTCACCGAGGTCTGTGGGTCGGCTCGTGGTGCGGAACAGCTCAAGGCGTATCCGTTCACTCGGCACCCCAACGGTCGCGAGGTCGTCGCGCATTGTGGTGACGAGATCGCTTGGGCCGCACAGGTACCACCGATCGATCGACGGGGGGTCGACGCCGAGCAGCCGTTGAATCATCGCCAGGTCGATGTGGCCGCGAAGAGAGGCGGGGTGGTGCGCGTCGGCGGAGCGGATGCGGAAGATGCGTAACCGGTCTGCGTATCGTGATTCGAGTTCATCAAGTTCGGTGGCGAACATGGTCGACTCGGCGGTTCGGTTGCCGTAGAACAGCGTGAAGCGGCTCTCGGTCTCGATCTCCATCGTGGTGCGCAGGAGCGACAGGATGGGCGTGATGCCGCTGCCCGCCGCTACGGCGACGTAGTCGCGGCGTGCCAGTGGATCAAGCGGTGCGCCGAAGCTGCCCGTGGGTGTCATCAGCTCCAGAACGTCACCGGCTCGCAGTGTTTCCACCGCGAAGGTCGAGAAAATCCCACCGGCGATGTGCCGCACTGCGATCGCGAGCTCACCCGATGTGGCCGAGACGCAAATCGAGTAGTTTCGCCGCACCTGCTGGCCACCGATGCGATGCCGGATGGTCAGATGTTGTCCCGCCTGGAATTGGAACTGATCGCTGAGGTGATCGGGAACGTCGAAGGTGACTTTGACGCTGTCTGGTGTCAGAGACTCAACGCTTTTGACGGGGATCCGGTGAGCATTGGCATGGCGTGCCGCCGAGGTCCGCGGCATTCGGACCGGGAGCAGTGTGGCGAGTTTGCCGTTGAGCCGTTTCCACTGGTGGTACTGCGTGGCATCGAGCTGCTGCCCGAAGACAGTGCTTATTGCGGCATCCCGCTCGAGGTAGGCGGCCTCGTTGCGTCGCCAGGCCGCGACGTAACGGTAGAAGGGCACTGAGGGGTGCAGGTGGTGCACCAGGTGGTAGTTCTGCGACAACAGCAACGGCGTCAGGATCCACTCGGCGCCGACGCGGTTACGGGTCGCCCGATAGCGGTTCTCGCGCTGGGTGTCCTCCAGGTCGTGGTGGGGTAACCAGTCGAACCACCACGCCAGCACAAACATGGCGACCCGCTCGGGAATCAGATAGATCACCGCGAGCATCCACAGATGCCCGGCAAAGGCGGCCCACACGATCACCGACACCGACACAATCATCAAGGCCCCGGTTTCCAGAACCTCAGCGTGTGGGCGCCGCCGCACATGACGCACCAGAAAACTGATGTACGGCAAGTCCATCGCAGGGAAGCGGGCGGGCAATTGCCACCAGGGCGCGGCGCTGACCCAGTGATCGGGATCAGACGCACCGTCATTGGTGTTGCGGTGGTGCTCGATATGGATGAACGCGAACGACTTGAACGAGATCAAAGGCGAGACGAAGAACATCGCCACGCGGCCAAAGACCACATTGACCCAGCGATGCGAGCTGATCGAATAATGCGAAGCGTCGTGCAGCACCGTGAACAGGACAAAGATGGCCGCAGAGCTTGCGGCGATGGTCACGATCGCCGGCAAAGCGTCAGTGAGGGCGGCCCAGGTGGACACCCCGAAAACCGCCAACGCCAACGTGAAGATGCCGACTATCGGCCAGGACAGCGCCGGTACCTGCTCTCCCGAATCAGGCAGGGCATAGTGCGGGGCTGCCGCCGGCAATTCGGGTTGTTGAGTCGTCTGAGTCGTCACTGACTACTCCTTCGCGCTTTAGGGTGCCTCGCAACCTACAAACGGCTGGTATCGGTCAACAAGACCCTCGCAGCCCTCTGCGGTGTGCTGTGAGCACATTCCGGCGCGGCAAGGCTCCGGTCAGTGAGGCGATGACTCGCGCAGCACCGAGGCCCCCAGCACGTCGCAGACGAGCAGGGCCGCATGCAGTTCGGCGATATTGGCCGTCGCGGGCCGTCCCCGGCGCTCTTCAGCACGGCGCACTCTTTGCAGGACGGTGTTGCGGTGGATTCCCAAGGTGCGTGCTGCGGTTGTCAGGCCGCCTTGGGCATCCAGAACAGCCAGCAATGCGTCACGCTCGCCCCGTTCTTTCGCGTCGTCCCGCGCGAGATCGCCAAGCTGGGCGGCAACGAAGGCCCTCGCCGCATCCAGGTCGCGAGAGATGGCGTCCACCAACGCAACATCGCTGAACTCAGTGATCGATGGCGCAGCACGCCCAGACAATTCGATGACCCGACGAGTACGTAGCGCCTCCACGTGTGAGGCGCGGAAGCCTACAACTCCCGGATGCGGCGAGCCCACGGCAACGTGTACGTTTTCGCATTCACTGGCAAGCTCCGTCGCCTTGGCCGTGAGTGAAGGCCTCGCATCCCCCGTGATCGACGCCCATCCCCACACCGAGAGGGGGCCATCCGGCAGCACGAGCGAGTGACTCGCGCCAAGGAACCTACCGACCTGTCGAGCGAATTTCTCAAGGTCGACATCGCGGTCGTCGACCCAGCACACAAAACCGATCTGCTTACCGGTGAGCCAGTGGCCAAGCACACGTTCGGAGCGGGCAAGGTCGACACGTTCCCCAGCCAGCAGGGCCCGCACGACATCGGCGCGCTCGGCTCTTGCCTGATTCTGGCGTCGGTCAAGCTCGGCGACGTACTCGGCGGCTACGAGACTGGAGATGCGGTCGATGTAGTGAAACCCGAATCGCTCCAGATCGACAAATGTCCTAAGCGCGACGGCAGGGTCCGCGACCCGGTCAGTGATCGAATCGGAAAGTCTCTCGGTGAAGAACTCATGACCGAGCCGATAGAACCGCAGCATCACATCGACGCTGTGCCCCCGTGATGCCATGGCTCGCGCGTGTTCGAGCGCCGTCACCGGCGCCTCGACAGCCGCAATGTCGATCCCGTAGCGGACCATCGAAAGTACTGCTTCAAGATTCGACGAGCACGACCCCAGTGTCAGGCCGAGAAGCTCCGAATCGCCACCGATTTCCGGGATCCGGTCAACCAAGTACGTGAGCATGTCGTCTGCCAGGCTGGACGTATTCGCCAGCAGAGATGCAGCGACGGTCCTTCCAGCGACCGCGCCGTCAGCCGGCTCCACCACGTCCATATCTGCACACTAACGCCCGGCTAACCGCCACAGCAGGAACATGGGGAAGCGCTATGGATGCACCTCCATGGGTCACAACATGCTGGACGGCGATCACCACGTTACGTAGCAGGCCTATGGGGATACGCACAGTCTGCGGGCCTACGGAGGGGCGAGTGTGCCTGGATTTCCGAGTCACTTCTCGATCATGGGCACCACGGTGGAATCCGCCTGGCGCAGTCGTACATTCAACCTCGCGAACTATCGATTTTGAGCCCTAGGCCCCAAATCCCGGAACTCCGGTGGTGGTGCCGTCGAGCGGGTCTGCGAGTCCCTGACCTGCCATGACGATGTCAGCAACCAGATTGTGACTTGACCCGAATATTTGACACGTGGTACCCAAATGTCACTATGGCGATCCCTCTGGGCCCCAATGTTGCGGCCACAGCACCTGTACGTCGTGACGAGTTATACCCGGGTGACCAGCCCGGATTACGGTTGCCGGGCGGAGTGGAGGGTTGGGCGCGGCCCGAGCTGTCCTCCGTCGTTCGGGCCTTTGACTGGATGTTCACCAAGTACCGTCTGGGTGGCGGTGGTCTGAGTGTCTACGTGGACGGTGAACCGGCCTTGGACATCTGGGCGGGCGCGGCGGCAGCGGGGCAGGGCTGGACGCGAGACACCGGCGCCCTCGTCTTCTCGGCGTCGAAGGGCATCGCCGCCACCGTCATTCACCGTCTGGTTGACCGGGGATTGTTGTCCTATGACGCACCGGTCGCGCGCTACTGGCCGGAGTTCGGGGCCAATGGCAAGTCGTCCATCACCGTGCGCCAGGTGCTCGATCACCGGGCCGGTCTTTCCCGGCTCGACGGGATCGCTTACCACGCAGAGGAAATCGTCGATCACGAGCTGATGGAGCAGCGCCTTGCCGCGGCCTCCGTCGATAGGTTCTACGGTAAGCGTGCCTACCACGCACTGACCTTCGGATGGCTGCTCGCGGGACTGGCACGGGCGGTCACCGGTAGGGATATGCGTGAGCTGTTCCGGACCGAGATCGCCGAACCGCTCGGGGTCGACGGGATTCATCTCGGACGTCCGCCGCGCACCTCGCCGACCAAGGCCGCCTCGATGTACCCCTTCCTGGACCCGGTGGCGAATATGCCCGTGGTGGGCCGGGTGCTGCCGACGGTCATACGTGCCATCGATCGCCTTCCCGGTTTCGAGGGTGCCATCGGCACAATGTACGAGCCGGGAATGGAGCGGATTCTCGCCGACGACGGCACGCTGAATTCGGCTCTGTACGACATGCAGGCTCCCGCCGCCAACGCGATTGCCACGGCGCCCGCGCTCGCCAAGATGTACGCCGCCCTGGCGGGTGGTGGCAGTGTCGACGGCAATGAGTTCCTTTCGCCGGAAACTGTTGCCGGGCTTGCTCGTAAGACCAATCTGACCATCGACCGCACCATTGTGTTCCCGATGGGGATGCATCTGGGGTACATGTCGCTGCCCATGAACGGATTCCGCGGCGGTTTCGGCCACATCGGCCTCGGTGGCTCGATGGGATGGGCCGATCCGAAGCGCAAGATCGCCGTTGGCTTCGCACATAACCGGCTGCCACTGACCATGGCGCTCGACCAGATCTCGTTTGCGTTCCTGTGGCCTCAGATCGTCAAGGCGGTCGGCTGAGGAAGTGCTCGGGTCGTGAAGGGCCCCCAATCGGTGACCGTTGATTGGGTACCTGTCTGATATCTGCTCGACCAGCCTTGTTCTAATGCCAAGTACCTGGTACTCAGTGTTACTTATGGCACAACCTCTTGGCTTCGATGACGCGGCCGCCGAACCGTCGCAACCCACGTCCCTTCCGTTCGCCTACCCGCCGCTGGAACGCGGTATGGAGCTGCCGCCGGGGGTGAATGGCTGGGCCCGCCCCGAGTTTGGAGGTGTGGTGCGGATCTTCTCGCTTGCCTTCACCAAATACCGCGTCGGCGGTGGCGCCATCTGTGTGTACGTAGACGGCGAACCGGTACTCGATCTGTGGGCCGGGCTGGCGCAGCTGGGGCAGCAGTGGACGCGTGATACCGCGGCGAATATCTTCTCGGCATCCAAGGGGGTCACCGCCACGATCATCCACAGGCTGGTGGATCGCGGCCTGTTGGACTATTCCGCGCCGGTGTCGCAGTACTGGCCCGAGTTCGCCGCCCATGGCAAGGGCGCGATCACGGTCGACGAGATCCTGTCCCACACCGCCGGGTTGTCGCGGCTTACGGGTATCGCGCGCAGCTATGAGGAGATGTTCGATCCGGATTTGATGGCGGACCGGCTGGCCGCGGCACCGGTCGATAGGTACTTCGGTAAACCGGCGTATCACGCGTTGTCCATAGGCTGGCTGATGGGCCGGTTGGCCAAGGCCGTCACCGGCAAAGACCTCGAAGAGCTGTATCGCACCGAACTCGCCGAACCGCTCGGGGTTGACGGCATCTATCTTGGGCGTCCGCCCATCGGCTCACCTTCCGGGTCTGCTGCCCTCACACCGTATTTGGACCGGGTCGCAAGGTCCGGCTTTATTCGCCGGACGGCCCCGCCGGTGATGGGGATGCTGGACAAGGTTCCCGGAGGCAAGGGGGCCGCGTCGACGTTGTATAGACCCGGCGCCGAGATGCTGCTGGCCGATGATGGGCATGCTAGCGCGGCGGTGATGGATCTGCGATGCGGGGCGGGCAGCGCCTGCTGTACCGCACCGGCGCTGGCCAAGCTCTACTCCGCCCTGGCGGGCGACGGCAGCGTGGACGGGATACGTTTGCTCTCACCGGAAATCGCCACGGGCCTCGGTCGCAAGAACAGCTACCGGATGGATCACACGCTGGGGCTACCGATGGGCTGGCACCGCGGGTATCACTCCCTGGTGGCGCCGATGATCGGTGGGGGATTTGGGCACATCGGGCTCGGTGGCTCCTTCGGGTGGGCCGATCAGAAGCGCAACATCTCGGTGGCGATTGTGCACAATCGGCTTCCCAGCACGATGGTCTTCGATCAGACCATCATCGGAACCTTCCTGCCGTCGATCATTCGCGCAGCGCGATAGCGCGAATGATCGACCCGGGGAAGCTACTTCTTCGTGGGCTTGGGTAGCACGTAGCGTGTGACCAGGGAGAAGATGTCCTGGTAGCGCGCTCCGGTGACCCGAACGATCACATCGAGGATCTTGGCGTCGGGGCCAACGAGCACGCGGGGCTTCTTCTTGCGCACGGCGGTGAGGATGATGCGTGCGGCGGCTTCGGGGCTGGTGTTCGCCAGGTACTTGTCGAACAACGCGGCCCCGGCCTTGACGTCGTAGCCCTCCGCGGCAGTGGAGTTGCGTGCGATGGCGGTCTTGATGCCGCCGGGGTGCACGCAGGTGACCGCGACGGGTTTCTTGCCGATGATCATCTCCTGGCGCAGCGACTCGGTGAACCCGCGTACCGCGAATTTGGCTGAGTTGTAGGCACTTTGGCCTGGCATGGACAGTACGCCGAACAGGCTGGAGACGTTGACGACGTGGCCGTCGCCGGAGGCGACCAGGTGCGGCAGGAAGGCCTTGGTGCCGTTGACCACGCCCCAGAAGTCGACGTCGATGATTCGTTCGATGTCCTTGAAGTGGCTTTCCTCTACCTCGCCCTGATACGCGATGCCGGCGTTGTTGTAGATCTGGTTGACCTTGCCGAAGTGCTCCTTGACGGCATCGGCATACAGCAGGAAGGCTTCGCGCTCAACAACATTGAGGCGATCGGAGCGGACCTCTGCGCCGAGGGCCTTGACCTGGCGTTCGGTTTCGGCCAGACCTTCCGCGTCGACATCGCTGATGGCCAACTTGGCGCCCGAGCGTGCGAGTTCCACCGCCAGCGCGCGTCCGATTCCCGAACCTGCGCCGGTCACCACGGCGACCTTGCCGTTGAAGCCTTCCATAGATGTCTCCTTGTTAGACGACTGTCAAATAGTCAGAGTAGTGGGTCAGCTGGAACGTTTGGGCATCAGGAACCGCTCGCCGAGTAGGAACAGATCCTGGTATCGCGAGCCCGTCAATCGGACCAAGACGTCAATCACCTTGGCATCCGGTCCGACGAGTACGCGCGGCTTCTTCTTGCGGACGGCGGTGAGGATGATGCGTGCCGCCGCCTGCGGGCTGGTTCGTGCGAGCAGATCGAACAACTTCGCGAATTCGGCATGGTCATAGCCCTCGGCCACCGTGGCGTTGCGGGCCACATTGGTCTTGATACCGCCGGGATGCACGCAGGTGACTGCGACAGGCTTCTTGCCGGTGATCATCTCTTGGCGGAGAGACTCGGTGAACCCGCGTACCGCGAATTTCGCTGCGTTGTAGGCACTTTGGCCCGGGCATGCCATGATGCCGAAGATGCTGGAGACGTTGACGACGTGGCCGTCGCCGGAGGCGACCAGGTGCGGCAGGAAGGCTTTGGTGCCGTTGACCACACCCCAGTAGTCGACGTCGATGATTCGTTCGATGTCCTTGAACTCGCTGATCTCGAAGTCGCCGTGGAAATCGATGCCGGCGTTGTTGTAGATCTGATTGACCTTGCCGAAGTGCTCCTTGACGACGTCGGCGTAGAGCAGGAAGGCTTCGCGCTCAGCGACGTTGAGGCGATCGGAGCGGACCTCTGCACCGAGGGCCTTGATCTGGCGTTCGGTTTCGGCCAGGCCCTCGTTGTCGATGTCGCTGATGGCCACCTTGGCGCCCGAGCGTGCCAGTTCCACCGCCAGTGCGCGCCCGATGCCCGATCCCGCGCCGGTTACCACGGCGACCTTGCCGTTAAAGCCGTCCATGAGCACTCCTGACAGATTTACGTTGTGAGGCTGACGTCAATCAGTGAGGGTAATGGATGGCGGCACCGCATGGTCAGGGCGGCCGCAGGCGCTCAGGTCTTGAGGCCGACACAGATCCAGTCGACGGAGATCAGGGGCGGCGTGATCGGCCGCGCCACCGGACGGTGCACGACGACATCAAACCCGGCGCGGGAGAACAGTCGCTCCATCTCGGCGGCCGTAGGGAAGTGTGCGGGTCCGCGTGCGCCGGTTCCGCGTCCCAGCCAGCGGCGCTTCCTCGGGCAGATAGTGGCGACGGATGCCATGCCGCCGGGGACGAGTACGCGGTAGAACTCCGCCAGCGCGGCAGGCTGGTCGAAGAAGTGAAATGCCGACGTAGTGACCACCGCATCGAGGGTGCCGTCGTCGAACGGGAGTTGTTCTGCGGGTGCCTTCTTCCACTGCACCTCGGTGGATCGAACCCGTGCCTTGGCGAGCATGCCATCGGACATGTCGACGCCGAAAACGGATGCCGGGCTCAGCTCGGCCTGGATACGTGACGCCAATATTCCTGTGCCGCAAGCGATATCTACGATGTGCTGGGCATTGTGCTCGCGTAGCTGCCTGATGGTGTCGTCTTGGGCAGGGCTGTAAACGTGGCGCTGCACGAGCGGGAAGTTGTAGACCTTCGACATCATGGTCCAGTACCGCGTGACCAGCTCATTGAGCGAGCGCCGTGGGGCGATAGCAGTCATCTGTGAAACCTAGGAGCGGTGCGGGAGGAAAGTCCGTGACTCGGCCCGATCTTTGTGAAAGATACGAGGCCCGTGCCCGAAAGCTATGACGGGCCCCAATAACCCGCGTGCCGTCCGATGAACCTTCGAGCAAACCTCCGAACTCATGTGCGGGACGGTAGGGTGCGCAGGGGTCTCGCAGATCGGGTTCGTGAGGGTACGGGTATTCCACGGTGCAGTGGGAGAAGGTTGGAGTCCGCTGATGACGGCGTCGCTCAGTGATCGGTTCATGCGCAAGCTGCCGGAGACGGTGCGCCATGCTGTGGACTGCTTCGCCGCCGAGGTGCCGTACTACGGAATGCTTCCCCGAGAAGTTCTCGACGGCGAGATCACCGAGTTCACCAAGCAGAATTTTCGGATTTTCGTCCGAGTCCTCCTGGAGTCGCGACCGCCTACCGAAGACGAATTAGCAGGGCCGATCCTGGCGGCGTCACGGCGGGCGCAGGAGGATATTCCGCTGGCGGCGCTCTTGGCCGCGTACAGCGTCGCCGCGCGGGTCGGCATCGAGACCCTCCGGGACCTGGCGGCCCCCGACGAGACCGGCGAGGTGCTAGCGGTCAGCGTGCAGCTGCAGCGGTATCTGCAGTTGATGGTGCCCGCGGTCACCACCGCGTATCTGGAAGAGCGCCAAGGCCTTCATGGTGCGACGACGGAGGCTCGCCGCGACCTTTTTGATGCGTTAGTCAAGGGGACACCGTGGATGGAGGCTGCCGAGCGTGCCAGCGTCACGCTGGCGCTGTCCTATGACGTGCTGTTCCTGTACATGCCGGAGCCGGCGGGGAACAGTGTGGTGGCTCGGCGGCGCGCCCACCGCGTGCAGGACATCGTCGATCTATATGCCCGTGAGCCCGTGCTCACCTCTTTGGACGGCCGCGGGGGCATCATCTTGCTGCCCGCCGTGGGCACGGTGGAATCGCTGCTGCCACTGTTCTCTGAGGTGGCAGGGGCGCCTGTCACGCTCGGCGTGTCCGATGCGGCCGATCCCGGTGAGATTGCGGCGGCCGCCGAGGAAGCACGTGAATTGGCGCTGCTTGCGCTGAGACTCGGCCGGGCACCCGGCGCCTACCGGCTGCCGGATGTGCTCATGGAGTACCAGATCACCCGCCCCGGTAGGGCGCGTGACCTACTCGCCGCGACTGTCCAGCCACTGGCGCCACACCCGCATCTGCAGCAGGCGCTCAGTGCGTATCTGCAGCATGAGCACGGGCGACAGCTTGCGGCCAAATCGCTGCATGTGCATCCGAACACCCTTGACTACAGACTGCGGCGGGTCGCCGAGCTCACCGGCCTGGATCCCGCACAGCCGTCGGCCGCGCGCACTCTCGCGGCAGCGCTACTGGCAGTGAAGGCGCGCTGACTTCGGTTCAGAGCCGCCCGGCAAGGAGCTTCACGAATGCCACAACCTGTCGGACGTACATGGTCAGGGCGCGTGGTGAGAGGACCGTTGACACCACCGTTCGGATATCGGGTCGCGTCGGTAATGTCTTGCCGCGCATACGCTCATCCAGCCAGCCGAGCGCATCATGGCCGCCGGACAGCAGCAAAAAGATCCGCTCGCTGGCCCGGTCGCGCCGGTAAGTGACATGTGCGCCACCGGCGATGTAGTCCTCGGCGAGTTGGTCGGTGCTGGAAACCGGCAGGAGTACGTCGTGGATCGAGTGGTAGAGGTAAATCGGCGCGGTGGGGGTGCGCAGCCCCAGCGTCATCGCGTCGGTAAGGGCGGCGATCTCCGGTGTGTCCATCACCTCTTCGAGGGGACGGTCGAAGATTCTGTTGAAGTTGAGAAATGGCCAGTACAGCAGAGCCTGGATGACAGTAAGGCGCTCGGCCTTCTCGACCATCCGGCGGCCTCTCTTGGTGAGGTGCTTCTGCAGGAAGTCTTGGATAGAGGGGCTTACCCGCATCATGGCCGCCAGCACGATGATGATGAGCCCCGAAGCGTACTGGCCGCTGAGATGGTGCATGAGGGGGCCGGGTTGCGGGGCGGGCGCGCCGATCAAGGCCCCCACGAGATTGAGTTCGGGCGCGTACTCGCCGGCGAGTTCGGCGGCCCAGGCGGTTGCGTTGCCACCGGCCGAGTAACCCCATACTGCTGTCGGAGTCTGGATGGACAGCTGCGGAATGCCGTCCTCGCCGGATGCGGCAATCGTGGCGCGCAGCCCGTCGAGCACGTGATAGCCGGGTTGTTTGGGCGCCATCCAGAGGCCCTTTGGTCCCTCGTGGTCGCTGATGGTCACTATCCACCCTCGTTGGAGTGCGGCCACTGCCAGCAGAAACTCGTTTTGTGACTGGTTGATACCGAAGGTCCGATGCTGCAGGTAATAGGAGGGGAATCTCTTGGGGGTGACGGCGTCGATCGCACTCTGGAAGGCAAGCAGCGGCGCCGCCACTGTCGCCTTTTTTGGGACGAGCACCGTTGTCACGGTCGTCTCGGGGGCCCCATGTAAGTCGGTGCTGCGATAGAGCACCTGCCATGCGTGCAGCTTCAGGGGAATGAGTCCAAACAACCCGATCCGAACTCGCCTGCGTCGTAAGGGTGTACCGGGTGCGGTTTTGTCCCAGCCCTCGGGTGGAACAAAGAAGGGGTCGTCCGGGGACGGCAGCGGCTTATCGAGTTGCATCGGCCAGGCCTCGATCGACTGAGTCGCCGGGGTCGACGTGGGCGCAGTGCCGGCAGTCATCTGGCTCCTGTCCTTGTTCTAGTCGCTCTCATCTTTCCTGGGGGAACGTGATCGGTAGTCGTGACGCCCATAGAAGTATCAGAGGATTCGCGCAGCGTATTCAACAAGAATGATCCGTGGTGACGAATCGGCACCGAATCGGGTTTAGCCACTAAGGCGCCAGTTTGACCTTGGGGTTCATCACCGATTAGGCAAACGGGCGAAGTCAACCTCGCGACTGTGTTCAGAATACACGGGCTGCCATCGTTGCTGACCAGGCCATTACCGGCCGACAATGTCGTCGTCGAAATTGAACGCCGAGTCGGTTTTTGGTTAAGTTCTCGCGACAATGGGTCGGCCATTGTTACGGTATTTACAGACGGCCGAGGAACAGCTTCAGGATTCCCCATTGCCAGTGCAGCTGGCTCCGCACCGCGAGGCGGGTCAGCGATGTCGAGAGCACGGTCCTCACGTCCGGTGTCGACGGCAATGGCTTGCCCTCCAATCGCGCGGCCAACCATCCGAGGGCGTCGCTGCCGCCGAGCATCGCCAGCAGAATATGTTCGGTGCTCCGGTCGCGTCGGTAGGTGACATGAGTGCCGCCCGCGATGTAGGCCTGCGCCAGCTGATCGGAGGCAGCAATCGGAAGTAGCTGGTCGCGGACGGCGTGGTACAGGTAGACCGGCGCGCTGGGTGCGCGTTGCCCCAGGCGCATCTCTTCGGTGACGCTGCTGATCTCGGCCGCCTTCATCAATTCTTCGATGGGCCGATCGACGAGCGTGTCAAAGTTCTTGAACGGCCACCGCAGGACCGATTCCGCGAGACTGACCTCTGCCGCCTTGGCGATGATCTGGCGACCGCGGCGGGTCAGGTGCCCATCGAGGAACGTGAGTGTGCCCGGGTGCGCCCGCGTCATCGCAGCTAGCACCGGCAGGATTAGTCCGGAGGCGAATTTGCCGCTGTGCTTTCGCACGAGCGCGCCGGGCTGGGCCGCGGGAGCGCCGAGCAGCGCTCCGGCGACATTGAGTTCCGGGGCGTAGACGGGCGCCATCTCGGCGGCCCAGGTGCTCGCTGTCCCGCCTCCGGAATACCCCCAGAGTCCGACCGGGGCATTGGCCGGGAGCCGGGGTATGCCATCTGCGCCTCCGGCATTCAGGGTTGCGCGCACACCATCGAGGACGTGATACCCCGGTTGTCTGGCCACCATCCATAGTCCTTGCGGCCCTTCGTGATCGCTCACCGAAACCACCCAGCCTCGCGCAAGTGCGGCCACCATGAGCAACAGTTCGTTCTGGGCCTGATTGAGGCCGAACGTTCGGGGAAGCAGGCCATAGGAGGGGAAGGCTCGTGGAGACACCGCGTCGATGGCGCACTGATAGGCCAGGACCGGTGACGTCTCCCGGGCATCGCGGGGCACCAGCACTGTTGTCACCGTGGTCTCGGGTGCGCCGTGGAGATCGGTGGTGCGGTAGAGCAGGTGCCACGCCTGCAAGCGCAGGGGGACGATGCCGAACAAGGCGATACGAATCCTCCTGCGCCGCAATATGCTTCCTGGCAGCGTGTCCTCCCAGCCGGGCGGGGGGAGGAAGAAAGGATCCTCGGGCGAGGGTCTGGGCTTGCCATGAAGCGGTGGCCATTCCTCGACAGGCAGCGTGATCGGTTCGATTGCGGGTGCGGGCTTGGCCGTCATGGGTGCAGCGTATTCAACACGCGCGCAACGAGGCAGGAGTCCGGGAATGAATCAGGCCCACCCCCTAAGGGGTGGGCCTGACGTTGGGTTCGCTCACTCCTACTCGGATGTAGGAGCGAACGCCTCGTCGATGATCTCCTGCTGCTCGACGGCATGCACCTTCGAGGAACCGGAGGACGGTGCCGACATGGCCCGGCGCGAGATCTTGGTCAGGCCGGTGAGGCGTGGTACCACCTCGGGCAGGTTCAAGCCGAAGGTCGGCCACGCGCCCTGGTTCGCAGGCTCTTCCTGCACCCAGATGTACTGGGTACCATCCGGATACCGGCCGAGGGTCTCCTCCAGTCGGTAGCGGGGGATGGGGTACAGCTGCTCGATGCGCACAATCGCAACATCGTCGCGCTTGTCGGCATTCTTACGAGCCAGCAGGTCGTAGTACAGCTTTCCGCTGGTCAGCAGGATGCGGCGGACCTTGCTGCGATCGCCGACGCCATCCTCATAACTGGCCTCTTCGAGAACCGAGCGGAACTTGCGGTCGGTGAAGTCCTTGATATCGCTGACCGCGGCCTTGTTGCGCAGCATGGACTTTGGCGTGAACACCACCATCGGCCGGGTGATGCCGTCCAGAGCGTGCCGACGCAACAGGTGGAAGTAGTTGGCGGGTGTGGACGGCATCGCCACCGTCATCGACCCCTCGGCGCACAGCTGCAGGAACCGTTCGATACGGCCCGAGGTGTGATCGGGGCCCTGCCCCTCGTGGCCGTGGGGGAGCAGCAATACCACCTCGGAAAGCTGGCCCCATTTGGCCTCGCCGGAGGAGATGAACTCGTCGATGATCGACTGCGCACCGTTGACGAAGTCGCCGAACTGCGCCTCCCACAACACCATTGCGTCGGGGTTGCCCACCGAATAGCCGTACTCGAAGCCGACGGCAGCGTATTCGGACAGTGATGAGTCATGCACCACAAGACGTCCGCCGGTGGGGTTGCCCTCGGCGTCGACGCCGACCAGCTTCAGCGGACTGAACTCATCGCCGTTGTGCCGGTCGATGATCACGGCGTGGCGCTGGGTAAAGGTGCCACGCTTGGAGTCCTGGCCCGTGAGCCGCACCACCTTGCCCTCGGCGACGAGAGTGCCAAGGGCAAGTAGCTCGCCGAAGGCCCAATCCACCTTGCCCTCGTAGGCCATTTCGCGGCGCTTCTCGAGCACCGGCTTGACCCGCGGGTGCACGGTGAAGTCCTCCGGCACCGACAGGAAGGCGTCGCCGATGCGCTGGAGCAGTGCCTTGTCGACGGCGGTGACCAATTTCTGCGGCAGCTGCTGGTCCTCTTCCACCGACTCGCTCGGCCGCTGCTGGTACTTCTCCAGATCGCGGACCTCGTTGAACACCCGCTCCAGCTGGCCCTGGTAGTCGCGCAGGGCGTCCTCGGCTTCCTTCATCGAGATATCGCCGCGGCCGATAAGGGATTCGGTGTAGGTCTTGCGTACACCGCGTTTGGTGTCGATGACCTCGTACATCTGCGGGTTGGTCATCGAGGGGTCGTCGCCCTCGTTGTGGCCGCGCCGGCGGTAGCAGACGAGGTCGATGACGACGTCCTTGTTGAACTTCTGCCGGAAGTCCACGGCGAGTCGCGACACCCAAACACACGCCTCGGGGTCGTCCCCGTTGACGTGGAAGATCGGCGCCCCGATCATTTTCGCGACGTCGGTGCAGTACTCGCTGGATCGCGAATGCTCCGGTGCGGTGGTGAAACCGATCTGGTTGTTGACCACGATGTGAATGGTGCCGCCGGTCCGGTAGCCGGGGAGGTTGGCGAGGTTCAGGGTTTCGGCCACCACGCCCTGTCCGGCGAATGCCGCGTCACCGTGCAGCATGAGTGGCACCACGGTGAAGCGGCCGCCGTCGGTGCCGACGTCGAGGACGTCCTGTTTGGCCCGCACCAGACCTTCCAGCACCGGGTCCACGGCCTCCAGGTGCGAGGGGTTGGCCGTCAGCGACACCTCGATGTCGTTGTCGCCGAACATCTGGATATAGGTGCCGGAGGCGCCCAGGTGGTACTTCACGTCACCGGAGCCGTGCGCGAGGGCTGGGTTCAGGTTGCCCTCGAACTCGGTGAAGATCTGCGAGTACGGCTTGCCGACGATGTTCGCCAGCACGTTGAGGCGTCCGCGGTGCGGCATGCCGATGACCACCTCGTCGAGGCCGTGCTCTGCACTCTGGTCGATGACGGCATCCATCATCGGGATGACGCCCTCGGCGCCCTCCAGTGAGAACCGCTTCTGTCCAACGTATTTGGTGGCCAAAAAGGTCTCGAAAGCCTCGGCGGCATTGAGCTTGGAAAGGATGTACTTCTGCTCGGCCACGGTGGGCTTATCGTGCTTGACCTCTATGCGTTCCTGTAGCCACTTCTGCTGCTCGGGCTCCAGGATGTGGGTGTATTCCACGGCGGCGTGCCGGCAGTACGCGTCGCGCAGTACCGAGAGCACGTCGCGCAGCTTCATGTACTCCTGACCCTTGAACCCCGACACCTTGAACTCGCGGTCCAGGTCCCACAGGGTCAGACCGTGGGTGAGTACATCCAGATCGGGGTGGCTGCGGAAACGGGTCTTGTCCAGGCGCAGCGGATCGGTATCCGCCATCAAATGGCCCCGGTTGCGGTATGCCGCAATCAGTTCCAGCACCCGAGCGTTCTTGTCGACGATCGAGTCGGGGTTGTCGATGCGCCAGCGCACCGGCTCGTAGGGGATGCCCAGCTCAAAGAAGATATCGTCGAAGAAGTCGTCGGAGAGCAGCAGCTGATGCACCGTGCGCAGGAAATCGCCGGATTCGGCACCCTGGATGATGCGGTGGTCGTAGGTGGACGTCAGCGTCATGAGCTTGCCGATGCCCAGATCGGAGATGCGCTCCTCGCTGGCGCCCTGGAACTCCGCGGGGTACTCCAGTGCGCCTGCACCGACGATGGCACCCTGACCGCGCATGAGGCGCGGCACCGAGTGCACGGTGCCGATGGTGCCCGGATTGGTCAGCGAGATCGTGACCCCGGAGAAGTCCTCGGCCGTCAACTTGCCGTCCCGCGCGCGCCGCACGATGTCCTCGTAGGCGGTGATGAACTGGCCGAAAGCCATTGTCTCGCAGCCCTTGATGGCGGCCACGACAAGGGTGCGGTTACCGTCTTTGCCGGGCAGGTCGATGGCCAGGCCCAGGTTGATGTGAGCGGGCGTTACGGCCGTGGGCTTCCCGTCCACCTCGGCGAAATGCCGGTTCATGTTGGGGAAGTCCTTGACGGCCTGGACGATGGCGTAGCCCAGCAGGTGCGTGAAGGAGATCTTGCCGCCGCGGGTGCGCTTGAGGTGGTTGTTGATGACGATGCGGTTGTCGATCATCAATTTGGCGGGGATGGCCCGGACGCTGGTGGCGGTCGGGATCTCCAGGGAGGCCGACATGTTCTTGACGACGGCCGCGGCGGCGCCGCGCAGTACCTGACTCTCGTCACCTTCCGCTGATGGCACCGGCGGAAGCGCAGGCTTCTGGGCAGCGACTGGTGCAGCTGCCGGGGCCGCCGCGGGTTTCACAGGCGCAGCGGCGGGCGCGGGTGTCGGGGCCGTACGTGCGGCAGGTGCAGCGGCTTGGCCGTTGGTGGCGTCGGTCGCGGGCTCGGCCACGTAGTCGGCGAGAAATTCGTGCCAGCTGGAGTCCACCGAGGACGGGTCTTCCTTGAATCGCTGGTACATCTCCTCGACCAGCCATTCGTTCTGCCCGAATTGGGGATTTGAACCGTTCACGGCAGTCTTCGCCTCGCTCCGTCTCGTTCGATATTCAGTCCGTTTAGCGACCGGTACCAGGCTAACGCGTCGCCAACGGGGGTGAGGTGTCACGGTGACATGACAGAGGCGACATCATCGGCGCCGCTGATGGCGGAAGGGTGGCCGCACCGTGAACAGCCACCCCTCTGCGTTGCTAGCTCTTGGGTGCGACAAGGCGTAACTGCACCGGCCATACGCTCGGGGGCGGCCCAAAGGCATGACGTGCGTTGGAGATTATCCGTTTGCCGATAAAGCGATTACCGCCGGCGCCGATGACGGCGCCGATCCCGGCCGGCAACAGCTTGCCGAACGCCATCGCACCGCGTTTGAGTGCGAACTTCTTGGTGAACCGCTTGAGCAGGGTGGCGTTGAGATGGCTGAGCGCGGGTACCGGCAGCGTCGAGGTGGCCTCGGCCAGCCAGCCTCCTCCGACCGTGCGGTCCTTGCCCAGCACATCCGAGACCGTCGTCTCACCGTCCTCACCCAGCAGGACCGCGAGGACCAGCGTGTGCCGGTGTTCGATCTTGGCAAGCTCGACGTCGTGCACCGCTGCCAGCGCGAGGGTGAACAGCGAGGTCGCCTCGAGGAACAGCACAGCCTCCCCGGCGGTGGCGGACAATGCGGCCAGAGTGCCTACTCCGGGGAATGCGGCAGCGGCGCCGACCGCCGCACCGCTGCCCATCACAGTCGCCAGATACCGCTTCTCCAACATCGTGATGATCTCGCCGGGTGCAGCGCTGGGGTGGGAGGTGCGTAACTTCTGGACATAGGCTCGGACCGCGGGTTCCTGAACCTTGGTGCTCTGGTCCAGGATGAACGAAAGAAGCTTGCCGGAGGCTCCGAGTTTGGTTTCCCTGCCCTTGCCGCCGCCCTTGCCGCCCAAAGCGAGCTGCCGCTGCGGTTCGGTGATGCGTGTGCTCATCGGTGTTCCTTCAGTGCGGTGGGCTGGATGGGTCCACATTGTTGTGAGCGAAGATTTGTTCTCACAGTAGTGAAGACGAATGACGAGCGCTTTTCGTTCCTTAAGGGGTAGCCCGGCGGGGTGTGTTTCCGGTAACTGGCAAGCTGTCGTTCGTCGACGGCCGTCAGTTGCGTACGGCACACGGCACGGCAGATCTTTTGATCTGGGGGAAGTGCTCGCATCGTCCCTGGGCATGAAATCGGTGAGATGCAGCTCACATTTGTTAGGAAAGGGAAGGTTTTGCCGCGTGCGTGCGCTGAAGACTGAGGTGACTGCTGCCCGGAGCGAGACGACCACGGATAAACCGGCGGATGCTCAGGCACCGGCTGGTTCGATCGTGGCCCCCACTACCCGCCTGGGCAGGGCGTGGCTCATCACCGTATTGGGTGCGATGGTTGCCCTCGGGCCGCTGACCATCGACATGTACCTCCCGGCCTTGCCCGATATCGGGACGGATCTGCACGTCAACTCGACCCTCACCCAGCTGACGCTGACCGGAACGCTGGTGGGGTTGGGGCTAGGGCAGCTCCTGGTGGGCCCGCTGTCGGACTCGCTCGGCAGGCGCCTGCCGTTGATCGCGGGAGCGGCCCTGCATATCGCGGCGTCACTGGCCATCACCATCGCTCCGAACATCGTGGTGCTAGGTGTGTTGCGGGCGATCGAAGGGGTGGGTGCCGCGGCGGCGATGGTTGTGGCGATGGCCGTGGTTCGTGACCTCTACACCGATAAGGCGGCAGCCACCGTGATCTCCCGGCTCACGCTGGTGATCGGGATCGCGCCAATCCTGGCCCCGTCGCTGGGTGCGGCCGTGCTGGTGCATGGCTCATGGCAGAGCGTGTTCGCCGCGCTGTCGTGTTTGGGGGTTCTGCTCCTCATCCTTGCTGTCGTGGCACTACCGGAGACATTGCCTCCGAGCGCGCGGCGCCCGCTGCGGGTGAGGGCAATCCTGCAGACCTATCGCGATCTGCTGCGCGACAAGGTTTTCGTGGTCTTGGTGCTTGTTGCCGGGTTGTCGTTGTCGGGTCTGTTCGCCTACATCTCGGGTGCGTCGTTCGTGCTGCAGGGCCAATACGGCATGAATCAGCAGGTATTCGCCATCGTATTCGGCGCGGGCGCCGTTGCTTTTGTCGCAGCCTCACAGTTGAACGTGGTGCTGCTCAAGCGATTCGAACCGCAGCAGATCGTGCAGTGGTGCCTGTCACTGGCCCTGATTCCGGCGCTGGTGCTGCTGGTACTGGCCGGCCTCGGTATCGGTGGGCTCGTCGGCTTCGTGGCTCCGGTGTGGGCACTGATGGCGTTCATGGGATTCGTCATTCCCAACGCGCCGGCCTTGGCCTTGTCTCGCCATGGCGAGGCGGCCGGCACCTCGGCGGCGGTGCTCGGTGCCTCGCAGTTCGGCGTGGGAGCGGTGATCGCGCCGTTGGTGGGGGCGCTGGGCAATAACGCACTCGCCGTGGCCGTCGTCATGATGATCGGGGTTGTGCTGGCTCTGGCGGGGCTGGCCGTCGTGAGAAATCGTGTCACCAGCTGAACCACGACGAGATTCCGTAGCCGTGCAGTCTGAATATCCCCGACCGTGGACGACGTTGTGGGTGGTGCTGTTCGGCCTGTTCATGATCCTGCTCGACTCGACGATCGTGTCGGTCGCCAATCCCGCCATCAAGACCGCTTTCGGTGCCGACTATTCGGCGACGGTGTGGGTCACGAGTGCCTATCTGTTGGGCTACGCGGTGCCGCTGCTGATCACCGGGCGACTCGGCGACCAGTTCGGGCCGAGGTCCATGTACTTGGCGGGGCTGGTGGTCTTTACCGCCGCCTCGCTGTGGTGTGGGCTCGCCGGATCGATCGGTTGGCTCATCGCGGCGCGGGTGGTGCAAGGAGTCGGGGCGGCGATGCTGACTCCGCAGACGCTCACCGTGGTGCAACGTGTGTTCCCGCCGCAGCGGCGCGGGACGGCGATGGGAGTGTGGGGCGCGGTGGCCGGTATCGCGACGCTGGTCGGCCCGGTCGCAGGCGGCCTGTTGGTCGATGGTTGGGGTTGGCAGTGGATCTTCTACGTCAACGTCCCGGTGGGCGTGCTGGGAATGATCCTGGGCGCCATCTACATTCCGCGCATGCCCACGCATCCACATCGAATGGATCTCTTGGGTATGACGCTCTCGGCTGTGGGCATGTTCGCATTCGTCTTCGCGCTGCAGGAAGGGGAGAGCTTCCACTGGGCGCCGGGGGTATGGGGGATCATGGCCGCCGGTGTGGCGGCCCTGGGCGTGTTCGTGTGGTGGCAGTCGGCGAATCGGGGTGAACCGCTGATTCCATTGCGGCTGTTCGCGGACCGTAACTTCTCGCTCGCCGGCGTGGGCATTGCCTCGATGAGCTTTTGCGTTATCTCCACCGGCCTGCCGATGATGTTCTATACACAACTGGCGCTCGGATTTTCGCCGACCAAAGCGGCGCTGACGCAGGCGCCTACAGCGATCGTGAGCGGGATCTTGGCGCCGGTGGCCGGCTGGCTTGTCGACCGGGTGCGTCCGTCGGTGTTGATCGGCGGTGGCATCGCGACGATGATCGCCTCGACGTTGTGGTGGACGGCGATGATGCGGCCGGAGACACAGATGTGGCAGCTCATGCTGCCCGCGGCGGGTATCGGTGCGGCCATGGCATGCATCTGGGGACCCTTGGCCACCACCGCGACGCGGAACCTGCCTTCCGCGGTGGCCGGCGCCGGGTCCGGCGTCTACAACACGCTGCGGCAGGTTGGAGGAGTGGTGGGCAGCTCCGCGATGGGGGCGTTGATGACAGCGCGGCTGGCGTCGAATATGCCCGCAATGTCGTCCTCTCCAGTCGATGCCACGCCAGACGGCGTGCTGCCGCCCGGGTTGCGCGCACCGTTCTCGACGGCGATGTCTCAGTCGATGCTGCTGGGTGTCGCTGCGCTGGTGCTCGGTTTGGTGGCGGCACTGTTCATGCGGCCGACCGGTTCACAGGTACGTGCCGTGTCCCTCGATCACGCTGTCGCCGTCGAAGATTAAGACCTCGTTGACGAGGCCGCCCTTGTGGTTTCGGTAGTTGATGACGACAGCCCTTGCGCCCACGTAGGTGCCGACGGGCTCGAAGTGCAGATCCGGGTTGCGGGTGAGGGCTTCGGCCCAGTAGTCGCGGATCGCCTTCTTGCCCCGAAAGATGCCCCCGGTCTCTGGCGCTATTTCGGCGCCATAGGCGGAGGTAAAGACCGCGTCCTCGTGGAAATGCGCCAGCACCGCCTCGATGTCGTGTGCGTTCCACGCCGCGTACCACTCCCGGCTGAACTTCTCGGGATCGACGGTGAGCGTCATGACTCTCGCCCGGCAGTGCCGCTTCCCTCCAGGCCGCGTCCGAACAACACCGCGGGGTTCAGGAACCCGGTGGGATCGAAGGCTGCCTTGACGGCCCGCATAGCGGCAATGTCGCCCGGGGTACGGGCCATGCCGAGGTAGTCGCGTTTGATTGTGCCGACTCCGTGCTCTGAGCTGACATTGCCGCCCAGCTCGGCGATGAGCGTCATCATGGGCTGATACAACGCGGTGGAGTCGGGGCAGCGCAACACATTTAAGTGCAGATTGCCCTCCCCGACATGGCCGAACAAGACAGGTATCGCGTCGGGGACCTTCTCCGCGATCAGTGCGGTGGCACGTCGCTCGAACTCGCCGATGTGTGTCAGCGGCAGTGCCACATCGAATTTCAGCGGCGGCCCGTAGGTTCCCAGCGCCTCGGCGATGGATTCGCGTACCTGCCAAAGGCGGTCACGGGAGTTGGCATCCAAACCGACGGCAGCCCGCTCGGCCACGCCGGCGGCGTCGAGTGCTTCGGCTAGATCTTCGGTGGGGTCGCTATCGCGGGCGAGTTCGATGAGCAGCAGCCATGGATTGTCCACGGGGCTTGGAATGCCCAACCTGGCGTCCATGAGCTCCAGTGCGGCAATTCCGCTGAGATCACGGAAGATCCGGCTCGACTCGACCAGCTGATCCAGGTGGTCGAACCCGGTGATCGCCGCGACGCTGTGTTTCGGGACCGGATGCAGGCGCAGTTCGAGTGCGGTGATGACGCCGAGGGTGCCCTCGGCGCCGACGAACAGGCCGGTGAGGTCGTAGCCCGTGTTATCGGCACGAACATCACTGTGGCGCTGCATGATTGATCCGTCGGGGAGGGCGACCTGCACGCCGATGACCTGCTCGCGCATATTGCCGTAACGCACCGTGCGCAGGCCGCCGGCGTTGGTGGATGCCATGCCACCCAGAGTGGCCGAGTCGCGTGAGCCGATGTCGACGCCGAATTGCAGGTTCTCCTTGGCGGCGGCTTGTTGTAACGCTGCCAGGGTGACACCTGATCCGGCGCGGATCCGGCGCTCGACGGCGTCGATGGCGCCGATCTCGGTGAGCCGCTCGGTGGATAACAGTACGTCCTCATGCTCGGGAACGGTCCCGGCGACCATCGACGTGCGGCCGCCCTGGGTGGTGACGGGGTGGCCGTGCGCCTTGCAAGCCTTCAAGATTGCGCCGACTTCCGCGGCGGAGCCGGGGCGGATCAGGATGCTCGCGGTACCGCGGTAGCGGCCGGTGTGGTCGATCGTACGACCGGCCAGCACGTCGGTATCGGTGCTGACGTACCGATCGCCGACTATCTGGACGAGGTCATCCACAAGCGAAGACATGGACCTCAGTGTGGCACGGCGTCATTGGTCCGGTCTGGACTTAGGGCCAAGAACGCCCCGAGCTCGACAAGCCCGTCGGGGGTGGCCGGCAGATATTCGGTCAGTGCCGGCGACCTTACGATCACCGCCTGGAACTTCGCTCGGCTGATCGCCACGTTCAGCCGGTTCCTGTTCAGCAGGAACGACATACCGCGCGGCACGTCATCGACGGCCGAGGCGGTCATCGACACGAACACAACCGGGGCCTGGCGCCCCTGGAACTTGTCCACGGTTCCCACCAGCACCTCGCCCAGCCCGCCAGCGGCCAGCGCGGCCCGCAACGCCAACACCTGCGCGTTGTACGGAGCCACCACCAGCACGTCGGACTGCGCCAGCGGCCGTGTGCCGGATTCGTCGGTCCAGTCCGCCCCGATCAGTCCGGTGATCTCCGTGGCGATCGCCTCGGCTTCCTGTGGACTGCTGGTCGCATTCCCCTCATGATCAACCAGCAGCGTCCGTACCCCGGGTTCTTGTCCGGCCAAGGTGCGCGCCGGTGCCGCGGACTCAAGTTCACCGTCGTAGGAAAGTTCCGAAACCCGTTGGCATAGGGCGGGATGCATCCTGTACGAGCGCTCCAAGAAGTATCCGCGGCCGACGGGTAGCGCGCCATGACCTTCCACGAGCCAGCCCAGCGCGGAGGTGTCCACCGGCTCCGGATGCACACCTTGCGACACCTGCGGCAGCTGCTGCGGATCGCCGAGCAGCAGCAGGTTCTGCGCTCCCCGTGCCACCGCAAGCGTGTTCGCCAGGCTGAACTGGCCGGCCTCATCGATGACCAGCAGGCGTAGTACCCCATCGGCGACGCGGGTGGTGTTCGCGAAATCCCAAGCAGTGCCACCGATGACGGCGCCCTCGTCGGCGTGGGATGCGATGAAGCCCGCATAGTCGTTATCTCGAATCTGAGTCCACGCGGCATCACCGCTGTACGGCGATGCCTTCTTGGCGACCCGCTCGGGCGGTACCCCCGCCGCGACTACCTGGTCCAGGAGGTGCTCCACGACGGCATGAGACTGCGCCACCACGCCAACAAGCCAGCCCTGCCTCACTACCAGTTCGGCGATGACGCGGGCCGCGGTGAAGGTTTTTCCGGTACCCGGCGGGCCGTGTACGGCCAGGTATGACGAGTCCAGATTCCGTAGTGCGGAGGTGATGGCCCCGGCATATCCACCGTCACCCACGGCTGGCAGTGACACACCACGGGGATTGCGGCGCAACAGAATATCGAGAGACGCGGTATGGGGTAGCGCGGGAAGGCCATGGGCAACGCTCGCGGCGACCTGCTCTATCGCGGCCTCCAGTGCCTTTGTCATCACCGGTGCGCCCGGCGCAAGAGCCATGGGCATCTCCGAGAACACCTCGCCGTTCTTCGGCGTAAGCTCTTGGATTGTCACGTCCACGGGGACACCGCCGGATTCGGTGATCTCCACTACCGTCGCCGAGCCGGCCGCCCGCCGATCGGGATCCCCGTCTCCGAGCCCGGCCGGCGCGGGCGGCTCATAGAGCGCGTAGACGCTGGCATCGAGCACACCCCCGGCGAGGTCACCCGTCAGTTTCACGTGTCGTCGCAGCTTGCGCTGGCTACCGGATTTATGCCAGTCCTCGACCAGCTCGGCGCCCTCGACGATGAAAACTCCGGCGGTATCTGCCCATTCGTCGACAGGGTTATTCAATCTGTCGAAGTGGCTCCACCAGAATGGTTTTCGCTCGCGTGTGTGATAGCCGCGTGCTGCCGACACCATGGCCGCCGCAGTTTGTTCGGCGCTGCGATCGGCCGGACCGCAATCCCCCACGAATGCTGCCAGTGCCATGTCAATCTCATCGGGCTCCGGCTCATCCTTGTCACCGGCAGCAGCGGGGGAGGACAGGTGGGTAATGCCGTGTTCAAAAGCCCGCACCAGCAGCCAATCCCGGAGCTTGCGGGTAGAGGCGCAGTCATAGCGGTTGTACTCGGCGATGGAGTCCAGTACCTCCTGCGCCACGGGGTCGCCGCTGTCGCGCAGCGCGCAATAGCGCGCGTATTCGTTGATCGAATCCACCGCGGTGGTGACGTCCCCAGAGCGCTTTCCGGATTCGATGAACAGCGGCTCTAACGCCTTGAGCCCGTAACCGCTGGAACCGGAGCGAATACTTTTGCGCACCACGGGATAGAGGTCGACCAGTACATTGTCGCGCAGCAGCTGGTCGAGCTGTTCCTCGCCGGCGCCGTACCGGCCGGCCAGGCGCAGCAGTGCAGTCTTCTCGTACGCCGCGTAGTGGTAGACGTGCATCCCCGGATACCGGCGGCGGCGTTTGGCCACCAGATCCAGGAAGGTGATCAGGGCCTTTCGTTCGCCGTGGCGATCGTGAGCCCAGATCGGCCGGAATTTCTCATTGCCGGACCGGTCGTACTCGAGCACGCCGAACAGGTACTCCAGCCCCCACTGCACGCCGTCCTCTGTCCACAGCGGGTCGCCTTCGAAGTCGAAAAATATGTCTCCGGGATTCGGGGCGGGCATTGTGCCCAGCGGGATCGGATCGGCCACCTCGAACTGTGGTGTGCCACTGTCACGTTGGCGGACCTGCAACTCGGCCTGCGCCACCAATTGCTGCAGGCTGCGCGCCGACATATCGGCGACGGGGCCGGGACCGGCGGCAAGCTCCGCGACAGTGCCCACCCCGGCTTCCAGTAGTGCCGCCCGCTGACTGATCCGCATGCCCGCGACTAGCAGCAAGTCATCGGTGCGCTCGACCTCCGGCTCGCACACGGGACAACGGAAGCAGGCGCGGATGTGCTCATCGGACCAATGCGCCGGAACACCGCCCGCCAGATGGCGATCGAGCAAGTTCTGCAATTGGATTCGCCGCTGGCGATACACGCCGACCAGGTCGGCCACGGGATAGTCAACGGCCGAACGGTTGCCCAGTATCAGCCGCACCTCCGGGGACACCGGTACACCCGTCGCCGTCAAACTGTCGGCGTAGGCCGCCAGCTGCAGCAAGGCCGTCACCTTGGCGCTGCGGGCCAGCTTCGTGTCACAGACGCGGTATGTCTGATTCTCCCGGACCACGAAGTCCGCGAAACCGACGAACCGGCCGTCGAACATCGCGGCCTGGTACACCACCGGGTGGCCGTCGTCTAATGCCCGCTTCGTAGCAGCGGCGACCGCATGGAGTCCGTCGAGCGTGAAGGTGGGAGGGAAGGGAATACCGGCCACCCCGGAACCGAAGCGCTTCCGCAGCTCGGCAAGGTAGTAGGCCTCGTGGGCGTCCCCCAAAGCCGCGGTGCGCGCCAGTAGTTCATCATCACGAGGGGGTGCCGGCCCCCATCCGAGCTTGGCGTCGAACGCCCGCAACAGGGCGTATTCACAGCGAGCAGCGGAGGCGAGATCCGAAGCGCTGTAGACGACCTGGCCGTCGAGGACGAACACCCGCTCACTGTAGGTGTTAGCACCGACGAAGATGCCCTACTGTGCGGCCTGTTGCACCTTTTCCACGCCAGATCCATTCCAGCGGAAAGACACCACACTCTCCAGACCGGGGATGCCGTTGGAGAAATTGAGCACCACGGTGTCCAGGGTGCTCGCCGACAGATCGATGGCGTTGTATCCGTAGGTGTCTGGGACGCCATGCGAGATCACGCCGCCCAGGTGGAAGAACACCGCCCGGGTGGCCGAATCCGCCGTGTGCGTGGCTCTGCTGTCAGTGGTGACGATGACCGCAGACAATGGGGCGCACTTGTTGTAGTTACCCGCCACGGGCACCGGATTCCACGTGGCCTCGCTATTGGGGGCCGGCGGTAGCAGCGCGATGGCCGCCCCGACGGCGGGATCCTTCAGGTTGACTGCGCAGTCGTCCTTGGTCGAGGGAGGGGGCTTGGGCTTGTGGGCCGATCCCACCGGCTCGGGAGCCGGTGAGGGGGACGCAATGGTGTTGGTTGGCGTCTTGGACACCGTGCTGTCGCCACCGGTGCATGCGCAGGCAAGTGCCATTACGGCCGGCAGTACAGTCAGCGCGGCCACCAAATCCATCCTTCGCACGGCCCCGCACACTACCGATATTTACCGAAGATGCCGTGGAGGCGGGAGTTGAGCGCGGTAGCGCCTAGACTTCTTGACGCCATGACCTCTACAGATATCCCTACGCCCGACACCGGCGATTCGACTGCACCACGCGCGGATGACGCCGTCACCTTCGCGGACCTACAGATTGCCCCCGAGGTGCTGCGTGCGGTGTCCGACGTGGGGTATGAAACACCCTCGGCGATCCAGGCCGCCACCATCCCACCGCTGCTTGCAGGCTCGGACGTGGTGGGCCTGGCGCAGACCGGCACCGGGAAGACGGCGGCGTTTGCCATCCCGATCCTCTCGAAAATCGACCTGACCTCGAAGAACACTCAGGCGCTTGTGCTCGCGCCCACCCGCGAGCTGGCCCTGCAGGTTGCCGAGGCTTTCGGCCGATACGGGTCGCATCTGCCCCGGCTGAACGTGCTGCCCATCTACGGCGGCCAGTCGTATGTGGTCCAGCTGTCGGGCCTCAAGAGAGGCGCCCATGTTGTGGTCGGCACGCCCGGGCGTGTCATCGATCACCTGGAGCGCGGCACGCTCGATCTGTCGCACCTGGATTACCTGGTGCTGGACGAGGCCGACGAGATGCTCACCATGGGCTTCGCCGAGGATGTCGAACGCATCCTGGCCGACACTCCCGAGTACAAGCAGGTGGCCCTGTTCTCGGCGACTATGCCCACGACCATTCGCCGGCTGACCAAGAAGTATCTGCACGATCCGGTCGAGATCAAGGTCGAGGCGAAGACCTCGACCGCCGAGAACATCACCCAGCGCTTCATCCAGGTGGCCGGGCCGCGCAAGATGGACGCGCTCACCCGGATCCTCGAGGTCGAGACCTTTGAGGCGATGATCGTGTTCGTCAGGACCAAACAGGCCACCGAGGAGGTGGCAGACAAGCTCAAGGCGCGCGGGTTTGCGGCGGCGGCGATCAATGGTGATATCAACCAGTCGCAGCGCGAGCGGACCATCAATGCGCTCAAGAGCGGTGCCATCGACATTCTGGTCGCCACCGACGTCGCCGCGCGTGGTCTGGACGTCGAGCGCATCTCGCATGTGCTCAACTACGACATCCCGCACGACACCGAGTCGTATGTGCACCGCATCGGACGTACCGGTCGCGCAGGCCGCTCGGGTACGGCGGTGTTGTTCGTGTCTCCGCGTGAGCGCCATCTGCTCAAGGCCATCGAGAAGGCCACCGGTGCCAGGCTTGCAGAGGAGGCGCTGCCGTCGGTCGACGATGTCAATGCCCAGCGGGTGACGAAGTTCCGCGATGCCATCACGGCTGCGCTCGCGGCACCGGAGATCGAGCTTTTCCGCAGGCTTGTCGAGGACTACGAACGCGATAACGACGTGCCGGTGGCCGATATCGCGGCAGCGCTGGCGGTGCTGTCCCGTGACGGCGAGCAGTTCCTGCTCAAGCCCGATCCGCCCCGCGATCCGCGCCAAGAGCGCGGGGAGCGCCCCGAGCGTGGCCCCCGCGAGCCACGCGGCCACACTCCCGGCCTGGCGACGTATCGCATCGCCGTCGGCAAGCGGCACAAGGTGATGCCCGGTGCCATCGTGGGTGCGATAGCGAATGAAGGCGGTTTGCATCGCAGCGACTTCGGGCACATCACGATCCGCCCCGATCACTCACTTGTTGAGCTGCCCGCCAAGCTGTCGCCCAAGACACTGAAGGCACTGGAGAGCACCCGGATCTCGGGTGTGCTCATTGAGCTGCGCCCCGCAGACGGTGCCGACGCTGCGCGGCCCGCCCGTAAGTTCACGGATCGCAAACGCCCGGACCACAAGCACACAGACCACAAGCACACGGACCACAAACGGTCGGAGGCGAAGCGTCCCAAGCGGTCCCCCAAGAAACCATGACGGCGGTCCCCGCGACTGACAGTGCCCCCGTCGTCCACGGACCTGGACGTGTCGCTGCGCTCACGGGTATCCGGGCGGTGGCCGCGACCCTCGTGGTGGCCACCCACGCGGCCTACAGCACCGGGAATTATGTCGTGGACGGTGTGTCGCCGTGGCGGGCCTATCTGCACCTGATGCAGTCCCGTTTGGAGATCGGTGTACCGATCTTCTTTGTGTTGTCGGGTTTTCTGCTGTTCCTGCCGTGGGTGCGCGCGGCCGCCGACGGTACTGCCTCGCCTTCGGTGAAACGCTATGCCTGGCACAGGTTTCGTCGCATCATGCCGGCCTACTGGATTCTGGTGGCCATCGCGTACATCTGGTATCACATCCGGGATCAGTATCCGAACCCCGGACACACCTGGCTGGGCCTGCTCCGAAACCTCACGCTCACCCAGATCTACACCTCCAACTACGGATATCGCTATATCCACCAAGGCATGACGCAGATCTGGAGCCTCGCCGTCGAGGCGGCGTTCTATGTCGCCTTGCCCTTCTTGGCGTGGCTGCTGATCAAGAAACTCTGTGGGGGACAGTGGCGTCCGGTGCGCCTGCTGGCGGGTCTGGGCGGTTTGGTCCTGGTGACTCCGGGGTGGATGACCTTGGTGTACACCGTCAGCGTCTTTCCCGACGGTGCGAAGCTGTGGCTTCCGGCCTACCTTTCGTGGTTCGTGGGCGGCATGATTCTGTCCGTACTCGCCGTCATGGGTGTGCGTTGCTACGCGTTGGTGACGGTGCCGCTCGCGCTCATCTGCTACCTCATCGTGTCAACTCGGATAGCGGGAGACCCGACCACCTCGCCGTGGGCGCTGCCCCAAGCACTGACGAAATCGATCTTCTACGTGGTGATTGCAACATTGCTGGTCGCGCCCGCCGGGTTGGGTGACACCGGCTGGTACGTCAGGTTCCTCGCCTCGCGGCCCATGGTGTGGCTGGGCGAGATTTCCTATGAGCTGTTCCTCATCCACATGATCCTGATGGAGATCGTGATGGTTGATCTGCTGCACTACCACGTCTACACGGGATCGGTGGTGATCGTGTTCCTGGTGACGATGGTGGTCAGCGTGCCTGCTTCGTGGCTGATCCACCGGGCCGCGCAGATGCTGCTGGTGTGGGGTTCGCGTCTGCGGACATCAGGGGCGCGACGAACTCCGTGATCAGGGTCCGTTCGTCCTCGGGGTTGTCCTCGGGGTAGGAAAGCAACGAGATAATCACCCGGACATACCATTTGGCTCGCAGATGGGATTCGGAGTCCGCCACCGTGCCGTTGACAAACGCCGAGACCATGGCGTTGAGGACCTCCGAGTGCAAGGCCAGTGAACCGCCGACGTATTCGCCGGGCCGGAACCAGGCCGATAGCGCCGGGTTGGCACGGACCAAGTCAAGGCTGGTGAGTACGGCCCTGACCAGACGCTCCGTCGGATCATCGATGTCGGCGACCGCTGCCGTGACTTGCCCGGTGATGGTTCTGGCCTCGCGGTGCACATAGGCGATATGCAGCGCCTCGCGATTCTCGAAATACCGGTACAGCGTCGCCCGGGAACAGCCCGCGGCCTTGGCGATCTCGTTCATACCGACGGCAACGACACCGTCGCGCACGAACAGCTCGGCCGCCGCGTCGAGAATTTTCTCCGCTGCGGCCGATGTCCTCGTCTCGGCCAACCAACTCATGCTGGTTCACGCTCTTCGCGCAAGCGCCTCATCGCAAGATCATCGCACGCGGATGGGTACCGTCAGGGGCCTTCGCACATACGAGCCGCCGGCCCAGGTGACCCCGTCGAGGTCAACCTCGAAATCCGGTATGCGGCTGAGCAGTTCCTCAAGAGCTACTCGTGACTGCATACGTGCGGCGGCGGCTCCCAAACAGTGATGATTTCCGTGGCTGAAGGTGAGGAGCTTGCCCGGGTTCCGGAGAATGTCCAATTCGCCTGCATCGTCACCATATTCGCGTTCATCACGGTTCGCACTGCCGTACAGCAACAGTGCGCGCCGCCCCGCCGGGATGGTGGTGTCGCCAAAGGTGACGTCGCGGGTCGCGGTGCGCGCCAGACCCTGCACCGGAGACGTCAAGCGCAGGAACTCCTCCACGGCTCCCGGGATGAGCGACGGGTCGTCAATCAACTTCTGGCGCTGGTCAGGGTTCTGCTGCAGCAGTTGTACTGCACCACCGAGCATTCCGGTGGTGGTGTCATTGCCACCCGTGACCATCGTGAACGCGAAGCCGAGTATCTGGAGCGTCCCACTGATATCTCCGTCGGCGCCGACTCCTGCGGCAACCAGGTGCGAGACGGTGTCATCTTCGGGTTCGGCACGCCGCCGTTCGATGAGTCCGGAGAAGTACATCATCAGTTCACCAATGGTCTGAGCGACGTCACCCTGCATGGCCTCGATGTCGATGGCGCCGCCGGCCGCCGCCGCGACGATGCCGTCGGTCCAGATGTCGAACTGTGCGCGGTCCTCTTCGGGCACCCCGAGATAGTGCGCGACGACCATCGAGGGCAGCGGCTTGAACAGCTCGACGACGATATCGCCCTCGCCACGTTCCTTGAGGCGCTCCAGACGCTCCACCACGAACTCGCGCACCTTGGGCTCGACGGCGATGACCTGCCGCGGCGTGAACCCACGGGAGACGAGCTTGCGGAAGTTCGTATGCGTGGGCGGATCCTGCATGACCATGGGCGGGTTGTCGCCCATGCCTGTCTTCTCCAGATCGCCGTACGTGACGGTGAGGCCCCGAGCCGACGAGAACGTCTCCCAGTCCCGAGCGGCGTCATAGACGTCGGCATGCCGGGTGAGCACGTAATAGTCGTCGTCCGGGGCGTGCTCGGGCACGACATGGTGCACCGGGTCGTGGTCACGAAGCGCCGTGTACATCGGCCATGGATTGGTCCAGTTGTCGGAGGCTCCGGGGATATAACGCGGCATAACTGCGCGAGACATATCGATCGACATGTCTTATGTGTAAGGCATGTCACCTAAAGTGTCAACACCCGGCAGGGAACTAGATAAGCGTGCCGGGGTTGAGGATGCCGTCGGGGTCGAGTGCCTGCTTGATCCGGCGGTTGACCTCCAGTACCTCTGGGCCGACCTGACTGCCCAGCCATGGCTTCTTGAGCCGTCCGACACCGTGCTCGCCGGTGATGGTGCCGCCCAGCGAGATCGCCAGGTTCATGATCTCGCCGAATGCGGCGTGGGCGCGCTGCGACTCATCGGCATCGTTGGAATCATGCACGATTAAGGGATGGGTGTTGCCGTCACCGGCGTGTGCGATCACCGAGATGAGCAACCGGTGTTGGGTCGCAATGGCTTCCACGCCCTCCACCAGCTCGGCCAGCTTGGGCAGTGGGACGCCAACGTCTTCGAGCAGCAGTGGACCCTTTGCCTCAACCGCGGGGATCGCGAATCGTCGTGCCGCGACGAATGCCTCACCCTCTTCCTGGTCGTCGGTGGAAAAGACTTCGGCGGCATGGTGATCGGTGAAGATTTGTGCGATGAGCTCGGCATCCTCGGCGGAGGTTTTACCGCGCTCATCCGAGCGGGCGACGAGCATGGCGGCGGCCTTGCGGTCCAGCCCCATTCTCAGCTTGTCTTCCACCGCGTTGATCGCCACCGCATCCATGAACTCCAGCATCGATGGCCGGATGTGCGCGGTGATCGCGAGCACCGCGTCGGCCGCCTCGGTCACGGAATTGAATGTCGCCACCACGGTGCACGGCGGCGGTTGCGGGGGGAGCAGGCGCAGCGTGACCTCGGTGATGACGCCGAGGGCGCCCTCGCTGCCGACGAATAGTTTTGTAAGGCTGAGCCCAGCAACATCTTTCAGTCGTGGTCCACCGAGCCTCAGAATGGTCCCGTCCGCCAGGACGACGTGCATACCCAGGACGTAATCGGTGGTCACTCCGTACTTGACGCAACACAGTCCGCCGGCGTTGGTCGCGATATTGCCGCCGATGCTGCAGATCTCGAAGGACGACGGGTCCGGCGGGTACCACAGGCCGTATTCGGCGGCGGTGGCCTTGACTTCCGCGTTGAGAGCCCCGGGCTGGGCGATCGCCACACGGGTGGTGGTGTCGATGGTGATGGCGCGCATTCGTTCGGTTGACAGCACGATGGCGCCGTCCTGGGCGGTGGAGCCACCGGATAGTCCGGTGCCTGCGCCGCGGGGAACGACGGGGATGTGATGCGTGCTGGCCCATTTCAGGGTCGTGGACACCTCTTCGGTGCTGCGCGGACGCACCACCGCCAGGGGTGTTCCGGCATTCGGATCGAAGGCGCGGTCCTGTCGATAGGAGGCGGTGATATCCGGATCGGTGATGACCGCGCCCTCGCCGAGAGTGGTCGCGAGCTCGTTGAGGGCGGTTTGGCTCATATCATTCGTGCCGTCGCGCCGGCGTCGATCGGCAGCACCGTGCCGGTGATGTGTGAGCTGGCTTCGTGGGCCAGGAACAAGACGGCGCGGGTGACCTCCTCGGGCTTGAGGAAGGGTGCGTATTGCAGGTGCAGCGATGCGAAGACGGATTCGACATCCTTGAGCGTCGGCTTTTCCAGGTCAGGTCGCATGGTGCCGAACACGAAATCATTTTGGGTCATCGGGGTGTCGATATTGCCCGGCGCGACGGCGTTGACAGTGATGCCGTAGCCGACGAGGTCATGCGCGGCGACCTTGGTCAGCCCGATGACACCCCACTTCGACGAGACATAGGAGGCCTGCGCCCATGTCGCACTGTGCCCGAGCATTGAGGAGACCGTGATGATGCGACCATAGTTCCGCTTGATCATGCCGGGCGCCACGGCGGCGATGGTGTTGAAGGTGCCGGTGAGGTTGGTGCCGATCACCTCGTCCCACTGCGCGGATTCCACCTCGGGCAACAGTGCGATGGTGCTGATGCCGGCGTTGGTGATGGCGATATCGATTCCGCCGAGTGAGTCCTCGGTTTCGGCGACGAATGACTCCAGCGCGGCGCGGTCCTTCACATCAATCTTGGCCGAGATGCACTGGCGCCCCGTCTTTTCGACCATGGCGACCGTCTGGGCGAGATCGTCCTCGGTAGCCAGCGGGTACCCGACGACATCACTGTTCTCGCAGCGATCACAGATCGCGATATCGGCGCCCGCCTCGGCGAGCGCCAGGGCGTGCGAACGGCCCATGCCGCGTGCGCCGCCGGTGATCAGTGCAGTTCTTCCCTCGAAATCAGCCACGGAGCCGACCCTACCGATTTGGAGCCTTGTGGGGCCGCTGTTCCTCCTGGTCCAACTCTCGCAAGACGGGCATCCGAGTGCTGGCGACGGCGATGAGGAGCATGGGTACACCGATGATCGTCAGGGTTGAGGCCACGCCGAACTTGTCGGCGATGGGCCCGGCGAGCATGAATCCGAGCGGTCCCGCGCAGTACGCGGTGGACGTCATGACTCCTACCACCCGGCCGCGCATGTGTTCGGGGGAGCGGGTCTGCATTACATAGTTGGCGATTGGTGCCACTGGCCCGTAGATGAAGCCCAGGCACGCTCCAAGTACCAGCAGTACCGCAATCGGCGGGAGGAGCGACATGCCCAGTGTGGTGAGACCGGCGGTGAAGGTGGCGCACAGCATGATGGTGCGGCGTTGGACATGGCGCACCATGGTGGCGTACCCGAGAGCTCCGAGCAGCCCGCCGACAGAGATCGCCATGAGTATCCAGCCGAGCTGCTGGGGTGTCCCGGCATCGCTGAAATGCTTGGGCAGCAGCACACTTTCGATCGGCAGGTACAGCGCCGTGATGGCCATGTCGACGAGTGCCAAGGTACGCAGGATCTTGACGTTCCAGACGAACTTCAATCCTTCGACCACACCGCTGATGACGCCGGTGGGCTTGGTTTCGGCGGCAGGTTTCCCGCTGCCTTCGACCTTGAGGAAGGCGATCGCCACAACGGACACGGCGAACGTCGACGCGGTGGCCCACATGGTGTTGACGCCGCCGATGGAGGCGATCAGCAGACCGCCCAGACCTGGACCCACGATGTATGCGACGTTGAATACCGCTTCGTACATGCTGTTCATCCGATCGAGCGACCAGCCGGCGGCCTCCGCTGCGGCAGGCAACATCGATTCGCGAGCGGTGATTCCGGCGGGGTCGAAGACGGCGCCGAGTGCGGCCAGGGCCGCGAGCAGCGGCACGCTGAGTCCGGTCGTCATGGCCAGAATCGGTATGGCCGAGACGGATAACAACGACAGGACATCGGAGATGATCGACATCTTGCGTCGTCCGAAGAAGTCGACTGCGGTTCCCGAGATCAGGGTGGAGAAGACCAGCGGCAGGGTTCCGGCGGCGGCGACGATCGCGGCGTCCGCAGCGGATCCGGTGCGCTGTAGCACCAGCCAGGGGAGCGCAACGATCGAGACACCGTTGCCGATGGCGGCCACAACGGATGCGAAGAGCAACAGGAGGACCGGCCGGCGATTCACCTGATCGATTGTCGGCGAATCCGCCGTCGGAGTGGACATGTCGGCCGAAACGTATCAGCGGGTAGTGCGGGTGGTCGAGTGATTTTCTGCTAGTTGGCTTGCACTGCCTCGCGGACGATGCGGGCTGTGGATTCCAGGTCGGGATCGCGGCGGACCATGAATCCCTTTGCGAAGGCAAGTTTGTCGCCTCCGCGTCGTGGCACCACGTGCAGGTGCGCGTGCATGACCGTCTGGAACGCGACGCGGCCGTCATTGAGGGCCAGGTTGGTGCCGTCGCTCTGTAGCTCCGAGCCTCGGATGGCGTTGGCGATCCGCTGGCCTACGGTCATGATGGCGGCGGCATCATCGGGCTTCAGGTCCGTGAGGTCCTGTGCATGGGTCTTCGGGATCACCAGCGTGTGCCCGCGGGTAATGGGTCGGATATCGAGGAAGGCGAGAGTCGTCTCGTCCTCGTATACGCGGAAGGAGGGCGACTCGCCGGCGACAATGGCGCAGAAGACACACGACATGAGCACACCGTAGCGGGTCCGCGGCGAATTCACTTCTGTCACAGCTGTTTCAGGGCGAGGTTAGTTGTCGGTGGGTGTGGTTAGTATTCGAACATGTGTTCGGCCGGGGTGTTGGAGGCGGCGGTTGATGCCTTCTGCGCCGACACGTTCGATGGGTTGACCGCCGCTGAGGCGTTGACGGTGCTGGCACGTTTGGAGGTGGTGCAGCGCCGGCTGTCTTATAGCGGGTTGGGGCTGGTTCCGAAGGTGACGTCTCAGGCCTCGCCGGTGGAGTTGGGTGGCACCTCGCATGCGGACGTTTTGTCGCGGCGGTTGCATATCAGTAGAAGCGCGGCGCGGCGCAGGATCGGCGATGCCGAGCAGTTGGCGCCGCGGAAGGCGTTGACCGGGGAAGAGTTGGCGCCGCAGCTGCCGAATGTGGCCGCCGCCCTTGGCCGCGGCGAGGTCGGTGAGGAGCATGTGCGGATCATTCGGCAGTTCTTCGATCGGCTGCCGGTGGTGGTGGATGCACCGACCCGCCAGGCCGCCGAACAACAGCTGGCCGCGATGGCCGTTCAGTTTCGGCCCGAGGCGCTGCGGGCCGGGGCCGAGCAGATGATGGCGCTACTCAACCCCGATGGTGAGTTTTCCGAGGTGGATCGGGCCCGGCGCCGGGGTGTGACGATCGGGCAGCAAGGATTCGACGGCATGTCACCGATTAGCGGCCTGTTGGATCCGGAAACCCGCGCCTATCTGGATGCGGTGTTCGCCAAACTCGCCGCACCCGGCATGTGCAACCCGAACGATCAATCACCGGTTGTGGATGGGGAACCGGCGCCCGAGGCTGCCGAACACGATCACCGAACCTCAGCCCAACGCAACCACGACGCGCTACGCACCAGCCTGCGCACCACCCTGACCACCGGACAACTGGGTTCGCACCACGGTCTACCGGTCACCGTCGTGGTGACGACAACACTTCGTGAGTTGCAATCGGCCGCCGGGATCGCGGTCACCGGCGCCGGCACCCGGCTACCGATGCGCGACCTGATCCGCATGGCCACCCACGCCCACCACTACCTGAGCATCTTCAACGATGACGGCCGCCCGCTGTATCTGGGACGTTCTAAACGCATCGCCACCACCGATCAGCGCATCGTGCTGCACGCCAGGGACCGCGGCTGCACCCACCCCGGCTGCACCGTGCCCGGATACCTCTGCCAGGTCCACCACATCACCGAATGGGCCGATGATGGCCCCACCGACATCGACAACCTCACCTACGCCTGCGGACCCCACCACCGCCTCCTCAACCACGGCTGGACCACCCGAAAACACACCAACGGCACCACCGAATGGATACCCCCACCACAGCTTGGCCTGGGTGAGGTAGTTACCAATACGGACCGCCGGTCAGACGCGCTCTATTCTCCTTTGCTGTAAAGGTTTTGGTGTGGGTGTTTGGTTCCACGTCGAGTTCCCCACGGGGCAAATAGTTTTCGCGCGGCGCAAGGCAGCCTCTGCGCCTTTGCCCACTCGCGGGATCGTCGTAAATGGGTACCCTCGGGGTGGTGTCAGACCTAGCAATCCAATTGTCCGAGTCCGGCAGAGATTGGCTGATCCACAAGCCGATTGACATCGCCGTCTACGTCGCCTTGGCGCTTGCGGTGAGATACCTGTTTCACCGGGCGATCGACCGTTTAGTCCAGGGCGCGAAACGGACCGACCAGGCGGAGGCTCGCCGCCGGTGGTCGCTCTTCACGCGCCGTGCATCTAATCGGGCGGAAGACGACGCTCTCGAAGAGACCGAGCGGCGGCCACCGTCCGTACGCACCTTGCGCGGACGCGCTCAAGACCCGGCCCGCGACGCGCGCCGACGCAAACGCCGAGCGCAGCGCGCACAGACCCTTGGCTCCGTTCTCAAGTCAGCCGTCTCGTTTCTCGTACTCGTCTGGGTGGTCCTGCAGTCGCTTGCGATCCTCGGAGTGAACGTGGCCCCTTTCATCGCATCTGCCGGGATCGTCGGCGTCGCACTCGGCTTTGGTGCGCAAAACCTGGTGCGGGACTTCATAACCGGCATATTCATGCTGTTCGAAGACCAATACGGCGTGGGTGACGTCGTGGACGTCGGTGATGCGGTAGGGACCGTCGAAAGTGTCGGTCTGCGGATCACTACGGTGCGCGACCTGCATGGCACCCTCTGGTACGTACGCAACGGAGGGATCGCGCGGGTGGCCAATTTCAGCCAGGACTATGCGGTTGCGTTTCTGCAGGTGCCGGTTGCCTACAGCGCCGATGTAGATGTGGCCTGCAGGGTGGCACTCGAGGCCGCGCAGGAGGCGGTCGCTGATGATGGGCTACGGAACGATGTCATCGGAGCTCCCGAGATGTTGGGGGTGGACGGCATCACCGCCGATGCCATCAGCCTGCGGTTGACGGTGGCCGTACGTGCCAACGCGCAGTGGGCCGTGGAGCGCGAGCTGCGCCGCCGCATCCTCATCGCATTCGACGAGAACGGCATCCGTCCGCTCTACCTGGATGGACTGGCGCGCTCGGCCGATGAGACTCTGGAGAAGTCGAACCGGTGACCACCGCAGATGCGCAGTACGCTGGTGATATGGCTGGTAAGGAAATCGACAAGCAGCGGGCAAATGCCGCGCTGGCGGTGATCCGTCAGCACCCGGGTATGGCGCTGTTCGTGGCTGCCCCGGTGCTGGCTGTTCTCGGCGCCGTGTGGTGGATCGCCGGTCTGGGGTGGGCGCTGGTCCTCGCAGTGGTCATCGTGCTCGCCGGCGGTGCCGCGCTCGTCATGCGCCGCAGCTGACGTAGCGTCCGACGCTCTCGCACTGTTCGCTCTAGGCGAACACCCCGGTGTCTGTAAGCGTGTAATTTTGTAATCATGAAACGAGATCAACAGTCCGACGCCTCCGACGCCGCGGACTGGTTCGCCGGGCGCCTGCCCGGCAGCTGGTTCGGTGGCGATCCCGAGGTCGTCGTGGACCGCGAAGAGATCACCGTCATCGGCCGGTTGCCCGCCGATGAGGATGACAAAGAGAGCGAGGCACACGCTGCGGGCCGGGCTTCTCGCTTCCGGGAAGAGACCCGCTCGCATCGAATGCGCATCGCCGACGAGGCGCAGGCCCGGTACGGGCGGAAGGTCTCCTGGGGGGTCGATGTGGGCACCGAGGCAGAGCCCGAGCGAATCCTGTTCACGCACATCGCTGTTCCGGTGATGACGCGGCTGAGGCAGCCGGAGCGTCAGGTGCTCGATACCCTGGTCGAGGCCGGAGTCGCTCGCTCCCGCGCCGACGCGCTGGCGTGGGCGGTACGGCTCGTCGGCGAACATGCCGAGGACTGGCTGGACAAGTTACGTGGCGCCATGACGGAGGTTCGGGATCTACGGACGCAAGGTCCGCAGCTCTAGGCCTGCGTCATCGCGAAGTATGCGCCGCGGCGCGCCAGTAGTTCGGTGTGGGTGCCGCTCTCGGCGACACTCCCGCCGTCCATGACGACGATGCGATCCGCATCGCGAATGGTGGAAAGCCTATGGGCGATAATGAAACTCGTCCTGTCTCGGCGCAGCTCGGCCATGGCCCGCTGGATCCGCAGCTCGGTGCGGGTATCCACCGAACTCGTCGCCTCGTCAAGAATCAGCAGCTGCGGGCGTGCCAGAAACGCCCGGGCGATGGTGATCAACTGCTTCTCTCCGGCGCTGATGTTCTCACCGTCGTCGGCGATCCTGGTGTCGTAGCCGTCGGGAAGCGTGCGCACAAATCGGTCCACGTATGCCGCACGCGCGGCCTCGCGAACCTCGTCTTCGGACGCCTCGGGTCGCCCATAGGCAATGTTTTCGGCAATGGTGCCGCCGAAAAGCCAGGTGTCCTGCAGCACCATCCCCATCCGAGACCGCAGATCATGTCGGCTCATCGTCGAGATATCAATGCCGTCAAGCAGTATCCGGCCGGAGTCGACGTCGTAGAAACGCATCAACAGGTTCACCAGGGTGGTCTTTCCGGCCCCGGTCGGCCCGACGATCGCCACCGTATGCCCCGGGTCGACGCGCAGCGACAGCCCATCGATCACCGGGCTATCGGGGGAGTAGCCAAAGCTGATGTTCTCGAATTCGACACCCGGGGACCCGGCGGGGACCGTGGTCGGCGCTAGTGGATCGGGCGATTCCTCGGACGCATCCAGCAGCTCGAAAACCCTTTCGGCACTGGCGAGTCCGGATTGCAGGGTGTTGTACATCGCGGCCACCTGCGTCAGCGGCTGATTGAACTGCCGCACGTACTGCGTGAATGCCTGGATGCTGCCAAGCGTCAGATCGCCGGAGGCCACCTTCAGGCCGCCCACCACCGCCACCGCCACATAGCTCAGATTTCCGATGAACGCCGTAGCGGGAGATACCAATCCGGAGAAGAACTGCGCACCAAAGGCGCTGCTGTACACCTGGGCGTTCCGATCGGCGAAGATCGCCTCTGCCTCAGCGCGGTGTCCGTACGTCTTGACGATGGTGAAACCGCTGTAGGTCTCCTCGATATGTGCGTTGAGCTTCCCGGTGTTAGACCACTGCGCCACGAAAAGCCGTTGCGAGCGGCGGGCGATCGCGCGCGTCACCCACAGCGACATAGGCACTGTCGCGAGTGTGATCACTGCCAGCAGCGGCGAAATGCTGAGCATCATCGAGAACACGGCGAGCAACGTCAATGCCGAGCTCAGCAGTTGATTGATGCTCATCTGCAGAGACGTCTGGATGTTGTCGACATCGTTGGTTACGCGGCTGAGGATTTCCCCGCGCTGTCGGGAATCGAAGTACGACAAGGGAAGTCGATGTATCTTGTCTTCCACATCGGCACGCAGTGCCACTACCGTGTGTTGCACGGTGACGTTGAGAAGCCGTGCCTGTACCCAGGCCAGTACCCCGGCGGCCAGATACATTCCCAAAGCCACGGCCAACGTCGTCCCCACCGCGTGAAAGTCGACGCCTACCCCGGGGGTGACGTTCATGCCGGAAAGCATCTGTGCGAACTGGCCATCCCCGCGGGCCCGGGCCGCCTCGATGGCCTGTTCCTTACTGAGTCCGGCGGGCAGCTGCCGTCCAATCACCCCGTTGAACAACAGATCGGTGGCATGCCCCAGGATTCGGGGCCCGACCACTCCGATCGCGATACCGGTCATGGACAGAGTGATGACCATGGCCGTCAGAAAACGGTGCGGAGCAAGACGCTTCACCATCCGCACCGCGGTGCCGCGAAAATCCCGGGAACGCTCTGCCGGGCCTTGCTGCACGCCCCTAAAACCAATCGCCCGAGTCATACCGGCAACACCGCCTGCGAATCGCAGATCTCCCGGTACATGGCACAACAGTCCGCTAGCTCGGCGTGGGTGCCCACCGCGGCCACGTGGCCGTCCTCCAGCACCACGATCTGGTCGGCATCGACCACCGTCGAGATCCGCTGCGCCACCACAATCACCGTGGCGTGCGTGGCGACCGCACGCAGCGCCTCCCGCAACCGTGCATCGGTATGCACATCCAGCGCCGAGAACGCGTCATCGAACAGGTAGACGCCCGGGCGGCGAATCACCGCGCGCGCGATCGCGATGCGCTGACGTTGCCCACCCGAAAAGTTGATGCCGCCCTGTGACACCGGCATCTGCAGCCCCGCAGCATGCGCGTGGACAAAATCCGCCGCCTGCGCGATCCGCAACGCTTCCCACATCTCGTCATCGGAGGCATCCGACTTGCCGTAGCGCAGGTTGCTTGCCACCGTTCCGGAGAACAAGTAGCCCCGCTGCGGAACCAAACCCATCACGGTCCAAAGGTTCTCAGGGTCGTATCGGCGAACATCGTTACCGCCCACACGTACCGAACCCGCGGTCACGTCGTGCAACCGGGGGATCAAAGACAGCAGCGTGCTCTTACCGCATCCCGTCGCGCCGACCACGGCTGTGACCGTCCCGGGTCGTGCCGTGAACGAAACCCCTTCCAGCACCGCACTCTCGGCACCGGGATAGCGAAACCCGGCACCGGTGAACTCGACAGTAGGATCCAATGCATCCACGCGCACCGGATCGGGTGGTGCCGTAATGGATCCCACGGTTTCGAACACCTCGGTGATCCGTTCGGCACATGCCGAGGCGCGCGGCACCATGACGGCCAACATGGTGAGCATCATCATCGACATGAGGATCTGCAAGAAGTAGGACAAGAAGGCCACCAGCGAGCCCACCTGCATCTGTCCCTGATCGATCCGCAGCCCACCAAACCAGATCAGCGCCACACTGGAGGTGTTGATGACCAATGAGGTGGTGGGCAGCATCAGGGCCTGCCATCGACCGGCGGCCAGCGCTGATTCGGACACCGCGGCAACCGCCACACCAAACCGTTTGCGCTCCACTGCTTCGCGCGTGAATGCGCGGATAACCCGAATGCCGGACAATTGCTCCCGCAACACCCGGTTGATGCCGTCGATGAGTCCTTGCATGCGGCGGAAGATCGGCAACATCGACCGCACGATGTACCAGTTGGTCACCGCGAGCGCAGGCATGCTCACGATGAGCAACCAGGACAGGCCCGCATCCTGATGGACCGCCATGGCGATTCCGCCGACGCACATGATCGGCGCTGTCACCAGCATCGTGCAGGTGATCTGGACCAGCAGCTGTAGTTGCTGAACATCGTTGGTGGTGCGCGTCAGCAAGGTCGGCGCCCCGAACCGCGCCGACTCTTCGGCGGAGAACCCGGTGATGTGATGGAACAGTGCCGACCGCATATCGCGGCCGAATCCCATGCCCGTTCTGGAACCGAAGTAGACCGCGCCGATTGAACAGGCGATCTGCACCAGCGTCACGGCGAGCATCACCATGCCGAGCCGCATGATCGCGCGGGTATCGCCTTGTGCCACCCCGTCGTCGATGATCGCCGCGTTGACAGTCGGCAGATACAGGGAAGCCAGTGTGCTGATGATCTGCAGCGTGACGACCACTGCGACCAGGCTGCGGTACGGGCGGACGTAACGTCCCAGAAGGGCCCGCAACTGACCCTGAGGCATGGGCACCACTGTCGCACACGGGGATATCCAGGCTTCGCGGATGCTGGGGCACCTCCCGCTTGCGGGGAACTCATCGCCGCCCGCAACAAACGCGCAGCTCAGTGGTTGACTCCGGTTTGTGCCGCTACAGTGCACATGTGAGGTTGGGCTTGGGTTCACGCAACGTGTGGGGCAAGTGTGCTGTCGCGCTGGCGATGGTCGCACTTGTGTTGGCTGGCTGTTCGGGCGGTGATAAGTCCGATGAGCCCAATGGTGGTGCACCGAATGCGACGGCGCCGGCACAGACCAAGTCCAAGGGTGTCGAAGGGCCGATGTTCACGGAGTGCGGTGGCGTCAGTGATCAGGCGATGATGCAGATGACCAAGGTCGTGGGCCTGGTGGGCACCGCCAAGAACTCCGTCGGTTGTGTCTGGCTTCGCGGTGGAAGCATCGTGGGGCCGCACTTCTCCTTCAACTGGTACCGCGGTAGCCCCATTGGCCGCGAGCGCGCGACGGAAGAGCGGACGCGCCCGAGTGTCGAGGATGTCGAGATCGCCGGGTACAAGGGATTCATCGCCACCAACGGCTACCCGGGCACCGTGACCACGCTGTGTGAGATCGGCATGGACTTCGGAAACGACTTCATCGAGTGGTCCATCAACTTCGAGCCCGGATCAGGCGCTCCCGACTCCTGTGACGTGGCCAAGCAGCTGACCGAGACGTCCATCAAGGCGGCCAAGAAATGACGCATCGGAAAACGAAGTCGCTGTTCGCGGCGGCCTGCATCGCACTCGTCGCATTCGGATCTGCCGGTTGCGGCGGGACGGTCGACGGCGAGGCGGTCATGCCCGGCAAGGGCGATCTGGGCGACGGTACTCCTGCCGAGCAGAAGTACCCCAACCTGCTCAAGGAGTGCGACGTCCTCACCACCGACGTACTCGCCAAGGCCGTCGATGCCGACCCGAGGGACATTCAGAGCACCTTTGTGGGCGCGCTATGCCGGTGGCAGGCGATGAGTAAGAGCGGTGGCCTTGTCGACATCACCCGGTTCTGGTTCGAGACCGGCAGCCTCGACGCCGAAAAGGCCACAGCGAACAGTCTGAAATACAACGTGCAGGAACGGGCGATCCAGGGTATTCCGTCGATCGTGATGAAGCCGCCGGACCAGCCGGGCGCCTGTGGAGTTGCCAGTGACGCCGCAGGTGTTGTTGGATGGTGGGTCAACCCGCAGGGCCAAGGCGGAGACTCATGCACGCAGGCAATCAAATTGATGGAGATGACGCTGTCAGTGAACATCTGACAGGTCGTGTTCGCTCGTCCCGTATCGCCGGGATCCTCCTGTGTCTTGTGCTGGCCTCGGCGATCCTGTTCAGCTCCGGATGTTCTGGCCACCACCGTGAACTCATGGGGCACGACGTACCGGCCGGGCATGACGTTCGAGTCGGCCCCGTGTACTCCGAATGCGGCAGCCTCACCACCCCCGATATCGCGGCCGTTGTGCACAGGGCTGACCTCAAGCTGATTGCAAAGACCCCGGCCGGATGCACGTGGTCGCCGAACGGGTCCTGGAGTGCGCTCCCGAACGTCACCCTCTCCTGGTACCGGGGTAGCCCGATCGGCCGCGAGCGGGAGGGAGAGGAACGGACGCGTGACGAGGTCAAGGACTTCTCGGCCGGCGGTAAGAGCGGTTTCATCAGTTCGACGTACGGGATGTGCGTCACCGCGCTGGAGTATGGGAACGACCAATTCTTCGAATTGGCGGTCACGCTGCTCGGCGCAGGGCACGGCACGTCGTCGGATGCGTGCCATTGCGCGATGAAGCTGTCCACCCAGGTGGCGGAGAAGGTCTAAGACAGCCCCCGGCGCTAGCGCGGCACGTGAAACTTGCTCAGCGATCCGCCGCCCAGCTCGAGCCGTGACCACGGCGATCGAGTCGTCAGCACCGCAATCGCCGAGGTGGGAAACTTGGTGGAGATCCGGTGCGCGGCCTCCGCGTTGCTGGTACCGGTGTTGGCGAGCGCCAGGGCCAGCTGCGATGTGGTGGGCTCATGTCCAACGACGAGCACGGTGATCGCGGAATCCGGTACCGCGTTGATCTCACCGAGGGTGATTCCCACGGTCGAGTCGTAGAGCTTGTCGCTGAATCTGACCAGTTGGCTGTGGACACCGGTCTGCGTCAGTGTCGCGCGGGTCCGGGTGGCGGTCGAACACAGCACCGCGTCGATCCGATTGAAGTTGTCTTGCAGCCAAGTGCCAGCCTGGGTGGCTTGTCGGGTACCGCGCAGGTTCAGCGGACGCTCGTGATCGTCGACTCCGGGCGGATACGCCGACTTTGCATGTCGCATCAGGATCAGGGTGCGCTTGGCGTCCTCCGACATGATTCGTACGGTAGCCGGGGTGCGCGATGAGCGCCGGGCAAATGCCAGACCTGTGGATAAGTGATCCGGCCGGGCCCACGGAATCGGGCGCGGCCTCCCGGAGGTTGTCGGTGGGCGGCCATAGACTTCGGCATGTGAAGTTCCTGCACACCGCTGATTGGCAGCTCGGCATGACGCGGCATTTCCTTGCCGGTGAGGCCCAGCCGCAATACTCAGCCGCGCGTCGGGAGGCCATCGCGTCTCTCGGCGAGGTTGCTGTGGCGCAGGGCTGCGACTTCATGGTGGTCTGCGGAGACGTCTTCGAGTCCAATCAGCTGGCTCCGCGTGTGATCAGTCAGGCGCTAGAGGTGATGCGGGGCGTCGGTGTGGACATCTATCTACTTCCTGGCAACCACGATCCTTTGGACGCCGCCTCGGTGTACACCAGCGAGCTGTTCTTGGCTGAAAAGCCCGCGAACGTCCACGTTCTCGATACCGCGGGCATTCATCAGGTGGCCGCCGGTGTGGAGCTGGTGGCGGTGCCGTGGCGATCGAAGGCGCCCACGCATGATCTGGTGGCCGAACAACTGGAGGGTCTGCCCGCCGACGGCACCCGGCGCATTGTGGTGGCCCACGGCGGTGTCGACGTTCTCGACCCGGACCCGACCAAGCCTGCGCTTATCGCGTTGAAGGCCGTCGAGGACGCCCTTGCCCGTGGTGCCGTCCATTACGTGGCGCTGGGGGACAAGCACTCCCGGACCCAAGTGGGTTCCAGCGAGCGGGTCTGGTACTCGGGGGCGCCTGAGGTCACTAACTATGACGATGTCGAATCCGATCCGGGACACGCCCTCGTGGTGAGTCTGGATGAATCGGGTGCGGTGCAAGTCGACGCCCATCACGTGGGCAGGTGGCGGTTCGTGACGCTGCGACGGTCGGTGGACAACGCGCGCGATATCGCCGATCTGGGACTCAACCTCGAACTGCTGCCCGATAAGGAGCGCACGGTGGTGCGCCTGGCTCTGACCGGCACGCTCAGCGTGACCGATAACGCCGTGCTGGAAGAGTGCCTGGACAAGTACACGCGACTTTTCGCGAGTGTGCGGACATGGCAGCGGCACACTGATATTGCGGTGGTACCTGCCGATGGAGAGTTCAGTGATCTCGGTGTCGGCGGTTTCGCCGAATCGGCGATTGCCGAGCTGAAGGAGATGGCGGCCGCCGGCGGGGCATCATCAGCGGATGCTCAGGGGGCGCTGTCGTTGTTGCTGCGCCTCACATCGAGTGCTGGGCGAGGTGCTCCGGCGAAAGGCACATTGACGCGAGGGTCGGCGGCGTGAAGCTGCACCGCCTCTCGGTTACCAACTATCGCGGAATTGCCCATCGCGATATCACTTTTCCCGATCGCGGTGTTGTGGTGGTCAGCGGAGCGAACGAGATTGGCAAGACGTCCATGATCGAGGCTCTTGACCTGCTGATTGAATCCAAAGACCGCTCCACTAAGAAGGATGTCAAGCAGGTCAAGCCCACCTTCGCCGATGTCGGCTCTGAGGTGGAGGCCGAAATCAGCTGTGGAGCTTTTCGGTTCGTGTACCGCAAGCGTTTCCACAAGCGCGCCGAGACACATCTGACGGTCATTGAGCCGCGCCGCGAGCAGCTCTCCGGGGATGAAGCACATCAGCGGGTGTTGGACATGCTGGATCAGTCCATCGATATGAACTTGTGGAAGGCGCAACGGGTTTTGCAGTCGGCGGGTGCGGGCGTGCTCGACCTGTCATCGAGCGATGCGCTCACACGTGCCCTCGATCTGGCCGCCGGGCAATCGGTTGCGCTCTCGGGCAGCGAGCCCGATCTGGTGGAGCGGATCGATGCTGAATACGCGCTGTACTTCACCGCGACTGGGCGCCCCACTGGCGAGTGGGCCAAGGCTGGTGTGCGGCTGACCGCCGCCGAGGACGCTGTTGCCCTCGCCAGCGCTGCCGTCGCGGAGGTTGATCAGCAGGTTCGCGAGCATGACGAGCTGACTCGGGAGCTGGCCGCCGTCATCGCCGATCGTGCCGAGGTGGGCCGTCGCCTGGCCCCGTTGGAGCAAGCCTCTCAAGCTGTTTCGACCCTGCTGCAGCAGCGCGATAACGCGATCGTGGTCGCGGAGGCGGCGCAGGCTGCGGCGGCGGCGGCGCAGGCGAAGCGCGACGAGCGGGCGCAACTGGTTGCCGACATCCAGGCCCGTCGGGCCTTGATCGCTGGGCTCGCGGAGCAGGCATTGGCCGCGAAGGAGGCGCACGACACGGCACAGCAGCTGTCCGAGGCCGCCGAGATCGCTGCGGCTCAGGCCACTCAAACAGTCGATGGCATCCGTGCCCAATTGGAGATGGCCCGAGATACTTTGGACCGTGCGCTCGCCCGGGATGAGGTGGACGGGCTGGCGGCCAGGGTGTCGCGTATCGATCTCACGAACCGGCAGTTGACATCGGTCGGCGCGGAGCTCTCGGCATTGACCATTACCGCACAGACCCTAGGGGCGATCGAGTCCGCCGCGCGCGCCGTCGGCATGGCAGAGGTGGCTCTGGACACAGCTTCCGCGCAGGTGGAGGTCCGGGCACTCGCCGATGTCGACATCACTGTCAACGGCGAGCAGCTGCGGGTCGAGGCAGGAGAGCAGTGGGCGAGCGCGGCCACCGACACCATCGAGATCACCGCTCCCGGTGTGGCAGTCGCTCGAATCATTCCGGGGGCGAACGCGTCTCAACTGCGCGGCAATCTCGACGCCGCCCGCGCATCGCTCGCCGCGGCATTGGCCACCGCCGGCGTCGCCGATGTTGGGCAGGCGCAGAAGCAGTATGAACGGCGTGCCGAACTCAATGCCGAACGCGACCGGTTGACGGCACTGCTCGACGGGTTAATGGGTTCGGAGAGCATTGACGCGTTGCGTGAGAAGCTGAGCCGGTTGCGCGAGCTCGCACCGGAGGCCAATGGCTTATGGGATGCAGTTGATCCGGCACAGGCCCGCACCGAGGTCGCCCGGTTGGTGGCCGAGGTGGAACGCGTGCAGGCCGAAGAGGTTACGCACCGACAGGCTGTTCAGCTGGCCGGTCAGCGGCTTACTGAGAAGTCTACCGAGGCAACGGTATTGCGGGAGAAGCAAGCCGCGCGTGCCGAAGAGCTGGCAGCCGCCGAGCAGCGTCTTGCTCAGGTGCGGGCGTCGGCTTCCGACGAGCTGCTGACTGAACGCCACGACCAGGCGGTCCACGCGGCCGACCTGACCGCACGCCGTGTGACCGATCTCGTAAGTCGGTTGGCCGCGCTGGAGGCCGACCGGGTGCGCACTGAACTTGCCGAAGTGTCCGCGCGGGCACAGGAGTTGGACCACCGGCACGAGTCGTTACGGCATCGGCTGCGCGACATCGCGGTGCGGCTGGAGGTGTTCGGCCGACAGGGGCGCAAGGATCAGTTGGATGCGGCTGCCTCCGAACGTGAATATGCGGCAACGGAATTCACTCGGATCGGCGCGAAGGCCCGTGCCGTCGACACGCTGCGATCGGTGATGTTGCGGCACCGGGACGGCATGAGATTGCGTTATGTCGACCCGTTCCGTGCGGAGCTGGAGCGGTTGGGCCGGATGGTCTTCGGTCCCACTTTCGAAGTGGATGTCGACAGCGATCTGAGCATCCGCAGCCGGACGTTGGAGGGCCGCACCGTTCCCTACGAGTCGCTATCGGGCGGTGCCAAGGAACAATTGGGCATCGTTGCACGGCTGGCCAGTGCCGCGTTGGTGGCGCCACAGGATGCGGTGCCCGTGATCATCGATGATGCGCTGGGTTTCACCGACAGCGACAGGCTGGAGCGCATGGGTGAGGTGTTCGGTGCCGTGGGCACCGAGGCACAAGTGATCGTGCTGACGTGCAGCCCTGACCGTTATGACGCGGTCGCCGGGGCGCAGCGAATCAGCCTGTCGGCCTGAGTGACTCGTCTGGGTTCCTGAGAAGTCCGGTGGGAACCCTCAAAAATAGGCGTTCGCGGGAAGCGGTGTGCCGTGCAGCAGGTTCTGGCCGATAACCCGGGCCTTGTAGTGCACCGGATTGTGCAGGCTGATGGTCCGGACGTTGCGCCAATGCCGGTCCAGGTTGCGGCTGCGGCTGGAGGCGCTGGCGCCACCCAGGTCCAGCAGCTTGGTCGCGGCATCGAGTGCGACGGCATCGATGTGCACCTTGGCCTTGGCGACCGCCAGCTGTGCTTCCTCGGCCAGCTGCGCATCGGGGACGCCGTCGCGCAAGGATGCGGTGGCGGCACCAATGGCATCGGCTGCGGCAAGAACCGTGGCCTCTGCGGCGTAGGCGGTCGCGCTCAGCTCGCCGAGGGTGCGCTGCAGCAGTGGATCGTCGACCGGACGTTCGGTGAGGGCGTGGCTGAAGTTGCGTTGACGGGAGCGCAGCAGCGCCGTGCCATCGTCCACAACAGACCGCAGCACACCGGCGATTATCGCCAGAATGTACAGCTGTAGCGACGCGTACTGCGTAGTGGGCACGGGCGCCGCGTCATACGGTGTTTCGGAAAGGATTTCATCCTCGGCCACGTCGACCTGAGTGAAGATCGTGGTACCCGTCCCGGTACGTCTCTGGCCGAATCCGTCCCAGTCATCGACCAGCCGCACTCCGTCACGGTCGCCGGGGACAATCACCGATGCCACCGAGTCGCGGTCGGTGGTCGCGGTGACGGTCAGGTAGTCCGCAAACAATGTCCCCGTGCTGTAGAACTTTTCGCCATTCAACCGATATCCATGACCGGCCGGCAGCAGCCGGGTGTTGAAGACCAGACTGCCGACGGACAACACGCCCTTCTCGCTGAACGCATTGGCGAAAAGGTTGCCCTCGTTCACCTTGGTCAGCCAGGCAGCCGACGTGGGATCCGACAGCGTGCGCAGTCGTTCCTCGACGAACCAGAAGTGGGTGCGGAAGATGTGCGCGACGATGGGGTCGGCTTGTGCGATATCGATGATCGAGGAAAAGAGTTGCCGCACAGAGAGTCCCGCGCCGCCGAGTTCGAGGGGGATGCGCAGCCGTCCGATCCCTGCTTCCTTGAGTAACCGAACCTGGTCGAAGGGATTCTCGTCGGCGAGGTCACGATCCCGCGCCCCGCTTGCCACCTGGGCAAGCAAATTCCGGTAGGTCTCGGTGCCGGGCAGCGCGCGGATGTCGAGGACTGACGGGGCGGAAGTCATGTCTTCGTTCTACGCAGCATGCCCCTCGGCGGCATCGCTTTGAATCAGCCAGAACCGAAGCGGCAATATGGGTCACGATGATTCGCATAGTTCAGTCCTGGTTGTGGTGCCTGCGCCGGCTTACGCTGCTGGGTGCCGTCGCGGTCGCGTGCCTGCTGTTGTTCACACCCGGTGGCACCGTCCCGTCGGGTCCGCCGCGAGCGGACAAGGTGGTGCACGTTCTGATCTTCGCGATGCTGGCCGTGTCTTCGCGTTTTGCGGGGATCGGCGAGAAAACCACGCTGGCTTGGGTTCTGACCTTCGCGGCGTGTTCGGAGGTGATTCAGGCCCTGTGGGTGCCGCACCGTGACGGGAGCCTGCCGGATCTGCTCGCCGATGCGGTCGGACTGCTCACGGGCCTGTGGTTGTGGCAGAAGATCCGTTTTGAGTCTCGGCGGCCGGTTTCGGAATGACGGTCGTGATAGTGCCGGTGTGCGCTAGCCCGCTGGTGACCAGGTCCAACTGGCGCAGCGCGCGATTCAGGGCGGCCTGCGCGTCAGCAGCGGTGGGGTGATCGGTGTCAATCAGCATGCCGATCGTGCTGAGGATCGAGCCGGCGATGAGGTCCGCCGCGATCTCGAGGTCCTCGGTCGTGTGATGGTTCGTCGCCGGATTGCGTGCGAGCTCCACCACCACGTCGTTGGTGAGCATGCGCATTTCGTTGTTGATGGCTCGCCGCACCAGAGGCGAGCCGCCATGACGTTCACGTACCAGAAACCGGAAATTGTTCGCGTGCTCGCTCACGCGGTCGACCATGAGGCCGAGAATTTTGGCAGGGTTGTCACTGCCCACCTCGCGTCGGGCCTGACGAAAGGTGTCACGAAGCGCGCGAACGCTCTCCTCGGCCAGGACGGTACCGAGGTCCTCCATCGATTCGAAGTGCCGATAGAACGCGGTGGGAACCAAACCTGCGGATCTGGCCACCTCGCGCAGACTCACGGTCGCGAAGCCACGCACCTTGAGTAGATCCAAAGTCCCGTCGAGCAATGCGCGGCGGGTGTGCAACTTCTTTTCAGCACGACTATGGCGCATACCTGTGAGTGTACGGGCGTACTCTTATCGCTTGACCTTTTTCGTTCGAAACCGCGTTGATGTCTGGTATTGACAGGTTCATCTACGTTACGCACACTGAGCTCAGTGCACGATTGTTCACTATTTGGCCACCGAATTCGAAGGGGCAGTGCAGCATGGTGGGACCTGTTGAGCGCAACGTCAACGTCGTCCAGGAAGTCGTGGATTCGGTCGGGTCGCGTGTCGGCCGGATCATCCGCATCATCACGCGGACGGTGGGGGAAGTCGGTCGCGAGGTGAGTGGTGTGGTGGCTGACGGGTTCGAGATCGCGGAGGCCAGTAAGCGAGCGCGTGCCGATCAAGAGCGGTGGGACGCCAAAGACCTGACCGAGGACGACGAGGATCTGGCGGTTGCCGACGACGCCGATGACGATGGAACCGCCGACGACGAGATCGACGCCGTGGTGGAAGAGGTGACTTCCGGGCCAGAGGTTGACGCGACGCGCGACGGCGCCTCTGAGCAGGAACGGGTCTAATCGTGTCGGCTCCAGCGTTGCAGCCAGACCCCCTTTCCACGCTGCCATCGGCGGCGGCCGGTGAATGTCCGCTCAACCACGACCTGTACCCGGGCGGCCCGACGTTCCTGCGGTGGCATGACACCAAGGTCGGCTATCTGAAGTCGTGGCGTATGGCCCTGGGTGCGGTCTGGTCCACGTACCGGCACACCATCTCCGAGTACATCGCGGACCTGCCAGGCCAAGATGATGTCATCGTCGCCCGCGCGCCGATGCGGAAGATGGTCATCGTCCGAAACCCCGAGTTGGCGCGTCACGTCTTGGTGGCGAATCAGGACAACTACATCAAGAGCGCTGAATATGACCTGCTGGCAGTCGGTTTCGGCCGCGGTCTGGTGACCGACCTCAATGAAGGGCTGTGGAACCGGAACCGGCGGTTGGTACAGCCGATCTTCGCCAAGCGCCAGGTTGACCTGTTCGCCCCCCAGATGGCCGAGGCGTCGGCGCGCACCCTCGCGCGTTGGGACGCGCTATACGAGCAGGGTAAGGCGGTTGATGTCACCGCCGAGATGAACTACCTCACCATGGATATCGTCGCGCAGACCATGTTCGGCATCGACCTCGCCGGTGATATGGCTGAGAAGATGCGGATTAGTTTTGCGCGACTGCTCAAGCTCTTCGGCGTGGGCTTCATCGTCGGGGCCTCACCTCCGCTGCGATGGCTGGTGGACAAACTGGCCACTCATGGCCCCGATGAATTATCGGCGCACACGCCGCGTCTGGCGATCCGGGCATTGCGTATCGGGGCATCGGTCGTCGCGCCAAAGACGATGCGGGGCCTGCGCTGGGTGGAGAACACCATCGACCAGCTGATCGCCGACCACCGCAGTGGGCGGACTACCCGACAGGACAACTTGCTTGCGCTGTTGATGGCAGCCGAAGATCCCGAGACAGGGGCGAAGTACACGGACCTGGAGATTCGTGACGAGCTAATGACCTTCCTGGGCGCAGGGTTCGAAACGACGGCTGCTGCGCTCGCATGGACCTGGTATCTGTTGTCCCGCAACCCTGATGCCCGCGCCAAGCTAGGCGAGGAAGTTGACAGGGTGCTCGAGGGCCGGCTGCCGACGGCCGCTGACGTGGAGAACTTGCCGTGGACCATGGCCGTGATCAACGAGGCTATGCGGGTGTACCCGCCGATCATCGGCCTGGCGCGGTCCGCGAAGGAGGACGATGTGTTGGGTACATACCCGATACCCGCTGGGACGACTGTCGCGGTTCTCATCGAGGGCATCCACCGCAACGAGCGCGTGTGGGAGAACGTGGAGAAATTCGATCCTTCACGTTTCCTCAAGGAGAACCTACAACCCGAACAGCGCAAGGCACACATGCCCTTTGGTGCGGGCAAGCGGATGTGCATCGCGTCGGGATTCGCGAACCTGGAGGCCGTCATCGGGGTGGCCTCGCTGGCGCAGCAGTACGAACTGGAGCTGGTGCCGGGGCAGAACCCACGCCGCGAGGTGACCTTCACCGGCGGTCCTGAAGGCGAGATTCTCATGCGGCTGCGCAAACGGCATACCTGACGCGTGATGACGGTACTCACCGATGAACTGCGTTCGGATCTGTTGCGTCGATGGTCTGAGCCGCACCGCCGTCACCACGATGTCGTGCACCTGCGTGAGGTGCTCGATGCGGTGGATATGCTCGCGCGGGACGGTGCGCTCTTCGATCGCGAAACCGTTGAGCTGGCAGCGTGGTTCCACGACGCGGTGTATGAAATAGGCCGGGCAGACAACGAGCGCCAATCGGCGGAACTGGCCCGTCGGCTGTTGCCTCCCAGCATCGGTGACGAAGTGGCGCGCTTGGTAGTACTCACCGAGACGCATCGCGCCGAGCCAGATGATGCGAACGGTGCCGTGCTCAGCGATGCCGATCTCTCGGTGCTCGGCGCGTCCGCGGATCGCTACTCGCGGTACGTCGATGCGGTGCGCGAGGAGTACGCGTCGATTCCCGACGAGGTATTCCGGCTCGAGCGTGCGCGGGTGCTACGAGCACTGTTGGACAAGGCCGAGCTCTTTCATACCGCGGCGGGAAAGGCGCGTTGGGAAGCGGCCGCGCGACGCAATGTCGAGGCGGAGCTGCGCAAGCTTGTCTGACGGTGTCAGCGCCGCCGCACCGTGACGATCCCGTTGTTTTTCGGGCATGAGGCCACCCCGCGCGAGTGCCACTTTTCGTTGGGCGCCGTCGTGGTTTCAATGATGAAGTGCCGCAACACTGTCCGCAGCACGATGTCCATTTCCATATTAGCGAAGGCCGCCCCGACGCAGCGCCGGGTACCGCCGCCGTAGGGAACCCACGAATTGCCGGGCTTGGCACTGGTGAAGCGTTCGGGGTCGAAGCGCTCCGGATGAGGGAAGGCGGCCGGGTCGTCGTGCATGAGGTTGATGCTCACCACGAGGGAGTGGCCCTGTGGGATGCGGTACGGCCCGATATCGACGTATGGCGCCAGCACGTGGCGGCCCGCGAAGTCGATGACCGGACGACTGCGTTGTACCTCAAGGATTGTCGCCTGGCGGTATTCGCCGCTCTTGGTCTGCGCCTCTTCGGCAAGGCGGGACAGCACCTGTGGGTGCCGGGTGATCCGTTCGAAGGCCCACGCCAAGGTGGTGGCGGTGGTCTCGTGGCCGGCTGCCAGCAGGGTCAGTAGCTCGTCGCAGACGTCGCTGTGCGACATCGTGGTGCCGTCGTCGTAGGTGGAGCGCAACAGCAGGGCCAGGATATCGGTGCGATCCTCAAAATCCTTTGCGGCGAGGGCTTTGTCGATGAGTAGCGCGATCACTTGGTCGTAGCGCGCACGGTAGGCCTTCAACCTGCCCCACGGACTGAAACGTCCATAGTCACGTCGCGGCTGCGGCACGCGAGTCGTCAGAGAGGCCAGTACCACCCACGGCGGGATCAGTTCGCGCAGCTCGTCCAGCTCGGCTCCGTCGGCACCGAAGACCGCACGCAGGATCGCGTTGAGCGTGATCCGCATCATCGGTTCCATGGTTTCGAACTGCCGGCCCTCGGGCCATGACGCGCACTCGCGCAACGTCTCTTCCTCGATGATCTGCTCGTACTGAACCATGGCCTTGCCGTGGAACTTCGGTGCGAGCAGCTTGCGGCGGTGCCGGTGTTCGTTGCGCTCCAACGCGAAGACCGATCCGGGCCCGAGCTGCTGGCTCAGGTTGGGCTGGATATTGCCCAGAATCTCGGTACTGGTGGTGAACACCTGCCGGGTGAGATCGGGGTCGGCCACCACCACCGTGTATCCGAACTTGGGGATGTTGATCGTGTAGACCTTGCCGTACTTCTTGGCCAACCGGGTCGTGGTCCAGCGCCGTGAGGCCACGAAGGCGATGCCCTGCGCCAGCTTGGGCAGTGTCACGAGCGGGGGAGCGATGGGCTCGGGTATATCGGCTTCTCGGTCGATGGTTGAGGCCTCGGTCACGTCACCCTCCACGGCGTTGTGGTGTTAGTAGACATGTGTCTGATAACACAGCGTACATCTGTTATGTCGGTCACACCAGGGGAAATCGCGAGAGATTTGACCGGCGGGTCGACTTGACAGGGGTAACTCTGGCACCATGTACCTCGTCCGTCTCAGAAGTCACTTGGGTCGTGGAGGGCACATTGATCACTCGATGGACGACCGCGATGGTCGTCAGCGCTGTCCTCACGCTGAGCACCCCGGGGACCACGAGCGCCGAGCCCATGGCGACAGGCAAGGACTTCTCGAAGCCGGCGGTCGTCATCCTCGGATATGGGCTCAAGCCCGACGGCTCCATGCGGGACAAGCTCTATCAGCGAGTCGTGACGGGCAGGGCGATCGCCAACATGTTCCCGAATTCATTCGTCATCGTCACGGGCGGTAATCCGCAGAACGGTGTCTCCGAGGCCGAGCAGATGCGCAATATGCTTGTCGGCCTGGGATATCCGTCCGACCGGATCATCGTGGAGCCCCGGGCCAACAGCACGGTGCAGAATGCGCAGTTCTCGGTTCCGCTGGCCAAGCAGGCCGGCGCTTCCGGAATCATCCTGGTGACCAACTCGACCCACCAGCAGCGCGCAGATCGGAACTTCGCCGATGCGGGCGGCAATGTGCTGGCCACCGCGAGCTTCCCCGATGGGGACGCGCCCACCAACATCGGTCAGCTGATGCGCGACATCATCAGCCCGTTCCGCTGACGACCGCCGACAACTGTGGGACGACCACAGTTCGCCTGAAGGGAATGAACCCGGCAGAATCGGTAGTTGACCGATCAGGGCGCTCATCGATGTGCGCATCTAGCCGCATACCGCACAGGAGCCCTATTCATGACTGCCGTTGTCGATTCACGCGTGCAGCCCGGGGCGCCCGTATCTCCACGCGCTCGCCGAGGCGCGATTCTCGCACTGGCCATAGGGGGATTCGGGATCGGGACAACCGAATTCGTGGCGATGGGGCTGCTGCCCAATATCGCGCACGGCTTCCACGTCACCGAGCCTGAGGCCGGGTACGTCATCAGCGCCTATGCGCTGGGCGTTGTCGTCGGTGCACCGGTCATCGCAGCGCTCACGGCCCGGGCCTCGCGTCGGACCCTGCTCATCGCGCTCATGATCGCGTTCACGATCGGCAATGCGGCCACCGTCTTCGCGCCGGGCTATGCGGCGCTGATCGCGTCCAGGTTCGTCGCCGGGCTGCCGCACGGTGCATATTTCGGCGTGGCTGCGCTGGTGGCCGCCCACTTGGCCGGCCCCGGGGAACGGGCCAAGGCCGTGGGGCAGACGATGCTGGGTCTGTCGGTGGCCAATGTCGTGGGGGTTCCCGTGGCCACCTGGCTGGGTAACACCGTGGGCTGGCGTTGGGCCTTCGCCGTCGTCGCGGTCATCGGACTGGTCACGATCGGGGCATTGCTCAAGTTCCTGCCGGGGCTCACGGATATGAAAATCACGAATCCACTGACCGAGCTCGGCGCCTTGCGCCGCGCGCAGGTGTGGTTCACCCTGCTCATCGGCATCGTGGGCTTCGGCGGGATGTTCGCCTTCTACACCTACATCAGCACCACGCTCACCAGCGTCTCCGCACTGCCCAAGGCCGCCGTCCCGCTGGCTTTGGCGCTCTACGGAATTGGCATGGTCACGGGAAACGTGCTGGGCGGGTGGATGGCGGACCGCAGTGTGGTGCGGGCCATCGCCATCAGCCTGGTGCTGGTCGCGGCGATGCTGGTGGTTTTCGTGGTGGTATCCGGAAACATTTGGGCCGCACTGGTGCTGGTGTTCGCGGTAGGAGTTTCGGGAACGTCACTGGTGCCCGCGCTGCAGACCCGGCTGATGGATGTGGCCGATGACGCACAGACGCTGGCCGCCGCGCTGAATCACTCGGCACTCAACATGGCCAACGCCGGCGGGGCGTGGCTCGGTGGCCTGGTCATCGCCGCCGGGTATGGCTACCGCGCGCCGTCTCTCGTCGGTGCGATGTTGGCGGTCGCGGGGCTCGTCGTGCTCGCGTTGTCGCTTGTGTACGCGCGGCGCCGGCCAGTCGCCTTGCCCGCGGGCTGAGTCGATCAGACGCCGTAAATCGGATCGGCGTACGCGATCGGTGCCTTCTGGCGCACGAAGTCAATTCTCTTGGCCTAGCCTTTCGGTATGGCTGGGAGCGGCGAGGTAGGGCCTGCGGGCAAGGAGTCATTCTGGGCGAGGTGGCGCGGGCGCGTGATAGGGCTCATCGCCTTGCTGCTGGCGCTGGTTGCCGTGTATTTCGCGCTGTCGGCGTTCATCCCGCGCTGGTGGGCGCAACGCATCGCCGATATGTCCGGCCACGGCAGTTTCACCAAGGGAATCGGTAGCGGGCTCACGCTCGGGCTGCTGTGCACCGGAATACCGCTGCTGCTCGCGCTGTGGGCGTTTCTGCTGCGGGGTCGCCGCGGCGGGAAGTTCTTCGCCGGGGTGTTGACGCTACTCGCCGTCATTGTCGCGGTGCCCAATCTGATGACGCTGACGATTGTGTTCGGCACCAGCAATTCCGCGCATGCCGGTGAGCGAGTGCTCGATGTCGAAGCTCCAGGATTCCGCGGAGCGACGGCCATTGGGGCGATCGTCGCGTTGTTGGTCGTGCTGGTTGCCGCGTACTTCGTCGTGCGCAACTGGCGACGGCGCGTGAAGCTTGAGAAGCAGCAGGTCCGTGACGCTGCCGCCGTGGCGGAAGGTCCTACGGCCGAATAGATCGTGTGGACCGAATAAATCGTGTGTGCCCTCGGCAGGAATCGAACCTGCGGCCTTCTGCTCCGGAGGCAGACGCTCTATCCCCTGAGCTACGAGGGCATCAGGGCTTCGTAAGACTAGCTGTGACAGCCTAGCGCATCCCAATCAGCACCCCGAACACTGTTTCGGTCGCGTGTAAAGGATTCGGGGCCTGGATACCCCAGCCCATAGGATGATCGCCGTGACTCCCGCGGACCTCGCCGACCTGCTACGTTCCACCGCTACCACGGTGCTGGACGAGCGAGGCCTGGACACGTCGGCGCTACCGGCCACGGTGACCGTCGAACGCCCCCGTAATCCGGAGCACGGCGACTATGCCACCAACGTAGCCCTGCAGGTTGCCAAGAAGGTCGGTGTCGCCCCGCGCGACCTGGCCACCTGGCTCGTCGATGCGCTCGTCGCCAACGAGGCGATTGCCGCTGCCGAAATCGCCGGGCCCGGGTTCGTGAACCTGAGGATCGCCGCCGATGCGCAGGGCACCATCGTCACGAACATCCTCCGCGCGGGTCAGAACTACGGCAATTCCGATGCGCAGGGCACGCACACGGTCAACCTGGAATTCGTATCGGCGAACCCGACGGGCCCGATCCACATCGGCGGTACCCGTTGGGCCGCGGTCGGCGATGCACTGGGCCGGCTGCTGACCCGCCAGGGCGCCAAGGTCACCCGCGAGTACTACTTCAACGACCATGGGGCGCAGATCGACCGGTTTGTCCGCTCGCTCATCGCCGCGGCCGAGGGCAAGGAAGCCCCGGAGGACGGGTACGCCGGCGATTACATCGCCGATATTGCCAAGCAAGTGCTCACCCAGCGCCCCGATGCGCTCTCGCTGCCCGACGACGAGAAGGCCGAGGCGTTCCGTGCGGTAGGTGTGGACTTGATGTTCACCCACATCAAGGAGTCATTGCACGAGTTCGGCACGGACTTCGACGTTTTCACCCACGAGGACTCGATGCACACCTCCGGCAGGGTGCAGGAGGCCATCGCGCAGCTGCGTAAGACTGGCAACATCTATGAGAAAGATGGCGCGTCCTGGCTGCGTTCGAGCAACTTCGGCGACGACAAGGACCGGGTTGTCATCAAGAGTGACGGCAACCCCGCCTACATCGCCGGCGACATCGCCTACTACCTCGATAAGCGTGAGCGGGGCTTCGACCTGTGCATCTACATGCTCGGTGCGGATCACCACGGGTACATCGCGCGCCTGAAAGCCGTTGCCGCAGCGCTGGGTTACGACGCCGATAGCGTCGAGGTGCTCATCGGCCAGATGGTCAACCTGGTACGCGACGGCCAGCCGGTCCGGATGTCCAAGCGCGCCGGCACCGTCATCACCCTCGATGACCTGGTTGACGCCATCGGCGTCGATGCCGCCCGCTACGCGTTGATCCGGTCTTCGGTGGATACCTCTATCGACATCGACCTACAGCTGTGGGCCTCAGCATCGAGCGAGAACCCGGTCTACTACGTCCAATACGCGCACGCACGGCTCTGCGCGCTGGCGCGCAATGCCGCCGATCTGGGCCTGCAGCACTCGACCGACCATCTCGAACTGCTCACCCACGAGAAGGAGGGTGCGCTCATCCGGGGGCTCGGCGAGTTCGGCCGCATCCTGCAGAATGCCGCAGTGTTGCGTGAACCACACCGTGTCGCACGCTATTTGGAAAACATCGCCGGCGATTACCACCGGTTCTACGACTCATGTCGGGTGCTCCCTCAGGGTGACGAAACACCTGGAGATCTGCACGCGGCGCGCCTGGCGCTATGCCTTGCCACCCGGCAGGTCATCGCCAACGGCCTGGACATTCTCGGCGTGAGCGCACCGGAGCGGATGTGAGCGCACACCCGGCAGGCCCCCGCCACGCAGAAGGGGAACAGCACACCGCCATGACCAGTGCACCACCGGCCAACCCGACTGAGTTGGCGCCGAACGTATGGCCCCGCAATGCTTCTCGCGGTACCGACGGTGAGGTTACCCTCGCGGGCCTGACCGTCTCCGGGCTCGCCGAAAAGTACGGCACGCCACTGTTCGTCATCGACGAAGACGATTTCCGTTCACGCTGCCGGGATATGGCGGCAGCGTTCGGCGGCGCAGCGCGTGTGCATTATGCCTCGAAGGCGTTCCTGTGCACCGAGATCGCACGCTGGATCAAAGATGAGGGATTGGGCCTCGATGTCTGCTCGGCGGGTGAGCTTGCCATCGCGTTGCGCGCCGAGTTCCCGCCGGAGCGAGTCGCGCTGCACGGCAATAACAAATCTGAGGCGGAGCTCGCGCAGGCGGTGCAGGCCGGCGTTGGGCACATCGTCGTTGATTCGATGATCGAGATCGAACGTTTGGATGCGATCGCGGGCAGTGCCGGTGTGGTGCAGGACGTTTTGGTGCGCGTCACCGTCGGTGTCGAGGCGCATACCCATGAGTTCATCTCCACCGCGCACGAGGATCAGAAGTTCGGGTTGTCTCTCGCGGGTGGTCAGGCGCTGGAGGCCGTGCGGCGTGTCTTCGCCACCGACAACCTCCGACTGGTCGGATTGCATAGCCATATCGGCTCGCAGATCTTCGATGTCGACGGGTTCGAGGTCGCCGCGCACCGGGTGATCGGCCTGCTGCGTGATGTGGTCGCCGAGTTCGGTACCGAGAAGACCGCGCAGCTCAACATCATCGACCTCGGTGGCGGCCTCGGCATCAGTTACGTGCCCTCCGACGATCCGCCCCCCATCGGGGACCTGGCGGCCAAGCTTGGCGTGATCGTGCGCACCGAATCGGCGCTGGCCGGTCTGCCCGAGCCGCGTTTGGTGATCGAGCCGGGCCGGGCCATCGCCGGTCCGGGCACCGTCACGTTGTACCGGGTGGGCACCACCAAGGACGTGATTCTCTCGAATGGTCAGCGCCGCTACGTGAGCGTCGACGGCGGGATGAGCGACAACATCCGCACCTCGCTCTATCAGGCCGAGTACCACCCACAGCTGGTTTCCCGTGATAGCGATGTCGCGCCGGTGCTGTCCCGGGTGGTCGGAAAGCACTGTGAAAGCGGCGATATCGTGGTCAGGGACGCGTGGCTGCCGGAGGATGTGGCCCCCGGCGATCTGCTGGCGGTCGCCGCGACCGGCGCATACTGCTACTCGATGTCCAGCCGATACAACCTGCTGACCCGTCCGGCGGTCATCGCCGTCAAGGATGGCGAGGCGCGACTGATCCTGCGGCGCGAGACCGTCGAGGATTTGGTGAGTTTGGAGGTAAGTGAATGAGTGACGCGATAGGCGTAGCGATCCTGGGCCTGGGCAATGTCGGCAGCGAGGTGGCGCGCATCATCGAAAGCAGCGCGAGCGATCTCGCTGCCCGCATCGGTGCTCCGCTGGAGATCCGCGGCATCGGCGTGCGCCGTGTCGCCGACGACCGCGGAGTTCCGGTGGATCTGCTCACCGACGATATCGACGCCCTGGTAGCACGCGACGATGTCGACATCGTCGTCGAGCTCATGGGCCCGATCGAACCCGCCCGTCGCGGCATTCTGGCCGCACTCAATGCGGGCAAGTCGGTAGTCACCGCCAACAAGGCCTTGCTGGCCCAATCGGCCGGAGAGCTCGCCGAGGCCGCCGAAAGGGCAAGGGTTGATCTCTATTTCGAGGCCGCCGTGGCCGGTGCCATTCCGGTCATCCGCCCGCTGACGCAGTCCCTGGCCGGAGACTCGGTGATCCGGGTGTCCGGAATCGTCAATGGCACCACCAACTACATCCTGTCCGCGATGGACAACACCGGGGCCGGTTATGCCACGGCACTCGCCGAGGCGGGCGAGCTCGGGTATGCCGAGGCCGACCCGACCGCTGATGTCGAGGGTTATGACGCTGCGGCCAAGGCGGCCATCCTCGCGTCCATCGCCTTTCACACCAGGGTCAGCGCAGAAGATGTGTATCGCGAGGGCATCACGAATATCGGCGCTGAAGACTTCGAGTCAGCGCGGGCTTTGCAGTGCACCATCAAGCTGCTGTCCATCTGTGAGCGACTCGCTGATGCCGAGGGCCGCCAATGGGTTTCGGCCCGTGTCTATCCGGCGCTGGTGCCGCTGACCCATCCGCTGGCAAGCGTCAACGGCGCGTTCAATGCAGTCTTCGTGGAGGCAGAGGCCGCCGGGGAACTGATGTTCTACGGCCAGGGTGCCGGCGGTGCGCCGACTGCGTCCGCCGTGCTCGGCGATTTGGTCATGGCAGCGCGCAACCGGGTACAAGGGGGGCGTGGTCCGCGGGCGTCCCGATATGCGCAGCTGCCCATCGCCCCGATCGGTCTTATCCCGACCCGGTACTACGTGCGGATGCGGGTTGCCGACAAGCCCGGCGTGCTGGCCACCGTGGCCGCCGAATTCTCCAAGCGTGAGGTCAGCATCGCCACCGTTCGGCAGGAGGGCGAGGTCGACGAGACGGGCGCCCGGTTGGTTGTGCTCACCCACAAGGCGACAGATGCTGCGCTCTCGGAAACCGTTGCCGCACTTGCCGATCTCGACGTGGTGCTGGGTGTCGCGAGTGTCATCCGGCTGGAAGGAACACAAGAGTGACTGTTCACACCCCTTGGCCCGGCCTCATCGCGGCGTACCGGGATCGTCTCCCGATCGGAGAAAACTGGCAGCCCGTGACCCTGCGTGAGGGCGGTACTCCGCTGCTACCTGCGGCGCGCCTGTCCGAGCTCACCGGTTGCACGGTGCATTTGAAGGTCGAAGGCCTCAACCCCACGGGTTCGTTCAAGGACCGCGGCATGACGATGGCGGTGACCGACGCGCTGGCCCGCGGCCAGCGTGCGGTGCTGTGCGCCTCGACCGGGAACACCTCGGCCTCTGCCGCCGCCTACGCCGCCAAGGCGGGCATAACCTGTGCGGTGTTGATCCCGCAGGGCAAGATCGCGATGGGCAAGCTGGCTCAGGCCGTCATCCACGGTGCGCGGATCATCCAGGTGGATGGCAACTTTGACGACTGTCTGGAGCTGGCGCGCAAGACTACTGCCGACTATCCGACCATCGCGCTGGTGAACTCCGTGAACCCGGTGCGCATCGAGGGGCAGAAGACCGCCGCCTTCGAGATCATGGATGCCCTCGGCACCGCCCCGGATATTCATGCACTGCCGGTCGGCAACGCAGGGAACATCACCGCATATTGGCGCGGGTACAACGAGTATTACCGCGATGGTCTCTCGGATCGGCTGCCCAAGATGCTCGGTGCGCAGGCTGCGGGTGCGGCGCCTCTGGTCAACGGGGCCCCCGTTGCGAATCCGGAGACCATTGCCACCGCGATTCGAATCGGATCGCCGGCGTCGTGGTCGGGTGCTGTTGCCGCACAACAGGAGTCGGGTGGCAAGTTCCTGGCCGTCACCGACGAGGAGATTCTCAACGCTTACCGGTTGGTCGCCTCCAGTGAGGGCGTGTTCGTGGAGCCCGCGTCGGCGGCCAGCATTGCAGGCCTGCTGAAATCGGTTGCCGACGGTTGGGTTCCGAAGGGCTCCACCGTGGTTTGCACCGTGACGGGTAACGGCCTGAAAGATCCCGATAATGCCCTGAGCGGAATGCCCGAGGTGACTCCCATTCCGGTGCAGGCGAGCGCGGTCGCCGAGGCGCTGGAACTCGCGTGAACGAACTCCTGCCCGCGGGGCTGTCCACCACCGTGGTGGTGCCGGCGTCGAGCGCGAACCTGGGCCCGGGCTTCGACAGTCTTGGTATCGCACTGTCGTTATATGACGAGATCGAAGTCAACACAACCGAATCCGGTCTCAAGGTGGCCGTCGAAGGTCAGGGCGCCGGTGAGGTTCCGCTTGATGGCAGCCACCTTGTCGTGCGCGCGATCGAGCGCGGACTCGCCGCCGGAGGAGCCGCCACGCCAGGCCTGATCGTCCAGTGCCACAACAAAATTCCGCACTCGCGTGGGTTGGGTTCGTCGGCCGCGGCAGCAGTGGCCGGTCTGGCGGTCGCGAACGGACTGCTCGCCAAGGCCGGGCGCCCGGTGCTTTCCGATGAAGTGCTGGTGCAGCTGGCCTCGGAATTCGAGGGGCATCCGGACAATGCGGCGGCCAGTGTTCTCGGGGGAGCCGTGGTTTCCTGGTCGGAGACCTCGGGCGCGGCTCCTGTCTATGCGGCCGCTCGTCTCGATGTGCACCCCGATATCAGGGTTGTCGCCGCCATCCCCGAGGAACAGTCCTCCACGGCGCACACTCGTGTATTGCTGCCCGAATTTGTTACCCATGTAGATGCAAGATTCAACATTAGCCGTGCGGCGTTGCTTGCCGTCGCGTTGACTACGCGGCCGGATCTGCTCATGACAGCCACCGAGGATCGCTTGCATCAGCCGCAGCGCGCCGTCGCGATGCCGGCATCGGCGGAGGTTCTGGGATACCTGCGCAGCCAGGGGGTCGCGGCGGTACTTTCGGGTGCGGGACCTGCGGTGTTGGCGCTGACCACGGGCGATCTCCCCGATTCCGCGGTGAAATACGCTGAAGATCAAGGTTTCTCACTCGTGGCGTTATCCGTATCGGCGGGTGTGTCGGCTCGATAGCTGGCGTTATGGCTGGTGAGCGGGGGACTCGCCGGGGGGTGCTGGTTGCTTGATGCTCACCAGGGGGTTATCCTCGGTATCAGTCCCAGCAATTGCAGCTTCTGCGCACCTGCGCCGAGAACGAGGACGATCACAAATTCTCCTAGTTCTTTCCGATGTCTCCGTCGTCCTAGACAGGCGGCGATATTGCGCAAGGTCGATGGTCAGCTGTTATTTCTCCGGACCTCGTGTGGCCCTATCTGCATGGGCCCGCAGCATGAACTTCGCGGCCAGCAACCTGACTGGCCGAAGTGAGACCCCTCGCCCCATGTTTGGCGGGGGAAGGAAAGGAAATCCGTGACCGATACGGACCTCATCGCGACCGAAGCCGCCCCGGAAACTCCGGAGGCGCCCACCGCAGCCTCTTCCGACCGTTCCACCAAGGAGCGCCGGGGTGATGGACTGGGTGCGCTGTCGACGATGGTGTTGCCGGAGTTGCGTGCGCTGGCCAGCCAAGTAGGCGTCAAGGGCACCTCCGGAATGCGTAAGGGCGATTTGATCGCCGCTATTCGTGAGCATCAAGGTGCGCTCGGCGGGCCGAAGAACAACAACCAGAACACCCAGGCGCAGCAGCCTCAGGGCGCTTCGGCACCCGCCGAGGCCGCCCAGCAGGACCAGAAGGACCAGAAGGGCGAGAAGGCGCCGGCTCAAGCCGAGCCGACCCAGACCGCCCTTGAGCTGCCTGCCGAGGCGTCGAAGTCCACCCCGGAGACTGGCTCTGCCGAGGTCGCTGAGGGCAAGGGCGCCGAGAACAACGGCGCACCCCGCGAAGGCCGTGGCGAGCGGCGTCGCAACCAGAACCAGAACGCCGACGGCGAGCGCAAGCAGCAGAACAGTGGCCGCGCGAATTCCGAGAATTCCGAGAATTCGGGTCGCGATGGCGGCTCGGGGAGCCAGAACTCGGACAACCAGAACCAAGACAACAACCAGGGCAACCGCGGCGATGACGGCGAGGGTCGTGGCCGTCGTGGCCGTCGTACTCGTGAACGCCGCCGCGGTCGTGACCGCAACACCAACGAGAGCGGCGGCGGCGAGACCGAGCTGCGCGACGACGATGTCGTCCAGCCGGTGGCCGGCATTCTCGACGTGCTCGACAACTACGCGTTCGTTCGGACATCCGGTTATCTGGCCGGGCCGAACGATGTGTACGTCTCGATGAACCTGGTGCGCAAGAACGGTCTGCGACGGGGCGATGCCATCACCGGCGCGGTGCGGGTGCCCCGCGATGCGGACGCCGGGAACCAGAATCAGCGGCAGAAGTTCAACCCGCTGGTGCGCCTCGATTCCGTGAATGGCGGCCCGGTCGAGGACGCCAGGCAGCGCCCCGACTTCACCAAGCTGACCCCGCTGTACCCGAATCAGCGGCTGCGGTTGGAGACCACCACCGAGAAGTTGACGACCCGCGTGATCGACCTGATCATGCCGATCGGCAAGGGGCAGCGCGCCCTGATCGTGTCTCCGCCGAAGGCCGGTAAGACCACGATCATGCAGAACATCGCCAATGCGATCTCTGCGAACAACCCCGAATGCCATCTGATGGTGGTGCTGGTCGACGAACGACCCGAAGAGGTCACCGACATGCAGCGCTCGGTCAAGGGTGAGGTCATCGCCTCCACCTTCGATCGCCCGCCGTCAGATCACACCCAGGCTGCCGAGCTCGCCATCGAACGTGCCAAGCGCCTCGTGGAGCAGGGCAAGGACGTCGTGGTGCTGCTCGACTCCATCACCCGTCTGGGACGTGCGTACAACAACGCCTCGCCCGCGTCCGGCCGCATCCTGTCCGGTGGTGTCGACTCGACCGCGCTCTACCCGCCCAAGCGCTTCCTGGGCGCGGCGCGCAACATCGAGCACGGTGGCTCGCTGACGATCATCGCCACGGCCATGGTTGAGACCGGCTCCACCGGTGACACCGTCATCTTCGAGGAGTTCAAGGGCACCGGCAACGCCGAGCTCAAGCTCGACCGCAAGATCGCCGAGCGCCGGGTGTTCCCGGCTGTCGACGTCAACCCGTCGGGCACTCGTAAGGACGAGCTGCTGATGAGCGGCGATGAGTTCGCGATCGTGCACAAGCTGCGCCGTGTGTTGTCGGGACTGGATTCACATCAGGCCATCGACCTGCTGATGAGCCAGCTGCGCAAGACCAAGAACAACTATGAGTTCCTGCTCCAGGTCTCCAAGACCGCACCGGGTGGGATGAACGCCGACGAGCCGCAGTACAGCTAGAGCGTGGCGAGAGATCACCGGTAAAGACCGGTGATCTCTCGCAGCTTTGACAGGGTGACGGTCAGACGCGGGGTCGCTCCCGTCCACGCGACAGATTGTGGATTCGTTGACGGAATGCGGTTGGGCGCCTAGCACCTTGCCAGGGTTTGGCCTGTCAGACCGCGGATCCTCCTCCGTCGACATGCAGAGTGGAACCGGTAACGAAGCTGGAACGTGGCGAGGCCAAAAACAGGATCGCCTGCGCGATTTCATCAGGACTGGCCGTGCGTCTCAACGGCAGTGCCCGCCCCAGCTCCTCATTGGTGTCGCCCCATTCGGCGACGACACCCTCGGTGTCGGTCGGGCCCGGTGCGACACTGTTCACGCGCACGCCGTGCGGACCGAACTCGGCAGCCCATGTCCGCGTGAGTGCTTCGATGGCGGCCTTTGACGCGCTGTACGTGGAGGCGCCCGGTACCCCTTTGACGGCGACCAGACTGGTCACGTTCACGATGCTGCCGCGTCCGCGTGCAAGCATCGCGGGAGCGAGTGCAGCGACCAGAAAATATGTGCCGCGTACGTTGGTGTCGAATGTTGTCTGGAATGACCCGGTCGATTGTTCAACAGTCATCGCTCCCGGAAATGTCGCCGCGTTGTTGACCAGAATGTCCACCTCACCAGACTCTTGCGCAAGGTATTTCACGGATTCAAGGTCGCTGAGGTCGGCGCGCACGAAACGTGCGCCGACCTCAGCGGCTGCGGCTTCCCCTCTTTCGCGGTCTCGTCCGGCGATGATCACCGAGGCGCCCTCGGCCCCCAGTAGACGCGCAGAGGCTAAGCCGATTCCGGCGGTCCCTCCCGTAACAAGTGCAGTGTGGTTAGTCAGATCCATACCAACTAGACCGGATAGCCATCCGATATGTGACAAGGATCGGCCGTGCATCGAGATTAGGATTGCGGGGTGGCTGACAATGGCCGGGTACCAGCCAATCTCGCGGGTGCCGCAGAGATCTTCGCGGGAGTGCGGCCACGACTCTTCGGTGTCGCGTATCGGATGCTCGGTAGCGTCACTGACGCCGAGGACATCGTCCAGGACGTCTGGCTGCGGTGGCAGTCTGCCGACCGCGCGTCGGTGCGGGACCCCACCGCGTTTCTGGTGACGGCCACGACTCGACTGTGCATCAACGCGTTGAATTCCGCGCGTAGTCGTCGCGAAACTTACGTCGGCCCTTGGCTTCCCGAACCGGTTGATACCAGCGCCGACCCCGCGCTGGGAGCCGAGAGAGGAGAAGCGCTGCGCCTTGCCACGCTGATGCTGCTGGAGAAGCTGCCAGCACCCGAGCGCGCCGCCTACATCTTGCGGGAGGCCTTCGATTACCCGTACGAGTCGATCGGCCGGGCAATCGAGGTTTCGGACGTCAACGCCCGCCAGCTTGTGAGCCGGGCGCGCAAACACCTCATCGCGGATCGCCGGGCCCCGGCCGATGCTGCCGAGCAGCAACGTCTCCTGGCCGCATTCGTCACCGCGGCGGAGTCCGGCGATCTCGCGGGGTTGGAGGCGCTGTTGGCCGCAGATGTGGTCAGCCACACGGACGGCAACGGCGTACGGAATGCATCGCGGGTCCTGGTCGGGGGAAGGGCAAGCGTGGCGATGTTCGTACGGTCGTTCCGCGATCACTTCTGGCGGAACACCACGCTCCAATGGATCACCGCGAATGATCGGCCCGCGGTGCTCATTGCTCGGGACGGCACCCCAACGGCACTTCTCACCCTCGATGTGTCCGAGCGCGGTATCGAGCGACTGATGTGGGTGATGAATCCCGACAAACTGGGGCGCATCTCGGATGCGCCCCAGACCTTCGCGCCGAACCGCTAGCCGATCGACGCGAGCGGGATCCAGATGCCGAAGAGCCAGAATCCCCAGGTCCGGAATCCGTCATCCCAGATTGGCTGGACCCGATATCCCCAGTAGTCGAAGGCCTGGGGAGGCGGGCCCCAGCGGTCGGGGAGCGGCCCGCGCCATTCGGCACGAGGCGGCGGCGCCCAGCCCCAGGGCGGACGCTGATCGTAATGCCACGGATTGTCACGCCATTCCCGGCGATCGTCTCGCCACCTGCGGTCATCCCGCCAGCCCTGGTCGCGATCGCGCCAATTGTCGTTTCCGCGCCAGTTCCCGTTGTCATGCCGACCGTCATGCCGACCGTCGTGGTCACCCCAGTCATCGTCGTCGTCGTGCGGGCGATTCGGATGATCTTGGACGTAACCGTGCTGACCAGCGGGCTGTGCGTATGCCGGAACCGCGCCCAGTCCCATCGTGCCCATCGCCAAGGCGCCAACGATGGCACCCTGACTCACAAGACTTTTCAGATTCATGTGCGACTCCTGTCCGATTATCTCGGCGGTTCGCCCCGACTCAACCGAAAGATATTGATATCCAACAGCAGCATGGCGGTAGTTATGCCGCGGCTGCTGTTGGGGATATCGACAGGATGTCAACGCCCGTTACATGCTCGAGATCAGGTGCGCATCACGGCTGCGGGATGGACGGAATCTGAGGAATCGGTGGTGCCTGGGGAATGGGCGGTGCCCCCGGTCCCTGTGGAATCGGTGGCGCCTGGGGAATGGGCGGCGGTGTCGGGGGAGTGATGGGGTCGGCATTGGCCAGGCCCTGTGCGCCCGCGAATGTGGCTAAGCCCATCGCCGCCGCGGTTGCGCTTGTCACGATCAATCTCTTGATGTTCATGCGTATCCCTTCCGAATCGGCGTTCCTTTCCCAACGTACGCCGGGTCCCGGAATCGGGAATAGCGCGCAGGTCGGCGCCGTTTAGGTTCTACGTAACTGAGCTGGCATAATGGCCTCTCAGCCTTTTGAAGGGTTCCGGTTCACGCCCATCAAGCGACCCGGCGGCCATAACAAGCAGAGGAAAAGCAATGAAATCGGGTATCCACCCCACTTACGTCGAGACCAGCGTGGTCTGCGGCTGCGGTAACACATTCACCACCCGCAGCACCAAGGACAGCGGCCACATTGTGGTCGAGGTCTGCTCGCAGTGCCACCCCTTTTACACCGGCAAGCAGAAGATCCTGGACAGCGGCGGTCGCGTCGCCCGGTTCGAGGCCCGGTACGGCAAGCGCAAGGCCGCAGCCGACAAATAGCTTTCTTGCCGACGCCCGGATTTGCCTTTGTGCAGTCCGGGCGTCGGTTTTTTTGTATGACGACTGAGCGTATGAACATTGGGAGGAGGGCGCATGAGCGAGACGCCGCTGATCGAATCGATGCTGGCCGAGCACGCTGAGCTGGAGAAGCAACTGGCCGACCCGGCGCTGCACGCGGATGCGGGCGCGGCGCGCAAGGCCGGCCGCCGGTTCGCGATGCTCTCGCCGATCGTCGCCACCCATCGCAAGCTGGCCGCCACTCGCGATGATCTGGACACCGCCCGTGAGTTGTCCGCGGACGATCCGTCATTTGCCGATGAGGTGACCGAGCTGGAATTGTCGGTCGCCGAGCTGGAAACGCAGCTGTCGGACATGCTGGCGCCCCGCGACCCCCATGACGGTGACGACATCCTCCTTGAAGTGAAATCTGGTGAGGGCGGCGAAGAGTCAGCACTGTTCGCTGCCGACCTGGCCCGCATGTACATCCGCTACGCCGAGCGGCATGGCTGGAAAGTCACGGTTCTCGATGAGACCGAATCCGACCTCGGCGGGTACAAGGACGCCACCTTGGCCATCGCCAGCAAGGGCGACAGCGCCGACGGTGTGTGGTCGCGGCTCAAATTCGAAGGCGGAGTGCACCGCGTCCAGCGTGTTCCCGTCACCGAATCCCAAGGACGCGTGCATACTTCGGCAGCTGGTGTCTTGGTGTATCCCGAACCCGAGGAGGTGCAGGAAGTCCAGATCGACGAGTCGGATCTTCGGATCGACGTCTACCGCTCCTCGGGCAAGGGCGGCCAGGGCGTGAACACCACCGACTCGGCGGTCCGCATCACCCACCTGCCCACCGGGATCGTGGTGACCTGCCAAAACGAGCGCTCTCAGCTGCAGAACAAGGCGCGCGCCATGCAGGTGCTGGCAGCGCGCTTGCAGGCTCTGGCCGAGGAGCAAGCGCAGGCCGACGCATCGGCCGGTCGTGCCAGCCAGATCCGCACCGTGGACCGCAGTGAGCGGATTCGCACCTATAACTTCCCGGAGAACCGGATCACCGATCACCGCGTCGGGTTCAAGGCGCATAATCTGGACCAGGTGCTCGACGGCGACCTCGACGCGCTGTTCGATGCGCTGGCCGTGGCCGATCGAAAGGCGCGCCTGCAGGAGGCGTGAGTTAGATGAGCGGGTTGTGTCAGCTGATCGCCGAGGCGATCGAATCGCTCTCTCGGGCAGAGGTTTCCAGCCCACAAGTGGACGCCGAAGAGCTCGCCTCACATCTGCTCGGCATCCCGCGGACACGGCTGCGCTTCGCTGACATCACGCCGGGTTTCCCCGAGAGATACCGTGATCTGGTGGCGGCGCGCGCTCGGCGGATTCCCTTGCAGCACTTGACCGGTAACGCCGCCTTCGGCCCTGTCGAGGTATTTGTGGGCCCCGGTGTGTTCATTCCGCGCCCGGAGACGGAGTCTCTATACGCCTGGGCGACAGAGGAATTGACAACTCGTGCGACGGTTGTCGAGTTGTGTGCCGGATCGGCAGCGCTCGCGGTCGCCTTGTCGCATGACGAGCCGGCCGCTCGTATCCTCGCGATCGAGCTGGATGAGCAGGCGTTGATCTACACGCGGCGCAACACCCAAGGAACTCCGGTCGAGGTGATCCAGGCCGACGTGACCGCGTCCACGCTGCTGGCGGAGCTGGACGGAACAGTCGATCTGATCGTCGCCAACCCGCCGTACATCCCTGAAGGTGCCGAGCTGGAGCCCGAAGTGGCGCAGCACGATCCGCCATTGGCATTGTTTGCGGGTGTCGATGGGCTGGCGATCATCGCGCCCATCGTGACGGCCGCCGGTCGTCTCCTGGGTGCTGGGGGCCGGATCGGGGTTGAGCACGATGACACCAATGGTGATGGAACACGCGAGTTGTTCACGGCAAGTGGCCTGTTCGACGAGGTTGTGCAGCGATACGACCTGGCGGGACGGCCGCGATTCGTCACCGCCCGCCGAAATTCCCGACCCCATAGACTGGGTGCGTGACCGTCGTCTATGACTGCCAGGACGCTGCGACCCGCCAGGACGGCGTCGACGCGGCGGTGAGCGCGCTCAAGGCGGGTGAGCTGGTAGTCATGCCCACTGACACCGTCTACGGATTAGGTTGTGACGCATTCGATTCCAATGCGGTGTCGGCGCTGCTGGCCGCCAAGGGGCGAGGCCGGGATATGCCCGTCGGTGTTCTCGTGGGGTCATGGCACACCATCGACGGACTGGTGTTCGCGGTTCCATCGGCCGCCCGTGAACTCATCGAGGCATTCTGGCCGGGACCGCTGAGCATCATCGTGAAGCACGCGCCGTCGCTGTCCTGGGATCTCGGGGATGCGCAGGGGAGCGTCATGCTTCGGATGCCTCTGCATCCGGTGGCCATCGATCTACTGCGCGCCGTCGGTCCGATGGCGGTCTCCAGCGCCAACGTCTCGGGGCAACCCGCGGCGCTCACGGCGGGGGCGGCCCGCGATCAGTTGGACGACAAGGTTGCGGTGTACCTGGACGGTGGCACGGCGGAGCTGGGCGCGGCATCGACCATCGTCGATCTCACCGGGCCGGTGCCGCTGATCGTGCGGGAAGGGCCGATCACCCGGGAACAGGTCGTCAGTGTCATTGGTACGGCGATCGGGGGCACTGCGATTGGGCCTTCCGGGAATCTCGGGCCCGGCGAGTCGGCGGATCCCACAGGATCTTGAAGTACGGTCGGATGCGTGAGTGAGCTGCTGGCCCTTGCCGATCGCGGCGCGGGTGTCCCTCTGCGTGAGCTTGCCCTGGTTGGGCTGACCGCGGCCATCACGACGTTCTTCTGCACCGGTGGAGTGCGGATGTTCGCGACCCGCGTGGGCGCCGTGGCCTATCCGCGCGAGCGTGACGTGCACCTGCAGCCGACCCCCCGGATGGGCGGTCTAGGGATGTACCTCGGTGTGTGCGCGGCGATCTTCCTGGCCTCGCAACTGCCCGCCCTGACACGGGGTTTCGTCTACTCCTCGGGCATGCCTGCCGTCGTCGTCGCGGGAGGCATCATCATGGTCGTCGGTCTCATCGACGATAAATGGGGCCTGGACGCGTTGACTAAATTCGCCGGCCAGGTCACGGCCGCCAGCGTCCTGGTCACCATGGGGGTGGCCTGGAGCATGATCTACATCCCGTTCGGCGGGGTGGGGACCATCGTGCTGGACCAGATGTCCTCGATCCTGGTCACGCTCGCGTTGACGGTGTCGATCGTCAACGCGATGAACTTCGTGGACGGCCTCGACGGGCTGGCCGCCGGCCTGGGGCTCATTACCGCCGCTGCCATCTGCATCTTCTCGATCGGGCTACTGCGCAGCCACGGGGGTGATGTCCTGTACTACCCGCCCGCGGTGATCTCGGTGGTGCTCGCCGGGGCGTGCCTTGGCTTCCTCCCGCATAACTTCCACCGGGCCCGCATCTTCATGGGGGACTCGGGGTCGATGCTGATCGGCCTGATGCTGGCGGCGGCATCCACGACGGCCGCGGGCCCCATCTCACAGAGCTCGTACGGCGCCAAGGACATGTTCGTCCTCCTGTCGCCGTTCTTGCTGGTGATTGCGGTGATGCTGGTGCCTGCGCTGGATGCTTTGTTGGCGATCATCCGGCGGACCCGCGCCGGCCGGAGCCCCTTCAGCCCAGACAAGATGCACCTACACCACCGACTGCTCCAGATCGGGCACTCGCATCGCAAGGCGGTGCTGATCATCTACCTATGGGTGGCGATCATCGCGTTCGGAGCCGCCAGCACCATCTTCTTCGAGCCCCGCTATGCGGGGGCGGTGGTGGTGGGTGCCGTCGGGATCGCCATCGTCGCAACGGTCGTTCCCTTGCTGCGTCGCGAAGAACCCGATCAGCTGCCGGGCGCCGAATCGGGGCCGAGTTCGGCGACGGTATCGATGGAATCGTCGGTGTACGACGAAAAGTAGTAGGGGTGCATTAACGGTCTCTACCATGTGATACGGTTCTGCCATACCCGAAAACTCACGGGTGCCGGCCACACCGGAACGACGGATTTTTTTGGAAAGTCTGGCTAGACATTCCAGGGCCCGCCGGACCGATCAACTGACCGACAGGGAGCTGCCCATTGAGGTGAGTTCAGCGAGCCCTCAGACCTCCTATAAGGTCTGGAACCGACGAACGCAGTTTTTGTTCCGCCACCCCGACAAAGATGTGAGGTGACACCCCAGGTGACCGCGCCCCAGGCAAACCCCGATGCCCCGCTGGTTCTTCCGGCATTGGCGTTTCGCCCGTTGCGTCTGGCGGCGTTGTGTGGCGTTCTCGGTGCCTTGGCTCTGCTGGCCTCCGCCCTGCTAGGGCATTGGCAGTTCGGCGTCTTCTTCGTTACTGGGCTTGGACTCGGCTTGGTGAACGCTCTCCTCGTTCGCCAATCTGCGGAAGTGATTACCGCGCAAGACAATCCAAGCAAGCAAAAGATGGCCATCAATTCCGCGGCGCGGTTGATGATCATCACTGTCCTCGCCCTGGTGATCGCATTCGTGTTCCGCCCCGCTGGTCTCGGGGTGTTCTTCGGAGTCGCGTTGTTCCAGGTGCTGCTGGTGTTGACCACCGCTGTGCCGGTGTGGAAAGGGATCCGTTCAGTGAGCAGTGAGCAGGGCGCAGCATGATTACGACATTCCAGGCTGAAGCCGCCATCGAGGTTGGCCATCACAAGCACGCACACTGGGGCTTTCTCGGTGAGGTGAACGTCGACACCATTGTCGCCACGGCCCTGGCCGGGGTGGTCGTGATCGCGCTGGCATTGTTCTTGCGAGCCAAGGTCACCTCGACCGGCGTGCCGAACGGTGTGCAGCTGTTCTTCGAGGCGGTGACGGTTCAGTTCCGCAACCAGGTTGAGTCGGCCATCGGCATGAAGGTGGCGCCGTTTGTGCTGCCGCTGGCCGTGACGATCTTCGTCTTCATTCTCGTGTCCAACTGGATTTCGGTGCTGCCCGTGCAGTACACGGACGACACGGGTAAGACAGCCGAACTGTTGGCCCCGCCGGCTTCGGATATCAACTACGTCTTGGCGTTGGCGCTGTTCGTGTTCGTCTGCTACCACATTGCTGGTTTTGCGCGCCGCGGCCTGATCGGGCACCCGATCAAGCTGCTCAAGGGTCACACCTGGGTTACCGCGTTCATCAACCCGATCGAGGAGCTGGCCAAGCCCATCTCGCTGTCGCTGCGGCTCTTCGGCAACATGTTCGCCGGCGGCATCATGGTGGCCCTTATTGCCATGTTCCCCGCGTACATCATGTGGGCGCCCAACGCCATCTGGAAGGCATTCGACCTGTTCGTCGGCCTGATCCAGGCCTTTATCTTCGCACTGCTGACGGTCCTGTACTTCAGCCAGTCGATGGAAACCGACGAACACCACTAATTACCCAGACCAACCTGAATAGACCCCGGTAGCACAGCTACCACATAATAAGGAGGAAGAAAATGGCGGACCCGACAATTGTTGCTGGTGCCCTCATCGGCGGTGGATTGATCATGGCCGGTGGCGCCATCGGTGCCGGTATCGGTGACGGTATCGCCGGTAACGCCCTGATCTCCGGTGTTGCCCGTCAGCCTGAGGCTCAGAGCCGGCTGTTCACGCCGTTCTTCATCACCGTTGGTCTGGTTGAGGCTGCATACTTCATCAACCTGGCCTTCATGGCGCTGTTCGTCTTCGCGACCCCCGGCGCCAGCTAATCGGCATGGGTGAATTGCACAGTGTCGCCACTGCCGTCACGGCAGTAGCGGCGGAAGCCGCCGAAGAGGGCGGGAAGCAGAACAACTTCCTGATCCCCAACGGCACCTTCTTTGTCGTCCTGGCGATCTTCCTGATCGTCCTGGCGGTCATCGGAACCTTCGTGGTGCCGCCGATCCAGCGGGTGCTTAAGGCACGCGAGGACATGGTCACCAAGACGACCGAGGACAACCGGAACGCCGCTGAGCAATTCACCGCCGCCGAGGCTGACTACAAGGATGAGCTGGCCAAGGCGCGCGGTGCCGCAACTGCGGTGCGTGACGAGGCCAGGGCCGAGGGACGCGGAATTCTCGAAGACATGCGTCAGCGGGCCAATGCCGAAGCGACTGCCGTGAATACAAAGGCCGCAGCGGAGTTGGCCCGCCAAGGCGAGGCAACCTCCGGCGAACTGGCGGCGAATGTCGACAGCTTGTCCCGGACCCTCGCCGAACGCGTTCTCGGAGTGAGCCTTTCGGAACCAGCGAGTGCAGGGCGAGGCTAAAAGATGTCGACATTTCTAGGACAGCTCTTTGGGTTCGCTGTCATCGTGTTTCTGGTGGTCAAGTACGTCGTGCCGCCAGTACGCACGTTGATGGCCAAGCAACAGGACACGGTGCGTCAGCAGCTCGCTGACAGCAAGACCGCGGCCGACAAGCTGGTCGAGGCCGAGGGCGCACACGCCAAGGCCATCGAAGATGCCAAGGCCGCCGCCGCCGAGATCGCCGAAGAAGCCAAGGCTGACGCCGTGCAGATCTCCAAGCAGCTGCGCGAGCAGGCCGACGCCGAGGTCGCGCGGATCAAGGTGCACGGCCAGGAGCAGATCCTGCTGCAGCGCCAGCAGCTGATCCGTCAGCTCCGTGGTGATCTCGGCACCGAATCCGTTAACCGCGCAGGCGATTTGGTCCGTTCACACGTCAGTGACCCCGCGGCGCAGTCCGCCACCGTCGACCGCTTCCTCGATGACCTGTCCCAGATGGCAGGCAGCATCAACACCGAACGCCGACCGTTGGCGGTCGGAGGAGCCGGCTTGCACGCCGCTAGCCGCGAATCGCTCGCGGAGCAGGTGTCGGCCTTCCAGGCCAACGCGGTCTCGCTGGACAGCCTGACGCTCAACGCGCTGGCCGATGATCTGACCGCGGTCGCCGAGCTCCTTATCAAGGAATTGGTGCTGCGTAAGCACCTGTCCGAGCCGGTCGATGCCAGCGAGCAGGCCGCCAAGGTCGCCCTGGTCGACTCGGTACTCGCGTCCAAGATCGGGCGCCCGGCGCTCGAGGTAGTGCGGGCGGCCGTGACGGCCCGTTGGTCAGCCTCCAGTGACCTGATCACCGCGATCGAACACATCGCCCGCCTCGCGCTGCTGGAGCGGGCCGAGCGTGACGGCCAGATCGATGACGTGGAGGATCAGCTGTTCCGTGTCAGCCGCATCCTCGACGGAGAGCCGCAGCTGGGCACGCTGCTGGGCGACGCCGCCGTGCCTGCCGCCGACCGCGTGACGCTGCTGAAGAACGTTCTGGCGGGTCGGTCCAACCTGATCGTGACCAGCCTGCTGGCCCAGACCGTGCGCCTGTTGCGTGGCAAGCGCGCTGATGTCGCCGTACTTGAGGTCGCCGAGTTGGCGGTCGCCCGCCGCGACGAGTCGGTCGCTCACGTGAAGGCGGCAGCTCCGGTCAGCGATGCGCAGATCACCCGGCTGGCTCAGGTACTCGGACAGATCTATGGCCGCACCATCGCGGTGCAGCTGGATGTGGATCCCGACCTGCTCGGTGGCCTCATCGTCAACATCGGTGACGAGGAGATCGACGGCAGCCTGTCTACCCGGCTCTCCGCCGCCGCCCTCCATCTGCCCAACTAAACCCATTAGACGCTTCACCTAAAGACGAGCAGGAAGACGAAAAGCCATGACAGAGTTGACGATCTCCTCGGCCGATATTTCCGGCGCGATCGAGCAGTACGTCGCGACGTTCTCCGCCGACCCCACCCGCGAAGAAATCGGCATCGTCTCCGACACCGGTGACGGCATCGCCCACGTCGAGGGGCTGCCTTCGGTCATGACCCAGGAGCTCCTCGAGTTCCCCGGTGGCGTGCTGGGCGTGGCGCTGAACCTCGATGAGCGCAGCGTCGGCACCGTTATCCTCGGTGACTTCCACGGCATCGAAGAGGGCCAGCAGGTCAAGCGGACCGGCGAGGTGCTGTCGGTGCCGGTCGGCGACGCCTTCCTGGGCCGTGTCATCAACCCGCTTGGCGAGCCGATCGACGGCCGCGGTGACATCGAGGCCGAGACGCGCCGTGCCCTCGAGCATCAGGCCGCCAGTGTGGTCGAGCGCCAGAGCGTTTCCGAGCCGCTCCAGACCGGCATCAAGGCCATCGACTCGCAGACCCCGATCGGCCGCGGCCAGCGTCAGCTGATCATCGGTGACCGCAAGACCGGCAAGACTGCCGTCTGCGTCGACACCATCCTGAACCAGAAGCAGGCTTGGGAGACCGGTGACCCGGCACAGCAGGTGCGCTGCATCTACGTCGCCATCGGCCAGAAGGGCTCGACCATCGCCGCGGTGCGCCGCACGCTGGACGAGGCCGGCGCGCTGGAGTACACGACCATCATTGCCGCCCCGGCCTCCGATGCTGCCGGCTTCAAATGGCTTGCGCCGTACACCGGTTCGGCTCTGGGCCAGCACTGGATGTACCAGGGCAAGCACGTCCTCATCGTGTTCGACGACCTCACCAAGCAGGCCGAGGCCTACCGCGCCATCTCGCTGCTGCTGCGCCGTCCGCCGGGCCGTGAGGCGTACCCGGGCGACGTCTTCTACCTGCACTCACGTCTGCTGGAGCGTTGCGCGAAGCTGTCTGACGCATTAGGTGCCGGTTCGCTGACTGGTCTGCCGATCATCGAGACCAAGGCCAACGACATCTCGGCCTACATCCCCACCAACGTCATCTCGATCACCGACGGACAGTGCTTCCTGCAGACCGACCTGTTCAACCAGGGTGTGCGCCCGGCCATCAACGTCGGTGTGTCGGTGTCGCGCGTCGGTGGTGCCGCTCAGATCAAGGCCATGAAAGAGGTTGCGGGAAGTCTCCGCTTGGAGCTCTCTCAGTACCGTGAGCTCGAGGCCTTCGCGGCCTTCGCCTCCGACCTGGATGCCACCTCGAAGGCCCAGCTGGAGCGCGGTGCGCGCTTGGTGGAGCTGCTCAAGCAGTCGCAGAACTCGCCGTACCCGGTCGAGGAGCAGGTCGTGGCGATCTACCTCGGCACCGGCGGACACCTTGACTCGGTACCGGTCGGCGACGTCATCCGGTTCGAGCGGGAATTCCTCGACCACGTGCGCGGCTCGCACGCCGACATTCTGGCCGATATCAAGGAGACTAAGAAGTTCTCCGAGGACACCGAAAGCAAGCTCACTGACGCGATCAACGCGTTCAAGAAGAGCTTCGCCGCTACAGACGGCAGCTCGGTGGAGGTCAAGGACGTCGCGGCCGAGGCACTCGACGAGTCCGAGGTCGGTCGGGAGACCGTCCAGGTCCGCAAGCCGGCTCCGGCAAAAAAGTAGAGCAGTAGGACCTCCAGAAAATGGCTGCACAAATCCGAGAACTGCGACGGCGGATCAAATCCGCCGGGTCGATCAAGAAGATCACCAAGGCGCAGGAGCTGATCGCGACTTCGCGTATCTCCAAGGCGCAGGCTCGCGTCGTGGCGGCTCGCCCGTACGCGACCGAGATCACGAACGTGCTCACCGCACTCGCCGACGATGCCGCACTGGACCATCCATTGCTGGTGGAGCGGGCCGAGCCGAAGCGCGCAGGTGTACTCATCGTGTCCTCGGACCGCGGGCTGTGTGGTGGCTATAACGCCAACGTGCTGCGTGTCGCCGAGGAGCTGTTCGCGCTGCTGCGTGAGCAGGGCAAGACCCCGGTGATCTACGTGATCGGCCGCAAGGCGCTGAACTTCTACAAGTTCCGCGGCCGGCCTGTCACGCAGTCCTGGACCGGGTTCTCCGAGCGCCCCGAGTACTCCCACGCCCAGGAGATCGCCGGTGTGCTGGTGGACGCCTTCTTGTCCGGTGCCGACGACGACGGCGACGATCCGGGTGCCGATGGCATCCTTGGAGTCGACGAGCTGCACATCGTGTACACCGAGTTCAAGTCGATGCTGACCCAGTCGGCTGTGGCCAAGCGGATCGCGCCGATGGAGGTCGAGTACGTCGGCGAAGCCGCCGGACCGACCACCCAGTACTCGTTCGAGCCTGACGCCACAACGCTTTTCGCGTCGCTGCTGCCTCGTTACCTGGCCACCCGGGTGTACGCGGCACTGCTGGAGGCGGCAGCCTCGGAGTCGGCATCCCGCCGGCGCGCCATGAAGGCGGCCACGGATAACGCCGATGAGCTCATCAAGGGGCTCACCCTGGAAGCCAACCGTGCTCGCCAGGCTCAGATCACCCAAGAAATCAGTGAAATCGTTGGCGGCGTTGACGCGCTTGCCTCGGCCGCCGCAAGCGAACATTAGGAAGAGACGAGTAGATGACCGCACCAACTGCTAACAAGACCGTCGGGCGAGTTGTTCGCGTTACCGGCCCGGTCGTCGACGTGGAGTTCCCACGCGGCGCCGTGCCGCCGCTCTTCTCCGCCCTCAATGCCGAGATCACCTATGAGTCGCTGGCCAAGACGCTGACTCTCGAGGTGGCACAGCACCTGGGTGACAACCTGGTGCGGACCGTATCCATGCAGCCGACTGACGGCTTGGTCCGTGGCGTGGACGTCACCAACACCGGTAACACCATCGCGGTGCCGGTTGGTGACGGCGTGAAGGGCCACGTCTTCAACGCGCTGGGTAACTGCCTCGACGAGCCCGGTTACGGCAGCGACTTCGAGAAGTGGTCCATCCACCGGAAGCCCCCGGCCTTCGATCAGCTCGAGCCGCGTACCGAGATGCTGGAGACCGGCCTCAAGGTCGTCGACCTGCTGACCCCGTACGTCCGCGGTGGCAAGATCGCCCTGTTCGGTGGTGCCGGCGTGGGCAAGACCGTTCTGATCCAGGAGATGATCAACCGCATCGCCCGCAACTTCGGTGGTACCTCGGTATTCGCCGGCGTGGGTGAGCGCACCCGTGAGGGCAACGACCTGTGGGTTGAGCTCGCCGATGCCAACGTGCTCAAGGACACCGCACTGGTGTTCGGCCAGATGGATGAGCCGCCCGGCACGCGTATGCGCGTCGCGCTGTCTGCTCTCACCATGGCGGAGTACTTCCGCGACGAGCAGAACCAGGACGTGCTGCTGTTCATCGACAACATCTTCCGGTTCACGCAGGCCGGTTCCGAGGTGTCGACCCTGCTCGGCCGCATGCCTTCGGCGGTGGGTTACCAGCCGACGCTGGCCGACGAGATGGGTGAGTTGCAGGAACGCATCACCTCGACTCGTGGTCGCTCCATCACCTCGATGCAGGCCGTGTACGTGCCCGCCGACGATTACACCGACCCGGCGCCGGCCACCACGTTCGCGCACCTGGATGCCACCACCGAGCTTTCTCGCGCGGTGTTCTCCAAGGGCATCTTCCCGGCCGTGGACCCGCTGGCGTCGTCGTCAACGATTCTGCTGCCGTCCGTGGTGGGCGAGGAGCACTACCGCGTCGCGCAGGAAGTCATCCGCGTCCTGCAGCGCTACCAGGACCTGCAGGACATCATCGCCATCCTCGGTATCGACGAGCTGTCGGAAGAGGACAAGCAGCTGGTGGGCCGCGCCCGTCGTATCGAGCGCTTCCTGAGCCAGAACATGATGGCGGCAGAACAGTTCACCGGTCAGCCGGGTTCGACCGTGCCGCTCAAGGAGACCATCGAGGCGTTCGACAAGCTCACCAAGGGCGAGTTCGATCACCTGCCCGAGCAGGCGTTCTTCCTTATCGGTGGCCTGGACGACTTGGCGAAGAAGGCCGAAAGCCTCGGCGCCAAGCTGTAACTCGTCGCTAGCCATTTGAAGGAGGTGCATTGAATGTCCGAGATTGACGTCGAGATCGTCGCCGTCGAGCGCGAGATCTGGTCGGGTAAGGCCACATTCGTCTTCACCCGCACGACCTCCGGCGAAATCGGCATCCTGCCGCACCACATTCCGTTGGTGGCGCAGCTGGTTGACGATGCGGCGGTAAAGATCGAGCGTGAGGGTAATGACGATCTTTGGTGGGCGATCGATGGAGGATTCCTGTCGATCACCGATACCAAGGTGAGCATCCTGGTCGAGTCCGCGCAGGCACGTGCGGATATTGACGAGTCCAAAGCCAAGGCCGATTCCGGCTCTGAGGATCCACGAGTAGCCGCGCAAGGACGCGCGCGGCTGCGTGCTCTCGGCCAGACGGTTTAGCACTACCCACACGGCCAACATCCCTGATTAAGCACTAAGGAAGCCGCTTTTGAGCGTGACGGCGATGATCGAGATATCGATCATCGCCGTCCTTGCTTTGGCGGTGGCCGCGTTGAGCTTTCGTCTGCTCAAGCTACGACACGGTGGTACCGCGGCTCTGCTGCGCGATGTGCCGGAGGTGGGGGAGGTGCGCTGGCGGCATGGCGTCATGCGGTACCGCGAATCTCAAGCGGAGTTCTATCGGCTTTCCAGCGTGCGGCTCTGGCCCGATCGACGCCTGTCGCGGCGTGAACTCGAAATCATCGACAGGCGGATTCCGCGCGGCGATGAGTACGACATCATGACCGCCGAGATTGTGGTGCTGCAGCTGCGTGACGGTGCACGCGACTACGAAATGGCGCTGGACCGCGGCGCATTGACTGCCTTCATGTCCTGGGTCGAGTCGCGGCCCTCGCGGCGGGCGGAACGCCGCAGCCGCTAGTCGGTCCTGCTCAGGGGCGTAAAGCGGGTTGTGCCGGTCCGCCTGGCTTCCAGAGTGTGTCCTTACCGTCGTTGGCGACTCGCGACAGGATGAACAACAGATCCGAGAGCCGATTCAGATATTTCGCGGTCAACACGTTGGTGCTGTCGGGATAGGCGTCGATGGCGGCCCAGGCCGAACGTTCTGCCCGGCGCGCCACGGTCCGAGCCACGTGCAAAAGCCCGGATAGGGCGGTACCACCCGGCAGTACAAAGGAATTCAGCTTGGGCAGATCCGCGTTGTACTCGTCACACCAGCCCTCGAGGCGGTCGATGTAGGGCTGGCTGATCCGCAGCGGCGGGTATTCGGGATCTGATACCACGGGAGTGGAAAGGTCTGCGCCGGCGTCGAACAGATCGTTCTGGATCTGCAGCAGCACGGCGCCGATGGACCGGCTCGGATTCCCGAGTACCACCGCGACACCAATGGCGGCGTTGGCTTCGTCGCAATCGGCGTAGGCGGCGAGCCGTGGATCGTTCTTCGGCACACGCGAGAAGTCACTCAGACCCGTAGTTCCGTCATCTCCGGTCCGCGTATAGATGCGAGTGAGATGCACGCCACTCGACGTTCCCCGCTCGCGTTGCGGATCGTTCCCGCCTGCGGCGGCGTCATCGTTTCCCTTGTCTGTTCGCCCGAGTGGCTCATCGGTCATGCGTCGAAACGTTACCCGGCTACGCTGTCGGGCGTGAGCGAGCATTTCTTGGTGACCGGCGGCGCCCGGCTTACAGGCCACGTGGCGGTAACCGGCGCCAAGAACAGTGTGCTCAAGCTGATGGCGGCCACTCTCCTTGCGGAGGGAACCAGCACCATCACCAACTGCCCGGACATCCTCGACGTGCCGTTGATGGCCGAGGTGCTGCGGGGACTGGGTGCGACGGTGGAGCTGGAAGGCGATGTCGTCAGGATCACCTCGCCGGACGAACCCAAATACGATGCCGACTTCGCGGCGGTACGGCAGTTTCGCGCGTCGGTATGTGTCCTGGGCCCCCTGGTGGGCAGGTGTCGACGGGCCAAGGTGGCGTTACCGGGTGGAGATGCCATCGGGTCCCGTCCGCTCGACATGCATCAGGCGGGCCTACGGCAGCTGGGAGCCGAGTGCACCATCGAGCATGGGTGCGTGGTCGCCGAGGCAAAGTCATTGCACGGAGCGGATATTCAGCTAGATTTTCCGTCAGTGGGTGCCACGGAGAACATCTTGATGGCGGCAGTGCTTGCCGATGGTGTCACCACCATCCACAACGCCGCGCGCGAGCCGGATGTAGTGGATCTGTGCACCATGTTGGTGCAGATGGGCGCCCAGATAGAAGGTGCCGGAACCTCGACATTGACGGTGATCGGCGTCCCCAAGCTTCATCCCACCGAACATCGCGTCATCGGAGACCGAATTGTCGCTGCCACTTGGGGTCTCGCTGCCGCGATGACGCGTGGCGATGTGACTGTCACGGGAGTCGATCCGGAGCATCTGCAACTGGTGCTACACAAGCTGCATGATGCCGGGGCCACAGTTACTCAGAACGACAACGGATTTCGCGTCGTTCAGTACGAGCGCGCCAAAGCGATAAACGTGGCGACCCTGCCGTTCCCGGGATTTCCAACCGACTTGCAGCCCATGGCAATTGGGCTCGCCGCGATAGCTGACGGCACCTCCATGATCACGGAGAATGTTTTCGAGGCCCGATTCCGCTTCGTCGAGGAGATGATGCGGTTGGGGGCAGACGCGCGGACCGACGGGCACCACGCGGTGGTCCGGGGCATTCGTCAACTGTCCAGTGCGCCGGTGTGGTCATCGGATATCCGGGCGGGCGCGGGGCTGGTGCTGGCGGGTCTGGTGGCGGATGGCGTCACCGAGGTATACGATGTGTTCCATATCGACCGCGGTTACCCGTTGTTCGTGGAGAATCTCCAGAGCCTGGGTGCCGAAGTCGAGCGGGTCAGCTAGCGCTGACCACCCCCAGAGCCCGAAGTTGACTCAAGTTCACTGGACTTGGTACAGTGGTCGGGTTGCCCTGAAAGAGCGAGGCCGGGACACGGAAGCGATTCCGAAATTCCGGTCTTAGGTTTGGTGCATAAGTGACCAGCCAAAACCGGGAGTTTGACTCAAGTTCACCGAACTTGATACGGTTCCCGGGCCGCTTGGAAAGGGCGAAAGCCGAAATAGAAGAAGAAATTCAGATATCTCGGCGATCGGATGGTGCGCAAGTGACCAGCCAAAACCGGGAATTTGACTCAAGTTCACCGAACTTGATACGGTTTCCCAGCCGCCCGAAAGGACGGAGGCGAGAATATTTAGGGGAGTAATTCCCTAATTCATCGCCACAATAAATTGAATGTGTTGTTTGAGAACTCAATAGTGTGTCAGTGTTTATATAGACATTTTATGTCGATAACAATTCTTTTGACAGTTGTTTTGTCGGGATTAAATTTTTGTTTGGAGAGTTTGATCCTGGCTCAGGACGAACGCTGGCGGCGTGCTTAACACATGCAAGTCGAACGGAAAGGCCCTTCGGGGTACTCGAGTGGCGAACGGGTGAGTAACACGTGGGTGATCTGCCCTGCACTCTGGGATAAGCCTGGGAAACTGGGTCTAATACCGGATAGGACCACACACTTCATGGTGAGTGGTGCAAAGCTTTTGCGGTGTGGGATGAGCCCGCGGCCTATCAGCTTGTTGGTGGGGTAATGGCCCACCAAGGCGACGACGGGTAGCCGGCCTGAGAGGGTGACCGGCCACACTGGGACTGAGATACGGCCCAGACTCCTACGGGAGGCAGCAGTGGGGAATATTGCACAATGGGCGCAAGCCTGATGCAGCGACGCCGCGTGAGGGATGACGGCCTTCGGGTTGTAAACCTCTTTCAGTAGGGACGAAGCGAAAGTGACGGTACCTACAGAAGAAGGACCGGCCAACTACGTGCCAGCAGCCGCGGTAATACGTAGGGTCCGAGCGTTGTCCGGAATTACTGGGCGTAAAGAGCTCGTAGGTGGTTTGTCACGTTGTTCGTGAAAACCCACAGCTTAACTGTGGGCGTGCGGGCGATACGGGCAGACTAGAGTACTGCAGGGGAGACTGGAATTCCTGGTGTAGCGGTGGAATGCGCAGATATCAGGAGGAACACCGGTGGCGAAGGCGGGTCTCTGGGCAGTAACTGACGCTGAGGAGCGAAAGCGTGGGTAGCGAACAGGATTAGATACCCTGGTAGTCCACGCCGTAAACGGTGGGTACTAGGTGTGGGTTTCCTTCCTTGGGATCCGTGCCGTAGCTAACGCATTAAGTACCCCGCCTGGGGAGTACGGTCGCAAGACTAAAACTCAAAGGAATTGACGGGGGCCCGCACAAGCGGCGGAGCATGTGGATTAATTCGATGCAACGCGAAGAACCTTACCTGGGTTTGACATGCGCAGGACGTATCTAGAGATAGGTATTCCCTTGTGGCCTGCGTGCAGGTGGTGCATGGCTGTCGTCAGCTCGTGTCGTGAGATGTTGGGTTAAGTCCCGCAACGAGCGCAACCCTTGTCCTATGTTGCCAGCGGGTAATGCCGGGGACTCGTAGGAGACTGCCGGGGTCAACTCGGAGGAAGGTGGGGATGACGTCAAGTCATCATGCCCCTTATGTCCAGGGCTTCACACATGCTACAATGGCCAGTACAGAGGGCTGCGAAGCCGCAAGGTGGAGCGAATCCCTTAAAGCTGGTCTCAGTTCGGATTGGGGTCTGCAACTCGACCCCATGAAGTCGGAGTCGCTAGTAATCGCAGATCAGCAACGCTGCGGTGAATACGTTCCCGGGCCTTGTACACACCGCCCGTCACGTCATGAAAGTCGGTAACACCCGAAGCCAGTGGCCTAACCTTTTGGAGGGAGCTGTCGAAGGTGGGATCGGCGATTGGGACGAAGTCGTAACAAGGTAGCCGTACCGGAAGGTGCGGCTGGATCACCTCCTTTCTAAGGAGCACCATTTCCCAGTCGAATGAATTGGGAACATAAAGTTAGTATCTGTAGTGGATACCTACTTGGTGAATATGTTTTGTAAATCCTATCCACCCCGTGGATAGGTAGTCGGCAAAACGTCGAACTGTCATTAGAATTGAAACGCTGGCACACTGTTGGGTCCTGAGGCAACACATTGTGTTGTCACCCTGCTTGGTGGTGGGGTGTGGTCTTTGACTTATGGATAGTGGTTGCGAGCATCTAAACAAGCCTCGCTCGTTTACGAGTGAGGCTGGTTTTTGCAATTTATTAGCTAAGTTCTTAAGGGCGCATGGTGAATGCCTTGGCACTAGAAGCCGATGAAGGACGTAGGAGGCTGCGATAAGCCTCGGGGAGCTGCCAACCGAGCTTTGATCCGAGGATGTCCGAATGGGGAAACCCAGCACGAGTGATGTCGTGTTACCCACTGCTGAATATATAGGCTTTGGGAGGAAACGCGGGGAAGTGAAACATCTCAGTACCCGTAGGAAGAGAAAACAACCGTGATTCCGTGAGTAGTGGCGAGCGAAAGCGGAAGATGGCTAAACCGCATGCATGTGATACCTGGTAGGGGTTGTGTGTGCGGGGTTGTGGGAGTTGTACTTGTCGGTTCTACCAGGCCGGCGGACAGTAAAAAAGTGTCGTGATTAGCGGAAGTGGTCTGGGACGGCCCGCCGCAGACGGTGAGAGTCCGGTACGCGAAAATCCGACACCTGTCTCGTACTTCATCCCGAGTAGCAGCGGGCTCGTGGAATCTGCTGTGAATCCGCCGGGACCACCCGGTAAGCCTAAATACTCTCTAGTGACCGATAGCGGATTAGTACCGTGAGGGAATGGTGAAAAGTACCCCGGGAGGGGAGTGAAATAGTACCTGAAACCATGTGCCTACAATCCGTCAAAGCCCTCATTGTGGGGTGATGGCGTGCCTTTTGAAGAATGAGCCTGCGAGTCAGGGACACGTCGCGAGGTTAACCCGTGAGGGGTAGCCGTAGCGAAAGCGAGTCTGAATAGGGCGCCCATAGTGGCGTGTTCTGGACCCGAAGCGGAGTGATCTACCCATGGCCAGGGTGAAGCGGCGGTAAGACGCCGTGGAGGCCCGAACCCACTTAGGTTGAAGACTGAGGGGATGAGTTGTGGGTAGGGGTGAAAGGCCAATCAAACTCCGTGATAGCTGGTTCTCCCCGAAATGCATTTAGGTGCAGCGTCGCGTGTTTCTTATTGGAGGTAGAGCTACTGGATGGCCGATGGGCCCTACTAGGTTACTGACGTCAGCCAAACTCCGAATGCCAATAAGTTAGAGCGCGGCAGTGAGACGGCGGGGGAGAAGCTCCGTACGTCGAGAGGGAAACAGCCCAGATCGCCGGCTAAGGCCCCTAAGCGTGTACTAAGTGGAAAAGGATGTGCAGTCGCGAAGACAACCAGGAGGTTGGCTTAGAAGCAGCCACCCTTGAAAGAGTGCGTAATAGCTCACTGGTCAAGTGATTGTGCGCCGACAATGTAGCGGGGCTCAAGTACACCGCCGAAGCCGCGGCATTCATGCAATACATTCCCTTCGGGGCAGTGGCATGGATGGGTAGGGGAGCGTCCTGCACCCAGCGAAGCTGCGAAGTAATTCAGCAGTGGAGGGTGCGGGAGTGAGAATGCAGGCATGAGTAGCGACAGGCAAGTGAGAAACTTGCCCGCCGAATGACCAAGGGTTCCTGGGCCAGGCTAGTCCTCCCAGGGTAAGTCGGGACCTAAGGCGAGGCCGACAGGCGTAGTCGATGGACAACGGGTTGATATTCCCGTACCCGTGTGTGCGCGCCCATGATGAATCATCGGTACTAACCACCCAAAAGGTTCTAGATCAATCTCTTCGGAGTGCGACATGAATCCGCTGCGTGGGACCTTCGGTGGTAGTAGTCAAGCGATGGGGTGACGCAGGAAGGTAGCTGTACCGGTTAGTGGTTATACCGGAGCAAGCCTGTAGGGCGACATCTAGGTAAATCCGGATGTCATTAAGCCTGAGAGGTGACGCATAGCCGATTGAGGCGAATTCAGTGATCCTATGCTGCCAAGAAAAGCCTCTAGTGAGTTCACACACGGCCCGTACCCCAAACCAACACAGGTGGTCAGGTAGAGAATACTAAGGCGTACGAGATAACTATGGTTAAGGAACTCGGCAAAATACCCCCGTAACTTCGGGAGAAGGGGGACCTCGCTTGGTGACCGGACTTGCTCCGTGAGCTGAACGAGGTCGCAGAGACCAGTGAGAAGCGACTGTTTACTAAAAACACAGGTCCGTGCGAAGTCGCAAGACGATGTATACGGACTGACGCCTGCCCGGTGCTGGAAGGTTAAGAGGACCCGTTAACCCTTGGGTGAAGCGGAGAATTTAAGCCCCAGTAAACGGCGGTGGTAACTATAACCATCCTAAGGTAGCGAAATTCCTTGTCGGGTAAGTTCCGACCTGCACGAATGGCGTAACGACTTCTCAACTGTCTCAACCATAGACTCGGCGAAATTGCACTACGAGTAAAGATGCTCGTTACGCGCGGCAGGACGAAAAGACCCCGGGACCTTCACTATAGCTTGGTATTGGCGTTTGGTTCGGTTTGTGTAGGATAGGTGGGAGACTTTGAAGCAGGCACGCCAGTGTTTGTGGAGTCAACGTTGAAATACCACTCTGATCGTATTGAACCTCTAACCTCGGACCGTATATCCGGTCCAGGGACAGTGCCTGGTGGGTAGTTTAACTGGGGCGGTTGCCTCCTAAAATGTAACGGAGGCGCCCAAAGGTTCCCTCAACCTGGACGGCAATCAGGTGTTGAGTGCAAGTGCACAAGGGAGCTTGACTGCGAGACCTACAAGTCAAGCAGGGACGAAAGTCGGGACTAGTGATCCGGCACCTCTGAGTGGAAGGGGTGTCGCTCAACGGATAAAAGGTACCCCGGGGATAACAGGCTGATCTTCCCCAAGAGTCCATATCGACGGGATGGTTTGGCACCTCGATGTCGGCTCGTCGCATCCTGGGGCTGGAGCAGGTCCCAAGGGTTGGGCTGTTCGCCCATTAAAGCGGCACGCGAGCTGGGTTTAGAACGTCGTGAGACAGTTCGGTCTCTATCCGCCGCGCGCGTCAGAAACTTGAGGAAACCTGTCCCTAGTACGAGAGGACCGGGACGGACGAACCTCTGGTGTACCAGTTGTTCCACCAGGAGCACGGCTGGATAGCTACGTTCGGACAGGATAACCGCTGAAAGCATCTAAGCGGGAAACCTATTCCAAGACCAGGTTTCTTACCCTTTTAGAGGGATAAGGTCACCCACAGACTATGGGTTCAATAGGCCAGACCTGTAAGCGTAGTAATACGTTCAGGGAACTGGCACTAATCGACCGAAAACTTACTAATAAATCGCAACCACTATTCGTCGTCATTTGACGACCACACTCCACCACCAGATAACTTGTGTGTTTATCACACGAAAGAGTTACGGCGGCCACAGCGAGAGGGAAACGCCCGGTCCCATCCCGAACCCGGAAGCTAAGCCTCTCAGCGCCGATGGTACTGTTCTTAACACGGAACGGAAGAGTAGGACACCGCCGAACATAAATTGGAAATACCCCCCAGGAAACTGGGGGGTATTTTCATATTCTGGCTGCTAGATTTCTGGAATAGCGGGACGGTAGAGATGGGAATCTTGTGCAGGCATTCAAGAGGCGTTTCAAGCTGAAACCAGCCGCCACGACCGTGGGTGCAGTGATACTAGTGCTGGTCATCTACGTCGGATTTCTTCTCATCTATCGGATGCTGGATCATCACTCGGGCCCGCCATCTGCCGATCTGGATCTGTCGCGGGATAACGAGACGGTGGTGGTCATTGACCTCCAGGACCTGCGGACGGTGAACAACCGGCTGGACGCCGAGGTTGTGGTGCTGCCGGCGAAGACGACACTCGATGCCTTCGGGCTGCTGAACGCGGATATGTCCGTGCGATTGGTGTCCTCCCTGGATTACGGAGAGCGGCATTTTCCGCGGGGCACCGTCCCTGCAGCCATGGACGACACTCTGATCGCAACGGGTGATGCCCAGTCATGGCCATTCGACGAGTACTCCACTGGGAATTTGCGCGCAGAAGTGATGGTGGGTAACGGCGAGGGGCGGCGATCGGTGCCGGCGCGTATCGAGGTGATCGGCAGCTTGGGCGGATGGCGCGTGTCGACGGAGACGTCGCCAGCGCCCGCCGGCAAGGGCGATCAGACCACGGTCACGCTGGTACGGGCTCGCGGCACGCTGGCATTCGATGTGGGCATCTGCCTGGTATTGATCACGCTGCCCACGATGGCGCTGATTGTCGCGATCGAGACAGTCAAGGGGAGGAAGAAGTTCCACCCGCCGCTGATGACCTGGTTCGGAACGATGTTGTTCGCGATCGTGCCGTTGCGGAACATCCTGCCCGGGGCGCCACCGCCGGGAGCGTGGATAGATCAGGCATTGGTGCTGTGGGTGCTCATCGCACTGGTCGTGGCGATGGTGCTGTATGTCGAAGCCTGGTGGAAGCAGTCCGACTAGGTTTTCCGAATAGGTCAGGACGCCGCTGCGTCAGGTCACAGGCACGGCAAGTTCGGTGGGCTCGGTGCGGCCACGCAGCGTCACGGTGTCGCCCGAGCGCCAGTGCAGAGCTTCGCGGTGGTGTGCGCGCAAGACGGTGTCTAGCGAGGCGACTAGGCGCCCCGGCACTGTTTTGGACAGCTCGCAAAGCCGGGCTGCTTCGTTGACCGGATCGCCGATCACGGTGTATTCGAAACGGTCATGGGCCCCGACGTTTCCGGCGACCGCCTGTCCCGATGCGACGCCGATGCCTGCCTGGCATTCGGGCATCTCGGTCCGCAGCCGACGGGCAATGGCGCGCGCGGCGGCGAGCGCCTGGCTCTCGGGACGATCCTGCCGAACCGGTGCGCCGAACACCGCGAGGGTGGCGTCGCCTTCGAACTTGTTGACCATGCCCTCGTATCGGTCGATTTCTTCGACGACCACGGTGAAGAAGCGGTTCAGCAGTGCGACCACCTCGATGGCCGGCCGGGTGGCCGCCAGCTGGGTTGACCCGACGATATCGGCGAAAAGCACTGCGACGTGGCGTTCCTCGCCGCCTAGCGCGGGCTGTTGCAATTCGGCGGCGGCGGCGACCTCGCGGCCGACATGCTTGCCGAAGAGGTCACGTACCCGCTCGCGTTCGCGTAGGCCCTCCGCCATGGTGTTGAAACCTGCCTGCAGCTCGCCCAGCTCGGTGCCGTCGTAGACGACGAGGTTGACGTCCAGATCGTTTTGTTCGACGCGCTTGAGCGCGGCCTGTACCTCTTTGACGGGTGCGGCAGTCATCCAGGATGCGATCCAGATGAGGATCAGCCCAAACACCACCGGGAATGACGCCAGGATGATGACCGCCACAGCGAGCTGGTTGACCGTGAAGTTGCCGAAGATCAGCGCTCCGACACCAGCGAGCATGATGCCGAGCGCCGGCACCCCGGATCCCAGCAGCCAGGCCAGCATCGTGCGCACCATGATTCCGGAGGCAAGCCGCCTTCGGCGGTACCCCGCTTCGAGTGCTCGTGCGGCGACGGGGCGCATCGCGAACTCGGTGAATAGGTAGTTTGCCGCGCAAACCACCACACCGCTGAACCCCACCGCGAAGAAGATCTTGGGGATGTAGAGCGGATCTTGCAGCCCGTACAGCGTGGTGAACAAGATAGTCCCGCCCGCCCACAGAATCGCCTCGACGACCGTCAACCGCCGGGGGACCGCAAACGCGTTGCGCTGGTCCTCCTTGGTGGGCTCCCGTTCCTCGATGGCCCACCGCACCACCTTGAAGACTCGGCGGGTGCCCCAGACAGCACCGATGAGCACTGCGAGCGTCACGTACACCGGAACGACCACGAATTGGATCCACCAGGGCGCATCGAAGACGTTGGGATCGGGCACCGCGACGAGCACCAGCAGGATGACGACGGCGACACCAATCAGGTTGGCGGCCACCACGAATACGGTCAGTATCAACTGGATGCGGATGCGCTGGACGAGCGTGCTTTCGTCATATCGGCCCAGCAGCCACGATCCGTACCCGTCGCCGGCCTCGAGTCGGCCGGTCTGCCCGGTGATCGCGGCCAGGGCACGGCCCACTCGTCGCGACACCGCGCGAATCGACTCGTTTGCCATAGTTGTGGTCAGCCTAACGCCCTATACAGTGAGCCGGTGCGTCTCGTCGTAGCTCAATGCACGGTTGATTATGTCGGCCGGTTGACCGCCCACCTGCCATCTGCCAAGCGGCTCCTGCTCATCAAGGCCGATGGCTCTGTCAGTGTCCATGCCGATGATCGAGCCTATAAGCCGCTCAACTGGATGAGCCCGCCGTGCTGGCTCACCGAAATCGAGGGTGAGGGCTCGGCGGAGGGCGGACCGTCGACGGTGTGGGTGGTGGAGAACAAGGCCGCCGAACAGCTGCGGATCACCATCGAGAACATCGAGCATGACTCGGCACATGAGCTCGGTATCGACCCCGGGCTGGTCAAGGATGGTGTGGAGGCGCACCTGCAGGAGTTGCTCGCCGAGCATGTTGCGCTACTCGGCGACGGTTACACCCTGGTGCGTCGCGAATACATGACTCCGATCGGGCCGGTGGACCTGCTGTGTCGTGATGCCGACGGTGCGACGGTCGCGGTGGAGATCAAGCGCCGCGGCGAGATCGATGGTGTCGAGCAACTCACCCGCTACCTCGAACTGCTCAACCGCGACACCACCCTGGCGCCTGTTGCCGGCGTCTTCGCGGCACAACAGATCAAGCCACAGGCCCGCACCCTTGCCGAGGATCGCGGAATCCGTTGTCTCACACTGAACTACGATGCGATGCGGGGAATGGACTCAGACGAATTCCGTTTATTCTGAAATCGCGCCGCGACTCATAGAATCACCGTATGGGCCGCCGACATCCGCCGCGCCGCGCCGCCGCTGATCGTCCCGGTGCGATACACCCCGGTGGGCATCAGGTGGAGCAGGGGGCCGACGGTCTGGATTACCAGGTGCGACGCATCTCCGCAGCGCGAGCGATCAAGGTCTATCGCTGTCCCGGATGCGATCACGAGATCGCGATCGGGGTAGCGCATGTGGTGGCGTGGCCTGTCTCTGAGGGGCAAGACAGGGGAGCGGATGACCGTCGCCATTGGCATACGCCGTGCTGGAGCAACCGCGCGAATCGGAGCCCGACTCGGCGTTGGAGCTAGTGCGACTGCGTCGGCTGGACGAGCTCGATGAGCACGCCGCCGGTGTCCTTGGGGTGCAAGAAGTTGATGCGTGAGTTCGCGGTGCCGACGCGCGGCGCCTCGTAGAGCGCACGGACTCCTGCGGCACGCAGCTGATCGGTGAGCGCGTCGATATCGGTGACGCGGTAGGCCAGCTGCTGCAGGCCGGGGCCCTTCTTGTCCAGAAACTTGGCGATGGGCGAGGACTCGTCGAGCGGGGCCATCAGCTGAATCTGTGCGCTGCCGGGCTCAGCTCCGGGGAACGACAGCATCGCCTCGCGGACACCCTGGCTCTTGTTGATCTCCTCGTGCACCAGGATCATGCCCAGGTGCTCGTGGTACCACTCGATCGCGACGTCCAGGTCAGCCACCGCGATACCGACGTGGTCGATCGCGGTCACCAGACCGGTCGATAGGATCGAGGGAACATCAAGAGGAGACGATGTCGTCATAACGCAACGGTAACGCGTTCCAGAAAACGGCGTCCAATCGAGAAATTATGGAAGGACTCCCATGGCCCCGATAACTAGGTCCGTGATTGTTGCTGGAGCGCGTACGCCGGTTGGCCGGTTCCAAGGATCCCTGAAGGACTTCTCGGGCGCTCAGCTGGGTGGAATCGCCATCAAGGGCGCCCTGGAGAAGGCCAAGGTGGCGCCCTCCGCGGTCGACTACGTGATCATGGGCCAGGTGCTCACCGCGGGCGCCGGCCAGATTCCTGCACGCCAGGCCGCGGTTGCCGGCGGAATCGGCTTGGATGTCCCGGCGCTCACCATCAACAAGGTGTGCCTTTCCGGTATCGATGCCATTGCCTTGGCTGACCAGCTGATTCGGGCCGGTGAGTTCGAGGTCGTCGTTGCCGGTGGTCAGGAATCCATGACCAATGCCCCGCACCTGTTGCCCAAGAGCCGGTTCGGGTTCAAATACGGCGATGTGACGCTCGTTGACCACATGGCCTTCGACGGCCTGCATGACGCGTTCACCGACCAGGCCATGGGCTTGCTCACCGAACAGCGCAATGTCTCCGACAAGTTCACCCGTGAGCAGCAGGACGAGTTCGCGGCACGCTCACACCAGAATGCCGCCCGTGCCTGGAAGGACGGCGTCTTCGCCGACGAGGTGGTCGCAGTACAGATCCCGCAGCGCAAGGGCGATCCGATCGAGTTCGCCGAGGACGAAGGCATCCGTGCTGACACCACTGCCGCGTCACTGGCTGGGCTGCGCCCGGCGTTCAGCAAGGACGGCACCATCACGGCGGGGTCGTCCTCGCCGATCTCCGATGGCGCTTGTGCCGTGGTGGTGATGAGCAAGGACAGAGCGGTGCGCGACGGCATCTCTTGGATCGCAGAGATCGGTGCACATGGTGTCGTCGCCGGCCCCGATTCCAGCCTGCAGCTGCAGCCGGCCAATGCCATTCGGAAGGCCTGTGAGCGAGAGGGGATTTCCCCTGAGCAGCTCGACCTGGTCGAGATCAATGAGGCCTTCGCGCTGGTGGGCTTGGCCTCGATCAAGGACCTGGGTATCGATCCGGGCAAGGTCAACGTCAACGGCGGTGCGATCGCCATCGGCCACCCCATTGGGATGTCGGGTGCCCGGATCACGCTGCACCTGGCGCAGGAGCTCACGCGCCGCGGTGGCGGAATTGGTGTGGCCGCACTGTGCGGCGGCGGCGGTCAGGGTGACGCCCTGATCGTGCGGGTGTGATTTACGACGTGTTGTAGTAGGTCCGATGAGGTGTCGGGCACCCCATCGGGCAGACTGAGGGCATGACACAGCTTTTCGACCTGCGCAGCACCGCCAGCAGGTTCCGCGCCATCGCGTTGCTGGAGGCCGTCAGCTGGGCGGGTCTGCTCACCGGGATGTTCTTCAAGTACGTGCCAGATCCGGGTAATGAGATCGGCGTGAAGGTCTTCGGTTGGGTCCACGGCGTGGTCTTCATCGCGTACTTGGTAGTGGGATTCCTGGCGGGTCGTGAATACCGCTGGAGCCCGCTCACCTGGTTGCTCGCACTATTAGCTGGGATTGCCCCATTGTGCAGTGTGATCTTTGTCATATGGGCCGATAAGGCGGGTAAGTTGCCCGTCGCGAGGGCAGCGTCGGCCGGCGACACGGCGCCGTAGTGCAGAGGCCGCGCGCCGTGACAGACTGGAGAGCGTGACCCGACCACGTCCCGCGATGGCTGCGGCCATGTCCGGAGCCGTCGACCTCTCCGCTCTCAAGCAGCGCGCACAGGAGTCCGCAGCACCCCGCGAGCCTTCGGCTGGGGGTGAATGGACCGTCGAGGTAACCGAGGCGAATCTCGAAGCCGAGGTGCTGGCGCAGTCCAATCGCGTCCCCGTCATCGTGCTTCTAGGTTCGCCGCGTAGCGAGGCCTCGGCGGCGCTCGCTACCACACTGGGCGACCTGGTCGCAGAGGACGGCGGCAAGTGGGTCCTGGCCACTGTCAACGTGGACACCAGCCCGCAGATCGCACAGGTCTTCGGCGTGCAGGCTGTGCCCACCGTGGTGGCAGTGGCGGCAGGGCGGCCCCTCACCAGCTTCGCGGGACCGCAGCCGGCCGATCAGCTGCGCCGCTGGCTCGACTCGATTCTCGATGCGGTCGCCGGCAAGCTGCCCGATGCCGCCACGCCGGAGGGTGAGGACGTCGACGAGTCCGAAAACAACACAGACCCGGCGCTCGCCGCGGCGCGTGATGCTCTCGACTCCGGAGATTTCGAGGCGGCCAGCGCCGCTTATCAGGGTCTGCTGGACGGCGGCGCCACCGGCGCCGTGGCCGCCGAGGCGACGGCGTCGGTGCGCCAGATCGAGTTCCTGGCCCGTGCGACGAGCCAGCCGCAGGATGCGGTGGTTGTCGCCGATGCCACCCCGGGTGATATCGATGCGGGGCTGGCCGCTGCCGATGTGGAAGTGCTTTCGCAGCAGCCGGATTCGGCCTTCGACAGGTTGGTCGCCCTTGTCCGTGCGACACGTGATGATGATCGGGCCAAGGTGCGCGCCCGACTGCTCGAGCTGTTCGAGTTGTTCGATCCCGCCGATCCCGCGGTGATCGCCGGGCGGCGCAAGCTCGCCAACGCTCTGTTCTGATCGGCTCTGGGTCCTGCTCCCGCAACTACGGGAAGCGCTTGGCGCAGGTCTGATCGTTGCCCAGCACGCCGATCCGGTAGGCGTCGATGCGGGAGAAGCCGGCCGGCGCCGTTTCGCCCCTCACGTCGCTGGAAGCCCTGCCGCTGGAAAGCAATTCGGAGACAGCCTCGTCGAGGTCCCCGCCGGAGAGGATGACCGGCGCGCGGGGGGTCACGATGCCCTTGCCCGCGGCACGTGAGGTGAAGTATCCCGTCAGGCACGCGGTGCGCAGCCCGGTCATGATGCCTTCGGTCTCCAACCCCGCGGCCTTCTGCGCCGCCAGCGCGTAGCGCGAGACGATCACACTGAAGGCCGAATAGTCGCCGTTCACTTGTGCGGAGAAGAGCGCCCGGTCCGATGAGGGCGTGGCCATCTTCTGCAGGGCCTTGGGGTCCAGGGCAATCGTGTTGTCGCCGGGGCAGAACGACGCCGGTGCCGTACCCGATCCGTCGGAGCATTTCCCTTCGCCGTATACCGCCTTGGGCGGGCTATCCATGGGGAAAACCTGCGAGGCTGCGGCAAGCACCGCTTCGATGGTGTCCGGGTTTATGGGCCAATTGTCGCCATTTGGACCCACGCCCAGGCCCTTCGGAAGCTCGCCGCGGCGTTTGAGGATCTCTTGGGAATCGATGCGCTTGCAAGCCATCGGGCCGTCGGTGAAACCGAACTGGAAAGCAGACACCCGTTCGAATGCCGAGCCGTGGATGGCCCATTTCTTGCTGGTGTCGTTGTCGCGGATCGCGATCATCGCGGCCATCACCTTGTTGAGCCCGTCGGCGGTGTTCAGGGTGAACCGCGGCGAATCGCCCTGAGTGACCCAGCGTAGGTAGGCGCCGGCGAAGCAATCGGCCTGCTGCTCCTGATTCAGGTCCATGAGGTACTCGACCTGGTCCCTGTTCATCTTCGGATCGTCGATCGGATTGATGAGCTGGGCATGGAATTGGATCGAGTGCCCGTACTCGTGGGCCATGACGGTGTTCATGGCCATATCGCCCATTTGCTTGCGCAGGTAAGGGAACAGCTGGCCGCGATCCCAGGCGAACGAGTTGTCCAGTGGGCAGAACGCGGCGTTGATGAAGTCGGTCAGGTTGCCGTTGCAGAACTCAAGGCCGTTGTTGTTCTTGCGCGAGTCGGCGGAGATGAGCCGGGACACGGGCCGGAAGTTCGCGAACGAATCGCCGTAGAACTGCGTCCAGAAGTCCTCGATGTCCGCCAGGGACACCTTGACGTAATCGTCGATCTCGCCGTTGTCGGTGTTCTCGATCTTGCGCTTGGGGACCTGCACTCCGGGTTTCATGCCGGAAGGGCCATCGACCGCGGGCATGCCCGCCACACGCAGCGGATCCGCGTAGATGGATTGAGGTTGCCCACCGAGCGGACGGCCACACGACGTGATCACCAGCACCAGCCCCACCAGCAGTGCCATCCAGCGTTTGGACATCGAGCCACCCCTCGTACGCGAGTTTGCGTTTAGCGCATCCTAATGTTCTCTACAGGTCCGCTGAGACGGGTTCCAGCCAGATGGCGGCGGCGGGTGGCAGTGCCAGTGTGGCCGAGGCCGGGCGGCCGTGCCACGGGTTCGCCGCGGCGATCACTTCGCCCAGGTTCCCGACCCCGCTGCCGTGGTACTGGAGTGCGTCGGTGTTGATGACCTCACGCCAGCGACCGGTCAGCGGCAACCCCACCCGATAGCTCCCGTGCTCCACGCCCGCGAAATTGAAGATGCATGCCAGCACCGAACCGTCATCACCGAAGCGCAGGAAGCTCAGCACGTTGTTCGCCGAATCGTTGGCATCGATCCACGAGTACCCCTGGGGTGCGGTGTCTTGGGACCACAGCGCGCGACGCTGCCGGTACACGGAGTTCAGATCTGCCGTCAGCGCCGCGATTCCCGAGGAATATCCGTCCTCGCCCAGTTGGAACCAGTCGACACCGCGTTCATCCGACCATTCGGCCCGCTGACCGAACTCCTGCCCCATGAACAGCAGCTGCTTGCCGGGATGTGCCCACATGTAGGCCAGCAGACAGCGCAGCCCGGCGGCCTTGGCGTGGTCGTCACCTGGGATGCGGGTCCACAGCGTGCCCTTGCCGTGCACCACCTCGTCATGGCTGATGGGCAGCACGAAGTTCTCGCTGAAGGCGTACAGCATCGAGAAGGTCATCTCGTGGTGATGGAAACTGCGATGAATGGGATCGCGTCCGAGGTAGCCCAGGGTGTCGTGCATCCACCCCATGTTCCATTTCATGGAAAAGCCAAGGCCGCCAAGACTGGTGGCGCGGGTGACGCCTGGCCACGAGGTGGACTCCTCGGCCACGGTGACGATTCCGGGATGCAGCTTGTGCACGGTGGCGTTCATCTCCTGAAGGAACTGCACCGCCTCGAGGTTTTCGCGGCCACCGTGAATGTTGGGCGTCCAGCCGCCCACGGGGCGTGAATAGTCGAGGTAGAGCATCGATGCGACGGCGTCCACCCGCAGCCCGTCGATATGGAACTGATCGAGCCAGAACAGGGCATTGGCTACCAGGAAATTGCGTACTTCCGGGCGCCCGAAGTCGAAAACATATGTGCCCCAGTCTAACTGCTCGCCGCGATGCGGGTCGGCATGCTCATACAGGGGCGTCCCGTCGAAACGCGCCAGCGCCCACGCGTCCTTGGGAAAGTGCGCGGGCACCCAGTCGACGATGACGCCGATTCCGGCCCGGTGCAGGGCATCGACCAGGTACCGAAAGTCGTCGGGCGTGCCGAATCGAGAAGTGGGAGCGTAGTACGAGGTCACCTGGTAGCCCCAGGATCCACCGAAGGGATGTTCGGCCACTGGTAGCAGCTCGACGTGAGTGAATCCTTGAGCCAGTAGGTATTCGGTGAGCTCGTGGGCCAGTTGACGGTAGGAGAGTCCGGGGCGCCACGATGCCAGATGCACCTCGTAGGTGCTCATCGGTTCGAACACGGGATTGCGGGTGCTGCGCCGGGACATCCATTCGCCGTCCTCCCAGGAGTACGACGAGGCGGTGGCCCGCGACGCGGTGGCCGGTGGCAATTCGGTGGCGAACGCGAAGGGGTCGGCGCGATCGGTCACCGACCCGTCGGCGCCGTGCACGCGGAATTTGTACAGGGCGCCGAGCGTCATGCCGGGCCAGAACAGTTCCCAGACTCCAGAGGATCCCAGGGTTCGCATGGGGGCGTCGTTGCCGTTCCACCCGTTGAAATCGCCGATCACCGAGACTCCATGCGCGTTGGGTGCCCACACCGCAAAGGAGATTCCGCTCACCTCGCCGTCTGCGGTGACGAATGAGCGCGGATGCGCACCGAGGATTTCCCAGAGCCGCTCGTGGCGGCCCTCGTTGAACAGGTGTAGGTCCACTTCGCCGAGCGTGGGCAGGAATCGATACGCGTCGGCGGTGACAAGCGAGGTGCCGCCGTAGTCGACGTCGAGGCGGTAGTCGAGGAGGTTCAGGAAGGGCAACGCCACCACGAACAACCCCGACCCGAGGTGGGTCATCGGGTGGAGTTCCTCGCCCACTACCGCGGCGACCGCGGTTGCGCCCGGCTTGAACGCTCGAATAACGGTGTGCCCCTTACCGCCCGGATTCGAATACTCGTGCGCGCCGAGGACCGAATGCGGGTTGTGATGGGTTCCCGCCACCAATCTGGCGATATCGGCGGCGTCGGGCTTCGCGAAGGTCGCGGGCATGGTCATGGGCGGAACACCAGGTGCACTCGGGCCTGTTCACGAACTTGCGGCAGGTTGAGGATGTGGGCGACGGCTTTGGGCGGGTCGAGTCGCACGTAGTTGGCCTGCCCCCAGCGATACTGCTCACCGGTGAGTTCGTCGCGCACCCAGAAGGTTTCGTGCCAGTCCAGGCCGAGCGCGGGCAGATCGAGCCAGATGGTGCCGTCCTCGGGGCCGAAGGGGTTGAGATTCACGACGACCAGGACGGCGTCGCCGGTTACCGGGTCGAACTTGGAATACGCCAGCAGTGCGTCGTTTTCGACGTGATGGAAGGTGATGTTGCGCAGCTGATGCAGGGCGGGGTGCAGTCGGCGGATCTCGTTGAGCCGAGTAATGAACGGCTCCAATGATTCGCCACGCGTGACGGCGCCCTTGTAGTCGCGGGGGCGTAGCTGATACTTCTCCGAGTCCAGGTATTCCTCGCTGTCTTCGCGGAGCGGAACATGTTCGTAGAGTTCGTATCCGGAGTAAACGCCCCAGGTGGGGCTCAGGGTGCCGGCGAGGACGGCGCGGATGGCGAACATGCCCGGTCCGCCGTGTTGGAGGCTGGCATGCAAGATGTCCGGGGTGTTGACGAAGAGATTTGGGCGCGCCACATCCGCCTGCGCGGCGATCTCTCGGCCGAAGTCGGCGATCTCGGATTTTGCGGTGCGCCAGGTGAAGTAGGTGTACGACTGGGTGAAGCCGAGCCGCGCCAGGCCGTAGAGCCGGGCCGGGCGGGTGAATGCCTCGGAAAGAAACAGGACATCGGGGTCGGCCGCCTTGACCTCACCGATCAGCCACTGCCAGAAGTCGGGGGGCTTGGTGTGCGGATTGTCCACCCGGAATATCTTGACACCGTGGGCAATCCAGTACTGCACCACGCGCAATACCTCGGTGTATAGGCCCGCTGGATCGTTGTCAAAGTTCAGGGGATAGATGTCCTGATACTTCTTCGGAGGGTTCTCCGCGTAGGCAATGGTGCCGTCGGGGAGCTCGGTGAACCACTCGGGATGCGCGCCCACCCAGGGATGGTCTGGCGCGCATTGCAACGCCAAGTCCAGTGCCACTTCCAGGCCCAGCTTGCGTGCCGTGGAGACGAATCGGTCGAAGTCTTTGACGGTTCCGAGCTCGGGGTGGATAGCGTCGTGGCCGCCTGCGGCGCTGCCGATGGCCCACGGTGAACCGACCTCGCCGGGCTCGGCGACCGGATTATTGTTGCGGCCCTTACGGTTTATCTCACCGATCGGATGAATCGGCGGTAGGTAGACCACATCGAATCCCATGGCGGCGACCCGTGCCAGATCCGCGGCCGCCGTCGCCAGAGTGCCATGCATGGCGCGTCCATCCGGCCCCACTCCACCGGTGGAACGCGGGAACAGCTCGTACCAGGAGCCATACAAAGCGCGGGTGCGATCGACCCAGACGCCGTACTGGGTCCCGCGCGTGAGCAGGTCCCGCAGCGGGAACTCGGCGAGCAGCGTCTGCACCTCGTCGGAGAGCGCGTGTTGAAACCGTGCTCCTGGATCGTCCTGGGTGCGCAGCGCCTCCGCCGAGTCCAGGAATGGTTTGCGCCGCTTGCGTGGCACTCCGGCCGCCGCACGCTCGAACAGTCGCGCACCGATCTCCAGATCGTTGGCCAATTCGGCGGGACCCTGCCCGGCCTCCAGTTTGGCCTCGACGTTGTGACGCCAGGTCGCGATCGGGTCACCCCATCCGTCGACCCGGAAGGTCCAGAGCCCCTCCCGGTCCGGGACGAAACTGGCGTGGAAACGATCGAGTGCGCCACCCGGCCGCATCTGGATATGGAGCGGTTTGATGCGCGTCGCGGTCGTGTCCTTGTCGCGGGGGGCCGAGATCCGGCGCAGCGGGCCCTCTGCGAGCTGTGGATAGCTGGGGCCCAGACAGCGCACCACCAGGGTCGCGGCGACGGCCTCGTGGCCTTCCCGCCAGACGGTTGCCGCCACGGGTACGACCTCACCCACGACTGCTTTGGCCGGATAGCGTCCGCCCGAGATCGCGGGGGCGACATCGTCGATGCCTATGCGTCCGGTCACCACGTCCACCGTAGTAGACGGCCTATCTCGCCGCCGGGCATGCGCGCAACCGAAATCTCAGTAAGGTTCTGAAGGGTGAAAGCCCTACGTCGATTCACGGTTCGCGCCCATCTTCCGGAGCGGTTGGCGGCGCTGGGCGAGTTATCGAACAACCTGCGCTGGTCATGGCATCAGCCCACCCGCGATCTTTTCGCCGATATCGACCACCAACTGTGGGAGCAGACCAACCACGATCCGGTCGCGGTGATGGGCTCGGTCCCAGCGCAACGGCTCGACGAGCTGGCGGCCGACGACAGTTTTGTCGACCGGGTGGCCGCCCTGGCGGGTGATTTGCACGACTATCTGAACCGGCCGATGTGGTACCAGCGCCAGTTGGAGCGAACCAGCGACGAGCCCGACGACCGCGAAGGGACTGCCGAGAGCACCATTCTGCCCACTGCGATCGCCTACTTCTCGATGGAGTTCGGCGTCTCCGAGGTGCTGCCGAACTACTCCGGTGGTTTAGGCATCCTGGCTGGCGATCACCTCAAGGCCGCCTCCGACCTGGGGCTGCCGCTCATCGCCGTGGGACTGCACTATCGGTCCGGATACTTCCGGCAGTCGTTGACCGCCGACGGCTGGCAGACCGAGCAGTATCCGTTGATCGACCCCGCGGGTCTGCCGTTGCGGCTGTTGGCGCATGAGGACGGCACGCCGATCCTCATCACGGTGCCGATGCCACAGGACAGGGTGCTCTCGGCTCGCATCTGGGTTGCGCAGGTGGGCCGGATTCCGTTGCTGCTCTTGGACTCAGATATCGCCGAGAATGACCGGGAACTGCGCTATGTCACCGACCGGCTGTACGGCGGTGATCAGGATCACCGCATCAAGCAGGAGATTCTGGCCGGTATCGGTGGTGTGCGCGCCATCCGTGCGTACGTCGCTTCTGATGTCTCTGGGGGCATAGCCAGCCCCGAGGTGTTCCACACCAATGAGGGCCATGCCGGGTTCCTGGGGCTGGAGCGCATCCGTGAGTACGTCGGGCAGCACGGGCTGGATGTCGAAACAGCCTTGACGGTGGTGCGGTCCAGCACCGTGTTCACCACGCACACACCGGTTCCCGCGGGCATCGACCGATTCCCCGTGGACTTGGTGCGTCGTTATTTCGGGGACTCCGGTGACTCCACGCTGCTGCCCGGGGTGCCGGTGGATCGCATCATCGCCCTCGGGGCAGAAGACGATCCGTCGACGTTCAACATGGCCCATATGGGGCTGCGGCTGGCGCAGCGCGCCAACGGCGTGTCACTGCTGCACGGCCAGGTGAGCCGGTCGATGTTCAACGGATTGTGGCCGTCATTCGATGCCGCGGAGGTTCCGATCGGGTCGATCACCAATGGCGTGCATGCGCCCACGTGGGCGTCGCCGCAGTGGTTGGAGTTGGGACAGCAGCTCGTCGGCGCCGAGGCGTTCAACGACGCCAGCGGATGGGAGCGGATCCACGAGGTGGATCCCGGGCACATCTGGTGGATCCGGTCGCAGCTGCGAGAACAGCTGATACAGGACGTGCGACGGCGGATACGCGCATCGTGGCTGCAGCGGGGCGCTGCCGAGGCCGAGTTGGGCTGGGTGGACAGTGCCTTCGACCCGGGCGTATTGACCATCGGCTTCGCGCGTCGCGTTCCCACGTACAAGCGGCTCACGCTGATGCTGCGCAATCCGGAGCGCTTGCGCGAGCTACTCCTCGACGAGAAACATCCGGTGCAGCTCATCGTGGCCGGTAAGTCGCATCCTGCCGACGATGGCGGTAAGGGGCTGATCCAGCAGATCGTCAGATTCGCCGACCAGGCCGATGTGCGACACCGGATCACCTTCCTGCCTGACTACGACATGTCAATGGCCCGCTACCTGTACTTCGGCTGCGATGTGTGGCTGAACAATCCACTGCGTCCGTTGGAGGCCTGCGGAACCTCGGGGATGAAGAGCGCGCTCAACGGCGGACTGAACCTATCCATCCGCGATGGCTGGTGGGACGAGTGGTACGACGGCGAAAATGGTTGGGAAATACCGACGGCCGACGGTGTCACTGATGACGCCCGACGCGACGACTTGGAGGCCGCTGCGTTGTACGAGCTGCTGGCGCAGAAGGTGGCGCCCAAGTTCTACGAACGCGATGAACACGGCACGCCGCAGCGCTGGGTTGAGATGGTTCGTCACACTCTGGAGAAGTTGGGGCCGAAGGTATTGGCATCCAGAATGGTTCGCGATTACACCGTGGGCTACTACGCTCCCGCGGCCAAGTCGCTGCGCGCCACCGTGGGTCCCGACGATTCGTTCACCCCGGCCAAGGAGCTGGCGCGCTATCGGGAGCGGGTACAGCAGGTGTGGCCGTCGCTGGTCATCACGGATGTCGACAGCTCCGGCCTGCCGGACACTCCGCTGCTGGGATCGTCGTTGACGCTCACCGCATCGGTTCAGCTTTCCGGGCTGGCCCCGTCGGAGGTTGCGGTGCAGGCCGTGATCGGTCGAGTTGACTTGGACGACAAGCTCTCTGATTCGGAGGTCGTTCCGATGACGCACACGGGTAGTCGTGGTGGAGGGGTGGAAACGTTCTCCACCACGACCACGTTGCCGGTCTCCGGGTCTGTGGGCTATACGGTGCGGGTGCTTCCGCATCATCCGCTGTTGGCGAGCGATAGTGAGCTGGGCCTCTCGGTGCTGGCCGCCAGCGACCTGGAGCACTAGCAGCGATCAGCCGTAGCGCGTGAGGCAGCGGTCCGCCGATCCCGCCACTCCGTCGCGGAAGGCATCGATCCTCGAGAAGCCGGCCGGGATGGTGGTTCCGTTGACATCGCTGGCCACGATGCCGTTGGTCAGCAGCCCTGACACCGCCTCGTCGAGATCCCCGGCGGTAAGCACCATCGGGTTCGGTTCCTGGGTGGGCGTGGTGGGTTTGGCCATTGCTGCCGATGCGACGCCCGTCAGACAAGCGCTGCGCAGTGCGCTCTGTCCGTTGTCGAGTGGCAGGCCGTGTTGTTTCTCGATCGCCAACGCATAACGGGAAATGACCAGTGAATAGGCGGTGAAGTCGCCGGTAATCTGTCCCTGATCGTGGGTGGGTCGAGCCAGATCGGTCAGTCGCGGCAGATCGAGAGCCACCGTATTGGAATCCGGGCAGTACACCGCTGCTGCGGATTCGATGCGGTGGCCGGGCTCGTTGCATGCGGCACCCGACACCGAGAGTCGTGGCGGTGCTGTGTTTCCCGTAGGCATATAAACCGCCCGGAGCACCGTCATCAATGTGCGCAAGGTGTCGACGGTGACGGGCATGTCTGCCGATTCCCCGGGCTGCAGGTTATCCGGGAGCCCGCCGCGACGCTTGGCGATCTCCGCCATGTCGATCCGCGTGCATTCGGCCGCGCCGTCGACGAAGCCGCGCTGGAACGCCGACACCCGCTCGAATGCGGATCCGTGCGCGTCGAGTGCGTTGCCGGCCTCGACGGGATCGTCCCGGAAGGCGATCAGCGCCGCGATGACCTTGTTGAGGCCGTCACCGGTGCTCAGTGTGAAACGCGGTGAGCTGCCCTGTGCCACCCACCGTAGGTATGTTCCGGCGAGGCAATCGGCCATCTGCTCGCCGACCAGCGTCGGCGTCCGAGGGTCCACCATCTCCGACTGGTGTGCGACGGCATGCCCGTACTCGTGGGCAAGCGTCATGGGTACTGCCATGGGGCCGAACATCCGCACCAGCTTGGGCAACAGCGTTCCCCGGTCCCATCCCAGGCTGTTCTGGCTGATGCAGTACCCGGCATTGTCGAAGCCGATCGTCGGATTGTCGCAGAAGTCGGCGACACCGGGGCCTTCGCTGCTCCAGGACATCAATGATTCGACCGGATGAAACGTGGCCCAGAAAGTCTTGGGATAGGCCTCCTGCCAGAAGTCTTCGATGTCGACGACCGCGTTGATCGCCAGCCGGTCCATCTCGCCGTCGTCGGTGCCGTGTACGGCCCTGTCGGCCGGTTTTGGATTCGGGCGCAACCCGGATGGTCCGTCGACGGCGGGGAGCCCGGCGACTTGATACGCATTGCCGAGCTGCGAAACCGCGGCGCCATCAACGGTATTGGCACAGGCGGATGACACGAGTGCTAACAGGGCGCAGCAGGCCAGGATCCCTGCCGGAGTGCGGAACCACCTGACCGGAATCGGCATGGCCATCTCTCTGTCGGAGCTATCCTCGCGTGTGGGAGCCCTCTCCAGCATAAGTCGCTTTGTGCTGAGTCATCAGCCGTTGTAGCGCCGCGGTGACCACCGACAGATCGTGCGTCGACCAGAATGGTGGCAGCGATGCACGCAGAAAACCGCCGTAACCCGCCGTTGCCATCCGTGAATCGAGCACCGCGACAACGCCTCTGTCCTGCGCACTGCGCAGCAGTCGCCCGGTTCCCTGTGCCAGCAGCAGTGCCGCCTGAGTACCCGCCACGGCCATGAACCCATTGCCTCCGCGCGCGCTGATCGCTCGTTGGCGGGCCGCTCGGAGCGGATCGTCTGGGCGGGGGAACGGGATTCGGTCGATGAGAACGAGCGACAACGAGGGGCCGGGGACGTCGACGCCCTGCCACAGCGACAGGGTGCCGAACAGCGAGGTTTCGGGCTCTGCGCTGAATTGTTCGACCAGAACCGATGTCGCGTCGTCGCCCTGGCACAGCACCCGGGTGTCGAGCCTGGTGCGCATCTCCTCGGATGCTTCCTTGGCGGCGCGCATCGAGGAAAACAGTCCCAGCGTGCGCCCCCCTGCCGCGCGGACCAGGGTTTCGATCTCATCGAGCGTCGCGGCGCCGACGCCGTCGCGTCCTGGGGCGGGAAGGTGCCGCGCGAGGTAGAGAATGGCGGACTTCTCGTGCTGAAACGGGGATCCGACGTCGATGCCATGCCAGATGGTCTTCGCCTCGGTACCCGAGTCCGTGCTGTTTTCGCGGGCGGGCAGACCCCATGAGGCGGCCATGGTGTCGAACTTCCCGCCGAGAGCCAGAGTGGCCGAGGTGAGCACGACGGTGCGCTGCCCGAACAGCCGGGTGCGCAGCAGTCCAGCCACCGATAGGGGTGCCACGCGCAGGACTGGGCGCACTGAGCCCCGGTTGTCCTCATGATCTAGCCAGACCACGTTGGGGCGTGCCGTGATGTCCGGTTCACCCCAGCAGGCCAGCGCTAAGGACGCGGCATCGACTATATCGTCCAGTGCGGCAACTGCTTCCGTGCGCGCCGCAGCGGTGGCGGGGTCAGTGGACTGACCCGTGGGAATCTCGGTGCGCGCCGCGGCCGCAGCGTCGCGCAGTGCGGTCAAGTAGGTGACGGTTTCCTCGTCCGCGCGGTCAATGGTGCCGGGCTTGCTGTCGTGGATCAGTGAGGAGAACGTCGCCGAGCTGGCTTCGAACCGGCTTGCCGTCTCGGGTGATACCAGTCGGCCTATCCGCCGGATGGTGACAGTGAGGCCGACTGCGGAAAGTTCCTGGGTGGCAACACTTGTTACCCGGTCAACGAGGTCGTGTGCCTCGTCGACGATCACCGCGTCATGCTCGGGCAGGATGTTTATGTCGGCAATGGCATCGATGGCCAGCAGCGCGTGATTGGTGACCACCACATCCGACTGTCCCGCGTCGAGCCGCGCCAGCTCGGCAAAACACTCGGTGCCGAACGGACACCGGGTAGCGCCGAGGCATTCGCGTGCCGACACGCTGACCTGTGACCAGGAACGATCGGGCACACCGGGCTTGAGCTCATCGCGATCCCCGGTCTTGGTGGTATCCGCCCAGTCGTTGAGCCGCTGCACATCGCGTCCGAGCGCACTGGCCGCGAACGGTTCGAACAACGTATCGGGCGCTTCCTGATCGGAGGCGGCTCCGTTGTGTAACTTATTGAGGCACAGGTAATTTCCGCGGCCTTTGAGAATTGCGAATGTCGGCTTGCGGGACAGTGAGGGTGCCAACGCTTCGGCTAATCGGGGCAGATCGCGATCCACGAGCTGACGTTGCAGCGCGATGGTTGCCGTGGAGACCACGACCGGAGATGACTCCTCGATGGCATGGGCAAGGGCAGGCACCAGGTATGCCAGGGACTTACCGGTGCCGGTGCCGGCCTGGACCACCAGGTGTTCACCGCTGTGTAGCGAGTGTTCGACGGCGGTGGCCATGGTGAGCTGTCCGGTGCGTTCAGTTCCGCCAAGGGCTGTGACGGCGGTGGCGAGCAGACCCGTGGATGTGGATGCGCCGCCCGATTTCTCGTTCAGCGGGTCACCTCGACGCCGGCGTCCCGAAGCTCATCCAGGGCACGATTCATCGATTCTTCCTTAATGCCAACGGAATATTCGGTGAGCACACGGACATGCAGCCCCTGCCGAGCCGCGTCGCGGGCGGTGGCGGCTACACAGTAGTCGGTGGCGATCCCCACCACGTCGACGCTGTCCAGATCTCGGGTCTGCAGCCACGGCGCCAGTGCCGTGCCATCGGTGCAGACGCCCTCGAAGCCCGAATATGCGGCGGCATAGCTGCCTTTGAAGAACACCTCGTCGATGAGACTGAGATCCAGGTCGGGATGGAAGTCAGCGCCGGGTGTGCCGGCCCGACAGTGCGGCGGCCAGCTCGTCGCGAAGTCCGGCGTCTCGGAGAAGTGGTCGCCCGGGTCGACGTGAAAATCGCGAGTTGCCACCACCGCGTCGTACACGCCGGAATTGGTGAGGTTGTTGAGCGTCCGGGCGAGTGCGGCGCCACCGGGCACGGGCAACGAGCCTCCTTCGCAGAAGTCGTTCTGCACGTCGACGACGATAAGTGCCCTGCCCATGGATCGACGGTACCCGGCCAGTGCTCAGTCGAAGATCGCCGACACCTGGCGGCCCATGCGTGAGATGTAGTCGATGAGCTCGTCGCGGCTGATGCCCAGATCTCCGCGGAGATAGTCGATGATGGCGCCCGAGGCCGCGCCGACGAGCGATACCGACAGAAATCGGCGGCGTCCCGGATCGTCGATATTCACCAGCGCCTTCTCCGCGAGTGAGGCGAACGCCATTGAACCCGCGAATCCGACGCTGCCGAGTGTCGGCTCGGTGAAAGGAGCCAGCATCATGATGCGGCCGTATTCCGGGTTGTCGACGGTCGCCCCGATGAAGGTTTCGACCGCACGGGTCTCTAAATCGTCGCCATCGGCGGCGAATTCGGTGACGACACGCATCACGGATTCGAGGACGTCCTGGTACACCGCGCGCACGAAGTCGTCTCGATCACCGAACTCCTCGTAGAAGTTGCGTTCCGAGACACCGGAAGACCTGCACACGGTACGGATGGTCAGAGCCGGCCCGTCGATGGCGCCGAGCGCCGCGATGCCCGCATCGAGCAGTGCGCGTCGACGCGTCGCCCGACGCTCCTCGGGAGTGGTTCCCGCCCATTGCCTTCTGGCTGTCATGTGTCCTCCGGGCCGGAATTATCCCACCAATCGGGTGGTAATCGCAGGATCCCCATGGGAAAGGCCTAACCCTTCCCACGGCAGGCTCAGTAATCCTGCGTGTACACGCCCTCTGGCGTCGTCGAGCGAGTCGGTGGTGATAGGCGTGCCGCCGCGCGCCAGTGGGGTGGTCAGCGTCCGGTGTGGCTCGTGGACCGCCGGACGGCCGGTAGTCGTGCGATACACCACTTCCTCGGTGATGGTGCCGGTCGGCTTGGTGGTGCGCAGGGCGCATTTATGGCCGCCGTGGGATTCCTTGTGACTGCTGCGTTTTGCCACGGGGATGCCGTCGATCTCGACGAGCTTGTAGACCATGCCGGCAGTCGGGAATCCTGAGCCGGTGACGACCGAGGTCCCCACGCCGTAGATGTCGACGGGCTCGGCGCGTAGCGCCGCGATGGAGTACTCGTCGAGGTCTCCGGAGACGACAATGCGGGTTCGGTGCGCGCCCAGCGCATCGAGTTGGGCGCGCACTTGCCTGGCCAGCATGCCCAGATCGCCGGAATCGATGCGGACCGCCCCCAGCGCGGGGCCCGCGACGGCAATCGCGTTCTCGACCCCGCTGGTGATGTCGTAGGTGTCCACCAGAAGGGTGGTCGAGACACCGAGCGCCTCCACTTGTGCACGAAACGCCTCGCGTTCGGCCTCGCCGGGGCTCATGCCGTCCTTGGCGTGGAGCAGGGTGAACGCATGTGCGGCGGTACCACGGGCGGGCACGCCATAACGGCGCTGTGCTTCCAGGTTGGACGTCGATTCGAACCCCGCGAGATAAGCCGCGCGGGCACAGGCCACCGCCGCCAGTTCGTGCGTGCGCCGTGACCCCATCTCGATGAGCGGACGGCCCCCGGCCGCCGACACCATTCGGGCGGCGGCAGAGGCGACGGCACTGTCGTGGTTCAGGATCGACAGTGCCAGGGTTTCGAGGATGACGCATTCAGCGAAGGTTCCACGCACGGTCAGCACCGGGGATCCCGGGAAGTAGAGCTCACCCTCCGGGTAGCCGTCTATGTCACCGCTGAATCGATACGCGGCGAGGTACTGGAGTGCGTCATTGTCCAAAAAATCGGATAATGATTTCAATTCTTCGGATCCGAATCGGAACTCGGCAAGCGCTTCGAGCAATCGGGCGGTGCCGGCAACCACGCCGTACCGTCGACCGTCCGGCAACCTTCTGGCAAACACTTCGAAGGTGGCTTGACGTCCCGCGGTGCCATCACGCAGTGCCGCGGCGAGCATAGTGAGCTCGTACTTGTCGGTGAGCAATGACGTGCACTGGTGCGTCATGTGCGCCACGTTAGCGGGATACCTGGGTGCATGACCGGCTCCGACAGGCTTCGGGCAGACAGCGGAACTCCGAACTTGATGCTGACAGAGTTGGCGGTCCCGGTATTCTGGGGCCATGGGTGCGCCGGCGCGAGCCTTGCCAGGGACTACTGCGGAGAGGTCTGTCGAACATGTCGACGAGACTCAGTCGCCGTGGGTCACCATCGTCTGGGACGACCCGGTAAACCTGATGAACTATGTCGCCTATGTGTTCCAGCAGCTGTTTGGCTATAGCGAGACCGAGGCCACCAACCTGATGTTGCAGGTTCACCATGAGGGTAAGGCCGTGGTGTCGTGCGGGGCTCGCGAGTCGATGGAGATCGATGTCAGCAAGCTGCATGCCGCCGGTCTGTGGGCCACTCTGCAGCAGGATCGTTGAGCCGCTGAGCCGTGCGAAAGTGGAAGCGCGTTAACGCGTCTGATGGGATCCGGCTGCGTTCTGAGATGGAGCCGCATGAGGCTGCGCTCGTACAATCGATGGTCACGTCGATGTTGGCGATGCTGGATGAGCGCGAATCCTCGGCGCCCAGTGACGAATTGGCGCAGATGACGGGTATCCGGACGGGGAACTCCGAGGCCCCCACCGATGTCACCTTAGGGCGGCTACTTCCGGACTTTCACCGTCCTGACCAGGACGGGACCAGCAGCATCGAGGCGGTCAGCGGACTCAACAGCGCGCTGCGCAGCCTGTATGAGCCGGACATAATCGACGCCAAACGCGAGTCGGGACAACGGTTGTTGCGCACGCTTCCTCCCGACGGAGGGCGATTCGAGCTGTCCGAGGACGATGCGCGCGCATGGCTGACCGCACTGAATGACGTGCGCTTGGCGCTGGGGGCGATGCTCGGCATCGACAGCGACGGGCCGCAGGAGTTGCCCGCCGACGATCCGATGGCCGGGCACATGGATATTTATCACTGGCTGACCGTGATGCAGGAGTTGTTGGTGCTCGCGTTGATGGGTAAAGCGCCCTGATGGTGAGGAAGTTGCGCAGATGAGCCAGTTCTCTGGGTCGATCACCGACGTTCCGGGAATGCTCGTGGGGCATCACCAGCGGGTTGACGCCGATGCCGGCCTCGGGTCGGGCTGGGCGACCGGCACCACCGTGGTGCTGGCGCCACCGGGGACCACGGGCGCGGTCGATGTGCGCGGCGGGGCTCCGGGAACGCGTGAATCCGATCTGCTCGATCCGGTCAATACGGTCTCGACGGTCGACGCCATTGTGCTCACCGGGGGGAGTGCCTACGGCTTAGCCGCCGCAGACGGAGTGATGCGCTGGCTGGAGGAACGGGGCAGGGGAGTGGCGTTGCCCGGTGGCACTGTGCCCATCGTCCCCGGGGCGGTCATCTTCGACCTGCCGGTGGGTGCCTGGAAGAACCGGCCCGATGCTGAATTCGGATATCGCGCAGCGGAAGATGCCAATGATGCGCCGCATTGGGGCACGGTGGGTGCTGGTGTCGGAGCGCGGGCCGGAACTCTCAAGGGGGGTATCGGGTCGGCGAGTGCGGATCTGGGCAACGGGATTGTGGTGGGAGCCGTGATTGTCGCCAACCCTGTTGGGCTGGTTATTAATCCGTCGACAGGGCTGCCCTGGGACCCTGCATGTGCACCGGAACTGGGCGCGCCCCCGGCCAGCCAGATCGCAGCGCTGGCCGCGTTGCCCGACAAGTCGGTGTCGTTGAACACGACGATCGGCGTGGTGGCGACCAACGCCCCGCTGACCAAGGCGCAATGTCGCCGAGTAGCGATCGCCGCCCATGACGGGCTGGCGCGGGCGATCAGGCCCGCGCACACCCCGATGGACGGGGACACGTTGTACGTACTGGCGACCGGGACTGGCGAGGGCGATGCCGAGGCGGCGATGAGCCTCTCGGGCGAAGAGCAGATAGCGGCGATGAGCCTCTCGGGCGAAGAGCAGATAGCGGCGATGAGCCTCTCGGGCGAAGAGCAGATAGCTCTGACCGCCTCGGTGGGAATCGCCGCCGCCGACTGCGTCGAGCGGGCCGTGGTGCGCGCGGTGGTGGGCGCCGCGGGCGTTGCCGGAATACCCGCATATCGTGAGGTGTTGCCAGGAGCGTTTTCGTAGTGCTCCGCCACGGCGCCAGAGGGAAGGGAAGGACTGTTGGTGCTTCGTATTCGTGCTGACCTGGTCGATGCCATGGTGAAGCACGCCCGTGCCGACCACCCCGATGAGGCCTGCGGCGTAGTGGCGGGTCCGGAGGGCTCCGATCGTCCAGAGCGGCACGTGGCCATGATCAACGCCGAGCGGTCTCCGACTTTTTATCGCTTTGATTCCGGTGAGCAGCTTCGAGTTTGGCGTGGGATGGATGACGCCGACGAGGTGCCGGTGGTTATCTATCACTCCCACACCGCGACCGAGGCTTACCCCAGCCGTACCGATATCAACTTGGCCGCGGAGCCCGATGCCCACTACGTCTTGGTGTCCACTCGCGATCCGGAGCAGCATGAGCTGCGCAGTTACCGGATTATCGACGGAGTGGTCACCGAAGAGGAGATTTCCGTTGTGGACCAATACGTCGAGCAGTACTAGAGAAAAGGAATGTCCACAGTGTCGATTGAAGTGTCGATTCCCACCATCTTGCGCACTCACACCGGTGGCGAGAAGCGCGTCACCGCAACGGGTTCCACCTTGCAGGCGGTGATCGCGGATCTGGAGTCCAACTATTCCGGGATCTCCGACCGGCTCGTCGACCCAGCTTCCCCGGGTAAGTTGCACCGCTTCGTGAACATCTACGTCAACGACGAGGACGTGCGGTTCTCGGGTGGGCTGGACACTGTGATCGCCGATGGCGATTCGGTCACCATCCTGCCCGCCGTGGCCGGTGGCTAGCGGCGCATGACCCGATACGACTCGCTGCTGCAGGCCCTCGGGAACACGCCGTTGGTCGGCTTGCAGAGGCTGTCTCCGGCCTGGAACGGCGATCCGCACGTGCGGTTGTGGGCCAAGCTGGAAGACCGCAATCCGACCGGATCCATCAAGGATCGGCCCGCGCTGCGCATGATCGAACAGGCCGAGCAGGACGGGCTGCTGGAACCGGGAGCCACGATTCTGGAGCCCACCAGCGGTAACACCGGTATCTCGATGGCTATGGCCGCGCAGCTCAAGGGCTACAAGATGATCTGCGTGATGCCGGAGAACACCTCCATCGAGCGGCGTCAGCTGCTTGAGCTCTACGGCGCCCGCATCATCTTCTCCGCGGCCGAAGGTGGCTCCAACACCGCCGTCGCCACCGCCAAAGAACTTGCCGCGCAGAACCCTTCGTGGGTAATGCTGTACCAGTACGGCAACCCGGCAAATGCGGCCGCGCACTATCACGGCACCGGCCCGGAGATTCTGGCCGATCTGCCCGAGATCACTCATTTCGTCGCCGGGCTGGGCACCACCGGCACCCTGATGGGTACGGGACGGTTCTTGCGGGAACGAGTGCAGAACGTACAAATTGTTGCCGCCGAGCCGCGCTACGGCGAGGGTGTCTACGCGTTGCGCAACATCGATGAGGGATTCGTGCCCGAGCTGTACGACCCGGAGGTGCTCACCACCCGCTTTTCGGTCGGGTCGTTCGATGCGGTGCGCCGCACCCGTGAGTTGGTTCACGTCGAAGGCATCTTCGCAGGCATTTCGACCGGTGCGATTCTGCACGCGGCACTCGGCATGGCTGCCAAGGCGGTCAAGGCCGGCGAGCGGGCGGATATCGCCTTCGTGGTGGCCGATGCGGGGTGGAAGTATCTGTCGACCGGTGCGTACGCCGGTACCGTGGATGACGCAGAGGATGCGCTGGAAGGGCAGTTGTGGGCATGACGGGATTGAGCGGGGGCCCGGAGGGGTTCCGTTCCTCCCGTCCCGAGCGGTCCGGACGTCCGCAGTGGGTTACCGGCGGAATCCTCGTGGTCTCATTCGTGGCGCTGCTCTATGTCGTCGAGGGCATCGATTCGGTCACCGGACACCGTCTCGACGAGAACGGCATTCGGCCCCTGGAGACCGACGGACTCGACGGCATCTTGTTCGCGCCACTGCTGCATGCCAACTGGGGGCATCTGGTTGCTAACACGGTGCCCGCGCTCGTGCTGGGTTTCCTGGCGGCGGCCGCCGGTCTCGGGCGCTTCCTGCTGGCAACCGCGATCATCTGGGTGCTGGGCGGAATCGGCACGTGGCTCATCGGCAACCTCGGCTCGCCGTACGAGACCAATCACATCGGGGCCTCGGGCCTGATCTTCGGGTGGCTCACCTATGTGATCGTCAGGGGCTTCTTCAACCGGAGTGTGGTTCAGATCCTCATCGGTGTCGTTGTGATCGTTCTCTACGGCGGTGTGCTGTGGGGTGTGCTGCCCGGACAGTTCGGGGTGTCCTGGCAGGGGCACCTGAGTGGGGCCATCGCCGGTGTACTCGCCGCCTACTGGCTCTCCGGCAGGGAACGCAAGGCGAAGGCCTCATCGCCGCCGAGGCTGACGACGTGACCAGCCCGAGCGCACCCATCGGGATATTCGATTCCGGTGTCGGCGGCTTGACCGTCGCGCGGGCCGTCATCGATCAGCTGCCCGACGAGGACATCGTCTACGTCGGTGACACCGGCAATGGGCCGTATGGCCCGCTGAGCATCCCCGAGATCCGCAGACACGCGTTGGCCATCGGCGACGACCTCGTCGGGCGCGGGGTGAAAGCCCTGGTGATCGCCTGCAATACGGCTTCGGCGGCGTGCCTGCGTGATGCCCGCGAGCGCTACGCGCCGGTGCCGGTCGTCGAGGTGGTATTGCCTGCCGTGCGGCGAGCCGTGCACACCACACACAACAACAAGATCGGCGTCATCGGCACCGCGGCGACCATCGCGTCGGGGGCGTACCAGGATGCGTTCGCGGCCGCACGCGACACCGAAATCACGGCGGTGGCGTGTCCACGGTTCGTCGATTTCGTCGAGCGCGGCATCACGAGTGGGCGGCAGGTGCTGCAGCTGGCGGAGGGATATCTGGAGCCGCTGCAGCGGGCTCAGGTCGACACCGTGGTGCTGGGCTGCACCCACTATCCGTTGCTGTCCGGGTTGATCCAGCTCGCCATGGGCGAGGATGTCACGTTGGTGTCCAGCGCCGAGGAAACTGCCAAGGACCTGCTGCGGGTGCTGTCGGAGAGGGATCTGCTGCGTCCACATCCGGATAACCCGAGTGCCTCGCGTCCGAACCGCATTTTCGAGGCAACCGGTGACCCCGATGCGTTCCGCACTCTGGCGGCCCGATTCCTCGGCCCGGCTGTGACGGCAGTGCAAACTCGAGCTAGCGGTGTTCCGGGTTACACCGAAATTGCAACACCTCTCTAACCCTCTGCCGAGACGCTTGCCAGACGTGGCAAGCTAGGGGCTGTGCGAGTCACCGTGCTCGGCTGTTCAGGCAGTGTCACCGGACCGGATTCACCGGCGTCTGGTTACCTCCTGACGGCACCGGATGCGCCACCGTTGGTCATCGACTTCGGCGGCGGTGTCTTGGGCTCTCTGCAACGTTTCGCCGATCCCGGATCGGTGTCCGTTCTGCTGTCGCACCTGCATGCCGACCACTGCCTCGACCTACCCGGTCTGTTCGTGTGGCGCCGCTATCACCCGAATCCGCCCAAGGGCAAGGCGATCATGTATGGGCCCGCCGACACTCTGGTGCGCGTAGGCGCGGCCTCCGCCGAGATCGGGGGCGAGGTCGACGATTTCACCGACATCTTCGACCTGTATGCGTGGAGCGAGGGTGTGCCGGTCGAATTCGGGTCGCTTACCGTGACACCCACACGGGTGGCGCACCCGCCGGAGTCGTATGGGCTGCGGATCGAGGATACGTCGGGTGCCGTCCTGGCCTACAGCGGGGACACCGGCATCTGCGATGCCGTGGTCGAGCTGGCTCGCGATGCCGACGTCTTCCTGTGCGAGGCGTCGTGGACGCATATGCCGGGGCACCGTCCGCCGGATCTTCACCTGTCGGGAACAGAAGCGGGTCAGATCGCGACCCGGGCGGGTGTGAAGGAACTGCTGCTGACCCACATCCCGCCGTGGACCTCGCGTGAGGACGTCATCGCCGAGGCCAAGTCGGCGTTCGACGGGCCGGTGCGGGCCGTGGTCGCCGGGGAGAGCATCGACCTGTAGCTCTGCCACTCACACTTGGCACTGCGGCGGAGACGATAAGGTCGAGGGCGTGTCCAGACGAGAAGACGGCAGACAAGACGACGAGCTGCGCCCAGTAACCATCACGCGGGGATTCACTGCGCACCCGGCGGGTTCGGTACTCATTGAGTTCGGCCAGACGCGGGTGATGTGCACCGCCAGTGCCACCGAGGGCGTGCCGCGTTGGCGTAAGGGTTCTGGACTTGGTTGGCTGACAGCCGAATACGCGATGCTGCCAGCCTCTACTCATACCCGTAGCGATCGTGAATCGGTCAAGGGGCGCGTGGGTGGTCGTACTCAGGAGATCAGCCGCTTGATCGGGCGGTCACTCCGCGCCTGTATCGATTTGTCGGCATTGGGCGAGAACACCATTGCCATCGACTGCGATGTGCTGCAGGCCGATGGCGGTACCCGCACAGCGGCGATCACCGGCGCCTATGTGGCGCTCGCCGATGCGGTGACCTACTTGGCCGCGCATGGCAAACTCGCCGATGAGGAGCCACTGTCCTGCGCGATCGCCGCGGTGAGCGTCGGCGTGGTGGACGGCCGGGTGCGTGTGGACCTTCCGTACGAAGAGGATTCGCGCGCCGAGGTGGACATGAACGTGGTGGCCACCGACACCGGCACGTTGGTGGAGGTACAGGGCACCGGCGAGGGTGCCACCTTCCCACGCACAACGCTGGACAAGCTGCTTGACGCCGCGGTGGGAGCTGCCGACCAGTTGTTCGTTCTGCAGAAGGAAGCACTCGCATTGCCCTACCCGGGTGTACTGCCCGACGCGCCACAGAAGAAGGCGTTCGGTTCGAAGTAAGCGGGGGACATGAAAATACTTGTCGCAAGCCGTAACCCGAAAAAGCTCGCGGAGTTGCATCGGGTGTTGGAGTCTTCGGGGGTTACCGGGGTCGAGCTGGTTTCACTTGCCGACGTGCGCGAATACGAGGAAGTGCCCGAAACGGGTGCCAGCTTTGAGGACAACGCACTGATCAAAGCGCGTGAGGGCGCAACGCAGACCGGACTTGCCTGTGTTGCCGATGATTCTGGACTCGCGGTGGATGCCCTGAACTGGATGCCGGGCGTGTTGTCCGCACGCTGGTGCGGGCGGCATGGAGATGACGCCGCCAACACCGCGCTGCTGCTCGCCCAGCTTTCCGACGTGCCCGACGAGCGTCGCGGTGCGGCGTTTGTGTCAGCGTGTGCGCTGGTGACCCCGGAGGGCGAAGAGGTGGTTGTGGAGGGGCGCTGGAAGGGGTCCATCGCGCGGGAACCCGCGGGGCAGAATGGCTTCGGCTATGACCCCATCTTCGTGCCACGCGGAGGTCTGCGCACGGCAGCGGAGATGGCGCCCGAAGAGAAGGACGCGGCGTCGCATCGCGGGCGGGCGCTTGCCGCGCTACTGCCGATGCTGCGCAATCTGGTGAACCTCGGCCGCACTGCGCCCTAGTCTCCAGTTCCCTTGCGCGAGCAGACGCTTATTGCGGCCCTTACCAGGGTTTTCCGTGCAATAAGCGTCTGCTCGCGAGGGTTGGTTACGGCTGCAGGATGATTTTTCCGCGGGCGTGGCCCGTCTGTCCGTACTCATGGGCCTGGCGGGCTTCGGCCAAAGGATAGGTGCGGTCGACGGTGACTTTCAGTTCGCCGTTGCCTGCCAGTCGAATCAGCTCGGGACGGGCGGCGAGCCGTATCTCGGTGCCCGCGTCGGCACCCGGGCCTCCGCCCAGCGCCTTGAAGCCATCGCTTGCGGCACGGCCGAATCCGGCAATCGTCGCGATCCGGCTCTTGTCGGCCACTAGCGCCAGCGATACGTCGGCGGCCTCGTCGGTGCCGACGAGATCGAGGGCCGCGTCGACGGATCCGATGGCGCTGACACGGTCTTGCAGACCGGGGCCGTACTCGACCGGGACTGCCCCATAACCGCGCAACTGGTCGTGGCGGGCAGCGCTCGCGGTGGCGATCACCGTTGCGCCGCGGGCCTTCGCGAGTTGGGTGGCAAGCAACCCCACGCCGCCCGCAGCACCGTGAATCAGGACGGTGTCACCGCCGGTGACGTTGGTGGCTTCCAACAGATGGACCGCGGTTTGCCCGGTGAGGAGGAACCCGGCCGCCTCGGGGAAGGACAAACTCGCCGGCTTCTTGAACACCTGGTCCGCGGTGGCGATGACCTGGCCCGCGTAACCGCCGATCTGCCCGGCAGCGATGACGTCGTCGCCGGGTGCGAGCCCGTCGACACCTGGACCGACCGCAGCGACTGTTCCGGACACTTCCAGACCGAGGCGCATCGGGAGATTCTCGGGGTCGGTACCGAAGGCGCCCGAGTACAACTTCCAGTCGATCGGATTGACGCCGGCGGCCTTGACGTCGACGAGTACTTCGCCCTCGCCGGGACTGTCGATCGGCACCTCGCGGAGTTCGAGGACATCGGATGCGCCGTACGCGGTGGCGACAACTGCGTGTGTGGTGGTCATACCGCTATCCAACCCGCATCCTCATGTCAGCATTCCTGACATTGGAGATTTTTTGAGAATGGAGCGCTAGACGCCGAATTGCTCCTTGACCTGTTTGGTGCGGTAGTGCTCGACGATGAAGCCGAGCAGCGGGATCGTGCCTGCCAGGAGCGTGCCAGCGGTACGCGGCCAAGGCCAGCGCACCTTGATGGCCAGATCGGTGGTGAAGATCAGGTACACGAAGTAGATCCACCCATGCACGATCCCGATCCAGCTCGGCGGATGCGGAACGTGCTCAATGTATTTGAGCCACATCTCCCAGCAGAGGGCGATAAGCCAGACACCGGTGGTCCACGCCAGGATGCGATAGCGCCACAGCGCGCCGCGGATCTTCGCGACCGGGGTGGTCACTACAGGCGTGTCTGGGGTGGCTTCGGGCTCGGTCACGGGGCGGGCTTCCTATCTTCTTCTGCCAAGGCGGCGAGGTAAGCGTTGTATTCGGTGAGTGTGCGATCTGCGGGGTCCGGCTTGGCGGAGGCGGGGCGGGCGGGCAGCAGCCCCTCAGGTATCTCGGTCACCCGGTCGGTCGGCGGCGGGGGCGGCCCCTGGTCCTCGTACTGGACGAAGCGCCGGTAGGCCCAGATCACGAATGCTGCGAACAGCGGCCACTGCAGCGCATAGCCCAGGTTCTGGCCATCACCGGTCACCGACTCGAAGCGCTGGAACTGCCAGTAGGCCAGGCCCAGGAACGCGAGCGCGCTGACGCCCACCAGCACGATGAGTGCCGGTCTCCGACGCCGTGTAGTGGACACCTTCTGACGGTACCGCGTGAGGAGGATGCACACGCCAATGCCCCTGGTCAGCGCTTCGGGCCGATGAACTCGTCGAGACATGCGGCGGCCGCCTTGCGGTAGATGGAGACCACGTACCTGGTCGATCGTGTCCAGGGAATGTCGAGATTGTCGAGTGGGGCGGTGAAGAGCCCGAGGATGTCTTCGGAGCGGTTGGTGACGCCGCTGTGCCGCCGACTACGGCCAACTTCTCGGCCGCCACCGACAACGTCCGGAACAATCTGACCTGTAGGATTGCCGTGCCATGCGGGCGTGATGAAATTGGCAGACATGCTGGCTTTAGGTGCCAGTGCTCGAAAGAGCGTGTGGGTTCGAGTCCCTCCGCCCGCACCAAGGGTCTCGTCGGCGGCCCGATGCAGTCTCCCACCGCGCCTAGACTTGAAAACGTGGTTCGCGCTGACGGTTTGCTTGATATCGATGATTGCCTGGATGCCGACGGAAACGTCGAACTGCCACCCGGCACCACACTGATTTCCCTGATCGAGCGCAACATCAGGAACGTCGGGGACACCGTCGCCTATCGCTACCTGGACTTCACCACCTCCGAAGAGGGCGCTCGCATCGAGCTCACCTGGTTCCAGCTCGGGGTGCGCCTGAACGCCGTGGCCGCGACGCTGCAACGTCATATCGAACGCGGCGATCGGGTAGCAGTTCTGGCGTCACAAGGCCTGGACTACATCGTCGGCTTCTTCTCCGCCATCAAGGCTGGCGCCATCGCGGTGCCGCTCTTCGCGCCCGAGCTGCCCGGCCACGCCGAGCGTCTGGACACCGCGTTGAGGGACTGCACGCCTACGGTTGTCCTGACCACGGCCGCGGTGCGCGTGGCCGTCCAGGAGTTCCTCGACGGCCTCACCGAGATCCCCGCACCGCGCATCCTGGTCATCGACGAGATCCCCGATGATGCGGGGGAGACCTTCGAGTATGTCCATCTCGTGGACGACGATGTCTCACATCTGCAGTACACCTCGGGTGCCACGCGTCCGCCGGTCGGCGTGGAAATCACCCATCGCGCCGTCGGTGTCAACCTTACCCAGATGATCCTGTCGATCGACCTGCTGGACCGAAACACGCACGGCTGCAGCTGGTTACCGCTGTACCACGATATGGGCCTATCCATGATCGGCTTTCCGACCGTCTACGGAGGCCACTCCACTCTCATGTCGCCGACGGCCTTCGTCCGCCGGCCGCAACGCTGGATCAAGGCGCTTTCCGACGGCTGTAAGGAAGGTCGCGTGATCACCGCCGCACCGAACTTTGCCTACGAGTACACCGCGCTACGTGGTGTGCCCAAGGCCGGCGCGGATATCGACCTGGGCAAGGTCGTGATGATCATCGGCTCCGAGCCGGTGCGTATCGATGCCATCCGCACGTTCGAAAAAGCCTTTGCGCCCTTTGGATTACCGCCGACGGCGTTCAAACCGTCCTACGGTATCGCCGAGGCGGTTCTGTTCATCTCGAATATCGCCCCGGATGCCGAACCTTCCGTCGTCTACCTCGACCGCGAGGAGCTCGGCGAAGGCCGCGCGGTGCCAACCGCCCCCGGCGCGCCCCATGCCACCACCCACGTCTCCTGTGGCCAACTTGCCCGCAGTCTCGCGGGTGTGATCGTCGATCCAGAAACGGGTAACGAGCTCCCGGATGGTCACATCGGCGAAATCTGGTTGCGGGGCAAAAACGTTGGACGTGGATACTGGGGCCGCCCCGAGGATACGAAGAGGACATTCCACGCCCGGCTCGGCGAAACACTGCCGACAAGCCATGCCGGCAAGGCCGATGCGGCTGGCGATTGGTTGCGCACCGGCGATATGGGCTTCTACCTCGACGGTGAGTTGTACGTCACCGGCCGCATGGCCGATCACTTGACGGTGGACGGACACGGTCACTACCCGCAGGACGTCGAGGCCACCGTCGCGGACGCCTCGCCACTCGTACGCCGCGGATACGTCACCGCGTTCACCGTCGATAACGGTCTGGTCATCGTCGCCGAGCGTGCCTCGCGTACCGCGAAGGCCGACCCGCAGGTGGCCATCGACGCGATCCGTACGGCGGCCCGCACCCAACACGGCCTGGAGCTCGCCGATGTTCGATTGCTTCCGGCGGGAGCAATCCCGCGGACCACCAGCGGAAAGCTGGCGCGGTGGGCCTGTCGCCGCCAGTACGTGGACGGCACCCTGGGTGTCCACGGAGATCCCAGCTAACTCATTTGCCTCATTTGTCCCACGTCAGCGAGCCCATTCGCCACGCCCCCGTCGGCCCGGTAGGTTTTCCGGGCCAGCGGCTATGACGGGCCGCGTGGGCCGGGGAACAAGCGCCAGCGATGTGATGGAGGTGTGCGATGAATGACCTGACGGTCGAAGAGCTGTTCGCGCACAACGACGACGTGCAGAAATCCCGGGCGGTCAGACTGCTGGCCGCCAAGAATCTGGCGCCGTACATCACGCTCATGGAGCGCCACCTGGACCGCAGTGCGAAGGTTTCCGAGCCCCAGCTGGTGGCCAAGCTGGACCGGGACCTAGGCGCGGTCGGACTGGGTGAACAGTCAGGACTTGCCCTCATCAAGAGCTGGGCAAGTGACGGCTGGTTGCACCGCGCATCGGATGGTGCTGGTCCGGACGCCGAGAATGTCTGCTCGCTGACCGAGGATGCGCGCAGCGCGCTGGCCTTCGTCCGCCGCCTGCGCCGCGCCGACAGTGTCGCCACCGGCGGATCCATCGCGGGCATCGCCGCGGGCCTCAAGCGTGTTGCGACCCAACTGGACGGCGACCCGTCCCGCCTGCGTGCCGAGATCGAAGCCCAGATCGTCGAGCTGCAGACCCAGCTGCACGCCATCGACGACGGATACCGGCCCGAGCCGGACATCGTCGATCTCGAGGACGAGACCCGAGCCATCGCGTACCAGATGGAACAGGTGATCACCGACATCGTGCGTTACGGCAGCATGCAGAACGAGATCACCGCCGGGCTCATCGACGCCGCCGAGGATTCCGACTCCGGGTTTCGGGACCGTGCGCGACGCATGTTCGCCGACTACGACGCCCTGTTCGACTCCCGCGAACGGGCTTCCTACGCAGCCTTCACGCGCACCATCCAGGACCCCGATCAACGCGCCGCGCTGCGCGGCGATATCGCTTGTGTTGCTGAGGGATTGCCCGAACTCGATGCGGGACTGCGCGACGTCATGAAGAATTTCTTCAAGCTGGTTTCCCAGCAAGTCGCCGAGGTCTCCCGCATCGAACAGCGCTGCGCGCAGCGCATCCGGCGATTCTTTGCCGCCGGCACCACGGAGCAGGCGCGTGGCCGCGCCCGGCAGCTTAACGACGCGCTAGCCGCCGGCCATGCCCTGCTCAAGGTGTCCACCGCGGACTCGCCGATTGACGCCGAACTATCGATCGGCCGCTCGGCCGCGGCGTCCATTGGCGCTCTCTCGTTCACCATCAAGGACACCGCGCCGCCGGTGCTGGCCCAGGACGCGCCGTCGGGGCCGCTCGATTTGAGCGGATTTTCGGCGCTGGCCACCCAGGTGGATATGGCTTCGTTGGCCAAAACTGTGAACAGCGCCGTCGCCAGGGGGCCAGTGTCGTTGCCCGACATGATCTCTCAGGTCGAGGCCCCGTACCTGGGTGATGTCATCGTGTTGTGGTCGCTTGCCCTCAAGCAGGACAGCACCGTCGATCGCGAATCGGTAAGGGTGAAGTTCCGGTCCCTCGACGGGCAGGACCGGGTGATGGAGGTACCCCAGTTGATGTTCCGTGAACCAGTGCTGGCGAGTGTCGAGGAAGAAATATGAGCGCCGTGACCACAGGTATCCCCTTGGGAAACATCAACTTCGACGATCTCCCCGGGGTCGAGCCCGATGCTTCCGCGCCACGAATCGTCAAGGGACCGCGGTTCGAGGGCGATACCAGCGAGCTGCCGGACAAGGCGTGCTGGGCGCTGCAGAATCTGGTGGCCCGGCGTTATCTGAGCAAGGATGGCCAGCCCGACCTGTGGGCGTCGATGATGGAACATCGCAAGGTGCTGGCCTCGCGCCTGTCCGAATTGGACCTACGGTTGCGGGTATTCGACGACCTTGAGGTCGCGTACGCGGAGCCGGCTCCGTTGGAGAATCCGAGCGCGTACGGCGCTCGGGTACTGCGCCGGGAACCCTTGGGCACCTACGCGTCGATCGTTGCGCTGCACCTGGCCAAGATCGCGCGGACCGCGCATGACGAACATGTACTGGTCAGCCGCGACGATATCCACGAGCTCTTCGCCAACGTCAGCCACGACATCGACCGCGATGAAGCGATGCTGCGCGATCGTGTCGACGAGGCCATCAAACGCCTGTCCAAGGCTGAGATCCTGCAACGCACCCGCGACGACGAGCACAGCTACACCATCAGCCCGGTCATCAATGCGCTGATGTCCGCGCAGATGATCGAGGCGTTGCAACGCCAGTACGAGCAGCTGCAGCGCGGCGGTGCCGCGCCGGAAGACTCCACCGACGAAGAAGATGGCGATACCGATGACGATGAATGACGGCCTGAGCGGCGGGCCGACTGGCGCAGCTACCCAACAGTTCTGGCTGTCCCGACTGCAGGTGATCAACTGGGGTGTCTTCGACGGGTACCACAGCATCGAGTTCAGCCGTCGCGGCACGCTGATCACCGGCTCCTCCGGGAGCGGTAAATCGTCTCTGCTGGATGCAATATCGCTGGCGTTTCTCTCGTCAAACCGCCGTAACTTCAACGCATCCAGTGATACCACCGCCGCGGGCTCGAACATGGGTAAGCGCACCGTCGACAAGTACGTGCGAGGTCTATGGGGTGAGCTGAAGAACCCGGGGGAGCGGCCCAAGCAGATGTTCCTGCGCGGTAAGGGCGGGGCGTGGTCGGCGATCGCGGTTACGTATGCGGGCACCGACGGCCGGGTAATCACCGGTCTGGTACTCAAATGGCTTGCTCCGGGTTCAGATTCGGACTCCTCGAGCCGCTATTACCTGATTGACGCCGACGCCGATATCCGAGACCTGTGCAATGCCTGGGCGAGTAGGGGATATTCCGCCGCGGTCTTCGAGGGCGCCGGCTGGCGTGGCCACAAGAGTGAACGCTGGTACCTCGAACAGCTCTACGCCGCTGTCGGTATTCAGGGCTCCTCGGCTGCGCAGCAGTTGCTGGGAAAGGCCAAGTCGCTCAAGAGCGTTGGCGGCCTGGAACAGTTCGTGCGCGAATACATGCTCGACGAGCCCGAGTCCATGGCCGCGATCTCCGAGGCGCTGGGCCAGATCACCCCGTTGGTCGACGCACGTGCCGCGCTCGCGGTCGCGCAGCGCCAGCGCCAGACCCTGGGCGACATCGAACAGATCCAGCAGACGTACGCCAGCGATGCCGCACAGCTGGCCACCGTCGACGTCGTGGACCACCACACCGTGCGCGACTATGTAGACCAGCAGCGGCTGGCCCTGGCGGGGCCGGAGATCGACCTGTTGGACACCGAGATCACCCGGCTCGGCGGTGAATGCGATGAAATCCAGTCGCGCCAGGACATTCTCACCGGTGAACGGGACAAGCTGCTCGGCCGGATCGCCGCCGCCGACAGTAACCTGGCACCGCTCAAGAGCGAGCTGGCTCATGCCCGGGCCCGTGCCGAGGAGGTATCGCGCCGCAGGACCGCCTACGACAGCGCGCTAGGGGATCTTGGAACCGGCCCCGTGGCCAATTCGGACGTCGAATCGGCCGAGGAATTCGAAGCCATGCGGGTGGAGAGCCTGCGCGCGGTCACCCGGATCAATGCGGAGCTCGAAGCCGGTCACGACGCCTACGTGATGGCCGCCGGCGCATTGTCGACTGCGCGCGATCAACTGCGGGCGGCTTCCTCCGAGTTCAAGCGTGTCGAGCATCTGGGCACCCCGGTGCCTCCCGACGAAGACCGCATGCGTGGCGAAATCGCAGCTGCGCTGGGCCTTACCGCCAAGGACCTGCCCTACGTCTGTGAACTGATGGATCTGCGTCCCGGCCAGGAGCGGTGGCGCAAGTCCGTGGAAAAGGTATTGCGGTCCACCGGCCTGTGCCTGCTGGTACCCGACCAGCACCACCGGCAGGTGCTGCGATACGTCAACGAGCATCCGATGCGTGGTTACCTGCAGATGGAACGGGTGATCCCGTCCGGATCGCCTCGACGCGCCGATCCGGGCACCCTCGCCGACTGCTTGCGCCTGACCAACCCGAATCACGAATGCGCCAGCGCCGCCATGAATCTGGTGGCCGGGGTGGGCGATTACGTGCTGGTTGACAGCCCCGACGAGTTCAGTAAGCACCGCCGCGCCGTCACCGATCAGGGCCTGCGCAAGGACGGCGATCGGCGTGCGGTCAAGGATGACCGGCGCGAACTACGTGCCTCGCAGTACATCTATCAGGGTAATGCCGGTGACAAGCGCGCCGCGCTCTCCGATGATGTGGTCGAGGCCCAGCAGGCCGTCGGTGATGCCGAGAAGTTCATCGGTGAAATGGATACCAAGCGCGAAGAGCTGCGCTCGGAAGTGGTGCGGTGGTCCAAACTGCATAGCCAGTACGAGTATTGGAGCCAGATTGACACCGATTCGGCCGAGGCCGCGGTGGCACGGCTGCAGGACCAATACGAGGCGATGCTGGAGGCCAACCCCGACCTCACCGGTCTGCAGCAGCAGGCCGACTCGTATCTCGACGAGATCAAAAAGCTCTCCGAGCGTATAGGCGCATTGAGAAGGCAAGAGTCCGAACATGATTCGCGCCGGACCCGGCTACTGGATCTGCTGGACACCCTGAATCCGCGTGAGGTGGGCGGGCACACGCGATCCGGTATCGAGGCCTATGTCCCGCAGCTCTCGTCAAGCCTGGATGTGCTGGAGCCGGACAGCTATCGGCTGGAGCTTTGGCGTCAGATCGAGAAGGACCAGTCGGTGCTGCGCGAGAGCGTCTCCCGCTCTCGAAACGAGCTGAACCGAATCCTCAATTCCTACGACCGGGACTTCCCGGACTCGATTCCCAACGACAGCGATAACTTCGACGAGAAGATCCACGATTATGTCGCCTTGTGCCGCCGGATCGATGAGCGTGACCTACCCGCCGCCTACGGGCAGATGCTGCGGCTTATCACGGAACAGGCGCCCACTGCGGTCTTGCGGCTGCACCAGCTCGCGGAGGAGGAGGCGCACCGCATCACCGACCAGATCGACCGCGTGAACAGCGGTTTGGGCTCGGTGGAATTCAATCGGGGAACGCGGTTGACCTTGCGTGCCGAGCCCCGGGCGCTTGAGGCGGTGGGTGAACTCAACGAACGGGCCCGGCGTATCTCGGGTCGTGCGGTGGCAGTGTCGATGGGCGACGAGAAGGCCATCCACGACCAGTACCAGGACATCCTGCAGCTACGGAACCTGCTGGCGGCCGAGACTCCCGAAGCTCGGCAATGGACGCGCGACGCACTGGATGTACGCAACCGCTTCGTGTTGTATTGCGAGGAGCGCGATGCCTCCACCGGCGAAGCGATTCGCACGTATAGCAACGCGGGTGCGAATTCCGGTGGGGAACAAGAGAAACTGATGGCGTTCTGTCTCGCCGGTGCACTGAGCTTCAATCTTGCCAACCCCGACACGGGAGATAACCGGCCCGTGTTCGCTCAGCTGATGCTCGACGAGGCGTTTTCGAAATCCGACCCGCAGTTCGCGCAGCAGGCGCTGTCGGCATTCCGCAAGTTCGGGTTCCAGCTGGTGATCGTTGCCACTGTGCAGAACACCACGACTATCCAGCCTTACATCGACAGCGTCGTCATGGTGTCCAAACCCGACGGCCCGGGTGTGCGGCCCGTGGCTTCGACGCGCACCGTGCCCATCGGGGAGCTCGGTGACGTGCGCAAGGCTGTGACCGCGCGCTAGTGACCCACGAACTCGGCGGAGGTGCGGGTCAGAAACGCTTGGACACCCAGCGCGGCGTCCTCCGTGGTGAACAGCTGACGGATGGTGGGCACAAGCTGTTCCTCGGCCGCGGCCTCGCCCTCGTGTAACGCCAAGCGAGCGTTGCGCAATGTGGCCTGCACACCCAGCGGTGCCTGACGTGCGATGGTCTGCGCGATGGCGACTGCCGTATCGACATGCTCGCCGGCTGCCACGACCTCCTGCACGATCCCGATGCGATGTGCTTCGGCGGCGTCGAAAGACTCTGCCGTCAGCATCCACCGCATTGCGTTACCCCAACCGGCGGTACGTGGAAAACGAATGGTGGCACCGCCGAACGGATATATCCCACGATTGATTTCGAGCTGCGCGAACGTCGCGGTCTCATCCGCGATCACGATATCGGCGGCGAGCGCGAGCTCGATGCCCAAAGTGAGTACCTTGCCGTGCACAGCGACAACCAGCGGCTTGGACAGATGTTTCCCGTCGACCTGCCACGGATTGATCCCGCCCTCGGGTGTCAGCGACGCGCCGCCTTGAATCTCAGCGGCCACACTCGCCAGGTCGAGGCCGGCGGTGAACATCGTCCCCTCTCCGTACAGCACGGCCGCCCGTAGCTCGGCATCGGCGTCGAACTCGCCGAGTGCCAGTGAGAGCTCCTGGAGCATCGTCTTATCGAACGCATTGCGTTTGGCGGGCCTGTTCAGGCCTATCACCAGGACGTATCCGTCGCGCCGGATGCTCAGGGTTTCGTAGGCAGACATTGACTTCTCCGTCTCGCTAGCGGATTATGTAGAGCATCATACATAGCACTGGGTACCTCGGGAAGGACCACGATTGAGCACCCCGCGTGAACGAATGGTGGCCTCGGCCGCCCTGCTGATTCGCGAGCGTGGTGCGCACGCGACGGCCATCTCTGATGTGCTCGAACACAGCGGCGCGCCGCGCGGCTCGGCGTATCACTACTTTCCCGGCGGGCGTACCCAGTTGATCGGCGAGGCAGTGGATCTGGCCGGGGAGTACATCGCCGGGATGATTGATGCCACACCTTCGGGGGTGGAGGCTCTGGACACGCTTGTCGCGTCCTATCGGAAGCAATTGGTGCGGAGCGACTTCCGCGCGGGATGCCCCGTGGTGGCGGTCGCTGTCGAAGCCGGGGACCCGGAGAGCCCGGCCAGTAATCAGAAGCTCATCGAGCATTCGGCGGCCGTCTTCCAGCGGTGGATCGGCCTCATCGCGGACAAACTGACCAGTGCCGGAGTCGCCCGTGCGCGCGCCGGCGAGCTGGCGATGCTGATGACAACCTCCTTGGAGGGGGCCATCATCGTCGCGCGATCGATCCATGACATCACACCAATCGATGTGGTGCATAAGCAGTTACGCACGCTGATCGAGGAGGCTTTGTCATGACCACCACCAATTGGCTGCCCACCGCCTGCATCCTGTGCGAATGCAACTGCGGCATCATTGTGCAGACCGAGGGACGAACACTCGCCAAGATCCGCGGCGACAAGGACCACCCCGGATCCCAGGGCTACACCTGTAACAAGGCATTGCGCCTGGATCACTACCAGAACAATGCCAACCGGCTGACCTCGCCCATGCGGCGCGGCCCCGATGGCACCTATGAGGAAATTGATTGGGATACGGCGATCATGGAGATTGCCGAGGGCTTCAAGCACATTCGTGACAGCTATGGCGGCGACAAGATCTTCTACTACGGCGGCGGCGGTCAGGGCAATCACCTGGGCGGGGCCTACAGTGGCGCCTTCCTCAAGGCCATCGGGTCCAAGTACCGCTCCAACGCGCTGGCGCAGGAGAAGACGGGCGAGGCCTGGATCGATAAGAATCTCTATGGCGGGCATACCCGTGGTGAGTTCGAGCACGCTGAGGTGTCGGTCTTCGTCGGGAAGAACCCCTGGATGTCGCAGAGCTTTCCACGGGCGCGGGTGGTGCTCAACGAGATTGCCAAGGATCCACAGCGTTCGATGGTCGTCATCGATCCGGTGATCACCGATACCGCCAAGATGGCCGACTTCCACCTGCGGGTGCGCCCCGGTTCCGACGCCTGGTGTCTTGCGGCACTTGCCGCGGTGTTGGTGCAGGAGAGCCTCTGTGATGAAGCATTTCTCGCCGCGCACGTCACCGGCACGCAGGAGGTTCGGGATGCCTTGCGGCAGGTACCGATCGGCGACTACGCGCAGCGCTGCGGTGTGGCGGAGGACCTCATCCGACGGGCGGCGCGCCGTATCGCCGCCGCCGAGAGCGTGGCGGTCTTCGAGGACCTGGGGATTCAGCAGGCTCCCAACAGTACGCTGAGTTCCTACCTCAACAAGATGCTGTGGATCCTCACCGGAAGCTTCGCCAAACGCGGTGGCCAGCATCTACATTCGTGGATGGCGCCGCTCATGGGCGGGTTCTTCGGCAACACCCCGGTGACCGGAGCCCGGATCATTGGCGGCCTGGTGCCCTCCAATGTGATCCCCGAGGAGATCCTCACCGATCATCCCGGCCGGTTCCGCGCGATGATCGTCGAAAGCAGTAATCCCGCACACTCCCTGGCGGACTCGGCGCGGTGCAAGGAGGCGTTCCAGGCGCTGGAGCTCCTGGTGGTCGTCGATGTGGCGATGACGGAGACTGCCCGTCTGGCCCACTATGTACTGCCGGCTGCCACCCAATTCGAGAAGGTGGAGGCGACCTTCTTCAATCTGGAGTTTCCGCACAACACTTTTCAGCTTCGGCACCCACTGTTCGAACCCGCGCCCGGAACGTTGCCCGAACCGGAGATCTGGGCGCGATTGGTCCGGGCGCTGGGAGTGATAGACGACACGGAGCTGCAGCCGCTGCGCGAGGCCGCCATGCAGGGTCGGGATGCCTACCTACAGGCGTTCTTCGCGGTGTTGGCCAATCCGGCACTCGGCCCGCTCGCACCGTATGTCCTGTACGAAACCCTCGGCCCGACCCTGCCCAAGGGGTTGGAGGGTGCCGCCGCGCTGTGGGGCCTGGCGCAGAAGGCGATGATGACGTACCCGCAGGCGGTGGCGCGGGCCGGCCACCCTGATGGCAACGCGCTCTTCGACGCCATCCTGAACAGCCCGTCCGGAGTGACCTTCACCATTCACGAGTACGAAGACGACTTCGCCCTCATCACGCATGCAGACCGCAAGATCGCCCTTGCGATTCCCGAAATGATCGACGAAATAAGAGGATTGGAATCGCGCCCGGCGCAGCTGACGACACCGGAGTTTCCGATCGTGCTGTCGGCGGGGGAGCGGCGGGCGTACACCGCCAACGACATCCTGCGCAATCCGTCCTGGCGCAAACGGGACCAGCAGGGCGCACTGCGGATAAGCCCGGAGGACGCCCAAGAGCTCGGCATCACCGATGGCGACCGAGTCCGCATCGCCACCGCAGCGGGTAGTGCGGAGGCGACCGTGGAGATCAGCGACATGATGCAGGCCGGCCATGCCTCACTGCCGAACGGGTATGGCCTCGACTACACCGACGAGTCCGGCGAGACACATGTGCCGGGTGTGGCGCCGAACGCGCTGACCTCGTCGGCCTGGCGTGACGAATATGCGGGCACCCCATGGCATAAGCATGTTCCCGCGCGTTTAGAGACATTGACCGCTGCCGTCTAGCGCACGCGGGCGAGGTAGGTGTGCAGGGTCTCCTCGGATTCGGTCATGACGCCGATGTACCCGTCCGGGCGGACTAAGACGAGTGTCGACTCCGTAATGTCGTAATCGGCTGACGGCGTGATCTGCGCGATGCGCACGTCGTCGATGTCGATGGTGCGATCGTCGACCGTGAGCACGGTGAAGTGGGTGCCGCCCAAGACGTCGAATAGCCGATGGTCTTCCCGCAGCATCGCATCGGGTGCGCGGTCGCCGGCACGAAGCGCCCCCGGGGCGGGGCGGTCGTCGACGGCCAATGACCTATCGCGATATGTGATATCCAGCTGATGTAGTTGTGGCGCAGCGGCATCCGAGGGCTCGAAGTTGCGGTGATGCAGATCGGTGCTCAGCCCCAGTACCGATGCGGCGACGGGCATCCGCTCTTCTTCATAGGTGTCCAGCAGCTGCGCGGGGGCGCCCGTGATGACCGCCGCCAGCTTCCAGCCCAAGTTATAGGCGTCCTGGACGCTGGTGTTCAGCCCCTGTCCGCCTGCCGAGGAATGCACGTGTGCGGCATCTCCGGCCAGGAACACCCGGCCCACTCGGAACCTGTCCACCATTCGCGCGTTCACCCGATACAGCGATATCCACCGGAGATCTTGCAGCACAATGTCTTCACGTCCGGACCGCTGGACCAAGAGGGTCTGTGCCGCCTCGAGAGTCAAGGGAGGAACGTCGTCGGTGGCCATGCTCGCGACGAACTGATAGTGATCACTGCCCGGCAAGTTCCACAGCGAAAAGCGTTCCGAAACCTGACCGCCGCGGGTCAGGATGTGACAGAACGTGCCGTCTAATCCCTCGGCCCGTACGTCGCCGATCAAGGTCCGTTCGCTCTCGAAGGTCTCTCCGGCGAAGCCGACACCGAGGGCCTTGCGCACGGTGCTGCGCCCACCGTCGGCGCCGACGAGGTACGCGGCACGTATCCGATCGGGGGTGCCGCCCCGGGATACCGTAACGGTTACTCCGTCGGTCTCTTGCTCGAAACCTGTTACTTCACAGCCAAATTCCACATCGCCGCCGAGCTCGCGCAACCTCCGGAGCAAGATCTCGTCGGTCCGCCATTGCGGCACCATCCAGAACCCTGGGTAGGGCACGCCCGGTCCCGACGGGATATGCGAACCCAGCATCTGCAGAAGAGTGCGTTCGGCCACGACCTCGGGCCCGGCATAGATACGGAACGGGGGCATCTCCATGCCGCCGGACCTGATCGCCTCTGCGACACCCAAATCCTCGAATACCTCCTGGGTGCGAGGCGACAACCCCTTGCCGCGGGAACCCGGAAATAGGGCAGGTGCCTTGTCCAATACCCGGCAGGGGAGGCCGCGGCGCGCCAACTCACAGGCCAGCGTCAGGCCAGTGGGCCCCGCGCCGGCGATCACCACCGTCATGAAACCTCACCTCGGACAAGCACGAGCAGCACATCATCGACGAGCCGATTGATGAACGCGTCGTCGATGGCCGCCTGCAAGGTCAATCGGTGCGCGAGCATTGCCTCGGCGACATCGTGAACCAGCTCGCGATCGACTCCCGGGGATACCTCGCCGCGCACGATTGCCCGGGACAGCGGAGCGTCGAGCGGGGCGAGACCCGGATCGGCGAGGTGTCGATGGATGGCGTCGGCCAGCTCCGCGTCGTGCTCCATCGCGCGGAGCAGATCCACGTACAGGCTCGGCGGAACGGATTCGGACTTGCGGCTCAGCATGGTCAGTGTTGCGACGAGATCGCCCCGCAGCGAGCCGGTATCGGGAACCTGTTCGTTATAGCCGGCATCGTGCGCATCGAGTGCGGCCTTCACCAACTCGGCCTTGTTCTTCCATCTGCGGTAAATGGTTGTCTTGCTGGCATGCGCTTGTGCCGCAACGGAATCAATGGTGAATCGCTCGTATCCGTCGCGTGCCAGTAGCCGCAAGGCGGTATCGAGTATTGCTGCGGTGCGTGCTTCACCCCGTGGAACCATGATTTAAGTGTACGCTATTCGTACACTTAAATCATTCCCGCAGCACTGCCTCGAAGGCCACTCGATCGCCACGGAACAGCGACCGCACTCGCTCGATGGGACTGCCGTCCACGTCCAGCGTTCGGCGGTGCATCAGGAGCATCGGCATCGCCGTGGTGGTTTCCAGTAGCGAGGCCTCTCGTGGCGATGCAAGTGCTGTCTCTATCCGTTCGACCGCGCTGCCGAACTGAATTCCCAGTCCTCGGATTTCCTCATAGAGTGAGGTTTCTGGATCGAAGGTATCTCGTAGTGTCCCGAATCGAGATTTCGGCAGGTAGGTACTTTCGAGTCCAAGCTTGGCGCCGTCCGCAAGCAGCACCCGCTCCAGATGTATCACCTTCGAGCCGTTCCTGATGCCGAGGTCCCGGCACAGGTCGGCGTCGGCGGTGATGTCCTCCCAGGTAACCAGGAGCCGTCCCGGTACCCGTCCCTGGCTTTGGGCGCCCTCGGTGTAGGAACGTAAGGATAACGGCTGCAACAGTTTCGGCGATGAAACGACAGTGCCGCGCCCGCGGCGTTCGACGCGTCCCTCGACGAGAAGCTCCTGCAGGGCCTGGCGGACGGTTTCCCGTGACACCTCGAATCGCTCGGCGAGATCGCGCTCGGGCGGAATCGAATCCCCCTCGTTCAGCGTGGCGAGGATGTGGTCAAGCTCGGTACGTACCCGGTAATGCTTAGGAAGTCGCACGTCAGCGGTCATATTGCGCTACCGCCGTCGGAGTCGGCTCAATGGCATGCGGCATGGAAAGCGCCTTGCCTCCGGCAACTTTCGCACCCTCATCGAAGCGGCGTAGCCGGGGTGTATCGGACCACCACGGGTGATCGCTCCATCGGGTACCCATACCCGCTCCGGTCTCCTCGGCGTCCACGGGTAGAGCGTACGCCAAATTGGTCTATACCAATTGTTCATGCGGAGTTCGGTCGCATGTTATTGATTGGTCTAGACCAATGCGAGACGCTGGCGATATGCGAGTGATAGTGATTGGCGGCGGGATTCTGGGCACGGCGCACGCGTGGGCCGCCGTTGAGCGTGGACACGAGGTGGTCCAGCTGGAACGCGAACCAGAAGCCCGTGGGGCGACTGTCCGGAATTTCGGTTTGGTGTGGGTTTCGGGAAGGTCGGCCCGAGAGCTCGCGATCACCCAGCGGTCCCGAGATTTGTGGCAGATGATCGCCAAATCGGTTCCAGGTATAGGCTTTCGGGCGATCGGGTCGCTCACCCTATTGCGAACTCAGGGTGAGGTGGCAGTCGCCGAGGAGGTGATGGGGCGTCCGGATGCGGATGAGCGAGGATTGCGTCTGCTGGAACCCGATGCGGTCCTGCGGCGCAACCCGGCACTCCGCGGAACATTCCTTGCCGGGTTGCACTGTGCGCGCGATGCCGCTGTCGAGTCACGGGTGGCGTTGCCAGCCCTGCGCCTGCACCTGAAGAAGACGGGCCGCTACTCGTTCCTTGCGGGCCGGGAAGCGCGTGCCATCGACGCGGTACCCGGCGGTGTGTCGGTCCGCGCTGACGACGCCGAGGTGTACCGGGGGGAGGCGGTCGTGATGTGTGCTGGTGCGTCACACGGCGGACTGACTCGAGAGCTGCTGGGCGACTTTCCGGTTCGCCGGGTGCGGTTGCAGATGATGCAAACTGCGCCGCTCGGTGAGGAACTGACCACGGCGATTGCGGACGGTGACAGCCTGCGCTACTACCCGGCCTTCGCCGGTGCGGCGCTCGACGCGCTGAAGGCCACGCAGCCGCAAGAACTTACCGCCGCAGAGCACCAGATGCAGCTGCTGTGCGTGCAACGGCTACACGGTGGGCTCACGCTCGGTGATACCCACGAGTACGCCGAACCATTCGCCTTCGATGTCAATGAGGCGCCCTACCGGCATCTTGTCAACACGGCCGAGGAACTGTTGGGCCGCAAGCTCCCGCCCGTGGTGCGGCGCTGGGCGGGGGTCTATTCGCAATGCGTAGACCCCAATCAGATCGTCTACCGGCATCAGCCGGCGCCGGGCGTCTGGGTGGTGACCGGCCCCGGCGGGCGCGGAATGACGCTCGGTCCCGCGATCGGCGCGGACACCGCTGACCTGATGAATCTCTAGTGCAGACGACACGCGGAAAAGGAAAATTCATGTCCGACATCCCTATTCGGCTTGCTGTGCTCGATATGGCCGGTACCACGGTCGCCGACGGCGGGTTGGTACTACAGGCATTCGAAACGGCGGCAACTACTGGCGGTATCGATGAGGCCGGTCCCGAACGTGGTCGCGCCCGCCAATACGTCATCGATACGATGGGGCAATCCAAGATCGCCGTATTCCGTCATCTGCTCGGTGACGAGACTAGGGCGCAACGCGCGAACCGGGCGTTCGAGGATGCCTACGATGCGTTGATCGGCGATGGTCATGCGAGGCCTGTCGAGGGTGCGGTGGAGGCCATTGCGAAGTTACGGGGGGCCGGCGTCAAGGTCGCGCTCACCACGGGCTTCAGCGCCTCCACCAAGGAGAAGCTGCTCGCGGCGCTCGGATGGGCCGATATCGCCGATCTGACGCTGGCTCCGTCGGAGGCCGGGCGCGGAAGGCCGTACCCGGACCTGGTGCTGACATCCCTACTACGGCTGGAAATCAATGATGTTCGTGAGGTAGCGGTCCTGGGTGACACCGCAAGTGACGTGCTCGCAGGTCGTCGTGCGGGCGCGCAGATCGTGGCCGGAACGCTCACCGGTGCCCATGACGCGGCCCAGCTCGGCACCGCGCAGCCCACGCATATCGTGCAATCGGTTGGCGAGTTCGCCGACATCGTCCTGCATCGAGTCTAAAAGGACTTGGTATGAAACTTCTCCCGCAAATGCGGATGCTTGCGCTGGCATCGATCCTGGTGCTCACCATTGCGATGAGTGCGTGTGGCGGTACCGGTGGTGGCACAGGCCCGAACTCAGTCACCGTCTACAGTGCAGATGGGTTGGGCCCGTGGTACGGGGCCCGATTCCAGGAGTTCACCCAAAGCACGGGAATCTCAGTGAATCTTGTGGAAGCCGGTTCTGCGGAAGTGGTTTCGCGGGTAGCCAAGGAGAAGGCTAACCCCCAGGCCGACATGTTGGTGACGCTGCCGCCCTTCATTCACAAGGCAGCGAGCAGTGGTCTGCTGGCCGCAGCCGGTGTCGACGTCTCCGCGGTCGCGGACAAGAACAGGGACAAGGACGGCCAGTATGTGGCGATTGTCGACAACTACCTGACGTTCATCGCGAACCCTGCTGCGGGGCTGGAACATATGCGGTGGGATGACTTCCTGGACTCCCGGTTCAAGGGCAAACTCCAGTATTCGACGCCAGGGCAGGCGGGCGACGGAACCGCCATGCTGGTCCTTTTGCAACACCTCATGGGAGATCAGGGCGCTTTCGACTACCTGGGCCGGCTGCAGCACAACAACGTCGGACCTTCCAGTTCCACCGGCAAGCTGCAGCCCAAGGTCAGCAATGCTGAGCTGTGGGTGGCCAACGGGGATGCTCAGATGAACCTCGCTTCGATTCGTGAAGACCGCTCCAACTTCTCGGTGTTCGTTCCCGCTACCAATGACGGTGTCCGTTCCACGATTTCCCTGCCTTACGTTGCCGGAATTACCAGGGGCGCAATACATAGGGAGAACGCGAAGAAGCTGCTCGACTATCTGCTGTCCGCGGGCGTGCAGCGGACGGTTTCGCGCGAGGCACTGGGCATGCCGGTACGTGCTGACGTGAAGCCCGAAGCGGGTCCCAATACCCCGGCGAAAGTCCTCGACGGCGTGAACATCTGGCATCCGGACTGGAACCAGGTACTCGACACCCTCGATACGTCATTGACCGCCTACCAGAAAGCAACCGAGAGCTGACATGGCAAGCGATGCCGAATTCTCGTCGCCCAAGCTGCTTACCGGCGATGTCATCGCCGGTACCCGCGCCGAATCAGCCCAGTGTTCTGGCCCTACTGCGGATGCGCCGGCCATCGTCTTCGACCACGTGACAGTCGCCTACGGGCGCGGCAAGAAGAGGTCGGAAGCACTGCGAAACTTCAATCTGCGGATCGCCCGCGGTGAGACGGTGGCTCTCCTTGGGCCCAGCGGGTCGGGAAAGTCCACCGCGCTCAAGGCACTTGCCGGTTTCGTGCGCCCAACCTTCGGCACGGTTCGGTTGGACGGCCGGGATGTCACGGACTTGCCGCCGGCGAAACGGGGAATCGGCGTAGTCGTGCAGTCCTACGCGCTCTTCCCCCATATGCGAGTGCGCGACAACGTCGCCTTCGGATTACGTGCCCGCGGAATAAAACCCGACCATGTCGCGGCGCGTGTGGAGGAGGCACTGGCGACGGTGAGCATGTCCACTTACGGCTGTCGGTACCCGCGTGAGCTATCCGGTGGTCAGCAGCAGCGAGTGGCCATCGCGCGCGCCCTGGCCATCCGGCCTCGGGTGCTGCTTCTGGATGAACCGCTCGCTGCGCTGGATGCACAGTTGCGTCAGTCGATGGTCGCCGAGCTTCAGCAGCTGCAAAAGACCTTGTCGGATACTGCCATGCTCTACGTCACCCACGATCAAAGCGAGGCGTTGGCGCTGGCCGGCCGGATCGCGGTCATGCGCGATGCGGAGCTTGTTGATGTCGATACCGCGCAGAACCTGTGGACCCGGCCGCCAACAGATTTCACCGCGAACTTCCTCGGGGGTGCCAACTTGATCCCGTGCATGATCGGACGGGTGTCGGGTGAATCGGCATTGGTCTCGGTGGGGGACAAGATGCTCACCGTCATGGCGCCAAGGCCCGAATTCGGCCGTGACCCGTGGGCGCCGGGCGCTCGTGCTTTGGTGTGCGTGCGCCCGCACACACTTTCGGTGGTCGCCGTGACCGAGCCGGGGGTGTTACGTGCGCGAGTGGCCACGCAGGTGTGGCGTGGCGCATCGACCAGACTGTCGCTCGCGGTGAACGGATTCGCCGATCAGCTCATTGACGCGGATGTGCCCGGACGCGGCAGCTTTCCACCAGATTCAGTTGTCGGCGTGATGTTTCCGGAGCCTGCGGGAGTGCTCGTTACTCTGCCGGGGGAGGCGGGATGACCGCGGTTCTGGAAAACGCCAGCCCACCAGAGACGGAACCCCGCAGGGAACCGCGACGGGCTGCCCCCATCGCGTGGGCCCTGCCGCCGCTTCTCGTGGTGCTTGTCATCATCGTGTACCCACTGTTGCGCGTGTTGTCGAATTCAGCTGATGGAGCGGAAAACAGCACCTGGTCCCGGGTCCTGGCCTCCACGATGTTTCAAGGCGCCCTGGTGACAACAGCGCAGATCGCCGTGCTCACCACTGTCGGCGCTCTGCTGTTGGGGACTTTCATCGCTATTGTGCTGGCGTTCGTGCCGTTTCCGGGATCGGAATTGGTGGGCCGTCTGATTGACACCGTTCTCGCGCTTCCGTCCTTTCTCATCACCCTCGCCTTCACATTCCTGTATGGAACCGCGGGCGCGGTCAACGCGGTCGTGACGAGCATCTCCGCAGGCTCGCGGCCACTCGACTTTCTGTCCAGCCCCACCGGCGTGATCCTCGCCGAAATCACGTTCTTCACACCGTTTGTCGTGCGCCCCTTGTTGGCCGCGTTTGCGACCGTTTCGCGTGACCAGCTTGATGTTGCAGCCGGCCTCGGCGCCTCGCCGTGGTTGGTACTGCGCAAGGTGGTGATGCCAGAAGCCTGGCCGGCGCTGATGGCGGGCGGAAGTCTGGTGCTGCTCCTGGCACTCAACGAATTCGGGATCGTCCTGTTCACCGGCGCCAAAGAAGTCGTGACATTGCCGGTTCTGATCTATACCCGGGGAATCGTCACCTTTGACCTGCCGGGTGCCGCGGTCATCGCGACGGTTCAGGTAGTGCTATCGCTCGCACTGTACGGCTTGTACCGGATCATCTTCGCGCGCATGGTGTCCGGGCGTCCAACTACCCATAAAAAGGGGGCGTGACATGCTGCTGTGGACCAGACGGAGCAGGATCATCGTGTGGGCGGTCTTCGCAGTGGCCGTCATCGTAATCTTCGTCGCGCCGATTGCGACCGTGGCATTCGCCGGATTCGCCGGAACGTGGACGGGCCCGTTGCCCTCGCAGCTCGGGTTCGAGCGATTCGAAAAAGCCCTCGGCGGTGACGATCTCGCTAGTTTGGCCGTCAGCTTGCAGACTGCCCTCGTCGCAAGCACATTCGCGCTGGTCCTCGGTACCTGGGCGGCGTTGAGTGTGCGCGATGTGCCCCCGTGGTTTCGGCGAGTCGTCGATGCCGTGTTCCACCTACCGATCGCTATCCCGTCTGTGGCGATCGGTCTGGGACTGTTGATGGCCTTCAACGAACGCCCCTTCCTGGTCGGAGGAACGAAATGGATTGTGATTCTTGCCCATACCGCGCTCGTCCTGGCGTTCGCATTCAGCTCGGTAACGGCGGCGCTGGAGCGCCTTGATCCGGCCTACCGGCAGGTGGCCGAGTCGCTGGGTGCGGGGCCCGTGCGGATTCTGACGAAGGTGACGCTACCGCTGCTCATGCCATCGCTGGGTGCGGCCGCCGGGCTGGCGATCGCGCTGTCAATGGGTGAGTTGGGGGCTACGGTCATGGTGTATCCGGCCACCTGGCGAACTCTGCCGGTGACGATCTTTGGCCTCTCAGACCGCGGACAGGTGTTCTCGGCGGCGGCCTCCACGACGCTGCTGCTTCTGGTGACCCTGCTCGCGCTGCTCGTGGTGGGCAAGATTGGTGGAAAGTCCGCACTTCGGTAGGTGAAACCGCCCTGAGGGTTCCGCTGGCCCGAAGATTATGTGTTGCCGCCCAGCATGATCGGGGTTTTCCCGGGGCTCCACGTACCAGTGACTACTGGTACAGATACACGCTTTCAGCGGCGCACGGTGGCCGGTCTTTGCCCTCGATCTCGTACTTGATGCCATACGTGGCCTCGACGGTTCCTTTATCGCGCAACTTGGCCGACAGCAGCGTGACGTGTCCACGAACCCGCGCGCCTACGTGCAGCGGCGCCGGGAATCGCACCTTGTTCACGCCGTAGTTGAGCACCGCGTCGTACGACGCGATCTCCAGCACCTCGTTCAGGAATGCCGGGGCAAGTGCGAGCGTGAGGTATCCGTGCACGATGGTCCCGCCGAACGGGCCGGCCTTGGCGCGTTCGGTATCGGTGTGGATCCACTGTCGGTCACCCGTCGCGTCCGCGAACTCGTTGACCTGTTCTTGGGTGATCTGAACCCAACTGCTGGTACCCAATTCGACTCTGCCCAGGGACAGCAGTTCCTGTGGTGTCGCCAGCTTGGTGGACATACCGCGCACTCCTTTTCGGGTCGTGGTGCCTTATTGCATTACCGATTTGTCGTGTCGACTGGACCCTTCTTACCCGAGATTGCATGCCTGCCACGGGACAATACCGAAATCCGGCAGCGCGGTGGATGGGAGTAATGTTTGCCGACATGAGGTGGTCGGTGCCGCTGCTGGTCGCGTTGCTGCTCGTGGTGACGGGCTGCCAACGTGGGGTTGACGGAGAGGCAACGGCGGATAAGGGATCCATATCCGCGGGGCCGATCCAACCCGCTCAGCTTGATCAACTCCTTACTGCGCCGCAATCGCTGAGCGTGACACCGGGAAAGCTGCTGTTCGAAACCGATATGCAGTCGATTCTGTGGATCGGCGCCGATCCCACTGAATGTCAGGGGGTCGTCGGATACGGCCGTTATCCGCTCTTCCCCGCGAACTACACCGGAAGAGAAGCGCGGACGCAGACCGATAATCAGTACCCGAACCAGCATCAGCTCCTCGAGGTGTCGGCTACCTATCCCGGTGATTTTCATGCGGCACCGTTTCTCGAATCGGTGCGCAGGACCGTATCCAAGTGTCAGCTTCCGGTTGCCGCCTGGGGTGACGACGAGAAACGCCATACGGTAACGCCCGGCCCAGTGGTTCCCGGTTCTCCGGACATGGTCCGTTGGTCGACGAATCTCAATGGTGATCAATGGATTTGCGAGTTCACCGTGATCGCCAAGGCAAATGTGGTCGCGCAGCTGGTCACCTGCTCGGCCGATCGGTCGTTCGACAACAAGGAGCTGTCGAACAATCGACTCGCCAAAATCGAGGAGCTGCTCAACTCCAAGGTCTAAGCGTTGATCAGGACGCTTCGCGTGCCGCGATGTCCTGGGAGAGCAGGTGCTCGGCCCGTTGGATGATGGCATCGACAGTGAAGTCGAAGTTGGCATCGGAGATGGCCGCGATCGAATGACCACGGGACGCCAGATCATGCAGGGTGGGGGCGAGGGCGGCGTTTGGCACCAGACTGCGGGCTTCACCGGACGCGGGCATAACGGTATCCATGTGCTCGAGCACCACGATGCCTCGGATATGCAAGGACAGCGAGAAATACACGTCCAGCGCATTGTCCGGGGAGAAGCCGACGCCGATCAGGGTTTGGACAAGCGATTCCAGATTTTGAATGCTTGCCTGCAACGCCTCCGTACTGAGCTCACTGGTGCGCATCAGGATGAGCTCAACGAGCACCGGGCGTTCCCGAAATGCCTGCCGCATCCGGCGGGTATGGCCGCGCAGGGCGTCCTGCCAGGTTTCGTCGCCGATGAAGGGCGCAGCGAAGTGATACTGCTTGGTGGCGCGGTCTGTCATCGCGTCGAGCAGCTCACCCTTTTTGCGGAAGTACCAGTAGATACTGGTGACACCGACATCTAGATGCTTCGCTAGCAGCGGCATGCTCAGCCCACAGATCCCTATTTCCTCGGCGAGCTCGAATGCTCCGGCGATGATGTCCTCGGCGGTGATGGAGCCCCGGCGGCGTCGTTCCCGCTTGGGGCTGTGTGAAGGGCCCTGTGTGCTGGTCGTCCTGGCCTCGCGGCCGACACCGGCATGTCGCATGTGCAATCCTCGTCGTGCCCCCGTTGGGTCGATCTGCCCCGCCCTATGGACAAAAAGCCCTGATAGCAAGTTGGCAGAATACCGCAGGGATCTGAGCGAACGGTTGGCTCCCTATCGTGCGCAGTTCGCTGAGTCAGTGATGCGTGGCCCGCCTCGGAGATTTGCGCGGCGCGATCTCGGGTGGTCGCGGCGTCGCAGTAGTCCCAGCGCACCGCGTTGCCTATCTGGTAATACCTCTGTGCGGTGGGGCGACGTGCAGGCACCATTGACACGCGCGGCTGGCGGTATCGGGAAGGGTGTGGCGATGGCAATCGACAGGGATATCGACAGCGATACCGAAAAGGAGTCGGCACAGGACGCCGCGGTACCGAAGCCGGCGAAGACACGGTGGTGGGTGAGGCAGTACACCTTCACGGGTGCCGCCGTGGGCCTGGTCTTTCTCTGGCTGTCGATGACCCCGTCGCTGCTTCCCCGCGGCCCGCTCTTCCAGGCGCTGGTCAGTGGGGGCTCAGGTGCCATCGGCTATGCGCTCGGCGTTCTGGCGGTGTGGCTGGTGCGGTACATGCGGTCCAAGGATTCGAGTCCGAAGGCGCCTCGTGCCGCGTGGTGGATCCTCATCGTTGTCGGGATCATCGGCACCGCCGCGATGATCGTGTGGTTCCACTTCTGGCAAGACCGCGTGCGTGACCTCATGGGTGTGCCGCGGTTGAGTTTCTGGGCGCACCCGCAGACGGCTGTGATGTCGATCATCGTTTTGTTCATCCTGGTCGAGATCGGACAGCAGATCCGTCGGCTGATTCTGTTCTTGATCGAACGGCTCAACCGCGTGGCCCCCAAACGTGTCTCGGCTGTGGTCGCCGTCACGCTGGTGGTGGTTCTTGCGATGGCACTCATCAACGGTGTTGTCGTCAGGGTGGCAATGGATTTCTTGAACAACACCTTCTCGGCGGTCAACAACGAGGAGAACCCGGACAATCCTGCGCCGAAGACATCGCTGCGTTCGGGTGGGCCGGGCTCGCTGGTCTCGTGGGCGTCGTTGGGCAATCAAGGCCGTGCCTTCATCGGCGGCGGTGCCACCACACAGGAGCTCTCGGCGTTCAACAAGGCTCCGGCGACCGAACCGATCCGGGCATACGCAGGCCTGGAATCTGCGGATGGAATCAAGGCGACCGCAGAGCTCGCGGCCCGTGAACTGGAACGCGAGGGTGGCCTTCACCGCAAGGTGGTGGCGGTGGCCACGACGACGGGAACCGGCTGGATCAACCAGGCCGAGGCAGACGCCCTCGAGTACATGTACAACGGCGACACCGCCATCGTCAGCATGCAGTACTCGTTTCTGCCCAGCTGGCTCTCGTTCCTGGTGGACAAGGAGAATGCGCGTCAGGCGGGGCAGGCGCTGTTCGAGGCTGTGTCTGCGCGGGTCCGCGCCATGCCTGAGGGGGTGCGGCCCAAGCTCGTGGTCTTCGGGGAGAGCCTCGGATCTTTCGGCGGCGAGGCGCCGTTCCTGTCGGTGAACAACATCGTGGCGCGCACCGACGGCGCGCTGTTCTCCGGCCCGACCTTCAACAACTCCATGTGGCTGGAGGCGACGCACAACCGCGATGACGGATCGCCGGAGGTGCTACCCATCTACGACAATGGAAGAAACGTTCGATTCGTTTCGCGCCCAGAGGATCTCAAACGCCCCAGCGCCACGTGGGCGCGCCCCCGCATCGTGTATCTGCAGCACGCATCGGATCCGATCGCCTGGTGGAATCCCGACCTCATCCTGAGCAAGCCCGACTGGCTGCGTGAGCCCCGCGGGTACGACGTGCTGCCGAGCATGGAGTGGATTCCGTTTGTCACCTTCTTGCAGGTGTCCGCCGATATGGCGGTCGCGGTCAACGTCCCCGATGGGCATGGCCACGTTTACGTCCGAGCCGTCGCCGACGCCTGGGCAGACATCCTGCAGCCACCCGGATGGACAGCGGCGAAGACCGAACGGCTGCGGCCGCTGCTGCACTCGGGGGCGTAGCGGGCGGACCTCGAGTGCTTTTCCGTACGGTGGCTGGGTGAGCCACACCCTGGGGTCGAGCAACTATGTGACCACTTCCGACGGGCGCGCGCTGCATTACATGGTTGCCGGTCGAGGTGACCCGACCGTGGTCTTCGAGTCTGGAATGGGCTTTTCGCGGTCGGCGTGGGGGCTCGTGCAACCCCTCGTCGCCCAACGGTTTCGGTCGGTCGTCTACGACCGCGCGAACTTGGGGCGCAGCGATGAGGATCATCAGCCGCGCACCCTGGAGCGGATCACCGAGGATCTGGGCGCCCTACTGACGGCCCTCGGTTCGGGCCCCTACATCCTGGTGGGCCACAGCTACGGCGGATCCATCGCGCTGGCCTCGACAGTGGCCGATCCGTCACGCATCGCGGGCATCGTTCTCGTCGATCACTCCGACGAGAACCTGGATGCCTACTACCGTCCGGCATCGCCGGGCATGCGGCTCCTCGGGGTTGTCCATCGTGTGGCGCTCGATGTGATGGGACGAGTCGGTCTGCTGCCGTTTCTCGTTCATCGCATGATGCCCCGGATGCCACGCGACGTGGTCAATGACATGACCGCCGAGGATCTCACGTGGCGGGCCGGACGCGCCGCCAACGAGGAGGACCGTCGCTTTGTCGCCGGGATGACCGGGTTGCGCGACAACCCGCCGGTGATCAACGACATACCCATCACGGTCATATCGGGTGCCCGCGCCGAGTTCCTCAATGAAGAGACACGCTCGGAGCTGAACGCTGCCCACCAGTTGACCGCGCACCGGCTCGGCGCGCGCCACGTACTGGCCCGCAAATCCGGACATCAGATCGTTCTCACCGAGCCGCGATTGATCGCCGACGAGGTGTTTCGGATGGTGGATACGTAAACCGCACTGTGTCGCATGTGACAAGCGTGGCTGCCGTGTTTGTTGAGGTAGCTGTCGTAATCTGAGGCTTGAGTTCTTCAAGTGCTTGGAACGGCGTTGTGAGGTAAGCAGTGGTGTCAATATCCCGTCGGGATGTCCTCAAGTACGCCGCTGCCATGCCTGCCGCTGCCGTGCTCGGTGGTGCCGGCTCTGCATTAGCCGTCCCACACGCCAATGCCGCCTCGCTGGGCACACTTATCGACTACGCCGGTGGGGTACCGACCCCCGAGTCGATCAAGGCCGCAGGGCATCTGGGCGCAATTCGGTACGTCTCCGATCCGCGTAGCCCCGGGCTGTCGGCGGGTAAGCCCATCAAGCTCGCCGAAGCGCGCGATCTGTATCGGGCGGGTTTGAAGATCGTCTCCAACTATCAATACGGCAAGCAGGACACGGCGGACTGGCTCGGCGGGCAGGAGGCCGGGATCAAACACGCGCAACGCGGTTGGCAGCTGCACGTCGCGGCCGGTGGCTCCTACAACGTGCCGATCTACGTCTCGATCGATGACGACCCGACGGCCGAGCAGTACAAGAACCAGGTGGCGCCGTACCTGAGAGCCTGGGAGTCAGTGGTGGGGCATGCCCGCACGGGGCTGTACGGCAACTCCAAGACCATCGATTGGGCGCTGCAGGACGGGTTGTGCTCATACTTCTGGCAGCACAACTGGGGGAGTCCCAAGGGCTTCGTTCACCCTGAGGCGCACCTGCACCAGTTCGAGATCGACAAGCGTCAAGTCGGCGGAATCGGCGTCGATCTCAACGACATTCTCAAGCCCAGCTTCGGGCAGTGGGTCTAATACCGGTCCACGCTACCGCCCATGTGGGTGGCAACCCCCTTGTGGCAACCCGCGCCTCAATTCCATGTCGCGTGATCTGGCCACTTACCCCGTCCATGATCGAGCGGGGCGGCCCCTGTCCTTCACGGTGTACCGAAACCAGGTGGGGGACCACCGAACCACCACGCCGAGCGATTCGTGATCCGATGGTAGGGGGATGGCGACATGGATCTCGCCATCACGGGCGCGCGGGTGGATTGTCGTGCCCCCGGGTTGCTGGTCCATGCGTATCGAGACGCCCAGGCGCCGCGCCTCGGCTCATCGGGCACTGCTCAACTCGGGAAGCGTTGTGCCGCGAGCGCCGGGGATGACTGCGTTTCTTGATGTTTCGGCACCGGAGCGCCGGTGGAGCACATAGGTGCCGTGTCCGCTCGCGTGGTCGATCGATGACGCCGACAGACCGATGAAGCGGCTGGATGCGAGGGCGCCCCAGCACCTTTATCGCTGCATCGTCCCCGCCGCCGAGGTTGGTCCGATGCGGCGGATGACGGATCCAGTTCACGGTCGGCGGGTCGAGCCGTCCGTTGGCGAGGCAGAGGTCGACGGGTTCTGCGATCTCGCGCCTGGTCGGCTGGCGGCGAGATTCCCGTGTCCGGATGCGTAGCTGGACAAACATCATCAGTCACATCTGTCACAGGAGTTGGAACCGCTCGGTAATCTCAGCAAACATATGGCACGTATTGTGAGAATTCATGGTTTGGATGGCGTTGTCGCGGCCATTGGATGCGACACGCGCGAACGCCGCCGGCGCTACCGGAATCGTACATAACGATTCGATAACAATCGATGTCTGATCTGCGATGTTATACCTACTCGACCGTAACCACCTGCATGCAGCGCATTTGATTCGGCGGTCAGTTGCCAGCGTGTGGCCTGCTGTTACGTAAGCGGTGGTTACTCTCGCGTAGAACTCGGCAGTAACTATTACGTCAGAAGAAATCGTCGCCCCTCTTATGACACTCTTAAATCCAGACCTGCGGTGATGGTGCAGATGCACGTGCCTCAACGCCCCGATCGACAAGGACGACGACACGGGTGCGGCTGGATTCACGAACTGACGGAAAGACGGGTAGCGGCGACGTGACGATCAATGAATACGACAAGGTGACCAGCGCTGAGGATCCCGACGCGAACGGGTCGGTCGATCCGGGCCCCAGCGCCGGGCCCGCGCTGATCGACCGTCTGGAGTCCGGTGAGCCCTACGCGGTGGCCTTCGGAGGTCAAGGCAGCGACTGGCTGGAGTCACTCGCGGAGCTGGCTGCCTCGGCCGGTATCGAATCGGAGCTGGCCACCCTCGCGGGTGAGGCCGAGCTGCGTTTGGAGCCCGTCGCCAAGGAACTCGTGGTCGTGCGTCCGGTCGGCTTCACCCCGCTCACCTGGGTGCGTGCACTGACCGCTGAGGAGCCCGTACCTGCCGCCGCGCAGCTGACCTCGGCTGCGGTCTCCATGCCCGGTGTCCTGCTGGCGCAGCTGGCCGCGGTCCGCGCGCTGAAGATTCAGGGCCTGGATGTGGCGCAGCTGCCGCCGGTCGCCGTCATCGGGCACTCCCAGGGTGTGCTGGCCGTCGAGGCCCTCAAGGCCCACGGTGCCCGCGATGTCGAGCTGTTGGCCATCGCTCAGCTGGTGGGTGCCGCTGCCACCCTGGTCGCGCGCCGCCGCGGCATTGTGGTGCGCGGCAACCGCACCCCCATGGTGTCGGTGACCAATGTCGACCCCGAACGCATCAAGGCGCTTCTCGACGAGTTCGCCCAGGATGTCCGTACCGTTCAGCCGCCCGCGCTGTCCATCCGCAACGGTCGCCGCTCCGTCGTCATCACCGGTACTCCCGAACAGCTGTCGCGTTTCGAGCTGTACTGCGAGCACATCGCCGACCGCGAGGCCGCCGAGCGTAAGGACAAGGTGCGTGGCGGCGCAGTGTTCAGCCCGGTCTTCGACCCGGTCAATGTGGAGGTGGGCTTCCACACCCCGCGCCTGGCCGATGGTGTCGAGATCGCCGGCCGCTGGGCGGCTGCCGCCGGACTGGACGTCGAACTGACCAAGGCCCTGACCGAGTCCATCCTCGTCACCCCGGTCGACTGGGTGAATGAGGTGAACCATGTCGCTGACGCCGGCGCCCGATGGATCCTCGACCTGGGCCCCGGCGATCTCCTGACCCGTCTGACCGCCCCGGTCATCCGTGGCCTGGGCATCGGCATCGTGCCCACCGCCACCCGTGGGGGACAGCGGAACCTGTTCACGCACGGTGCGGTCCCCGAGGTCGCGCGCGCCTGGACCAGCTTCGCGCCCACCGTGGTATCGCTTCCCGACGGTTCGGTGAAGCTGTCCACCAAGTTCACCCGCCTCACCGGACGCTCCCCGATTCTGCTGGCGGGCATGACGCCGACCACGGTCGATGCCAAAATCGTTGCGGCCGCGGCCAATGCGGGTCACTGGTCTGAGCTCGCCGGTGGCGGGCAGGTCACCGAAGAGATCTTCAATACCCGCATAGAAGAGCTCACCGGCCTCCTGGAGCCCGGGCGTCAGATCCAGTTCAATTCTTTGTTCCTGGACCCCTACCTGTGGAAGCTGCAGGTCGGCTCGAAGCGGTTGGTGCAGAAGGCCCGCCAGGCCGGTGCGCCGATCGACGGTGTTGTCGTGACCGCCGGCATTCCGGAGCTGGAAGAGGCCGTCGCACTCATCGACGAGCTCACCGAGATCGGCTTCAGTCACATCGTGTTCAAGCCCGGCACGGTCGAGCAGATCCGCTCCGTCGTGCGCATCGCCGCCGAGGTTCCGACCCGTCCGATCATCATGCACGTCGAGGGTGGCCGCGCCGGTGGACACCACTCGTGGGAGGACCTCGACGACCTGTTGCTGGCCACCTATTCGGAGCTGCGTTCGCGCTCCAACATCACCGTGTGCGTCGGTGGCGGCATCGGCACGCCCGAGCAGGCGGCCGAATACCTCAGTGGCCGTTGGGCATTGAAGTTCGGATTCCCGCTGATGCCGGTCGACGGCATCCTGGTGGGCACAGCGGCCATGGCCACACTGGAGGCCACCACTTCGCCGTCGGTCAAGCAGATGCTGGTCGAGACCCAGGGCACTCCTGAATGGGTTCCCGCTGGAAAAGCCCAGGGCGGCATGGCCTCCGGGCGCAGCCAGCTGGGCGCCGACATTCATGAGATCGACAACGCGGCCTCACGCTGCGGCCGCTTGCTCGACGATGTCGCCGGTGACGAGGATGCGGTGTCCAAGCGCCGTGACGAGATCATCGCCGCGATGGAGCTGACCGCCAAGCAGTACTTCGGTGACGTCGCCGAAATGACGTACGCACAGTGGCTGAATCGCTATGTGGAGCTGTCCATCGGTAACGGTGACAGCACCGCCGATACCGCCGTGGCGCACTCGCCGTGGCTGGATGTCACCTGGCGCGATCGCTTCGAGCAGATGCTCAAGCGCGCCGAGGCCCGGTTGCATCCCAAGGAATTCGGTCCGGTCGAGACGCTGTTCGCCGACCAGGCGTTGGTGGAACGCCCGGCCGACGCCATCGCGGCACTGCTGCAGCGTTACCCCGATGCCGAGGCCATCAAGCTGCACCCGGCCGACGTGCCCTTCTTCGTCGCGTTGTGCAAGACACTGGGTAAGCCCGTCAACTTCGTGCCCGTCATCGACAAGGATGTGCGCCGCTGGTGGCGCAGCGATTCGCTGTGGCAGGCCCACGACGCGCGCTACACCGCCGAGCAGGTATGCATCATCCCCGGCACCGCCGCCGTCGCCGGGATCACCCGGGTCGACGAGCCAGTGGGCGACCTGCTCAACCGGTTTGAGCAGACCGCCATCGACGAGGTTGTCGCCACCGGTGCAGAGCCGTTGCCGGTGCGTTCGCGTCTGCGTCGCCGCTGGGATGTCGAAGGCCCGTTGGCGAGCGTGCTGGACGCGCCAGATGTGCTGTGGTCCGGACGAATTGCCGTTAACCCGGTGCACCGGATCGCTCCCGATGGCGCCTGGCAGGTCTTCGAGGACCGCACCGCCTCACATCCGTCAACCGGCGCCCGCCTCGAGGTGACCGGCGACGACTCGGTGCGTCTGAGCGTGCCGCTGTCGGGTATCTGGGTCGACATCGATCTGACCTTGCCTGCCACGACTCGCGACGGTGGCACCCCGGTGGTGACCACCGAGGCCGCGGCCGCGGCCATGCGGACCGTGCTCGCGGTGGCTGCCGGCGCCGAGGATCAGGCAGGCCTTCCCTTGGTCCACAATGGCGCGGCACGTGTTGTGGCGCAATGGGATCCGGAGCGTGTCGCCGACCATACCGGCGTCACCGCGGTGCTTCCGTCGCCGCTGGCGCCCGGATCGTCGATTGTGCCGGACGCGCTGGTCGGCCTGTGCTGGCCCGCGGTGTTCGCCGCCATCGGTGATGCCAAGACCGAGGACGGCACGGGTGTCATCGAGGGTCTGCTCTCGCTGGTTCACCTGGATCACGCTGCCCACCTGATCTCCGCCCTTCCCGCGGAGGCCGCTGAACTTACCGTCACTGCAACGGCTTCCACGGCCACCGACACCGAGGTCGGCCGGGTAGTCCCGGTCGACGTCACTGTGGCGGCCGCCGACGGCACCGTGCTGGCCACGCTGCAAGAGCGGTTTGCGATCTTGGGCCGCAACGGGGCAGCCGAGCTGACCGACCCGGTGCGTGCCGGCGGTGCGCTCTCCGAGCACGAGGCGGACACCACTCGGCGGCGTCGTCGTGACGCCAAGATCTTCGCGCCTACGGACATGCGGGCGTTCGCGGTGGTCTCGGGTGATCACAACCCGATCCACACCGACAAATCGGCCGCGCTACTGGCCGGGCTGGGATCGCCCATCGTGCATGGCATGTGGCTTTCGGCCGCCGCGCAGCATGTGGTCACCTCCGCCGACGCTTCCAGCACTCCGCCGCGCACACTGGTCGGCTGGACCTCCCGTTTCCTGGGCATGGTGCAGCCGGGCGACGAAGTCGACGTGCGGGTGGACCGCGTCGGAATCGATTCCGGCGCAGAGGTTGTGGAGGTTCAGGCCAAGGTCGGCTCCGACCTCGTGATGTCGGCGACCGCCCGGCTCGCGGCTCCCAAGACGGTGTACGCCTTCCCGGGACAGGGCATCCAGCACAAGGGCATGGGCATGGACGTGCGTTCACGCTCCAAGGCCGCCCGCAAGGTCTGGGACAAGGCCGACAAGTTCACCCGTGAGCGCCTCGGGTTCTCCGTGCTCCATGTGGTCAAGGACAACCCGACAAGCCTCATCGCCGGTGGCGTCCACTACCAGCATCCCGAGGGTGTGCTGTACCTGACGCAGTTCACTCAGGTGGCGATGGCCACGTTGGCCACTGCGCAGATCGCCGAGATGAAGGAATCCGGCTCGTTCGTCGAGGACGCCATCACCTGTGGTCACTCCGTGGGCGAGTACACCGCGCTGGCCACCGTCAGTGGCGTCATCCCGCAGGATGGTCTGCTTGAGGTGGTGTTCCACCGCGGGTCGGCGATGCACGACATCGTGCCGCGAGATGAGCAGGGCCGCAGTAACTACCGCCTGGCCGCCATCCGCCCGTCGCAGATCGGTTTGGAAGACGCCGACGTCGAGGCGTTCGTCGCGGGGATCGCCGAACGTAGCGGCGAGTTCCTCCAGATCGTGAACTTCAACCTGCGCGGCTCCCAGTACGCCATCGCCGGAACGGTGCGTGGGCTCGAGCTGCTGGAGGCCGAGGTCGAGAAGCGTCGTGAAGAGTTCGGCGGCCGTCGTTCCTTCATCATGGTGCCCGGCATCGATGTGCCGTTCCACTCCGAGGTGCTGCGGGTCGGCGTTGCCGAGTTCCGCCGGTCCCTGGAGCGGGTCCTGCCCATGGACGGCGATCCGAACCTGATCATCGGCAAGTACATCCCGAACCTGGTGCCCAAGCCGTTCACCCTGGATCGTGAATTCATCCAGGAGATCCGCGATCTGGTGCCCGCCGAACCGCTCGACGAGGTGCTCGCCGATTACGACACCTGGCGCAACGAGAAGCCGGTGTTGTTGTGCCGCAAGGTGCTTATCGAGCTGCTTGCCTGGCAGTTCGCCAGCCCGGTGCGGTGGATCGAGACCCAGGACCTGCTGTTCACCGAGGAGGCCGCCGGCGGCCTCGGTGTGGAGCGGTTCGTCGAGGTGGGTGTGAAGTCGATGCCGACCGTCGCCGGTCTGGCCAACAACACCCTGAAGCTGCCCGAATTCAGCCACAGCTCGATCGAGGTACTCAACGTCGAGCGCGATCACGCGGTGCTGTTCGGAACGGACAGCGATCCGGAGCCCGAGCCTGAAATCGAGGAGCCCGCGGAAAGTACTGCGGCCACCTCCGGTTCCAGCGAGGCCGCTGCTCCGGCTCCCGCTGCCGCCCCCGCGGCGCCCAGCGGCGGCCCGCGGCCGGACGACATCGGGTTCGACGCCTCCGACGCGACGCTCGCGCTCATCGCACTGTCGACGAAGATGCGCATCGACCAGATCGAGCCGGTGGACTCCATCGAGAGCCTCACCGACGGCGCCTCGTCGCGCCGCAACCAGCTGCTGGTGGACCTGGGCTCCGAGCTGAACCTGAGTGCCATTGACGGTGCCGCAGAGGCGGATCTGTCCGGATTGCGGACGCAGGTCACCAAGTTGGCGCGTACCTACAAGCCGTTCGGTCCGGTGCTTTCGGACTCGATCAACGATCAGCTCAAGACGGTCTTCGGTCCGTCGGGTAAGCGCCCCACCGCCATCGGTGAGCGCGTCACCAAGACCTGGGAACTCGGTCCGGGCTGGGTCAAGCACGTCACCGTCGAGCTGTCGCTGGGTACCCGCGAGGGCACCAGCGTCCGCGGCGGCGATCTCGGTGGCCTGGCGGCCAGCACGCTGGCAGACGGTAATGCCGTCGATGCGGCGATCGATGCGGCTGTTGCCGCGGTGGCCGGGCGTCGTGGTGTCGGGGTGTCGCTGCCCTCGGCGGGTGGTGCCGGCGGCGCGACAGTCGACGCCGCAGCATTGAGCGAATTCACCGACCAGATCACCGGGCGGGAAGGCGTTCTCGCCTCGGCCGCGCGTCTGGTGCTCGACCAGCTGGGTCTGTCGGCCCCGATCGTCACCCCGGACGGTGCTGCCGACACCGAGCTCGTCGAGCTGGTTTCCGCCGAATTGGGTTCGGACTGGCCGCGTTTGGTGGCGCCGACATTCGACGGCAAGAAGGCAGTGGTCTTCGACGACCGCTGGGCCAGCGCACGCGAGGATCTGGCGCGGTTGTGGATCACCGAGGAAGACGAGATCGACAGCCAGTGGGCACAGTTGGCAGGCCAGTTCGAGGGCGCCGGTCATGCCGTTGCCACGCAGGCCAATTGGTGGCAGGGCAAGTCGTTGGCGCAGGGCCGCAATGTGCATGCCTCGCTGTTCGGGCGGATCGCCGCCGGCGCCGAGAGCCCCGATCAGGGCAAGTGGGGCGACGAGGTCGCGGTGGTGACGGGTGCTTCCAAGGGCTCAATCGCCGCGGCGGTGGTCGCCGAGCTGCTGTCCGGTGGTGCGACGGTTGTCGCCACCACCTCGCGTCTTGACGAGGACCGGTTGGCGTTCTACCGCAACCTGTACCGGGAGAGCGCGCGGTTCGGCGCCAAGCTGTGGGTAGTGCCGGCCAACATGGCCTCGTACGCCGATATCGATGCACTGGTGCAGTGGGTGGGCACCGAGCAGTCGGAAAGCCTTGGGCCGATGTCGATCCACCTCAAGGACGCGCAGACCCCGACGCTGCTGTTCCCATTCGCCGCACCGAAGGTGGTCGGAGATCTGTCGGAGGCCGGTTCGCGCGCCGAGATGGAGATGAAGGTGCTGTTGTGGGCCGTGCAGCGGCTCATCGGCGGGCTGTCGGCGATCGGTGCCGAGCGCGATATCGCCTCACGTCTGCATGTGGTGCTGCCCGGTTCACCGAACCGCGGCATGTTCGGCGGTGACGGTGCGTACGGCGAGTCCAAGGCGGCTCTCGATGCGCTGGTCACACGCTGGAAGGCCGAGTCGTCGTGGGCATCGCGAGTCAGCCTGGCGCACGCACTGATCGGCTGGACCCGCGGCACCGGGCTGATGGGTCACAACGACGCCATCGTCACCGCCGTCGAGGAAGCGGGAGTCACCACGTACTCCACCGCGGACATGGCGTCCATGCTGTTGGCGCTGTGCTCGCCCGAAGCACGCGTGCAGGCCGCGCAGGCACCGGTCGAGAAGGATCTCACCGGGGGGCTGGCCGAGGTCGAACTCGACATGGCCGAGCTGGCCGCCAAGGCCCGCGAGGACATGGAGGCGAAGGCAAAGGCGGAGGCTGCCGCCGCCACCGATGAGGAGGACGATCCGAACCTCATCGCGGCACTGCCGTCTCCGCCACGCGGATACACCTCGTCGCTGCCTCCGGAATGGGCCGATCTCGACGTCGACCCGGCAGACCTGGTGGTCATCGTCGGCGGTGGTGAGCTGGGTCCCTTGGGCTCCTCGCGTACCCGCTACGAGATGGAGGTCGACGACGAACTGTCGGCGGCCGGCGTGCTCGAGCTCGCCTGGACCACCGGTCTGGTCAAGTGGGAGAACGATCCCGAAGCCGGCTGGTACGACACCGAATCCGGCGAACTGGTGCCGGAATCGGAGTTGGTGGAGCGGTACCACGACAAGGTGGTCGGCAACATCGGCGTCCGTGAGTTCGTCGACGATGGCGCGATCGACCCCGATCACGCCTCGCCGCTGCTGGTGTCGGTGTTCCTGGACAAGGACTTCACCTTCACGGTGTCTACCGAGGCCGAAGCCCGGCAGTTTGTGAAGTGGGACCCCGAGCACACCGTCATCGCGCCGGTGGCCGAGGGCAGCGACTGGCAGGTGACCCGCAGGGCGGGCACCGAGGTTCGCGTGCCGCGCAAGACCAAGCTGTCGCGGACGGTGGGTGCGCAGATCCCGACCGGTTTCGACCCGACCGTATGGGGCATCACCCCGGACATGGTCGGCTCCATCGACCGGGTGGCGCTGTGGAACATGATCGCGACGGTGGATGCGTTCCTGTCGGCGGGCTTCACCCCGACCGAATTGATGCGTTGGGTGCACCCGAGCCTGGTGGCCAACACACAGGGCACCGGCATGGGCGGCATGACATCGATGCAGACCATGTATCACGGAAACCTGTTGGGCCGTAACAAGCCGAACGACATCCTGCAGGAAGTGCTGCCGAACGTCGTCGCCGCGCACGTGGTTCAGTCATACGTCGGCTCTTACGGCTCGATGATCCACCCGGTGGCGGCATGCGCCACCGCGGCGGTCTCCGTTGAGGAAGGTGTCGACAAGATCCGCCTCGGCAAGGCGCATCTGGCGTTGGCCGGTGGTTTCGATGACCTGACGCTGGAGGCCATCATCGGCTTCGGTGACATGGCGGCGACCGCCGACACCGAGATGATGCGGGCCAAGGGCATTGCGGATAAGCGGTTCTCGCGTGCCAACGACCGTCGCCGCCTCGGCTTCGTCGAGGCCCAGGGTGGTGGCAGCCTGCTGTTGGCACGCGGTGACCTGGCGCTCAAGATGGGTCTGCCGGTGCTCGCGGTGGTCGCGTACGCACAGTCGTTCGGTGACGGTGTGCACACCTCGATCCCGGCTCCGGGCCTGGGGGCGCTGGCGGCCGGACGTGGTGGCAAGGATTCGGATCTGGCGCGTTCGCTGAACAAGCTGGGTGTCACCGCCGATGACATCGCCGTCATCTCCAAGCACGACACGTCCACGCTCGCCAACGATCCCAACGAGACCGAGCTGCATGAGCGGCTCGCATCCTCGCTGGGGCGCTCGGACGGTGCGCCGCTGTTCGTCATCTCGCAGAAGAACCTGACCGGCCACGCCAAGGGCGGTGCCGCGGTATTCCAGATGCTGGGCCTGTGCCAGGTGCTGCGCGACGGTGTCATTCCGCCGAACCGCAGTCTGGACTGTGTCGACGACGAGCTGGCCACCAGCCAGCACTTCGTGTGGGTGCGAGAGTCACTGCCGCTCAAGGAGAAGCTGCCGCTGAAGGCCGGTCTGGTGACGAGCCTGGGCTTCGGTCACGTGTCGGGTCTGGTGGCGCTTGTGCACCCGCAGGCGTTCATCGCCTCGCTGCGCCCCGAGGATCGTGACGACTACGAGAAGCGTTCGCGTGAGCGTGTTCTCGCCGGACAGCGTCGCCTGGCCTCGGCCATGGCCGGCGGTCGCCCGATGTACGAGCGGCCGGACGGACGTCGCTTCGACCACGACCACGACGAGTCGGAGAAGCGTCAGGAAGCATCGATGCTGCTGGATCCGGGCGCGCGCCTGAGTGAGGACGAGGTCTACCACCGGTGATTGTCGGTATCGGGATCGACCTGGTCACCATCTCTGAGTTCGGAGAGCAACTAGCGAGTCCCGGAACGGCTTTCGGGTCTGCGTTTACGCCGGGGGAGCGGCGCGACGCGGCCTCGAAGACTGGTGGTGAGGCGCGGTACTTGGCGGCCCGCTGGGCGGCCAAGGAGGCCGTCATCAAGGCGTGGTCGGGTTCGCGGTACTCGCAGCGGCCGGTGCTGCCCGAGAACATCCACCGCGATATCGAGGTCGTCACGGATACGTGGGGCCGCCCGCGTATTCGGCTTTCCGGGGCGATTGCCGAGTATCTGGCGGATATGACGATGCACGTCACCTTGACCCATGACGGCGACACCGCAGCGGCGTTCGTCGTGCTAGAACAGGACGCCCAGCCGCAGGACTAGCTCAGTGCGAGCAGGACCAGCATCGAGTGCGAGTCTGACGCGGAAATTCGGCGTTGTTCCCGCGCCACGCTCGCGCTCGACGGTCTATTCAGAGACCGCTATGGCGTTGAGATCCTGTTTCGTCACCAGATGGACATCAACTGCTTGCCGCCCGAGGACCGTTGCCTTCAGTAGCCGGTGCACACCATCGAGGATGATCATGCGCTCGGCCGGAAGATCGATTCGCACATGCAAGGGGAATTGCAGATCCGCGCCCATCGTCCGATCCCACTGGGCGCGATGGCGTTCTGGTGCGCGGGCGACCTCGTGAGGGGAGACCTGAAACGGCACTCCGTCAACAGACCAGAACGGCAGCTCCAGGTGCCACGCAAGGTTCTTGACGGGGACAGTCACGGTGCGCAGGTTGTTCAGCCCGTGCAATTGGCCGAGGTCCCAATGAATGTCAAGGATCACGCCACGCAATGCGCTGGGGAGCTGATCCCGTAGCGGGAATGAGTGGACCATCACTTCATCGTGCACATCGCAACAGTTCGCACGTCGAGCAACACGCGAGCGTCGCTAGATGCTCAGGTCACGCCGCAGCTTGGCGACGTGCCCGGTGGCCTTCACGTTGTACTGCGCCACCTCAATCGTGCCCTTTTCGTCCACGACGAAGGTCGATCGGATGACACCCTCGACAACCTTCCCGTACAACTTCTTCTCGCCGAAGGCGCCATACGCGGTCAGCGTCGTCTTATCAGGGTCGGACAGCAGTGGGAAGTTCACGCCGTCGCGCTCGCGGAACTTCGCCAGCTTCTCCGGCTTGTCGGGCGAGATCCCGATAACGTCGAGGCCCGCGCCGTTGAGCTCGGCGAGGCTGTCGCGGAAGTCGCAGGCCTGCTTGGTGCAGCCGGGCGTCATGGCCGCCGGATAGAAGTAGATGATCACCTTGCGACCCTTGTAAGAAGACAGCGATACCTTCTCGCCGTCGGCGTCCAGCAGGGTGAACGCCGGGGCCTTATCGCCAACTTCGAGCCGCTTGGTTTCCGCCATGACCGGTGCCTTTCTGTTGACCCGTACAGTTGTTGCCCTAGGGTAGTTGCTTGAGTGTCAAGCGCGGACGTGGAGGAGTGCAGGTGGCCAGGGATCCCGAGGCAATCAAGGCCGATATCGACAAGGCTCGCGACCAGCTCGCGGCGACAGTCGACACCCTGAGCGACCGCGCCAATCCGCAGCGCCTGGCCGAGGACGCCAAGGCGTCGGTGCTGGCGACGCTGAATAAGCCGGCCATCAAATTCACCATCCTCGGCGTCGGCGCAGTCGTTGCCGCGCTGGTGGCGCGCAAGGTGCTGCGCAAGTTCCGTCGCGACTGATTGCGCGCCTTACTCACGCCGCAAAGCTGGCTCCGTCGATCACGAACCGGTACCGCACATCGCTCTTGAGTACCCGTGCATAGGCCTCGTTGATCTGGGGCGCCTCGATCTTCTCGACCAGCGCTGCGATGCCCTTGGCCGCGCAGAAGTCGAGCATTTCCTGGGTTTCTGCGATTCCGCCGATTGGCGAACCCGCCCAGCGGCGGCGCCCGAAGACTAGCGGTGAGGGCTTGAAATTGATCGGGTCCTCCGGCAGACCCAGTTGAACCAGCGTTCCGTCTTTGTCCAGGAGCCACAGCAGGCCTTCGACGTCGATCCCATCGGAGACCGTGTTGAGGATCAGATCGAATGAGGACGCGAGCTTGGTGAAGGTGGCTGGGTCGCTGGTCGCGTGGTAATGGTCTGCGCCGAGGCTCAGGCCATCCTCCTGCTTGCGTAGCGACTGGCTCAGCACCGTCACTTCGGCGCCCAGCGCGTGGGCGATCTGGACACCCATATGGCCAAGGCCCCCAAGGCCGATGACGCCGACACGAGTGCCGGGGCCAGCCCCCCAATGGTGCAGCGGGGAGTACATGGTGATTCCGGCACACAGCAGCGGAGCGGCCTGATCGAGTGGGAGCGCGTCCGGAATTTTCAACGCGAATGCTTCATCCACCACGATGAGGTCGCTGTATCCGCCGTAGGTCGGCCGGCCGTCCTTGCCCACCGCGTTGTACGTGCCGATGAAGCCGCCCTCGCCGTTACAGAATTGCTCTTCGCCTGATTTGCAGTTGGCGCACTCGCCGCAGGAGCCGACCATGCAGCCGACACCGGCGCGGTCGCCCACCGTGAACTTCTCGACCTCGGAGCCGACCTGGGTCACCAGACCGGCGATCTCATGCCCAGGCACCACGGGGAAGCTCGCGGGTCCCCAATGGTTGCTTACCGTGTGGATGTCACTGTGGCAGATTCCGGCCCAAACGATATCGATGACGATGTCTTTCGGGCCGGGTTCGCGACGCTCGATCACAGTCGGGCCAAGTGGCTCCGTCGGCGAGAAAGCGGCGTAGGCGGGGATGGACAAAGTCACGAGGAACTCCTCAAATCATGGTCATTTGTGAATATGAGAAGCCTAGGAACTGGAGTGCACTCCAGGTCAAGTCGGGAGTGTGCGGCGTTGCTGGGGTCCTAGAACTCGAACCGCAGGATGCGTGCGGATCGTCTCATCGACGTGCTGTGCCGTGCCAGGCGCGACGAGATCCGCAGCCACGTCGGAAACAGTTCCACCTCAGGAGCATCCACCAGGCTGAACTCTTCGACGAACCGTAGCCGAGGGTTCCAGCGCTCAGGGGTACGTGGATCGTCGTAACCCTCAAACCCGCGCAACTGGTTGACCTTCTTGAACATCTTCTGCGGGAAGAGTTTTGAAATCCATACACCTACCACCATGCGGCCGTAGTCGTTGAATGCCAGTTGCCCGGTGGGGAAGTGGTCGGTGACGGCGCGCATGGTGGCGATGATTTGTTCCTTGGTCAGGAAGGCGAAGAACCCGTCGGCGACCACCATCGCCGGACGATCCGACGGTATCCCGGCGATCCACGCCGGGTCGGTAATAGACACCCCGATGGTGTGCTCACTTGCCCCCGGGGGCATGACCTCATCGCGCAGCCTCGCCATCCCGGGCAGGTCGATGTTGTACCAATCGACGGTGGCCGGCGGCTGGATGCGCCGATAGCCGTCGTCGAGGCCCGCGCCGAGATCGACCACCACCGCGTTGGGGTGCTCAGCGATAAATGTACGCACACGATCATCGAGAAGTTTTGCGCGCAAAGCGGATTGGCATACTACGGGAGCGAGCACCCCCAGTGCGTCGAAGTCGTAGTCGATCGCGGCGACGGCGGCCGTCGCGCCCGGGTTCGGCAGGATCGGTGGCTGCCAGCCGTCGTTGACGGCCCGAGCTTTCAGGGTGAGAAAGGCGGTCTCTTCCTCCGGGGTGATGCCGCTGGTGTCAATGCCCATGTACTCGACTATACAAGCGTGTAGTCAATTGTCCAGTCGTGTAGCATATGGCGATGGAGACCGCGGATCCTGACGACCTCACCGCCCGCGCCCGGATTCGGGATGCGGCATTGCATGAGTTCGGCGAGAAGGGATACGACGGCGCGACCGTCCGGGGCATTGCCGCGCGAGCAGGTGTGTCATCGGGGCTGTTGCGTCACCACTTCGGGTCCAAGCAGGAGCTGCGGGACGCATGCGACGAGTACCTCGTCAAGGCGATGCGGAACATCAACGAGCAGGTTCAGGCGAACGTGGAACGCGGTGACGTGCATTACGTTTCGGCCCGCATTCCGATCGGCCAATATCAGGACTACATCAGTAGAGCGCTCGTCGACGGCTCCGCCGGGCAGGTGTTCGACGAAATGGTCGCGATGACCGAGGGCTGGCTAGCCAGTGCCGACCACAACCGCGTGCTCCCGGCCGATGTTGACGTCAAGTCCCGCGCCACCGTCATCACCGCAATGGCCTTGGCGGTGCCGCTGCTCCAGCAACATGTCTCGCGGGGGCTCGGCGTTGATGTCAACTCGCCCGAGGGGGATCTGAAGATGGCAGCCACCCTCGTCGACGTGTACGCCAACCCTCTGTTGACCCCGGAGCAGGCACGATCGGCGCAGGAGGATCTCGCACGCAGAATGAGGTAGCTATACCTTATCGAGTAATATTCGCTGTATAGCGTCGCAAGTATGCCTTCACCTGGTTACTCTTAGTGTGTGCCAAGTTTCCGTGCACCGGCGGTATTCCGATGATTATTGTCGCTGGTCTGCGGGTAGGCGCGACGGCGGTGAAGGCAACGGCGGTGAAGGCAACGGCGATGCTGCTCTACATCGTCGGGTTCGCGTTCACGGTGTTCTTCGGGATCGACAGTGTGCGCCTTGCCGTGGTGCTTCTCGTCGGTATCGCAGCGACGCTCTTGCACTACTGGCCGGCCCGCGAGAAGTTCGACCGACTCTCGATCGCGGTTGTGCTTGGCCTGGTCATAGCCTTTGTCCTCGATGCATGGTCAACCTGGGTCGCCGACCATAGCTTTGGCCCCAATATCGGGATCGGCGCTGTGCGCTTGCTCGCCTGGTTCTTGTCGCTGGCCGGAATCCTGGCGTTTCCGCGCAGCCTCATCGACAGAGACGCGGCCCCCGACAGCTAGGCCCCCGTGCTCTCCAGCCGTGAGGGACGCGTCAGCAGGTACGTGAGCACACCGGACGTTCGGGGCGAGCGCGCCTTGGACCACCTCAACAACATCCCGTGCAGCAGCGGTGCCGGTGACCACCAGAACCACTTGCCGAGCAGCCCCGCGAGTCCCGGAACCACGAACGTCCGGACGATGAGCGTGTCGATGAGCAACCCGACACCAATGGCGGTGCCGGTCTGCATGATGGGTAGCGCGTCTCCGGAGAGCATGGCGAACATGGTGATTCCGAAGACGATTCCAGCGGTGGTGACCACACCGCCGGTACCGCCGAAGGCGCGAATCATCCCGGTGCGTAGCGCCGCCCCCTGGAGGAACACCTCCTCGCGCATGCGCATGGTGAAGAGAAGGTTGTAGTCGGCTCCCACGGCAACCAGGGCGATGAGGGCGATTGACGGCACGGCCCAGTGCAAGTCCCGCCCCAACAGGTCCTGCCAGATGAGGGTGCTGACTCCCATGGCCGATGCATATGAGACGACGACGGTGCCGATCACCACCGCGGCCGCCACCGGGCTGCGCAACATCACCAGTACGATGAGAAACACCAGTGCGAGCGCCACCGCCGCCAACAGTAAGAAGTCGTCGCTGACGTAACCGCGCAATTCGGCTGTGCCCGTGCCAAACCCGGTGACATTCACGGTGCTGCCGGCGAGGGTGCCCTCCTTGGTCGCCTCGCTGACCGCTTGCAGGATCTGTGGGGATCGTTGTGCGCCGTCCGCACCGAACACCTTGCCGTCACCAAACACCATCATGCGGGTCGAGCGGCCGTCCGGCGCGAAGTACAGCTGGGCCGCGCGCTGGAATCGTGGATCGTCCCAGGCGCGCTGCGGCAGGTAGAAGCCGCCCTCACCGCTGCTGCGGAAATCCTCCCGCACGGCGCGCAGATACTCGGTGAGCCCGGAGAACATGGTGCGTGTCTCGCCGACGGCGTTGGTGAGCTGTTCGGTGATCGAGCTCAGCTGTGCCACCGTTGCTTTCATATTCTGCACCGAGTTCACGGCACCCGAGAAAGACTTCTGCATGCCCTGTGCACCGGCGCCGAATGTGGCGGTGCTGTCGGTGAGCGAGGCGGTTGCCGTCAACATCGAGTCCATCGGTTCGACGGCCTTGAGCACCAGCGAACAAACCGCATCATTGGCGCAGTTGGGATTGCCCTTGGTGAAGTCGCGCAGCGGATCCATGTACTCCGAGACCTGAGACACGTTGTCCTGCAGAGTTTTCATCCCCGAATGCATGACGCCGATGCCGGAGTTCAGGTCGCCTATCCCGCTCACGCCGCCGGCGAGGCCCTTCTGCAGTTGGGAGATGGCCGCGGAGAACTGTTTGAGTGTCGTCGAGAGCTGATCGACCGCGCCCAAACGACGGCTCATTTGGGTGGTGCCATCGTCGAGCTGGTCGGCGATGATCCCGGCCTGATCGGTGAATGTCGCTTGTTCGGGGATGGAGCCGGCCGGCCGGGAGGCCGACTGCACCATCCGGATACCCGGAATTTCCATAAGCTTCTTGGTAACTCGCTCGACGGCGATTACTCCGGTCGGGCTTCGCAGATCGCGATCGGTTTCGATCGACACGATCTCCGGCAGCAGCCGGTTGGGCGGGAAGTGCCGATCCATCGCCTGATACCCGCGGTTGGCCTGTGTGGAAAGCGGCTGCGCGGCAAGCTCGTCGAAACCGAGCCGGAGGCCCGCTACCGGAAGGGCGCAGATGATGAGGACAAGCGCCGAACCTGCCAGCACCGGCCCAGGCCAGCGTGCCACCACGGTGCCAACCCGACGCCACCGCCGACCCGGTTGCCCGCGCACGGGACGCGGTTGCGCTAGGCCGCGACGGCCGGCCAATCCAATCAACGCGGGCAGCAACGTCAAGGACGCCAGCATGCCCGTGAGAATTCCTATTGCACAGGGAAGTCCGGCGCTGCGCAACATGCCAACCTGCGCGAAGAGCAGGCAGGACAGCGCCGCCGCGATGGTCAATCCGGATGCCGCGATCACCGGGGCCACACTGCGGTTGGCCAGCACGAGAGCTTCCTCGTGCTCGATTCCCGACCGGCGTTGTTCGTGATAGCGACCGAGCAGGAAGATTCCGTAGTCGGTGGCGGCGCCGAGCACGAGCGCCGCCAGCAGCGCCACTGAGAAGATCGATACCTCGATGAGGTCGCGTTCACCGAGATACGCCACGATCGCGCGCGCCACCGCAAGTCCGAGGCCCACAGTGATCAGCGGGATGGCGGCGGTGACTGGCGACCGGTACACGGCGAGTAGCAGCAGGGCGATGAGCAGCACCGTGACGGCGGTAATCATCAGCATTTGTTGGTCGATGGCGGTGAGCTCGTCGGCGATGGTGGCGCCCGGGCCGGTGACCCATGCCTGCACTCCCGGTGGTGCGGGCTCGTCGGCAACGATCTTGCGCGCCGCGGACAGCGCGTCGTTGGCTTTCGCCGCACCGAGCTCACCCTTGACCCGCAGCATCGTGTAGACGGCCCGGCCATCCCCGCTCACCGCCCCCTCGGCAGTGAATGGGTCGGACCACAGGTCCATCGCCGAGTCCAGATGGGCGGTATCGGCGCGCAGCTTGCCCAGCAGCCGTGCGTGGTACTGCTCTTCGGCCGGCCCCAACTTGCGCGTGCTTTCCAGGACCAGGTAATTGAGGTTTCCGCCGTCACCGTCCTTGAACTGCTGGCCCATCTGCGCGCTGGCGGCGTTGACGGGCGCATCGTGGGGCAAAAAGCCGCGCGCATGATTGTGTGCGGTGGTTTCGACCTGCGGCACAAGGAGATTGCCCGCACCAGCGGCGAGCATCCAGAGCCCGATGACGATAACCGCGTAGCGGTTGGAGAACCGTGCGATGGAGTCCCACATAGCAGTTGAAGTTACGGAGAAGCCGCGGCGCCGTCGTCGTGCTGTGGGCGAGACTTGCCCTCCTACCGTGGTAGGACACGCGGATCCGCGCCGAGCATGATGTGTACGGGGCGGACCGCCTCTACGCTGGCACTATGGATTGGCTCCGTGAGATAACCGAGCGCCGCCGGTCCTTGGTGCCGTACGAGTTTCCCTGGACGGTGCCTGTTGTCATGTACGGCAGCACGTTGCTCATCGTGGGGTGCGCTGTCGCGCAAAGAGGTTTCACCCAGCCCTGGCTGCTGGCGCTGGCGAGCCTGGCGGCCCTGGCGCCGATCCTGGTCTTCGTCTTCGGCGGCTACAAGCTGAACACATTTCTGACCGTGGCCTGCAGCCTGGCTGGGGTGGCGCTGTTTCTCAGCTGGCCTCCGAATGTCGTGGATGCGGCACCCTTCCTGCTGATGTTCATGATCGGGGAGATCGGTGCACTCGCATCGGTGCGCGCCGGGCTGTTGGCCTGCGGCGCCTCGATCGTGCTGCTGGTGGTGGCTGAGCAGTTGCACCACCTGGGTACTTTTTCGCTCTACAACGTGTTCTTCGTGGTCTGTGGTTGGTTGATCGGCCACATCCTGCAGCTGCAACAAAGGCTGCTTCTCCAGGAACGCGCACAGCAGTCCCGCATGCAGGAGCAGGCCGCCTCCGATGAACGGCGTCGCATTGCGCGTGAAATCCACGATGTGATAGCGCATTCCCTGTCTGTGACCATGCTGCATCTGACCGGCGCGAGACGGGCGTTGCAGGAGGACCATGACGTGGATGATGCCGTCGCGGGTTTGGTTGATGCAGAACGTCTTGGGCGTCAGGCGATGTCGGATATACGGGGCACGGTCGGACTCCTGAGCGCCGGTCCCGGTGGCATCGAGCCGCTGCGGTTGACCCCCGAACCCGGTATCGCCGATATCCCCGACTTGGTCGCAGACTTCACCGCCGCGGGAATGGCGGTGCAGTCACGTATCGACGACCCCGGTGAGTCCGTGAGTGCGGGTGTTGGTCTGGCGCTCTACCGGGTGGCACAGGAATCACTAGCCAACATCGCCAAACATTCCCCCGAATCATCGGCCGCCGTGCACCTCGATATCAACGGGTCTGCGGCGACGCTGACCGTGAGTAACGACGTGGCCCGGGCGATTCGTCCGGATTCCGGCGCCGGCGGTGGGTTGTTGGGTATGCGTCAACGGATCGAGGTGCTGGGCGGTGAGTTCCGCGCCGGGCGAGAGGGAGGCGGTTGGACGGTGTCCGCGACGGTGCCCTTGCAGTCCACCGGGGCGTCGTGCCGTCAACGCCGCAAGGCAGGGAAAGTCGGGTGGCGCCATGACTGACACCGAAGTGGGCGTGCTGCTGGTCGACGATCAGGAGCTGGTACGCACGGGGTTGCGCCGGATTCTGCGTCGCAAGGACGGATTCTCGATTGTGGGGGAGTGTGCCGACGGCAGCGAGGTAGCGGCGGCGGTGACACAGGTGCGGCCCGACGTGGTTGTCATGGACCTGCGTATGAAGCGGATGAGCGGTATCGAGGCAATTCGATTACTTCATGTCGCTGATGGGCCGCCGGCATTGGCACTCACCACATTTGACGATGACGAGCTGCTCTCCGGGGCCCTTCGCGCCGGCGCTGCGGGCTTCATCCTCAAGGATTCCCCTGCCGAGGAGCTGGTCCGCGCCGTACATGCCGTCGCCCGTGGCGAGGCATATCTGGATCCGGCAGTGACATCGCGTGTGCTCAGTGCCTATCGGCGTGCGCCGGCTACCGCTTCCGGTCATGCTGAGGGGAAGCTCACCGTCCGGGAGCTGGATGTGTTGGCGCTCATCGCTTCCGGCGCCACCAACTCCGAAATCGCCGGGCAGCTGGTGATTTCCGAGGTCACGGTCAAGAGTCACATCGGACGCATCTTCGTCAAACTCGATCTACGAGATCGGGCCGCGGCCATTGTGTATGCCTATGACAACGGCATCGTGACACCCAAATAGGGTTTACTCGTTTTACTTCTCGCGAAGCGCCGCGATGGCCTCGTGGAGCTCTTCAAGCTCGCGCCGCAGGTAGTCGCGGGTGGTGACCTCGCCCACCGCGAGCCGCAGTGCCGCCAGCTCCCGCGCCAGGTATTCGGTATCGGCCTTGGTCTGTTCGGCCCGCCGCCTGTCTTCTTCCAGCGACACCCGGTCGCGATTCTCTTGGCGGTTCTGGGCCAACAGAATCAGTGGCGCGGCGTAGGCAGCCTGGGTGGAGAACGCGAGGTTCAGAAGAATGAACGGGTACGGATCCCATTGCAGGGTCACCGCGGAGAGATTCAGGATGATCCACACGATGACGAACACCGTCTGCATGGCGAGGTAGCGTCCCGTGCCCAGGAACCGGGCGATGTTCTCGCTGACCCTGCCGACCGCTTCGACATCGAGTCCGAGGGACAGCCCGCGGGATGTGCGCGGGGTATCGAGCCGTTGTCGTGCCGAGGTGTCGCTCACGCGCGGTCACCTCCGGACACGCTCTCAGGTTCGTCGGCACGCCAGCCGTCGGGCATCAGGTGATCCAGCACGTCGTCGACCGTAACGGCGCCGAGCAAGTGGTTCTCCCTGTCGATCACGGGCCCGCACACCAGGTTGTAGGCGGCGAAATAGCGAGTTACCTCGGCCAACGGCGCCTCGGCATCCAGATATGGAAGGTCGGTGTCGAGAATGCCGCCGACGATCGCATAGGGGGGTTCACGCAGCAGCCGCTGCAGGTGCACACATCCGAGGTAGCGGCCGGTGGGCGTCGCGGTGGGTGGCCTGACCACGAATACCAAAGAGGACAGCGCCGGCGTCAGATCCGGATCGCGCACGCGGGCAAGGGCTTCGGCAACCGTGGTATTCGGGCTCAGGATCACCGGCTCCGGGGTCATCATGCCGCCGGCGGTGTTGGGGGAGTGGGTGAGCAGCCGCCGGACGGGTTCGGAATCCTCCGGATCCATGAGCGCCAGAAGTGATTCGGCCTCTGCGGGTGGCAGTTCCCCCAGCAGGTCGGCGGCGTCGTCGGGGTCCATGGCCTCCAGCACGTCCGCGGCGCGTTCATCTTCCAGCTTGGTCAGCACATCGGCCTGATCATCCTCGGGAAGCTCCTGGAGGATGTCGGCCAGCCGTTCGTCGTCGAACGCGCCCAATACCTCGTCGCGTCGCTTGGGCGGTAGTTCACGGATGGCATCGGCCACCTCGACCGGCCGCATGCCCTCGAACTGCAGCATCAGCTGCGCGACACCCTGCCCGGGCAGGTTCAGCGCGGACGGTGTCAACCCGTGGATGTGATTCCATCCGGTGACCTGCACGCCGCTGCGCCGCCCCAGCCGCCGCGGGCTCCGTACGGCCACGCGGGTGACCACCCAGTCGCGGGTGCGTGTCTGTTCGAGGCCCAGGTCCACGACGGTGAGATCGACACCATGGAACTGATCGAGCTCCGGATCATCGGTGCGCACGGTGGTATCAAGAACCTGTCCGAGCACCAACGCCTCGCTGGGGCGTTGTTCGAAACGGCGTAGTGAGACGTTTCCGGTGTTCAGCGTCACCGATCCGGGCTCGATGGCGGTGACGCGCAGCATGGGTACGAAGATCCTTCGGCGCGTGAGCATTTCGACGACAAGACCGATGACCCGCGGCTGTTTTCGGGTAACGCCGATCGCGATCACGACATCGCGCACCCGTCCGATCGACTCGCCGTCCGGGCCGAGAACCACCAGGCCTGAGAGCCTGGCTGCGAACACCTTGCTCACTGCGGCCATGACAGCAAGGTTAGGGGGTCGGCCTGCCGGTGCCCTCCGGCGGTGTCGCGAGTTGGATGGTTAGGAGCCGATTCCGCCGTACATGAGAGCGATGATGGCGGCCGAGAATCGCTCGCTGTCCTGCACCTCGCCGCCCCGTGAGGCGTGCAAGCCGGTGGCCAGAATCATCCCGGTGACCGCTCGGGCCGTGTACTCCGTATCGAGATCGGCTCGCAGATAGCCTTTTTCAACCCCGTGGCGCAGGTAGGCCTCGGTCAGTTGATCACTTGTGGAGAGCATGCCGAAGACGCGCTCGCGGAGCTCATTGTCGACAGAGCCCGCCTCCAGCAGAAGCAGCGGCAACTGGGGGTTGTCCCGGAACAGGTCCGCCAGGGCGGCACCGATGCGCACCGACTGCTGGCGGTACTGCTCGATATCGTCGGCGAGCCCCGCGGCGTTCTCCGCGCTGATCGCGCGAAAGATCTGCCCGGTGACGTCGTCGATGACATGCTCGATGATGTCCCGCTTGCTCTTGAAGTACCGGTAGAAGGTCCCATGGCCGATCCCGATCCGCCCGGCGATATCCGCGACACCCGTCGCGTGGTACCCGTGCTCGGCGAAGCAGGCAAAGGCGGCGTCCAGAATCTCTTGGCGCATCTCGAGTTTCTTGCGCTCGGCGCGACTGAGTGTGGACGGGCTGGACGTCATAAGCGGCGATCCTACCGACCTTGACACTCATGGAGAATGACATATCATTCCGAAACTGACAAGCCATTCTGCTGGAGGTTGATGTGAGTCGTTATCCGAAGATTGAGCTACCCGGCGCGGTGGTCGTCATCACCGGTGGAGCCAGGGGAATCGGTGCCGCCACCGCGCGCCTCTTCGCTGATAAAGGTGCCGAGGTCTGGATCGGTGATGTCGATGATGTGATTGCCAAAGAGACCGCGAGCACGATCCCGCGTGCGCAGGCGGGCGCCCTCGATGTCACCAAGCCCGAGTCCTGGGCCCTGTTTCTTGATCGGGTGCGTGCCGAGTCCGGCCCTGTCGACATCCTGATCAACAACGCCGGCGTCATGCCGCTGGGCGGATTCGTCGAGGAGAACGAGCGCACCACCGATCTGATTCTCGATGTGAACGTGCGTGGCCCGCTCAACGGCGCGCGGGCCGCGTTGCCGGAGATGGTGGCGCGCGGACGCGGACACATCGTCAACGTGGCGTCGATGGCCGGCAAGCTCGCCGTTCCCGGCATGGTTACCTACAACGCGTCCAAGTTCGGTGCGGTGGGACTTTCGGTGGCTCTACGCAAGGAGTACGGCGACAGCGGCGTCAGCATCAGCTCCGTACTGCCGAGCGCGGTTCGGACCGAGCTGGCCTCCGGCGCGCCGCTGGGCAAGGGCATGCCGACCGTCGACCCGGAGGACGTGGCCGCCGCGATCGTGCGCAGCGTCGACACCCGCCGTGCGCAGATCTCGGTGCCGGGCTGGCTCGCGTTCGTGTGGGGACTGGTGGATCTGTTTGTGCCCGAACCGGTTGAGCGACTTGGCCGCCGACTCATCGATGATCGCCGGGCATTGACGTCGCTGGATCTGAACGCTCGTGGTGCCTACATCGAGCGCATCGAGCGTCAGAGCCAGGAGCACCAGAAGTGAGCGACCGGCGCCAGCCCAAGGTCGTCGTCGTCGGCGCCGGCATGGCCGGAATCGCGGTGGGACACAAGCTTAAAGAAGCTGGCTTCGACGATTTCACCATCCTGGAGAAGGGTGATGACGTCGGCGGTGTCTGGTACTGGAACCGCTATCCGGGACTGACCTGCGACGTGCCCTCGCAGGCCTACCAATACCCGTTCGCGCCACGGACGGACTGGCCGCGGCTCTTCGCCACGGGTGGAGAGATCCAGGCATACCACCGCCAGGTCGCCGAGGATCTCGGTGTGATGTCGCATATTCGGTGCGGGCGGGAAGTCACGGCGGCGGAGTTCACCGGCGCGGGCTGGCGGGTCACCACTGCGGTGGGGGAGACGCTGGAGTGCGATTTCCTGATCGCTGCCACCGGCGTGCTGCACCACCCGAACATTCCTGACATTCCCGGCCTTGACAGCTTCCAGGGCAAGGTGGTGCACACCGCGCGCTGGGATGATTCGGTGGTGCTGGAAGGCAAACGCGTCGCCGCCATCGGAACGGGTTCCACCGGCGTGCAGGTGGTTTCGGCGATGCAACCCATCGTCAAACAGGTGACGTCATTCATCCGCACCCCGCAATGGGTGCTGTGGGCGCCGATGTCGATGCGGCAGCCGAAGTTCGTCGCCAAGGTGCTGGAGGCCCTGCCCACCGAACGCATTGTGCGGTTCAGCGCGCTGACGGGCACCGATGCCCTGGTGAACATCGTGACCAGGCCCAGTTGGGGGCGCCGTCTGGTGCAGCAGTATGCGCGGGCGTGCCTGCACTTGATTCGCGACAAGGAGTTGCGTCGCAAACTCACCCCGGACTATGAGCCGCTGTGTAAGCGGCAGGTCTTGTCGGGGTCGTTCCATCGTGCTGTCCAGAAGCCGAATGTCGAGATCGTCACCGACCGCATCGACAGAATCACGCCCACCGGAATCGTGACGACGGACGGTGTCGAACGCGATTTCGACGTGATTGTGCTGGCCACCGGATTCCAGGCGCACAATTACATGCGCCCCATGAATCTCGTTGGCAAGGACGGATATTCCATCGACGAGGCGTGGGAGAAGGGCCCCAAGGCCTACCGGATGACCGCCATCCCCGGCTTCCCGAACTTCTTCACCGTGCTGGGCCCCAACTCGCCGACCGGATCGATCTGGCTTCAGCACACGGCCGAGCGCACCGCTGAATACATCATCAGCTGGCTGCACCGCTTCGCCCGTGGCGAGATCACCACGGTGGAAGTGAGCCGAGAGGCCACCGATGACTTCAACGACCAGGCGCGCGAGGCGATGAAACCCACGGTGTGGGCCACTGGCTGCAACTCCTGGTATCTCACCGAAGACGGATCTGTGGATCTGTGGCCCTTTGATCGAAAGACCATGGAGCGCATGCTCGCATCGCCCGAGGAGAGCCACTACATCGTGCGGTGATGCGCGTTAGCGCAGGTTGAACGTCGCGGGATCCGGTCCGATGCGGCCGTCGGCGACATCGAGCCCGGTGATGCGCTCTACCTCGTCGGCGGCGAGTTCGAATCCGAGCACCTCGAAGTTGGCCGCGATGCGCGCCGGTGTCACCGATTTGGGGATGACAACGTTGCCCAGCTGAAGATGCCAGCGCAGGATCACTTGGGCAGCGCTTACCCCGTGGGTCTCGGCGATGGCGCCGATCGTCGGGTCATCCAGGATGGTGCCCTGACCGAGCGGCGACCACGCCTCGGTGGCAATGCCGTACTCGTCATGGAAGGCGCGCAGCTCGGCCTGGGTGAACCGGGGATGCAGCTCGATCTGGTTGAGGGCAGGCACTTCTCCGGTCTCGTCGATCAGTCGCTTCAGATCCTCGACGGTGAAATTGCTGACCCCGATGGCCTTGGCGCGGCCGTCGGCCTGAATGCGCTGCAAGGCCTTGAAGCTCGCCACGTATTCGTCGAGCTCAGGAACCGGCCAGTGGATGAGATACAGGTCCACGTAATCGGTGCCCAGGCGCGCCAGAGAGGCGTCAAACGCACGCAGCGTGCTGTCATAGCCCTGGTCGGAGTTCCACAGCTTCGTGGTCAGGAAGATATCGCCACGAGGAACCCCGGACTCTGCGATGGCGGCACCAGTGCCCTCTTCGTTCTCATACACCTTCGCGGTGTCGATGCTGCGATATCCGACCTGCAGGGCGGTCGCGACGGCCTCCTGGGCGTCATCACTGGGCACCTGCCAGACCCCGAAGCCCAGCTGGGGAATCGTGGTACCGGAATTGAGGGTCACATGGGGGACTACGTGGGGAACCGTCACGGTCAACCCAACACGGGCCGTCGCCGAGTATTCCCCGGGATCCGCCGGTAACAGAAACGCCTCGCTCCCAATCTTGGGAACGAGGCGTCTCTGATGGTGCGCCGTCAGGGGCTCGAACCCCGGACCCGCTGATTAAGAGTCAGCTGCTCTACCAACTGAGCTAACGGCGCGTGAACGTGCGTGGAAGACCTTAGCAGCCTCGGCGCCCGTAACGAAAATTGTCACCTCGGCGATAGCCCGGTCGCGTTGATTTGAGGTCGTCGCCGACCATCGCGAACCCGTACAATCATGGCTGAATTGGCATGCATCAAGATTCAATAGGGAGCAAAGCATGACCCAGGGTCGTCCACGCCTTCTGGTTGGCGCGCGTCGGCGGTGGGCAACCGTACTTGTTCTCCCGCTCGTAGCAATGGCTGTGCTGGCTGGATGCTCGGGCACCGCGTCCCAGGAACCGCCGAAAGTCATTGACAAGGCAACGCCTTACGCCGATCTGCTGGTGCCCAAGTTGGCGATGTCGGTGAAGGACGGAGCCGTCGGTGTTCCGGTCGATGCGCCGGTGACCGTGACCGCGGGCGAGGGTGTGCTCGGAACCGTCACCATGGTCAACTCCGATGGCAAAGAGATCGCCGGCGAGGTCGGTCCGGACGGTGTCAGTTGGTCGACCACCGAACCGCTCGGTTATGACAAGCAGTACACCCTGACCGCCGATGCCCGAGGCCTCGGCGGTGTGGCCCGCACCAATGCGACGTTCCGCACCCATTCGCCAGACAACATGACGATGCCGTACGTCATGCCGGGCGACGGTGAGGTGGTCGGCATCGGTCAGACGGTCGCCATCCGGTTCGACGAGAGCATTCCGAATCGGGCCGCCGCAGAGAAGGCCATCAAGATCACCACCAGTCCGCCCGTCGAGGGCGCGTTCTATTGGTTGAACAACCGTGAAGTGCGTTGGCGCCCAGAGGCGTTCTGGGAGCCCGGAACATCGGTTGACGTCAAGGTCAACACCTATGGGGTGGACCTGGGCAACGGCGTCTTCGGGCAGGACAACGTGACATCCCGTTTTTCCATCGGCGATGCGATCATCAGCCGCGTCGATGACAACAACAAAGTCGTCAACGTCGAGCGCAACGGCGAGATCATCAAGACGATGCCGACCTCGATGGGTAAGGACAAGGCGCCCACCAACAACGGCACCTACATCATCGGCGAGCGGTTCAAGGATCTGATCATGGATTCCTCGACCTACGGCGTCGCGGTCAATTCGCCCGACGGATACCGCACCAAGGTGCAGTACGCCACCCAGATGTCCTACAGCGGGATCTACGTACACGCCGCACCGTGGTCGGTCGGTGCGCAGGGACGCACCAACACCAGCCACGGCTGCTTGAACGTCAGCACCGCGAACGCAAAGTGGTTCTACGAGAACACCAAACGTGGCGACATTGTGATCGTTTCCAACACCGTCGGCCCCGTGCTACCCGGTACCGAGGGCCTGGGTGACTGGAATATCCCGTGGTCGCAGTGGAAGGCCGGAAACACCCGGCAGCAGTAGCCGGGGGTATTACCCCTCGATGACCTTCTGGTCGAGCACTCGCTTGGACGGCACCATGATGATCGACTTGGAGTTGTCGCGGTCGCGGTAGGCGGACTCCAAGATCGACGGGATGCTTTCGAGTTTTCCGTGCACGCTCATCAGCTGCTCCAGGATCGAGATGCGCTGCTGACCAACCTCTTCCACCGAGCGGCGAGCCTGGTCTAGGCGGCGCTCGATCTGCTCGTCGGCCAGACGCAGGCGGCGATCTGCCTCATCTCTGGCATCGGCGAGGCGCTTCTCGCACTCGGCCTGGGTGCTGCGCCGCTGTTCGTCGACGGCCGATTGGGTGTCGGTGCGCAGCTTGGTTAGCTCTTCGTCCAGTTCCTTCTCGGCCTTTTCACGCCGCTTTGCCTCCGCCGAGCGCAGCCGCTCGGACTCGCTCACCGCTTGGGCGACAATCTGATTGGCTTCCTCGCGTGCACGCGCCATGACCTCGGTGTACTCGGTCTCCAGCGCGCTCTGCCGGGCCGCCATATCGGCGAGCATTTCTTTGTGCTTGGTGCGCATGGCTTCGGCGTCGGACTTGGCTGCGGCGACCAGGGCGGCCGACTCGGTGCGTGCCTCGCTCTGCATCTCGGAGACCTCGTCGACGGCGATGCGAAGCATCTTGGCCATCCGGTCGGTCATCGCGTGTGCCGACGGGGAGGTGTCGTTGAGGTTCGATACCTCGTCCTTGAGGGAGGCGACCTGCTTGGTGGTTTCCTCGAGACGAGCCTTGAGCGTCTCCACGTCGTTCAGTCCGGACTGATGCATGATCGTCAGCCGGCTGATGTACTCGTTGACCTCAATCGGGTCGTACCCGTTACGAGTGCGAGTGAAATTCCGAGTGGACTCGTTAGCGGTTGTCACGGTCACTGGTACCCCTTGAAACAGGTGTGGAAGTAATGGGAGGGCGTTAGCCCGCGAAGAGTATGACATGCGTTACCAGTTTCCGTATACCGATGTTGGTAAAGACTGGATCGTGACGTAACCAGATTGGCAACTGTTGATATGCCTGGTCATAGCGCCAATATTGATCAGCGTGTTCAGGTGTTGTCGATGCCAGCATGCGCAACATAGATTCCCCAACGCCGAGCCCGTCAATGGTGGTGGTTTGCTATGCAATTTTGACAACGGTCACTGCCGATACGTACTTTTCGGGGCTGCTGGTTTGCCGTAGATCGCGTCGTGAAACGTATTACCTACAGCGGGCGTTTCCTGAAACCGATCTTGATCGCTCGATCCCAGGTAGCGATTGCCTGAATTGCCTGATCGCGGCGTTGTGATGCTGGGGTATACGACGGCAGTACCTGGTGTCGGGTGTTCCTCCGTGCATGGGTGTGTTGACGGCCCTGTTTTTGTTTTGTTCTGTGCGGGTTGGTGGCCTGCCATGATCGATGTGTTTTATAGGTTTCAACCCCGGTGAGGGGGATCCGATGCAAGCAGCTCGTGCCCTAAGACGTATCACTCGGTCCGATAGTGAGTTCGAGGTGCTATGCCGCGGATGGAACCGGCGATTTCACGCAGACCCTCTGGAGATCGTGTTTCCGGCCAACACCGACGAGGTGGCTGTGGCTCTGCTGGATGCGCAAGAGCGGGGAATACCGTTCCGGGTCCGCTCGGGTGGACATTCAGTGGACGGCTTCTCCGGGATTGCGGACGGCATCGTTATCGACCTCGGAGATCTACATACCGTTGACGTCAGCTCTGACGGCACGCAAGCCAGGGTGGGGCCGGGCGCGCATCTTCACCATGTCTATGAAGTGCTCGGTCGGATCGACCGGGTAATACCGGGCGGGGTTGGTCATTCGGTTGGTATGGGAGGCTTGATCACCGGCGGGGGACTGGGCGGACTGACTCGCTGGCTGGGGGCCCTTGCTCACAACGTAATCTCGTTCGACCTGGTAGACGCACAAGGACAGATCCACAGTGTGACGCCGGACAGTCACCCGGACCTGTACTGGGCCTGTCTTGGTGCCGGTGGAGGCAATTTCGGCGTCCTCACCGACTTCACGCTGCGGATGACACCGCTATCTGATGCTGTCTGGTACCGATTGTCGTGGCCATGGAGTCAGTTCGAGGACGTTTATGCGGCGTGGCAGCAGTGGGCTCCGGCCGCCGATAGTCGCCTGACGCCGCTGCTGGTGATGTGGCCGGCAACGACAACGAACCGCATCGATGTGGCCGGCATCTTTCCGGGTACGCCCGAACAGCTCGAAGATCTGTTGTGTCCCCTACGTGAGGTGGTACCGGCGCCGAGTGAAAAGCAAATAGCACCAACCACATTCGTCGCCGCTATGGCGGCGTTACTGCAGAAGATCGGCGGTGAGTCCTTTGACGTCGGCACGCGAGCGGTGACCGCGTCGCCGTTCTTTGACCAACCGCTCGACCGGAACCTCATGGGCATACTTCGCGACTGGCATACCAAAGCGCCCGCCAACTCATTTGTTTGGTGTCTTCCCGGTGGCGGAGAACTTGCAGCTGCCGCCGAGCGGGGAACTCAGTCGTTCGCCCACGGACATATGCAGCAGCTGATGCTCATCCGATCCGACTGGAGTGACGTGCGCGACGACGATGCCTGCATTTCATGGGTCAGCGGCCTCTACGATCTGGTGCAGCCGTATGCCAGTGGTGCCTACCTCAACTGGACCAACACCGACATCGAATCACGGCCGTACCGGCTGTACCGCGACAGCTATGCGAGATTGGTTCAGATCAAACACCGTTACGATCCCAACAGCATCTTTGACTTCGCGCACGCAATCCCGGCCTCGATACCCCGTGCGCACGCCCATCGGCTCCGATTGCCAGACGAAACAAACATCACCCCACCCGCATAGCCGCGGATGGGGTGATGTCTCAGCTGGGTGGCTGACGGGACTCGAACCCGCGACAGCCAGGATCACAACCTGGTGCTCTACCAACTGAACTACAGCCACCATTACCGCGTGAAGCGGCGTGAAAGATCTTAACCGGTGAGGGCGCCTTAGGCCGAATCGGTATCCGCGGTGTTATCCAGGTTCGCCACGATCGCGACAAGGTCACTGGTAGAGGGCCCGGGGTCGGGAACGAAGGCGGCGCGCCGGTAGTAGCGCAGCTCGCGGATCGACTCCTTGATGTCGGCGAGTGCCCGGTGGGCCAGCCCCTTGTCGGGCTGGCCGAAGTAGATCCGCGGGTACCAGCGGCGGCACAGCTCCTTGATGGAGCTGACGTCGATCATCCGGTAATGCAGGAAGCTGTCGAGCTCCGGCATATCCCGTGCGATGAATCCGCGGTCGGTGGCAATGGAGTTCCCGGCCAGGGGAGCCACCTTGGCAGAGGGCACGTGCTGGCGGATGTAGTCGAGTACCAGCGCCTCGGCCTCTTCCAGGGTGACCGTCGACGCGCGGACCTCATTGGTGAGCCCGGACTTGGCATGCATGTCCTTGACCACCGGAGGCATTGCGGCCAGGGCCGCGTCGTCGGCGTGAATGACGAGGTCAACGCCCTCGCCGAGGATGTTGAGGTCGCCGTCGGTGACGAGGGCGGCGATCTCGATCAGTTTGTCTGAACCGAGGTCGAGCCCGGTCATTTCACAGTCGATCCAGACCAGTTCATCGCGTGGGGCACTCACAGTCTGACCACAGTAGCGGTACGTGTGATCCGCGAGTGTGACGTCAGCACGGAATTTCGCGAGCAATCCCGTGCCGACGCCACACTGAGCGATGACGGAGTCGCTTCGGGGCATTAGGGTCGTGGCCATGGCCGAGCAGACCACCGCGGGAGCCACGCCCGCACAGCAGATCGCCGCCGGATACGCCACCACAGGTCAGGCACTTGAACTGGGGTCGGTCGTGGTGGACGGCACCGTCGACCCGGCGGCGCGTATCCGCATTCCGTTGGCGACCCTCAACCGGCACGGCCTCATCGCCGGCGCGACCGGTACGGGCAAGACCAAGACCCTTCAGGTGATCGCCGAGCAGCTCAGCGCCGCGGGAGTGCCTGTGGTCATGGCTGACGTCAAGGGCGACCTGTCCGGCATCTCCAAGCCCGGCGAGGCCAGCGACAAGACGGCGGCTCGTGCCAAGGACACCGGTGACGACTGGGCGGCCTCGGGCTTCCCGGCGGAGTTCGTCTCCCTCGGCACCACCGGGATCGGTGTGCCCATCCGTGCCACCATCCGCAGCTTTGGCCCCATCCTGTTGTCAAAGGTGCTGGGGCTCAACGCGACCCAGGAATCCACGCTGGGGCTGATCTTCCACTGGGCAGACCAACAGCAGCTACCACTGCAGGATCTGAAGGATCTGCGCGCGGTCATCACGTACCTGACCAGCGATGAGGGCAAGGCGGACCTGAAGAACCTCGGTGGCGTATCGGCGGCGACGGCGGGCGTGATCCTGCGAGCGCTGATCAATCTGGAGGCCGACGGCGGCGACACATTCTTCGGCGAACCCGAAATCGATCCGAACGATCTGATGCGTACGTCCGGAGACAAGGGCATTATCACGCTTGTCGAGCTAGGGGCGCAGGCTGCGCGGCCGGTTCTGTTCTCCACTTTCCTGATGTGGATTCTGTCCAACCTGTTCACGAAGCTGCCCGAGGTCGGCGACATTGACAAGCCGAAGCTCGTGTTCATCTTCGACGAAGCGCACCTGCTGTTCGCCGACGCGTCGAAGGCGTTCCTGGAGCAGGTGGAGCAGACGGTCAAGCTCATCCGGTCCAAGGGTGTCGGCGTCTTCTTCTGCACCCAGCTGCCCACTGACGTGCCCAACAACGTGCTCTCGCAGCTGGGTGCGCGCATTCAGCACGCGCTGCGTGCCTTCACGCCCGAGGACCAGCAGGCCCTTGCCAAGACCGTCAAGACCTATCCTAAGACCGATGTGTACGACATGGGCACGGCGCTGACCTCGCTGGGCATCGGCGAGGCGATCGTCACGGTGCTCTCTGAGAGGGGCGCGCCGACGCCGGTGGCGTGGACCCGGATGCGTGCGCCGCGTTCGCTGATGGCCGCCATCGGCGACGACGCCATCAAGGCCGCCGCCGCGTCCAGCCCCCTCCAATCCAAATACGGCCAGACGGTCGATTCGCGATCCGCCTTCGAGGTTCTCGCCGAGAAGGCAGCCCAGGCAGAGCAGGACGCCGCCGTCGGGCAGGCTCCCGCCAAGAAGGGCGCCAAACCGGTACCTGAGAAGCCCAGCTGGTGGCGGCGTCTGCTCAGCAACAGGAGCTTTCAGAGCTTCCTCAGCGCGCTGGGCAAGCAGCTCATCCGGAATATGGGTAAGAAGTAAGATCGCGCGTAATCGCCGCTGAGACCTAGGCGTCTGCCGTCCGTTTCGACTGTGGCACAAAGCCTTCGGGCAGCATTCGGGATCGCTGCCAGAGGTACTCCACCAGTCGGCCTTCGAGCATGTTGGCCTCATCCATGACGCGGACCAGACGCTCGCCGAAGAACCTCAGATTCGCGTGGTAGTGCGGATTGCGTAGTGCCGTCCACGCGGAGCGCATGGGTGGAAGTCCGGCGTCGCGGTATACGGCCGGTTGCACCATGACCAGTGGCACCACCGCCGCACCGGCGGCAACGATCAACCGCTCCACGGCCATTCGGGCGCGCCCGGTGCGTGCGACGGCACGGTTCAGCGCCACGCGCGCGTAGCTGATGTGCCGGGCCTCCTCCACGACATGGATTTTCGCGATCGCCCGGGTGCGGGGCTGGAGCGTCTCGTCGTTCATGGTCTGACGCTGCAACCGGTCCAGTATTTCCTCGACCATGAGCATCATCGAGAAGATTGTTGCGGACAGCGGGGCGAGCGCGGTGATGCCCACCAACGCCCGCGCAATCATCGGCGGGTCATAGCTGCGATCGCTCAGTGTGTTGATCTGGCGGCCGAACATCACCGAGTGGCGGCACTCGTCGGCGACCTCGGTCAGCGCGTATTGCGCTGTCGCGCTGCGGGGATCGCTGACCGAGGCCAGCTTGAGCATGGGGTGCATCAGCGCGCTCTCGGCAAGAATGCCCCAGCTGGCCAGGGCCGATGCCTCCAGGCGCCCGAGCCGGATCTTCTCGTCCTCGCTCATCCGTTCGAAGATCTTCGTGCCGTACAGCGAGATGTATTTGTCGGGCACATAGCGCAGGCCCGGAACGTCGGGCGCGTCCCAATCGACGTCCACCTCCGGGTTGTAGGAACGCTCGACCGACGAACGCAGGAGCCGCACGGCCGTGCGTTCGATAGGTGAGTCGCTCTGGGTGATGGGCGTTTGTGACATGACATGCCTTCCGCTGTTCAGTCCGCCAATTCAGTAGATGGTACTGAAAAGTACCGGGTACTTAGAGTAGCGTCAATGGCATGGTAGATCGCGGTGATGCCCGGCGTGAACGCTGGGCGCAGCACAAGGTGCGGGTGCGCCGGAAGTTCGTCGCCGCGGCAGTGGTCGCGATCGAGAGAAATGGACCGTCGGCCACGGTGGAGGATGTCGTCCGGGTGGCCCACTCCGCTAAACCCAAGCTGTACAGGCATTTTGAAGACCGCAACGATCTCTTTGACTCGGTGGCGCAGGCCATGGTGGCGGCCGTACGGCGGCAGTTGACCGCGGCTGTGGACATGCGCATCCCGCCGCGACAGTCCGCGCAGCGCGCCGCATCCCACTTCCTCGAGCTGGTGCGGCGGTTCCCGCAATCGACGCGCTTCCTTTTCGAGCACCAGATGGTGAGTGTGCGCGGAAAGCCGGCCCCGGCCCTGCGCGACGACGGTGCGATCGCCGAACTCGCTGCGGTGATCTCGTCGTTTCTCGAGCGCGTCAACGTGCACCCGGCCGGTGCCGATCAACTGGCCGCCGCCTTGATCGGCACGGCCGCGACGACGGCGTTATGGCAAGTAGCTCGGGGTGCCACACCTGACGAGACCGCCGGCGAACGCCTGGCCGAGACGTTGTGGGCCTCTGTCGATGTGTTCCTGCGGTCGAAGGGTGTCATCATCGACCCGCAGCGAGCGCTCGATCCGGGAAAGCTTGAGACGGCCCGCGCGGCGTTACTGGACTTGCGGGGTGACGTTTAGTCGCCGAGCTTCTTGTAGAAGCTGCCCACGATCGGGGCGACGATGGCGCGCGGTGCGTAGCCCGCGGCCACCGACATCGCTTTCGACGTGATGCCGGGAACGACGCGCATCTTGTTGCGTTCCAATGCATTCAGTGAGACGCGTGCGGTGTATTCCCCGTTGATCCACAGGAAGTCCGGAACCACCTTGTCGACGATCGACGCTTCGGCGGGATCGGGTTCGACGGTGCGCACCGGTCCGGGTGCCAGCAGCGTGACATGCACCCCGGTGCCCTTGAGCTCACCACGCAGCGACTCGGAAAAGGTGTTCGCGAATGCCTTGGTCGCCGCGTACGTGGCGTTGTTGGGAATAGGGGAGTTGCCGGCCGCCGATCCCGAGATCAGAATGCCGCCGGCTCCACGCTCAAGCATGCCGGGAAGCACTGCCAACGTAAGGTCATGCACCGCAACCGCGTTGAGCTGCACCTGCTTGCGTTCGCCTTCGGGGTCCAGGCCGCGTATCGGCCCGAACGTCGCGGTGCCCGCGTTGTTGCACAGGATCGAGATGTTGCGCTCGGACAGCTCCTTGCAGAGCGCATCACGCGCGCCGGGGTCGGCGAGGTCCACCGCGCGCACCTCGACGGTTACGCCGGTCTTCTCGGCCAGGGCGTTCGCGAGGTCGGTGAGGATCTCACCCCGACGGGCGGTGATGATGAGGCTGTGTCCGCGGGCGGCAAGCTCTTCGGCGAGCGCCGCTCCGATCCCTTGCGAGGCTCCGGTGACGACGGCGCGGGCATCGGGACTAGGTGCGGGTATCGGCATGGGGCAATCGTAAAGGTTTGCGATGAGCGCTTGCGCGAAGAGTATCGGGTGGCATAAGCGCGCCAGGTTACGCTGGTCGGTAATGAGCATGCCTGGGGTCGAGGAGCCTGTGGGGCGTCAAGACCCAGGACCCGGCCGACAATTGGACACCCCCGTCTCACGCGGGCGGATAGCTGCCTGGGCGGCGTTCGATTGGGGGTCTGCGGCCTTCAACACCGTCATCGTCATGTTCATTTTTACGCCGTATCTGACCGGCAGAGTCGGCGCGGGGATGCCCGACGGTGTCCCGCAGGGCCTGCTCGGCTGGATGATGGGTCTGGGCGGTGTCCTTGTTTTCCTGCTCGCACCGGTGATCGGTGTGTGGGCCGACACCCCGCGGCGGCGCCGTGTCGCGCTGGGCACCCTCACGGCGCTGGTGGTGCTCGTGGCCACCGCGATGAGCCTGGTACGCGAGGACAACCGCTACCTTTGGCTGGGTCTCGGTTTGTATTGCGCGGGTTCGGTCTTTAACGAGCTGGCCCAGGTTCCGTACAACGCGATGATGCACGGGCTCACCACACCCGCCAACGCCTCGCGGGTCTCCGGGCTCGGCCTGGCGGCCGCCTACATCGGCGGCGTCGTCGTCCTCCTGGTGTGCTACCTGGGTTTCATTTCCGGGGACGGTCCGACCCGCGGGTTCTTTCAGATACCCGCGGCCGGCGGATTCGACGTGCGCGTCTCGGTCTTGTTGGCGGCGGCGTGGTTCGCGGTGTTCGCGCTGCCGCTGGTCTTATCCCGGCCGGTAGCTGATCCGTGGGCCCCACCGCCCAGCTCGCCCGGACTGCTGGGGGTGTACCGGGAGTTGTGGCGCGACCTGGTCGAGCAATGGCACATGGACCGGCGCATCATCTATTTCCTGATGGCGAGCGCGATCTTCCGCGACGGCATGGTCGCGATGTTCGCGCTGACTCCGGTGATCGCCAATGGCGTCTTCCACTTATCCGGCGCGGACATCACCTTGTTCGGTGTCGCCGGGAATGTGATGGCGGCAACCGGCGCGGTCGTGGGCGGGTTGATCGACACCCGTTTGGGTTCCAAGGGAATCATCGTCGGCTCGCTCACCGCGATCGTCACCCTCGGCATCGTGATGATGTGCCTGTCGGGTCAGTCCGCGTTCTGGATCTGTGGGCTTGCCATCGCGGCGTTCGTCGGCCCACCGCAGTCCGCCGCCAGAACGTTGGTGCTGCGCATGGCGCCGGCCGGTCGGGAGGCATTCGTCTTCGGTCTCTACACCATGACCGGACGGGCAGTCTCCTTCGCGGGCCCGTGGCTGTTCGCTACGTTTGCGTTGCTGTTCCACGCCACCCGCGCGGGAATCGCCGGGCCCGTGTTGATGATCGCGCTGGGACTGATGGCCGTGATCTTCGTCCAGGTTCCCCGGTATCACCCGGTTACCGGCGAAAAGGTCAGCGGCTCAAGCTAGCCCATACCGCTGCAGGTAGCCATCTTCCCCGATGTGGTGCTCTTCTGCGCTCCGTTGACGAGCAGGATGCAGGACACATCGTGCGAGAAGTCGGCAGCGATCACCACGGCGTTGGTCACCTGCTGGGCGTTCAGCTTGACTTCTTTGCGCCACGGCAGTTTGACGTTGAACTCCATCTGCAGGGAACCGCTGGCGTCGAAGTAGGTGACATTCAGGGCGGGGCCGCGGCCGGCCACCTCGTAGACGACCGTCTCGGTGGCGGCCTGGCTTCCCTGCGTCGGGGGGTTCACCGGGATCGGCGGAATGGTGAAACTCGGGATCGGTGGGAGGCTCGGTGCACTGGGTGCGGTGGTCGTCGACGTCCGGGTGGAGGGGGTAGCGACAACCGTTGGGGGCCGGTCGTCTTCGCGTTGAATCAGGACGACGAGGGTGGCGATCAGCGCGATGATGACGACCAGAGCGCCCACACCGACGACCCACAGCCAGAACGTGTTCGATCGGCGTGGAGGCTCGGGATCCTGTGGGGGAGGGCCGTACGACCCGTATTGCTGCGGCAGCACGGCTGTTTGGTTCGGCTGGGAAGTGCTGGCGAGCGCGGGATACTCGAATGCCTGCGAGGCGTAGGCAGGGTCATCGGGGTAATCCAGCGGCTGGCTGGACTGCGACCACGGACTGTATGACGCGGAGCCGCCCGAGGCGGCCGCGTCGTCGCGGCGGTTGCTGTCCATGGGCGCCAGGGTACCCGCCAAGGCATCAATGCAGGTGAAACCCGGTCGGCCGTGTTTTCGGCGGTTCGTCGCCGGACGGGGGCAAATGGTGGGGTTGGGCTGTGATGCCGGTCACGGTACGGCACGATAGGGGCCATGACAGCGACCGAATCAACGGCCTCCGAGAGCGCTTCACCGAAGAAACATAAGGACCGCACGCATTGGCTCTATATCGCGGTCATCGTCGCGGTGGTGCTCGGTGTGGTCGTCGGCATGCTGTGGCCGGGGTTCGGAAAATCGGTGGGCGTGCTCGGGGAGATTTTCGTCAGCCTCATCAAGATGATGATCAGCCCGGTGATCTTCTGCACGATCGTGCTGGGTATCGGATCGGTGCGTAAGGCCGCCAGTGTGGGCCGGGTGGGCGGATTGGCGTTCGTGTACTTCCTGGCGATGTCGACCGTCGCCTTGGCGATCGGGCTTGTCGTCGGCAATCTGCTCGCGCCCGGCACCGGATTGCATCTGTCCGGTGCCACCCAGGGGGCGGGCGCCAAGTACGCCGACCAGGCTCATGCCGCAGGTGGAACCTGGCATTTCGTCAAATCTATTGTGCCCGAGACGATGTTCTCGGCACTGACCTCAGGTAGCGTGCTGCAGACGCTGTTCATCGCGTTGCTGGTCGGCTTCGCCGTGCAGGCGCTCGGATCTACCGGTGAGTCGATCGTGCGCGGTATCGGGATGCTCCAAAAGCTGGTCTTCAAGGTCCTCATCATGGTGTTGTGGCTGGCACCCATCGGCGCCTTCGGTGCCATTGCCAATGTGGTCGGCCAGACCGGCTGGGACGCCGTAAAGGAGCTGGGCACACTCATGCTCGGCTTCTACACGACGTGCGTGATCTTTATCTTCGGTGTGCTGGGGGCGTTGCTGTGGGCCGTGGCCCGGGTGTCGATCTTCAAGCTGGTGCGCTACCTGGCACGCGAATATCTGCTGATCGTCTCTACCTCGTCCTCGGAATCAGCACTGCCGCGGTTGATCGCGAAGATGACCCACCTCGGTGTCGAGAAGTCGACGGTGGGAATCGTTGTCCCGACCGGCTACTCGTTCAATCTGGACGGGACGGCGATCTATCTGACGATGGCCTCACTGTTCGTCGCCGACGCGATGGGAAAGCCACTATCGATCGGTGAACAGATCTCGCTGCTGGTGTTCATGATCATCGCCTCCAAGGGCGCGGCCGGGGTGACCGGTGCTGGAATGGCCACGCTGGCAGGTGGATTACAAAGCCACCGGCCGGATTTGGTCGACGGTGTCGGCATCATTGTCGGCATCGACCGGTTCATGTCCGAGGCGCGTGCGCTGACCAACTTCTCCGGCAACGCGGTGGCCACGCTGCTCATCGGAACGTGGACCAAGACGACGAACCGGGACCAGATCAAGGCGGTGCTCTCGGGTGCCGATCCATTCGACGAAACCACCATGCTCGACGATCACGCCGATGACGCTGCGGCCGAGAAGATACCCGTGCAGGCGGCCACCTGACGGCGGCGTGCGCCGTCAGTCCATCCGGTAGGGGTAATTGGCGACGATCGCGTCGGTGCGGTCAATGAGGCTGGCTGTCAGAACAATTCCGGTCTGGTTGTGCAGGATCTGGTGCCAGCGCCGCTTGGTCTTGATTTCGGTGATGAGCACGGTCACCTGGCGACCGTCGCACTGACGTTTCTTCACGTACTCCACCAGCGGGGTCACCAGGGAGCGGTGCGCGGTCGGTAACACGATGAGCTCGAGTCCGGGATTCCACTGATCCCAGCGCTTGATCATCGTGTGTGCCTTCTGATCGGTACGACTGATGGTGACGGGCACCACCTCGCCGCCGAGGTGCAGCGCCGCCTCCAACAGCTGGACCGTTCGCTTGTTGATGTCGTCGATCGGCACGATCACCAGGGGTGTTTGGTCAGGGGGATTGGGCGTCAAGGCGGGCAATTCATCCAGTGCCAGTTCGCTTTTGACGGCTCGATAGTAGTTCTCGGTACGCGCGAAAAGCAGAATCAGCAGCGGGATGACGATGAGCAGCAGCCACGCGCCCTCGGTGAACTTGCTGACGAAGAACACGACCATGGCGACGGCTGACAGTGTCGCGCCGAACCCGTTGAGTGCGGCCTTCCAGTGCCAGCCGGACGTGCGGGCGCCGAACCAGTGCTTGACCAAGCCGGTCTGGCTGATGGTGAATCCGATGAACACCCCGATCGCGAACAGCGGCAGTAGCCGGTGCGTATCGGCGCCGCTGGCGAAGAGAATCAGAGCCGAGAAGGCTGCCAGCGCCGCGACGCCATACCGGTAGACCGGCTTCTCCGCCCGTAACCCGAACAGGTGGGGCATCCGGTCGTCCTTGGCGAGCAGGCTCATCAGTACCGGCAGCCCGCCGAAGCTGGTGTTGGCGGCGAAGCCGAGGATGAGCGCCACTGTCACATTGGTGATGTAGAACGGCAATCCGGTGCCGAAGGCCCCGGCGGAGAGCTGCGCCAGAATGGTGACGTCGCCGCGGGGAACCACATGGTGGGATTTGATGAGGATGCTGAGGCCGACCAGCATGACGCCCAACAGGATCCCCAACGCAACCTCGGTGCGTTGAGCCCGCTTGACGGCGGGAGTCTTGAACGCCGGGACGCCGTTCGCGATGGCTTCCACGCCCGTCAGTGACGAGCACCCGGCCGCGAAGGCCTTCAGAACCAGGATGATTCCGAGTGCGCTGACGGGCTCGACCGGGCCGAGGTCCCTGCCGATGACGGCCACCGGGCCAGGGTGGGCGAGCCCGAAGATGATGACCGCCAGGATGCACACGATGAACAGGAATGTCGGCAGCATGAGCACCTTGGCCGACTCGCTGATGCCGATGAGGTTGAGGATTGTCAGGATCGCCAGGCCGATCAGCGTGATGGACAGCAGATGTGGGGCCAGGGTGGGAAAGGCGCTCGCCAGGCTCGCCGCACCGGCGGCCAGACTCACCGCGACCGTCAGCACGTAGTCGACGACCAGACTCGCGGCGGCCAGCAGGCTCGCACCGCGCCCGAGGTCTTTCTTGGCGACGGCGTAGGAGCCCCCGCCTTCGGGATGCACCGCGATGACCTGGCGGTAGGAGAACACCAACACGATGAGCAGCACCGTGATCGCGATGGCCACCGGCAGGGTGAAGGCGATGGCACCGGCCCCGCCGGCGATCAGGGCGAGGACGATGGCCTCCGGGCCATAGGCCACCGAGGACAGCGCGTCCAGGGACAGCGCCGCCAGCCCGCCGACCGAGCTCAGTTTGTGCGCGTCGTCCTTGAGTGCGCGGCGCAGGCGAGGGTCGGCGACGCGAGGCGGTACAGGAGGGGAAGGAGGCGCAGAAACCACCGGGGGAGAGTAGGCCGGGACGTAGCTGTTTTCGTGGTTCTTTACATGATCTTGAGGTTGCGGCAGTGGTGTCAATCACGATGACATCGGTGAACCTATGTCCCCTGAGGTCAACGGATGTAGACTCACCGGCATGAAGGGACTCAGTCTTACTGCGATGATCGCGATGGGTGCGGGTGCTGCCGCAATCGCCATGGCCTCCCCGGCACATGCCGATGACGTCAGCTTCAACGAGACACTGCACTCATATGGCATCTACGCGCCGCCGGACAAGACTGCCTACCTCGGCAAGATTGCCTGCCACCGCCTGGACACCGGCCTGGACAAGGACGCCTACCAGGCGACCAATTTCCTGACCAAGAACCTCGACCGCACCACCTCCACCGAGCAGAAGTGGCAGTTCCTGTCCGCTTCGATCGACGAGTACTGCCCCGAGCAGCGTCCCGTCCTGGAGCGCGCAGCCAGCCACACCTAGGCCTGTTCGGTCTAGGCCGGTTCGTTCTTCACCGCGCTCAGCGAGCGCGGTGAAGAACGTCGAGAACCTGAGCCACGAGTGCGTCGATATCGGCACCGGTGGTGTCGAGGACGAGCTCAGGATTTTCCGGGGCCTCATAGGGCGCCTCTACACCCGTCAAACCCTTCAACTCGCCCGCGCGAGCGCGTGCGTACAGACCTTTGGGGTCTCGTTTCTCGCATTCGGCCAGCGGGGTGGCGATGTACACCTCGATGAACGGCAGCTTGGCTGCGGCGTTGATGCTGCGTGCGGTCTCTCGATCGGAGCGCAGCGGCGATACCAGCGATGCCAGCGCGACCACCCCGGCATCAGCGAAGAGCCGTGCCAGGTGCGACACCCGGCGGATGTTCTCGGCGCGGTCACCCGGAGAAAACCCGAGGTCATCGGAAAGCCCATGGCGCAGATTGTCGCCATCGAGTAGATACGCGACCTGTCCGGACTCCACGAGTGCCCGTTCCACCGCCACCGCGATGGTCGACTTGCCGGAGGCAGGCAGGCCGGTGAACCAGATGATGGCACCGCGCTGAGTAGTGCTGTCCCAACGGTATTCGCGGTCCAGGGCCGAGGGATGCCAGCGGATATCGGTGCGTGAGTGCGTCTCCGGCTTGACTTCACGCGCCTCGGTGATGGTCCCGGCGCCGACGGTGTCGTTGGAGGCCTCGTCGATCAGGATAAATGCGCCGCTGTCTTTGCTGTCGGCGTAGGAGTCGGCCACCACGACCGAGCTGGTGCGCAGGGTCACCGAGCCGATGTCGTTGAGCGCCAGCTCAACCGGGCCATCCAGCTCGTCGAGCGTTTCTGGATCCAGCCGGGTATGCAGAGCCTGAACGGTGGCCCGCACCGTCCGGGTGCCCTGCTTGAGCGCGAGCCGGTCGCCCGCCCGCAACGGGCCGTTGGTGAACCAGCAGACCGTAGCATCCAGCTCGCGGGCCAGCACCGGTAGCGCCGCGTCCTCTGCGCCGCTTACCAGTACGTCGCCGCGGCCCACGTCGATGTCGTCGGCCAATTCGATCGATACCGAAAGCGGGGCCACACCGGTGGAACGGTTTTCATCCAGAGTGTCAACGACCGTCACGGTCGACCGGGTGCCCGACGGCAGGTTCACCACCGGATCTCCGACGCTGAGGGTGCCACCCGCCAGCCGGCCGGTGTAGCGGCGACGCTGATCAGCAGTCGGGCGCGAGACCCACTGGACGGGCAGGCGGAGCTTGGCGGCCTCGGGCTGCGGGGGCGAAAGCTCAACGTTCTCAAGGTATTCGAGCAGGGTCGGCCCGCTGTACCACGCTGTGTTCTCGGAGCGGTGCACCACATTGTCGCCAAGCTTGGCGGCTATCGGTATGACCGTGATGTCCACCTTGCCGAGCCGGTCGGCCAACAGATGTAGCTCGCGTTCGACCTCCGCGAACCGCTGCGCATCGAAGTCGACCAGATCGATCTTGTTGACCGCGGCCACGAAATGCTTGATACCCAACAACTTTGCGATACGCGCGTGGCGGCGGGTCTGGCGCAGCACCCCCGCCCGTGCGTCGACCAGAAGGATCGCGACATGCGCATTGGAGGCGCCGGTGAACATATTGCGGGTGTAACGCTCGTGCCCCGGGGTGTCGGCCAGGATGTAACTGCGGCTCTCGGTGGAGAAAAAGCGGTAGGCGACATCGATCGTGATGCCCTGCTCGCGTTCGGCGCGCAGACCGTCCGAAAGTGCGGCGAGGTCGGCGTTCCCCTCGTCGTCGGTGACGGCCTCCAGATGGTCGACCGGCAGGCTGTCGGTGTCATGGAGCAGTCGCCCGATGAGCGTGCTCTTGCCGTCGTCCACCGACCCGGCCGTGGCGATACGCAGTAGTTGGCGGGTGTCCACCGCGGTCTGGGTGCTCATCAGAAGTAGCCCTCTCGTTTGCGGTCTTCCATGGCGGCCACGGATGTGCGGTCATCGGCGCGGGTCTCGCCGCGTTCGGACACGGTGGCCACGGAGATCTCCGCGATCACCCCTTCGATCTCGGTGGCCTGCGAGCGGACCGCGCCGGTGATGGTCATGTCGCCCACAGTGCGGTAGCGCACCCATTCGGTGGCGGCGGTTTCGTCGCCGCTCGCGGTGGTGTACTCGGACGTGGCCAGCAGGATGCCATCACGCTCGAACACCTCACGTTGATGTGCGTAGTAGATCGAGGGCAGCTCAAGGTTCTCCAGCTGGATGTAGCGCCAGATGTCCAGCTCGGTCCAGTTGCTCAAGGGAAAGACACGAACCTGTTCGCCCTTGCGGATGCGTCCGTTGTACAGCGACCAGGGTTCGGGCCGTTGTGCCCGCGGATCCCACTGCCCGAACTCGTCCCGGAAGCTCAGGATGCGCTCCTTGGCGCGGGCGCGTTCCTCGTCGCGCCGCGCACCGCCGAATGCCGCGTCGAAACCGCCCGCCTCCAACGCGTCCAGCAGGGTGCGGGTCTGCTGGCGGTTGCGCGAGGCGCCCGGGCCGGGGTCGGCGACCCGTCCGGCATCGATCGTCTCCTGCACGGAGGCGACGATCAGTTTGTGTCCGTGCCCGGTGGTTCGGCGGTCACGGAACTCGATCACCTCGGGGAAATTGTGTCCGGTGTCGACGTGCAGCACCGGGAAGGGCAACGGTGCGGGCCGGAAGGCCTTCTCTGCCAACCTCAGCAAGACGATCGAGTCCTTGCCGGCCGAGAACAGCAGCACCGGGCGCTGCAGCTCGGCGGCCACCTCGCGGATGATGTGCACGGCCTCGGCTTCCAACAGACGAAGCTCGTTGACCTGCAGTGGGTTTTCCAGTGTCGTCGCGGTGTCACTCATAGCGGCAGCCCCTCTCTTTCCGCATCGGTCCGATATCGGTCCACCCAATCGTCGGACCGCTGATCTGCCTGACGTTCCAGCGCCGGCGGCGGCGCAAGTCGCGGATCTTGCCCCAGTGCCTCCAGAACGGTGGCGACCACCTCGGTCAGGTTGCGCCACAGGTAGGGATACGAGACATCGATGGGCTGAATATTCTCCTCGGCGAACCAGCGGCGCCACGCCGCCTCCTGCGCCTGCAGCAGCGTAATGACATGGGCGATGGCCCCGGCGTGATATTCGGCGCGGGCATCGCGCACCGGATCCGGACGTCCGCGCCACACTCGGGTCTGCACCGCGCGCCAGAACGAAACCGCCTGGGACACAACGTCTGGCCGGTACACGTGCACCAGCACTGGATCGCTACCGACAACATCACGTATGCCGGCGAGCAATCCTTCACCGGAACGATCGGGAAGATCCTGTGTGCGGTCCAGCAGCAGCGGGGTCTGATTCCACATGAGCTTGCCGCCCCAGATTCCGTTCGGGGTGCGCCCCACGGTCCGGATGTAATCGCGCCAGATGCTCGCGGGCGCCAGGTCGGGCTTGCCCACGTCCAAGGGATCGAGCAGACGCAGGATCGACTCGTCCTGCACGTCGGCGAACCATTCCCGCGGCTGCGGAGACATGCTCGTGGTGGGCAGGTACTGGAAGAACTCCTGCGGTTCGCCGGCCACGCCGGTCGCTCGCAGGGATTCCACCAGCAGGGTGCTGCCACTGCGCTGCGATGCGAGCACCAGATATGCGGTGGGATGGTCGGGCATGCGCAGTAGCCTAACCGCAATTGTTTTGTATTCGACTAATTGGGTTCGCCGTGAATTGCAATCACAGCGAACATAACTATTGTTCGATACCGCGCTCGTCGGCGATGGCGGAACGGTTGGCTCCGGGCCTGCCGTGGATGCGTAGGAATGTCTCGGTGTAACGCTCGGAAATGCGTGTGCCCGCAAAATCGGAGGGAATGACGTCGAGAGTCTTCTCTCGCCAATCGTTGAGGCGCAGCGCCAGATCGTCGGCGATGGCCCGGGACTCCTCGTTGGTTTCGAGTCCCAGCAGGTTGTGCGCCTCTCCCGGGTCGGTGACGAGGTCGTAGAGCTCGCGATGCGGGCGCGGGTTGGTGATGTGTGTGGCGACGGCCCGGCCCGGTGGGCTATCGGCAATGTCCCATGGCAGGTCTAGGGCCGGCCTAGGCGCATAATTCTCTATATAGCTGTAATTCTTTGTCCGAATAGCCCGAATCGGATCGAAAGAATCGTGATATGTCTTCGTGGTGAATACCTCGGAGCGCACTTGTTCCAATTCGCCCGACGGTTTCACGATATTGCCGGCGTGTGAAACTCCCTGGATCTCTTCGGGAATATCGACACCGAGTAAGTCCAATAGTGTGGGTAGCAGATCGACACCGCTGAAGAGCTCGTCGTACCGCAGCGATTCGGTGGTGCGGCCCCGTGGGGGTCGCACAATCAATGCGATACCGGTGCCCGCGTCGTACAGAGTGGACTTGGCCCGTGGCAACGCCGGACCGTGGTCGGTCACGAAGACGACCCAGGTGTTCTCATCGAGGCCCGTCTCGGTCAGCACGTCCAGTAATTCACCGACTTTGGCGTCGGCCACCGTGATCGAGCCGTAAAACTCGGCGAGGTCCTCGCGCACCTCGGGGGTGTCGGGGAGATAGCCCGGGACGTTCACCGTGTTGGCGTCGGACGGTTCATAACGCTCCCGCGGAAAGGGGCGATGCGTCTCGAAGAATCCAGCGGTGAGCAAAAACGGCGATTCAGGGGAATTACGCAACCAGCGGGTCGCGTGTTCCACCACGTATTCGCAATACGAGTTGGATACGTCGTACTCGTCGAATCCCAGGGTGGCCGGATATGCCGTTTCATGCTGCATTCCGAACAGTGCTGTGTGCCAGCCCGATCCGGACAGAATGTGGGGGAGCGTACGCACGCCGGCACGGTATTCCCAGCCATGGTGGGCCAGGCCGATAAGGCCATTGCTCTGCGGGTATCGCCCGGTGAAAAGCGAACCACGTGACGGTGAGCACAGCGGTGCCGTCGCATGTGCCCGGGTGAACAGGATGCCCTCGGCGGCCAGCTGGTCCAGGTGTGGACTGGACACGTCGGGATGCCCGTAGACGCCCAGGTAGCGGCCGAGATCATGCCAATGCACGATCAGAACGTTGTCTTGTGACGCTTCGGTCACTGCGCTCCCTTCCTGAGGTCCGACGGTCCAGCCAACAGTGTGCATCCGCTGTCTGGCAACCCTTCGGCTCACCACAAGCAACTAACTCTCAGCGTGCGCCCCGAAATCCCACGATATGACTGAGCAGGCTACGGACGCTTAGCGAGAACCCCAATGCCACGACGGCGCTTTGAGCGGGTCGAGCCCCACGACCTGCGTCTCGCCCCAGTCCTTGACAAGTTCGAGGCGCATCGCCGAACCCGCATCGTCGAAGCTGTCCTCGTCGCCGGCGAGGATCTCGCGCAATGGCCGTGCGGAAAGATGATCCACCAGAGTGTTGGCGTGGGTGATCACGACCACCTGGGTTTTCGCGGCCGCCGCGCGTATGAGCGTCGCCAGCGGAGCGATGAGATCAGGATGCAGCGAGGTTTCCGGCTCGTTGAGGACCATCAGCGGCGGCGGTTCGGGACTCAGCAGCGCCGCCGCCCACAACAGGAAACGTGGGGTGCCATCTGACAACTCGGCGGCGCGCAGTGGCCGCAGCATGCCGGACTGCTGAACCCGAAGGTCGAAAATTCCCTCTCGCACGTCCACGGCCACCGCGGCGCCGTCGAAGGCAGCCGCGACGGCCTTGTCCAAGGTGTCGTTGCGGGTCTCGATGATTGTCTGGATGGCAGCGGCTAAATCGCTGCCGTCATTCGATAGCACCGTTGTGCGCGTGCCGATCTGGGGTTGGCGTGCCGGAGCCAGCATGTCGACGCGGAATCCGTCGTAGAACCGCCAGCCACGCAGCGTGTCCCGAACCGCGCCCAATTCCGGGAACCTACCCGGGAATTCGGAGAGCACACTGCGGTACGACGGTAGCGAGCGACTGAAACCCTCGAATCCGCGTCCCGAATCGGCACGTGCCTCAACCACGGGACGGGTCCGTCGGACCAAGGTCGCGCTAGGGCGAAGCGATGGTCCGGTGAACACCACCTCACGCTTGATCTCCGGGTCACGACCGAAGGCGGAATCGCTGGGAATCGGCAGGCCAAGGTCTACTAGATAGCCAAAACCCGTTGACACATAGCCTAATTCGATCGATACGGGTCGCGTGCGGACCGTAGGCTGAACCGTGCCGGTGCGTCGTGCGCCTTTGAGGTTTTCCGGCCCGGCCCACATTGCCGATTGCAGTCCGCCCTGCCGCGCCAGTGAGCCGATGATCTCGCCCCGGCCGCAATCGGCCAATAGCTGCAGCGCACGGTACAGCGAGGACTTTCCGGTGCCGTTGGCGCCGGTGACGACGGTGAGTTGGGCAAGCGGGAGTACAAGATCGCGCAGTGATCGGTATCCCCGGATGGCGATGGTGGTGAGCACGGCGCCACGTTAATCAGTGGCACCGACAATCCAGGGCGCGTTTACCGCCCGAAGCCCGCATTACGCAATGCGTCCGCCATCGAACCGGTCGCCCGGCTCTCCTGCTGACGACCGGAATTCTTGCCGCGGTTCTGGTTTGGCCGTCCCTGATTCTTGTTGTCGCGTCGAGGTGCGCTTGCGTTGGCTCCCTCGGGGCGCTTGCCCTGCTGCGGATCGTCGGTGAGGCGCAGGCTCAACCCGATGCGCTGACGCGGAATGTCGACGTCGGTGACCTTGACCCGCACCACCTGGCCGGACTTGACCACCTCATGGGGGTCGGACACGTACCGGTCCGACATCGCCGAGACGTGCACGAGGCCATCCTGATGCACGCCGACATCAACAAACGCACCGAAGGCGGCGACGTTGGTCACCACACCCTCGAGCACCATGCCGACCTTCAGGTCCGACACCTTTTCGACGCCCGCGGCGAAGGTGGCCGTGGTGAACGCGGGCCGTGGGTCACGTCCTGGCTTCTCCAGTTCGCCGAGAATGTCTGTCACGGTGGGAATTCCGAAGCGGTCGTCGGCGAAGTCGGCAGGTTTGAGCGAGCGCAGTGAGCGCTCATTGCCGATCAGCTCGGCGAGGGTGACACCCGAACGGTCCAGTATCTTGCGCACCACCGGGTAGGACTCGGGATGCACCCCGGACGCGTCGAGTGGATCGTCGCCTTCACGGATGCGCAGGAATCCGGCGCACTGCTCAAAGGCCTTGGGGCCCAACCGGGGAACTTCCAGCAGTCCCTTGCGGCTACGGAAGGCGCCCACCTTCTCGCGGTGGGCAACGATCGACTCGGCCAAGGATTCCGTCACCCCGGATACCCGTGCAAGCAGCGGCACCGAGGCTGTGTTCAGATCGACACCGACAGCGTTCACGGCATCTTCGACGACCACGTTGAGACTGCGCGCGAGCGTGCCGGGGGTGACATCGTGCTGGTACTGCCCAACACCGATCGATTTGGGTTCGATCTTCACCAATTCGGCCAACGGATCCTGCAGGCGTCGCGCGATCGAGACCGCACCGCGCAGCGTGACGTCGAGGTCGGGAAGTTCGTGGGCGGCGTACGCGGAGGCCGAATAGACCGACGCGCCCGCCTCACTGACCATCGCCTTCGTGGGGGCCTTGGCGCCGGCGGCCTTGATGTCGGCGATGAGCTCGGCCGCCAGGGCATCGGTTTCGCGTGACGCGGTTCCGTTGCCCACGGCGATCAGCTCGACACCATGGCGCGCGACGAACGCCGCGAGGGTGGCTTTGGCCTCGTCCCACTTCTTCTGCGGCTGGTGCGGGTAGACCGCGCAGGTGTCGACCACCTTGCCGGTGCCGTCCACCACGGCCACCTTGACGCCCGTCCGGAACCCGGGGTCCAGGCCCAGCGTGGGGCGGGTGCCGGCGGGGGCCGCCAGCAGCAGATCCTTGAGGTTGCGGGCGAAGACTCCGACGGCGTCTTCCTCGGCGCGTTGACGCAGCTTCAGGCGGGCATCGACAGAGGCGGAGAACATGAGCTTGGCGCGCCAGGCCACCCGGACGGTGCCGGCCAGCCACGGTGTGGCCGGGGTCTTCGCGGTCAGATTGACTCCGAGTGATTGCGCGACCATGGCCTCATACGGCGCGTCCTCACCGCCGTCGAAGTTGAGGGCGAGCACCTGCTCCTTCTCGCCGCGCATGACGGCCAGCACCCGGTGCGAGGGCATGGTCTCCAGGGACTCCGAGAACTCGAAGTAGTCACGGTACTTCTGTGCGGCTTCGCTTTTCGCCGCATCCTCCGACCACGGGGCGGTCCGTAGGGAGCCGTCGGCCCAGAACTTGGTGCGGGTGGCGCCGACGAGTTCGGCGTCCTCGGCGGCGCGCTCGATGAGGATGTGGCGCGCGCCGTCGAGTGCGGCGTTGGCATCGGCGACATCTTCGGTGAGGAACTCGGCGGCCACCTCGTCGGGCACCAGGTTCGGGTCCGCCAGCAGCCGGTCGGCCAGCGGTGCCAGCCCGGCCTCACGAGCGATCTGTGCCTTGGTGCGTCGCTTGGGCTTGTACGGCAGGTAGATGTCCTCGACACGCGCCTTGGTGTCGGCAGAGAGCAGCGACGCCTTGAGGTCGTCGGTGAGCTTGCCCTGCTCCTCGATGGAGGACAGCACCGCGGCGCGACGCTCGTCGAGTTCCCGCAGGTACCGCAGCCTTTCCTCAAGACTGCGCAGCTGGCCGTCATCCAGGCTGCCGGTGACTTCCTTGCGGTATCGCGCGATGAACGGGACCGTCGCACCCTCGTCGAGCAGCCGAACTGCCGCCGTGACCTGGGCCTCAGCGACCTCCAGTTCCGCAGCGAGGCGGGAATTTACAGATTTCACGGTCACGCTCTGAGTCACGCCGAGGGACCCTACCCAATGCGGGGGACAGAGTTGGGGAGCGGATCGCGTGGTTTGGGCAATATATGACAGAAGGGCTACGTCAGCTGCGCTGATGCTGCTCCAGCAAGGCTGCGGAGAACCGATACAAAGACAGCAGTGAGATGAATCCGAACATGAACAGGATGACGCTGCCGACGGACTCGTTCACGGGGTTGAGGAATAACCCGAAGGCGTATGCCCCGATGACCACGATGGGTGCGGCGTCGACCCAGCTGAGTGGACGCTGTTCTGATCGCGCCAGCGCGTCCTTGCCCAGGAAGGGGAGGAGTACGAATGAGATGATGAGCGTGATGAGGAAGCCCCAGATCGCCCACCCGATGGGCAGGGCCGGATCGCCGAAGAACGAGTCCTGCGGGGCGAGCGCCCTGGACTTGCCGACCCATTCGTAGATGCCGAACTTCGTGCAGAAACCGTTGGCCAAGAAGGCAATCCAGGCGTGCAGCATGCCGTAGAGCACACAATGCCAGACGACCTGCCATGGCCGTAGGGTGCGTGGGTTCACCACGATCTTCCCGTCGAGTATCACGTTGATGATGACGTAGATGGGCCACAGCAGTGCGACCATGCCGACGGGAACAAGCAGGGGAACGCTGCCGATGTGCGGCCCCATCATCGGTATGTCGCCGTAGCGCAGATCTCCCCAGATGAATCCGCCGAAGCTGATGTTGGCCTGCTCGAATGCCCACTCCATGGCGGAGGCGATGACGAAGTAGGCCGAGGCGAGTTTCACGCCGAGGTGTTTGAGCATGTGTCCGAAAACCGCGATGACCAGTGCCAGCGAGGTAATGGTCTGGGCGGCTACGGGCAGGCCCGCCCCGCCGGTCGAGATGCCCGACCACAGCGTCATGACGACCCACACCACACAGGCGATGCCGAGGGCCACGTCGATGGGACTTGCCTTCCGCGCTTCGTTGTTCGTGCGGTTCTCGGTCTTCGTGCTCACGGGCGGCAGTCCCTTCCATCGCTGAGAACGCTCGTGGAATAGAAAATTATTCTAGAACAATTCTCTAGTCAAGGCCGGTTCAGTATTGTTCGGTGGTGCCCACTGCCTCGAACGCCGGTGTCGCCCGCCGGCGCGCGATCCTCGACGCAGCGCTCACGCCGTTTTTGAGGAGCGGGGTGGCGGGGGCCACGGTCGAGGCGCTGCACCGCGAATCCGGCGCCAGCGTGGGCAGCATCTATCACTTCTTTGGGAGCAAGGAAGGCGTCGCCGCCGAGCTGTACCTGCAAACGCTGCGCGATTACTACGATGCGTATCTTGATGTGCTGCAAGAAAGTTCAAGCGTGCGCAGTGGGATCGAGGGCGCCGTTCGCTTTCATCTGGAGTGGGTTGTCGCCCATGAGATGCGGGCTCGGTTCCTGTTTCACTGCCGCGAGTTCGAGGTGATCGACGAGTCCCGCGCGACGATTGCCGCGCTGAACGAGGACTTTTATGGCAAGGCGAGTGCGTGGCTGCAACCGCACGTGGACAAGCGGCTCATCAAACCCCTGCCGCCCAGGCTGTGTCAGGCCGTGTGGATGGGGCCGTGCGTCGAGTACGCCCGGCTGTGGCTGGCCCGGTCGGCCGAGTTCGACATGCTGGCCGCTGCGCCGGTTCTAGGACGTGCGGCGTGGGATGCGGTGAAGGCGTGATCAGTACCGGCGCGTGAGCGATTATGCCGGTCGGGGTGGTGCGAGGTTCAGCGCGTTCGGGCATAGCTCGCTTTGCAGAATGTCGAGGTACACGTTGGGGGCAGGCGCGGGAGCGACGCCGGAGCCCACGGGAAACTGCGAGCCCACCTCTTCGGGCGGGACGCCGTTGCGCAGATCGCGGCACGCTTGGTGTCCGGCCTGGATCACGTACGGCTCGGCATCCTTGTGGATGAAGACCCCGGCGTTGCGAAGACTGTCCAGGAACGTGTGGTCATTCGCATGGGCAATACCGGCGCCGAACGGGCCACCCACTGACATGCCGGCGGCAGCGATCCCGACGATGACCCTGGTGCGGAGCTTGTCCATGGTTGTTTCCTTCCAGCCATCAGCATTATTGCCATGGGACGCGCCCGGCAACGGCGAATTGCGAACTGGACAGGGGTGTGCGGAGGTTTTAGTTCAGGCCGCCGCCGATGACCAGGATCTCTCCGGTGATCCACGAAGCGCGGTCCGAGGCCAGGAATGTCACCGCGGGTGCGATGTCCTCGGGTATACCGATCCGGCCAAGGGGGTCAGGTTCTCGATCTCGGTGCGGAACTCGCGGCTTGAGAAGGCACTGGACTGCATGCCGTCGGTCACGGTCAACCCGGGATTGACCGAGTTCACCCGGATGCCGCGTGGACCCAGCTCCTTGGAGAGCGTGCCAGTGATCGTGTCCACGGCCCCCTTCGAGGCGGTGTACACCAGCGAGTTGGCTGGCGTGAAGCTGGTGACACTTGACCCGATGTTGACGATGCTCGAGCCGCGGTCAAGGACGCCGAGTGCTTCGGTGATCGTGATCGCCAGGCCGAAGACGTTGAGGCTGAACTGGCGTTGAAGTTCGTCCGCGGTCACCGATTCAATCGCGCCCATGTCGTACACCCCGGCGTTGTTGACCAGGATGTCGAGCGCGTCGAGCCGAGTGCTGAGCTCGGCGAACAGTCCTTTGACGCTGGCCGGGTCGGAGATGTCAGCCTGGATGGCAAAGGCCCGGCCTCCGGCGTCATGAATCGACTTCACGACGTGGTCAGCACCGCTCTTGCTTGATGAGTAGTGGACTGCCACGTGCGCTCCCGCTGACGCCAGGTCGCGTGCGATGGCCGCGCCGATTCCCTTCGACGCGCCCGTAACAAGCGCCGTCTTGCCTGCCAAAATGCCCATCAAGTGTCCTCTTTCCTTTTACTGCAACATGTTTCGTGCATATCTCGTTGCTTCTTCAGCGTAGATTTGCGCGCGCCGTCGTGGCAGGGTGCGCTATTCCTACCTGGGCATCCCTTGCGGCTGAGGCAATGTGCGGCTGGGTGGGTGTATTACACCCTGGTTGAGGTGAGTTGCCGTGAGTATGTTGAGGACATGGATCGGCGAAATGAGTTGGGCGACTTCCTGAAGGCGCGCCGTGCTCTGGTGTCGCCGGTGCAGGCAGGGCTGCCGCAGGATGAGCCGCGCCGTGTTTTAGGCTTGCGTCGGCAAGAGGTTGCCGCACTGGCCGGGGTGAGTGCCGACTACTACAGCAGGCTTGAACAGGGCCGTGAGCGACATCCCTCAGACCAGGTATTGCGGGCGATTTCCCGTGCACTGCAGCTGGATACGCATGCGGCTGAACATCTGGCCGGCCTTGCCAGGCCGTCTGGGGCGGCACCCGCCGTCGGCGACCAGCGCGAAGCCAGCGAGGGGACCATGAGGATCGTCAACAATGTGGTGCACGCCCCGGCGTTGGTCATCAGCCCGGCGCTGGACATTCTGGCGATGAACGCCCACGCGCAGGCCCTTTACGGTGACTTCGCCCGGGCGGACAACTTGGCCTACATGGTTTTCCTCGACCCTGTGGCCGGTCAGTTCTATGCCGAGTGGGATGACATCGCGCGGGATACCGCCCGAAATCTGCGCGCGATGTCGGTGTCGTTTCGCGACGTCCCGCGCGTAGCAGAAGTTGTGGGTGAGTTGACGATTCAGAGCGATGTCTTCACGTTCGTGTGGATGCAGCATGATGTCCGGCCGCGCACGAGCGGGACCAAGCGCTTCCGCCACAGCCAGATCGGCGAGATCAGCCTTCAGTACGACACCTTTGCCGTCGGTGGGGCGCCCGGGCAGCAGCTGCTCATCTACTCGGGTGACCCCGGCAGTCCCGATGCCGATGGGCTTGAGCTGCTGGCCCGGCTTGCGCTGGACCAGCAGCCCGAATAGTAGGAACCACATCCAAATCCATATGAGGCGAACAATTGTCGTCGCCTCTTGAGTTCAGATTGCGCAGGATAGAATCGTGACATCAACACAGCCCGTTGGAGCAGGAACGCTTACTCTCGGCGGCGACATCACCGTCAATCGGATCGGCTACGGCACGATGCAGTTGACCGGCCCGGGCGTGTGGGGCCCGCCGCGGGATCCAGCATCCGCGGTGCGGTTGCTCAAACGCGTGGTTGAGCTGGGAGTGAATTTCCTGGACACCGCGGATGCGTATGGCCCGCAGACCGTCGAAGACTTGATCAGCGAGGCACTGCACCCGTATTCCCGTGATCTCGTGATCGCCACCAAAGTAGGTATCGCGCGCACCGGCCCGGCGGAGTGGGGCTGGATTCCGTTGGGGCGGCCCGAATACTTGCGCCAGCAGACGGAAATGAGCCTGCGGCGCCTGAAGCTGGAGCGCATTGATCTGCTCCAGCTGCATCGAGTCGATCCGGCTGTTCCTTTCGAAGACCAGATCGGTGAACTCAAGCTGTTGCGAGACGAAGGCAAGATCAGGCACATCGGACTTTCGGAGGTCTCAGTGGACCAGCTGCGCGCGGCACGGCAGATCGTGTCCGTCGCATCAGTGCAGAACCTGTTCAACCTCGCCGATCGGTCGGCAGCTGACGTGGTGGACTACGCCACGGCCCACGGCATTGCCTTCATCCCGTACTTCCCATTGGCTACTGGAGGACTGGAAGGCGTCGGCGGTCCTTTGGATGTCATCGCGCATGCGCACGGCAGCACCCCGGCACAGATTGCCTTGGCATGGCTACTTCGTCGCTCTCCGATTCTGCTGCCGATCCCGGGAACATCGTCGGAAGCGCACCTCGCGCAGAATGTTTCCGCCGGGGACATCGTGCTCAGTGACGCCGAGTTTGAGGCGCTTTCCGCGGCGGTGCCGCTGCCCGACGACAAAGACGTTTAGCTTCATGCGGATTGGCATTTTCACTGCGCTTACCGACGAAGGCCTGGAGCCCGGCGAGCTAGCGGTCGAGATCGAGATGCGCGGGTTCGAATCCCTTTTCGTGCCGGAGCACACGCACATACCGGTGACGATCGAAGCCATCCATGCCGGATGGGATGAGATACCCCGCGACTACTGCCGAAGCCTCGATCCGTTCGTAGCGTTGTCCTTCGCGGCAGCTGCGACGAGGGACCTTCGTATCGGTACCGCGGTGGCGCTGCTGGTCCAGCGAGACCCGATCACGTTCGCCAAGGAAGCTGCGACCCTGGACAGGGCGTCGGGCGGGCGGCTAGAGCTAGGGATTGGCGTTGGATGGCTTCGCGAAGAGATACGAAATCACGGCACCGACCCGCGCACGCGGGTGGCATTACAGAGCGAGCGTATCCAAGCGGTCAAGACGATCTGGACAGAAGAGCAGGCCGAATTCCACGGCAAGTACGTGGCGTTCGACCCGATCCGTTCCTGGCCCAAGCCTGTTCAAAAACCGCACCCGCCGGTGTGGCTAGGGGGCTGGGGCCCGTCCACCCACGAACGGGTGCTCGACCACGCCGACGGCTGGATGGCGCCGACAATGCTTGGGGTGGAAGAGCTTCAGAAGGGGATCGGCGAACTCAATCTGCTGGCAGCGCACAAAGGCACGCCGCCGGTTCCTGTGATAGCGACCATCCTGGAGCCGCAGCCTGGAGATATCGAACGCCATGCGGACCTCGGGGTGCATCGTGTGCTGCTAGGCCTGCTGCCGGTGGAGTCTCGCGACGCTACGTTGCGCAAGCTGGACCGGTTGGCTGCATTGATGGCGTGAGAATGTCACGTGCATCGGCTTGCATGTGGTTCCGTCAATAGCTGATCGGACGTGACGGCGATGACTACCATGCGAACAGACTCAGCCAGTCGAGCCAGGGCGGTGTACATCGTGGGTGTCGATGCCGCCGATCTCGCAGAGTTGGAGTTCTTTGGAGGCAATCCAGTCAGTGCGCTTGTTCCGCTGGCCGACTGGTTCCTGCTCCTCGGCTCGGGTGGTGGTGAGATTCTTCATGCCGGAGAGAACGGGGATTCGGTGGTCGCGCACGTGGTGCCCGGCATGGTTGTCGGTGAGATAGCGCTCCTGCGCGGGACCGCCCGGACGGCGACCGTCGTCGCGACCGAACCGCTTCGAGGCTGGGCGGGTAGCAGTGATGCTTTTACTGCGATGCTTGAAATCCCCGGCGTGTCAGAGGCATTGGTGTGGACGGCGCGTCAGCGCCTAGCCACCTTCGTCACCCCGATTCCCGTGCGGCTGCGCGACGGCACCGAGTTCTACCTGCGGCCTATCCTGCCCGGTGACAGGCGGCGACTGGCGAGGATGTCACGGCGCACGGTGTATCGCCGGTTTCTGGGAGTCCCCAGTAAGCGGATGATCACGTACCTGTTTGAGGTGGACTACCTCGACCATTTCGCCTGGGCCCTCACCGATGGGCCCGACGGCCTTGAGGATCTTGTCGTGGCCGATGCTCGATTCATCCGCCATCTCGACGAACCCGAGAGCGCCGAGCTGGCCCTCACGGTCGGTGACGACTACCAGGGCCGCGGGATCGGAACACTGCTGATGGAGGCGCTATCGGTATCGGCGCGTGCGGACGGTATACGCCGATTCACGGCCTCGGTGCTCTCGGAGAACTACGCGATGCGCACCATTCTGAACCGGTTAGGTGCGCGCTGGGAATCGGATGGGCCGGGAGTGGTCACTACGGTCATCGATGTTCCCCATATGCGGGAACTCGGTCTTTCTTCGCAGATATCCCGGCAGGTCCATGTCGCGACACGACAGGTGATTCAAACGTTGTGTTGACGATCTGTAAGCGCCCCCGGCAGTTCCCCGTCAGGTGTTTTATGGCCTTGCGCCCGTGGCTGGACTTGCGGTGATCTGCCTCATGGTCGATGGTGTCCATAAGCTCCAGTCTTGGTGGGCGGCCAGTGGCGGCGCGGTGCTCTTTGCCCTGTTCGTTGTGGGCGCTCTGTTGGCCTCTGCGCGTGAGGGATGAGCACCTCAGGATCGCAAACCGGTACAGCCGCCCGTGAGGCACGCAAAGCACGCGGCCTACTGTCGGGAGGCCTAAGGCCCTTAGCGCCGAACAGGCAGCCTTAGCGGCCCGTATGCATGCCTCGGGGGAATCGGCAACCACGATTGCTAAGGCTGTGGGTGTTAGCAGGCCGACCGTGTATCGAGTTTTGGCCGAGCAGGATTAGTTCGTACAGCAATCGCGATACCGTCGTTGTCATTTACACTTTGCTGTATGCGACGTGTCCTGAAACTTATATGGGGAGATCTCTGGACGCTCAATGCAACCCTGTTTGTCGCGGTCGCGATTCTGTTCGTTGGTTTTGTTGCTGACAGGCAATGGTGGTGGGTAGCACTCTCATGCCTAATGCTCGGGGGCTTGAGCTGGTCAGCGGCCTGTGGCTGGCGCTCCCGAGGTAGCGGAATCTGACGATCGTGATGAACAAACGTGTCGCAGTCATCTTGTTTCTCGTCGCCTGGTTCGCTCTGCCCACGTTTGTCATGCTCCTGAACCAGCTTGATCCCCCCTGGTTTCAGGTGGGTTGCGCGGCCGTACTGTCATTTATCGGCGTATGGATTTGGGCGATGGTTCGAGCTACCCGCAGTCGATGATTCACGTTCCAAGATGATCGACCGCTCGAACTCTGCGCGCTGAGGATTGACAGCAGCAGCGTGTTCATGGGGGTGTCTCTGTCGTTCTGTCAAGCTCATCGAGCGGTTGGGGCTGTGTCTTGGTGGTCTGCCTTTATGGCTTCGAATGAGGCCAGCAGGGCGTATCCGGGGTAGTCGGGGTGGCGTGGGTATTTCCCTCGGAAGTAGGTGTTCCAGTAGCTGTGCGCCCGTTGGCGGGTGAGTGTGAGGAACTGGGGGTTCTCGGCGACGAAACGCCCGTACTGGGCGGTGCGGGGTTGGTCTGGGTCGGAGAGGTAGTGGCATATGTCGTCGATGATTTCGGGTACGTACTCGCCGAGGAGTTGAATCACGAACGGCGCAACCCAGGGTTGCCGGGCATGGATGATGGTGCGGAGCCATTGTTGGCGCACGAATCCGTCGTGGTGACGGGTGTACAAGCAGCCCAGGATCGTTCGCCGCACCGGCGGCATCGCGACGTGGTCTGGTCCTGGGTTGTCGTGATAGATGCGAGAGGGAATCTCGATGGCCTCTCCGCCCACGGTTAGGTGGTACTGGCGTCGGTTGGAGCCGATCGAGTGTGGGGATAGCCTCGACCCTTCGGGCTTGGTGAGCGAACTCGTGGGCAGCACCGCCAAGGCAGCGACCACGTCGGTGCGGATTGACTTGGGGAACGCCGCCTCCAGGCGTGCGGTGTCGTTGGAGGCGTCTTCTGCTGTCATGGATAGCCAGGGTAGAGAACCGGCGCACGGTCTGTCTGTGATCGTTAAGCGCCAGTTGATGCTGGGAGAGAGAATTGAGTAGTGCATGGACCTTGACCAGGAAGAGTTGACTCCTTGGACGCAGACACAGCTCGATGTCGTATTGCAGGATGTGGGTTCACTGCCGTCCGACTATCGGAACTTCGTCCTCAGCGTCGGAACCGGTGACATCAGGTTGCATCTGTTCCTGGGTACCGATGCGGTTGCAGATAAATTCCTTGACGCCACGGACATCGTGGGACGCGGCGGGGGTTTTGACGGCTGGATTCCTGACACCTACATTCCGGTAGTACGCGGTAACGGCGGCGCTCTGGCGATCCGTCTATCGGATGGAAAAGTCTTCTTCGCCGACTATGACAAGGGCGCTGCAATGGGCCTGGATGACGAGTCAAGCGAAGAAATCATGCGTGAGTACGCGCAATCCTGGTCGGAAATTCTTCAGCAGATCCCGTCCTGGAAACTCATATAGCAGTGGGGCCTTCGTCATCCTCCCCACAACCAGACCCGTCGGCACCACCAACCCGATTGGTATTCGCCAACATACGAATACGACCTATCAGGGCCTACACCAAATCCCTGGTAGCGACAACGGATACCCCTCGACGAGCAGCTTGTCAGTGCCCGTAACTGTTGCATTTGCGCGCACTCAGCCTGGCCGAACTAGAGCTAGAACTAGAACTGGGCAAGGAACGCCGCACAGCGGCCCGTGAGGCCCGCGAAGCGCGGGGCCTGCATGTTGGCCGACCCAAGGCTCTTAGCGCCGAACAGTCTGCCCTAGCGGCCCGGATGCACGCCTCGGGCGAGTCGGCCACCACCATTGCCAAGGCGGTAGGTGTTGGGTTAATCGGTGAGCCAGACTTTGAACCGTTTTCCCCAGCGGGGGGAGTTTTGGCGTATCAGGTCAACGACGGGCCCGATGGTTGTGCCTGGCTGCCTTCGTTGCCGCCGCCAGATTCTTGGTCACCGCTAGAGCCCATCTCGACCAGGGTTGGTCCTTTGGTGTACCAGGGGCACCCGGAGTCGCCGGGGAGCTGGACCACGGTAGAAGCGATCAGGTCCAGGTCTGCCCGGTCGGTCACGTACTTGACGTTGGTGACCTTCCCGGTGGTCTTCTGAGAACGCTTCCCGTACTTAGTGACCCAATCACCTTCGGTAACGCTTCCGAGTCCGGTAAAAAACACATCGAGGTCGAAACTTTTGTACAGCTGAATGAGCTTCCGTTGGTCCAACTCCCTGCTTGGCCGCACCCGAGGGCCCCTTAGGTCGAGGACATCGCCTAAGCGCCGCATGCACGCCTTGAGTGGTATCCGGTGTGTCGGCTATCGCGTTGTCAGTGCCGCCGGGTATTAGTTGTCTTGCTGTAGCTGGTGTAGCTGTGGCAGGAAGTCGCCTACGCGGGGGCGGTAACCGCCTTTACCGACCGCGAGCGACGGAGACGAGTCGACATGCCAGAGTGGGTCGGGTGGGTAGCGTGGGTGCTGCTGTTCTTTCTCGGTGTCGGGCTAGCGTTAGCCGGGGCGGTGCTCCTATTCAAAGGGAACGTTCTCGATAAGGCGCACCCAACTGAGATAACTTGGGGGGACCACAAATTCAGCACTACCAATATCGGTATCGGAGCAATAGGTATCGGCGTTATTCTTGCGGCGGGAATGTACCTGTTCAAACCCGATGTAGCCATCAAAAGTGATGCTCAGTCAGTCGCCCCTGCAACCGTGACAGTTACCAGACCCATGCGGGCGTCCGAGCCGACCCTGACCGTTCCTGGTGTTTCTACGTCCACAACCGCGACACCCTCAGCGTCCGCGTTACCTGATAGCTCCTGTGGTGCACCCTCCGGGCCGTGGTGGGTTGAATCAGACGGCCTACGTATCGTCGTCACCGATGTCACCTACTCAGTGCCCAGAAAGTTGCAGTTCACGTTACGTGTCGAGAATAACGACAGCGACTCAGTCAATATAGACTCGCATAACGTTCTTGTCGTGGATAGCAACGGCAAGCAATACGAAACTGAGGGATTAGGTTTCCTCGGGATAAACGTTATGGGCGGGCAAGTGGTCCCAGCCAAAATGGACCTAGCGACCCAATTGCAAGGATCTCCAGCCACCGTCGAACTCCGATTCAACCTCAGCCACAGAATGGACGGTTACAAAACCTTCGCACTCTGTGTCCCTGTGCCACCGCAGTAACGGCCCATAGCTCGCAAGCCACCACGTACCCCCTGGGGGTGACCCCTTAACTTGGCTAGTGCACGCCTCACTCGGCCAGCGCCCGCTCTCTCTCCGGTGACCAGGGCACGCCTAACAGGCTTTAGGTCTGTGGTGCGTTGAAACGGATGCGGGGCGTGGCGCTGGGAGCTATTTCTGAATTTGTGTGCAGATCGTGAACCGGCGCACAGGGTGTGCATAGCCGCCATTGGGGCATGCAGCGACGGAGTTAACGTCTAAGAGAACTTTCGTGGGACGCTCAGCAAGGCTTTCAGTGCATGTGACACGCTTGGCATACCAAGTCTCCTGTCCAATGGACATACATCCATTGGCAACCCAGTCGAAATCTAGGCACAGAGTTTGTTGCGAATCCCTATTCCAACGACGATATCGTTGATCCGAATCTGCGGGGCACTGGTCGCGAGTCATCTTGATAGCAACAATACGGTAATTGCTTTCTGCTGTTCCGCATTGTGCTTCTTTGGCTTTAATGCTGTTTCTGTTGGGTCCGGATAGAGCTATGCAGCTGCCAACAGCGCCAAACTCTGTGACGGTGGTATCACCAGATAGCTCATTGGGTATTTCTACAAAACTAGTATCGGGTTCCGTGCTTTGATTTTGACTGCAGGCAGTGGTGAATGCGACAGTCGAAAGAATAATCGCAGCCCATGATTCCAATCTCACCTTAGTTAGCCCCATCTGAGCAACTTTGCAAATGTATTAGCTGGCACAGCTAGAAGTCCTGCAACTGTCATCAGCCAAGAAAAGAATCCTAGAGCGATGATGCCAATATATAGGCCGCCGTTCCATTTACTTCCCAGGAAAATCGTAGTCCACAAGTCAATGGCGAATGCAGAAAGCAGTAGCAGAGTCGCGACAATCTCCTGCGATGTTGGCCGATGGCCGCTCGGGTACAGGCCCACTGCGAGCGTCCCAAGCGCCACCAGGAATGGTATCGCGAGCCTTGGCCAGTCAACGTGAACGTAGAAAGTTAGGAAGATAGTAGCGATATAGAGCAGGAGTACTAGGTACTTCAACATTGATGGTCGCATTCGAAATAACCCCTGGTTTAGTTTCAGTTTTCACGGAGGTGAAACAAGGTGACCATGGACCAATAGAAACCTGCAGTTCTATGGCACAGCCAATTTGATGCACCAGTATGGAGAGTATCGCAGACGGCCCGCAGATCATCTTTGAAACGATCATTGCAGGGCCCCAGACCCAGCCCCGCTGGACGTGCGCGTTCGTAACACATGTCGTGCCTCGCACACGCTGGCGCAAAGTCCGTCGTTCCCCACTTACTGGGTGAACTTGTGCAATAGTCATGGAGTGCCGAGTCTTCTTTTGGAGTAATCTTGCTTTGCGGGTCATAAATATAGCCGCACGGCATGTTCATGGGCATTTTTGCCGACACCATGAGCGAATACTCTTCGCAGTTTCTATTGAACTGTCTAGGCGTGACCCTGTCGCAATCACTGCACGCGCCATCGGCCTGGAATATCGGATCCAAGCTAGGGCCGTCGAGTAATGAACCACCGCCTCCAATGAACTGCGCAAGACACCGCTGGAACTCATCTTCCTGGTCCATCTGCTGGTTGGTATCGTCCTGCTCGTTCTTCGGCTGCTCGGGTTGCTGGGTCTGCGTGGGTGCCTCACTCGGCTGCTGCTCTTGGGGTTGTTGGCCCTGCTGGGGGGACTGTTGTTGCGGTGCTTGGTAGTTAGGGTTCGGTTGACCGGGGCCTTGGGTGTGCCCGGGGGCGGTCGAGTAATTAGGCGGTTGCGTGCCGTGTGCGGGTTGGTCCCAGCCCTGTTGGGGTTGTTGTGCGCCTTGCTGACCTGGAACTTGTTGTGCACCAGGTGATCCCGTGTTGTAGATGCTCACCCCGCCGTTTTGATCAAGCGGTGGCTGGTTGATACCGCCCCGGTAATCGGGCTGCTGTGGTGGTAGTCCGGGCGGCTGGAACGCGCCCCCGTTCATCCCATCGGGACCTCCGGGGCCTCCGGTGGGGCCTCCAGTGGGATCAGCTGCCACAGTCGCCACGGTCGAGAATCCGCTACCGGCCATGGTGTGGTCGCTGGCGATCTTCGCTCCACCGATGGCGAGTGCCGTAATAGCAACCACAGCCGATACCCTGCGCAAACCTGGCGACATACGCCAACGATCGCTCATAACCACGTGTTGAAGACCCTCCCGCTCCTCGCCCCGCGCGTGTTGCGCATGTAGCTGATGCGTGGATCATGACAGACCATACCAGGGTATGTCCACCATATAGTGTTTGCTGGATCGAGGAGGAGGCTTAGGTTTTGACACGTTAGCTGTGAGTAACCTGCTGCCACCTGGCAATATACTGAAGCGAATGTCAGGCCCGGAGCGGCGAACCTACGGCAGGGGGATATCGTGTTAGCGCGCCGGATTTACGGTAACGGGGAACCGGCCACCGCCATTGCCAAGGCGGTAGGGGTTAGCCGCGCCACGGTGTACCAGGTGGGTTCTTAGGTTTGGGGTGGTGTGTCGTGGGTTCGTAGTCGAAGACGAGTTCACCGGAGGGCAGCGCCCGCAGCGTCTCTTGCGGTTCAGATGGTGGTACATCAGGCATTGGGGGAATGGGTGTGGTGTAGGGCAGTTGCCGTATGCGGTCGGCGCATTCGTTTTCGATGACTTGGATCGCGGCTTTCATGCGTTCTAGGCGCTGCTGATAAGCCTCGGCTTGATCCTTGCGGATGTAGCTCTTGGTTCGTTCCTGGCTCTGTGTGTCCACCCAGCGTGCCATGCCTTTGTCCACGCACCAGCATCCCGCCGCGTCGCTGTCTAGCGGCTCGGGGGGCGTTTCATGTGGCCGTGGGTCGCGGTGCCAACGATCCTCAACGCCTCCCCGCAGTCCCCGCTTCATGTGCGCACAATAACCATTGCGGACTGACCACGATATGGGTGGCACGGAAATCCGTATCTACCAGCGCCCT